>NZ_MEIO01000001.1 GCF_002777745.1 Snodgrassella alvi
CTTTGACGGGGATACCGGCTTCGGCTTCTTTTAAAATAGATACGATTTGATGTTCAGTCATTTTTTTCATGCTTAAATCCTCAATGGATTAATAAAGAGAATTTTCTACTTTTATGCTGTACTATTTTAGGGGATAGTTACAAAGCTAATGTTAGAAATTTTGATGATAAGCTTTCACCTGCTGAAGTAAATAGGTTTTCTGATCCTAGAAAAGGATTTGTACCTACAACTTGGGGAGAGGCAATAACAGGAAGAATTAATAAACAGTCAAGTGGATTTAGTAAAAATAATCCATATGGTTCAAGTACTCCGCCTCGCATTAGTGACAAACCTAAGGATTAAGAATATGGCTCATTACTTATATTCAAAAGAAGAATTACCCGAAGGATTCAAATATCCGCTATCTTTTTTGAAAATTGTTTCTAAGAAAGATATTCTAGATTTAGAACCATGGTGGTTTTTGTATGAATTTGAAAATTTTGCTAAACAATGGTTATTCGAGATAAAAAAACAATACCCAACTAGAAAACTGATACCATTTGCCAAAGCTTCTAATACTGATGATATCGTTTGTTTTGATGGTTTTGATAAATCAGGTAATCCGAAAGTATACTTTGTTCATACTTTTGCTTCCCCTGGATGGGAGGACAGGGGTAATGTCTATAGCTTTGATGAATGGTTAAAACAAGCCAAAGAAGAATCAGCACGATATAAAGCCGAGAGAATTTAATTAGGTTAGGTTTAGTCAAATATCAAAAAGTTAGTATGAACAGTATTGGTTAACCAAACTCCATTATCAGCTAGATAAAACTTAAAGCCTTGTTGATGCATTAACAAGGCTTTTACCTTTAATACTACCGGTTTACCATGCCTTTTTCCTACTATATTAGCAGTCTTCTCATTATCAGATAAATGGACATAATGGCGACTACCAGCAACTAATCCTTGTTTTTTAATGGAATCAATAAATCGAGTTGCTGTGCCATGATATAAAAAATCTGGAGGTATTTGTTCTACATGGCTAATTTTTACTTGTTGAGTTGAATGTCCTTGCGCTGCACGTATTTTTAGATCATCATCTGAAATCGTAAAACGTTTTTTATCACTTGTTTTAACAACTTGCTCAAGCAACTCTCTAGTAAGAGATTCTCCATGTTGATTAGCTTGCATGATCAGGCTATCAATATTAACCCAGCCATCAGAATCTAATGTGATTCCAATAGCTTCTGGTTGATGTCTCAAAATATAGCTTAAGAATTTACTAATTTTATTCAATTGTTTGTTCAAGATTTATGTCCTTTCTTCTTCCTATCAACCATTGCATATCTTACCTATTACATTCAAAATTCGCAATTTAAGCTACTTCAGCCAGCGCACTTTAATGGTTAATTGGGGGGGGGGGAATTTGATGTCTAGTAACATACCCAATAGCATAAAATCTGATACTAATATTAATTATATTCATGACAACTTGGACAGGGCAAAGGGATAGAAATATTTAATCACAATATTGTAGATTTCAAGAGAGTTAGATAAAGGGACATTTTAATGTTATTAAAATTAAACGAAGAAAAGGCACCTATGAAAATAGTTTTTTTACTATCTGAGGAACTCAAAAATGATCCTGAAAGAGTTGCTCTAACACAAGCTTTGACACTAAACACCTTAAAGCCAAAAATGGGGCTTAAGGGGAGTCATGGTCTTTTTGCTTCTCAAGAATGGTGGAATAGTATTAAACAAGGGAAAATGCCATTAAAGTATATTTCTGGTGTTATTACGAGTGCATATATTGCAGGTCAAGATCCTTCAAAATTTAATAATACAATTGATATTGTACTCAATAATGGTTCAATAGAGTCAGTTGGAATATATGTTAATAATGATGATGATGTTAGTCTTTTTAAAGTTGGGCATAAAGCTTGTATTGTTTATGCACTTGATGAAATGAAAGCACAACCGGATTTTGATGGAAGTGTAAATTATTCTCAGACTGCATTAGAGATGGCTGTTTCACTTGAACCTTGTAAATAAAAATTTTTTATATAAGTAAATGAAAATCCTAGTTGAATTAATTGGGATTTATGTTAATATATATTTTCTTTCCTATTGTCGTTGAATACCGTTACCAGCATCCTCGGTGGCCAAATCAACTTAGCGGTAACCATCTTCAACAGCGCACACTCTCTCAGTGCCAACATGACAAAGAAAGCCTTAGTAAAACAGACCGAAACCAAATTACAAGTACTAGATTCACAATAATGAATAGAGTATCAGGGAGTGGACTGTGCTATTTTAGGAAGTAGTTATATATTAATCCCAGTCTTTTGGTTTGAGTTCTGGATGTTCGCGGAATAATGGGGCTAAAAAGAAAATATTTCTCCCATTACTTTTCCAACAATTCTTCTATACGCAATAAATTCGTCTTTGGGACAGCAATCTTGTACTTTAAACAGTGATTGGTTTAGTTCTGTGGTTATGTTAAGCATCAAATCTCTAACTTACCCTGTAATTTTTGGATCTTTTATCATATTCCATTCTTTATTAATTACTGTATCTTGAATTTATGGTTTTTGTTGTGTTTAAACAACTTTATTGTTTTTGTGGCTTAAAGAATAAAAGCAGCTTCTCCGGTAAGGGAGTAGCTGCTTTTATTTTATTTGCATGAATGTGTTTATTCGTTAATCTGGGCGGTTAATTCTCGTGTTTCATGGAAACGGATATCTGGCCAGCGTTCTTCGGTAAGGGAGAGGTTAACGCGATTGGGGGCGAGGTAGGTGAGGTTGCCTCCGGCATCGGTTGCGAGGTTAAGTACGTTGGCTTTTTCAAATTCAGCCAGTTTTTTCCGGTCGGGACAGGATACCCAGCGTGCTGACCAGATGCTGACAGATTCAAATACGGCATCGACGCCATATTCATTAGCCAGACGGGCAGTGACTACTTCAAACTGCAATACGCCTACGGCGCCGAGTATGAGATCGCCGCCATTGTGTGGTCTGAATACCTGTACGGCACCTTCTTCACCTAGTTGCTGTAATCCTTTTTGTAGCTGCTTCATTTTTAGTGGATTTTTAATCCGTACGGCGCGGAAAAGCTCAGGAGCAAAAAATGGTATTCCAGTGAAGGTAAGACGTTCGCCTTCGGTGAAGCTGTCGCCGATCTGGATATTACCGTGATTGGGAATGCCGATAATGTCGCCAGCGAAGGCCTCTTCGACGAGTTCTCGGGTGTGAGACATGAAGGTGACGACGCTGGAAGCCGAGATATCGCGATTTAAGCGCAGGTGCTTGATTTTCATGCCACGGGTGAATTCGCCAGAGCATACGCGCAGGAATGCTATGCGGTCGCGGTGTTTGGCATCCATGTTTGCCTGAATTTTGAATACAAAACCGGAGAATTTGGTTTCGGTGGGCTCGACCACTCGTTCGAGGGTCTCGCGTGGTTGTGGTGCTGGTGCCCAGTCGATCAGGGCATTGAGGATTTCCTGAATGCCAAAGTTATTGATGGCTGATCCAAAAAAGACGGGGGTAAGCTCACCGCGCAGAAAGGCGTCTAAATCAAATTCGTTTGAGGCTGCCTTTACTAGCTCTATTTCTTCACGCAGTTGCTGTATTTCTATGGGAAAGAGTTCATCCAGACGGGCATTGCTGATGCCTTTGATTACATCAAATTCATGTGGAAGTTTTTCTCCGCCGGCTTCAAACAGGTAAATTTCATCGTTGAGGATGTGGTATACACCTTTGAAGTTTTTGCCCATGCCAATCGGCCAGGTAATTGGTGCACAGCGGATATGCAGGATATTTTCTACTTCATCAAGTAATTCGAGTGAGTCTCGAACTTCGCGGTCGTATTTGTTCATGAAGGTGACAATCGGTGTATCACGCAAGCGACAGACGTTTAAGAGCTTGATGGTTTGTGCTTCTACGCCTTTGGCTGCATCAATTACCATTAGGGCACTGTCTACTGCTGTGAGTACTCGATAGGTGTCTTCGGAAAAGTCTTCATGGCCGGGGGTGTCGAGTAGGTTGACGACATGCTGGCGATAATCGAACTGCATTACGGATGAGGCTACGGAAATACCGCGCTGTTTTTCGATTTCCATCCAGTCGGAGGTGGCAAATTTGCCGGATTTTTTACCTTTTACGGTACCTGCGGACAGTATGGCACCGGAAAACAATAATAGTTTTTCGGTGAGGGTGGTTTTACCGGCGTCCGGGTGGGAAATAATCGCGAATGTGCGGCGACGTGCCGCTTCCTGGGCAATCTGACTCATGATTTTGTATTCTGCAAGCAATAAAAACAAGACGGCTATGGCCGTCTTGTAAAGGAATATATTGTAGCACAGGTTGATATAAAATCTGTTACTTGTGTGGTTTGTTGATATAAATCTGGTGTAAGTTTGCTATGTGGTATGAAGAGATATCTGCTGGTGGTTTGTTATTTGCTGTTTCATGCATTTTTAGCATGAACTGTGGTAAAAAAGCAATTTTTTATTGCAATGGGATTATTTCCACTCTGTAATTGTGTTTCGGCAGCGCTGTGTTTGATTACTGCCAGAGCTAAGGTTGTTGTTTCTTGTTGCACTTGATTGATAATTAGGCCGACTTCTTCGTTGTTACTATCGGTTATGGTAGCACCAGTGGAAAGTGTGTCAGTGGTTTCAAGCAGTGCCAGTCCGCGTTTTACCTGTCCACGGTATTGAGCGCGGGCAATAATTTCCTGACCAGGATAACAGCCTTTTTTGAAATGGACTGCACCAATTAGTTGCTGGTTGAGCATTTGTGCTACACATGTTTCTGTGGTAGCTGCGCTAATCCATGGGTTGCCGCTATTGATTTCATGTGTCTGCCATGCTTTGGCTGTTTCTGTGTTTAATGGTGGTAGTTGGTTGATTTTGCCAATTTGTATGGTGGAATTATCTGGCAGGGTTATGTACCAGATTTGTTTTGTCTGGACGGTTGGCAATACATATTGCGGTTCTGTTGGTGTGGTTGTGCTGGCAGGGACGCTGACGGCTGCTCCCCATTCTTCCATGCATTCCAGTTTTACTTTGCTGCGCATGATGTAAATTTGTAGCTTTTTTTGTAATGTCTCGCACAGGTCGGCGGCTGCAATCAGGATGATGTCTTCTCCTCGATTGAGTAACACTATATTGGCTATTACACGCCCTTTGGCTGTGTTATAGGTTGCCAGACACGCTTGGCCAGCGGGTAGGTGGTTGATGTCATTGGACAGCTGGTTATGCAGAAATGAGGCGCGGTCTTCGCCGCTTACTCGAATTAGACCAAAAAAAGGCATCAGGGTAGATGCGGTGTGTGTCATGGATAAATCCTAGTTAATTTGGTGGTTCTTATTATAATGCTGAATTTTTAATAAACAAGATAAAAGCTCCGTCCAGGATTCAGATCGGAGCTTTAGCAGGGAGACTGACAGAGAAAGTTATTTTGCTTCTATTTTTGCTTTCAGTTGTTGATACATATCAGGGTGCTCGTTTTTAAGCAGTTCAGCTACTTCCATGTTTACGCGATTGAGCTTGCTTAATTCCAGCTGTTCAACATGTACCAGACGAACGAGCTCGCGAACTGGTTTGGGAATGTTGCGACCAGCTTCATAACGGGAACCACCAGATTGGGTAACGCCAACCTGACTCCAGAACTCAATTTGGTTCAGACCGAGTTTTTTACGGATTTCGCGCACATTGCTGATAGGTTTAAAAGCTTTCATATTGTTATACCTTAAAAACAAGTTGTCTATGTGTTAGTAGAATTAATTAATATGATCATTCATAAACATTTAATTATTTTGGTAAGTTTGGTCATTTTATGTAATGACTGATGTTTTACCAATATGCATAATTATCTATGGACTTCAATATTATCACAATAATTTTTACATTCAATACAATATTGCTGCTGGTTTATAAAAAGGTGGTATTTCTAAATAATATAAATTTATATTGATTAAAATAAATTGATATTTATTGCTAAAAATCGGTGATAAGTGTTGTTTTGATTTAAGATTTTGCAATTTTATGCTTTTTTTTAAGGTTTGCCTGTTAAAGGGCTGATTGTGAGAATTTCGCAACCATTTTCGGTAACGAGTACTTCGTGTTCCCATTGTGCGGAAAGCTTGTGGTCTTTAGTTACGACTGTCCACCCATCGCTGAGGATGCGTAGTTGCCGTTTACCTTGATTAACCATTGGTTCGATGGTGAATATCATACCTGGTTGCAATTTTAAACCGGTATGGCGGCGGCCATAATGCAACACTTGCGGTTCTTCGTGGAAGCCGCGGCCAATACCATGTCCGCAAAATTCCTGTACCATGGAGTATCCGGCATTTTCGGCAACCTGCTGACATGCATAGCCTATGTCTCCCAGAGTGGCACCCGGTTTAACTGCTGAGATACCAGCCATCATACTTTCATGGGTGATGTTGATCAGGCGGCGTGCCTGCGGGCTGATTTCTCCCACTGCATACATGCGGCTGGAGTCGCCATGAAAACCGTCTTTGATAATGGTGACGTCAATATTTAAGATGTCGCCGTTTTTTAATGGTTTGTCATCGGGGATGCCGTGACAGATAACGTGGTTAACAGAAGTACAGCAGGATTTGGGAAATGGTGGGTTACCATATCCTAATGGTGCCGGATAGCCACCCTGAACGTTGATGTGGTAATCATGTATCAGTTTGTCGATTTCGTTGGTGGTGATACCCGGCTTGATAAACTGGCCTATATAGTCAAGTGCTTCGGCTGCCAGTCGGCCTGCAACGCGCATTGCAGCAATTTCTTCTGCATTTTTAATAATCACGGCCATGATTTTTCCTTTTACGGTGATTAAGACAGTTTAGGTGATGTGTATTCATGCTTTAGGCATTGACCAGTATACTCAATTCTTCAGCAATGTTCTGTTTGCGCATCAGGCTTTCACCGATGAGAAAAGTATTAACCTGATGTTGCTGCATCATGTGAATGTCGTCTGTGGTAAAAATGCCGCTTTCTGTAACGATGGTTTTGCCGGTCAGTGCTGGTAGAAGTTTGATGGTCTGTTGTAGATCCACTTCGAATGTCCGCAGATTACGGTTGTTTATTCCCCATAGTGGCGTGCGCATATCGATGCATTTTTCCAGCTCATCTTCATTGTGAATTTCGAGCAGTACTGTCATGCCCAGTTCGTGGGCAATGGCTTCATATTCATTTAGCTGGCTACGGGTTAGTGCTGCGGCAATAAGCAGAATTGCATCGACATTGTGTGCCCGTGACTGATAAATCTGATAGATATCAATGATGAAATCTTTGCGTAATACGGGTAGATTGCAGGCGTTTCGGGCTATGTTCAGATAGGCGAGGCTGCCTTGAAAATAGTTGCTGTCGGTGAGGACAGACATGCAGGCAGCGCCACCTTGCTGATAGGCACGAGCAATGTCAGCAGGGGAAAAGTCGGGGCGAATCAGTCCTTTGGATGGGCTGGCTTTTTTGACTTCTGCAATAATGGCAGCTTTACCCTGATGATGCTTGGTGTGGATGGCATCGAGAAATGGTCGCGCCGGTATCTGGTCGTAGGCCTGTGCACGTACTTCGGCCAGCGATTCAGTAGTTTTCGCTGCAACCATTTCGTTTTTTTTGGTAGCAATGATTTTATTTAAGATGTCGCTCATGGTGGTTGTCCGGATTCTGGCGCTGAAATTTACTTTATCAGACAGGGGAAATGACCGTTGATTTCAGGATTGGGTATTTTCGCTGATTTCGGTTTTCAGTAATTGAAAAATTGCTCTAAATGCTTTTGGTGGCTTACCGGCATTCTGTTCTTTGCGGGCATTGCGAATTAGTGTACGCAGGTTGTTGATGTCGATATGCGGGTATTTGTTGATGATTTCAGTAAGACTGTTATCGTCGGCAATTAGCCGCTGACGAAGATTTTCCAGTCTTTGCAGATAGGCGTTATGTGCGCTGTTTTCACCTTTGAGGCGTGACAGATAATCGTTGATGGGTGCGGTATCGATTTCACGCATCAGGCGACCGATAAACTGTGCTTGCCGCTTCAGGGCACTGTTGGAGCTGATCTTTTGATAGCTTTGTACTGCCTGTAATAAATCTTCAGGCAGATTCATTTTTTTTAGGGTATCAGCAGAAAGTTTGGTTAGTTCCATGCCCAGTTGTTGTAAATCATTCATTTGCTTTTTCATCTGGGTTTTGCTTATCCATTCTTTTTCTGCAATGGTTTGGCTATCAGGGTTAGTGTTCATATATTAGGTGCCACATGTATGTCTAAATTTCAAGTGTCTATTTTAGCAAAAAATCCGTATTATTTCAGTTTGCATGTATGTAGTATTGCAGCCAGAGCCTAAATCGGCATGTTAGAATGCAGGCTTCTTTGCAAGAGGTTAATTATGTTTCATCACGGTGCCGATCAGTTACAACAGTTGAGTCAGCAGGCTTTGCAGAAGGCCAGAGAGCAAGGGGCAAGTGCAGCTGAAATTGATATCAGTGAATCTGTTGGACAGAATGTGCAGGTGCGCCAGCAGGATGTTGAACATATTGAATATCAGCAGGATAAATCTCTGGATGTTACGGTTTATCTGGGACAGGCCAAAGGGCGTGCCAGTACTGCTGATTTTAGTGCCAGAGCTATCGGAGAAGTGGTAACGGCAGCCCTGAATATTGCGCGTTATACTGCTCAGGATGATTGTGCAGGATTAGCTGATGTTTCATTGCTGGCAACGGAACAAGGCGATACAGAAGCATTTTTCCCGTGGTCCTTATCTGCGGATGAAGCAATTATGATTGGTAAACGTGCTGAACGGGCTGCTCTGGATACGGATGAACGTATCAGTAATTCGGAAGGTGCTGAGGTACAGACTGACCACTATCAGTATGTATATGCCAACAGTAATGATTTCTGTGCCTATCAGCGTGGTAGCCGGCACAGTATTTCCTGTAGTGTGGTGGCTGCTGATGCTTCCGGTATGCAGCGTGATTACTGGTATGATCTGGCACGTGATGCGCGCGATCTGGCTACAGCCGAAGCAATTGGTCAGACGGCTGCTGCACGTACGGTACGGCGCCTGAATGGTCAGTCTGTTGCTACTGGTAAATATCCGGTGGTTTTTGATACTACGGTAGCTGGTAGTTTGATCGGTCATCTGGTGGGGGCGCTTAGTGGGGGGGCTCTTTACCGGCAAACCAGTTTTCTGGTGGATAGTTTGGGCAGGCAAATTCTGGCACCATGGGTATGTCTTACTGAAAAACCGCATGTTAAGAAAGCGCTGGCCAGTACTTATTTTGATGCTGAAGGCGTGGCTACTCATGAGCGTACGATTATTGATGGTGGCTATGTGGCTGGCTATTTTTTAAGTAGCTACAGTGCGCGCAAATTAGGTATGGTGACAACTGGTAATGCGGGCGGGGTGCATAATTTATACCTTAATCATACGCATGCTACTCAGGCAGAGCTGTTGCAGACGATGGGTACTGGTTTACTGGTTACAGAACTGATGGGACAGGGTGTGAATGGTATTACTGGCGATTATTCACGTGGAGCGGCTGGTTTCTGGGTGGAAAACGGGGTAATTGTCTATCCGGTGGAGGGTATTACGATTGCTTCGCGTTTACAGGATATGTTTATGTCTATGGTTGGTGCGGCAGACGATGCGCTACGGCGCAGTACACATAAGGTGGGTTCTATTCTGGTTGATAATATGACGGTTGCTGGGGTATGAGCTATGTCTGACTATAGCTTGTTTTGCTGTAGTCAGTCTGTGAGTGCTAAGCGTGGTTTTGGTAGTCGTCAGCTTGAAAGGATTACAAATGAGCTTTCGTAAAGCATTGTGGTGTGTCTTTTTTCTGGGTGTGTTTTGTGCAGCAGGATCATTTATCGGCCAATATGTTCTGGGCATGAATCCCTGTGTGCGTTGTATTGAACAACGGGTTGCGGTAATTGTTACTACACTGCTGGCTTTTGTGTGTGCCTGCTGCCCTAATCGTAGTTGTATTGAACGGGTGATTAATGCTGTTGTGATGAGTATGGCTCCTGTTGCCGGATTGGTTGTGGCGATTTATCAGATATATATTCAGCATCTGCCTTTAGTTGATCAGCCTTCTTGTGGCGCACCGTGGACATTCCGTCTGCGGGATGCTCCACTGTTTGAATTGTATGAACCGATTATTCGTGGTAGCGGCAATTGTGGCGAAGTACAGCGTATTCTTTGGATACCTTTGCCGGTATGGAGTGTATTGTTTTTTAGTTTTGTGCTGTTGTGGGTCTGGGTATGGTTATGGCGTAGCCGCTGCAAGGGTGTTAGAAAATAAGGTTGTGCTGTATATGCTGGTGAACTGATTCGCTTGAATGAATGTGGATGGTATGAATGCTAAATTTTTACTGAGGGCAACTGGCCGGATAACGTTGGCAGGATTAATGTTGTGGGGGTTATCTGCTTGCAAGGAACAGGAAAGCTGGTCTGGCGCAGACAAAAATACGGCAGATGACAATGGTAAAGTTTTGACTCAGCCGGCTCAAATAAGCCGGCTGATACCGGCACGGGTAGCACAACGAGATGCATGGGCGGTGGATATCAGCCAGATTATGGATGAGCTGAAAATCAGTAAGACTCGGGAAAATGTGTGCAGTGTTATTGCTGTGGTGGATCAGGAGTCTAACTTTGTTGCTAATCCAGCTGTCCCTGATTTGGGCAATAAGGCAATTAAAGCGTTTCAGACTGAAGTGCCTCAGAAATTTGTTAAGCAGTTTGGTTCGGCATTAGGGCCGGCAGTGTCTCGTTATTTTACTTACGTATTACTTAATGAACCAAGCAAGGAAAACAGTTTTTTAGTGCAGATGCGCTCGGTGAAAACCGAACAGCAATTGGATTTGATTTACCGGCAGATTTTTGCTTATGTTGCTAAGCAGTTTTATGCTGATTCTATTGCCAATGCGGCGGCCAAATTTATGGGCAAGGATTTAGGGGAGGAGAATAATCCGATCACGACCATTGGCTCAATGCAGGTATCGGTAAAATATGCGCGTCAGTACCAGCGTGATCGTGCCTCAGTAAATGAGTTGCGTGATTATATGTATACTCGTGAGGGCGGTTTGTATTATGGTATTCATAGGCTGATGAAATATCCTGCTAATTATGATAATGCACAATATCGTTTTGCTGATTATAATTCAGGCATGTATTCGAGTCGCAATGCAGCATTCCAGCAGGATATTAATAAATTGCTCAGTCTGAATATGCCTCTGGATGGGGATCTGTTACTGTATGATAAGGATGATAATGCTCAGTCAATGCCCAGCCAGACTGAAACAGCGCTGAATCAGCTATTCGCAGATCATGGTATGGCGATGAAGCCAGAACAGATAAGGGGAGACTTGTTAAAGGAGAAGCAGGCGGAATTTGAAAATACGCCTACATATCATAATGTAATTACTTTATATAAGCGTCAGTTTGGTAAAAATCCTCCATATGCGATTATGCCGCAAGTGGTGATCAGTGGGCCGAAATTAAGTAAGGATTACAATACTAACTGGTATGCAAGTAATGTTACTCGCCGCTATGATACCTGTATGCGGCGTAGTGGTGGACGTTTCCATAAAAGATAAATCGATTTTTGAAAAAAACAGCCAGAATGATTAAATCGCTAGCTGTTTTTTCTACATATCAGTTCTGAGACTTTTGTTTTGCTTCAAGGTTTTCCCAGCGTTCAAGTTTTTCTAGCAGTAGTTCTTCAATTTCAGCAATTCGTGCCTGCCATGAGGCAGCCAGTTTATAATCATTTTTGAAAATTTCGGGATTGGAAAGATTTTCATTCAATTCAGTCTGCTCAGCTTCAAGTGCAGCAAGTGCGTCCGGTAAGCTGGCTAGCTCACGCTGTTCATTATAGGAAAGTTTATCGCTGCGTCGGTTTCTGGTGCGATTTTTATCGCTGTTGCTGGTGTTTTTGCTTGCTGTATGTGCTGGTGCCTGTAAGCTTTGTTCACGTTTCATGGCATCGATGTAATCCTGATAACCACCGATGTATTCTTTTAACTGACCATTGCCATTGAAGACGATGGATTGGGTAACGACATTATCCAGAAATGTACGGTCGTGGCTGACTAGAAATACGGTACCGCTATAATCGCGTAATAATTCTTCCAATAATTCCTGTGTATCTATATCCAGATCGTTGGTGGGTTCGTCTAGAACCAGAATATTAGCTGGGCGAGTAAATAGTTTGGCCAGTAACAGCCGGTTGCGTTCACCACCGGAAAGTGATCTGACTTCACTGCGAACTCTGGCTGGAGGGAATAAGAATTCTTCAAGATAACCGATAACATGTTTGCGCTGGCCGCCGATTTCTACATAGTCGTTGCCGTGACCAATAGTATCGAAAACAGTATCGTTTTCATTCAGTGCACTGCGGAACTGGTCAAAATAGGCTACTTCCTGACGTGATCCCAGACGGATTTTACCTGATGTGGGTTGCAACTCTCCTAAAATCAATTTTAAAAATGTGGTTTTACCCACTCCGTTTGGTCCGATAAGCCCAATTTTATCGCCACGCTGAATAACGCTGGAGAAATCGCGCATGATGATGTGCTCATCATAGGCGAATCCTGCATGTTCGATTTCAGCTACGATTTTGCCGCTGGTTTCGCCACGGTTCAGGTTAAAGCTAACTTGTCCTTGAACTTCACGTCGCGCTGCGCGCTCGCGCCGCAATTGCTCCAGCCGTTTTACTCGCCCCTGATTGCGGGTTCGGCGTGCTTCAATACCTTTGCGAATCCATGCCTCTTCCTGAGCATGAAATTTATCAAACAAGCGATTGTGTTCGGCTTCTACGGCTAGTTCCTGTGCTTTTTTTTCACTGTAGGCGCTAAAACTACCCGGATAACTACGCAAGTGTCCACGGTCTAATTCAACAATACGTGTGGCTACACGGTCTAGAAAACGCCTGTCGTGTGTGACAACGATCAGGCTGCCGGCGAAATTAGCAAGTAGATTTTCCATCCATTCAATTGCTTCGATATCCAGATGATTGGTGGGTTCATCCAGTAATAGGATATCAGGTTTCTGTACCCATGCTTGTGCCAGAGCAACTCGTTTTTTCTGACCGCCACTAAGATTGCCAATAAGTTCGTTTTCCGGCAGTTTTAATTCACTCAGGGTTTGTGCAATCAGGGCGTCAAATTGCCAGCCGTTATGGCTTTCCAGCTCATTCTGGAGCTTAGTTAAACGGTTCAGGCTGGTGTCGTCACTGACATTCTGGCTAAGCTCATGATATTCCTGCAGCAGGCTTTGCAGTTCACCTAATCCTTGTGCAATGGTGTCAAAAATTGTTGCCTCTGGGTCGAAGAAGGATTCTTGTGGGACATATACTACTTTTTGATTGTTCTGAATGGTTAACAGGCCATCATCCAGTTTCTGTACGCCAGCAAGAATTTTCAGTAATGTGGATTTTCCGGCACCGTTACGCCCAATAAAGCCGATTTTTTCTCCAGTGTCCATTTGCAGGGAAGCGTGATCTAGTAGGGGATGGTGGCCAACTGCGAAACAGGCGTTATCCAACGATAGAATACTCATGATTCAACCAGACTAAGTTCAGATGTGTGTTAGGGAAAGAGTGCGTATTGTAACAGTTTCATTATTGAAATGTTGCAGCTGTCCTGAAACAGTTAGTGATTAAAGATTTGGCAGTTCTTGTCGGTTTGGCTGCCACCGCTGAAAAAGTTGTTTTTTTCATTACAGCGGCTGGTACTGCTCTGGCAAAGAAATACTCTGCCATCCTGATTAAGTTTGAGGATACGCGGTTCGGTATTTGTATCCAGTGCTACTGCTTTGAGTGTGTAATGTTCTTTCCTAGTAAAGCGTGGATTACCCTGAAAGCGGAAACAGAAATGCTGGTTTTGGCTAATGGGTAAATGTGGCCAGCTATTTTTGTTTTTTTTGTAACTGATGTGTTGCTGGTAATGTTTGGCTAGATATTGGCTGTTGGTGAGTAAGACAGCCTGAGCCTGATGAAGTTTTGCCTGTTGCACATGCTGGCGGTAGTAAGGGAAGGCGATGGCTATGAGTGTCAGAATAATAGCTAACGTAATTAATAATTGAAGTAGGCTATATCCATGAATGGTATGCGGCGTGGACTGAAATTGATACTTATTTGGTTGTTGATGAAATAAGTGTGCCATGTGGAGTTGAATATATTTATACCCATAGCATTATAGTACATTTAGTATCTCTTTGTCATATATGTTTTATATTTTGTTATTAGGGATTTAATTGTTTTGGGTCTTGTGTAGTTTGATATATCTGGCAGGAAAGGAATTTTTGGTTGGGTTGTACAATTTGGCATGTTTTTTCGTAAGCTTGGGGTATTAATTTGTTGTGTTTCTATACCAAGCTTTGGAAATCAGGTTGATTTGTTAATATAAATAAGTTGTTTTTATTAGATACTTGTAAAGCTCCAAATAGGTGATGTTGATGATTATTAGTGGTCATTTGGGGTTGAATATATTTTTGTTGTTTGCTTCTATTATTTAAAGTATACAAGTTGATTGGGTTAATAATTCAGTATTTATGCGTAATTGTATTATCTGAAATGCTGGCAGATTGTATTATTTCAGATGAGGCTTATCGGCGTAAATTAAAAGTAATTAAAAAACGGGCAATATTGCCCGTTTTTTAAATCATGATTTAGCAAAAGTGATTAGCGTGGGTGCAAACTTTCCATTCGAATCATGGTTACCGGTGACAGTACCCGTGGCAGTGCCTGAATGCGAGCCATTGATTGTTTGATAAAGCGTTCTTTGGTAGAGTGAGTGAGGATAACGATTTCAGCTGATTCTTTATTGATAATGCCTTTTTGAATCAGTGCTTCAATGGATATGTTTTCTGCGGCCAGAACGTTGGCAATTTCACCTAATACTCCTGGCTCATCGCAGGCAGATACTCTTAGATAGTAGCTGCTGGTTATCTCATCCATTGGAAGAATGGAAATGTTTTGCAGTGAATTGGACTGAAAGGCCAGATAAGGAACACGGTAGCTGGCTTCTGCATTTTGCAAGCGGGTAACATCAATAATATCAGCCATTACTGCGCTGGCGGTAGGGCCGGCGCCGGCGCCGGCGCCATAGTAAAGTGTCTGGCCAATCATATCAGCTTGAACTGATACTGCATTCATGACGCCTTCTACTTTGGCTAGTAGGCGACTTTCCGGTATCAGGGTAGGGTGTACGCGCAGCTCAATGCCATCAGGGGTTTTACGGGTGATGCCAAGTAATTTGATGCGATAGCCAAGTTCTTCTGCATAGCAGATATCCAGACTTTCCAGTTGGCTGATGCCTTCCAGATAACAGTGGCTGAAATTAATCGGTGTGCCAAATGCTAGTGCAGAAATAATGCTTAATTTATGGCCGGCATCGTGTCCCTCAATGTCGAAGGTAGGGTCGGCTTCTGCATAACCCAATGCTTGTGCCTGCTTTAATGCTTCTGGAAAGGTGCTGCCATTGGCTCGCATTTCACTTAGAATGAAGTTGCTGGTACCATTGATGATACCTGCGATAGATTCGATGTGGTTGGCCGCCAATCCCTCGCGTAGTGCTTTGATAATGGGAATGCCGCCGGCAACTGCTGCCTCATACATCACCATAACATTATGTTCTGCTGCCTGACGGAAGATTTCGTTTCCGTATTCGGCCAGTAGTTTCTTATTAGCGGTAACGATATGTTTGCCGTTTTTAATTGCCTGTACTACGGCGTCTTTAGCAATAGTTGTACCGCCAATCAGTTCTACTACAACGTCAACATCAGGAGCATTGACTACATCAAAGACATTATCACTGACGAGGGTGTTATAACCACATATTTTGCGAGTGCTTTCAATATTGCGGCTGGCTGCACGAGTAATAATCAGCTCTCGCCCGAGTCTGCGGGTGATTTCATCTGCATTATTCTGTAACAGCTTGACGGTGCCACCACCAACTGTGCCAACGCCTAGCAAACCAATGCGTAGAGGCTGCATTTTTACTCCTTTAATTAGACGAATTTAATTGTATGATTGCCTAATACTTGCAATTTTACGTAGATAATCTACTATGCTAGCGGAAAACAACTTTTTTGACTACTACTGCTATACATAGATTATGTGGTTACGCAGAAGGAATATTTGATGCAGATTGATGAAATCCGAGATAAACAGGGTCTGTGGATTGAAGAGATTGATACTGGGGTGATTATGGTAAATGGCCAGCAATATATCAGGCCAGTATGTATTACCACGACAGAAGTATTGCCATTAGATAAAAATGCCGCTGAAGAGTTAACTATCGAAGATTTTGCGCAGGCTATGCAGGAGCAGCCGGAAGTAATTCTGATTGGTACTGGCAGTAAACATGTATTTATTCATCCGCGTCTGACGGCGCAACTGGCAGCAAAAGGTATAGGTGTTGAAAGTATGACTACGGCGGCTGCATGTCGTACTTTTATGGTTTTGCGCAGCGAAGGTCGCGCTGTCTGGGCATGGCTGTGGCCGTTAACTGAGGAATATTAGTATTTGTGCTGGACAGATCAGCAAAATAAGCCGGGGTAATTTAATTGTGCTGGAAATACTGAGGCTACTGGTTTAAATTATCCGGTAGCCTTTTTTAGTTTCTAATGATTATTTAGCAGTGGTGGTGCTCTGGCCTTTAATTATGTTCATACCAGCACTAACTAGACTACCAATATCAGCTACGTTGGCAGGCATAATTAAGGTATTATTGGTTTTGGCCAGTTTGGCAAAGGCATCAACATACTGTTCAGCTACTTTCAGATTAACTGCTTCAGTACCACCCGGTTCTTTAACGGCAGCGGCAACCTGTCGGATGGCTTCGGCAGTAGCCTGAGCTACGAGACGAAGGGCTTCTGCTTCACCTTCTGCACGATTGATCTGGGCAATTTTAGCACCTTGGGATTCATTGATAGAAGCCTGTGCTTCACCTTGAGATTTTTGAATTTCTGCTTCACGCTGACCAGCCGCTAAATTGATCTGTTCCTGTTTAATCCCTTCAGACTGGGCAATACGCGCGCGTTTTTCTCGCTCGGCAGTAATTTGTGCCTGCATCGAACGTAAAATTTCCTGTGGTGGCACTAGGTCTTTGATTTCGTAACGCAGAACTTTCACACCCCATGAAACGGCTGCTTCGTCCAGTGAGGCAACCACAGTTTGATTAATATCATCACGCTCTTCAAAAGTTTTGTCCAGTTCCATGCGGCCAATTACGGAACGCAGAGTAGTTTGTGCCAGCTGGGTAATCGCTACGACGAAGTTGCTGGAACCATAGGAAGCAAGTTTGGGATCAGTTACCTGAAAATAAATGATGCCATCTACGGTTAGTTGTGTATTATCACGGGTAATACATACCTGACTGGGGACATCTAGCGGAATTTCTTTTAAGGTATGTTTATAAGCTACGCGGTCGATTATTGGAATAATAAAATTAAGACCCGCTACCATGGTAGCGTGATAGCGACCTAAACGTTCAACAATATAAACTTCCTGTTGTGGTACAACTTTAAACGCCATACAGATAAAGGCAATGATGGCTGTGAGAAAAAGAAAAGTCATGGTCATAGTCATAGTTATTCCTGAGTAGTGGTGGATGCTTGAGAAATAATATTTAGGATATTGCCGTTATGGCTGATGATTTGGGCACTGTCGCCGGCTTTTGCGCTAGTGGGCTGAGTAAAACGTGCCTGCCAAGTGGTGCCACGGTAGTGTACCTGCCATAAGTCATCGGTAAGCGGCTGGGTGAGCACCACAGTCTGGCCGTAATCCGGATCATCACTTGCTTTGGTTTTATTTTCGCGTGGATGCTGCTTTTGCCACAATCGTACAATGATAATGCCAATAATGGAAAAAGCAGAGGCAATTAAAATATTGATGTTGTTATTGGTTTGCAGCAGCCATTCTGCCAAACCAGCGCTCATTAATGAGGCGCTGATAACCAGCAGATAAAATGTACCGCTAAACATTTCAAGTACGAACAGTATTAGAGCAGCAATGCACCAAATCATCTGTATCTCCAATTTTGTAGTGGTTGTCAGGAATAGGTGTTTATTTCAGTTTTAGCTTTTGGCAGCCAGTATTCTTTGCCGGCGGGTTTCGCTCAGGACAATTCCGGTACTTACGGAAACATTCAGGCTTTCAACAGTTCCGAACATGGGAATGGATACCAGTGTGTCACACAGATCACGTGTCAAACGGCGCATACCGTTGCCTTCGGCACCCATTATCCAAGCTACGGCTTCAGGGGCAGTAAAATGGTATAAATCCGCGCTGCCTTCCATATCGGTACCAACAATCCAGATACCACGCTGTTTCAATTCACGGATGGTACGTGCCAGATTGGTAACGGTGATATAGGGCACGGTTTCGGCTGCACCACAAGCTACTTTACTTACGGTGGCATTGAGGCCAGCACTTTTGTCTTTGGGCGCGATAACGGCATGAACACCCATAACATCTGCTACGCGCAGGCAGGCACCCAGATTATGCGGGTCGGTAATGCCATCAAGAATTAGTAATAGCGGGGGTTCATTCAGGTTTTCGAGTACATCCTCTATGTCTACATGCTGTCTTGATGCATCGATAAAGCCGACTACACCCTGATGGCGTGCGTGTTTGCTCAGGGTATCGAGACGTGCCTGATCTGCGCTGATAACGCGCACGTTTTCTGTTTCAGCTTTGCTTAATACATCACGCATGCGGGCGTCATGTTTTCCTTCAAGCACATAAAGTTCAATAATGCTGGCAGGGTTTTGCCATAAACGGGCGTTAACTGCATGAAAGCCGATGATGAGACGCTGATTTGACATAGATGTTTATTCAATATGTAAAGAATTTAATTATAGCGGAAATCGGTGTATCAATCTGGTTATACCTGCTATGTAATTTTATTTATATGGCAAAGCGTTGTCTATAACTTTTATTTACTTTTTATGTATATAAGGAAATTTAATTTATCAGATTGCAATCAAACTTTTAATTTTGTTGTTAAATTCATATTCTTATGTGATTTCAGAAATTTTTGGTAAAAAATTTATTTTTATCAAATGTTTGAAATACTATTGCGTTAGGTTGATGTTAGAAATGTTTATGTTTTCACAGTAGGAATTATGCTTGTATAAAGGGAAGGAGCCTGAGCCGATAGTTGTTGGCCGGGAGTTTGACTTTGAAATAAAGTTAGGAATTCTTATGGAATACTATTTATGGGTGCTGGCCAAGTTTCTTGTAGGCTTTTTAATTGTGATATTGCATTTGAATTTTACCGGTAAAACCCAGCTGAATCAGATGACGCCGGTTGATTTTATTGGTAATTTTGTACTTGGTGGAATTATAGGCGGCGTTATTTATAATGAGGATATTCCGATTTATCAGTATGTTATTGTGCTGTTGATTGGTGTCAGTCTGATTTCACTCTTAAATTGGATCTGTAAGCATGTGAGTTTTTTCAGGATGTTTGCGATTGGTGAACCGATTCCGATTATGAAAGACGGACGTTTTTTAATGGATAATATCCTGCGTAAGAGAAATAAGATTGATATTTTAAATGTGGCTTCGCTTTTGCATGCTCAGGGCGTTACTTCTTTTCAGGAAGTGAATTATGCACAGATTGAACCCAGTGGTTCATTAACGGTGCTTACAGATAAGGGCAAGTATCCTTCATTGATTTTATTCAAGGATGGTGAAGTTCGTACAACTGAATTGCAGCGAATAAATAAGGATGAAAAGTGGCTGGAGCAGAAAATGCAGCAGCAGCACTTGGCTAAAGATGATTTATTTCTGATTGAATTCTGGGAAGGCAGGCTGAATTTTATTCTGCGTTCGGGTGAGGTGAAAAAGGATATGCTGAAAAATTAAATTTTTGCACGCAGAAATTGCTGGAGAAATTGCTGGAACAGGTTACAATATCCGTTTAGATTAAAATTGATCCATTGCTGTGCAGCCATTAGAATATTGTTATCAGAAAATATGCCATAGCAAGAATGCTATGGCATTTCGTTTTCCTTTTCTTTCTCGTGTACAGCGTCAGGCACTGGTGGTGTTATATGCGCTGCAACAGGAGTTGCTGGAAGTAGTACAGGACTGTACGGAAGCTAATTTGGCGCTCACTACTCTTAACTGGTGGCAACAGCAGATAAGCCTGCTGTATGTTGATAAAGCAATGCCGGAGCATCCTTTAATGCAGGCTTTACAATCGTTCATTGCAGAGTATGCTTTGCCGCAGTCTGAGTTAATGGCTCTAATTAATGCGCATTATACGGAATTAACTCTGGCTAGATTTCAGGATATGAATCAGTTACGTCAATATGCATGTCAAACAGGTATGGTACAGGGGCGGCTAAGTAGCAGGGTATTAGGATTTACTGAGCAACAAACGTTGGAATTTGCCGAAAAAGTTGGTGAATTATGCCAAACAGTAAAACTGTTTTCGCAAATTGGGGCAGACGCGCGACTAGGTAGGCTTTATATTCCAGTAGCCATGTTGCAGGAATTTAATGTTCCTGCTTCAGTGGTTCTGAATGGACACGGTAGTGCTGAATTTATGGCTTTATTAAATACGTGGCTAGCTGAATTAAAGGGGCAGTTTAAATCTGTTGTGGCTTTGTTACCGCGCGTAGACAAATACCGGCAGCGTGCCAGTCTGGCTATGCTGGCGATTGCTGCTGCTCTGCTAAGGGAGATTGAGCAGGATGGGCTGGTGAATATTTTACAGTATCAGTTAATTGTACCGCGTCCACGTCAGCAGCGGCTGTTTTGGAAAACCTGGCTATGTGGTTTCCGGCCTGTATAGCTGGCGGGCTGGAACTAGACAGATATTTTGCTCTGGAAAGAAAAGTGAGATATGGCAAGGTTGGCTAGTTATGGGCACTATTTTAACAATTTAATCTATTATTTGAAATTTTATTGCTGGTAAAGGTAATCCTCTGAATTTTTATTCTAGTATAAAATAGTTTATTTTGATAATTTTGATTACGCATTCATACTGGTTTTTTTGTATAATTTACGTCAGCATCTGCTTATCTGAGTGGGTGTAAGTAATTTTATGGCTAAATTGCTTCTGAATAACCTTGTGTTAAGGAACCCAATATGCTCGGAGCGAAAAAAACATTACGAATTCTGGGTTTAACTGCTGCCTGTTTACTTACAGCATGTTCGCCATCCGAACAGGGCGGCAAGACCAGTGATAATGGTATGAAGAAAGTAGCCATTACGGCAATTGTAGAACATCCGGCACTTGATGCTGTACGTCAGGGTGTGATTGATGAATTGCGTGCCGAAGGCTATGAACAGGGCAAGAATCTACAGCTTGATTTCCAAAGCGCACAGGGTAATACGGCTACAGCCAGCCAGATTGCTAAAAAATTTGCTGGTAATAATCCGGATGCGATTGTGGCAATTGGCACACCGAGTGCACAGTCTATGGTTGCGGTAACACGCAAAATTCCGGTCGTGTTTGCGGCGATAACCGATCCTGTAGCAGCCAAACTGGTGGCAAACTGGGAGCCGAGTAAAACTAATGTTACTGGTGTGTCTGATGAGCTGCCGTTGCAACCGCAGATTGATTTGATGAAACAAGTGGTACCTGATCTGAAAACTGTTGGCTATGTGTATAGTCCGGGTGAAGTGAATTCCACCGTGGTGCTGAAACAATTGCAAACTTTACTGGCCAAAGATGGTATTAATGTGGCTGCTGTTCCGGCGCAGCGTACTACTGATGTGCCTATGGCTACAAAAAGCCTACAAGGTAAGGCAAACCTGATTTATACTGCGCTGGATAATAATGTGGTTTCAGCCTATGAATCCATGTACAAGGTAGCCAAAGACATGAAAATGCCGCTGGTGGCTTCAGATACTGGTTCGGTAAAACGTGGTGCTGCTGTGGCAATGGGCGTTAATTATCATGAGCTTGGTGTAGCTACAGGAAAGATTGTAGGTCGAATTCTTAAGGGTGAACAAGCCGGCGATATTGCGCCACAGCGTATGTCTGTTGAACAACTCGACTTGCTGGTAAGTAAATCCAATGCCGCAGAACAGGGTATTACATTATCACCACAGCTACTCAAGCAGGCTAAAGTAATCAATTAGGATAACAGTCTTCGTGCTGAATATCGTCACATCGGCAGGCTGGTTCAGGCTTTGCCGATGTTGTTTTTATTTTCAACCACAATTTATTAATTGGATAATATGTCTTCTATAGCTTTATTTGGTGCTTTAGAAAGCGGGCTGATATATGCCCTTGTTGCTCTGGGTGTGCTGATTTCATTTCGTATTCTGGATTTTCCCGATTTAACTGCTGATGGCAGTTTTCCACTAGGTGGTGCTGTGTTTGCAGTTTGTGTTACTTATGGTGTTAATCCGTGGCTGGCGACGGCACTTGGTGGTGTTGCCGGAGCCTGTGCTGGCTTGTTGACAGCATGGTTACATGTTTCTCTGAAAATCATGCAACTTTTAGCCAGTATTCTGGTAATGGTGGCTTTGTATTCGGTGAATCTGCGTATTATGGGAGCGCCCAATCTGCCCTTGCTGGATCAGCCCAGTGTATTTACACCATTCTTCAATGCTGATTTTAGTAATCAGTATTGGATACAGCCGTTGGTGATATTCGGTTTTGTTTTGGTTGCCAAATTGTTTCTGGACTGGTTTTTTGCCACTGAAATAGGTCTGTCAATGCGTGCCACTGGGGTAAATGCACGAATGGCACGAGCACAGGGTGTAAATACTTCGCGTATTTTGTTGCTGGGCATGGCAATCTCTAATGCGTTTATTGCTCTGGCCGGTGCTTTATTTGTGCAGACGCAGGGTGGCGCTGATATTTCTATTGGTATCGGTACAATTGTTGTTGGTCTGGCGGCGGTGATTATCGGTGAAACACTGATTCCCGGTAAGCGCTTTTTAGTGATTACACTGGCAGTGATTGTGGGTGCGGTATTGTACCGTGCGTTTATTGCACTGGCATTAGGGAGCGATACACTGCAGCATATCGGCTTCGGCCCACAAGATCTGAATCTGGTAACGGCCATTCTGGTGGTATTGGCTTTGCGTTTGCCGGCAATCAAAGGTTATTTTAAAAGGAAATTAAAAGCATGATGCGCGCAAATGATTTACGTCTGACATTCAATGCAGGAACTCCTATTGAAAATCCTGCTTTGCGTGGCATGAGCTTGAGTATTGCTGAAGGTGAGTTTGTTACGGTTATCGGCAGTAATGGTGCTGGCAAGTCCACTTTCCTTAACGCGATAAGTGGTGATACTTTGGTGGATTCTGGCAGCATTACTATTAATAATAAGGATGTGACCTATGAACCAGCCTATAAGCGTGCGCCATTGGTAGCACGAGTGTTTCAGGATCCGCTGGCTGGTACCTGTGAAGCTCTGACCATAGAAGAAAATATGGCGCTGGCACTCAGGCGCGGGAGCGGACGCGGTTTGCGTGCGGCGATTAAGCGCCAGTACCGTGAACTGTTTCGGGAAAAACTGGCTATGCTTAATCTGGGGCTGGAAAATCGTCTTAGTGATCGGATCGGCCTGCTTTCGGGTGGTCAGAGGCAAGCTGTCAGTTTGCTAATGGCATCATTGCAGAGTTCCAAAATTCTGTTGCTGGACGAACATACTGCTGCTTTAGACCCGAAAACAGCTGCTTTTGTGCTCGAACTGACTGACCGCATTGTGTGCGAAAACAAGTTGACTGCGATGATGGTAACTCATTCGATGCAGCAGGCTTTGGATCATGGTTCGCGTACTGTTATGTTGCATCAGGGACGGGTGGTGCTGGATGTAGCTGGCGATAAGCGTGCCGGTATGAGTGTTACTGATTTGTTAAAAATGTTTGAACATACGCAGGGCGAAAAAGTAACTGACGATGCTTTATTGCTCAGTTAAGTCCCTGTATTATTGTTGGAGGGACAGGCTGTCAAAATTATTTTTGACAGCCTTATTTGTTGATTGGATAAATAATGTCTGTGCCGGAATTGATTGTACTGAATAAACCATATGGAGTGATTTGTCAGTTTAGTGCCCATGAAAAATATCCTACCTTGAAGCAATATGTGCCTTTGCCGGATATTTATCCTGCTGGCCGATTGGATACGGATAGTGAGGGGTTATTATTGTTGACTGCAAACGGACGTTTGCAGGCAAAAATTGCCCATCCAAAATATAAGCTGGTGAAAACTTACTGGGTACAGGTAGAGGGTAGGCCAGATGCGGAACGCTTGCAGCAACTGGAACGAGGTGTAGATTTGGGGGATTTTATGACAGCTCCGGCACAGGTGAGTGTGCTTAGTGCTGCTGATAGTGCCCGCTTATGGCCACGGGTGCCGCCAATCCGTGAACGCAAGACGGTAGCAGATTTCTGGCTGCAAATCCGCATCAGTGAAGGTAAAAATCGGCAGGTGCGGCGCATGTGTGCCAGAGTAGGCTGGCCATGTTTGCGTCTGGTACGGGTTGGTATCGGGCGGTTAAATGTTTTTTCACTGGACTTGCCTTTAGGACAGTGGCAGGCAGTTAGCCCGCGCGATTTGTAATGAATTACCGGTGTTCTTTCCAGATGTAAAAATATAACCCTCAGGCCTTCTGGCCTGAGGGTTATTTATATTGATTAGTAATGCGTGGTTAATCAGAATGCAGGAATAATTGCACCCTGATATTTTTCTTCTATAAATTTTTTCACTTCAGGCGAGGTCATGGCCTGTTTCAGTTTTTGAATTGCTGCGCGGTTTTCATCACCGGTGCGGACAACCAGCATGTTTGCGTATGGAGAATCTTTTTCTTCAATGAACAATGCATCTTTAGTCGGTACCAGTTTGGCTTCCAGGGCAAAATTGGTATTAATTACGGCTAAGGTGGCATCATTCAAAGTACGTGGTAACTGCGGTGCGTCTATTGGGGTAATTTTCAGATGTTTCGGGTTGTCTACAATATCGCGTACAGTAGCACTGATACCTGCATCAGCTTTAAGTTTGATTAAGTCAGCTTTTTGCAGTAATAGCAAGGCACGACCGCCATTAGAGGCATCATTTGGAATGGTTACCAGGCCGCCGTCAGGAGTTTCGTTGAGTGATTTAACCTTTTTAGAGTAAATACCCATTGGTTCCACATGGATGTTAACAACTGGTGTTAACTGCATTTTATGTTTTTGTACGAAATCGTCCAGATAGGGTTTGTGCTGGGTAAAGTTGGCATCAATATCTTTTTCAGCCAAAGCGATATTCGGACGCACGTAATCTGTCATTTGTACAATCTGTAAATCGATACCTTCTTTTTGCAGTAATGGTTTGGCTACCTGAAGAATTTCAGCATGAGGTACTGGTGAGGCTGCTACTTTAAGTACGGTTTCGCTGGTAGCAGCTGATGCGCTGCTGGTATTGGCTGACGATGCAGTTTCATTTTTCTGGCTGCATGCAGTGAGTACGGTACTGATTGCTGCCACAGATAATAATGCAAATAACAATTTTTTCATATTTCACCTTGATGAGATAAGCGTTAAGACATATTGTTTAACATTAACACAAAATGCATGTTGTATGTGTTTTTTACATATGGGTATACCTTGTAATTAGTCAGTCAGAATACAAGGTTATTTGCGCAGCATTGGCTTAAGATACTTACCAGTATAGCTTTTTCGATTGGCTGCAACTTCTTCTGGGGTGCCTTCTGCAATAATGGTACCGCCACCATCACCACCTTCCGGACCAAGGTCAACGATATAGTCAGCTGTTTTGATTACATCCAGATTATGTTCGATGATAACGATGCTGTTGCCTTTGCCTTTCAGACGCTGGATTACATCCAGTAACAAGGCAATATCAGCAAAGTGCAAGCCTGTGGTAGGTTCGTCCAATATGTACAGGGTGCGGCCAGTATCGCGTTTGGATAATTCCAGTGCCAGCTTGACACGCTGAGCCTCGCCACCCGACAAGGTGGTAGCGGACTGCCCCAGACGCACATAGCCTAGCCCAACGTCCAATAATGTTTGCAATTTGCGTTTTACTGTTGGTACTGCATCAAAGAAGGAGCAGGCTTCTTCAACTGTCATTTCTAGAATTTCACTGATGTTTTTACCTTTGTATTGGATTTCTAGTGTTTCGCGGTTATAACGCTTGCCGTGACAAACTTCGCAAGGAACATAGATATCGGGCAGGAAATGCATTTCGACTTTAATTACGCCATCACCCTGACAGGCCTCACAGCGTCCGCCCTTCACGTTAAAGGAAAACCGCCCAACACTGTAACCACGCTCTCGCGATAGTGGCACGCCGGCAAACAGTTCGCGGATTGGGGTGAATAGTCCTGTATAGGTGGCTGGGTTGGAACGTGGGGTACGACCTATAGGCGATTGATCGACATTTATTACCTTGTCCAGCTGTTCCAGTCCCTGAATATTGTCATATGGTGCAGGTTCTTCACTGGCACGGTTCAGCTCACGTGCTGTAATTTTCGCCAGTGTATCATTGATCAGAGTAGATTTACCGCTGCCAGATACGCCGGTAATACAGGTAATCAATCCAAGCGGTAATGTCAAAGTAACGTTTTTGAGATTATTGCCTCTAGCTCCGCTTAATATCAATAAGCGTTTTTTATCTACAGGACTACGCTGTGCCGGTATACTGATGGCTTTTTTACCACTGAGATATTGGCCGGTGATCGATTCTTGGCAGGCGGAAATCTGCTTTGGTGGCGCCGCTATGATTACATGTCCACCGTGTTCACCGGCACCGGGTCCCATATCGACAACAAAGTCAGCAGCTCGGATGGCATCTTCATCATGCTCAACCACGATTACGCTGTTCCCTAAATCGCGCAGGTGCTTCAGGGTATCAAGTAGACGGTCGTTGTCGCGCTGGTGCAGGCCGATGGAAGGTTCATCCAACACGTACATTACTCCGGTCAGGCCGGAACCAATCTGGCTGGCCAGACGGATACGTTGCGCTTCACCGCCAGACAATGTTTCTGCGCTGCGTGCCAAGCTGAGATAATTGAGGCCAACATTAATCAGGAAACCAAGACGTTCATTGATTTCTTTGAGAATTTTTTCGGCAATCTGTTTTTTGTTACCTTCCAGATTCAGGTTTTGGAAGAAGTCCAATGTAATTGTGAGTGGCCAGGCGTTTACATCTTGTAATGACTTGCCGCCTACATAAACGTAACGTGCTTCAGTACGCAGACGGGCTCCCCCACATGCCGGGCAGGCTTGATGGCTTTGGTATTGAGCCAACTCTTCACGTACTGTGGCAGAATCGGTTTCCCTATAACGCCGTTCCAGATTGGGTAAAATGCCTTCAAATGGATGACTGCGGGTAAATTTAGTGCCGCGTTCTGACAAATAGGTAAATTCAATCTGTTCCTTGCCAGAACCATACAGAACTATGTTTTGGATTTTTTCTTTAAGCTGATTAAATGGTGTATCAACGTCAAAATTAAAATGATTGGCCAGTGATTGAATCATCTGAAAATAAAAAGTATTACGTTTATCCCAACCTTTGATTGCTCCTGCGGCCAGAGACAGATCCGGATGCATAACCACGCGCTCTGGGTCGAAATAATCCATGCTGCCCAATCCATCACAATTGGGGCAGGCTCCGACAGGGTTGTTGAAACTGAACAGTCGCGGTTCTAGTTCCTGTAGACTGTATGAGCATACCGGGCAGGCGAAACGGGCAGAAAACCAGTGTTCTTTTTCACTGTCTATTTCTATAGCCAGTGCACGTTCATTACCAAGACGCAGTGCAGTTTCAAAACTTTCAGCCAGACGTTGCTTAATATCGCTGCGTACTTTTACCCGGTCGATGACTACATCGATATCATGCTTGATGTTTTTCTGTAGCTTAGGTACTTCTTCAACCGCATACACTTCTCCATCAATCCGTACGCGGGCAAAACCCTGCACTTGTAAATCGGCAAAGTAGTCTATGAATTCACCTTTACGGCCGCGTACCGCTGGTGCCAGAATCATTACCCTCGTATCCTCTGGTAGCGCCAGAACATGGTCTACCATTTGTGAAACGGTTTGACTGGAAAGGGGTAAATTGTGTTCGGGGCAATATGGTGTACCTACCCGTGCATATAGTAAGCGCAGGTAATCATGAATTTCAGTTACTGTGCCTACAGTGGAACGGGGATTGTGGCTGGTGGCTTTTTGTTCAATGGAAATAGCCGGGGACAGGCCTTCAATTAAATCCACATCCGGCTTTTCCATCATTTGCAGAAACTGGCGAGCATAAGCCGAAAGGCTTTCAACATAACGCCGTTGGCCTTCTGCATATAAGGTGTCAAAAGCCAGAGAAGATTTACCACTGCCTGACAAGCCGGTAATGACTACCAGCTGATGGCGAGGTATGTCCAGATCTATGTTTTTAAGATTATGTGTACGTGCACCGCGAATATGAATTGTGTCGTTATCTGACATAATGCCTTGCCCGAGCTAATGAAATGGGATAATGGCTTTAATCAAATTGCTGTTTTTTTAAAACCATTCGATATTATACCCATTTCAAAACTTTAATTTAAAGCTGTCAGGTAAAGGTTTTAATGTTTGCGTAAAATAAACCTCTTAAAATCAATGCGTAATTCTTGACTGCGCCATAAATAAAATAAAATCGGTATATTTCCCAAAGCGACAATCAGATAGAGGGCATTAATACTGTTAAACATCCAGATAAGTACTGCGCTCAATATCGCCGCACAGACCATAAACAGACCATTAATAATGTTATTGGCGGCAATTGCATGAGCACGGAATTCATTGCTGCTGGTCGTCTGCAACCATGTATATAGTGGCAGAGAGAAGAAACCGCCACAAAAGCCGATACCAATAATGCATAGCATTATTACCAGACTGTAAGGGCGGTTCAGAAATGTACCGATGCCCTCAATGGGCAGATTATGCAGTGACTGTGTAAACCATACCAGCAGCAAGCCAAAAATACTCATACCAAGTGTGCCAAATATAACTAAACCCAGATGTAACTGGTGACGGCTCAGGCGCGCACAGGCAATTGATCCACTGCCAATACCTAATGAAAACAAGGTTAGCATCAGATTAAAAACTGCATCATTGCCACCCAGATTCAGACGAGTAAAGGTGGGAAGCTGAGTAATGTATACCGAACCAATCAGCCAGAACCAAGAAATACCGACTATGGCTAACCAGATGTCTTTTTGTTGATAGGTTTGTTTGAGTAGTTGTCTGGTACTGCGCAGAATGTTTGCATCAACATACTGTTGTGGAATCTGTGCCGGTACGCGTGGCATAAACATGCTAATCAGTTGCCCCAATATAGACACAAGTAACAGAATACCAAACAGCCATATGGTATCTGTGCCTGCCAGAATGGTACCGAAAATCTGCCCAAGCAGTATCGATAAAAAGGTGCCACTTTCAATCAGGCTGTTACCATTCAATAATTCATATTGTGGCAGATACTCAGGCAAAATAGCATATTTCAAAGGGCCAAATAGGGTGGAGTGTGTCCCCATCAGAAACAGGCATAGCATTAATATCGTTACTGAGTGCAGCCAGAAGCCAAAGCCAGCTACCAGCATAATGCAGATTTCTGCGGTTTTGATCCAGCGTGCCAGTATGGCTTTATCCAGTTTGTTAGATAATTCTCCGGACAAGGCAGAAAACAGAAAATAGGGCAGGATATACAGTAAGGCTCCGGCATTCAGCATTTGGCTGGCTGGTAACCAAGAATTAGCACCTAAACCATAAAAGCTAATGAGCACGAATAATGCGGTTTTAAAAAGATTATCGTTAAATGCACCAAAAAACTGAGTACCAAATAGTGGCAGAAACCGTCTGGTACGAGCAAAAGCAAACTGGTTGCCAGATGGCAGCATATCAGGAGTAGACATAAATGACTTTGCAAAAGGGTACTGGTTGGTTACAGGGTACCTGTGAGGTCGTTAAGCAGAAAATGCTGACCACACAGATTAAGATGCTGTTGCTGTAAACGACCGATAATATTGTTTTCAGCATTACATAATTGCACATAATCGGATTGTCTGTACCAGCTTAGGCTGCCATATTGAGATAACTGCTTCAATATTTGCCATTGTACCGGGCAGGCCTGCTGGTCTGTTTCATCCGCTTGTGCCTTGATTGCATAATAACCGGTAGCGCCATTGGTATAAGTGGAATCCTCTTCGTCCATCAATACCAGAAAACCAAGATGATGATTGTCTAGGCTATTAATACTAAAGTAAAACATAATTAAGAATTTCTTTGAGGTCTGAAAAGGATTTAATGAGATTCTTTATCCTGCTGTTAGGATTCTAGCAGTTTATAAAAAAATGTGTATGCTAATATGCATCGTTTTGTGCACAGAATATTCATTAGTATTAATTGTGCAGAGTTTGTAGCAGCAATGGATAAATATATTTTATCTTTTAGTTTTGTGCCTATGTGATGTTGCTAATTTGTTGTTACTAAATGGTTTATGTTTTGATTGAGCTGGTGTTTTTAGTACAGTTGTAAGGTTTGATGCTGGCTGTTGTTATAATGCTAATTTCAATCAGGCGCTATTTTAGACATCATTAGGTAGTTCCTACAGTGAAAGCAGTAACAATTGCTGATATAAGCTTTTTATTATTGTGCTTGTAGGTTTTATTTTTTCGTCAAAAACTGCTGGTGTCTTTGCTTGGTATTCTGGCTTTTACTGGTCGTAGGTAAACTGGAAACTATGAGTGGCAATATTATCTGCTCGCAAAAAATATTGTGCGAAAGGCGTTAAAATATAGCTAGATGGTCAACTGGTAGACTGTTTAGCATTGTTACTTGTGCTGGCTGAGTGTCGGGATATGTATTATTAAATTCAGAATATAGGTGCAATAATTTATCTGGGTATCAGCTATATCTTGTAGCATCTAGTACTGGAGTAAATGAGTGGAATTTATTTCAGCTAGTGTGAGTGTTCTTTCGGCAATATAAGATCTATTGCGGATCTATTACTTGTAAAAAAGGTTAGTGTATTGAGCACTAACCTTTTTTGTACTAATGCTTTGAGAAAGTATTATATTACATATTAGTGAGTTTGATTTTCTGTCCAGGGCGCAATACTTGTTTGCCATGCACCTTTTTCAGTTTACTCACGGGAATATTCAGACGCTGAGCTATGCTGCTAAGTGTATCGCCTTTTTTAACTGTATACGACACTGGAACAATATTGGCTTTAGAGTTGCTTCTCTTATGTGCAGAAGCCAGCACACGTTTGCCGTTACCATTGGTGTTGATTTTCAGTACTTGTCCTACTTGCAGGTTGTGACCGCGCAGATTATTTGCAGTTACCAGATCGGCAACATTTATGTTATAGCGCTGGGCAATGGAAAATAAAGTATCACCTTTATTCACTTTATGTGAGCTATTACTGCGACGGTCTGCAACATTAATTATATTTCGTGCAGTACGTTCAGGACGGTTTTCTGCTTTACGAGAAACTTGTGCTTCTTCACGTTCAGCCAGTGCCAGTGTTTTTTGCACTGAAGCGGCAGCAAGAGCTTGTAGTTGTGCATTTTGCGCCATTTGCATCAGTGCATCGTTATTTTCTGCTACTACAGATACAGGTGAATTAACCGTTGCTGGTGTGTTTGTAGCAACCACAGTTTGTACTGTTGTATTTGCTGGTAATGGCTGTTCGGTATTAAGTGTAGTAGTAATAACTGCCGTTGTACGGGCAATAGTTGGTGCTTCCAGATTGTTGTTGGCTACATTTTCTGACTGGGCTACAGTTACAGTAGGATGAGTTATAAATGTACCCGGAGGCAGCACAGGCTGTGCCATGGCTATATTCAGCAATGGATCGGTATCGCTGTTGCTGAAAGAATCTAGGATTTGGGTATTCAAGCTGTTTTTACTAATCAGCAGACTACGTCCGGCTGGTACGGTATTGCTGCTTAAATTATTCAGCCGTTTTATTTCTGCACTGCTCATGCCAGTCTGGGCAGCTAATTCTGTTACACTTGTAGGTGTAAAAGCTTTAAATATATTCCAAGACAGTAGGTTGTTTTTATCTGCGTTGCGGTAATTATGTTCAAATGTATTCACTGCGGTAATCGGCAGCAACATTTTGCGATTTTGTTTCGGAATAAATACTGGACTCTTGAAGCTTGGATTAAGTGTTAAAAATTCTGAGGTAGATATATTAGCCAAACGGGCAGCCGCATCAATGTCAATCGGCTGGTCAATACTGATGGCTTCAAAATAGGGGCGATTTGGTACAGACGCCAGATTGATGCCAAATGCTTTTGGGTTTTCAATAATATTGCGCACTGCCAGCAGTTTTGGCACATAATTGCGGGTTTCGTTGGGCATGCGCAGATTTTCATAAGTTGGCTCAATACCGGCCAGTTGGGCGCGTTTAATGGCCTTACCCACATTGCCCTCACCCCAGTTGTAGGCAGCCATCGCCAGTGACCAGTCACCAAACAGACTATACAGATATTGCAGATAGGTTAAAGCAGCGTCAGTAGCGGCATATACGTCATGACGCCCATCATAAAGATTGGTTTGTTCCAGTCCATACTGGCGTCCACTCTTAGGCATGAATTGCCATAATCCTGATGCACCCACGCGAGACTGTGCCTTGCTGACAAAAGCACTTTCAATAAACGGCAATAAAGCTACTTCAGCCGGCATCTGGCGTTTTTCTGCCTCATTCACAATGTGATATAAATATGGCTGGCTGCGCCGTATGGTTCGATTGAAATAATCGCCATGGCTTGAATAATATTGCTCGTGTTTGCGAACGATTTCAGGATTGACTTCGGTCATACGAAAATCCTTACGCATACGCACCCAGATATCATGAGTAGAATACGCTTTTCCCTTCAGGGTGGCTGTATTCAGGTTCATGATTGATAATCCGATGCCATTACTGGTGTAAGATTGGGCAAATGAGATAGAGGGTGCAAGTACTAGGCTGGTGAGCGCGAGTACCATATGCTTCAATTGAGCCATTCGTATAACCGTAAAATTTATGCAAAATCCTATTAATATTAAAGAGGAAATTCTTAACGGTCAAGGATAAATCCCTATTTTTACAGTAATGATGTAAATGCAATAGAATCTTTTAAATGATTATGATAGTAATTTAATATATACACAATGGTGCTGTGAATGAGTTATCTGCGATTGGAAAACTGGTTGGCAGAGCATGCTTTTGGTTTGTATCTAAGCCAGCTTGAACATCAGTTTATACGACATAAATTATCAGCGTTGCGTTTTGGTACTATTATGCAATGTGGATTTTCACAATGGCAGTTCCAGAATGTATTTGCTGCTGAGTCGCAATACCTTGTACAAAGCGAACAGGCGGATGAAAATGTAGTCGTTGTTGCTGATAGCATGGCTTTGCCCTGGGCACCACAGAGTATAGATACAGTTATCTGGCCGCACGGTCTGGATAGAATATCCAGTCATGATACTGCTATGGCAGAAATGGCTCGTGTATTGGTGCCAGGAGGGCATATTATACTAACTGGGCTGAATGTCCACGGGTATTGGCGCCTGTTTTATCAGTGCAGCATACACAGCCAACCAGCTTTAACTCTTTTCTCTGCAAGTACTGTGGTGAACCGGATGCAGAGCTATGGTCTGTATCTGGAAGAAGGTCAGTTTATGGGTTATGGCATTCCTGCTTGTTTCGGGAAAAATTATAAGACTATTGAGTACGTGGGTAATCGCTGGTGGCCACATCTGGCCGCGGTTTATGGTCTGGTACTGGTTAAGCGAACTGTTCCGCTCACTTTAACGCCACAGAAGGCAAATCTGGTGCTAAATCCGATATCCAATATGGCTTTTAAAGGCTTGGAGTGTGACCAGGGTGATTAGAGCCTTGGTATAACAGAATTAAAAAGACCTGAGTTAACTCAGGTCTGTTGCTTGACTAGACCGATTTCAAGAAGTCTGATCAGTAGGGTTGTTCAACTTTTTATCCATAAGCTCTTCAAATTCACGCATACAGTTGGCAGCAATGGCCAGCATAGTATCGATTTCCTTTTTTGAGATAATCAGTGGAGGAGCCGCTACTATGTGGTCGCCACAGGCGCGGAAAATCAGATTATTTTTAAAAAAGATATCCCGGCAAATCAAACCTGTGCTGCCAAAATCCTTAAAAAATTCCCGGGTTTCGCGATTTTTTACCAGAGTGAAACCACACATTAGTCCTTCAGCACGGATGTCTGCAACGTATTTAAACTGACTGAATGTTTCATGCCAGCGTTTACGCAAATATGGTCCAATTTTGGTGCGTACCTTTTCAGTAATGTTCTTATTATCGATGATGTTGAGGTTTTCACATGCGACTGCTGCTGCAACCGGATGGCCGCTGTAAGTAAAGCCATGATTGAATTCTCCTCCCGCCAGCAAGCCTTCGGCAACTCTGTCATTTACCAGCACAGCACCAATGGGTAAATATCCAGAAGACAACCCCTTAGCTGTAGTCAAAATATCAGGGGTAAATCCGAGTGTTTCGAAACCAAACCATTTTCCGGTACGGCCGTAGCCGCAAATTACCTCATCAGATACCAGCAAAATGTTATATTTTTTGCAGATAGCTTCAATTCGTGGCCAGTAGTTTGCTGGTGGAATAATTACGCCTCCAGCCCCCTGAATTGGTTCTCCGACAAAAGCGGCAATCTTATCAGCACCCAGCGACAGGATTTTTTCTTCAAGCCAGTTAGCGGCTCGGATGCCGAATTCTTCTTCACTTTCATTGTCGTTGGCTAAACCGTAATACCAAGGCTGTTCGATATGGACGATATTGGCAATAGGTAAATCACCTTGTTCATGCATGCTTTTCATGCCGCCTAAGCTGGCACCGCCAATGGTTGAACCGTGGTAGCCATTCCAGCGACCGATAATGATTTTTTTGGTTGGCTGTCCTACTGATGTCCAGTAGTGACGCACCATGCGTATCATTGTATCAATTGATTCTGAACCAGAATTGGTATAGAACACATGATTAAATCCGGCCGGAGTTATTTCCACTAATTTTTCGGATAATTTAATCACAGCCGGATGGGTGGTTTTGAAAAAAGTGTTATAAAACGGCAAAACTTCCATTTGTTTCTCAGCAATTTTAGCCAGTTTCTTTTGTCCGTAACCAATGTTTACACACCATAATCCGGCCATGCCATCGATGATTTCATTACCGTCACTGTCATAGACATAAATGCCTTTGGCTTTAACCATCATACGTACGCCATGTTTTTTAAGCTGTCCATTATCTGAAAATGGATGCAGATGATGTTTTACAGCATGTTTGGTATCGGTTTTTTTAGTCATGTAAAATACTCCTTTGTTATAAATGGTACAGGTTTTAGCTGAGCTGACTGTAAACAGCCGGCCGACAAAGCCGGCCATGGGCGTGTTTCAGACATGCAACAGCAGATATTTACGTTCCCAAGGGCTGATAACCCGAAAATATTCAGATACTTCTTGTTCCTTTACTGCAATATACATCTCAACAAAGCGCTGACCCAATAAATCGTGAATTGGTTCACACTGGCGTAGGCGTTCTATAGATTCTTCCAGCGTAGTAGGAAATTGATAGGGCAGGGAATATGCGTTACTAACCATGGGCGCGCGTGGCTGTAACCGTTCCTTAATCCCCAGATAGCCACAGCCCAACGAGCAGGCTATCGCCAAATAGGGATTAACATCTACTCCGGCCAGCCGGTTTTCAATACGCCGGCCTTTAGCGCTGGATCGAGGAACGCGCAAGCCGACCGTACGATTGTCATTACCCCATTCTACATTGGTTGGTGCCGCAGTAAAACGAGTCAGACGACGAAACGAATTTACGTACGGAGCAAAAAATGGCATGGTCAGAGGCAGATATTTTTGCAGACCGCCAATAAAATGAAAAAATAGATTGGAAGGGGTGCCATCGGCATTACTGAAAGCATTATTACCACTTTTTACTTCATTCAGGCTCTGGTGAATGTGCATAGCACTGCCTGGTTCGCCTTCCATAGGCTTGGCCATAAAAGTGGCATACATTTTGTGATGAAATGCTGACTCCCGTACGGTACGTTTAAACAGAAATACCTGATCAGCTAAATCCAGAGCATTGCCGTGCAGAAAATTAATTTCCATCTGGGCTGCACCAATTTCATGGATCAGGGTGTCTACTTCAAGATTTTGTTCATGACAATAATCGTATATTTCCTCAAATAATGGGTCAAATTCATTGACTGCATCCACGGCATAGGAGCGGCGTCCAAATTCACTGCGCCCTGTGCGTCCTATCGGTGGCTGTAGAGGTACATCAGGATCCGGGTTAGGCGAAATAAGATAAAACTCCATTTCAGGAGCAACAATCGGCTCCAACCCCATATTTTCATACAGTTTTAATATGCGTTTGAGAACATTACGCGGAGCGGTCTCTACCGGTAGGCCATCTGGAGAGAAACAGTCGAATATCAGCGATGCTGTTGGCTCCTGTGCCCAGGGAACAAAACGCAGCGTGGTAGGGTCAGCCTTTAATTCCATATCCGCATCAGTTTCATCCAGCAGATTGGATTGCGGATATTCGCCGGTAACCGTTTGCAGTAACACGGCTTCGGGTAAACGCATATCTGGTTCAGATATGAATTTGTCTTTTGGAATAATTTTGCCGCGAGCTACACCTGTAATGTCTGGCAAAATACATTCTACTTCAGTAATACCATGTTCTTTGAGCCAGTTAAATATGCCATCATACATAAGTCACCTTAAAATGATTCCTTTTGTTGCTTATGCAATTTATATTGCATACATGCTTCATGAAAAGCTTTAAAAATAGCGATAGAAAGCGGTTTTTGCCCATATAGCCATTCAGGATGCCACTGCACTGCATAGCCAAATAACGGTGCAGCATCAATTCTGAATGCTTCAATCAGGCCATCTGGTGCAGTTGCTTCTATGCTAAGCCCTGGTGCTAACGATTTAACTCCTTGCTGATGTAAAGAATTCACTACATGCTGTTGCTGGCCTGTGGCCAGCCACAGCATCAATAAACTGTCTGCGTGCAGATTAACTGCATGTGCATCATCATACTGTACTTCAATTGGCTGATTATCTGGTTCCCGGTGATCAAGAAAGCCGGGTATTTCCTGTAAATGCGGATGAAGTGTGCCGCCAAGTGCAACATTGATTTCTTGTAAACCACGACAAACACCCAGAAGCGGTATACCTTTATCAATAAGGTCTACGATAAGCGGTAAAGTAGTATGATCGCGAGCTGCATCCTGCAATGTTCCCTCACGTGCAGCAGCTCCGCCATACCATTTTGGATCGATATTGGAGTATGAACCGGGTAGAAAAACACCATCTACTAGCGTTAGCAAGCGTTGTAGTACACTCTGATCAGCCAGTGCAGGTAACAAAATTACATCACCAACACTATCCTGTACTGCTTGAATGTATTTCTCACCAACAGCGTGAAAATTCCACTTACCTATTTGCTTCACATCACATGGAATACCAATAACTGGACGCAATTGCATAAATCAGTCTCAAAGTTTTAATAGTTAAGAGAAATTCTGAATTCTGAATTGCATAATCCCATGCCGTAAAAAAAATGGCAAGATTTCTTAAGTTAAAGTATTAAAGAGATAAATTTTTTGTTGGCGGACGCTGAAAGATAATGCTAAAGTCATGCCATGAAAAGCATTTTTCTTCTCAGTCTAGATTAGATACTAACACTAATAGCGCTGAAAACAATAAAAAAGCCCTGAAAATTTTCAAGGCGAAAATGTACGAATCTGAACAACTTCAAAACCGGCGCTGTAACTTTGCAGCAAGAATAATACTTGCCGCCAATTCTTCAATGGATTTATGCGTAGTATTGATGTAGGGAATATTGAAACGACGAAACATATCCTCGGCCGTTAAAATCTCACGACGGCAATTATCACGGCTGGCATAGCGTGAATCAGGACGGCGCTCCGAACGAATATGATGAAGACGGTCTGCGTCAATAGTTAATCCATATAGTTTGTGCCGGAATGGCTGTAGCATTCTGGGCAATTCACTGCTTTCTAAATCTTCGGGAATAAGGGGATAATTGGCAGCACGGATACCATATTGTAGAGCCATATACAGGCAGGTAGGGGTTTTACCACTGCGGGATACGCCCATTAAAATCACATCAGCTTTTTTCAGTTCTCGGTCTGTAATCCCATCATCATGGTTAAGAGAAAAATTAATTGCCTCCATGCGTTTATCGTAACGTTCAGTATCATGCATGCCATGTGTGCGGCCGATTGAGTGATTAGCTTCTGTGGCCAGTTCATCTTCCAGTTCACCAATAAAAGCATCATAAAAACTCATATGCAAACCGGCACTTGTTTTAATCAGTTTGCGGACATTTTCATCAACAATGCTCGAAAAAACCAGTGGACGTGCTTCACAATGGTTTGCAGCATTATTGATTAAAGCAACAATTTCTCGTGCTTTTATTTCCGTGTCTATAAAAGGGTAGGTAGCCCGTTTGAATTCGATACTGTCAAACTGATTCAGTAAAGCCAGCCCCATACTTTCAGTTGTAATTCCGGTACGGTCGGAAACGAAAAAAACTTGGCGTACTGGGTTCATAATTAATCACACAATCCTAAGTTAAAGAAATTGCAACAGTTGAACGGATTATCTATTGTAAATGAAGTTTTGCCTTAATTCATATTTTAGGTGTTGGCTTTTTTTCAATAACTGATTTTGGAAAAATAAATCACATTGAACTTGCGATATTTTGGCATAAAAATGCAGATTCCAATCTAGTTTGGTCATATGTTTGGATTTTAATTGTTAACAAATCAATAAAATTGGTATATTTGACTAAAAAATCGAAATTTTAGTTAAAAAACTTATGCTATCAATGATTTGTGAGGTAATAGAACCTGACCAAAGCTAAATTGTATTTACAAAAAGCAGATAAATAGCCAAAAATACATGACATTTTATACCTGACTAGTTAGAATAAGCCGTCTTCAACTTTTCCACTCCACACTGGATAACCATCATGGCCGGTAATAACGTAATCTGGTTTGAAAATTTGCGCATGACTGATGTTGAAAGCGTCGGCGGCAAAAATGCTTCTCTAGGCGAGATGATCTCTCAGCTCACTGAAAAAGGTGTGCGTGTTCCCGGTGGTTTTGCTACCACTGCTGAAGCATATCGCAAATTTCTTGCCTACGAAGGTTTGAGTGAACGTATTAATAATGAACTCAAGGCACTTGATGTCGATAATGTTGCCGAACTGGCAAGAGTAGGTAAACAAATCCGTCAATGGATCATGGATACCCCATTTCCGCCTGAACTGGAATCAGATTTACAGGCTGCATGGGAAAAAATGGTAGCTGATGCCGGTACAGACCAGATTTGCGTAGCTGTACGCTCTTCTGCTACTGCAGAAGATTTACCTGATGCTTCTTTTGCTGGTCAGCAAGAAACATTTTTGAATATCAGCGGTTATGATAATGTCAAGGAGGCCATGCATCATGTATTTGCCTCCCTGTACAATGATCGTGCTATTTCTTATCGTGTTCACAAGAATTTTGCTCATGATGTAGTAGCCCTGTCTGCCGGCGTACAGCGTATGGTACGTTCTGATAAAGGCGCATCCGGTGTAATGTTCACCATGGATACAGAATCCGGATTTGATCAGGTAGTATTCATTACTTCATCTTACGGCCTAGGCGAAACAGTGGTACAGGGTGCAGTAAACCCTGATGAATTTTATGTACATAAGCCAACCCTGCGTGCGGGTCGTCCAGCTATTTTACGTAAAACCATGGGTTCAAAACTGATTAAAATGGTTTTCACTGATGCAGCACAGGCTGGAAAATCTGTTCAGACGGTTGATGTAGATCCTGTTGAACAAAAAAAATTCTCCATTAGCGCTGAAGAAATCACTGAACTAGCCCAATATGCACTTCTGATTGAAGAACATTATGGTCGCCCGATGGATATTGAATGGGGGCGTGATGGTATTGATGGCAAGCTGTATATTTTGCAGGCACGTCCTGAAACAGTAAAATCACAGGAAAATAGCAGCCGTGTGTTGCGCCGCTATCAGATAAATGATAAATCAGCCATTCTGATTGAAGGCCGCGCCATTGGTCAGAAAGTTGGTCAGGGCAAAGTGAGACTGGTTAAAACCGTTGATGAAATGGATAAAGTTTTACCAGGTGATGTACTAGTTACTGACATGACAGACCCAGATTGGGAACCTGTGATGAAACGTGCTTCTGCCATTATTACCAATCGTGGTGGCCGTACTTGCCATGCTGCCATTATTGCCCGTGAATTAGGTATTCCGGCTGTAGTGGGATGTGGAAATGCAACTTCTGCCTTACAGGATGGTCAGGAAGTAACAGTCTCTTGTGCCGAAGGCGATACAGGCTATGTTTATGAAGGTTTATTAAAGGTTGAAGTTAATGAAATACCTTTAGATAATATGCCTGAATCACCAGCCAAAATCATGATGAATGTAGGGAATCCAGAGCTGGCTTTCAGCTTCTCCAGTTTGCCTAATTATGGTATTGGTCTGGCACGTATGGAATTTATCATCAATCGTCAGATTGGTATCCACCCTCGTGCCTTGCTGGAATTTGATCAGCAGGATGAGCAGATACAAGCTACTATCACAGAACGTGTTGCAGGCTATACCTCTCCGGTAGATTTCTACGTTGATAAAATTGCTGAAGGTGTTGCTACACTGGCTGCTTCAGTTTATCCCAAAAAAGTGATTGTGCGTATGTCTGACTTTAAGTCAAATGAATATGCCAATTTGCTTGGTGGTAACAAATATGAACCACATGAAGAAAATCCGATGTTGGGTTTCCGTGGTGCTGCACGCTATGTTTCTGATGATTTCAAAGACTGTTTTGCACTTGAATGTAAAGCGTTGAAATATGTACGCGATGAAATGGGTTTGACCAACGTTGAAATCATGATTCCATTTGTACGTACTTTAAAAGAAGCAGAAAACGTGATACGCGCTCTGAAAGACAATGGTTTGGAACGTGGTAAAAATGGCTTGCGCCTTATTATGATGTGCGAATTACCAACGAACGCAGTATTAGCTGAACAGTTCCTTAAGTACTTTGATGGCTTCTCTATTGGTTCAAACGATATGACTCAATTAACTCTGGGTGTAGATCGTGATAGCGGTGGCCCGATTGCAAGCACTTTCGATGAACGCGATCCGGCAGTTAAAGTGATGTTCAGTCTGGCAATCCAGGCATGTCGCAAATTAAACAAATACATCGGTATTTGCGGGCAGGGTCCTTCTGATCATGCTGATTTTGCCAAATGGTTGATTGAAGAAGGGATTGAAACCATTTCCCTGAATCCTGATACCGTGATTGAAACTTGGTTGTATTTGGCAAAAGAATTGAAAAAATAAATTTTTCAATTAATTATATTAAAGGCCGCTATCCAAATAGCGGCCTTTATTTATTGCTAAACAAAAATATAAACTCTAGCACATCATGGTATATAGTCCAATTTAAAATTGCTGTAGTACCTAACTACCGAATAGGATAACTTAAATCTCATGCTCGGTCTTTCTGTGTTTTTTATAGTAAATATCTAGCGTCAAAACGTTTCCTTTTTAAACTTTGATTTGGTAACAATGCCGTTATAGTGGTTGAGTATGAAGTAACGCTTTGTGAATATGGACGAGATACAGATGATTATTCTGTGATTATGTTTTTAGAAATCGCAAGTTTCAAAGCAAGAATGTAAAAAGTATATGTCCTCTTTGTTTAATCAAAAGCAATGTATCTAATACATTGCTTTTGATTAAGGTTTATACAATCGACCAAAAATTAATTTGATTTTTGTTTGAGATTGCCTTTTTTATGATTGACAAATGTAGGATCTGGATAATCATTACCTCTATAAAATGTACGGCTAAAATTACCTTTAGAGACTGTGATATTGCCATTGGCCGAGAGCACTAGATCCTGTTTTACATTTCCCATACTTTTCCAGTTATCAGAATTGACCAGACTCCATTCAAGTGGGATAGTCAATTTCATAGCACCTCCATCTCCGATATTGGCAACGGGACTATCCTCTCCTCCACCCACAGTATCAAAAGTATTAGCAATATTGACTTTATTATTTTTAACATTAAATTTGCTTGCTTCACCGAAGCCAGAACATTGGTTATTTGTAGGAGGTCCTATATGACATATAACACCTTTAATAATATCCTTAAAATAGCCTGTATTAACAGAAGCGCAGTTCACTTCCCGCACCAAAACCTCACTAAAGTTAACTGAGGTAGGAAGTAGTTGAATTTTTAAGCCCACGATTCCCAGATAAGTATCTTTTGGGTGATAAAGCATCGAACCTTTTTTATTTGGGAAATTATAATCCTGATAATCGCCCAGAGAATATCGCAGGCTTTTAGGTTCTGCAATACTAAATTTAACATTTTTGGTAATGGTCTTGCCTTTGCGTTTATAAGAGGCGGTAATAGTACAAATGCCGCCTTTATCTCCGGCCTTGATACATAATTCTTTAGCCTTACGCTTGATGATGCTGACAAGTTTATTATCAATATGCCATTTCACACCAACATTAGATTCGATGGTGACTACTTCACCCACTCCAATATTTTTGCGCGAGCGCGGGGCAGGAAGAATATTTTTGGTTTCTGAGGTTAGCTCAATTTCACCGTCCTCAGAACCCACCATTTCATAATTATAATCGTAACCGGCTATGATGGAATCCGGATCGTCATCGCTAAAAACTTTGCCTCTGGCAGTAACACATCTATCAGTTCTTTCTGATAATGTTATAAATTCTCCTTTATGAAGGGCACAATGTTCCATAGGTGGTAGCCCTTTTAATGTAGAGAGTGGCAATTGGCGACAACCTAAAGAAGACAGGGCAAAAAGGCTGACAACTTTATCGTTATTTCGATGCAGTTTTTCTTTATTTGAATTATCCATGAATATAACTCCTTTATTAGATATAGTTTTATTAGATATAGTTTTACTATGTAGTGCTGCTTAATTTGCAGCGTCAGTACTTTGGCAGCTAATATCTTAAAAAAAGCCCATGTGGTTGAATACAGGCGCAAGTATTTACCAGTGGATTATTGTTATCTCGGCCACTTTAGATAATGCATGCTTAGTACTATATTTAAATTATCATTATTGTTTTTATTTGTCAATATTGGTAATTTAAAATTTAATATATGCATTAAATTATATTAAAAGAAATATTTTGTTAATATTTTATATGGATTAGATTGTTTTTTGTACTGCAATGGTAAACATATCCAAGCCCAGTGTGAATTGTGAAGTGATGCAACGGCAACATTAAGAGGCAAAGTAGCATTTTACGGGGACTTTATGCTGAACCAATTGCAGATTTTTCAATATTGAAAATTAAATTATATGGTGCGATGATTTTTCCCAATTATGCAGTTACAAGAATATTCTTGAACTCAGCAGATGCAATACACCTAGCCGCAAAATCCTTTATATCTGGTGTATGCTGTTATGCTTTAAACTATGTATTTTGGTATCAAACATTTGTTTGTACTTTGTTTCTCTATCTCTGATTATTACAGATGTTTTCACTTGCATTTGTATTTTGAAAATCATCATCCGTAATAGCGGTAAATTTAATTAGTATATTATGAATCTGACAAATCTCAGGACGTTGACATTGCTTATAAAATCTAAGGCAATAAATTTTTATGCTTATAACAAGAAAAACATGTTATTTATAGCTATAGAGCAGGATTTTAACCACAATTTAAATATAGTTTAAACTTTGTTCTAATGATATAAAAAGTTCGCGCATTATATGTGTAAGATAGTTTAAGAGTTAAATTTGAACTTTTCAGTATTTCACTCTTAAGAATGTCCGTGTTTTCTGTATTGTAGTCCGTTCTTTTCTTTTTTAGAAAGATGTACAAGATATCATTTCCTCTAATGATGCCCAAGACCGATAGTTAACAACTAGCGGCCTTTATTTATAACTTGCTGAATGTATAAATTTTTCGCACAATAAGTCTATTCGAACGGCTGAAATGCCGGTTGTTATTAGTGAATCAATTCCAATTAATGCTGGAAATTTCTAATGCAAATTATCTAAATTTTTGCAATACATGCAATACAAATTTGATATTCACCCAGTATATTTATGAGATAGTAGCATTTCAGGGAAATCCTGCTGTAATTACTGAGCTGAGTGGTTGTTGGACGGCGAAAACTTTTACACCTTTTTGCTGATTCTTTATGTATCGCCCCAGCAATATCACTGGCGCATTGTTTTGTACTTTTTTGTTACTCCTCTGGCGTGCTCGGTAATTCAGAAATTAAACCTTTCTGATACTTCAATAAGGCAGCTCGATACTTCCGCCAAGCAAACAGCCCCTTTTGTGCTTCCATCGTTTCTTCTTCGATACCTGCAAAATCAATCATATCCTGATACGCTGCAAGTTTGTCAGTAGCAACGGATAACAATGTATTAATTTTCGCCTTTCGTTCATTATCTATTTGCTGCTGTTTCTGTGCCTCTACTTCTGGTGACATAACCCATTTGTTTTCTTTTTCTGACTGTATCCCCTAAAATCAACAGCAACATTAAAAAAATTAACTCTATTTATAAAATCATTCAATATTGCAATAAAAAGAAAAAACTATTATCGACTGCTAACTGTTGTTAATGTATTTACAGAAGTATGTTAATAATAAAAATAAACAACTCAGTATTTCCAACAGTGTGCTTGTTAATATTTAGTTATTTAAATTCAGCTTAATTCCCACACAGCACTAACAAATAAACGCCAAATATAAATAAAAAAAGCTGAACCCTATAAAATCACAGGATCCAGCTTTTGCTCATAAATATAATTTATAGGCCTTTAGATTTCAAGCGTGCAGCATGTTCCAAATAAAGTTTTACCGGATCTGGTTTAATCGGATGCACACCAGCAATTTGATTGATTGCATCGAGATGATCCATCTGGTAGTTAGAACAGATAACTTTACCCAAGTGAGTGCTATAACGGCCGACCAGACCATCATTTTGTTTACGCTCTTTTTTGAAGAAGGTACCTAATGCAGCCAAAATAGTATGAGATGGATCTGCCAGATTTAAACCTTCATTCAGTGGTTTTGATTTAATGATACCACTCCAAGAATAGTAGTAAACACCATTAGTTTCTAGCTCTTTACCCTCGCCACCCCATTGTTCGGGCAGACCTTGCGGATATTTTTTATTAAACGCATTAGTACCTTTAGTCGACAAGCTTTTTAGTGCGCTTCTAAAATCTTGTGGTAAACATGGCTTAGTACTAAATAGACCAATAAACTTCATAAATGTTTCAACAATGACATCAGCAGTAGGGCCAACCAATTTGCCAGAAAGAATTTCCAACATTAAATCTGCAATTTCAGAACCGAAATTTACACCATTTACAGAAGTTACTGAGCCGACTATTTCAGGATGGATCGCAGCAACATAACGGCAAGTAGGCGCACCTTGGCTATGACCAATCAGATTTACTTTTTGAGCACGAGTTTTTTTCAGTATTTTTTTAACTTCAGCCAGCAACTGTTCACCACGTATTTCAGTTGAATTAGTAGCTGAAACTGCAACAGTATAAACTTCAGTACCTTGTTTTTTTAAAGATTCAGCAATATTAAAGAAATATGGGTATCCCATAATTCGGTCGAAACCAAATAACCCATGTACAAGTACGATTGGATATTTTGTTTTAACGAGTTTTTCGCTAGGTTCCATAGGTGCCAGACCTTTTAAGGTAGTGATAACTTTATCGTTGTTTCGGTGTTTTTTATGGTTATTTGAATTATCCATTAATGTAATTCCTTTCTATTTTTCCAGTAGATGAAGTTTTATTATGTAGTGCTGCTCAATAGCAGATTAGTACATCGGCAATCAATATCTTCAAAAAAACCTACAGTTTGGCATGACCGGTGATGCGGCTATCCATCAGTGGGTAGTTTCGTATTTGTTATTTTAGAAAGTGTATGCCAAGTACGGTAATTATTTCATAACAATTGCTATTTTTCGTCAATTTTTTTTACAAAAGATAACAAGTTCTAAATTATATATTATGTTTAACTATATTTTGTTAAGTATAGATACATTGTAATCAGTTTAACTACTCCAAGGGAAGATATCTCCTAAGCTAGTACCTGATTGTGGTCTGATTATATAGCAATAATTAAGGAGTGAAATGGTATTTTAATAATTGCTTAACGTTGAACCAATTACAGATTTTTCTTCAATATTGTAAAGTAAATCATGTTATGTGATGATTCTGCTTAATTCTGCATTTCACTGTCTGGCGCTTGTTATTTGAATTTTGTCTTTCGTGGACAATTATAGCTATTTCCATTAGCTTTGATATTTAGAAAAATTATCATTTGCAATAGTGGGAAATGTAATTTCCCGTAGCCTTTCAGAGTATTGGTACTGTTGTTAAAATTTAAAGCAAAAAACTATTTACGTCCCAAATATACAAATATCTCATTACCTAAAGTATAAAACAGACTTTTAACCATAATTCAAATAGTGCTTAAATCTTATTTATGATTTGCTCAAAAGGTTTAAACAATTGTACAGTTTAGTTTATATGCAAAGAGTTTCAAGTCTGAATTTGAAATTTTTGACATTTTCCCCTTATTAAATACCCGTATTTTCTGTATTTCAGTCTTTTCTTTGTATCGTGTAGAAAAGTGTAAAAGCTATCGCAGAGCTGTTTTAAGATTAGTGGTGGATTTTTAATTAATCACATAAAAATAAAAAAGCAGTAGGTTTTGATGGCTCAAGAATAAGTTAAAGTATATTTATTTTTTAATTAGATAGGATTTCTCAGTAAAACCTGAAATAAAGCATACGCCTCTAAATAATTGATGTAATAAAAGCTGTAGAAAATAAAATAAAAATCCCAGACAGTATTAAATGGTTTTGCAGATTACATTAATGCTTTGTTGTAATCACAATAAAAAACAGATAGCTTTGCTATCTGTTTTTTTTAACGATGTTATTTATTTCTTATCTTTTTTATCAGTGGTTTTAACAGGCTTTTTGGCCGCCAGTCCCAGTGATTGATTCCATTTAACAGGGTCTTTTACCAAATCAAGAGCAGCTTTTAATTGTACATCTTTAGCTGGATTGGGTTCACGTCGTGCCAGCCAATCTTCTTCATCTTTTTTCTTGCTGTCTTTTTTACTGGCAGCATTGGTAACTTTACCATTTGGGTCTGAGTCAGCTGATGGTACATTGGTTTTAATGTCCTTGGAGCTTTCTTTATCAGTATTACCATCTGTATCCTGAGTTGCAGGTTCACTTGTTGCCGTAGCAGAGGTAGATTTTTTGTGGCCGCCCAGTAGCTCGCCGTTAACTTCCTTACCTCCCAATGGGTTACTCAAATGCCCACCCAAATCAGCCTCGCGGCTTTCAAATTTGCGGTTTTTATCTTTTACTTCTACGTCAGGTACGATGCCTTGTGCCTGTATAGAGCGATCATTAGGCGTGTAGTATAAAGCTGTGGTGAGTTTAACTGCGCCACCATTGGATAATGGAATAACAGTTTGCACAGAACCTTTACCAAAACTCTGTGTACCCACAATCACGGCACGCTTGTAATCCTGTAATGCACCGGAAACGATTTCTGAAGCCGAGGCAGTACCTGAATTAACCAGAACCGTAATTGGGATGGTTTTTAACTCATCAGGTATATTAAGCAGTGGGTCGTTGCCTTTTACAATATAATCCTGTGGAATTGCTTTTAAAACCATTCCTTCCTTTTTATCCCGGTTTTTGGTGCTGACCACTTTTACTCCAGGTTTCAAGAATACTGCGGATACGCCAACAGCGCTGTTTAATAAACCACCTGGGTCATCACGTAAATCCAGTACCAGACCTTTTAAGTGCTGCTTGTTCTGTTTTTCCAGATTGCTGATGGCATCCGCCAGCAGACTTACTGTGTGTTCCTGAAACTGGGTAATACGTACATAGCCATAATCTGGCTCCAGTAGTTTGTAGCGCACACTTTTAACTTTAATAATTGCTCGTGTCAGGTGTACTACGATAGGTTGAGTCTCATCCTTGCGAGCCAATGTCAGCGTAATGCTGGTTCCTGGTTTACCACGCATTTTTTTCACAGCTTCGGTGGCTGTCATGTTGCGGGTGGATTCATTGTTGATTTTAACAATGTAGTCTCCGCTTTTAATACCAGCGCGATCAGCAGGGGTATCCTCAATTGGTGCGACTATTTTAATCAATCCGTCTTCCGAACTGATCTCCATGCCCAAACCACCAAATTCACCAGTGGTGCTTTCTTGCAAATCGGAATAATCTTTAACAGTCAGGTATTCTGAGTGCGGGTCAAGATTATTGACCATACCTTTCATCGCACCTTCCAGAATTGCATCATCGGTTTTATTCTCGACATAATTGGCTTTAATCTGTCCATATACTTCAGCCATAGTATGCAGAGATTGTACTGGTAAAGCTTCGGATTTTTCATTGGCATAGCCTTGTAAACTCAGGGTAAGAATCACGCCACTGAAAGCACCTAATGTATATAAAGCAGCTTTTTTTAATCTAGATTTAGCCATTATTTCTATTGTTCTTTCTGATAACGACAATAATTCAGGGAGTAAATATTTTTTTATAACGAGAATTTATAAAAATTCAAAATCGAACAAAGTGTACACCATTAAAGTTATAGAGGTAATAGCATACTGCCATAAACTGCGTCAACGTATCCATGATAATGGGTTCATTGCTTGATTATGGTAACGAATTTCAAAATACAATCCGTTTTGACCATCCGGTAATTTACCACTTATACCAATGTTTTGACCAGCGCCAACCACATTACCGGCAGAGATATTGATAGAAGATAAGCCCGTGTAAATGCTGATATAGCCTTCACCATGATCAATAATAACGGTTTTGCCATAGCCTTGTAAGAATGCTGCATAGGCAACTGAACCACTAGTGATACTATGTACAACAACATTATTGCAGGAAAAAAACAGGCCTTTCCAGATACCACCATTCGGTCTGCTCTCGCCAAACTTCCCGATGACAGTACCGTTAACTGGGTGTGGTAGATGTCCCTGTTTTTGTGCTAGTCCTTTGTTTACTGGTAATTTTATGCTTTCCGTAGCCTGTAAAGCCATATCTTCAGCGGTTAAAGTAGAAGGTAATTTAGTGCTATCTACATTGATATTATTAGCAGTGGTGGTTGTAGGCGATTGACTGGATGTTTTTGATTTATGAGTATTATTTGGCTTGGTGGAGTTGGCAGGAGCCTGAGCCAGACGGCGCATGGTTGCCTGTGCAGACAGGCGACTGAGCAGATTGTTCAATCGTTTTTCATCTGCTTTTAACGATTGTAGCTTTTTATTCTGCAAGGATAATTGCTGGTTAAGAATGCTGGATTTACTTTGCTGGCTCGTATGCTGGGCTTGCAATTTGTTAATAAGTTGCTGCTGTTTTTGCTGCAATGAAGCCAGCTGTTTTTGCTGAATGCTGACTGCCTGTTGCTGGGCATTCATACGCATCTGCTGCTCACGCAGGTGTTGAATAACCTGTTCATTAGCTTTATTCAAGTAACGAATGTATTGTAAAGACCGGCCTTTCTGATCTGATGGATCTTTTTTTAAGATTAAATACACGCTGTTAGGTTGACGGTTGCGATAATGTGCATTGAGCAAACGTGCTATCTGGGTCTGAGTTTCGGCAATCTGAGTACGGGTTTTATCCAGATCAGTTTGCAATATTTGTAATTGCCGCATACTGACTCGGTGCTGCAGCTGGATACGGCTAAGTTCATTCTTGGCACGATCCAGCTGCTGGCTGGTAGCCGCCATTGAGGCATCGATTTTTTTCTGTTCTACCGTAGTTTTACTAATCTGATTCTGTGTTACTGATATAGCCTGATGAATTTGTTTGAGTTCACCAGTTGGCTGTATTTTCTGGTTATTGGCTGCCATGGATACAGATGTAACAATACTGCAACAGACTAGATAGAATCTGATTGGCGCTTTCATTATTTATCTGCAAATTCAATCAGGTTTTGGCCAGTCATTTCTGTTGGTGGTGCCAGTCCCAGAGCAGTTAATAATGAAGGTGCTACGTCTTTAAGGGCACCGCCAGTGCGGATTGTGGCTTTCCGTCCAATGTATATAAATGGTACTGGTTCAATGGTATGCTGAGTATGAGGCTGCTGATTCTGCTCATCGTACATGTGCTCACAGTTACCATGGTCTGCTGTAATGATAACTTCTCCACCTGCAGCCAGTGCCGCCTCAACCACATGAGCTACACAGCTATCCAGGGTCTCCACTGCCTTGATGGCTGCATCAAGTGAACCAGTATGGCCAACCATGTCACCATTGGCAAAATTACAAATAATAACGTCATGACGATGATGTTGCAGGCTGTCGATAATCTGCTCAGTAATGCCGATGGCGCTCATCTGCGGTTGTAAATCGTATGTAGTTACTTTTGGCGACGGTATCATAATTCGTTCTTCGCCAATATAAGGTTCTTCCCGTCCGCCACTGAAAAAATAGGTTACATGTGGGTATTTTTCTGTTTCGGCTATACGAAGTTGGCTAACTCCTTGTGCAGCCAGAAATTCGCCCAGACCATTATTTACTGATTGACGTCCAAACATCACCGGATGAGCAAACTGTGTACCATAAGCAGTAATGCTGGCAAAATATCCGGGCTGTACCTGATGTTTACGTTCAAAACCGGTAAAATCGGTAAAGGTAAGCGCCTGTGTTAATTCACGCGCACGGTCGGCACGGAAATTCAGAAATAAAATGGCATCGCCATCAATTATGCCTGCCTGTGGACTGACAATTGTGGGTTTAACAAACTCATCCTGTTCACCTCGAGCATATGCCGCTTCCAGCGCAGATACTGGTGAAACAGCCTGATAAGAGGTGTCGCCAAACAATGCATTATATGCCGCTTCTACACGATCCCAGCGGTTATCCCTGTCCATGGCAAAGAAACGCCCAACTACAGCACCACATAATACTTGCGGATGCTGCTGCATATAATGTTCCAGACGTTGCAGATAGGGGCGGGCACTTTGAGGAGGAGTGTCACGGCCATCCAAAAACGGATGAACAACAATCTTCTGCATACCTGCTGCTATTGCTGCATCCATTACTGCAAAAAAATGCTCTATGTGGCTATGTACGCCACCGTCGGAAAACAGTCCTAACAGATGCACAGTGCGATTAGGGTTATTCCATGCCTGTTGCAATACTGGATTATGTTCAAGTGTATGTTCTTCAATCGCCATATCAATGCGGGTAATATCTTGTGGCACAATCCGTCCGGCACCAATATTCAGATGACCTACTTCGGAGTTACCAAACTGACCCGCAGGTAAACCAACCATACGTTCTGAAGCATCGATAGTGCCATAAGCGTAATGATGACGATAATGGTCAATATGAGGTGTATGTGCCAGCAAAATGGCATTATCATCACCCTCGGCACGATGGCCGAAACCATCCAGTATTAAAAGAACAATCGGTTTGGTTAATGACACAGTTGGCCTTTCTGTGATGATTTGCAGGCTGCTTTGAATAAGCTGCCATTAATATCTCTGTGTGAATCTGCTTTTAAGAACCGGATAAAATAATCCAATTTAGAGTAAGATATGATTATAGCGAAAAGCACTGGCTTGAGAAACTGCCAGACAGACCCAATTTAACGATAAATTAATTTTGTATAGTCTGATATCATTTTCATGGATAAGCTCAATATGGCTGCACAACAAGGCGCTTCTACCAGTTTTTCTCTGACTAATCACTTTCTGATTGCTATGCCTGCGATGGAGGATCCGTTTTTTAAAGAAAGCGTGATTTATCTTTGTGAACATAGTGCAGAAGGTGCCATGGGTATTATTGTCAATAAACCATCGCCGATTATAATGGATTTGCTGTTTGATTCTGCCAAGACACCTACGCCAGAACGTTTTCATGGTCAAAATGTACTGATGGGTGGTCCTGTTCAAGTAGACAGAGGTTTTTTGGTGCATACTCCTGCTGGATCATGGGAAAATAGTTTAATGGTCACTGATGATATTGCCATGACTACTTCACGCGATATTATTATGGGGCTTACTCAGGAAAATGAAGTAAATAAGGCTGTAGCCACCATCGGCTATTCAAGCTGGACGGCCGGCCAACTTGAGCAGGAGATTGCAAATAATAGCTGGATCACGACGCCGGCTGACACACAAATTCTGTTTGATATGCCTTATAAGCAACGTTATAAGGCGGCATTACAGTTATTGAACATCGATATTACCAATCTGAGCGGATTGATGGGTCATGCCTGAGTTAATTATACCTTCCATACAGCGTGGTACCATTTTGGGCTTTGATTTTGGCACCGCACGAATTGGTGTGGCTGTAGGAGAAGCTGAGCTAGCTACTGTACATCCGCTGGAAACCATTGCAACTGTCAGTAATGAAGAACGTTTCAGCCGTATTGCAGCACTAATTAAAGAATGGCAGCCTCAGGCTTTAGTTGTAGGCTTACCCACACATGCGGATGGTGCAGATGATGATGCTACCGCATTATGTCGACGATTTGGTAACCGGTTACATGGTCGCTTTCATTTACCTGTATATTGGGTAGATGAGCGATGGACATCTGTTGTGGCTGATAGTCTGTTAAGAGAAGCCAATGTATTTGGCAAAAAGCGTAAGCAGGTATTGGATCAGGTTTCAGCACAGGCAATTCTAAGTACTTTTTTTAGTACCGGTGCCTGTCTTGCACGGCTGGATTAATTATTTCTGCTTCAGCGGTTTGCCAGATTTTCTTTACTGATTCTCGTTATAAATCAAGATAAATTTAACCCCACTGTTTAATGTACACTTATCTGAAATTTGTCCTGTTTTACTTTCTAATATAAAAAAATAGCCTGTTTTCTTGCACTTCTTAAATGTTTCAAGCACATGAATTAATCTTCTGATGAAAAATATGGTTTTATTTTATCGAAACCAGATATAAACTTAACTTTACCAAGCAGAGAAACGATTAATTCATACTAGGAGAAACAATGTGTACAGACAGTATTATTGGTCTTAATATTATCGAAGCTAAAACCAAAGCAAATATTCTTGCTGAGGCGTTGCCATATATCCGTCGCTTTTCTGGGGCGACAATGGTAATTAAATATGGTGGAAATGCCATGACTGATCCACAATTGAAAGAGAATTTTGCTAAGGATGTAGTATTACTCAAGCTAGTGGGTATTCATCCAATTATTGTACATGGTGGTGGTCCACAGATTAATCAAATGTTACGCAAAATGGGCAAGGAAAATCACTTTATTCAGGGTATGCGGGTCACTGACAGTGAAACTATGGATATAGTGGAAATGGTGCTGGGCGGCTGGGTCAATAAGGAAATTACTTCTTTGCTAAATCTGCATGGTGGTCATGCAGTGGGAATTACTGGCCGAGATAATCATTTTATCAAAGCTGAAAAACTGTTCATCACTACGCCTGAAAATGTGCAGCAGGATATTGGGCAGGTTGGGGAAGTTAAAGCAATAGACACTGCTTTGATAAAGGAAGTGGTAGAACATGGTTATATTCCTGTTGTGGCACCTATTGGTGTAGGTGAGCGAGGAGAGGCGTTTAACATCAATGCTGATGTAGTGGCCGGTAAGCTGGCAGAAAGCTTGGAGGCAGAAAAGTTGATTATGCTTACCAATACCATCGGAGTACTTGATAAAAACAATCGGTTATTGAGTCGTTTAACACCTAATGATATCAAAGCACTAATTGCCGATGGCACTTTGCAAGATGGCATGCTGCCCAAAATCAATGGTGCATTACAGGCTGCTATGCATGGAGTGCACAATACTCATATTATTGATGGGCGCGTTCCACATGCTCTTTTGCTGGAAATATTTACTGATAACGGTGTCGGAACAATGATTCTTGGACAGGAGCAGGCTGAATAAATCAATTTAACTTGTTTATCAATATTTAATTATCTACTGTGAAATTATATACTTAATAAAATTTGTACAACAAATTTGTTTAAAAAGCTTGACAGAAAAATTACAAACGCTATAATCTCGCCTCATTCCCTGATAGCTCAGTCGGTAGAGCGACGGACTGTTAATCCGCAGGTCCCAGGTTCGAGCCCTGGTCGGGGAGCCAGATTAGAAAAAAGCACTCAAGTATTTGAGTGCTTTTTTCATTACTAACTTCTGCGATTCTTTATTCACCAACTTTAATCAGTTTTACATCGAAAATTAATACGCTATTAGCTGGAATGGCACTTGTTGGACTTTGTTCACCATAAGCTAAATTTGCTGGAATATAAAAAGTAAATTCACTTCCTTCGGACATTAATTGCAGACCTTCAGTCCAGCCTGGAATAACAGCATTAAGCGGAAATGTGGCTGGTTGATTATTTCGTTGCGCCGTGCTGTCAAATACTGTGCCATCAATTAACCGGCCTTCATACAGTACAGTAACCATATCTGTAGCCTTAGGTTTTTTACCTGATCCTTGATGATTAACTTTGTATTGTAAACCTGAAGCAGTGGTTTTTACTCCTGTTGCCGTTTTGTTTTTGGCCAGAAACTCATCTCCTGCCACCTGTGGGTTTCGTGTAGCTGAAACAGAAGCAGTTACCGGCTCATTGCTGTTATTTTTATAACCATTATCAGCGGAATTACAGGCTGATACAGCCAGCAGAGTGGTGATTCCCATAATGGTGAAAGGCAAGTGTTTCATAATTTCTTTCTAAACGTTGGAAGAGGAGTAATTATAACAGCCATCAAGAAAAAACAAATTTTCTGCTTTACATAAAACAATTAAGTGAAGGCAAAAATATGGCTACAATGCTTTTAAAACTGATAAAAGGCATGTTTTCAGACATCAAGTTCTACTGGGGACTGGTTGGTAATAATTAATATCATTTTTGAAAATATGGGTGATCACAGTAAGTTATTTTGGTGTTTTGTCGCAGCAGAACAAATTGGCTAAAACTGTTGTCTTTCTGACACCTTCATCTTTGTTTTACACTAGTATACTAAAATTAATAATAAGGTATGCAGACTCCTTGAATAACAGTATATCGTTAAAAATTAATGAATTTTATAACAATAAACAAATTATATTAACCTGAATTATGGCTTACTTGAGCTACTTCTATGAATGTTTCCATGAAGAAATAAAAAAATATTATGCTTGTTTAATCAAATGATATTTGATGGATGTCAGATTTTCATTTTGCGGGTATGCTTGTTACAGTGTTGTTTGAATGTTGATAATGGCTTGACACTATCAGACTGGCAGAATAGAATTGCATCTCATAAGAAGAGGTCAATTCTAAATCTTAGTTTAATGTCTATTGTGGCGGGTTTAAACCAAATCGACTTTCAATAAAAACCTTACCATTCTTTTGCATGCACCATGTATATAAGGCTCGGTAACTGGAATTATTATGAGTCTCTGACTCATTTTATCTTAAATTCTAATAAATAAGTTCATTTATATCTTTATGCACGTTTCTGAATTACAAAACCTACATGTGTCTGAATTATTGGGCATAGCTGAAGAATTTGGCATCGAAAATGCCAACCGTTTACGCAAACAAGACCTTGTTTTTGCGATTGTGCGCATTAAAATGAAGCAGGGAGAGGCGTTTACCTGTTCCGGTACGCTGGAAATTCTTCCCGACGGCTTTGGTTTTCTGCGCAGTATGGATACATCCTATTTGGCCGGGCCAGATGACATTTATGTCAGCCCAAGCCAGATTCGTCGCTTCAATCTGCATACTGGTGACACGATTGAGGGCAGTGTACGTGTACCTAAAGATAATGAACGTTATTTTGCGTTGGTACGTCTGGATAAGATCAATGGAGACAATCCAGATGTGTGTAAACATAAAATTCTGTTTGAAAATCTGACGCCATTATTTCCAGACCGCCAGTTTGTGCTGGAACGGGATATTCGTTCTGGTGAAAATCTCACTGGCCGCGCCATTGATCTGATTGCTCCGATTGGTTTTGGTCAGCGAGCCTTACTCGTGGCACCGCCAAAATCTGGTAAAACAGTGATGTTGCAAAACATTGCCCATGCGATTACGGCCAACTATCCTGAAGCAGAGCTTCTTGTGCTGCTAATTGATGAACGTCCTGAAGAAGTAACTGAAATGACCCGCTCAGTTCGCGGTGAAGTGGTTTCTTCTACCTTTGATGAACCAGCTACTCGTCATGTACAGGTAGCAGAAATGGTGATTGAAAAAGCCAAACGTCTGGTGGAGCATAAAAAGGATGTAATTATTCTGCTGGATTCGATTACCCGTCTGGCGCGAGCATACAATACTGTTATTCCGGCTTCTGGCAAAATTCTTACCGGTGGTATTGATGCGAACGCCCTGCATCGTCCCAAACGTTTTTTTGGTGCAGCCCGTAATGTAGAAGAAGGTGGCTCATTAACAATTATCGCTACTGCACTGGTTGAAACTGGTAGTCGTATGGATGATGTGATTTATGAGGAATTCAAGGGTACAGGCAATATGGAGTTGCATCTGGATCGACGCATGGCTGAAAAACGTCTATTCCCAGCAATCAATATCAACCGTTCTGGCACTCGCCGCGAAGAATTGTTGGTTTCCAACGAGCATTTGCAGAAAATGTGGCTATTGCGTAAATTCCTGCACCCAATGGATGATATCGAGGCAATGGAATTTATTATTGATAAATTAAAACAGTCTAAAAATAACGCAGACTTCTTTGATTTAATGCGTGGAAGCAAATAGTAAAACGTTCTTGCTTACTTAAACCGTGTTTTCCAAAACACGGTTTTTTTATTTCAATCAATGTTGCCGTGATCAGACAATATTCCGGTTCAACTGGTCAGATAAATATGGAATACTTACTACTGAATCTACAGCAAACATGAATTTCTAATACTTCTGATGTGCTTTCGTGCAGAAAGTTTCGTGATGATACTGCGAGTATTGAACCAAACTGCAAGAAGAAAAGGTTGAACAAAACCATACTGCTATTATTTAGTACGGCTTTGTTGTGTATACATGGACAGGGTAGAGTTGGCGGAAATGATAAATTTGAGCGGTAATTATCTTCGCATAAAAATCAATAAATCTGATTAAAGCTTAAGCTCGTGTATGTGTACGCCTTCTGCGTCAACAGCCAGATAGCCGCCGTAGTTTTCACTCCAATCCTGTATTACGTAACGCTTGAAAGGTTGGTTGTTTAACTTTGATTCGTGCACGGCAGGGCGGTGAGTATGGCCGTGAATCAGTGTAGGCAGAGTGGCCTGAGCATGACTAGCCATCAAGTTATGAATAGCACTTTCAGTCACGTCGGAGATTTCGCTTTTACCTTCATTGCTTTTGCGCGTTTCACTCATCTGGCGGATTTGTCCGGCCAGTAAACGTCGTTCAGCAATGGGTTTATTTAGTACAGCCATTTGCCACAGCGGATTGCGAGATTGAGCACGGAATTGCTGATAGGCAACATCATCAGTGCATAGTTCATCACCATGCATAATTATATAATTGTGATTATACAGATTTATTTGCTGAGGAGCTGTCAGTAGCTTTATACCGCTTTCAGCTGCAAATTTTTCGCCTAGCAGGAAATCGCGATTGCCGTGAATAAAATAAACTGGGGTACTAGTAGTGAAAGTTTTGAGCTCGGTTTTAATGCGACGGATAAAATCACTGTCATCATCATCACCAATCCATACATCGAAGAAATCGCCTAGTATATATAGGGCATCAATATTACCTTTCCATTCATGCAGGCAATGCTGAAATAATTCATTTAATCGGGGCGTATGTTCGGAAAGATGTAAATCAGAGATAAAGATAGTAGTGTTCATGGTTTGTATGGTGAAAGTATCAGGCTAAAAATTCAGTATACTGTTGTGCGTCAAAACCAACCAGCACACGCTGGTTATTTACCAGCACAGGGCGCTTAATGACAGAAGGCTGGTTAATCATTAGGTTAATAGCTGCTTCATTGGAGCTTAATGCATTCTGCTGCTCATTAGTACTTAATTTACGCCATGTGGTACCTTTACGATTAATCAGTATTTCTTTCGGAATCTGTGTAAGCCAGAACTGAATGTCTGTAGTGACAGGTGGAGTTTTTTTGAAATCAATAAACTCAGCACTAATATGTTGCTCTGCCAACCACTGGCGCGCTTTTTTAACTGTACTACATTGGCCGATACCGTAAATTCGGATACTCATAAATGAAAACCTGTATGTTCAGATAGGTTGGTATTATACCGGTTTGCCCATATTAGCTTAAGTGTTGGTTTTATGCTGATTGGCCGTTCAATATTGTTTTAGCAGAGGTCAGTTATACTGGCTGCGTTGCCAATCTGGCATATTGGCAGTATGCTTTAATCAGGACAAATTTTAATTTTATGAGGAAAGCCGAAAATGAAAAAGATTAGTATGCTTGCCGCTAGCCTGTTACTAGCTGCTTGCAGTGGTAAGCAGGAGGCGAGTAACAATAATTTTACCGAGGCAATTAATGCGTTTACTAAAAATGACAAGGTTTGTCTGGCTGTTAATCTGGCGTTGGATAATGCTCAGGGTGGTATAAACAATACACTCACGCTTGGCAGTAAAGAAATTCGTATTGCCAGAAAAAACAGTGAGGGTGATAAAATTAATCAGACTGCTCTAAAGCAGATGAAAATTCTGACTGACGCAGATTTGTACGAAAAAGGTAAAGATTCCACTGTAACAGTTGATGGTGAGCATGAGATTCCACAGGCTGTATACTATAGAACCAGTAAAGGTGAGGCTAATGTGCTGAATAATGCACAAGGTAGCATGTTGTGTCTCGGTACACAGAAAGTTGATAAAATTATACTCTTTACTGAACCAACGCCGGCAAATGGAATAACCATTTCCAAAGTGGTTTATGATGCTAAGCTGGTGCCGGAAAAATGGGCGCAGGAGTTGCTCAAAACTACGGATAAAAATTGGTGGAAATCTTTGCAGGAACCTCAACGCCGTACTGCTGTACTGATATTAACAGATAAAGGCTGGAAAGATGAACGGGAACTGCATTAGGTGAATGTTCTGCTGTGCTTTTTTGCTGTCTAAAAATGATCAGCAATTTTAATCAGCTATTAGCAGCATAGTTAAAAATATCTCCAGAAAAGTGTTTCAATCTGGAGATATTTTTTCGTATTAATCAATAATAATACTTATTTATACCACTGCTTCTTCTTTACGTTTTGGTGGTTTAACCAGATTCTGCCGGTTCAAGCCAAACATCAGCAGTAGCGGGCTGGCTACCAGTACGGAAGAATAAATACCGAATACGATACCAATGGTTAGAGCCATAGCAAAACCATGCAGGGCTGCGCCGCCAAAAACCAGCATGGAAATAACCATTGCTTCGGTAGAACCGTGGGTGATGATTGTGCGGCTCATGGTAGCAGTGATAGCGTTATCGATGATTGCCGGTACACTTTTACCGCGCATATGTGGTTTACGAAAATTTTCGCGGATTCGGTCGAATACCACGACAGATTCATTCACTGAATAACCGAGCACAGCCAGTACGCCTGCCAGTACAGTTAGAGAAAACTCCCAGCGAAATAAAGCAAAGCAGCCTAAAATAATCACTACGTCGTGCATATTGGCAATAATGGCCGAAACGGCAAATCGCCATTCAAAGCGCATAGACAGATAAATGATGATGCCAATAACAACCATGCCTAGAGCTAGCAGACCATGGGTAACCAGTTCTTCACCAACCTGCGGCCCGATAAATTCAACCTGTCGCAGGCTTACCCCTTGCTGATGCTGTTTGAGCAAGTCCATTACCTGATTGGATAATTGTGCAGAAGTCATGTTAGCTTTATTGGGCAAACGTATCATGATTTGCTTGTTGGTACCCAATGCCTGCACCTGTATTTCACCTAGTTTCAGCCCATCCAGCTCACTGCGGATCTTGTTTAAATCTGCACTTTGCTGGAATTCCACTTCCATCACGGTACCACCGGTGAATTCAACAGAAAAATTCAGCCCACGAGTGACAAGAAAAAATACGGCCAGAATAAAAGTAATTAACGAAATCGCCGTTGTCAGCTTACCATAGCTCATAAACGGGATGTCACGTTTGATTTTAAAGAATTCCATAATTAATTAGCCTTACTTTTACTGGTTGTAGCGCTATCAGCAATCCAGATATGGCCGATGGACAGCTTTTTCAGTTTACGTTTGCGGCCGTACCACAAGTTAACAATGGCACGTGAAACCACTACTGATGAATACATGGAAGTGAGAATACCTAGACAGTGCACCACAGCAAATCCACGGATAGGACCTGAACCAAAAATCAGTAATGCCAGACCGGCAATCAGTGAGGTGATGTTTGAATCCACAATAGTATGCCATGCATGGTCATAGCCGGCGTTAATTGATATCTGGGGTGTATTGCCATGGCGCAGCTCCTCACGGATACGCTCGTTAATCAATACGTTCGAGTCAATGGCCATACCCAATGTAAGGGCAATGGCAGCAATACCCGGAAGTGTAAGGGTAGCTTGCATTGCAGACAGAATGGCAATCAGAAACAGCAAATTGCAAGATAAAGCAACTACCGAAAACACGCCAAACAGCCGATAATAAAGCATCATAAATATGGCTACTACTACAAAGCCCCATAGGGTGGAATGGAAGCCTTTACTGATGTTTTCTTTACCCAGTGACGGACCAATAGTGCGTTCTTCGATAATTTTCATTGGTGCAGCCAGAGAACCGGCACGCAATAGTAAGGCAGTATCATTAGCCTCGGCAATACTCATATTGCCAGAAATAATGGTTTTACCACCTGGAATCGGTTCGTTGATTACTGGTGCCGTAATAACTTCAGCCTTGCCTTGATCGATAAGTACCATGGCCATCCGCTTGCCAACATTATTGCGGGTTAGGTCAGCAAAGATACTGGCTCCTGTGCTATCAAAGTTTACGCTGACACCAGGTTGTCCGCGATCGTTGAAACTGGCTTGCGCATCGTTGATGTTGTCACCAGTAAGCTCAACCTGCTTGCTGACAAGTGTTGGCGCACTATTGCCAGCAGATGGCAGCAATTCATATCCGCTTGGAGCATGTCCCAGCAATGCCTGCTGATACAGATTAGGGTCATCACTAACCATACGCACTTGCAGGGTCGCAGTACGGCCGATTATGTCTTTGGCTTTGGCTGTGTCCTGAACACCTGGCAGTTGTACCACAATTCGGCTAGGTCCCGCCTGCTGAATAACTGGTTCTGCTACGCCTAGTTCATTAACACGGTTATGCAGAGTGTTGATATTCTGTGTCACTGCATCAGTGCGGATTCTGGCCAGAGCGGTATTGCTCAGGCTGACAACCAGTCGATCTCCATTCTGAGTGAGTGTGGCGTCGTTAAGATATTTTTTTAAACTTGATACGGCTGTGGTGGCATCAGTAGCAGACTGAAACGGTATGACCAATGTTTGTCCGTTTTTAATAATATTGCCACTGCGGATTTGCAGTTTGCGCAACTGACGACGAATATCCCCAGCATAGCTGTCAAGTGTTTTGTCTACGGCTGAATCCATGTCAACCTGCATGGTGAAATGCACGCCACCACGTAAATCCAAACCCAGAAACATAGGTTTAGCGTGAATTTTTTCCATCCATTCCGGGGTGTTGGCCAGCAGGTTTAATGCCACGATATAGCCTTCGCCAAATTTGGTAGCTATAGCATCACGCGCTTTGAGCTGGGTTTCAGTATCGCTGAAACGCACCTTCAGGCTGCCATCGGTAATAAACATGCCTTGATGCTGGATATGTGCAGCAGCAAGCGCCTGTTTTACCGTATTTTCAGTTTGCTCATTAATGGTAATGGCCTGACGGTTGGTTGAAATTTGAACTGCTGGTATCTCGCCAAAAAAATTGGGAATGGTATATAACAGTCCCAATATTATTGAAACGATGATAAGCAGATATTTCCACAAAGGATAACGATTCATATTTGCTGCCTTGCTTGCAGACTGTTGTTTTATAATTCGGGTGAAGAAACAAAGGCCGCAACTGCGTAGTTGCGGCAGGGAAACTGACTTTATTCTGGTACTTTGCCACTAATAGCATTACGCTCGAATTCAACTTCTACTTTCGGCGCAATTTCTAATGTGAAATATTGTTCGTTTACTTTGGTAATTTTGCCGACAATACCAGCTAAAGTGATAACTTTATCGCCTTTTTTCAACTCAGTTAACATCTGCTGATGTTTTTTATGCTTGCTTTGCTGCGGGCGGATTATGAGAAAATAAAATACAACAAGTATCAATAAAAGTGGTAAAAATTGCATGAGGCCATTCTGGGCACCGGCATTGTTGGCAGCATAAGCAAAATCAATCATGGGGGTTACTCCGTATGATTCAGGTAAATAACGCTAATAAACCAGATATTGTAATCTGCAATGATAATTTTATCCAGTTTTGCACCGTATTACCTGTAAATAAATATTCTCAGACTATAGCTTATTGCTATAGCAAGTTTAATTCTGCCATAGATGTTGTTTTTTCAGCAGTAATGATAAAGTGATCCAGTAAGCGTATTTCCAGCAGATTCAGTGCGGCTTTTATTTGTCTGGTAAACTGGATATCACTTGTAGACGGCATCGTCGATTGTCCGGGATGATTATGTGCCAGAATGATTGAGGCGGCGCGATGATTTAAAGCGATGGTAGCAACTTCGCGGATGTACACTCTGGCTTCATTAATGGTGCCGCGTGCCAGTTCTGTGGTATGCATGAGTTCATTGCGCTGATTTAACAGCAGTGCTATACATACTTCCACTTTTTCATGGCCTATATGCAGTCGCAGGAAATCAGCCACTGCTTCTGACTGGGTGAAAATAGGGCGACGTTTGATTTCTTCTGCCAGCATGCGTCGGCTAATTTCGCGAATTACCGCAAATTGTGTATAACTGGTCATTCCCATGCCGCGGTGCTGACAAAGCTGCTGACAATCTGCTTCAAGCAAAGCTCGTAAGCTGCCCATTTTTGTGATGAGCTCACGCGCAAGATCAACGGCGCTCATGCCTCGTGTACCTGTACGCAGTAAAATGGCAAGTAACTCGGTATCACTTAGAGCAGCAGCTCCTTGTTTGAGGAGCTTTTCCCGCGGACGATCGTGTTGCGGCCAGTGCTTGATACTCATTATTACGTTTATGTCATTTAAAGACATAATCATAATATAACTTTGTAATAAAATAAATTGGCTCGTCGTTTGATCTTCTCTATTCACCAACTGCTCTAAACTCAGAATACTTTGAGCTAAGTCTATTCTGCTTGGTTGTGATAGCGTTTATATGCTTGTTTAAAATGATGTTGTACTATTTCGTTTGGCTTCTTATCACACAGACTAAAAATAATAATAGCAATAGAGGCAAATAGAAATCCGGGAATTAGTGAATACAGATTGAACCAGTTATAATTGATCCACAATAATACTGTTACAGTGCCTGCTATCATGCCGGCTAGTGCCCCGTTACGTGTCATTCGTGACCAGAATACTGAGAAAATAATAATCGGACCAAATGCTGCACCAAAGCCAGCCCATGCATGGCTTACTAAATTCAGAACGCTATTATCCGGATTAATTGCTAATAAAATAGCAATCAAGGATACTAATAACACCATAATCCGTCCAACCCACACCAGCTCTCTTTGTTTTGCATGGGGTCTAAAAAAAGCGCGATAAAAATCTTCTGTTAAAGCACTCGAACAAACTAATAGCTGACAACTCAAGGTGCTCATCACTGCGGCTAGAATTGCTGCAAGCACTATGCCAGCAACCCATTGATTAAATAGTAGTTTTGATAACTCTATAAAGATGCGTTCATGTTTGCCATTTTCAACCAGATATGTCAGTTCTGGATGATTAGCAAAAAATGCTATTCCAAAAAAACCAACGGTTATTGCACCGGCTAAGCATAAGATCATCCAGGTCATACTGATGCGACGTGCATTTTTCATTACTTCATGTGAATCAGCTGCCATAAATCTGGCTAAAATATGTGGTTGTCCAAAATAACCTAGTCCCCAACCAAGCAATGAAATAATTGCAATGAAATCCATATGAGCAAAGAGATTTGTGTAATCGGGATTAAGAGACTCAATATAAGTTATAGCGTCAGAAAAGCCGCCGGCGTTTATCATCACCATGATTGGCGTTAAAATCAGGGCAAACATCATCAGACTGGCCTGAATGGTATCTGTCCAGCTAACAGCTAAAAAACCACCAATAAAGGTATAAATAATTGTAGCACCGGCACCTGCTAACATAGCCCAGCCATAACTCATTCCAAATGTACTTTCAAACAATTTAGCTCCCGCAACTACTCCTGATGCACAATAAATTGTAAAAAAGATAAGAATGATAACTGCTGAAATAATACGTAGTAATGAGCTGTTATCATTAAAACGGTGAGCAAAATAGTCTGGTAAGGTTAAGGAATTATGATTAATTTCAGTAAAAACGCGTAATCGTCCTGCAATCAATAACCAGTTTAAATATGCTCCAGTCACCAAGCCAATAGCAATCCAGCTTTGGGAAATACCAAACAAAAATACTGCACCTGGAAGCCCCATTAACAACCAGCCACTCATATCGGAGGCTCCGGCAGAAAGTGCAGTCACCATACTGCCAATACGACGCCCACCCAGAATATAATCACCAAAATTTTGCGTTGACCGATACGCAAAAAAACCGATTGTAATCATTCCTAAAATATACACAGTAAAGGTGACAATCATTGGTAAGGACATATCTTTGAAAAACCTGTTTATGAAATTAAAAGAAATAATGAGCTAGTTTTATCACAAAAGCATCATGCTATTTTGTATTAGTTAATGCTTAAAAAAATAAAACAATGTGGCAATAGGTTACTTTTTCAATACGCATTAGTGAATTTGGATATCGACAAAAATAAATTTAGCCTGCATATAATCGATACATTAAGTATATAATACTTTACATGCACCCACTGATTATAATTATATCCTGAAGCAGGCAACTCGGATTTAAATATCGCAAGAATAAAAATTAATATTTAGTATTTTGGAACTGAACTTTCCTATCAATCATATGTTAACTTATGATTTATAAATAAATTTTCAACCTAGAATGCGGGTATGATTACGATCAAAGCCGCCAAAATATTATTGCATTGCCAATACTACCGAATAAATGTTAACGCTTTGGTTGTTAAATTAAAAAGATATTTGCACAATTTGTTTTGATCTGGATAGCTTGAATCAGAAATTAAATGTCCTGATATTGGAATAAGCGTAGCAAATATTGCTTTAAATCTTTCGTTTAGTTAATCCACTACTGCGTCAGTAACGTATTTTTTTGTGTCAACAATTACCTAAGGTAAAATCGTTGAAGTGGTAGAAGAAAATGAAAAATTTGTATTGCAGTCTTTTGCTTTTAAATGGGTAATTCAGTATAAGAATAGGAAAATATTATTATTCTGTAATGACAGCCGCGCCATTGGACGTATGTTGAAGATTCAATATGGTCGCTTACATAAATATATCAGAATGTAAAAGGCCGATATGTCGTTTTACCATCACATCCAAAGCTCAGGTAAAATGAATATATCACAAAATGATCTTACTAAATCGATTGTTACGTTGATAGCAGGAGAGTTAACTTGGCAATAGTTCTTGAGTAGGTGCATCATGTTTAATACTGTGTATGCCATGTCTAAAATGTTTTGATAGGAATATGGTTTTCAGAAATGCCCTTTGAAATTAAACAAGTTATTAAATATCAATCGTTAACTTCGTCAATATAAAGAAATCAGCTTAGTAACTTTAGATTGGCAGGCATATTGATCAGTATGCTCAATGCCATACTTCGTTTTTGCCAAGCTTAGAGAAAATGTTGTTGGAAGGATTTCATGGTAAAACAAAAAACTCAGTTTCAATGCCGTAGCTGTGGCGGTAATTCACCCAAATGGCAGGGACGCTGTCCACATTGCGGCGAATGGAATACGCTAGAAGAAACAGCAGTTTTGCCTGCTGCTGTATCTAATAGCCGTTTTCAGTCGTGGGTAGCTGGTCAAACACAGGTGCAATTGCTGGCCGAAGTGAGTGCGGTTGAAGTGCAGCGCACTGTTACTGGTATGGGCGAGTTGGACAGGGTTCTTGGTGGCGGATTAGTAGAAGGTGCGGTTATTTTGCTTGGCGGAGACCCGGGAATTGGTAAATCTACTTTATTGCTGCAAACTATAGCCCAAATGGCAGAGCAGGAATCGGTATTGTATGTTTCTGGTGAGGAGTCGGCACAACAGGTGGCTTTGCGTGCGCAGCGTTTGGGTGTGCATGCAGATAAAGTGCATTTACTGGCAGAAATCAGGGTTGAAGCGATTAGTGCAGCTATTGCACAGCAGCAGCCCAAAGTGGTGGTAATTGATTCGATTCAAACCATGTATTCAGATAGTATTACTTCAGCGCCTGGTTCAGTATCTCAAGTACGGGAATGTGCTGCCCAATTGACTCGACTGGCCAAACAGCAGGGTATCAGTATGCTGCTGGTGGGACATGTAACCAAAGACGGAGCGATTGCCGGTCCGCGTGTGTTGGAGCATATGGTAGATACAGTATTGTATTTTGAAGGGGAAACTCATTCAAATTACCGCATGATCCGGGCAATTAAAAACCGTTTTGGTGCTGCCAATGAACTCGGTGTCTTTGCAATGACGGAAAAAGGACTGAAAGGGGTGTCTAATCCATCGGCACTTTTTTTATCCAGCTATCGCGACGATGTACCCGGTTCCTGTGTGCTGGTAACACAGGAAGGTTCGCGTCCTTTACTGGTGGAAATTCAGGCACTAGTCGATGATGCACATGGCTTTTCACCTAAGCGGTTAACTGTAGGGCTGGCACAGGAGCGTTTGGCAATGTTACTGGCTGTACTGAATCGTCATGCCGGTGTTGCTTGTTATGATCAGGATGTATTTCTGAATGCAGTGGGTGGCGTCAAAATTACAGAACCGGCAGCGGATTTGGCTGTCATTCTGGCTATGTTATCTAGTTATCGTAACCGTCCTTTACCAGAAAAGCTGATTGTATTTGGTGAGGTTGGTTTATCGGGTGAAATTCGCCCTGTACCACGTGGACAGGAACGGTTACGCGAAGCGGAAAAGCTAGGATTTACACACGCGATTGTTCCGGCCGCTAATTGTCCGAAACGGGCAGCTGATTTTCCGCATTTGACTATCATCGGTGTGAACTCAGTTCAGGAGGGTGTAGATGCTACCCGGCGGGATTAATTTTATATTTGCCTGAAATTGATTAAAAGGATAGGCTTAAACCTGTAGATACAATTTGCGTATACTATTTATCTGATATAAGAATTGATGGAGATGAAGATATGTCACAACCAATTAAACTGATTGCCACAATGGAACTAAAAGCAAAAGTATGGCCGAACATTGCTGCAGCAATTGAGCAATGTGTGACTCTTTCACGCAAAGAATCAGGAAATGTATTCTATACAGTTAATAAAGACTTGAGTAAAGCTGATCGCATTGTGTTTATAGAATGTTGGGCAAATGAAGCTGCGATTATTGAGCATAACAGTACTGATCATTTTCAGAATTTGATTAAAACTGTTGAACCATATCTGCTTGAGCCCATGCAATTATTAAAATTAAGTGAAATTACTACATTTTAAGCCAATTTAATCGATTATTACGGATAATACCGGCAAAAGTTGTGATTTTGATAATCTTTTTTTGCCTGACTAATTAATTACTGTGCTCTGACAGTGAGTTATATTCAGGCGTGAATTATATTTTGGTGACATATGACGAAAACCATTCAAATTGAAGAGCAGGAAGCTACCTTAGGCAATATTTTTTGTATCGGAAGAAATTATTCAGAACATGTCAAAGAATTGCATAATGCCAAACCTGATGAGCCGGTTGTATTTCTGAAACCAACTTCTTCTCTGGCCCAGTCTGGCGATAATATAAAACTACCTAGTTATAGTCGGGATGTGCATCACGAATGTGAGCTGGTTATTTATATTAAAGAGGATGCTATTGATGTAGACGAAGATAAGGCACTGAATTATGTAGGCGGCTATGCAATTGGTTTGGATTTAACTGCGCGGGATGTGCAGACAGAACTAAAAAACAAGGGACTGCCATGGGAAAAAGCTAAAGGATTTCCCACCGCCGCCTGTGTTTCGCATTTTATTGCCCCAGAAAAAGTTGGTGATATCCAGACACAAGATTTTTGCTTAAAAGTTAATGGTGAAATACGCCAACAGGGCAATAGCCGTGATATGATATTTTCCTGTCGACAGATTATCAGCTATTTATCACGCATTTATGGTTTGCAAGCTGGAGATATTATTTATACTGGTACACCAGAAGGCGTTGCAGCGATCAAGTCTGGTGACGAACTGGAATTAATCTGGCCAGAAAAAGTTAAGGTTAAATTTCAGGTGATATAAATTTTTCCAACCTAATATATAATCTTAAGCGCAATTTTTGATAAATTGCGCTTAAGTTTTTTTAGGTTAGACAATTTGTGAAATTATCCGGATTGCTATTACAGGCACAGAACTTTGAAATTACCCCTAATCTTTACAGTGCCTTTATAATAATGTGTTTTTAAGAGCTGAAATCCTTTCCATGCCAAGTAAACCGCTTTCAGTCCGACTACCTTTATGGTTAGTACTGTATTTTATTTTGTGGACTGTATTACCTTTTGCGCTTTCCACCAGCTACCCATTAGATGTGCCTGAAGGTATTTACTGGGGACGTGAATGGCAGTGGGGATATTACAAACATCCGCCACTTTCAAGCTGGATACTGTATTCTTTCTATTATATTTTCGGACACATCGGTCCGTATATTCTGAGCCAGTGTACTATTGCATTGAGTTTGTGGCTGGCCTATCAGCTTGGGCGACAACTGATGAGCCGGAGCAGGGCATTTTTAGGTGCTTTGTTTTTATTGGCCATTTTTTACTACACATGGCCGTCACTGGAATTCAATCATAATATAGCGCAAATGCCGGTATGGCTTGGTTTGGTGTATATATTTTATCTCGCGACCCGACAAAACTGTTGGCGGTACTGGTTACTATTTGGCTTGCTGGCCGGAGCTGGCATGTTGGTAAAGTATACTGTTGCCTTACTGATTATTACAATGATACTGTATTCATTATGCACACCATATCGTCGTTTATGGTTGACGGCAAAGCCTTGGCTGGCAATCCTGATCGCCTTATTGGTTTTTGCTCCGAATGTATACTGGCTGATACAACATAACTGGTTACCATTGACTTATGCTTCTGCCCGCTCCGCAGAGGATGCCAGCCGTAATGGACATCTGGCCGCTTTGGGTTATCTGGGAACACAAATAATCAATCATCTGCCCCTTTTATTGATTCTACTTTTTACCCGCACACGTTTGAGCTTACGTACACCAATTCAGATATTGCTACATAAGTCTGATTGGCGTTTCCTATTATGGATGGGTCTGGCTCCTACCTTGATACTGAGCTGTGCCGGACTAATTTTCGGACTTGGTTTGCGAGATATGTGGGGTATGCCGATGTGGGGGCTATCCGGGCTGATAATCGTTGCTTTGATTCCGGAACAGGTATTTGCTGATAAAAGTACATCTTTGCTAAAAGCTATTGTAATCTGGGTATCCATCGTTACCATATTAATGGTTACCTATGTAGAATTTGGTGCCCGTATACGCCATAAACCCTCACGCATGGATTGGCCACAGACTGCATTGGCCTCACAGGCTGACGAACAATGGCAAACGCTTTCTTCATGTAAACTGGATAGTGTCACAGGTTCAGACTGGGTGGTACTACTGGTTGCTTCTTATTCAAATTTTGCGCCATCCGTGATGGTGTCGGGCGATGCGGCTTATTCACCCTGGATGAGCAGTCGTCGTTTGCAGGAGCATGGTACGCTGGCTTTATGGCCAGACAATGAACAGCCGAAAGTGCCATGGTTACAGCCCTTGGCACAGCGGCCTGATTTGGTTATGAAACAGGGGGAATGGACAATTGCATGGGGTAAACTACCTGATCGTGAACCACTGAAAATAAGGTGGCAGGCTTATATTCCAAAAAGATGTTTGAAATAACATGTATTTCTTTCAATAATAAAATTGGGTATTATTTATTTATCGTTTAAGATATTTGAATCTGCCAGTAGTCTGTGAGATAAATTATATGGATGAAAATATCATTGGTTTGAGCATTGTTCTACCAATATATAATGATGCGGCCGCAGTAAGCCGTTTTTTGCCTGAATTATTTACTTTTACTAGCCGGCAGAAAAAAACTTGTGAAATTATTCTGGTTGATGATGGCAGTACAGATCATTTAACTGCTACATATAAACAGCTCAAACAACAGCTACCCACGAATACAGCTTTGCGACTAGTTCAGTTTTCACGCAATTTTGGCAAGGAAGCAGCACTAACTGCTGGATTAGAACAATCGCAGGGTGAGTTGGTTATCATGATGGATGCTGATGGCCAACATCCTGTATCTGTGCTTGAACAGATGCTGACTTTGATGCATACGAGTAATGTTGATGTAGTAGCTGCAGTGCAGACATCACGTGAACATGAAGGTTTATTAATTCGAACATTGAAAAATGGTTTTTATCATTTTATGCAGGATACCCATCGCTTTGAGCTAACTCCAAATGCCGGAGATTTTCGTCTGATGAAGCGCAGAGTGGTACAAGCTCTGCTTCAATTACCTGAGCGACAACGGTTTATGAAGGGACTATATGCATGGGTTGGATTTTCGACTGTTTATATTCCATTTCAGGCCTCTCCGCGCCAGATGGGTAAGAGTAAATTTAATTATTTGAGCCTGTTTGAACTGGCTCTGATTGGTATTACGTCGTTCTCACAACGTCCCTTACGCTGGATTTCCCGCATGGGAATGATTATTTCTCTGCTGGCTTTAGTCTATGGTCTGTATATTGTTGCTGATACCTTATTTTTTGGAAAAGATCTTGCCGGCTGGCCAACTCTGGCAGCTGGAATTATGTTTTCTGCTGGCATTCAGCTAGTTTGTCTTGGTGTGATTGGTGAATATATTGGTCGTATTTATGAAGAAGTAAAACAACGACCACTTTATCTGGTGGATAAGGTGTGGGACAGCCGCGAACAAAAGTAAAAACTGTATCCAGACAGGGAGTCTGGTTTGGCTTAGTTGGGGCGACTGCTGCTGCTATGCATTTTTTCTGTTTGGTGCTGCTGGTACAGTATGCTCAGCTTGCACCTACACTAGCCAATCCAGTGGCTTTTCTATGTGCTTTTATTATTAGCTTTATTGGACATTACCATCTTACTTTCAGGAAGGCGCAGCATTCGTGGCTTCAGGCTCTGTGGCGTTGGTTATGCAGTGCTTTGGTTGGTTTTGGGCTCAATCAGATGTTATTTATGGCCGGTATAAAATGGTTTGGTAATCAGGCATATTGGTGGTTATGGTTTATTATTACCATAATTGTGACTGTTTTATCATTTATACTGGCTAAATTCTGGGCCTTCAATGAGAAATTAAACCATGAAACCAGTAATAATTAATGTAGACGATTTGGGTATGTCGGCAGCCGTTAATGAAGCCGTGCTGCATTTGGCACAGATAGGGCGTATACAGGCTAGTAGCTTTATGAGTCTGGGTACAATTGCACCTGATGAAGTGGCCGAATTGAAAAAACAGGGTATTGATATCGGAGTGCATTTTGATTTAACTGGCTTTGCAGGTTTAGGCAGTTTGAAACAGGTTTTAATCAAATCTTATTTGCGTGCATGGCCAGAAAAAATTCTTCAAGATGTAATTAATCGCCAGCTTGATGCCTTTGAAGACAAAATTGGGAGCAAACCGGTGTTTATAGATGGTCATCAGCATGTCCATCAATTTCCACAGATACGTTCTGTCCTGCTAAATATCATATTGCAGCGGTATGGTACCGAAATTGCAGTTCGCAGCACAAAAAGCATGCAGCACGATATCAAAGCAAACATAATTCATGCACTTGGCGGTTATCAGCTGGATAAATCATTAGTGCAAGCAAATATCACACATAATCGTGCTTTCGCAGGCATTTATAACTTTAATGCCGATATTAAAACCTTGCAGGCCAAATGGAATGAATGGCTTAGTAGTGCTTCTGAACAGGGATTGCTGATTATGTGTCATCCGGCAGTTCCTTCTGATAGCTGGAATGATGAAATTAAAAGTGCGCGGGAATGTGAATGGAAATGGCTTAAAAGTGATGCGTTTATCCAATGCTGGCAGCAACATCATTGCCATGCATTCAATTGGCGAAACCTTAGACAGAAAATTTTGTGTCACTAGTCAGTAAATTACTGATAAATAAAATTGGTTATATTTACCATTATTTATATAATAATTACATTTTTTGGCTGTTAACATGAAAAATTCAGTCAGCACATTCATGATTTATCAAGTACACTATCTGTATTGCATTGCAACTACATCATCTGGAATCAAGTCGTACTGAGTATTTTAAGGGTCGTTATGATCATATTTGAAAGTATAAAAAAAACCTATATCAAAAATAAACAGCAAGTACATGCCTTGAATGATATTAATCTCACTGTTGAAACAGGTGATATCTTCGGGCTAATTGGTTGGAGTGGCGCAGGTAAAAGCAGTTTAATCCGTTTGGTAAACCAGCTGGAAAAACCTACCTCCGGCACAGTGCGTGTAGATGGAGTAGATTTAAACAAACTGGATGCTGCAGCCCAACGCGCACATAAGAAAAAGATTGGTATGATTTTCCAGCATTTTAACTTGCTGGAATCCAAGACTGTAGGTCAAAATATAGCTATCCCATTGGTTTTACAGGGTATAAAGCGTGAAGAAATCGATCGTCGAGTCGATGCTATGCTGTCATATGTTGACTTGGCCAGCAAAAAGCATAGCTATCCGAGTCAATTATCTGGTGGACAAAAGCAGCGTGTCGGAATTGCACGTGCTCTGATTACTGAGCCATCCATATTACTGTGTGATGAAGCCACATCAGCACTTGATCCACAGACTACTTTATCAATATTAAAATTATTAAAGCAAATCAATAGTGAACGTAATATTACTATATTACTGGTTACCCATGAAATGGAAGTAATCAGCTCAATTTGTAATAAAGTGGCCGTGATGGAAAAAGGGCAGGTAATTGAGCAAGGTTCAGTACTGGATATTTTTTCGGCACCTCAGCAGGAAACAACGAAAAAATTTGTTAGTACAGTAATCAATGCTGAGATACCAGAAGCCGTATTAGATAGTCTGGTTGAGCAAGAAAATATTTTCCGATTAGAGTTTTTAGGTAACTCAGCCAGAGAACCGGTGGTAAGCGAGTTGATTTTAAAACAGCTAGTAGAAATCAATATACTTTTCGCTAATATGCGTGAAATAGGTGGTGTTGTGCTGGGAAGTATGTTTATTCAGATGAATGGCACTGAAATAAATGTCGAAAAAGCAGTGGCATTTTTACAAACAAGAGGTGTTCGGGTTGAAAGAGGTGGTGTATGAATCAGTGGTTTGAAACCTCATTAACAGCTGACCAGTTTGGTACAGCACTATTACAGACCTTTAATATGGCCAGCATCTCATTTGTGCTGGGATCAATATTAGGTACAGCCTTGGGTGTATTATTATTACTTACACGTCAGGGAGGAGTGTGGCCAAAGCCTATATTGTATAATTTATTAAATATTATTATTAATGTAGTCCGCTCATTACCTTTCATTATTCTGCTGATTTGCGTATTGCCTGTTGCCAGCATGATTATTCATACCTCTATCGGCACCAAAGCAATGATTATCCCTTTGATTATCTTTGTTGCTCCCTATATAGCGCGCCTGATAGAAAATTCATTATTGAGCGTGCCAGCAGGGATCATTGAAGCAGCTCAATCAATGGGTGCAACCAATTTCCAGATTATTCGCTATTTTATTTTGCCTGAGGCAATGCCGTCTATTCTTCTGGCTTTAACCACCGCACTGATAGGCTTGATTGATGCAACAGCCATGTCCGGTACAGTTGGCGGAGGTGGTATCGGTGATCTGGCAGTTAATTATGGTTATCAGCGATTTGATTACGTAATTATGATTGCCACTGTTGTGGTGCTGGTATTGATTGTGCAAGTTATCCAAACTTTAGGTAACTGGCTTGCGGCTAAAGCCAAAAAGAATTAATCTGTAAAAAACGGCTTTAAAAAGCCGTTTTTTATGCTTATAAATTTCTAATCTTTGTTTATAAATAGCCAATCTTTTACTATCCTGTTTCAACCATTAGACTACGCAATTTAATGATCCTTAGAACAGAATTTATATTTTTATCCAATGATGCAATCGATTAAACAATCTAAAACCAAATATATGTAATTAATATGAATTTGGTATAGGATTAAATTTTTTTAATTCTGTAGATTTTAAGTTCTAAATCCTACCCTAATAGGAGCAGATAGTATGAAGCTGGTGAGAACGTTTTTCATTTTTATAATAGCCTGCTTGGCATTGGTAGCCTGTCAGCAGGATAAAAACAGTAGTAAACAGATTGTTATAGGAACATCACCTGGACCTTATAGCCAGCTTTTTCTTGATGCAGTAAAACCAATTCTGGAGAAACAGGGCTACCAGATCAAACAGATTGATTTTTCAGATTTAATGCAAGCTGATATTGCTTTACAGCAAGGCAGTGTAGATATTAATGTTGATCAGCATACTGCTTATATGGTTGCTTTCAATCAGAATAAAAAAGCCAATCTGGTTGCTTTAACACATATTCCAACCGTACCAACAGCAATTTATTCTAAACGCCATGACAATTTACAGGCAATAAAACAAGGCAGTGCCATCGCTGTACCCAATGATCCTGCAAATGCGGCTCGAGCCTATCGTCTGCTGGCGAAAGCCGGCTGGATTACTCTGAAACCCTTAACCAATCTGGGTTTGATTTCGAAAAATGATATCAAGACTAATCCCTATCAGTTGAACATTACAGAACTTGATCCTGGTAATATTCCACGGACGCTGTCAGATTTTGATTATTCAGTAATACCGGGAAGCAGAGCCTATGCAGCCAAAATTAACCCTGATCTAGCCCTTTTGCAGGAAGATATAGTGCCTACATTTGAACTAGTGGTAGCAGTAAGAGCCGATAATGTGCAAAAGCCATGGGCTCAGGCCGTCAAGTCAGCTTATAAATCAGCAGAATTCAAAGAGTATATGCAGACACATAATACAAAGCATTACTGGTACATACCCAAAGAAAGCAACTAAATCAATAGTTGATAATAAAAACTGCCTTGTTGTAAGGCAGTTTTTGAATTTTCTTAATAATTACCACATAATCAGGCAGCAAAGCGCTTTTCTACTTCGCCCCAGTTAACGATTTCCCAAAAATTATTTAAGTAATTTGGCCGACTATTACGATAATCAATGTAGTAAGCATGTTCCCATACATCGCATGTTAACAGCGGAGTATTGGCGCTAGTAAGTGGAGTAGCAGCATTACTGGTTGATACAAGATCAAGTTCACCAGCCGGTGTTTTTACTAGCCACGCCCAGCCAGAACCAAACGTACCAGCAGCTACTTTATCGAATGCCTCTTTAAATGCATCAAAACTACCCCACTTAGCATTGATTGCATTGGCCAGAGCACCGTTTTCTGTCAATGCTACGCCTTTCGGAGCAAAGCCAAACCAGTAAAAAGTATGATTCCAGGTTTGCGCTGCATTATTAAATAACCCACCCGATGATTTTTTCACAATCTCTTCCAGAGGCATGTTTTCAAACTCAGTCCCCTTAATCTGGTTATTCATGTTAGTGATATAAGTTTGATGATGCTTACCATAATGATATTCCATTGTTTCTTTGGAAATATGTGGTTCCAGTGCATCAAGGGTATAGGGCAGTGCTGGTAATTTGTGTTCCATGGTAGAGATTCCTTCTGATAGAGTGATCAATTGGTGTTTTACAGTGTATCTATTCTTCAGATAACAAGAATTAATTTGCAAATATAAAGAACGTTTAATTAACATTAAACCATTACATGGTTCGTTAATATTGTAATACACTGCTCTTATCAGCGGCAAATAAGTACGAGCTTAATGGTAAAATTGGAAAAGGGGTCATTAAAGTTAAAAGACATGGAAGAAATCAATATAAATAGCGAAGAAGCAAATCTGCTGACAGTACCACCGCACTCAATGGAAGCAGAGCAGTCCGTTCTGGGTGGGCTGATGCTGGAAAATAGTGCTTGGGATAGGATTGCAGATTTAATTGATGAAGATGATTTTTATCGTCATGAGCATCGTCTTATATTCAGAGGAATCAAAACTCTAGTTGAGTTGTCACGCCCAGCTGACGTAATTACAGTGCAAGAAGAGTTGCAACGGCGTGAGGAGCTTGAGCCGGCAGGTGGTCTAGAGTATTTGATTACTCTAGCTCAAAATACACCTTCAGCGGCAAATATCCGCCGTTATGGGGAAATCGTACGCGAACGTTCCATCATGCGTCAGCTAGCACAGGTGGGAACACAAATTGCTCGTTCAGCCTATAGCCCTCAAGGTAAAGAAGCGGCACAGATGTTGGATGAAGCAGAAAACAGCGTATTCCAGATTGCTGAATCAACCGCGCGTTCAAAACAGGGTTTTTTAAGTATGCCTGTGCTGTTGAAAGAAGTTGTAAGCCGAATTGATTATCTGTACTCTCGTGACAATAAAAACGATGTTACGGGCGTGTCAACAGGATTTATTGATCTTGATAAAATGACATCCGGTCTTCAGCCTGGTGATCTGATTATTGTTGCAGGTCGCCCGTCTATGGGTAAAACTGCTTTTTCCCTAAATATTGCTGAACATGTAGCCATCATGGAGAAATTACCAGTTGCTGTGTTTTCGATGGAAATGGGTGGTGCGCAGTTAGTATTACGTATGTTGGGTTCAGTAGGCCGGGTTGATCAAAGTGTACTTAAAACCGGACAGTTGCAGGATGAGCATTGGGGCAAGCTGAATGATGCTGTAGTTAAACTAACCGATGCACCAATGTTTATTGATGAAACCCCCGGATTAACCGCATTGGAAGTACGCGCACGTGCTCGACGGCTGGCACGGCAGCAGGGCGGTAAACTTGGATTAATTGTACTTGATTATTTACAATTAATGTCTGGTTCAGGTCGGTCTGACAACCGCGCGTCAGAACTGGGTGAAATTTCCCGTTCTTTAAAATCATTAGCTAAAGAGTTGCAGGTTCCTATCATTGCCTTATCGCAGTTATCGCGCACAGTAGAGCAGAGGACAGACAAACGGCCAATGATGTCGGATTTGAGAGAATCAGGAGCAATTGAACAGGATGCAGATCTGATTATGTTTATGTATCGTGATGAATATTATCATCCTGACAGCCAGTTTAAAGGCTTGGCAGAATGTATCATTGGCAAGCACCGCAATGGTCCAACAGGAAAAGTTCATCTGACTTTTCAAGGTCAATTTACTAAATTTGACAATGCAGCCGTGCCTGATGGGTATTTTGACAACTAATTTTATTTTTTATCCAAATAATTAGTCAAAAGCAGGTCAAATGATGTAAAATTGTCTGAAAATAATTTTATATTAATTTGTGTCTGGCAATTTTAGGATCGAAATTATGGTTTCATCCAAACCAACGAGCGCTGGTTTTACCTTGATTGAAATGTTAATTGTTATTGCAATTACAGCTATACTGGCTGCAATTGCCTTACCAAATATGGAAAGGATGATTGCTTCGCAGCGAATTACTAATCGCGCGGATCAGATGTTTGCTATGTTTCAGTTTGCCCGTGCTGAAGCTATACGTACCAATAAGCCAGTATTGATCTGTCCTACAGTGATCAGAAAAAATACTGCTAATGACAATGGCTGCAAACAATTTTCAGAATATAATAATGGTCTTGGCTGGCAAGGATTTCTAGCATTCAATGATTTAAATATGGATGGTGCGTACACTGCAGCTATAGACTCCTCTGTGCGTGTTGTAGCCTTGAATCAGAATACAAATGATGCTAATAAAATCAAAGCGCTAATTAGATTCCAAACTTGTAACGCCAATCAAGCTATATGCAATGGCGATATAACGAGGAATGATAAGCTGGGCTTTATGCCAGATGGTCAATTTGGTATTGGTAGTGGAGAAAATGCTAATGGCTGGGCTATTGGGCAATCTAGCGTCCTAGTGGAGGTTGTTGATAGTCGCTACCCAGATATCAACCGACGTATTATCCTTACTCCTGGCGGCAAACCTGTTGCTTGTTATGGCCAAAATGGCAACAAAAATACAAATACCTATTGTGTATTACAATTATCTTAATTTTGAAATATATGGAAATTGTTATGTTTCAGCAGAATATTAAAAAGACAAAATATTGTTTACATGCCTACCAGTTGCAACGGGGCACTACAATAGTTGAAGCAATCGTGGCCATATTTGTACTTTCCTTTGGCGTACTTGCATTGATGTTAGCGCAAATTACTGCAGTAAATACGTCAATTAATGCAGCAAATCAAAGTGAAGTAACCAGAGCGGTGCAAAATTACGTAGAAGAAATGCGTTCTTATCCTAAATTAACAATCCAAGAAAAGCTTGATGGTCAGGGTAACAAAATACAATCTATTGCTAAAGATTACTCTCAATATGCTACCAACAATACGGCTATCTGTGCAAACAAATTAGATATCCACCTAGTCAATGCCAATTTAAATACATGTATCATTAATACCGATGGACAAATTACTGTTACATGGGGAGGACAATCTCTAAGTAATGATGATACAAATGATGAGTTTTCATATAGTTTAACAGCAGGTCAATCATGACAAAATCTTATCATGTTCAAATTAATCAGGCTAAAAACAGATCTGACTTAAACTCAGCAATTAATTTGAGTAAGCAACGTGGATATAATCTTATTGAGTTAATGGTAGCTTCATCTATCAGTATAATTATACTTTTAGCTGCCAGTTCAACATTTTTAACTACATATCAACTGAAAGAACAGGTTAAGACCAGAATCAATTATGAGCAGGATGTAAGAAATACAGCAAACCTGTTACGCAGTGATGCACGCCAATTAGGTAATTTTAGTTGTCTAAATCCACCAACAGCCAGTAATTTAAATAGTATATTTAATGGTTCTTTTACTGAGGAAAATAACAAACAGTTTTTGTCAACCAGATTTGTTGGTAATGTAGGTGTTACTCCGACTAGTGGTAGCCAGCCACTCATTATGACATATATTAACGGGACATATGCAAGTAATCTTGTAGGCACAGATTGCAATAACAACATTCGGGATTTGGCAAATCGTGTCGATGCTGCAGTGTATATAGTTGGTACTACTGCTTCGGATGCAGTATCTGGATTGTATCGGGTTAATTACAGTGGAGGACGGTGGAGTGCGCCCCAACTTCTGGTAAGTAACGTCTCCAATGTACAATACAGCTTTGATTATGACGGTCATATTGATGTTGGTGCTAATGCAAACTGCCCACAATCATTACCACAAAACAATACTCCTACTGAAGCCGTTATTAATTTTAAAAGCAATCGGCTTAATTTTACTTATGACAAGCCGCCTGTTTTAATAAGAGCAATATTAACAGCAAACTCGGCGCAAGCGGGTTCCAATGTGAATTATGTAATTAATGCAATGGTTAGACAGGGTGAAGTTTGTATCAATAATCAGGTTAAATAATAGTAAATCTTTAATAATTCTAGACTAATGGCTTCTGACATGAAAATAAATTATAAATCCATACCAGTTAGGCAATCCGGATTTGCATTGTTTTTAGTGCTTATTATGATGATTGTAATTGCTTTTCTAGTTGTTGCTACTATGCAAAGTACTTCAATGGACACTCGTACAAGTGCCAATGACAGCGATCATCAATTTGCTCTTCAGAACGCTCAGTTAGGAATAGTTGCAGCTGAAAATCTTATCAGTAGCTGGCCTGCTGATATCAAGTCCAGCAGCGATAGAAAAGTATTTGCTTGTGATTGTAAAGATGGTTTATGTGCGGCCAATAATATACAACCAACAATAGCCAATAGTAAATTGGCCATCGTAGAGAACTGTGGTGCATCACAATTACCAGAAGTCTGGAAGAGAGACAAGGTATTTACTAATGCAGTAGACGATCCTTCCATTCCATCTTCACCAAATGCCAATGATGATATGAAGTACCGATATGTTATAGAATATTTAGGTCCTGATAAAGATGCCGGAGTAGGTATATATTTATTTCGCATTACTTCCAAAGGCTGGGGACGCAATGGATCTACTACCAGTATGGTTGAGGAAAATGTGCAAGCTGCACTGTATGATAACTGATTTGTTAAAACATATATAAAGATTGGCGTTTATGAGTTACAAGTTTCTAAATAATGGCTTCACTTTGATAGAATTAATGATAGTAATTGCTGTTATTGGGGTGCTATCTGCTATTGCTTTGCCTAGTTATAGAAACTATATTGAAAAGGCAAATTTGGCAGATGCAAGCACAACATTAACAAATATTAGTCTAAAAGTTGCTGAGCGTAAATTACAATTGTTCAATGCCAGTTTTGTCCAAAGTGATTTAAGTACAATAATTGCCCAGCAAGTTAATACTGATAGTAAATACACTATCGGGGGTGAGTGCCAAAGTGCTACAGATTGTTCAATTTATCGTTTATATGCTGAACCAAAAAGTAATAGCAATTTAAAAAAATCAGTCTGGTTAGGAAACGCTGGAAACCTTTATATTTGTGATACTAGAAGTGTTAGTAATATTACTGATGCATCCAGTAATGCTAATTGTACTAAACAATAAAACAATTATTTTAAATAAAATTTGGTATTTATATTTAATTTTAAATTTTTAGCTTTAAAACTTATACGGAGACAGTTCAGTGATTAAAGGAAGATTAGATCACAGAATCACTTATTGTTTTTTTATTGTTTTTTTAAAATTAGGTTTCAAAAAAATTTAAAATCAAATATTTACTGTCCGAATCAGTAGTGCTTACATATATTGAGAATTATAATTTTAGAAAGAATTATAGATACATGCAATAATCTATTAATACTTAACGTAAACAATTATTTATCCAGTTTTTACGTTGTTGATGGTTTAAAACTTGTAAAAATTCATATTGAACTTTCAATTCATTTACATCCTGCTGCATACGTGACATATAATGATTCAGAACATAACGTTTAGCTTCTGCTTCATCAAATTTGGGTTGCATCAGGATTTGGTTCAATTGTTCATTTTTGCGTTTGCTGTTTGCAGTGTGTTGTAAATTCGTATTTTGATTTCGTTTATACTGCATTCTAATAAATCTCAGCCGAGCTTTTTGCATTTGAGTTAATTCAAGCTTGCGGATATCACAATTAATGTGCTCAGAAGCAAATGTGGAGCAGGTAAATGTCAATATGACAAGACCTGTACAATAGTGTGCTATTTTTTGCCAGTATAGAGCCACCATTCCATTCTCCCTTTCATTTCAATGGAGGATAAAAGTATACTTCAATAGCAGTCAAGCACTTATAATGGTAGTAAACTTGCGTAAATAATATAATTTACCACAGGCGTTTTTATATGAATAAGTTAATGAAGCCAAATTTCTTTATAGCACCTAGTATCCTATCTGCAAATTTTGCCTGTCTAGGCAATGAAATTGCTTCAGTAATTGAGGGCGGAGCAGATTGGATACATTTTGATGTTATGGATAACCACTATGTACCAAATCTTACTTTTGGGCCTATGGTTTGCCAAGCTGTAAAATCATATGCTTCTGTACCAATAGATGTACATTTAATGGTTGAACCAGTAGACGAAATGATTAGTACTTTTGCAGCTGCTGGAGCCAATATTATTACATTTCATCCTGAAGCGAGTCGACATATAGACAGAAGTCTCAGTCTGATTAAAGCAGCAGGATGTGAGGCAGGGCTAGCATTTAACCCAGCTACTCCAATTCATGTATTGCAGGAGGTAATAGACAAACTTGATGTGGTATTGTTGATGTCTGTCAATCCGGGTTTCGGTGGACAGAGTTTTATTTCATCAACATTGAAAAAAATCAGTAAGGTTAGGGCAATAATCAATGAATATGCCAGAGAAAATGGCAGATTCATTCGTCTGGAAGTGGACGGGGGGATCAAAACTGATAACATAGCTCAGATTGCAGAAGCAGGTGCTGATACATTTGTAGCAGGTTCAGCAATTTTTGGACATAAAGACTATGCTAAACAAATAGCGGCGTTACGGGCACAACTGGTCAGTATACGCTAGTGATTAGTTAACTTTTTGTCATATTGAATGTATGATGCTTATACTTCTCTAAAATTTAAAGAAATTTATAAAAAAGCAGTCTATTTGTATTCGACTGCTTTTTTATTTTCTCAAATAAGAACAATATCAGAATAAAATCATTATTTTAATGTGCCTCATCCCAATTATGGCCATTGCCTACATCAACAATTAAGGGGACTTTCAGCTCGGCTACACCAGACATTAATACCGGTAAATGAAACTGCAAAGTTGATAATTCAGATTCAGGTACTTGTAAAACGAGTTCGTCGTGCACTTGCATAATTAGTTTCGTATGCATGTTTTCCTGCTCAAGCCAGTTTTGTACCGCAATCATGGCTCGTTTTATCAAATCAGATGCAGTACCCTGCATTGGTGCATTGATTGCAGCTCTGAATGCCCCAGCGCGTTCTATGCCATTGCTACTTTTTAATCCAGGCAAATAGAGGCGGCGGCCAAAAAGTGTTTCTACAAACCCATACTGTAATGCCTGTTCTTTAGTTTTTTCCATGTATTCGTGTACACCTGGATATCGGCTAAAATAGCGAGAAATAAAATGCTGAGCTGCCTGAAGTTCTATTCCAAGAGATTTAGCCAATCCATATTCACTCATACCATAAATCAATCCAAAATTAATTGTTTTGGCGTAGCGTCGTTGTTCAGCTGTTATCTGATCTTGTGGAGTTGAAAAAATCTCCGCAGCCGTACGCCTGTGAATATCTTCATTATTCTTAAAAGCATTAATCAAAGTGGCATCATTGGAAAGATGAGCCATGATGCGTAACTCAATCTGAGAATAATCTGCTGAAACTATGAATTGGTCGCGTGGGGCAATAAAGCTTCTTCTAATACGCCGTCCTTCTTCTGTGCGGACAGGAATATTCTGTAAATTAGGATTATTACTGGCCAGCCGCCCAGTAATGGCAACAGCTTGAGCATAAGTAGTATGTACACGTTCTGTGTGCGGATTAATCAACTGAGGTAATTTGTCCGTATAAGTAGATTTAAGTTTAGCAAGCGTACGTGTCTGTAAAATAAGTTTGGGTAGGGGATAGTCGGGTGCCAGTTTTTCAAGTACTGTTTCATTGGTTGAAATGCCACCAGTGGAGGTTTTTTTTAGACCAGCAGTAGGAATACCCATCTTGTCAAATAGAATAGATTGCAGCTGTTTTGGTGAGTTTAGATTAAAAGGCTGTCCGGCCAGATGATAAGCCTGTTCCTCCAGTTTCACCAACTGTGTGCCAAGTTCGTGGCTTTGTTGAGCCAGTTCCTGACGGTCGATTAATACCCCTGTACGCTCCATAATATACAATATGTTCTCAACTGGAATTTCCATATTCCGGTAAAGCTCGAGCTGAGCTGTGTCCATTTGTTGCCTGAGTAAAATCTCAAGGCGCAAAGATACATCTGCATCCTCAGCGGCGTAATTGACAGCGTCTTCCAGTACAACATCTGCAAAACTAATTTGTTTGGCTCCTTTGCCACATAAATCTTCGTAGTGAATGGTTTGCCAGTCCAGATGCCGCAGAGCCAGTTCATCCAGACCATGTCCTAAATGGCTTTCAACAATATAAGAAGCCAGCATGGAGTCACCCACAATACCTTTTAAATTAATATTATAATTAGCCAGTACATGCTGGTCATATTTGATATTCTGGCCAATTTTGCCAGGTTTACCAGCTTCGAAATAAGGTTTAAGAGTATTCAGAACCGTTTCAAGCGGTAATTGCTCACTAACTACTGTAGGGCTATGGCCAACAGGAATATAGAATGCTTTTCCTGGCTCCAAAGCAATACTGATACCCACTAAATTGGCATTCATAGCATCCAGACTATCTGTTTCTGTATCCAGAGCAATCGTTTGTACTGTATCTAATTGTTTTTTTAATTCATCTAGTTGGGAAACTGTTGTAATAGCTGAATATTGTTTGGGAATATTTTTTAAATTCTCTGATTCTGATGTATTTTTTATAATTCCTCTGTTGATGTCTTTATTAACTTCAGTTTCGGTAAATAAATCGTCCTCAGACTGTGAAATAGTTGTATTTTCATCATGATACATCTGCGCTTCTTTTAACCAACTTTTAAAACCTAATTGCTTAAAATGGGGGATTAATTCGGTCCATGCGGGTGTTTGTCGTTTTAAATCTTCAAGACCATGTGGCAATTCTTGTTGCAGATTTATATCTGTTTTAATAGTGATTAATTGATAAGATAAAGGTAATTTTGGTAGTGCAGTACGTAGATTATCACCAACTTTCCCTTTAATATCATTGGCATGATTAATAATATTTTGTAAGGTTCCATATTCCTGCAACCATTTGACCGCAGTCTTGGGACCACATTTATCTACTCCTGGTACATTGTCAATTTTGTCACCAATCAGACTAAGATAATCAATTATTTGGTCAGGTGAAACACCAAACTTTTCTAATACACCGGTAGTATCGAGTTTTTCGTTACTCATGGTATTTACCAGCGTGACCTGATTATTAACAAGTTGAGCCATGTCTTTATCTCCTGTTGAGATAATGACTTGATAACCAGTTTTTTGTGCTGAACAGGCTAATGTACCAATTACGTCATCTGCCTCCACGCCATTTATAGATAAAACAGGCCATCCCATTAACTTTACCAGCTCTGGTAAAACTTCAGCCTGCGGCCGCAGATCTTCTGGCATCGGTGGACGATTAGCCTTATAGTCAGGATAAAGCTGATGACGGAAATTCTCGCCCTTGGCATCAAATATACAACAAGCATAATCGTGTGGTATATCCAAACGTAAGCGCCTTAGCATGTTAAGTACGCCGTATAATGCACCTGTTGGCAAACCCGTGGGACTAGTTAATGGTGCCATCGCATGGAATGCTCGATATAAATACGATGAACCATCAACCAGTAATAATGTTTTTTTCATGGTAATTCCAGAAATGTCAATTGTTTTGTCAGACTTCTGAGCTCATTTTGCTCAACTGTTACAAGCCTGATAAAAACATAAATAGCTTTAATTAACTTGTATTTTACGATAAAAAATATTGTTAGTAATTCTAAACTATGGTTTTGTTAGAAAAGCAATCATATGAAAACACCCGAAAATAACAATTATTTTATCTGTTATGTTGTAACTATAATTTGATTATTTCGCATAATGAATATTATGTTAAATTTTTAATATTGAACTTAAGCCGATTAAAGCTGATAATTTACAAGCTTCTCCGACTACTAACCTTTTAGTTTATTTATCCATACCAGCAGTTGTTATGTATCTTGTCTTTAGCTCATTTTCTCTGATTATTTTTTCCTGTTTAAATCCCTATAATAATTACGAACTGTACCTCTAAAAGTATCTTGTGGATGTTCAATCATTCTTTTTGCAAGTTTATCTAAATCTTCACTATGATAAAGATCCAGACATTTTAGAAAATCGAATTTAACTCCCTTCATTTCTGATTCAGCCAATGGATTGAGATAATTACGTGATAGATACATTTCTATTAAATGGTGGACAGCTTGTGGACTCTCTTCCAAATCATAATATGTCCCATTCTTCTAGTCCACTTACACTACTGCCAGAATCCATTGAAGCAATTTCACCGTTAAGATAGGCTTTCGCTAAACAATTTCCTAAAACCATATCTTTGTAATTTTGAATAAATGTTCTTCTAGGTGCTTCGGGTGAAGTAATATTATTGTTAGCAGCATTACACAAAAATGGCAATAAGGCTAAGAAATAGCCATATAGAAATTTGAGTTTAAAGTTTCTCATAGCAAACTCTAAATTTTAATTTTCAGGATTACAAGATGATTTGAAATATTTTTCATTTATTTCTATTTAAATCTCTATAATAGTTATGTAATGAGCTCTTGTAAGTTTCATGTGGATATTCAACCATTCTTTTAGCCAGCTTATTTAAATCTTTGCTATGGTATAGATCCAGACATTTTAGAAAATCGAATTTAACCCCTTTTATCTCTGCTTCAACGAGTGGATTAAAGTAATTTCGTGACAGATATATATCTACTAAATTTTGTATTTCTTTCGTACTTTCTTCTAAATCATAATAAGTCCATTCCTCTAATGCACTAACACTGCTTCCAGCGTCTATTGCAGCAAATTTATCATCATGATAAGCATCTGCTATACAAAATGCCAAAACCATGTCCTTATAGTTTTGAATAATTGTTCGCTTAGGTGCTTCTGGTGATGTGATATTATTGTTTGAAGCATTACAACCAAATGATAATATCATCAGTAAACAAGCACATATGATTTGCATTCTAAAAGTATTCATAGCAAACTCCAAAAATTAGCCCGATCTGTGGTATATGTTGACTCTGGTTCGTTAAAATAACAACAGTCATAACACTTATAGCCGTTAAATAAAGTAGCTTGACCCTTAGAGCATCGGACCAGCCGGAAACCTCAAATAAGATTATCCCTTTTTTTCCGATTAGGGTTCCACCTCCTGAAGGCAGATAGCGTACAATTTCTGGCTTGTCCCATTGCACATATAAAAAAATTGATTAGATGGTTAACTCAATAGAAATACTTGAATTTCTTATCTCCTCCAGATACTGTTTGCTTCGGTATAAATGGTATTCTGAATCCAGAGTGATTCAGAATATAACTCATGCGAACTGCACAAGTGTTATTCCACCTTAGTTTGGGTCTGGATGATTTATATTGTATGCAACTTTGCCACCAATGATGTTAGCAACTCTTTGTCGTCTTTCTTCTAAATTATCAGCTTTATTGTAAATTATTTCAGAAGCAGCCCATGCTTTATCAAAAAGTGGGCGGATACCTTGTGGAGCACCCAATTTAAATCTCCTTATATATATTATGCTCAGATTTTGCATTAAGATATTTGCTGCGAAACTTAAATATCAAAAGCATAAAAATTTCGCAGCTGATTTAGGGCATTTTTCCTGTTTATTACTACTTTACAGGCTGATAGCTACCTAAATATTGTTTTAATTACTGCTGTTGCCAGCGCTGTTGAGATTCACGAATAACCTTTTTAGCTTCTTCGATATCGCCCCAGTGTGTTACTTGGGTGGTGCCAGCCTTTTTCAGGTCTTTGTAGTGATTGAAGTGAAATTCAATCTGTTTAATCAATTGTGATGGTAAATCTGCCAAGGTTTGAATAGCATTACCATTGTTGCGATCATCTGCCGGTACCACAACTACTTTGTCATCAACTTCACCATCATCAACAAATTTCATCACGCCAATAATCCGCGCTTCCAGATAGATACCAGTGCTTAGAGGCTGGTCGGTAACAATTAAGGCATCCAGTTCGTCACCATCCTCGTCTAATGTTTGCGGGATAAAGCCATAATTAGTTGGCTTGGCAAAAATAACAGGCTCAACACGATCCAGTTTCATTGCGCCAAGCTTGCGATCCCACTCTATTTTATGGTTAGAACCAGCCGGAATTTCTACTACAACATTGATAATACCGCCGTCTACATCACCGGCATCCAGAATATGATTAAAATCTGCCATAATTAAATGTCCTGCATTTAAGTTTAAATGGTCGTATTGTAAACAATGGCTTTTTGTTTGCCCATATTTTGTTGTAGATTTATTGAATAAAATTTAAAAAACTAAATCTGGGTTACTCTCATTGTCTATGGCTGAGCATTAAAAAGATGTAAATTTAATGATCCTGTACGCTTGCCAAGATTCAATTGCTTAATGTAATCATTCGATGTAAATTGCTTCATTGAATATAATTTATGATTATAGCATTCGGTTTTATTCAGTTTATGGCCGCTTTTATGCTAACTTCAGGTTCATTACCTATCCATATTTTTAATGAGTAACCATGAGATTTAACCAACTTGTCCTGAAGAAATTAAATTTTATACATACGCTGACTATTGAAATTATCGGCTATTCAATATTACAAGCTACCCTACTCTGTCTAGCAACAAAGTCTATATGTCTGTATCAGTCCAATTACCAACTGCTGTGAATTGACCACAACCTTATAATCAGATTGCACGCCAGTTAAATGCTGGCGAATCAGATGGTACTACCATAGACGAAATCCGCTAACTGCGCACTATTATCGACAAACATACAGACGTAGTACAGGAAATAATGCTGGCCAGTAACATGAGGTATGAATGAACAAGTCAGTAGATGATTGGCTGTTAGGTCATAAAACACGAGCCGTCAGAACACAAGATTCTGGCGGTTTTTTTGTTTGGCCGCAAGAAATCCCCACCACCACTTAAACCAGGCTACGGTTTGACCAATTTACGCGCAGCTGCGCTGAAACAGCCTGAAGTGATGGTAAAGATAACACGACGCAAAAGTAATATCAGTAACGACCTGAAAGACATACGCAATCATCTTAATTAAATCAGCCGTAACGGTGAGGTTGAGGTTGGAAATCAGGACAGCGAAAAGCTTAATGGCAAAAAAGCACTGCGCAACCAAACAAAAGACTGCCAAAAACTTGGTATACCAGAAAATGGGAAACGCCGCGAAGCACTTAATATTGTGCTTTCAATGCACGCAAGAACGCCGCCACAAGCTGTAAAGGATGCAGCAAGGTAATTTTGCCGCTGAACAATTTCAAGGCCACCAGTACGCATTTACAGTGCATACAGTGATGAACCGGCTCACCCACATGTACACCTGAGTGTGCTGATGCATGATGAGTTTGGCCAAAGGCTTAATCCCCGTAAAAATGATCTGTTCGAATGGCGGCTACGATTTGCTGAAAAGATGCGCGAACAAAGCGTGCCTTGCGCAGCCACACGAAGACAGCATCGCGGTGTAACCAGAAAAGGAGAAAATTTTGTACTACATTCCATGCGAAAACGTGGTTATGCAGGCAATGTTCACAAAGAACAGGCTAAAGCATTAATTGAAGCTATTAAAACCGGTAACAGACCGGCACATATCTTCCTGAAAGAAGCAGTTGCAACACGTTCGGAAATCATCAGCGAATATGCCAAGATAGTCAGAGAACTATACAAAAGCGGACACAAAACCGAAGCCAGACTGCTAAGTAAATTTGCTAAAGAAGTAAACGAGACCGGTTTTACTACTCAGGCTCAGGAAAGATATGATAAAACTGTCAGTAATTTAAATCATACCCTTTCAAATAATATTGGACGTGATGGCATTGAACGGTAATCCGGTTATTTCAGGATATTTATCTATTCAAGTCTGTGTCATAGAAATGATGTAAGAATTTTTTCAGTTTTGGTTCGGCAAGGAAATTCCAGTTTTTTATTTCACATTCCCAGAGAGTCAGAACATGCCATCCGTGACTTCGGAGAATATTCAGATTTTTTTCATCACGTCTGATATTAAGTTCAAATTTAGCCGACCAGAAATCCGGATTCGTTTTAGGTGTAGAAGAATATTTGCAGCCATGGCGGTGCCAGAAACAACCATGTACAAAGATCAGAATTTTTCTGGATCTGAAGACAATATCAGGTTTGCCTGGCAGGTCAGATGCATGCAGCCGGTATCTGTAGCCGTTTTTCCACAGCCATTTACGTACCTGGATTTCCGGTTTAGTATTCTTGCCTTTAATTCTTGACATATTAAAGGATCGTTGTTCAGGGGAGTGAACATCCATAGCCTAAGGAACTTTATTTCATTACAGAAAGCATTTTTTCAGCAATAGCCATTATAACAGGTACGCAAACACTATTTCCAAACTGCTTATAAGCCTGAACATCAGATACCGGAATTTTAAAACTGTCAGGAAAACCTTGCAATCTGGCAGCTTCTCTTGGTGTCAGTTTTCTGGGATTACGACCGGTCTGTTCAATCAGAATTTCACTTCCGTCTTTATAATATCTGGCGGAAATAGTATTGGTATATTCTGAGTTACAGTTTACTAAACCATAACCAAATCCTTTACCGTTAATCCGGTTTTCTGCTTTCCGTCGTTGATGACCAGCCCACAATTTATCGGAAATAGTGTATTTCTGATCAACATCAGACTCTAAAATATCTCCCACTCTTGTAGGCAAATTTAATGGTTCCGGAAAGACAAAATTGACAGAATGATCCAGAAAACCAACAATATATATTCTTTCTCTGTTTTGCGGAATACCAAAATCTTTCGCTTTTAAAACGTCATAGAAAACGTTGTAACCGGCATCTTGCAGATGCCTTAAAATAATTTTTAAAGTATTACCTTTATTATGCCCTTTTAATTGCTTTACATTTTCCAGCAGAAAAGCTTTGGGCTGTTTTTTTAATAAAATCCGTTCAATATCAAAAAACAGAGTTCCTCTGGTATCTGAAAATCCTTTTTTTAAACCTGCCTGTGAAAATGGCTGACAAGGAAATCCGGCTAACAAAATATCATGATCAGGCACATTTTCTTCCTGTATCGAAGTGATATCTCCTGCAATATTTTCACTACTGTAATTTTCAATGTATGTTTTTATTGCGTATTTGTCGATCTCTGAAGTAAATACACATTCAATATCTTTAGCAACCAGCTCGAAGCCTAAGCGTATACCACCGATGCCTGCAAATAAGTCTATAATTCTCATAAAATTAAATTATGATGTTCCCAATAATTTAACACATCCGGAATCGAATTACTAAAATAGCATTCAAAATCAATAACATTGTGGCAAGTTGATAATTTCTTCGAACGTTTGACTGAATCAAGTACAACTAAAACAATATTATGTTCCCTCATTTGTGCTATCTTTTTATCAGAAATATCATTATCTACTGTTAACAAATAAATATTTGGTAAAGAAGACCTTTGAATTTCTTCGACAACTTCTTGCCATCGCTCTCTCAAAGTCGTTTTCATTGAACCGACAATAGTCCGAATTCGTAGTTTACTAAACGCGTCGGTATTTGGAATAATCGAATCAACAACTTTACCTAAGCCAAGTTTAGAAAAAGATTTTTTTCCGATGCTGGCTTGTGATTCAAACGTAAACCCGAAATAATCATATAATGAATATACGATTTGTTCAAATTCCTTTCCTGCTCTGGATCTTCTTGATTGCGTATTACTTAAACATAATTGATAAATATAAGGGCTGATATAACCCGAATAAACACCGAAATATTGATTTAATTCTTTATAGAACTCAGCTTCTGAGATATTCGATAATGCATACAGTTTGTTACTGATGCATGTCAGCAGCTCTTTAGGCCCATCAAAAATATTTGCTATTTCTTTTAATATCACGCCATTAAAATTACTTTCCTGCTCTAAAAAATAATCATAAGAAAATTTTCTCCATTGAACTATAGCCTCAGAAATTTTTCCATTATTCAATAAACCATCTATTAAATCCTGATTAATTTTCTTTACTTCTTTTATCGTAGTTTCAGCTGAAGGTATTCTAATTTTTCTTTCTTTTTGAATTATAGAAGAAAATTGTTTGTTCTCATGCTCGGAAAGTTGGATTAAAGGCTTAAAACGACTTATCATTATCCGTCTCTGAATATATTAATTAAAAATGTTAAATTTTAGCATATGATCAGCAAATATAAACTCCTTTTGTAACTATCCTCTTAAATAGCACAGCATAAAAGTAGAAAATTCTCTTTGTTAACCCACAGAGGATTTAATCATGAAAAAAATGACTGAATATCAGATCGTAGCTATTTTAAAAGAAGCTGAAGCCGGTATCTCCGTCAAAGAACTTTGCCGTAAATATGGTATGGGGAATTCAACTTTCTATAAATGGCGTGATAAATATGGTGTCATTTAAGTTTCAGATATTAAACGATTAAAGCAACTGGAAGCTGAAAATAGTAAGCTTAAGCAGATGTTTGCTGAGCTGAGTTTAAAATCTCAGTTTCAGGAGAAAATAATAAAAAAGCTATAGTGCCAACTCAAGCACGTAAAGCTTGGGCTGTGCAACTGCAAGAAAATCATTGTTACCGGATGATTCGGTGATTATGTCAGTGCTAAGTGCTATCACGGATAGGCATTTACACTGGGGCTTTCCTAAGTGTTTTAACCGCATTAGAAAGCTCGGCTATAACTGGAATCACAAATGTGTTTATCGAATATACTGCCAGTTAAAGCTTAATCTCAGGGTAACGCGTAAACAACACGTATTCCTCCGCGAAGCCTAGAAAAACTATCAGTACCGAATAAGCTAGGTAAATGCTGATCAATAAATTTTATGAGTAACAGCAGTCGCAATCAACGCAGGTTTAGAACTTTCAATGTCATCGATGATTTTAATCATGAGGTGTTAGACATTGATATTGCGGTCAGTTTGCCGGCTGGTAGGATTGTTATCTGGATAAACTGGCCGGATATCATGGCTATCCACTCAAAATACGAGTAGATAACGAACCGGAATTTACCGGAAAAACATTCATTGACTGGGCAAAGTCACATGGTATAACTATAGATTATATTTAACCAGATAGTCCATATCAAAACCGATATATTGAACAACTTAATCGCACCTATCGCACTGAAGTGCTAGATTTATATCTATTTAATAATCAGGAACAGGCAAGAAAGGTAACCGAAGAATGGCTAACCATTTATAACACAGAAAGACCTCATGAAGCATTAAATAATATGACACCGAGTGAGTATAAAATCCTAAAACAAGCAGCGTAATTTTCTACCTGAATCTTGTACTAACTTTGGGGTATTTACAACTGTATTTTCAAAAAGAAATGAGAGACCGGCAATCTTTAGAAATGGTACAAAAGTATGCACATTTGGCTCCAGAACATTTGGTCAAAAATGCAATGATGCAATAAAGATTGACAATACTATGACAATTACTTGTCACAATTCTGTCACAGTAAACAAACCAGAGGAGGAAGTTGTTACAATAGATATAATGCGTAAAATGTTGAAAGCAATGGAAGATAAATGGTGGGTCGTCAGGGGATCGAACCCTGGACAAATGGATTAAGAGTCCGCCAAGAATTATCACAAGTTATTGTTTTTAAACAAATGAACCGCCTGCAAACCTTGGTTTATTTGGCTTGTTTTAATGTGGTTTTGTCTTAAATTTGGCAAAAACTATCGGCATTATTTTTTGATTTCTACAACTCAACCGTAGTTTTTTCAGGAAAACGGCGTTGACTATTGTTAAGCTGTAGTTATCGTTTATAGGCTTATCATTTTATTTATGATTGAACTGAGTTGTTTCGATCTCCGTAACAACTCAGTTCATATTCCTTTCACGTAAGTCCAAAAATTGGCGCACGCAAATACATTTCAACCGTGGTGATTTCCCCCACAACTGAATAAGCTAGATTGTAATGTTAGTGAATAGCTTTTACCAGCGCACTATGCCGCCTTGCACAGTCGTTATACTTCCCTACTACCCCAACTGCCCACGGCAGAATATCTGCGCCTGTAGCGCCGTTTAACGGGCTTAATGCAGGGCATGGCTCTGTAAGGTTGGCTGGAATGCTAGCGACTGCTGATGGCTTCGTTGATGATGCGCACCCCTGAAGCGTCCAGACACACGTTAGTATAAACAGGAACTTTAACAATCTTTGTAACTTGTGCTTGTCGTTCATCTTGCTTTACCTCATTTTCTGCTTTCTGTTTCTCATAGTCTTGGCTGGCTTTATTGATAGCCGCCTGCTGCTTGGCTAAAGCCTCTTGATACTGCCGTTGGACTTCTTCCGTGCCCTTGCTATAACCTTTCTGGTACTGCTTGCTGCCATAGCTAAGTACAGCAAATAGCACCATCAAGGCAAGCAAAGCCCAAGCGCCTAAGGCTAGATAATTGATGTTTTTCATGGCTACACCTCAAAATGCGGGTAATCTTTAGTCTTTACCCAATCTCCACCCCAGTTTATTTTTACACCAAGCTCATTGGCAGCATGTTTCATAGCCTCGGCAATTACTCGGAATTTCTTTAAATCATTCCAATCTACCGGATACGGCACTAAATCTATGGCTTTGCCTGTGGTGTGTTTGCTGGCGAATGGGTTATTTAGCCATGTAACTTTGCTTAAACTTGGCTGGGCGTATTTAGCCGGCACCCCCTTTATAGAACATTGTTGCGCTGTTCGTCCCTTGCCATAATTAATGCAGCACTGCTCACGGCTGCGCAAGCCCTCAGTTACCATAAAATCCTGCTTAGTAATTTCAATGGCTCGCTTAACCACCTTTACAAGA
>NZ_MEIO01000002.1 GCF_002777745.1 Snodgrassella alvi
CGTGCTCCTTCTTATGGCAAGATTGTGAATCTGGCAGATGGTTCACTTGAGCCGGATTCGCATGAAGCAGTAAATGGCGGACAATTAAGAATAGTGAAAGACGATCTGCTCAGTTTGTCTTCATCTGCTTCAACAGGCTTATCTTCGATAAGCAGTATGGTACAAGATACACCAATAGCTCAAATTAATAATGATATTGGTAATCTGCAAGAAAATACATTGCAATGGAATGGTACAGCCTATGATGCCACCCATAATGGCACTGCTCAGCGCATTACCAATGTAGCAGCCGGTCGTGTTAGAGAGAATTCCACCGATGCCGTCAACAACCACCAATTGTGGGAAGTGAGAAATGATCTGAATAGTCTGTCTACAACGGTAAATAATCTGCCTACAGGAGGCAATATTTCCCAGGACGCTTTGAATAATCTGTCAGCATCAATTAGTACAAGCGTAGCCAACCAGCTTCGTCCCGTAGCAGAAGCGATAGGTACAAATTTACCTTCTTCTGGTATTATTCCTGCGCCTGACTACGAAATTTATGCTCCTAACGGAGAAAGGACAGTAGTACATAATGTACGTGCTGCGCTGGAAAACATACAAAATAATGGTGCATCGATGTATGCGAAGATCAACAGCAGCAAGCAAGCATCACAAGCTAAAGGTGAGGATTCGATAGCAATAGGCGGAAATGCGGTGGCTCAAGGTACCTCGGCAATTGCGATAGGTGATTCAGCGAGTGCGCCGGAAAGTAATAGTGTAGCGCTGGGTAAAGAGGCGAAAGTAACGCAGGACGGAGGTGTGGCTCTGGGTGCCGGATCAGTAGCAAACAGGGCTGGCGGCCGTGGAGTTGGAGAAGTGTATATACCACCGGAAGCGAAAGGCAACGACAGGCTGGTTAGCGCAATTGAAGCAACGAGAAGTAAAGAGTATGGAGCGGTATCGGTAGGAAATACAGAAGATGGACAATATCGTCAGATAACCGGCGTCGCTGCGGGTACGGAGGATACGGATGCGGTGAATGTGGCTCAGCTTAAAGGTGTTAGTAATCAGATTAGCAAAGTAAATGAATATGTTAATCAGTTAAATGACAATCTTCACCATGTTGAGCGCCGTGCCTATTCTGGTACTGCAATGGCAATGGCATTGTCTGGTGCCTATCTGCCGTCCCTGAGCTCTGGCGGACAGGCTGTTGGTATCGGTGTAGGTACATACCGTAGTTATGGTGCCATAGGTGTAAACTATAAGGCAGCAAGTAAAAACGGTAAAATTACGTGGGGTGCAGGTGTTTCCACTACTGGTAAAGAAGCAGCTGTTAACTCTGCAATCGGCTTTAAGTGGTAAAAAATCTTAGCTGAGTAAACTTCTGGTCTTCCTTTATGAAGCCCAGAAGTTTTATTTGTTTATCAGTAGTAGTATTTTTACTAAGAATACGGATTAATATGCGCATCGGTATTTCTGTTATCACCCATGCTAACCAGAATATCTGGGAAAATGGTATGGGGCAGAATATTATATTTTTAGCTCTAAGTCTGAAGGCTATCCCATTTGTTAAATCAGTTGATCTGATTAATGTGGGTGGGCAGCCGAGTATGGCTGAGCAGATTGATTTAAATCTGTTTGATTTGCGTTTAATGTCAGAGCAGGAAGCTAGTGATGCTTTCGATGTTATTATTGAGCTGGCGGGGGCATTGAATCCGCAATGGCTGGCCTTACAGCGGGCTCGTGGCAAAAAGGTGGTGTTTTATTGTGTTGGCCAGCCTTATGTGGGACTGGTGGAATATAATATATTTGAAAAACCTACCAATTTTTCGCCGGTAGACCGTTCTGATGAGGTATGGCTGTTACCCAAAGATAAGGCTTATATTCCGATGCTGCGTACGATGTATCGCCGCCCGGTGCATGTTACGCCCTATCTGTGGGATCCGATGTTTGTATCCAAGCGCACACAGGAAATCAGTGCACTTGGCTTCCGTTTTGGCTGGCGTGGCAATTTGCATGATGGTATTAAAACACCTTTGAATGTAGCTATTTTTGAGCCTAATATTTCAGTTGTCAAAACTTCATCTATTCCGATGCTGGCCTGTGATGAAGCTTATCGCCAGCAGCCGCAGTCAGTAGGGATGATGCATGTGCTCAATACGCTGCATATGAAAGATCATTTGACGATGCTGTATCTGGCCAATTCGCTGAATCTGGTTAAGGAGCATAAAGCCTGCTTTTATGGCCGCCATGATATAGCTGGTTTTATGGCGCAGCATGCGAATGCTGTGGTTTCACATCAATGGTGTAATGACCAGAATTATCTGTATATGGATACGCTATATGGTGATTATCCGCTGATTCACAATTCTCCGTGGCTAAAAGAGTTTGGCGCTGGTTATTATTATCCGGACTTTGATGCACCAGAGGCAGGCAGGCAATTGATTCTTGCCTGGCAGCATCATGAGGAAAATCTGGATAGCCAGCGTCAGGCTGCGCAGGCTTTGTTTAAGGCCATTTCTCCTTTGGCTGAAGCCAATATTGCTGCCCATACGCAACTGTTATCTAATCTGTGTGCTGATCGTCCGGAATTATTAAGAGGTTAATTCATGCCGTCTGTGTCTTCGCTTCGTGTAGGTGTTTCGATTTATGTGCGTAAAGGAGCACAGTCGCTGTGGGAAAATGGCATTTTTCAGAATTGCCTGTTTCTGGCGATGTTATTACAGAAATCACCGATTGTTGGTAATGTGGTGCTGGTGGCTGGTTCCGGTGATGGCGATATGCAGGATGCAATGAATTTCCTGCGGGATTCGCCTGTGCCGGTGATTGATATGGCCAGTGCCATGAATGAGCTCGATGTGATGATTGAGATGAGCGCCCAGTTGGCTAAGGAATGGATGATAAATTTCAAGGCCAGAGGTGGTAAAGTAGTCAGTATGCGGGTGGGCAATGATTATGTGATTGATATTGAACGTATGCTGTTCAATAAGCCATCTGCTTTGCTGATTACGGGGGCGCCATATGATGAAGTATGGACATTACCTGAATACGAAAAAACCTGTATGCCATACTTCTCAAGTGCATTTCGTGCTCCGGTGCGGATTATGCCGCATTTATGGAGTCCGGTTATTCTGGAGCGCGCATGTGAAAAATTGTCTGAAGGTGAGCGGTTTGAGTACCGGCCGGGGCGCAGACGCTGGCGTGTTGGTATGTTTGAGCCCAATATGTGTATGGTGAAAACCAGTTATATGCCTATGCTGGTATGTGAAAGCGCACATCGGCTGAATCCGGATTTTATTGAACATATTTACGCGTGTAATACTATGAATCTGAGAGAGCAGAAAACTTTCAGTCTGTTTGCTCAGAGTCTGGATATTGCTCGGCATGGTTTGATTTCGTTTGAAGGTCGTTATCCTATATGGCAGGTAGTTTCGCGTTATTGTGAGGCGATTGTTTGTCATCATTGGGAAAACGCGCAGAATTATATTTATTATGAAGCTTTGTATGGTGGCTATCCGCTGATTCATAATTCACACCTGATTGGTGATTGTGGCTATCGCTATCATGATTTTGACTGTGAAGAAGGTGGGCAGAAACTGGTGGATGCATATAAGATGCATGATGAGAATCTTGCCAGTTATCGTGAGCAGGCAAATGCCTTTCTGGCAACTCTGTATCCTGAAGCGGAAAGCAACGTCCGCTGTTATACTGAGGCACTTGCATCGCTGTTTAAAGCTTAGATTGCACTGATTTTGCTATCTCTTTGATATTTATGTACATAAACCTGCCAGAAATAAAATATTCTCTATTGAAATTATGAGCTTATCTAGTACTTCGAATTTAATTTCCAGCCATGATCAGGACGCTACGCCAGCACGTTTGTGTATTGGGATTACTATCGGTCTGAGCCATCCTGAAGAAACGCTGTGGAATAATGGCATTAAACAGAATGCTGTTTTTCTTGCTGATGCGCTGAAAAATTGCCCGAATGTAGATTCTGTGGTGTTGGTAAATACAACGGGTGTACCGATTACATCAAGCTTACCTTGGGATTTGCAGGTATGGCCAACTAAAAGTTTTTCTGAGGCAAAAGATCAGGTTGATGTACTGATTGAGCTAGGTGGACAGATTAGTGCTGAGCAGACGGCCTATATCAAGAATAGAGGCGTGCGTCTGATTTCTTATTGCTGTGGTTTTGAATATATCCATATGATGGAAGCGGTTTTGTTTTCGCGTAATATGGGTGGGGCTAATCTGTTCATTAATCAACGTTATGATGATATCTGGATGATTCCGCAGGTTGCTAATTGCAGCCGGGCGTATTTTGAAGTATTTCGCCGTCATGAAGCACGTGTGGTGCCGTTTGTATGGAGTCCGATATTCTTGAATCAGAAAACGGCTGCTATACCATTTCAGGGCTCATGGCAGGCGCCGGATTCTGGTAATAAGGGTTGGCGTTTGTCGGTTATGGAACCGAATATTGATGTAGTAAAATTCTGCCTGTACCCGATTCTGATTGCAGAACTAGTGTATCGGAATAATCCTGAAGCCATTAATATCCTACAGGTTTGCAATACCTTACCGATGGCGCAGAAATCAATGGAATTCATTGCTTTAATGAATAAGCTGGATATTGTGAGAAATCGCAAGTCTGTATTTCTGGGTCGTTATGATACACCAACATTTTTGGCAGCCAATACCGATGCGGTGATTTCACATCAATGGGAAAATCCGCTTAATTATTTCTATCTGGAAGTATGCTGGCAGGGCTATCCTTTAATTCATAATGCAGAGATGGTTTCAGATCTAGGCTATTATTATGCTGGCAATGATGTGCAAGCGGGTGCCAAGCAGTTATCTGCTGTGATGAACGATCATGCATGTCATTCAGCTCAGTATCTGTATAACCAACGTAAACTGATCGCCCGCTTCCTGCCAGATAATACTGATCTGGTGGCCAGTTATTCTGCATTGCTGACAGAAGTAATGGCCAGACCATTGCGCTAATTACTTTTATTTTTTACACATATAAGTGTTAATATTGTCCTCTAGGATGGTACAGATACGCTGTATGGCTTCTTCGCTGCCCCATGCCATATGCGGGGTAATAATCAGGTTAGGCAGGTGAGCACGCAGTAATGGATTACCATGTACGGGCGGTTCTTCGCTTAGTACATCTACACCTGCTCCGCCTAACTGTCCGTATTTCAATGCGGCTACTAATGCCTCTTCCGCTACCAGACCACCGCGTCCTACATTAATCAGTACAGTCTGTGGTTTCATCATTTTTAATTCTGCTTCATCAATCAGATTACGTGTTTGCTCATTCAGGGGACAATGCAGGGATATGACGTCGGCTTGCTGTATGAGCTGGGTAAATGGTGTGTAGCCATTACGGCAGCTAGTGGCATTTTTGTGTTCACCCCAGAGAATATGCATTCCGAAAGCCTGAGCTCGTGCTGCCAGTGCCTGTCCGATGCCGCCTTTCCCGAAAATACCCAGTGTTTTGCCGTTCAGATCACGGATGGGAGCACCGAAGTGGCAGAAAAAAGGGCTGTTTTGCCATAATCCGGCCGCTATATCGCGCTGATAAGCCGGTAAATGACGCATTAATGCCAGAATAAGCATCATTGCATGTTCGGCAACAGTATCGTTGCCATAGCCACGGACATTGCGTATACCTACGTTGTGTTCTTGTGCCGCTTGCTGATCAATATGATCCAGACCGGTAGCCGGTACGGCAATTAGTTGCAGTTGCGGACTGTTGCTGATGGCATCGGCATCAATGCGTACTTTGTTGGATACGACAATATTGGCATGAGCGATTCGAGCGGCAACTTCATCTGGACTGCTATGGCTGTAGCTGGTGATATGATGGGGAAACTGGAAGTTGAACGGGAACTCGGGCAGGGTGGCACGATCCAGAAAAACAATTTCGCTGATATTCATGTTTTCTCCTGATAAATAAAAAGATTGCTGCGACCTAGAACATGCATGGGTTGAGTGTCTGTGTTACAGTGTACGCTATTTTATTAGCCAAGGATGAATAAGTATGGATCTGGTGATTGAAGATTTGCAGCAGGGTACTGGTAAGGACGCTGTAAAGGGAAAGGAAATCACGGTGCATTATACTGGTATGCTGGAAGACGGTACGGTGTTTGATTCCAGTGTTACCCGTCAGCAGCCGCTCACATTTACTCTGGGCGCTGGTATAGTGATTGCTGGCTGGGATAAAGGTTTTGATGGCATGAAAGAGGGCGGTAAACGTAAACTGACTATTCCGCCACATATGGCTTATGGTCGCCGTGGTGTTGAAGGGGTGATTCCGCCTGATGCTACGCTGATTTTTGATGTGGAATTATTGCAGGTTGATGATTGAGTTGCAGTTGTATACAGATTTTGTTCAGGCAGCTGTTTCAGGCTGCCTGAACTGTTTTGATAAGCTGGGGTTTTGATGATGGAGAATAATCCGACTATTGCTGCGATTGCAACTGCGCCCGGGCGTGGTGGAGTGGGGGTAGTGCGTTTGTCCGGTAAAAATCTACTGTCTCTGGCGCAAAAATTAAGTGGTGGCAAAACGCCTGTACCACGCAGGGTGATGTATACCGATTTTGTTGATGAACAGGGTGCTGTTATTGATAATGGTTTGCTGCTGTATTTTGCGGCACCGGCCAGCTTTACTGGTGAGGATGTGGTTGAGTTACAGGGGCATGGCGGGCCGGTAGTGTTGCAGATGTTATTGCAACGCTGCCTGCAACTGGGCGCCCGGCTGGCTGAACCGGGAGAGTTTACCAAACGTGCTTTTCTAAATAACAAACTGGATCTGGCACAGGCTGAAAGTGTGGCTGATTTGATTGATGCTTCCAGCCAGTCTGCAGCACGCATGGCGGTGCGCAGCCTGAAAGGGGCATTTTCGCAGGAAATTCACCGACTGGTAGATGAGCTGATTACTTTGCGCATGCTGGTGGAAGCAACGCTGGATTTTCCAGAGGAGGACATTGATTTTCTTCAGGCAGCGGATGCCAGCGGTAAGCTGGCGCAGTTGCGCAGCCAGTTGGACAAGGTGCTGCTGCATGCACAACAGGGCGCATTGTTACGTGAAGGCATGAATGTGGTGCTGGTAGGGGCGCCCAATGTGGGTAAATCGAGCCTGCTCAATGCGCTGGCAGGTGATGATGTGGCGATTGTCACTGATATTGCTGGTACAACGCGGGATACGGTCAGGGAGCAGATTACGCTGGATGGTGTACCGGTACATATTATTGATACGGCTGGTTTGCGTGAAACTGAGGATGTGGTTGAGCGTATCGGTATTGAACGCAGTCAGCAGGCGGTACAACAGGCGGATGTAGCACTGGTGCTGGTTGACCAGCGTGAAGGTATAAATGCCACCACAGCGGCGATTCTGGCGCAGTTACCGGCAGGTTTACACAAGATTGAAGTGCATAATAAGATTGATTTAACAGGTGAAGATGCTGCGAGTGTTTCACGTGAAACCGGCCAGCTACAGGCATTTACGGATGCGGAACAGGTGATTGCTCTGTCTGCCAGAACGGGTGTCGGTCTGGATTTACTGCGTCGGGCGCTGTTGCAGCAAGTGGGCTGGCAGGGAGAAAGTGAAGGCCTGTTTCTGGCACGAACACGCCATATTCAGGCTCTTGAGCACGCTCAGCAGGAGTTGCTGAATGCCAGTTTATGTCAGGATAATCAGATTGAGCTGTTGGCGGAACATTTGCGTCTGGCTCAAAATGCATTAAATGAAATTACCGGTGAATTCAGTGCCGATGATTTGCTGGGGGTGATTTTTAGCCGGTTTTGTATTGGTAAATAAGTTTTTAGCAGAAGATATTAGTCTGTTGGCAGCACTAACTACTGTTGTGAAGGGTAGTTAGTGCTTTTTTGTTCTGGATGTGGCTGAATTGCTGTTGTGATGATAAATAGGATAGGTATGACAGCTACGGTTAAAGCGCTTGTAAGAGAGCAAATCTTGGCAGGGTCTGACCATTGATGGTTATGGTCTCGATAAACATGCTTTTTGGGCGTACCCAGGTTGAATAATCACCATACAGACACTGGTAGATAACCAGTTCTTCTTCGGTTTCGCTATGGCGTGCTGTTCCGGTAACCTGATACAGTTTGCCTTTGTAATGTTGGTAGATGCCACGTTGCATGTATGTTCCTGTGCTGGTTTAGATGCAGCCGGTGTGTTCTGGCTGCTGGGTGATATAACTAAAATCTCTTTGATTACAACTCGGTATTCTTTTGGCTGCTTGCTGTTTAATTATACAATGTTTTGAATGAATTATAACAAGATGCCATATTAAGGAATACTGAATATGAATAATGACCCACGTGCCAGAATGCCTGATGCGCCATTGTCAGATAATGAGCGGCTGAAAGGTGAAAGTAATTATCTGTATGGTGAGATTGCTGCGGATCTACATGATGGAATTACTGGTGGGTTTAATGGTGATGATTTCCAGTTGATTCGTTTTCATGGTATGTATGAGCAGGATGACCGTGATGTTCGTGCACAGCGGCAGGCAGCCAGACTGGAACCACTGAAAAATGTGATGATGCGCTGTCGTCTGCCCGGCGGGATTATTACGCCGCAACAATGGCTGGGAATTGATGAATTTGCTACGACACATACGCTGTATGGCAGTATTCGTCTGACTACGCGCCAGACATTCCAGTTTCACGGGGTGCTGAAACACGATATTAAGCCAATGCATCAGTGGTTGCATCAGTTAGGACTAGATTCAATTGCTACGGCCGGTGATATTAATCGTAATGTTTTGTGTACCAATAATCCAGTTGAAAGCAGCCTGCATCGGGAAGCCTACGAATGGGCATGCAGGATTTCTGAACATTTATTGCCGCGGACACATGCTTATGCTGATATCTGGCTGGATGGGGAGAAGGTACTCAGTTCGGAACTGGCTGCGCCTTTGTCTGAAGGTGTCAGTGGTGATGCGGTGGAACCGATTAATGGCAAAACTTATTTACCACGCAAATTCAAAACGGCGCTGGTTATTCCGCCACTGAATGATGTGGATTTGCACGCCAATGATTTGAATTTTGTAGCCATTGGTGAAGCAGGTAAGCTGGTTGGCTTTAATGTGCTGGTAGGTGGTGGTTTGTCTATCGATCACGGTAATCAGCATACTTTTCCTAATACAGCCAAGGATTTTGGTTTTATTCCGGTGGAGCAGGTAGTGCGTTGTGCTGAAGCGGTGGTAACAACACAGCGGGACTGGGGCAACCGCAGTGATCGCAAGAATGCGCGCACACGTTATACGTTGCAGCGTGTGGGGGTGGAGGTGTTTAAGGAGGAAGTTGAGCGGCGACAGGGTTTTAAATTCGCGGCCAGCCGCCCCTATGAATTAACTGAGCGCGGCGACCGTATCGGCTGGGTATACGGTGAAGACGGGTGCTGGCATCTGACTTTATTTATTGAAAATGGCCGTTTGCTCGACTATCCGGATCGGCCGCTGAAAACCGGTATGCGTGAGCTGGCCAAAGTTCATAAGGGTGATTTCCGGCTGACTGCTAATCAGAATGTAATTGTTGCCGGTGTGTTGCCTGAAAATAAAGATGAAATTGAACGGATTGCGCGTGAATTCAGGCTGATTGATGATGATATTTCAGAGCAGCGCAAAAACAGTATGGCTTGTGTTGCTTTTCCGACCTGCCCGCTGGCGATGGCTGAATCTGAACGCTTTTTGTCTGGCTTTATCGACCAGGTTGATGCGCTGATGGCGCAATATGGTCTGGCACAGGAGCATATTATCCTGCGCGTTACAGGTTGCCCAAATAATTGTGGCCGTGCCTTACTGGCCGAGATTGGGCTGATTGGTAAGGCAATTGGTCGCTACAATCTGTATGTTGGTGGTAATCGTGCTGGTACGCGTATTCCGCGCTTGTTCCGTGAGAATATTACGGTTGATGAGGTGCTGGTTATCTTGCAGGAGTGGATTGCCCGCTGGGCACAGGAACGTAATGCGGGTGAAGGTTTTGGCGATTTTGCTATCCGCGTTGGTATTGTCAGGCCGGTAGTGGATGCAGCGGTGGATTTCTGGGATGTGGGCAAGGTAGTTATGTGAGAAATCAGTCTGGTAAATACGTTGCTGTATTCGGGGTAAATGGTCTGAATACCTGATGGCAGGATCAGGCTATTTTTAATATTTATGCTTTTGGTTTATGGTTTCGGGCTGGCATAAATCTGGTCAAATATGCCGCCATCGCTAAAGAAACGTTGTTGTGCTGCTGTCCAGCCGCCAAATTCTTTATCAATGGTAACCAGTTGCAGGCTAGGAAACTGGTGGCGGTATTCTGCCATGATTTTGGGATTAACCGGTCGGAAAAAGCTTTGCGCAATTAGTCGCTGTGCGCTGTCGCTATATAGATGTTGCAGATAGGCGATAGCTAGCCTGCGCTTGTCCGGGATGGTTACATTGCTGTCAACTACTGCTACTGGTGGCTCGCACAGAATGGACAGGGACGGGGTGATAATTTCAAATTCGTCCGGTGCCTGTTTGTGCGCTAGTCTGGCTTCATTTTCCCATGCCAGTAATACATCGCCTAGCTGACGGTGGGTGAATGTAATGGTGGCGGCGCGCGCTCCGGTATCCATCATGGGTACGTGCTGAAGCAGGGCGCGTAAAAATGCTTCAGCACTGGCATCGTTGCCGTTTGGCTGGTGTTTGGCCCATGCCCACGCAGCTAAAAAATTCCAGCGTGCCCCGCCGGATGTTTTTGGGTTGGGTGTGATAATCTGGACATTGTTCTGTATCAGGTCGCCCCAGTCGTGAATATGTTTAGGATTACCCTTACGCACCAGAAAGACGATAGTAGATGTATAGGGAGTGCTGTTATGAGGTAAACGTTGTTGCCAGTTTGGTGGCAGTAGTGCTTTTTTGCCACGGTTTAGGGCATTGATGTCTCCAGCCAGTGCCAGTGTCACGACATCTGCTTTCAGGCCATTCTGTACGGCAATGGCCTGCTTGCCGGAACCACCATTAGACTGGCGGATGTGAATTTTCTGACCAGTTTGCTGATACCAGTAGTGCTGAAAATCAGTATTGTAGTGCTGGTATAGCTCGCGAGTGGCATCGTAGGATGCGTTGAGCAGGGTTGTTTCGCTGTTGTTATTGCTATTACATGCTGTTAAGCCTATTAATATTGCCCCTAACAGGCCATAGTGCTGATATATGTTCATGCCAGAATTTTTGTTTGTAGACAGATGTTTTAATGTAGCAATGCTGGTATGGGGACGGAAATACTGTTTTTTTGTTTCTTTATAACTAAAAACAAGGTGGTGGTTTGGCTGGGTGCCTGAATGCTGGTCTGATTGATTACTGTGGATTTGAATTTGAAAAAGTCAGCTGAGGCTGTTATAAACCGCTTTTGATTTTAATCTGTTTGATTGAGAAAGTTACATGAAGAGCCAGAATGCAGAGGTTGCAGCCGATAGAAAGCTGTTAACACGGGAAGATGTGCGTACCTTGATGCTGTCATCCTTTGGTGGTGCGCTGGAGTTTTATGATTTTGTAATTTATGTTTTTTATGCCAAAGTATTGTCTGAACTGTTTTTTCCTGCTGGGTTAAACCCGTTCTGGGCAATGCTCAATACCTATGGTATTTTTGCTGCTGGCTATCTGTTCCGCCCGCTGGGCGGTATTGTGATGGCTCATTTTGGTGACTTGCTCGGGCGGAAACGTTTATTTGCATTGTCTATTATGATGATGGCATTACCAACTCTGTTTCTGGGGCTGATGCCTACTTTTGCTACTATTGGCTATGCTGCGCCAGTGTTGCTGTTGATATTGCGCATGATTCAGGGGGTGGCAATTGGTGGTGAAATTCCAGCAGCTTGGACTTTTGTATCTGAGCATGTGCCTGAAAAGCATGTGGGTATGGCTAATGGCTTTCTCACGGCTGGTTTGTCGCTGGGAATTTTACTAGGCTCGCTGATTGCGCTGGTGATGGCGAAAAATTTCAGTAGTGAAGAGATTCTGGAGGGCGCTTGGCGTATTCCTTTTATTCTGGGCGGTTTGTTTGGCTTGCTGACTTTGTATTTACGCAGTTATCTGCATGAAACACCAGTTTTTAAAGCAATGCAGCAACGCAAGGAGCTGGTAACGGAAATGCCAGTTAAAGTTCTGATTAAAAAACATAAAACTGCTGTTGTCGTCGGTATGCTGCTCACTTGGTTTCTGACTGGCTGTGTTGTGGTAATTCTGCTGGCTATGCCGCAGTTATTGACGGGCAGCTTTGGTTTTTCCAGTACTCAGGCATTTGAAATGCAGAGTACAGCTATTGTGATGCAGATGTTGGGTTGTGTTTTGTATGGTCTGCTTGCTGACCGTCTGGGTACGGGGCGCATGCTGATTGGTGGAATTGCGTTTACTGGTTTGATGGCGGTGTTATTTTATCCGGCACTGGGGCATTATAGTGAGGGTATGATTTTTGCCCTGTATATGCTACTGGGGCTGGCTACGGGTGTGGCCGGTATTATTTCTGCGGCCATGATTCGGATGTTTCCGCCAGCTATCCGCTTTACAGGTATTTCTTTTTCCTACAATGTAGCTTACGCGGTTGTTGGTGCTTTAACGCTGCCGCTGGTGCAATGGTTAAGCAGTTTTAGTCCGATTGGTGCCATGTATTATATTCTGCCTTTATGTATACTAGGCTTGCTGACTGCCTGTGTATTTCAGTACCGTTACCAGCGCTGATGCGCTAGTCATCAATGGTAGCCGTAAAAAAGCTGCTTTATCCTAGTGCGGCAGGCACCTGTGGATAAAGCAGCTTTTTTTATCAGCAATCAGGCATTGCCTGCATTTGCCTGTTGAGCCTGATACATGGCCTCGAAGTTGATCGGAGCCAGCATTACTGGCGGGAAGCCAGAGCGGGTAATGGTACTGGATACAGTCTCACGGGCATATGGGAACAGAATGTTCGGTGCGGCCACAGCCAGTAGCAGTTCCACATCATTTTCAGGAATATTTGCAATGCGGAAAATACCGCTTTGTGCCACTTCGTTCAGGAACAGAACACGGTCGTCGGTCATTTTGGCGGTCACGGTCACGGTAACAGTTACGTTATAAAATTCTTCCTCCAGCTTTTCAGCAGCAGAAGTTACGCGCATTTCGATTTGTGGTTCGCCATTTTCCAAAAAGATTTGTGGTGCATGCGGTACTTCCAGTGACAAATCTTTCAGGTAAATTTTTTCAATGCTGAATACCGGTTGTTGTGTAGTTTGTTCTTGTGCTTCTTCTTTTGTGCTCATGCTTTTCTTTCAACAAAGGGATAAAAGTTAATGTTGCAGATTCATCCAGCTGCGCCAGATGAGGGAGAAAAGAGATATTACGTGCTTAGCCTGCCAGCAGTGCGTCTAGTTTACCTGCTTGGTTCAAAGCATTCAAATCATCAAAGCCGCCAACGTGAACTTCACCAATATAAATCTGCGGTACAGTACGACGACCAGTGCGCTGCATCATCTGTTCACGGACTTGTGGGTCGGTATCAATGCGGATTTCATTAATATCGGCTACGCCTTTTTGTTTGAGTAATGCTTTGGCCATCTGGCAATAAGGGCATACACCAGTGGTATACATGGTAATCGGTTGCATTGCAGTTTCCTTGTTTGCGTACAGATACTGATTAGAATAGGATAGCATACCGCGAACTGGCGATACTGAACAGGTGCAGGCTTTCTTTGGCAGTATGCTGCGGTATAATTGACCAATATCCATATAACAAACGGACATATACAGATGATTCGTTTTGAGCAGGTATCAAAAATATATCCGGGCGGTTTTACTGCACTGAAAAATCTCAGTTTCTCTATCAACAAAGGTGAGATGATTTTTATTGCCGGCCATTCTGGTGCTGGCAAGTCAACCATTCTTAAACTGATTAGCGGTATTGTTAAACCAACTAAGGGCAAGGTGTGGCTGAATAATCAGGATTTAGGGCGCTTAAATGACAATCAGTTGGGCTATTTGCGTCAGCATATCGGTATCGTATTTCAGGATCATAAATTACTGTTTGACCGCAATGTGTTGCAAAATGTGATGCTACCGTTGCGTATTATCGGTTATGAGCGCAGGCAGGCAGAGCGCAGGGCACGGGTGGCTATTGAGAAAGTTGGACTGGGTGGGCGTGAGCTGGCTGACCCGATTACTCTGTCCGGTGGTGAGCAACAGCGATTGTGTATTGCTCGTGCAATTGTACACCAGCCCGGTTTGCTGATTGCTGATGAACCATCTGCTAATCTGGACAGAGCTTATGCACTGGATATCATGGAGTTGTTTAAAACGTTTCATGAGGCCGGCACCACGGTCATGGTAGCCGCACATGATGAAACATTAATGGCTGACTATGGACACCGTATCATCCGCTTGCAGGAAGGTAGGTTATACGCATGAAGCAACTGATTTCACTGCATAAAGAAGCTGGTTGTAAAGCGCTGCGCCAGTTGCTGCGTCAGCCAGTTGCAACTTTGTTGATTTTACTGATGCTGGCGATTGCCATGACGTTACCTTTGGCTTTGTATCTCGGGGTGCAGAGTGGGCAGCAGTTATTGGGACAGATGAATGAGGTGCCAACCATGACTCTGTATATGCAGATTGATGCCAAAGCCAGCGATAATCAGACTGTTGAACAAGCATTGCGCAGTAATAAGCAACTGGAAAAAGTGGTGTTTGTGAGCAAACAGCAGGGACTGGAGGAGTTACAGCGCAGTATGGGCAATCAGGATCTGGTTTCAATGCTTGACAGCAATCCTTTACCGGATGCATTTACTGTTACCCCCCAAGTGGATACGCCTGAGGAACTGGCTGGCTTACAGACAAATCTGGCACAACTACCAATGGTGGAAAGTGTGAAAATGGATGCTGAATGGATGCAAACTCTGTATCAGATTAATCAGTTTATCCATCAGTTGCTGTGGTTTCTGGCTATTACACTGGGGCTGGCGTTTGCTCTGGTGGCCTATAACACTATTCGTTTGCAGATTCTCAGTCACCGTGAAGAAATCGAAATTACTAAGCTGTTAGGTGCACCGGCATCTTTTATCCGGCGGCCATTCCTTTATCTGGCTATCTGGCAAAGCCTGCTGGCTGCGGCCATCAGTATTGGGTTGTGTTACTGGCTCAATTACCAGACCCAGCCATTACTTAGCACCATTTTGCAGCCATACGGAGTGCATATTGTCTGGCGTTTTTTCAATCTCGGGGAAATACTCGCTATTTTGCTGGTAGTCTGTGGACTAGGTATGCTGGGTGCATGGCTGGCCACCCGCCAGCACTTGCTTAGTTTTAAAGCCGAACGGTAAAAAATACCCCCGCTGTATACGGGGGATATTTTTGAGCAGGGTGGTACCAGCAAAAAATCGCTTTTACAAACTATCCGGTACTGATACTGGATTATTTTTGCTGACGTGCTTGTGCTGCCTGTGCCAGTAATTCCAGCATGGCTTCTGTTTCGTCCCAACCAATGCAGGCATCTGTAATACTCTGTCCATAATTGTCCGGGTTGTCCTGCCGTCCTGCTATAAGGTTGCTTTCTACCATTACCCCCATAATGTGCTGTTCACCGGCCTGAATTTGGGCGGCAATATCTTGTGCCACTTCCATTTGTCGGCGGTAATCCTTGCAACTGTTGGCATGGCTGCAATCAATCATCAGATTGGGTGTTACCTGATGTTTATTCAGTTCATTTACTGCTGCCTGCACATGCTCATGACTGTAATTGGGTTCTTTACCGCCGCGCAGGATGATATGGCAGTCTGGGTTACCACTGGTGCGCACAATTGCCGAGTGTCCTGCCTTGGTAACTGAAAGAAAGTGATGCGGATGGCTGGAAGCGCCAATGGCGTCTATGGCAATTTTCAGATTGCCATCGGTACCGTTTTTAAAACCTACCGGACAGCTCAGACCGGAAGCCAGCTCGCGGTGTACCTGACTTTCGGTAGTACGGGCACCAATTGCTCCCCAGGAAATCAGGTCAGCAAAATATTGCGGAGTAATCATATCCAGAAATTCTGTGGCTGCTGGCATGCCCATATTATTCAGCTCCAGCAACAGCTTGCGAGCCAGACGCAAACCGTAGTTAATATCGTAGGAACCATCAATATGAGGATCATTGATAAATCCTTTCCAGCCGACAGTAGTGCGTGGTTTTTCAAAATAAACCCGCATTACAACCAGTAACTCTCTGGCGTATTTCTCACGTAATACCTTAAGTCGTTGTGCATATTCCAATGCGGCTGCTGGATCATGGATGGAACAAGGGCCAATAATCACCAGTAAACGCTTATCGAGACCATGAACCAGAGCAGCAATGGCGTTGCGTGTATTGTGTACTAATTCAGAAGCTTGTTCAGTGATAGGTAATTCATATAAATGGGCAATGGGTGGCAATAGTTCTTTAATTTCTTTAATTCTAACGTCATCTATCGGGCGGGATACTACCTGATTCATAATAATTCCTGTTTAATTCTATTGTTCTAAATTTTAATGATTTACTTATCAGGCTATAATGAATGTGCTTAAAAAGCAAGGATTAAACTTTCGCATAACTATATTATTGCTTTAATATTAATTAAAATAGCAGATAATTAAAATTTATGCCTGATCAGTTCATATTCTCGGAATAATATATTAAAAATAACCATTTTATTGCCTTTGTACTTTGATTAAAGTATTGCAAGTGTGATTTTAATTCCAAGTAAATTCTCGGTATAATTGCCTACTCTGTGGTTCGTAAACCTCCCACATTAAAAAACTAGGAAATCAATTATATGCGTGCACAAAATGATCTGGGCACAGTAAGCTTGCTGGGTAATCAGCATACAGAATACCGTAGTGATTATGCCCCTGAGCTGCTCGAAGCCTTTGACAACCAACATCCTGATAACGATTATTTCGTTAAATTTATCTGTCCTGAATTTACCAGTCTGTGTCCGAAAACCGGCCAGCCAGACTTTGCCACCATTTATATCAATTATTTGCCGCGTTTGCGTATGGTGGAAAGTAAATCTCTAAAACTGTATTTGTTCAGCTTTCGCAATCATGGTGATTTTCATGAAGATTGTGTCAATATTATCATGAAAGACCTGATTGCTTTGATGCAGCCAAAGTATATTGAAGTATATGGTGAATTTACCCCTCGTGGTGGTATTGCAATCCATCCGTATGCCAATTATGGTGAGGCGGATACGCGCTACAGCGATATGGCAGCACAACGTCTACTCCAGTTTCAGGTGAAATAACATTTGCACATTGCACGGTTATACATTTTGCCATCTTCAGTACATTGGCATGGTTTGTGCATGCCTGATGCGATGATGGCTGGTTGATTGATAGGAACAAATATGTATGAATTTTCCGCAGCGCAGCGCTATAAAGCATTGCGCTGGCTGACTTTCTGGCACATGCTGGTGATTGTGGCCAGTAATTATCTGGTACAGTTTCCCTTTACCTTGTTCGGCTTACACAATACCTGGGGAGCTTTTACCTTTCCGTTTATTTTTCTCACGACCGATTTAACCGTACGGATCTTTGGTTCCGGCTTGGCCAGACGGATTATTTTCTGGGTAATGCTGCCTTCATTACTGTTTTCCTATGCCATTTCCGTATTGTTTCAGGATGGGCACTGGATGGGCTGGGCAGCATTAAGCCATTTTGATTTATTCGTAGCACGGATTGCACTGGCCAGTTTTACAGCTTATGTTGTCGGCCAGTTGATGGATATTTTGGTATTCAACCGGCTGCGCCAATGTCAGCGCTGGTGGCTGGCGCCCAGTGCTTCTGCTATTCTGGGCGGTGCTGTCGATACATTACTGTTTTTTGCTGTGGCGTTTTATCATTCGCCGGATGCATTTATGGCTGCCAACTGGTTACAGATATCCCTGACTGACTATGCTTTCAAAATCAGCGTAGCTGCGCTTTTCTTTCTGCCTACTTATGGGATTGTGTTACGTTATTTATTATATCGGCTGACAGCGTTAAGCCGGCGTACCATAAACGGATAAAATTTCTGTGAATTAGCTCAAATTACGATTTGCTGTCAATCAGGCCGTGTAAAAGCGGCCTGATTGCCATGACAGCTTCTGTTATAATACGCGCCTATTTTCAAATACCTGACTAAGAGAACATCATGGAAGCGGAGCAGATTAATCAGTTAAACAATATTCTGGATGATATGGCATCCCGTAGTCATGATTTACGGAGGTATCTTTGACTACGCTGGCAAAAAAGACCGTCTGGAAGAAGTAATTGGCTTGTCAGAAGATCCAGAATTGTGGAACGATCCGAAAAAAGCGCAGGAAGTGGGCAAAGAGCGCAAGGTGCTCGAAGGGATTGTATTAACATTGGATCACTTGCATAGCGGTATCGAAGATAATCGCCTGCTGCTGCAAATGGCCGTAGAGGAAAATGATACCGACGCCTTTGCTGCGGTACGGGCAGATATTACTGCCTTGCAGGAAGAAGTGGCACAGCTGGAATTTAAACGCATGTTTAATCAGCCGGCCGATGTCAACAACTGCTTTATTGATATTGTTGCCGGTGCCGGTGGTACAGAAGCAGAAGACTGGGCTGGCATGTTATTGCGCATGTATGTGCGCTATGGCGAACGCAAAGGCTTTAAGGTAGAAATCCTCGAAGAAGACGAGGGTGAAATTGCCGGGGTTAACCGGGCTACCATCAAGCTGGATGGTGAATACGCCTATGGATTGCTGCGTACCGAAACAGGTATCCATCGTCTGGTACGCTATTCACCTTTTGATTCCAATAACAAACGGCATACTTCGTTTGCTTCAGTATTTGTGTATCCCGAGGTGGACGACAGTTTTGAAATTGAAATCAATCCGGCGGATTTACGCGTAGATACATACCGTGCATCTGGTGCCGGCGGACAGCATATTAACAAAACTGATTCAGCTGTACGCATTACTCATGAACCTACCGGTATTGTGGTGCAGTGCCAGAATGACCGTTCGCAGCATCGCAATCGTGAAGAGGCGATGAATATGTTGAAAGCAAAACTGTTTGAGCTGGAAATGCGTCGCCGCAATGAAGAAAAACAGAATCTCGAAGCCAGCAAGGATGATGTGGGCTGGGGACACCAGATTCGTTCTTATGTATTTGATTCATCTAGAATCAAGGATTTACGTACTGGCTACGAAGTTGGCAATATCAAGGCGGTTATGGATGGTGACCTTGATGGCTTCATAGAAGCTAGCCTGAAACAAGGTGTTTAAGTAAAAGGTCATAAGGCTGCCTGCTGTATCTGGGCAGCCTTAATTTTTTAAGGTACCTTGCATGGATTGCATTGATGTCATCATTCCCTGCTATAACGCAGAAAATACACTGGCACGGGCAATTGAAAGTGTACTGGTGCAGCCTGAGCTGGGTTGCCTGTGGCTAGTTGATGATGCCTCTACCGATAGTACTGCCAGCCAGATTCGGCAATGGCAGCAGCGTTATCCACAGCAGATTAGGGCAGAATTTCTGGCAACTAACCGCGGGCAAGCACTGGCACGTAACTGGGCAGCATTGCTTTCTGCCAGCAGCCATATTGCTTTTCTGGATGCTGATGATGCCTATCAGCCTCATGCGCTTCAGGCAGCCAGTGCGGTATTTCGCTTTCGCCCGCAAGTTGGTTTGCTGCGTTTACCGGTAAGCGGGCACAATATTCCGGAACATTATCGCCAGCATGCGCAATTTGCATTGGTCTGGCGTACTTTTGAAATGATTACAGCCACCAATACCGTTTTTAACCGCGCCTATTTTCTGGCCTGTGGTGGTTTTCCTGCTGATTCACTGTTTCGACGTCTGGGCGGTGAAGATGGAGCCCTGGGTCTGGCCACTGTAGAAAGCTGTATGGTGGCTACACTCTTTGATAAAGCCGGTATGGCTGATATCGGTGTCGATTTTTATGGCCATGACAACATGCATGTACGTAAACTGCTTGATGATATGCTGTTTGGGCATGCTCGCCCCGATTGTAGTGAAGCAGCATTGCAACAGGCAAATGCTGTTACTCAAACCATTGTACAACGCTTGCAGGATTTGCAGCAGATATTGGATTACCCCAATCCGGGTAAGCAAGCGTTACAGCTTTTCACGGATTAACCACTTCACCCTATGTGCAATGGTTAACTGAATTTTGTCTTTTTATAACTCTGGAAGTAGAAGAAACATGATAAATCCGTTATCTGCCCTGTCACCTCTGGATGGGCGCTATGCGCCGGCTGTGGCTGACCTGCGGCCGATTTTCTCCGAATATGGTTTAATGCATGCGCGTGTGCAGGTAGAACTAGGCTGGCTTAAGGCACTGGCAGCCGAAGCCGGAATCAGTGAAGTACCACCATTCAGTGCTGCTACCATTGCCGAGATTGACCGCGTTATTGCCGATTTTTCTCTTGAAGATGCTCAGGCTGTTAAAGCTATTGAGGCCACTACCAATCATGATGTTAAAGCCATTGAATACTGGCTGAAACAGCGCTTTGCCAATGTGCCGGAAGTACTGGCTGTCAGTGAATTCATTCATTTCTCCTGTACCAGTGAAGATATCAACAATCTGTCACATGCCCTGATGTTGAAACAGGCACGGGACGAAGTATTACTGCCCAAGCTTAATGAACTGGTAAGCGTCTTGCGTAATCTGGCGCATACCCATGCAGCTTTACCAATGATGTGCCGTACTCATGGGCAGCCGGCCACCCCCAGTACTCTTGGCAAGGAGATTGCCAATGTAGTGGCACGAATACAGCGCCAGATTCAGGCCATACAGCAACAGCAGTTTCTGGGTAAAATTAATGGTGCTGTAGGTAATTATAACGCTCATTTGGTGGCTTATCCTGAGATAGACTGGGAAGGCCATTGCCGCCGCTTTGTCGAATATAATCTGGGACTGACTTTCAATCCTTATACCATTCAGATTGAACCACATGATTATATGGCTGAGTTTTTCCAGACTATCAGCCGCATAAACACTATTCTGATTGATTTTAATCGTGATATCTGGGGCTATATCTCTATTGGTTACTTTAAGCAGAAAGTGAAGGCCGGTGAAGTAGGTTCGTCTACCATGCCGCACAAAGTCAATCCAATTGATTTTGAAAATTCAGAAGGTAATCTGGGGATGGCTAATGCCATTCTGGGTTTTCTGGCCGAAAAACTGCCCGTTTCACGTTGGCAGCGTGATTTAACCGACAGTACTGTATTACGAAACATGGGCGTGGGCTTTGGCTATACCATACTGGGGCTAAGTGCCCATTTGCGTGGTCTGAACAAGCTGGAAATCAATCCAGCCGCATTTGCCGCAGACTTAAATGCTACATGGGAATTACTGGCTGAACCGATTCAGACAGTTATGCGCCGCTATGGGGTAGCCAATCCATATGAACAGCTCAAAGAGCTTACTCGTGGTAAACATGGCATTACACCAGAAAGTTTACAGGCCTTTATTAATCAGCTGGCTATTCCAGATGCAGCTAAAGCACAGTTACTGGCACTGACACCAGCATTATATGTAGGTAAGGCTCAGGAGCTGGCTGAACGGATTTAAATCTTTTTCAAACAATAATGGTGGGCAGTGGCGCACCATTATTGTTTATGTCAATCAGAATGAGCATACCATTCACCGCTAAAATAATCGCATAGTTTAAAAATACTGCCTCATTTTTAATAGCAGAAATTTTATCTGACTGTGGATAACTTGGCAGAAATTCTTTGGTTCTTATTATTTATGTGGATAATTTGCCATCTTAATCGGGTTATTATCTGGATCCCGAATGGGAGTGGAAGTAATTTGTCACAAGTACCAGTTTTAGTGGCTGGTGTTAGCTCAAGTGGAATCTTGTGTTAATACAATATTGCCATTACCTGATCCAGTATTTATTCCCCTCTATAATGAACTATAAATCGGCAGAATCTGGAGTAGAGGGGCAAATCTTAGTTTAAATTCATGTTTCTGCTAGTGAAAATTAATTTCCATCTGACCAAAATGCAGCACAGTGTGGTTATCAGCGAAGGTATTTATCTGCATGCCAAGTATATTGGCATAAAAGGCACACGATGTCTGAATATCTTTAATGGTTAATAGCAGATGATCCCGTGCATTAATCAGCATAAATTGTTCCTTTACCGTGAAATATGGCGGATTTTAGCTTCTGTATAAATCTGATCTGTCTGATATAATTTTTATGCTACAGATTCTGTGGAAATAAAATCTCAGCCCTATTGGTTGTAGTCAGATAAACAAACCTGCATCAGATAAAATTGGTATAGCTGGCACATAACCATCAATTTATCTATGAGTGAGGTAACATAATTATTCTGCTTAACGATTAATAAGAGACATTAAATATTCATAGAACCATTATTAATTAACGTTTGTGCGCAAAAAGCAGCCAATAAAAAGCGCTATACAATTTTATCTGAAATAAAATCTGTGCAGCTTGGGCAAATGTAATACTTGATCAGGGTCGGTATCGATACGCCGAAATAGAAAGCTGTATGTCAGAGGTACTGGAAATGATACAGTCAATTGGGTAGCAGGGATTATTAAAGTGGTTATCTTTTTATATGGCATAAATACGTTATCGCTAAGATAATATATCAGATAAAATAAAATTATATAGTCATATAGAACGGTAATTCTATCCAATTGCTTTATTTGATATTTATCTGCTGATAATTGAGTATTCAAAATACTTACAACCAAGTAATTTTATTTTTATGGCATAAATATCTTGGCAGCGTACTTATTGTAAGCAGTATCTGCTGCGGTCAGTATCAGGAAAATTTATATTCCAATGATCAATGTATATAGCAACTTATTTGATAACTGCTCAATAGCGCTACTTAGCTTATTCAGAATAAAACAATTACGCAAACGGTAGATATAAAAACGCCAATGCTTTTTAAGAGCATTGGCATTGGAATTAAACTAATTATTCCATACGTAATTCCGCTGCGCGGGCATGCGCTGTCAGTCCTTCACCATGTGCCAGAATACTGGCAATCTGACCTAACTCTCTGGCTCCCTGAGCAGAAACCTGAATCAGGCTACTGCGCTTTTGAAAATCATATACGCCCAGCGGAGAAGCAAAACGGGCGGTGCGGCTGGTTGGCAAGACGTGATTAGGGCCGGCACAGTAATCACCCAGACTTTCACTGGTATACTGTCCCATAAAAATGGCACCTGCATGGCGAATTTTCGATGCCCAGTTTTGTGGGTTAGCTACCGACAATTCCAGATGTTCTGGTGCCAGATAATTGGCAATCTCACAGGCTTCATCTAGGTTCTGTGCCTGAATAATAGCACCACGATTGGCCAGTGACGCTTCAATGATTTTTTTGCGCGGCATTTGTGCCAATAGTGCCTGCATCTGTGCTTCTACTTCGTGCGCATAGTCGGCATCGGTAGTAATTAGAATCGCCTGAGCAATTTCATCGTGTTCTGCCTGACTGAACAAATCCATCGCTACCCATTTAGCTGGGGTAGTGCCGTCGGCAATAACCAGAATTTCACTTGGTCCGGCAACCATATCGATACCCACTACACCAAATACGCGTCGTTTAGCTGCGGCAACATAGGCATTGCCCGGACCAGTAATCTTATCAACCTGAGCAATACTCTGCGTACCGTAAGCCAGTGCTGCTACAGCTTGTGCACCACCAATAGTAAATACCTGTGTCACGCCAGCGACATAGGCTGCGGCCAGAACGATATCATTACGCTCACCGTAAGGCATGGGTACAACCATCACAATTTCAGTCACACCGGCCACATGTGCTGGTATAGCATTCATCATTACCGAGCTCGGATAAGCAGCCTTGCCACCGGGAACATAAATACCTACCCGATCTAAAGCAGTAATCTGCTGTCCCAGCAGCGTACCGTTTTCATCCTCATATTGCCATGACTGCTGTTTCTGGTGCTGGTGATAGCTTTCAATCCGTTTTGCCGCAGTTTGTAGTGCCGTCTGTACGTCTGGCGGCAAGCGGGCAAATGCAGTGGCCAGATCAGCCTGATTTAAAGTCAGCTCAGCCATGGATTGTGCCTGCGTATGATCGAAGCGATTAGTGTATTCGATTACAGCAGCATCACCACGTTGCTGTACATCTGCACAAATAGTGGCTACAGCTGCATCTACCTGTGGATCCTGTGCAGTTTCAAATGCCTGTAATGCTGTTAACTGAGTTTTAAAATCAGCGTCCTGCGTAGAGATATATTTCATGCCTTTGTATTTCGGGCAGCCTGAGCTGCCCGACCTAATATTATTAATTAAAAATTGTTGCCAAAATTATCATCATCTTCATCAATAACCGGTTTTATGGATTTGGCTGCCAGCTCATGTGCCGGTATGGTATTGCCGTCTACTTCAACATCATAAGGTTTAACTACCCGTACCCGCAAGCCACGGCCGGCCTTGCGACTATCTACCCACTCACTGCTGATGGCAGCAATAGCATTATTGGCACTATCAAAGCCATAATCCCTAGCATTGAACCCACCATCGCTGGTTACCAGCTCACGGGCTACTGAGCTAACTGTTGCCCAGCCTTCGATATCACAGGTTCGTTCAATGGCTTTTTGCACCATTGGCACCAGACGGTTCCAGTGATGCCGGTTAGATGTTTCGTTACCACCGGAACGGCCTGACTTGGCTGAACGATTATTGAAAGTAGATTTAGACGGGCGGCCGCGACCACGGCTGCTTTCGGCTGGTGTTACTGCAGTTTCAAATACGATTTTGCGCGGACGTCCACGGCCACGTTTAACCTGGTCTTCACGAGGTTTATCATGGTTGGTAAATTCCGGTTCCTTAGTTTCGATTTGTACCAGTACCGGTTCTTTATCTTTCTTTTTCTCTTCTGGTTCAATGGTTACGCTAACCTTTTCTGCCGGCATTGATGTGCCCACTGCCGGAATGGTGATTACAAGCGGTGCATCATTGTTCTGTTGGAAAGCGGCTTGTTCATTAATTGGCGCATAAGGCTTGCTTTCTGACTTGGGTGCAAGATTATTATTACGTTTTTTCAGGCGCAGCCATAAATGATTACCATGCATTTGGGTTTCAAAAATATCGATGGCATTAATCAGATAAGAAAGTTTGGTATAGCCATAATTGCGCGCATCAAAATCAGAATTTACCTTGTTGATATATTGTCCAACCACGCCCAGTGATGTCCAGCCTTCATCATCAGCATGTTCTTTCACCGCATTACGGAACAGATTTATCAGTGCAGTATCCTGTTTCAGCTCGGCCGGAGTTTTACGTTTATTGCGGAAAATTGGTGCCTGAGTTTTGTCTTCACCAATTTCTACTGTAGTATGGCTGAGTAAATTTTCAGTATAGATAAATTTATCACATGCTTTGCGGAATGATTCCGGCGTTTTCTTTTGTCCAAAACCATAAACGGTCAGACCATTCTCACGGATACGCGAAGCCAGACGAGTAAAATCACTATCGCTGGATACGATACAGAAACCATCAAAAGTATTACTGTATAATAAGTCCATCGCATCAATGACCATAGCCATGTCTGTGGCATTTTTTCCCTTGGTATAGGCAAACTGCTGTACCGGAGTAATCGCATGTGGTAACAATGCATCTTTCCATCTGGACAAACCACTGCTCCAGTCGCCATAAATGCGTTTAACACTGGCAATGCCATATTTCGCAATTTCTTCCAGTAAAGACTCAACTGTAGTGGCAGAAGTATTATCTGCATCAATAAGTACCGCCAGTTTGGCCGAATTTTCTGTAGTCATTTTTAAGAGTTCCTATTTGATAAAAATGTTAAATAAAAATTTAGTTTAAAATCCTTGATTTTTTGCATCAGCAAAAACGTCAATAATGGGTTGTATGGTTGTGTATTTCAGCTTTAGAGCTGCCTTGTTTACCACCAACTGGCTGGAAATATCTACCACATGTTCTACTGCCTGCAGATTATTTGCCTGTAATGTATTACCGGTAGAAACCAGATCAACGATTGCATCGGCCAGTCCTACCAATGGAGCCAGCTCCATCGAGCCATACAATTTAATCAAATCAATGTGCACACCTTTACCGGCAAAATGCTCGGCAGCAATATTCGGGTATTTACTGGCTACCCGCAAACGGCAACCAGGTTGCGAGGCTGCTGCGTAATCAAAATTCTTGCGTACAGCAACCATCATTCGGCATCGGGCAATATTTAAATCCAGAGGCTGATATAGCCCATCGCCATCATGTTCAATTAAAACATCTTTTCCGGCAATTCCAAAATCAGCTGCACCATATTGAACATATGTGGGCACATCTGTTGCGCGCACAATAATTAAACGAATATTATCATGATTAGTGTTAATAATCAGTTTACGTGACTGTTCTGGGTCTTCAATTGCATTAATTCCGGCTGCTGCCAGTAATGGCAGAGTTTCTTCATAAATTCGTCCTTTGGATAACGCTATGGTTAATTGTGCAGTCATTTTTTATCAGTATAAGTATAGAGGATAAATAAAATTTGTTAAGCTATAAATTTATTATTGTATAAAATAAATTTTCATAAATTATAAAAATATTAATCATATAATTTTAATCTAACAACTGTTTTATGTCATGAGTCAATTGAGTTGCTGTCTGGCTGTGTGGTTCATAAACCACGGTATGTCCCTGTTTATCTAGCAAATAAGTACCTGTGCTGTGATCAATTAGATATTCATTTGGGCTACTGCCGGCCACTTTGCGTACAGCAATTTTATATTGATCAACAACACTATTAAGCGCTTCCACGTGTTGTTTGTCTACTGTCAGACCAATAAAATTTGGATTAAAAGCGGACGCATAGGCAGTCATAACCTGTGGTGTATCACGCTGAGGATCTACAGTAATAAATAAAACCTGTACCTGTTTACCCTTTTCACCCAGTTGATTTATGGCATCAGCATATGAAAGCAAATTGGTTGGACATACATCGGGACAATGAGTATAGCCAAATACCAGCACTACAACTTTACCCCGAAAATCTCGCAAATGTATTGTTTTTCCATTTGCACCCAGTAAAGAAAAATCTTTACCACCGAGACCTGCATCACGGACATCACTGCCTTCAAAATTGAATTGCTTTGGCTGAACAATGTCTGTTGTACTTGCGGCTTGTGCCACTGAGGCTGTCGACTGAGGCTGGCATGCCCCAAGCATCAGTGTGGATATCATTATAGCCAGAAAAGATTGGATTTTAAGCATAAATTTATTAATAATACAGAAGTCGCACATTTATAATGTTTAGATAAAAATACTATACAGATTTCTAGTTCTAAATTTAAGTAAAATATAAAAAAAATCAAATATAAAATCAATATTTTAATTAGAAATAATTAAAAAAATTTTTTGCCATAAAAAAAATCTTTACAACATTGGAAAATCCGCTATAATATCGTCTTCTTCGCTAGCCCAGGTGGCGAAATTGGTAGACGCAGGGGACTCAAAATCCCCCGCCGCAAGGTGTGACGGTTCGAGTCCGTCCCTGGGCACCAGATTTTAAAAATACCGCTATTATCAAAGTAGCGGTATTTTTTCATTGAACTCTTAATAAGTAAAAATTTAGATATTTAGGGTTAGATAAATAAGACTATTTGTACTATTTAGCGTGGACTGAAATAATGGTTATCAAAGAAGCCGATATTAGAACAGGGGACATAGAAACACTGAATCAATTATTGCTTCGGCCTGATTTACTTACCAACACTCGCCATAAAATTGAGCAACAACTCAAATTTATTTATTCAGGAATTAAAGGTGAAAAGCAATCTGCTTATCAGTTGCAATTTCATTTTGGTCAGAGTGATGATTGGGTAGTTATTCATGATCTGCGGTTGCCATTTCAGGGAAGGATTGCTCAGATTGATCACCTGCTTATCAATCGAAAGTTACAAGTTTTTGTCTGTGAAAGCAAAAGAGTTGCTGGTGAAATCAGCATAAATGAGCAAGGAGAATTTTCTCAGCTATATAATGGCAAAACACAGGGAATGTCTTCACCATTAGAGCAGAATCAACGTCATATTAGTATCTTGAAAAATATATTCAAATCCAGCTTAGTTGCATTGCCGACCCGCTTAGGAATACGTCTGCAACCTACGCTGTATAGCTTAATACTTGTTTCCAGCGAGGCACATATTCGCCGCCCTAAAGTTAATATTGCTGGCATTGATTGCATTATCAAGAATGATCAACTGAAAACCAAAGTAGCCGAACTTAGTAATAGTAATAATTTATTCCACCTTATCAAAAAGGTTTCTTCTGAAACATTAAAAGATATTGCCTATCAGTTGGTAAAATTACACAGCCCAATACAAAAAGATTGGTATGCTTATTTTGGTTTATCTGATTATGCAGATATACTTAAAGTACAGATACCTGCTAAGCCAGCAAATAAAATAGAAATCAAACACAAAACTAAAACGATTGATAATTATCAGTCTGATGTGACTGAAGAGAAACATTTTTGTATAACTTGCTGTAAAAATATTTCATTAATAGTGGCGCAGTATTGCTGGAATAATAAAAAAATATTTAAAGGAAAGGCTTACTGCTATCAATGTCAGCAAAAAATTAAGCAATAACCGTAAACAGATAGAATCTTGCTTACCTGATGATCTAACAGCATGTAATTCAAGCCGAAATAAAATAGTGAGTTGAAATAAAAACCAAATACTTTTTATATATCTGATTAGGTTGTTCTGCCATCGATATCAGTTTGATTTTCAGAGTATAAATTTAAAATAAAGATATTCAATTAACTTTAAGTGAATTCTGCTTAAAGCAATATTAATCTCAGAGTTATCGTCAAGCCGGACTGACTGGATTCAGTGATTTCCTGATGATTACATATGGTAACAAAATTTAGTATGTTGATTCATAAACTTGTGATTGACCTGAATACGTTATACCCAAATTTAAAAGGAATACATATTGTACTAATGGAGCCTTAAGATTAATATAAATTCAATTAAAGTATTTATGGCTTATCAATTGAATTGATAAGCATCATCATCGCAGCTAGGCATCACAGGAGTACAAATATGAACATCGTTGATATATCAGAGTGGCGTTATACCACTAAGCATTATGATAAAAGTAAAAAAATTTCTGCAGAACAATTTGAACAGCTATTAGAAGTCATAAGGAATAGCCCATCATCAGTTAATTCACAACCTTGGCATTTTTTCATCGCAGATAACGATCAGGCTCGTGAAAAAATTATGCCCGCGATACTGGAGTTCAATCAACCGCGGGTAGCAGATTCTTCGCATACACTTGTATTTTGTATAAAAACACCGTTAGATGAACAATACTTGCAGAATTTGCTGGTACAGGAAGAAAAAGATGGGCGTTTTAATGATGCAGAAGTGAAGGAAATGCAGGATAAAGGGCGGCGTTTCTTTATCAATAAAAATAGCTCAACGCCTGAAAGACAGCAGGCATGGGAAGGCAGACAATTATATATTGCGTTAGGACAATTATTATTTGCTGCTGCGTCTATAGGGATTGATTCAACAGCAATCGAAGGTTTTGATGATGAGAAAATGGATGATATTTTAGGATTAAAACAAAAGGGTTTAAAAAGCATTCTGGTCGTAAGTCTGGGCTATCGTGCAGCTGATGACGACAATGCTAGCCGCCCGAAATCGCGGCTGCCGAAAGAGCAGATATTTACTCAGGTATAATTTATTTTCCGATTTTATAAATTAAGCTAGATTCTTTTCGCTGACTAAAAGAATCTAGCTTAACGTAAGGCGAACTGTGATTAAAAATAACAAAGCCAGTAATATATTATATATTTAAATGACAAATTTTTGAGGTGGATAGATAAGATAACTAAGATTTCATACAAAAATTATTCATACTTAGCATAATAATCTTAATATTCTAATAATAATATATCATTGAATTTTTTAATCAAAAACTAAATAATGTGCCACTATCTAAATTAAGTATATAGCAGTATCTAATTGAAATTGATTCAATATTTAATATCAATATAATTTAAAGCTATATTCTATACATATATGAGTGCCTTTCTATGTGAGTTATGTACCAAGTATGGAAAAGTTACATTACCATACTTCATCCATAGAATATTAGTTACTTGAAATCATTAACAACCCATTCTTGCCTGTTATTTTGATTATTCCGATAAGCAACAATATATGAACCTCTCCTTTTAAGTTACCGCTCTTTTTTGTGCGGTTTTATTGATTACTTGATACAACTTTTGGCTGGTCGTAGACTATTAACTGATAATACTGTTTTCGATTATTTAAGGTTAAAGCCGTATATTGTGATTGATTTATGTACATTGTTAGTTACTCGTATAAATTTACCTGATACATTTAGTTGATTAGTAAATCTAATTTTAATTTTTATCACTTCAATTACATGTTATAGATATTTGATTTATTGAGTTAACTTCAACAGTTGTCGTATTGTATTAGCGCAGTGGTTTGAGGAATTTTTAGTGTTCTTTTTGAATCATACATACCATTTTCCTTAATTTTTTAGTGATTATCACGGTGGCAGCGACTATCTTTTGCATTTGACTATCTCTATATAAAACATTTAGCTTATCTTCTCTGATAACAATACTTAATTTATTTACATGATAAAGTTATTGTATTCTGCTTTTGTGAAAAACACGCACTAGCGACACCATCCCCAGAATATAGCTAAAAATTTCATTTACCTTGGCATTTAATTTCCATAACCTAGCTATTAATTTATTCTTTGTAATGATCTTTCTTTAATTTGCTACCAATTCTTTACCATATAATTGTTAAATTATTATTTTTATTAGTTTCTATAGTTATAGAAAACAAAATATTTAACTTTAGAGTAATTATTATCAATATGGGTAAATGATTTAACATCTGCAATTTCTTTAAATTTAATTTTTTGCATAGAAAAATCCCAGTATAAAGTAAACTTTCATTTAATTTGATTTCTATATTATGGTATTTTATTAATGTTTAAAAAGTGAAATTCATCATGTAATGCTTGTGACATATGTGTTAATAGAACACAGCTTTTTTCTTCTATCGATACTATTCGCTACGCTGTCATTTTGCATATTAAATCCTTCGTAAGTAACAAGGAAATTTCAACCTTTGCTCTGTCCTAATTTAGAGTGTAAGTACAAAATATTGCTATATTTCAATTTATAATAATTTATCTAACAACAGCATTGTAATATAGATAGTAAAAATAACCTATTTCCAGTAAATTCAATAACAAATTATATTTATCATTATAATAAAATTTAATATCTTATAAATCAGAGTTTACTTTCATTTCTCCACAATAAAGCTTGCATAAATTTGGCACACATATAATGAAAACACAGCAACTAAGCCGATTTTAAAATAGCACTCTTCGGATTACTAAAAATATAAAAATTTATATCATATTTCAATACAACCCGTTTTTTGCATAATTTTGAATGCTATCTATTCAGATATTGGTAGCCATTTTCACTGACAAATATGGGTATGTTAATATCATGGCTTTCTGATTTAATAGTATCTACTTGCTGACAGCTAAAACCTACACCCACTAACAATGGCTGAAGATAGCGAAAATTTGCCAGCGTTGCATCATAATAGCCGCCACCCTGTCCAAGTCGATTGCCCTGATGATCTATACCAAGTAGAGGTATCAGCACAGTATGTAAATAGCGGGCTCTGATTTTGCATCCATTAAACTGCGGTATTTTATGCTTGCCGGTATTCTGGTGATGCAGGTTCAGATAACGAATAGTAGCGTGACGGCGAGGGAGACGAGGACAGGGCGTAAACCATAGCTGACGTTTCTTAGATTCTATATAGGGCAAATAAACCTGCGCGCCGCGTTTCTGCGCAGTAACAATAAATGACCACAAGGATAATTCACTACCAACAGCCCAATAAACGGCTATGCGTTTCTGACGACGAATAAATGGATACAAGAGGCGGTTGATTTTCTTGGTGGCTAATCGACGTGATTCTTGGCTTAATGCTTTCCTGCGTTGGCGCAGCAGTCGCCGTAATTGCTGTTTATCTGAGTAAGTAGTCATGGATTTAAACTGACAAATTTATATACAATGGTTTTAGACGATGGAATAAGCGGTATGGATTGCTATACTTGTGAAAATGTATTTTTTCCTGTATTATTCCTTGGTTTTACCTCGGTAAAAATTTTAGTAACGCTCGCATCGTACGCGAAAGGGTGCTCTGTTGCAGAGTTCTATGCGTGGCGGTGTCAGGCTTTAACCCTTTAAGGATCGAATTATGTCACAAATTACCATGCGCCAGATGTTGGAAGCAGGCGTACACTTTGGTCATCAGACTCGTTACTGGAACCCGAAAATGGCTGAGTACATTTTCGGTGCGCGTAACAAAATTCATATCATCAATCTGGAAAAAACCCTGCCGCTGTTTGTAGAAGCGCAGGATGTTGTGCGCCGTCTGGCTGCCAACAAAGGTACAGTTCTGTTTGTAGGTACCAAACGTCAGGCACGTGATATCGTTAAGGAAGAAGCAACCCGTGCTGGCGCTCCTTACGTAGATCATCGCTGGCTGGGCGGTATGCTAACCAACTACAAAACCGTAAAACAGTCTATCAAGCGTCTGGAAGAAAAAACTGCTGCGTTGGAAAATGCCACTGAAGCCGGTTATGGTAAAAAAGAAGTGCTTGAAATGCAACGCGAAGTGGCTAAACTGGAACGTTCTTTGGGCGGTATCAAAGACATGAAAGGCTTGCCAGATGCAATTTTCGTTATCGATACCGGCTATCAGAAAGGTACATTGGTAGAAGCAGCCAAACTGGGTATTCCGGTTATCGCTGTAGTTGATACCAATAACAGCCCTGACGATGTTAAATACGTGATTCCGGGTAATGATGATTCAGCCAAGGCAATCCGTCTGTATTGCCGCGGTATTGCCGATGCCATTCTAGAAGGTAAAGCTCAATCTTTACAGGAAGTGGTTCAGGCTGCTCAGGCTGCTGAAGAGAAACAGGCCGAAGCTACTGCTGAATAATCAGCTATCTCGCATCTTTGTAAAAGAAGGGGACGTTAGTGCCCCTTTTTTTGAAACAAATTTTCAGCCTGATATCTATCCGGCTGAGCGTAATCAAGTTTAAGGAGTAAAACATGGCTGCAATTACTGCAAAAATGGTAGGTGATTTGCGTGCTGCTACCGGTTTAGGCATGATGGAATGCAAAAAAGCACTGGTAGAGGCCGAAGGTAACATGGAAAAAGCAGAAGAAATTCTGCGCATTAAATCTGGTGCCAAAGCTGGCAAACTGGCTGGCCGTACTGCAGCAGAAGGTGTTATTGCCGAGTATGTAGATGGTAAAGTAGGTGCTGTAGCCGAAATTAACTGTGAAACAGACTTCGTAGCCAAAGATGCCAGCTTTATGGCCTTTGCTCAGGCTGTTGCCAAAGCTGTTGTCGTACATAATCCAGCTACTCTGGAAGCTCTGGCTGAAGCCAAAACTGATGACGGCGTAACTATTGAAGAAGCACGTAAAGCCGTTATTGCCAAACTGGGTGAAAACATTACTGTACGTCGCTTTGAACGTATTGAAACCGAAAACAGTCTTGTTACCTACATGCACGGTACCAAAATCGGTGTGCTGGTTGAGCACAAAGGTGGCGACACTCAGGCAATCCGTCAGGTAGCAATGCATATTGCTGCTTCTAAGCCACAATGCGTTTCTGCTGCTGAAGTAAATCCGGAAATTGTGGCTAAAGAACGCCACATCTATGAAGAGCAGGCTGCTGCTTCTGGTAAACCGGCAAACATCATTGAAAAAATGGTTGAAGGCCGCGTGCAGAAGTTTCTGGCTGAGGTAACCTTGCTGGGACAACAGTTTGTTATCAATCCTGATCAGACTGTGGAAAAATTCCTTAAAGAACAGAATGCTGAAGTAAACCGTTTTGTTGCTTTCCACGTTGGTGAAGGTATTGAGAAAAAAGAAGTAGATTACGCCGCTGAAGTCGCTGCTGCTTCTAAAGTATAAGGCTTTTAATGCCATAGGCACTCTGGATTCAGGATTCTGAATCAGGGTGCTTTTTTTTGAGTTATCTGTTTATCCCAGTTGAGATAACTGAAATAAAAGTTCCCATCCTTATCCATTGAAAATTATAGTGATAGCTGTTAATTATCTAATGGCAAACTGACAGAAAGAATGATCATGACTAAACCAGCTAAATACAAGCGTGTATTATTGAAACTATCCGGTGAGTCCCTGATGGGGCCAGATGCTTTCGGTATCAATCGCGATACTATTATGCAAATCACCGCACAGGTCAAAGAAGTGGTCGATATGGGCGTAGAAGTAGCCATTGTTATTGGTGGTGGCAACATCTTTCGTGGCATGGCACAGTCAGCCAAAGGCATGGAACGTGCAACAGCCGATTATATGGGCATGATGGCAACGGTAATGAATGCGCTGGCACTGAAAGAAGCGTTTGAAAGCCAGCAAGTTAAAGCCAGAGTTCAGTCTGCTTTGAGTATGCAACAGGTTGCAGAAACTTATGCCCGTCCCAAAGCCATTCAATATCTGGAAGAGGGCAAAGTAGTCATTTTTGCAGCAGGAACCGGTAATCCGTTTTTTACCACAGATACAGCAGCCAGTCTGCGCGGTGTAGAAATGAATTGTGATATTATGTTAAAAGCAACCAACGTAGATGGTGTCTATACTGCTGATCCCAAAACCAATCCTGAAGCCAGACGATATCAACAAATTACTTTTGATGACGCAATCAGTCAGAATCTGAAGGTAATGGATGCCACAGCATTTGCCTTATGCAGAGAGCAGAAACTGAATATCGTGGTATTTGGCATATTCAAATCAGGTGCACTGAAGAATGTCATAATGGGTGAGGATGAAGGTACATTAGTACACGTATAAAATCCACCAGCTACTTAACTAAACTTGTGGTAACGCGTATAACTGCGTTAGTATGCGCGTTTGCCATTTTCTGGTAGCAAAAGTTTCGAGAAAATGAAATAAATGCAACCAGTTCAGACAGGAATGTTCATGATTAACGAAATTCAACACACCGCTGAAACCAAAATGCAGAAATCCATCGAGGTATTGCGCGATAATCTGTCTAAAGTCCGCACAGGGCGCGCGCATACCGGATTACTTGATCAGGTAGAAGTAGAATACTACGGAAGCATGGTTTCAGTTAGTCAGGTTGCCAGCGTAACCTTGCTGGATGCACGTACCATTGGGGTTAAACCCTATGAAAGCAAAATGGCAGCCGTTATCGAAAAAGCAATCCGTAACTCCAATCTGGGTTTGAATCCAGCAGCCATGGGTGATTTAATTCGGGTGCCAATGCCCATGCTCACAGAAGAGCGGCGCAAAGATTTGATAAAAGTAGTCCGTGGCGAAGTGGAAGATGGCCGGGTAGTAGTGCGTAATGTTCGCCGTGATGCCAATAATGACCTCAAGCGTCTGCTCAAGGACAAGGAAATCAGTGAGGATGAAGCACACCGTGGTGAAGAAGGCATTCAGAAACTTACCGATAAATACATTGCTGAAATTGATAAAATGTTGGCCACCAAAGAAGCCGACCTGATGGCAATCTAAACCTTTTAATCGACGTAAAGGATGTGTTTTGACTACCAGCAGTACCCAAAGCGTACCTGATCACACTGAAATTCCGCGTCACATAGCCGTTATCATGGATGGTAACGGACGCTGGGCTAAAAAGCGTTTTATGCCACGTATTATGGGGCATAAAAAAGGTCTGGAAATTCTGGAAGAAATGACGGCCAACTGCGCACGTATGGGCGTAGAGTATCTGACCGTCTTTGCTTTTTCTACCGAAAACTGGCGTCGGCCGACTGATGAAGTTAACTTTCTTATGAATCTGTTCTTGCAATCATTGCAAAAACGGGTACAAAGACTGCATAAAAATAACCTGCGTCTGCGTGTAATTGGGGATCGTAGCCGTTTTGCAGCAGAAATTGTGCGTGGTATTGAAGATGCCGAGGCATTAACTGCCGCTAATACTGGCCTTACACTGACAATCGCAGCTGATTATGGTGGTCGCTGGGATATTTTGCAGGCAGCCAATCAGGCTATTCAGGCGGGGGCTACCGAGCTGACCGAGACCAGTATTCTTCCATATCTGTCACTTGGTAATGCTCCGGAACCAGATTTGTTTATCCGCACTGGTGGTGAAACCCGCATCAGTAATTTTCTTTTATGGCAACTGGCTTATACTGAGTTATATTTCACGCCAGTTCTGTGGCCTGATTTTGACGAATCCCAACTGAATATTGCTATCCGTTCCTATCAGGTTCGGGAGCGACGGTTTGGCAGAACTTCGGAGCAGTTGCCACTTACCCAACAGCGTCCTTGATTTTATGCTCAAACAACGTATTCTCACTGCTCTGGTTTTATTGCCCCTAATGATAAGTATGTTGTTTGGGGCGAACAACAGTTTATGGGCTGCTTTCTGCGGTATGATAGCACTACTGGCGTTATGGGAATATGCCCGTATTGTTCATTTTTCTAGTATACAGAACGCCCTCTATCTGCTATCTACTGCCGTCGGGGGGGGTTATCTTTACTTTCGTTATCAACAGAATGCATTACCACTCGGAATACAAATAGCGGTACTGCTGTTTTGGCTGATTATCGTGCCGGTTTGGTTAAAATTTAAATGGAAAATCAGGCCTAACCTGTTTGGTATCCTGATTGGCTGGCTGTTAATGATACCTTTTTGGCAGGCTTTAATATCCCTGCGGCCAGATACCGTTGCAGCCACTGGCTTGCTGTCCATCATGGCACTGGTGTGGATTGCCGATATTGCTGCCTATTTTGTCGGAAGAGCGGTGGGTAAACGAAAACTGGCACCGACAATCAGCCCGAATAAAAGCTGGGAAGGAGCTGTCGGTGCTGTTATCTGTGTTGCCATCTATACAATTGTTTTACAACAGCAAGGCTGGCTACCTATTACCTTGCCCATGTGGCAAACCCTGTGTCTGGCTGTGATTTTAACTGCTGTGAGTATCTGTGGCGATTTACTAGAAAGCTGGCTGAAACGTGCCGGCGGCGTAAAAGACAGCAGCCAGCTCTTGCCTGGTCACGGAGGGGTATTTGATCGGGTAGATTCTCTGATTGCTGTACTAAGCGTTTATGCAGCCTTATTGGCTTGTTTTATTGTAAAGTGATTTCCTGATGAGTGGTTATAATCCAACGTCCATAACCATCCTGGGGGCTACCGGAAGTATTGGCCTGAATACTCTGGATGTTATAGCTCGCCATCCTGATCGATTTGCTGTTTTCGCACTGACCGCACACCAGCAAATTGATCGTCTGGCAGAACTATGTATTCGTTTTCAGCCAGTTTATGCTGTAGTAGCCTCAGCAGCACAGGCAAGTGTTCTGCGGATACAATTACAGGCTGCTACTGTGAAAACCGAAGTATTATTCGGTGAACAGGCCTTGTGTGATGTTGCTCAGGCCAGTGAAACTGATGCAGTGATGGCTGCCATTGTCGGTGCTGCCGGACTAAAACCAGCCTTGGCTGCGGCCAAAGCAGGTAAAACCATTTATCTGGCAAACAAAGAAACGCTGGTAGTTGCCGGTGCATTATTTATGCAAACCGTACAGCAAAATGGTGCGCGGCTGTTGCCGGTTGATAGCGAACACAATGCAATTTTTCAGGCTTTGCCGGCAGACTATCAAGGCGATCTGGAGCAGGCCGGAGTGACCTCTCTGATTTTAACTGCATCTGGTGGCCCTTTTCTGCATACCGCACTGGCAGATTTTGCTGCCATTACACCTGAAGCTGCGATACGCCATCCCAACTGGCAAATGGGACGCAAAATTTCCGTGGATTCAGCCAGCATGATGAACAAGGGTCTTGAATTAATTGAGGCTCGTTGGCTATTTAATGCCGCTGCCGACCAGTTGGAGGTAGTCATTCATCCGCAAAGTGTGATACACAGTATGGTACGCTATATAGATGGTTCAGTTCTGGCACAAATGGGTGAACCAGATATGCGTATTCCGATTGCTCATTGTCTGGGTTTGCCAGATAGGATTGATTCCGGGGTTAAACAACTGGATTTCACCCGTTTAAGTGGCTTAAACTTTCTGGCACCAGATTTTGAACGTTTTCCATGCTTGAAACTGGCCTATGAGGTATTGCACAGTGGCCACGTTGCCAGCTCCTGTGTATTGAATGCTGCCAACGAAATTGCAGTGGCCGCTTTTCTGGATGGGTTCATTCGCTTTACAGATTTGGCATCAATAGTAGATAGCTGCCTACAGCACTTCAGTGGACAATCTGCATCATCCATTGAGGAGCTTTTGCTACTGGATACACAAGTACGTAGCGTAGCAAAAACATGGGTAGCTAGCCGAGCTGCCAGATGAGAACAGGATAAGCCATGTTATTAACCTTAGTTGCTTTTATTGTCGCGATCTTACTGCTGGTAAGTTTGCATGAATTAGGCCATCTGGTTGTAGCACGCTGGTGCGGTGTTAAAGTACTGCGCTTTAGCATTGGTTTTGGTAAACCATTTTTTTGCGTGAAACGCGCCAATATCGAATGGTGTCTGGCACCAATCCCCCTTGGGGGTTATGTCAAAATGGTAGACACCCGTGAAGGTGAGGTCAGTAAGGCTGACTTGCCATATGCTTTTGACCAGCAACATCCACTTAAACGTATTGCAATCGTTGTGGCCGGCCCACTAACCAATCTGGTGCTGGCCGTATTGTTGTATGCTGCCAGTTTCAGTATAGGTGGTATTACCCAGATTCGTCCGTGGATCGGCATGGTTGAACCGGCAAGCGTGGCTGCAAATGCCGGCTTTCAGACTGGTGATCGCATCATTAGCGTGAATGGACAGCCAGTGACCGACTGGACAGATGCTCAGGCAAAGATCATGTTGAATCTGGATAGCGGTAAAGTTCAGGTTGATGTCGTTACTACAGCAGGACATCCCGACCAGCGACAGTTCAATATCGCCGGTACAAGTGCCGCAGATAATGTTGCCAAAACTGGTTATCTGGGTATCGTACCGTTTAAGGTTATTAACCAGATAGGTATGGTTGTACCCGATAGCGTAGCAGCAAAAGCTGGTTTGCATGCTGGTGATATCCTATTAACCATCAACGGCCGCAAACTTACAGACTGGCAGGACTGGGTGGACAGTATTCGTGCCAGTGCCGGTGCTAAACTGAATATTACCTATCAGCGCAACGGACAGATTCTGCAAACCAGCCTGCGACCGGATTCAGTGCTGGAAAAAGGTACCATTGTCGGACAGGTTGGAGTAGCTGCCATGCGCGATAAAGCATGGGATACACAGATTCGCGAGCATTATCAGCCCGGCTTTTTTCAATCAGTACAACTGGCTATGCAGCGTACTTGGGATTACATTACACTAACCCTTTCCATGTTTGCCAAATTACTCACCGGTCAGGCATCGTTGCATTATCTTTCTGGGCCTTTGACTATCGCTGATGTCGCTGGCAAAACCGCAGCCATGGGATGGCAGAGCTATACAGAATTTCTGGCACTTGTTAGCGTGAGTCTTGGTGTGCTGAATTTATTACCCGTTCCCGTATTAGACGGGGGGCATTTACTGTATTATGCGATCGAATGGATTCGCGGTAAGCCCCTAAGTTTACGTATACAGGAATTGGGGCTACGTTTTGGTATCGCTGCCATGTTAATGTTAATGCTGGTGGCTTTCTTCAATGATATTACCCGCTTGTTTGGATGAATGATGAAATTAAAGCAGATTACTGTCAGTTTAATGGCTCTGGGCCTGTCTTCACTGGCTTTAGCAGTTGAACCGTTTACCATAAAAGACATTCGGGTAGAGGGTTTGCAACGTACGGCACCTACAACCGTCTTCAGTTATTTGCCGGTTAAAATTGGGGATACATTCACCGATGCTGAAGGTGAAGGCATCATTAAGAGATTATATGCCACAGGTTTTTTTGATGATGTTCGAGTTGAAACTATGGGCAGTCAGGTACTGTTAACCGTAGTTGAACGGCCAATTATCAGCAGTTTTGATGTTATCGGCGGCAAGTCAATCAACAATAACGATATCAAGAAAAACCTGAGTGGCTTTGGTTTAGGGCAATCCCGCGTATTTAATCCTGCTACACTGGAGCAGGCCATAAGTGGTTTGCAGGATGCATATCGTCAGCGTGGCAAGAATGCCGTGAAAATCACGCCTAAAGTTACCCGACTGGAACGTAATCGTGTTGCCCTTGAACTAAAAATTGATGAAGGTTCAACCACAACCATCAAATCAATTAATTTTAGTGGTAACAATCAGTTTTCAGCACATAACTTACGCAATCAGATGTCACTAAGCCAGAAAAGCTGGACAAGCTGGCTAACTAGGGATGACCGCTATTCTGATACCCAATTACAGCAGGATCTGGATAAAATCAATAATTATTATCAGGATCATGGCTATCTGAATTTTCGTATTGCCGATGTCAAAGTGAACAATAGTGAAAACAAAACGGCTCAGGTAATTAATATCACAGTAGATGAAGGAGCCCGTTACCGCTGGGGTAAAGTAACCGTTAGCGGCGATACTCGGGAAGTACCAGTAGAATCATTACAGAAACTGGTAAAAATCAAACAGGGTAAATGGTATAACCGCTCACAGATGATTAATATCATCAGAGCAATTCAAGAAAAAATGGGCAGTTCAGGCTATGCTTTCTGTCAAGTTAATGTTCGTCCTGTGACTGATGAAAATACCCATGTTGTAGACTTCGTCCTGAACGTAGTACCCGACCGTAAAGTATATGTTAATCAAATCAACATCACCGGTAACAACAAAACTCGCGATGAAGTGTTGCGGCGTGAATTGCGGCAAATGGAACGCGCACCATACGATGTATCTAAAATTAACCGCTCCAAAGAGCGTATTCAACAACTGGGCTACTTTGATAATGCTGAAGTCGATGTTAAACCCGTGGCAGGTACACCGGATCAAGTAGATCTGGATTTGAGCGTTAAAGAACGTTCAACAGGATCAATCAATGTCGGTGCAGGGTGGGCACAAGATGATGGCTTGCTGCTGTCAGCAGGTATTTCACAGGACAACCTATTTGGTACCGGCAAATCAGCTAGCCTGCAATTATCCCGTTCCAAAGTTAGTCAGGTTGCAGCACTGTCCTTTACCGATCCGTATTTCACCCCCGATGGCGTAAGTTTAGGGTATAACATGTATTACCGTGGTTACGATCCAAGTAAATCAGACAGTAACTCCATGGACTATAAGACTACCACAATTGGTGCAGGCATGAATCTGGGCGTTCCCATTACTGAGCATGATCGTATCAATTTTGGTCTGGGTGTAGAACACCTCGGAATTAAACTATATAACAATCCACCATGGCGTTATGAGGAGTTTGTTGATAAATACGGTAAAAATAACTGGATTTTCAAAGGAACCGTAGGCTGGGGGCGCAATACTACAGACAGTGCCGTATGGCCGACTCGTGGATATATTACGAATGCCAATATTGATGGTGGTTTACCGGGCGGTGATTTACAGTACTACAGCATTAGTCATGACCAACGCTGGTATTTCCCATTAAGTAAAAACTTAACTATTATGCTGTATGGTCAGCTCGGTTATGCAGACGGCTATGGTAAAACCAAAGACTTACCATTTATGTATGCCTTTAATGGTGGTGGTTTAGGTTCAGTGCGTGGTTATGAATCTGGTACACTTGGTCCCAAATACTTCAACAGATACAGTGATGGCTCATACAGCAACGATTCCAGCAGTTATGGTGGTAATTATATTGCCACTGCCACTGCAGAGCTATTATTCCCGTTCCCGGGAATTAAAGACCAGCATACTGTCCGTCTGAGTATGTTCGCAGATGCAGGTAGCGTATGGGATAACAAAACCTACAACTACCAAAATGAAAAGGACCCCTATGGTGGTTCCAAAACACATAAATCCAGTTTTGGTAACGAGGTACGCTATTCAGCAGGTTTGGCTATCACTTGGTTATCGCCGATGGGACCTCTGAAATTCAGTTATGCCTATCCGATTCATAAAAAACCGGAAGATCAATTGCAACGCTTCCAATTCCAGTTAGGAACCACGTTCTAATCGTGTCAGACAAGGACAAATTTATGCTTAAAAAAATTGTCTTAACATTTGCTGCCACTTTGTTTTCCTGTACTTTAGCATGGGCAGAAAGCATACAAAAACTTGGATTTATTGATACCAGCCGAGTTTATCAGCAATCTATTCAGGCACAGTCCATCCAGAAAGATTTGGATAAAGAATTTGCGCCACGGCAAAAAAAACTGCAAGCCATGCAAGCTGAAGGCCTGAAACTCAAAGAAGCAATTGAATCGGGTAAAGTACCTGAGGCAGAGCGAGAAGCAAAAATCAAACAGATGTTGCAAATGGATCAGCAGTATAAAGAAGCGGCATCTGGACTGGCAGAAGATTACAACCTACGTCGCAATGAAGAGTTTGCTTCACTCCAGCAAAATGCCAATAAGGTCATCATCGATATGGCACGAAAATACGGCTATGACCTTATCATTCAAGATGCCATATTTGTTAACAGCAAATTTGACATCACAGATGCCGTTATCAAAGCATTAAATGAACAAAAACAGTAAGGCAGAATTATGGCTGTGAACCAGATAACCGCCACCGCTCTGGTTGAACAACTGGGCGGACAATTGCGTGGTGATGATGTAACTATCACCAATATTACTTCGTTGCAACAGGCAGAAGCTCATGATATCAGCTTCCTGAGTAATCCTCGTCTGCGTACTGAAGCAATTGCCAGCCGTGCTGGTGTATTAATTGTTACCGAAAAATCTGCTGAAATTTTATCTGGCCGTTCTCTGATTGTCACCGACGATCCCTATCTTTACTTTGCTCGTGTTGCGCGTTTATTTCATCCACGCCCACAGGCCAAGGCAGGTATTCATCCCAGTGCAATTATTGCCCCGACAGCACAAATTGCAGCCAGTTGTGAAATTGGTGCCCATGTTATTATCGGCGAGCATTGCGTGATTGGTGAAAATACACGTATTCTGGCGGGCACAGTCATCGAAGAGGACTGTACAATAGGCAATGATTGTATTATCCACGCCAACGTGACCCTTTATCATGGTTGTCAGCTAGGTAACCGAGTAGAACTGCATTCTGGTTGCGTCATTGGTGCTGATGGCTTTGGTTTCGCCTGGGACAAACAGAAAAACGAATGGTTCAAAATTGTTCAGACTGGCTGTGTAGTTCTGGGCGACGATGTTGAAATCGGTGCCAATACCACAATTGATCGCGGTGCTATCGAAAACACTATTATTGGCAACGATGCCAAAATTGATAATCAGGTTATGATTGGTCATAATGGCAAAATCGGTGCTCATGTAGCCATTGTGGCCTGTACCGGCATTGCCGGCAGTACAGAAGTGGGCGCCTATTCCGTTATTGGTGGCGCAGCGATGATTGGCGGTCATTTAAACATACCACCAAAAACAACCATTGGCGCAGCTACTGCTGTTAGCCACAGCATTAAAGAAAGTGGCTACTATGCTTCTATATTCCCATTACAAAAACACGGTGACTGGGTAAGAAATGCTGCACATATTCGTCATTTACACGAAATGAGCCAGAAAATAAAAGCATTGGAACACCAATTAGCCGAGTTGAACGGCAAATCATCAAACCAACAGGATTAAAGCAATGGATTGGTCTTTACCTTTAGACGTTCGTACCCTACAAAAATTATTGCCTCACCGTTATCCATTTTTACTGATTGATCGTGTCACCGCTTACGACAGCGAAGCCATGACCTTGAGTGCAATCAAAAATGTAACAGCTAATGAACCTTTTTTTCTGGGGCATTTTCCCGATTTTCCGGTTATGCCCGGCGTTCTGATTATCGAAGCCATGGCACAGGCCTGCGGCACACTGGCAATCTTGAGTCATGGTGGCCGTGATGATGATGAAATTTATTTCTTTGTTGGTATCGATAATGCCCGTTTTAAACGCCAAGTTATACCTGGTGACCAACTTAGATTTGAAGTTAAACTATTGGCAAACAAACGTGATATCGGAAAATTCAAAGCTACTGCATGGGTAGAGGATCAGATTGCAGCAGAGGCCGAAATTATGTGTGCCAAGCGCAAGGTAGACAAATAAAGACTACCAATAACATAAGCACATAATACAAATAGAGTAAGTGCATATATAGTGCACAACTGGAATATTAATCACATATGATTAAACTGGTCGTTAAACTACGACTGTAGGAAATATACATGACGCAGATTCACCCCACAGCCATTATTGATCCCAAAGCCGAACTCGATAGTAGCGTATCTGTGGGTGCTTACACCGTAATTGGTGCCAATGTGCAGATTGGTGCCGATACCGATATCGGACCTCATGTTGTTATAGATGGACATACCACTATTGGAACAGGCAATCGGATTTTTCAGTTTGCCTCACTGGGAGCGATTCCACAGGACAAAAAATACCGTGGCGAACCAACCAGACTAATTATTGGTAACCATAACACCATTCGAGAATTTACCACCTTCAATACCGGTACAGTTACCGGTATTGGAGAAACCCGCGTAGGTGACAATAACTGGATCATGGCTTATGTCCATCTGGCTCACGACTGTGTTGTTGGTAACCATACAGTCTTTGCCAATAATGCCTCATTAGCAGGACATGTTGTCATCGGTGATTATGTAATACTGGGTGGTTTCTCACTTGTACATCAATTTTGCAATATTGGCGACTATGCCATGACTGCATTCGCAGCGGGAGTGCATAAAGATGTTCCGCCTTATGTGATGGCAGCCGGTTATCGAGCCGAACCTTCCGGGCTTAATACCGAAGGCCTACGTCGCCACAACTTTACAGCAGAACAAATTGCCAACATCAAACGCCTGTATAAAATCCTTTATCGGCAAGGATTAAGTTATGCTGATGCCAAAGCCAGAATTATTGCAGAAGCAGATTCAGCACCTGAATTACAAGTGTTTAAAGAATTTTTCTCACAGTCCACTCGGGGCGTAATTCGCTAAAAAATTAAATAAAACAGCTAGATTAGCAGAAACTAATCTAGCTGTTTTATCCATAAATACAGACTTTAACCAGACAAATATATTCCTTAGTATCCATCAAATCCAGAACTGAGTATCGACTAGAATCAGCATATCAATGCAATTTAGCGGTCATATGAATAATAAATGGTACATACAGAATATCATCATTTATTAAGCTGATATGAAAAAATGGGCTTTTCCTTTTAAAAAAGCCCATTAATGTGGTTACCCTGATAGAGTATAGAGACCAAGTAAACTTCGACAATTTGAACTATTAGTTAATTCTTCTCACTTGTCTTCCGTAACAAAGCCAACTTTCACCAAGCCAGCATCCCGAGCCGCTGCTAACACCTGAGCAACATGATCATAAGCCACATGCTTATCAGCAGCAATGGCCAGTACCACATCTGGATTAGCCTGTACTTTCAGATGTAAATCATTCTGCAATTGCACCAGCGAAAGAGTCTGATCACCTAATTTATACTGCCCCTCAGATCCAATAGATAAACGTAGCGGAGATGTCGGCTCAGCCTGTTGTGCAGGATTGGCAGCAGTAGGCAAAGTTAATGGAATAGAGTGAGTTAATACCGGCATCGTAATCATAAACACAATCAACAGTACCAGCATTACATCAACCAGCGGAGTCACATTAATATCTGCCGATTCATGAACCTCATCGTCACTGAAATGACCAAATGCCATCACTTAATCCCCATTGTTTAATAACTGTGCATGTAAGTCATGAGCAAAGCCATCAAGATCGCGACTTAAATTTTTCTTACTGCGTACCAGACCGTTATAAAACAACAATGCCGGAATAGCAGCAAACAGGCCAATAGCTGTGGAAACCAATGCTTCACCAATTGGGCCAGCAACTACAGCAATACTCATCTGCCCACTATGGCCAATATTAATTAAAGCATGATAAATGCCCCACACAGTACCAAATAGCCCAATAAATGGCGCGCTAGAGCTGATTGAGGCCAAGACAGTCAATCCACTTTCATAGCGGCGCATAACCTGTTCCATACTATTGCGAATCTGGCTTGTGAGATACTGATTGAAAGGCATCGCTGCGGCCAATGAATGATTAGCTTTATCATGATAAAGCTTACAGGCCTGCATGGCATCACGTGTCAGTAAAGCTACTGGCGACTGGTTATCTGCCAGCTCATGTTGCAACTGAGCCAGATTCTCAGCAGTTGCAAAACAACTTAATGCAGCGCGGTTATCACGTTTAGCACACCATAAACTCCAGCAACGTACTAACGCAATAATCCAGGTCATAATGCTCATCAAGACAAGAATGGCCAAAACCGTCAGCAAAATCCAGCCACTCTGGGCATAAATTGAAGCAATATTACCGTCCATAAGAATAATTACCTTCAAAGTTAACAATGATTTAATTAAATCATTTCAAAATACAAAAATCACATTACCGTTATTGCTATCAATTAGGCATCCGAAAAGCTATATTAAAATGATATTTGTATGGAATCGGCAACCCACCACGAGTAGCTGGTTTGAAACGATACCTCAATACCGCCTGCTTGGCTGAACGATCAAGGCGACTATAACCACTACTATTACTTATCACAACATCCTGTGCTTTACCATCTGCCGATACCGAAACAGTCAATCCCACAACACCTTCTTCTCCATTACTCACCGAATCAGGAGGATAAATTGGCTTTAACGCAGTCAAAAAACCACCCTGGTATTCTTTTGGTACTACCAAATTGCCCCCAGCCTGATCACCTGTACTTCTACCATTAACAGATGCAGCTTCAGCTTTTTCATTATTGTTTGCAGATATTGAATCCGCAACATTATTTATAGGTGCAGGAGCTATTGGCGCAGCCTTTTCTGCCGCCGCCGTTAATCTTGGCGTATCCTCTTTCGGCGGAGTAACCTTAAATTGATTTTGTGCCCTGGTTGCAACCACAGGCTTAATTAATGATTTTTCGGGCACCACTTTACTAACAGGTATCTTTACCGTTTGCTTGCGCACGTCAGATTGTTGGGATTGTGGCTTTAGAGCGGTATCATTAGCTGCTTGAACTACCTGATTTGAACTCATGCCCAAGTCAACAAAATTAAGTACTTGTTGCTTAGTATCAATTTTTTGTTGCGTATTAATAGCTAGTGTTGCCCAAAATAGAAAAGCATGCATTCCCAGTACGAGAACAACAATTAAAAAATTGACTTTACGTTGATTTTCCATATTTTTGTCATGATAATAGAAACCATTATTATTTGCAATATAACTTAACACTAAAATATTAAGATTGTTCTAGCAAAGCTAAGCCAAGCAATTTACAAACTGATTACAACTAAAATTAAGCCAGATTTTGAACTAGATTTATACATGCATGACAAATCCATTTGAGAATATTTTTATAGCTGAGCATATTTGAATAACCTCAGCAATAAAAAATAAATTTTTGAACAACATGAATTATATTGGTAAAGTCTTAAAATATAATTATTGTGGATCTAATATCACTAACAATTTTTAAAAAATTAATTCTGAACAACAGGAGAAAAATATGAAAAAACGAATAATAGCAATCATGCTGCCTTTTGCTGCTGCTCGGGCATTAGCAGCAACACCTACACTAAATTGGAGTATTCCAACTTCCAATACAATAGAAAATATCACCTTTGCTATTACAATCAATCAGGCCGCACCTATTGATGAATTTTATTTTGCCAATCAATTCAGCTTTATCGGAGGCGGAGGAATAGGTTATACCGGTATCCAGCCCACTACCAATGCCAAGGACGGTTCACGTCAATTCAAAGTACTTTTCAGCAGCTTTCGTAAAGATACCATTGTCAGACATCCTAATTGCAAAGGTGGTGCAGATGGAGCCAGAAGTGGGGCTACCTGCCGTATAAATATTCCAGGAGAACTAGGAGACACCTTTACTTTTAGAGTACAAAAAAATGGCAATCTGCTGATGGGAACTGTTACTAATCAGACTACCGGACGCCGGGATATTATTGGGCAATGGGAGGTTAGCCCATCTGCAGGTAATCTAAATAATAAACAAATTTCATGGATTGAAAATTACAAGATGAACAATCCGTCATTTCATCTGACGTGTGATAAAAAAGGTTGGCCTTACTATGAAGTTAAATTTTTACCACCCACCGCCAACAACAGCACCATTAAAGGCAATATTTCCACCTTATCTGGTGGCTCACAGGCCTGCCCTGGTGCCATTACATGGCAACATGACGAAAGCGGAACATTAGTAAAAGGTGGTTATAAATAACATTCACGATTTAGAGACCCAAAAAGCACGTTTTAAAACGTGCTTTTTGCTTATCGATATTGATCTTAGTGCGATAATCTTAACTAAAAAGTAATTACAGCCATAGAAAAACAATGAACATAGAAAAATCAAAATCAAATTTATACTTAAAAATATTGATTACAATATATAGACAACAACACACATAAGCATAGTATTTAAAGAGCAGAGCAGCTACAGAATAAAGTCAATAAAGAGAGCAAAAAGAAGTCAAAAGCGGCCGAACAGAGAAAGGGGAAAGAAGAAGTAAAAGCAAAAAAGGTAGGGATGATTAAAAAAGTGTCAATAATAAAGCATTAAAAAACAGTCATATGCTATATTTTCCAAAAATAATCGGAAGAAGTTGTTGACAGTGGTACTTCGGGGGCGTATAGTTCGCCTTCTTCGCTGATGACGCGACACGAAACGAACTAAACAGTTTAAAGTAGAACGCAGTCGAAAGCAACGCTCTTTAACAGAACAGATTACCGATAAGTGTGAGTGCGGATAAGCCTCACACTGATTCAGAGAGACGAGATAAAAACATATCTTGTCAATAACTTTGAAGCAGACCAGTGATACTAAAGGGAACTTTGGTATTGCAACAAGCTAAGATTAAACATAAGAGTTTGATCCTGGCTCAGATTGAACGCTGGCGGCATGCTTTACACATGCAAGTCGAACGGCAGCACGGAGAGCTTGCTCTCTGGTGGCGAGTGGCGAACGGGTGAGTAATGCATCGGAACGTACCGAGTAATGGGGGATAACTGTCCGAAAGGATGGCTAATACCGCATACGCCCTGAGGGGGAAAGCGGGGGATCTTAGGACCTCGCGTTATTTGAGCGGCCGATGTTGGATTAGCTAGTTGGTGGGGTAAAGGCCTACCAAGGCGACGATCCATAGCGGGTCTGAGAGGATGATCCGCCACATTGGGACTGAGACACGGCCCAAACTCCTACGGGAGGCAGCAGTGGGGAATTTTGGACAATGGGG
>NZ_MEIO01000003.1 GCF_002777745.1 Snodgrassella alvi
TGTCTCCTCCTGAGACTCAGCGAAGTTGAAATGGTTGTGAAGATGCAATCTCCCCGCTGCTAGACGGAAAGACCCCGTGAACCTTTACTGTAGCTTTGCATTGGACTTTGAAGTCACTTGTGTAGGATAGGTGGGAGGCTAAGAAGCAGAAACGCTAGTATCTGTGGAGCCGTCCTTGAAATACCACCCTGGTGACTTTGAGGTTCTAACCCGGATCCATTATCTGGATCGGGGACCGTGCATGGTAGGCAGTTTGACTGGGGCGGTCTCCTCCCAAAGAGTAACGGAGGAGTTCGAAGGTTACCTAGGTCCGGTCGGAAATCGGACTGATAGTACAATGGCACAAGGTAGCTTAACTGCGAGACCGACAAGTCGAGCAGGTGCGAAAGCAGGACATAGTGATCCGGTGGTTCTGAATGGAAGGGCCATCGCTCAACGGATAAAAGGTACTCCGGGGATAACAGGCTGATTCCGCCCAAGAGTTCATATCGACGGCGGAGTTTGGCACCTCGATGTCGGCTCATCACATCCTGGGGCTGTAGTCGGTCCCAAGGGTATGGCTGTTCGCCATTTAAAGTGGTACGTGAGCTGGGTTTAAAACGTCGTGAGACAGTTTGGTCCCTATCTGCAGTGGGCGTTGGAAGTTTGACGGGGGCTGCTCCTAGTACGAGAGGACCGGAGTGGACGAACCTCTGGTGTACCGGTTGTGACGCCAGTCGCATCGCCGGGTAGCTAAGTTCGGAAGAGATAAACGCTGAAAGCATCTAAGCGTGAAACTCGCCTGAAGATGAGACTTCCCTAGGGATTAAATCCCTCTGAAGAGACGTTCGAGACCAGGACGTTGATAGGTCGGGTGTGGAAGAGTGGTAACACTTGCAGCTAACCGATACTAATTGCTCGTGAGGCTTGACTCTATCATTTGAAGGACTTCGTACATAAAGATATGTACAGAATGAATGATAAAGCTTACTGATGAATACACATCACCAAGATTAAGGCTTTCTGATTTGACAGTTTAATGTCTGGCGGCCATAGCGGGTTGGTCCCACGCCTTCCCATCCCGAACAGGACCGTGAAACGACCTAGCGCCGATGATAGTATGGATACCCATGTGAAAGTAGGACACCGCCAGACTCCCCATAAGAAGAACCCAGTTGAGAGATCAACTGGGTTTTTTGCTATGTGCGTGAGATAGCGTGAGAGGAGGGAGATGTAGTGAGGGAGCAGAACAGCAGCCATGTGACTGCTGTTTGTGCAGTTGATTACATTATAATAACAACAATTGATTATTTAACTGCCTTAAACCCCTGCTGTCGTAATGCTTCATACAGCACGATAGCTGCGGCATTGGAGAGGTTGAGAGAGCGGATATGCTCAGACTGAGGGATACGCAGGCAGTTACTGGAGCGTGCCTGAGCGAAGTCGGCAGGTAGGCCAGTGGTTTCGTGGCCGAATAAGAAGTAAATCTCTTGCGAGCTATTGCTGAAATCGAATTCGGTATAGTTGCGTGTACCATATGTTTCTATTAAATATACCTGTGCTTGGGCTTGGGCTTCTGTCATCTCTATAAAGGCCTCTAGACTATCGTGGTAGTGGATGTCTACATAAGGCCAGTAATCCAAACCTGCACGTTTGAGCATTTTATCATCAGTAGAAAAGCCCAGTGGATGAATAAGATGCAAGCTGGTATGAGTACCGGCACAGGTACGGGCGATGTTACCAGTATTGGCAGGGATTTGAGGCTGGTAGAGGGCTATATGAAGAGGCATTCTGTTAGCTTCTTTATGCAAAGGGCTTTCAAAGAACTTTGCTATAAATATGGTATGGGCAATTCAACTTTCTATAAATAGCGTGATAAATATGGTGGTATGGAAATCTCAGATATCAAACGCTTAAAGCAACTGGAAGCTGAAAATCGTAAGCTTATGCAGATGTTTGCTGAACTGAGTTTAAAATCTCACTCCAGCAGTAAAGTCTGGGCTGTGCAACTGCAATAAAATCATTCTATTACTATTGCCATGAGCTGCGCTATTGGTGGCTTAAACAGCTGTGATCAACCAAAGTTACTGGATGATTCGGTGATGATGTCGGTACTAAGTGCTATCACGGATAGGTATTTATGCTGGAACTTTCCTAAGTGTTTTAACAGTATCAGAAAGTTCGGCTATAAATGGAGTCATAGATGTGTGTATCGGGTGTATTGCCAATTACAGCTTAATCTAAGGGTAAAGCGTAAACAACGTATTCCTCCGCGAAGCCCAGAAAAACTATCAGTACTGAATAAGCTAGGTGAATGCTGATCAATGAATTTTATGAGTGACAGCAGTCGTAATCAACGCAAGTTTAGAACTTCAATGTCATTGATGACTTTAATCGTGATGCATTAGGCATTGATATTGCGGTCAGTTTGCCGGCTGGCAGGGTTATCCGTTATCTGGATAAACTGGTCGAATATCATGGTTATCTATTCAAAATACGAGTAGATAACGAACCAGAATTTACCGGAAAAACATTCATCGACTGGGCAAAGTCACATGGTATAACCATAGATTATATTCAAGCAGGTAGCCTATATCAAAATAGATATATTGAACGATTTAATCGCACCTATCGCACAGAGGTACTAGATGTATATCTATTTAATAATTTGGAACAGGCAAGAAAGGTAACCGAAGAATGTGGGAACCATTTATAACACAAAAAGACCTAATTTTGGTTTAATTATTTTTGCAGATTGATTCATTACTGACACTCCATTATTGGTTTAAAATATACTGAACATTAGATTAAATAAAGACTACTACATCCCTTTTTGTTTATACTTATTAGTACAATCACAAACGGTTACATTCATCGTTAGGTTATTTTGCTGCCAGTAGAATTTAACAAACAACCATCACTTAATTTTATTGTTTGAGTATGTGGTGCCATTCCAGTATAGGTAATAGTAGCAGACCAGTGACGATGGAGTAATTCATGTGTATTGATGGTATAAGAAATGTTTTCTTTTGCTTGGCATTATTTAGTTTTAGGAGTCTTTTTTGGTGTATTGCGGGCGCAATGCTAATAAATTGTTTAATAAATTAGTCTTGAATTGTTCTTTGTCGGGTTGGTAGTACATGGGGGTGCCAATGTTCACATCGATAAACAGAGGCAATGGGATACGGTTGCCTTTGGCCATGATTTTTTCTGTACCTTGTAACCACACTGGAATAATCGGAACAGTGGGCATAGCGGCACTTAAATACCATAAGCCCGATTTTAATGGCTGCATCTTACCGGGCTCGCCACGTGAACCTTCGGGAAAGAGAATCAGAATTTTATTTTTGCGTAAGGCTTCTTCGCAGCCTTGAAGGGGATTGCCTTGACCTGCATTCTGGCGGGTAACTGGGATGATGTTGAGTATGTTAAGTGCAAACCAAGCCATCCATTTGTTGCTGAGAAAGTAATCTGCTGCGGCCACAGGATGAATCTGACGTTGCTGTAAAGGTGAATAGAGGGACAGTAATGCGAAAACGTCCATATGACTGTTGTGGTTGGCAACGATGATTGCTGGACCTTGTTTGGGCAGATTATGGTGCTGGTGGATACGTAATCCTAGCCATAAACGCATCACTGGCCATACTATGCATAATGCAAATATTGATTTGAGTAATGATTTCAGCATGGTTTAGTAGTAGAAATAACGGATAAAGTGAAAAAACACGGGTGCGGTGAAAATGAGTGAATCCAGACGGTCGAGGATGCCTCCATGTCCGGGTAACAGTGTTCCGCTGTCTTTAATGCCGATATCCCGCTTAATTGCAGACATTACAATATCGCCACAGAAACCACTTATACTGATAATGAGGCCAGCCAGCAGGCTCATGCCCCAATGAAGCGGAGTAAGTAATGGTCCTAATAGTATGGCTGCAATGACGGTGCTGCCGATGCCGCCAAGTAAACCGGCCAGTGTTTTATTCGGGCTGACTTTAGGGGTAATTTTGATTTTGCCCAGAGATTTACCCCATAGATATTGGGTAATATCGTTGAACTCGGTTAAACCTACCAGAAACAGTACAAGCAGAGCGCCAGTTTGCTGATTATTGTTGGGCAATACCAATAGGCAGGCAACGTGGCTAAAGGTAAATACTGTGGTCATCAAACCCCACTGTAGTTGGGAAACGGTACGCAGAAAGTGTCTGGTATCTCCGGTAATTACCATGCGTGCTGGTAGAAACAGAAACATGTATACCGGAATGAATATGATAAACAGTCCATACCAGTTGATTCCGATTAAGCAGTAATTAACTGGTATGGTGATAAACATCCATAAAATAGGCATTCTGTCGGTATGGCGGGCGGGTACCAGTGTTAAATACTCTTTTAAGGCCATGAAGCTGACCAGTGCAAAAAAGCTTAATCCGAGCCAGTGCGGGCTAATCAGTGCCAGGGAAAACAGGATTATGATAATCCACCATGTACGAATGCGCAGTGTCAGCTCGCGCCAGTTTTTTTCTGGTTTCAGACACACTAACAATCCATTGATGATTGTTGCTAGCAATAATAGGCTGAAGATAGCCAGTAATGACTTTTGCAGAAGCATGTTCAGCATTCTCCGGTTAGGGCGCTACGGCAGCGGTTAATGCAAGTCCATGCCAGTAATATGATGGCCGCACACCACAGCAGGTTATTCCAAGCTGTTAGTTCTGGCCAGATGGTCAGGAATAAGGACCAAGTACCGAAAATCAGGGCACGATCACTTTTACCCATTGGGCCGGCATAGCTGCGAACGCCATTAATAGTTTGGGCAAGAATTCCGCAAAATTCGGTTAGTACGGCGCAGAACAGCATAATCAGTACTATAGTAGTATTGCTATTTGGTAATGAGATAAATGGCAGGTACAAGGCGATATCGGATAATACATCGCCAAGCTCATTTAGAACGGCACCAAGCCTGCTTTGCTGGCTACATTCGCGTGCCAGCATACCATCCAGTGCATTGAGTGCCATACGGATAAATAGGGTAATCGGCAGTAGCCAAAAGAGCCTAGGATGAGGAAAAATGATTAGTATGCTGCCAATAATGGTTGAAAGACCTATGGCGGCAAGGGTGATGTGGTTGGCGGTTACCCCTTTTCTGTACAGCCAGAACATCAGTGGACGTAGTAATTTTTGAAAAGCAGGTTTGATACTGTAAAGAGTCATGCTTATGTAAATACACTTTGTAATTTTTATATTATAAATGTATTTAATATTAATTGTTTGTTATTTTAAATAAACTTGTTCACTATTTATTGGTTTGTCTGATTGTGCTGCAACACAGGGGGTAGTTAATTTGAATTATTTTGAACTGGGTATTTGTTTTTATTAGTTGTGTGTCTGGTGGTTGAGTTGCTGGTAGGGTGTGTGGTTTTGTTGTTATATATAAATTGCCGATAATATGGAATAATATTACCGGCAATTTTAAGATATGTTTTGACAATTCTGTGTTTTACTCACTTTGCGGCATTACCCACATCTGATTCTGGTTGTATTTCTGCATAAATTGTTTGAATTCAGGTGACTGATAGGCTGTTTTAAGGTCTTTTGCCCATTGTGTATCTTTGTTTTTCTCATTGATGGTAACTACCATTTCCATTTCTGGAATCACTTTTTCGCGCAGTACGGCTTTTTTCGGATCCAACTTTGACTGATAGGCAATGCCACCTGAGGCAAAACCAAAATCTACTTCATTAAGTGCGCGCGGAATCATTACGGAATCAATCTCTTTGATTTTCAGATGTCTGGGGTTGATGGCAATATCTTTGGTAGTAGCCAGTATTGGATTGGTATTGGGTTTCAGCTGGATTAATTGGTTATCGGTGAGGATCCGCAGCGCTCGAGAGGTGTTAGCAGGGTCGCTAGGAATCAGTACGCTGGCGCCATTGGGAGCCTGTTGGATGGAGGCGTATTTATCAGAATAAATCGCGGCTGGAATGGTGGGAATATGTACCAGCGGATACAGATGTGTGTCTTTTTCACGGTTAAAAACGTTAAGGTAGGCGGTGTGTTGGTCCAGATTAAAATCTACCTGTCCATTATTAACTGATTGATTATTCACTTCTAGCGTGGAAAAATTCAGGGTTTTGATTGTATAGCCCTGTTTTTCCAGAATGGGTTTGATGCCTTGTGCAAAGACAGTGCTGTAGGGCATGGCAGAAGCACCAAAAATCAGTTCTTTTTTGGTGGTTGGGGTAGTAGGTGTGTCGTCCTGATGGGTTTTGGAACAGGCAATCAGGCTTGCTGCCACGAAACAGGATAAAGCAAGGTAGATAATTTTGTTCATAATGCGCCTGCTGAAATTTAATATGGAATTTCAGTATATAATTGGAATTGTTCTGTAAATATACTGATTTTAAATAACTTTACTACTAAATAGTCTAATGTTTATGCCATTTTCTTCTACTTGAATAGTTATGCTCACTGATTTAGAAAAAAACGCTATACGCGAACATTACCAAAATATTGCTAAAAGCCTGCCTAATTTCCGGCCGCGTTCAGCACAGCGGGAAATGATTGCAGCTATTGCCAATGCATTTTCGCGCACTCAGCAACAGCCGGCTGGTGAGGATGTACCTGAGCGCAATGGCGAGTCGATTGTGGTGGTAGAAGGTCCTACGGGGGTGGGCAAAAGTCTGGCGTATTTACTGGCCGGTGGGATTATGGCGCAGACACGTGGCAAAATTCTGGTGGTCAGCAGTGCTACGGTGGCGTTACAGGAGCAGCTGGTGGGACGGGATTTGCCGTTTGTTGTGCGGCACAGTGGGCTGAGTCTTAGTTTTGCTCTGGCAAAAGGGCGTGGGCGTTATTTGTGTCCGTATAAGCTGTATCAATTAACACAATTAAACGCGCAGGATAGTTTGCAGGGGTTTGAGCCTCAGCAGGGAGTATGGGACAGTAAGCCGAAAACGGAAGAATTGGCTGTATTACGCAAAATGGCTGATCAGTTTGCAGCGCGTACTTTTAATGGTGACCGTGACACTTGGCCGGAACAGATGGATGACAGCCTGTGGCAGAAGGTGACTAATGACCGTCATGGCTGTCTGAAAGCCGGCTGCCCCAACCGGCCGGAATGTCCGTTTTTTCTGGCGCGAGAAACGCTGGAAACTGTGAATGTGGTTGTTGCTAATCATGATTTGCTGCTGGCTGATATTGGCATGGGTGGTGGTGTGATTCTGCCGTCACCAGCCAATAGTTTTTATTGTATTGATGAGGCACATCATTTATCGCACAAGGCTTTGCAGCAGTTTGCTGCTGAACATAGTTTGAATCAGGCATTATGGTTTTTAGACCGGATTGGTAATGTTGTCGATAAGGTGGCTGGTGTGCTGGATAAGAGTGAGCTGGCTGTACTGGCTACTGAGGCGGCATCTGGGTTGCAGGAAAGTTTACAGGAGTGGCTGATTCATCTGGCTGATGAGCCTAGTTTAGCTTCGCAGGATGGCAGCGAAGAAAGTAGCTGGCTGTGGCCAGATGGTGCAATTCCATCTAGTTTATGTGTACTGGTAAATAATACTGCTATAGCAGCACGTATGCTACTCAAGCATATAAATAGTATGAATGAGGCACTGTCGGCCGCACGGCGCGACAAGAATCAGGACAGCAGTTTGCTCGACCGGCTAAGTGGTGATTTGGGCATGTTGCTGGCGCGTATAGAACAGGTGGTGGATGTATGGGATTTAATCTCTACTGAAATGGTAGATGGTGAAGCACCGCTGGCTAAGTGGATTACGCGAACTTTCAAAGATAAAGGGGATTATAGTTTTAATGCTTCGCCTATTACGAGTGCCAGTAAACTGGCCAGTGGCTTATGGCGGCGTGCTGCTGGTGCTTTGTTAACCTCGGCAACGCTGCGTTCACTGGGTACATTCGATTTACTGTTAAAGCAAACCGGTCTGAACTGGTTGCCGGATACTACTATGCTGGCGCTGGATAGTCCGTTTGATTTTACCGAGCAAGGGGAGTTGTATATACCGGCGCTGGCCGCCAGCCCGAAAGATGCTGCTGCGCATACCAGTGAAATTGTCAAATGGTTGCCGAAGCTAATTAATGAAAGTGAAGCCATTGGTACGCTGGTGTTATTTTCTTCACGTCGGCAGATGCAGGAAGTGGCTCTGAAATTGCCAGATAGTCATTTACCGTTATTGCTGGTACAGGGGGAAGTGCCTAAACAGGTATTATTGCAGCAACATTATGAAGCTATTGCTGCTGGTAAACCCAGTATTATTTTTGGGCTGGACAGCTTTGCCGAGGGGCTGGATCTGCCCGGTGAAATGTGTGTACAGGTGATTATTGCCAAGCTGCCATTTGCTATGCCGGATAATCCGATTGAGAAAACCCGTAACGAGTGGATAGAGGCACGCGGTGGTAATCCTTTTATGGAAGTTACTGTGCCGGAAGCCAGTATCAAGCTGATTCAGGCGGTGGGGCGGTTGATTCGTACTGAAACTGATTACGGACGGGTAACTATTCTGGATAACCGGATTCTGACTGCGCGTTATGGTAAGCAGCTACTGGCATGTTTACCGCCATTCAAACGTATTGGTTAGGCATGATACTGGGGTGAAAAGTACAGCCAGTCTATCTTGTTGAGTACAGGGAGTTTGTCATATAAAACAAGCGTGGCAATTGACAATCGCTTGATTAATCTTTAATATTAGAAGCTTTCGTATATTTATCTGGATTAGTTCCTATGAAAACCTTTTCAGCTAAGCCGCATGAGGTGAAGCGTGATTGGTATGTGGTTGACGCTCAAGACAAAGTTCTTGGTCGTTTGGCTGCTGAAATCGCTCGCCGTCTGCGTGGCAAACATAAGCCAGAATACACGCCGCATGTTGATACTGGCGATTACATTATTGTAATCAACGCTGACAAACTGCGTGTGACTGGTCAGAAACAAACTGACAAAAAATACTATCGCCACTCAGGCTTTCCTGGTGGTATTTATGAGCGTACTTTTGCTGAAATGCAAAACCAGTTCCCAGGTCGTGCGCTGGAAAAAGCCGTTAAAGGTATGTTACCTAAAGGCCCGTTGGGCTATGCCATGATTAAAAAGCTGAAAGTATATGCTACAGCAGAACATGGCCATGCTGCTCAACAACCTAAAGTTTTGGATATCTAAGGACACGCAATGAACGGTAAATATTACTACGGCACGGGTCGCCGCAAAAGTTCAGTGGCTCGTGTTTTCCTGCAAAAAGGTAGCGGTCAGATTATTGTAAATGGCCGTCCGCTGGATGAATTCTTTGGTCGCGAAACCGGCCGTATGATTGTACGTCAGCCATTGGTACTGACCGAAAATCTGGAAGCTTTTGACATTAAAGTCAATGTAGTAGGTGGTGGTGAAACTGGCCAGTCTGGTGCGATTCGTCATGGTATTACCCGTGCACTGATTGACTACGATGCAGCTCTGAAGCCAACTCTGTCTGCTGCTGGTCTGGTGACTCGTGATGCTCGTGAAGTTGAACGTAAGAAATTTGGTTTGCGTAAAGCACGCCGTGCTAAACAGTTCTCTAAACGTTAATCTGTATTGCCACTACCAAAAACAGTTTATAAGTTTAAAAAGAGCCTTTATGGCTCTTTTTCTTTTGTGTTTTAGATAAGATTGTTATATCTACTGTAGATAGCAATGGGGCGGTATAGATAGAATATGGTACAGATTAATTTAAAAAATTCATGATATTCTAAGTAATATATTAATATTAATAATTTATTTATAGCAGAAGTCCGGTTTTGTATATTTTGTTAGAAATTCATAAATAGTAAAGTAAGGTACGTTAAATTCTTTAGCTACATCGGCTAGATAAATCTTTCTTATGGCATATGGATTTGACTTTTCCTGAGATATTATTGAATAGTCAAATTGGGCAGCATATGAGACTAACCATGCATCTGCTGCATCATAATCTGCAAAATCTGATATGGCCTTCTCCTTAAATTTCTGACTGTGAGCCCAATTGATGACTTCAATGTATTTGCTTGCCGCTTTATCATGATCCAGCCAGAATGATTCAGGTATATTGTTTGTTACCCAATTAACCAGTTCATCTTTATTATTGTTTTTTGTTAATTCATAAAATACAGATTTCACCGAATAAAGAATATTTCTTTCGTGGAGATCTAATATTAAATTCCAGAATTTTTCGCAAAAGCAAAATTGATAATGAAAGTTTTTTGCCTGAATAAAAACATTAGTGTCAATTAAGAACTTTACCATATTAGATTTTATCCTGCATTGTGCCATATAAATTCATTACTGTTGTCGGCTTCAAGTTAAGTAATTTAGCAGCATCAGTTATTAAAATATGCTGATTTAATGTTTGTGTTAGTATTATTTTAGTTAGGCGTTTACTGTTGCGTAGAGGATAACTGGCATAAGGGTTACCGCCTCTATCCTTACTTTGGTTTTTTAAGAGTTGTTTATCAATTTGTTTTCTTATGGTATTAATATAGTCATTGGGAATAAAATTTAAGTGCACTGCTTTTATTGCAATAGCAAGCGAGCTTACCTTAAAAAATTTACTTATTTCATTGATAATATCTAGTTTATCAGTAAAGATGTCTGCTTTTTTCTGCCATTCAGATTTGAACATATCATCGGGCATAAAAAAATGAGCAGCTACTTTATTGCAAAATGTCTCTAGTTTATTTTTACTAAACCAATCAGATACACCCTCCTGACCAATCCATAAGTGTGCGACTTCATGTAATAAGGTGAATAGTTGTGCACTTTTTTCGTCTTTGCTATTGATAAAAATAGCTGGAGCGTATTTATCTGTGATTGCAAATCCTCTGAATTCTTTAACACTCAAGGGTTTTTTTGTATTGTTTTTTACAATACTATTCTGAAAAATCAGAATGCCAATATTCTCAAATTTGCTTACCAACTCACTAAAATACGTATTTTTATGATTTATTTTACTTAATCCGGTATGGATATTATATCCGATAGACGCTGCTATATCTTTTGCTACATATTCAGCTGTTGATTTTTTGTAATCAAAACGACCCACAAAATCAAGCTTATCAAGTATATCTTCTTCTTTAAGAAAATTTTTATACCAGTCTATTTTATTATTTATATCTTCTAGTACTTCATAAAAATCATTGCTTAAGGGTTCAGCTACCAATGTATTTCTGAAATCTGGTAATGTTGGGCGTGTTATTACAGGCGGCTTATCCAGAAATAAAAATCCGAAGGGTATTTTAGCCAGTTTAGCAAGTTTTAAGGCCTGAGTTTTAGTTACTAAACCATTTAAAAAATTTTCAATTTTCTTTTCATCACTTACGAACTCCTGTGCGAGAGTACTAACATCTTTGGCTTGCATATCAGCAATCCATGTCAGTACTGGCTTAGAAATTTGAAATTCGATGCTCATAATATCTGTTCAGAACGTATCAGTTTATAGAATACTCTATTAAATAAAATGTTTAACTAAAAATTTTATAATATATAGAAAAATTCTACTAACTAATTATTTAAGAGCAGTACAGAATATAAAAAACAAAAATTTATGTCTTAGGAATATAAATTTAAAGTATTGATTAGACAAGATATTTAGTAAATTCTGCTAAATTTAATTTAAGAAAGTGTTGTAAAAAGTTTACTTAAGTTTAGATTGATTATTCACAGTACCTGCTTATGCTGAATTTAGAAAAATATAATACTCAATATATGGGTTATAATTAATTGGATTGCTGTAATTGTCTTATTAAGGTCATACTTTTATAAAAATAATTTTGATTATATTTGATTTTTTAAATCGAAAATTATTTATATGGATACTTTGTTAAGTTGGATTACAAGGATGAAGTCAAGTATTCAGAATAAATTAACATTTTGTTTATTAAAATAGAAAGTTGTTTTTATATCTTTGGGTAAATATTATGGTGCTGATAAACAGCTATTGTTATCTAGAGATCACTTGTTTTTATATTTAAATATCTTACTGGATGATTTGCTAATCTTTATACAGACTGAGCAAAAAGCGCATACAGTGTGATTTATTGAAAGCGTTTGCATTTGTGCAATTGTTATCAATTAATGGGTCTGGCTTTACGTGATTTGTAGCGGTTATAACCAAACAAATACTGGCTGGGAAAGCGTGCTACCCACTGTTCGACATTGTTATTGATAATCTGGGCATCATGTTCACGATTGCCGTTGAGTGAGCCTTCAAGTGGGGCAATGTGCAATGCAAAGCCACGCCCGTGAGGTAGTCGTTCGCCGCAAAAGAACAGGGCGGTTACTTTAGGCATGATGGCCAGACGAGAGGCCAGTGTCATGGTGTAGGCCGGTTGACCAAAAAAAGTTGCCCATACTCCTTCGCCTTCACCCGGTACCTGATCGGGTAAAATAATGGTGGCTTGTTTGTGTTTTAATGCACGTACGATTTGTTTGACGCCCTGCATATTGGCTGGTGCGGTATAGCCATTATCGCGGACGCGGCCGTTATTCATTACGCTTTCCAGCCAGCTTATTTTGGGCGGGCGATACATGGCGGTGAGGGGAAAGGGCAGTTTTTCACTCAGGTAACGGCCGGCAAGGTCGTAATTACCCAGATGCGGGGTAATAAGCAGCAGGCCTTCGTTGCGGGCGATGGCTTCTTCAATATGTTCCCAGCCGTTCACTTCTTTAAACAAGGAGACAATATGTTTGCTGGAGCGGGTCCATGCAATGGACAGTTCCAACCCGCTTTTGGCTGTTTCGGCGAAAACGGATTTAACCAGTTTCTCTGCTTGTTGGTCGTTGGCGGCAAGTTTGCTAAAATGCAGATTTCTAGTTGTGCGTTTACGTTCATTGGTGGCGAAGTAATAGCCAAGACGCCCCAGTATTGAACCTATGCCTTGTAAGATTGGCAAGGGAATTAATGCCAACAAGGAAAATACGACATAAACCAGCTTTTGCATCTGTTCTGTATCTCAAACTCAAAATTTGGGCGACATTATAACAAAAGCATCTACAACTGCCCATAAAGCATTATTAGCATCAGAAAGTATCCGCCAATTATGAGTGAATTTCTGTTTACTTCCGAATCGGTATCTGAGGGTCATCCAGATAAAGTTGCCGACCAGATTTCCGATTCTATTTTAGACGCTATCCTGACTCAGGACCCTGCCGCACGCGTGGCGGCTGAAACTCTAGTCAACACCGGCTTGTGTGTGCTGGCCGGTGAGGTTTCTACACGTGCGCATATTAATTATATTCAGGTTGCACGCGATACAATCAAGCGTATCGGTTATAACTCATCGGAGCTGGGCTTTGATGCCAGCGGCTGTGCGGTAATGGTGTGTTATGACGAGCAGTCTCCTGATATTGCACAGGGTGTCAATGAAGGGGAAGGTCTTGACCTGGATATGGGGGCTGGTGATCAGGGGCTGATGTTTGGTTATGCCTGTGATGAAACACCTACGCTGATGCCATTTGCCATTTATTATGCACATCGTTTGATGCAGCGCCAGAGTGAGGTACGTAAAAGTGGTGAGTTGCCATGGTTGCGCCCGGATGCGAAGGCGCAGCTAACTTGTGTATATGACAGTGAAACTGGTAAGGTAAAGCGCATTGATACGGTAGTGCTGTCTACGCAGCATGATCCTAATGTTGAGCGTGAGGAACTGATTGATGCGGTGAAGGAATATATTATTAAGCCGGTATTGCCTGCTGATATGTTAACTGAGGATACGCAGTATTTGATTAATCCGACCGGCCGGTTTGTGATTGGCGGACCGCAGGGCGACTGTGGTCTGACTGGTCGCAAGATTATTGTGGATACTTACGGCGGTGCAGCACCGCATGGTGGGGGTGCGTTTTCTGGTAAAGACCCTACCAAGGTTGACCGTTCTGCTGCTTATGCCTGCCGTTATGTGGCGAAGAATATTGTTGCTGCCGGTTTGGCCAGCCAGTGTCAGATTCAGATTTCTTATGCTATCGGTATTGCACAGCCTACTTCTATTGCGATTGATACTTTCGGTACCGGTAAAATTGATGAAAATCGATTGATTGAGATTGTGCAGGAGCATTTTGATTTGCGTCCGAAAGGAATTATTAAAATGCTGGATTTGCAGCGGCCGATTTATGCGAAAACGGCTGCATATGGCCATTTTGGGCGTGAAGAACCAGAATTTACGTGGGAGCGTACGGATAAGGCGCAACTTTTGCGTGAGGCTGCGGGAATTTGATGCTGTATATATGAAAACAGGCTGCCTTTTCAGGCAGCCTGTTTTTTTCTGGTTGTTGTGTGTGCTTGTGTATGCAGTTTTGGTTGTTACAGGAATTGGTCAGAATATGTGTATGCTTCGAGTATGTTGTTTGTATATTTTCTTTGTGGAATAAGCTAAATTTGTTGTTGGTGTTGTTTTTGATGTATTTGCTAAGAAAATTGCAGTTTTGTATAGGGGGGAAGGTGCAATTTTGTTTAATGCTGGTGTGAAAGGTTGTTGAGATAGGTGGGATAAAACAGGTATCTGGTTAATACGGCGTAAAAATCTTCAAAATAGCTAAATATTTAATCTGTTATTAAATATAATTATACTCTTTACACATAAGGATGATTCTGGATTCTTATCTTATGATTTGTATAGAAATATAATTATCAGTATGGAATTTATGGCTGTTTATTAATAGGTTCGGCCGGTTAAATTTCTATGGTTGATTCTGGCAACTGCTTTGTCTTAAGAAGGCTCCGGCTGTTTTATTTCTATAATGTCAGATGATGTCTTGCGGCAGTTGATGGTTCTGTCTGGGGCAGTCTGATTTCTGGTATTGCATATAGCAGGTTATGTCTGCGAGCTGGAAAAGAACATCGGCATATGATGTTTGTGGTGAGTTGATTGGTGGGGATGCAGGAGAAATTTCCAATAAATCTGATAATGTGGTTACTATTTTGGGGTTGGGATATTTCCAGCAGAACTATAAGCTGCATTTATAATAAGAGGTATGGTTATTATAATATTTATTTTTTGAATTCTGAGGTGTTCTAACATGGTTTTCTCTCTTTCTGCTACCGAACTGGAAGCTACTTTAGGGGTGCTGGCCGTGAAAATGCCAAGCATGAATGTTCAGTTGGTGATGCTCAGCCGGTTAGTCCGTCTGGTGAATACGACTATCCAAAGTGAGCTGAATGAACGTTTGCGTAAGCACCATTTGTCGGAAAGTCTGTGGCATGCGTTGCTGGCGATTTATGCGCGGCCAAATCATGAGATTTTGCCATCAGAACTGAGCAGTATTCTGAATCTAACCCGTACCAGTGCAACTCGTTTGTCTGATGTTTTGGTACTCAATGGCTGGGCAACGCGCACTACTCATCCTTTTGATCGGCGTAAAATTACGCTGAAGTTAACCAAAGCTGGTGAAAATCTGATTCAGCTGGTTAGTCCGGAAACCAATGAGGTACGCCGGCGGGTATGGTCAGCCCTGAGTGAACCGGAATATGAACAATTGCAACAGTTGTTAACCAAGTTGTTAACTGCTGTTTAACTTTTTGCTGAGATCTGCATGAAACTAACTGTATCCGCGCCGCGATTCCGATTTTGTCAGTTATCCCTTGTTAGTTCGGTTGCTTTGCTGTTGTCTGCCTGTGCTAATTTTGGCCAGCAGCCAGATTTGCAAATGCCACAGGATGCAACCCAGTTGCAATTACCTGCTGGACAGTCTGTCCAGACTAAGCAGAGCTGGTGGCTGGATCTGAATCAGCCGCTATTGAATAAGTTTATGGATACAGGCCTGGCCAACGCACCGGATTTGCGTATTGCTGCCGCACGTATTGCGGAGGCGGAGGCACAATGGCGTGGTGCCAGAGGTGAAGCGGGTATACAGGTAGGTGTACAGGCAAATGGAGTAGCCGCATATCTGAATCCGAAACCGGACTCTAGTCGAGCTGGTGATGACCCGAATCATGTTTTCAGTAATGAAATGGCTGCTGTGGCCGTTAATTATAGTTTTGATTTCTGGGGTAAGCAGCGTAATTTGATTAAGGCTGCGTTAGGTTCGCGTCTTGCTGCTGCCTATCAGCAGGAGCAGGCACGGCTGGTGCTAAGTCAAGGTATTGTGGCGCAATATACGCAATGGCAGTTGTTGCAGGAACAGGCGAATATTTTGCAACAGCGTATCGGGGTGAATCAGCAGTTGCAAAAGCTGGTTGCAAACCGGATTGGTGCTGGTCTGCAACCAGCCAGTGATGAGTATGCTTTTACGCAAAAAGTACTGAGTTTGCAAAGTGCTTTGCGCCAGACGCAGGCGGATATAGAACGAGCGCGCCACAGTATGGCTGCGTTGATTGGTTTATCGCCAAACCAGATGCCAGCAATGACTCCATTGCCGCTGGGTAAGGTACCAGAAGTGGAGGTTGATGGCCTGCGTGCGGATATTCTGGGACAGCGGCCGGATATTGCCGCCCAACGGGCTTTATTACAGTCGAATTATTTTGGTATTAAGGTGGCAGAGGCGGCATTTTATCCTAATATTGAAATTAAAGGTCTGGCCGGTCTGGCGCACGTGGATGCGTTTGATCTGGTGCATTCTTCTTCACGGATGCTGGGTATTGTGCCAGCCATTTCTCTGCCTATCTTTACTTCAGGTAGTTTGCAGGCAGCATTGTCGGGTAAACGTTCTGCCTATAATGAACAGGTAGCCCAATACGATAAAACGGTACTAACTGCCTTGCAGCAGGCAGCGGATGCTATTAGTGATTATCAGCACAGTACGGCGGCTCTGCCATTACAGCAGCAGGCCTTTCTGATATCACAGAGGAATGCGATATCCAGCAGCAAACGCCATGCAGCGGGGCTAGACAATGCTATTACTAAACTGCAACGCGAAGATACTGCTTTGAGTGTACGTGCTGATTTGGTTAAAACTGCTGCTTGGCAACAACAGAGTTGGAATAGTCTGCATGCTGCTTTGGGAGGTAGTTTTCAGCTTTCAGATACTCAGGCTACTCGTTAATTTACTGTTATTTTTCTATTTTATTGAGCTATTTACGTATGAGTGAACAAAAGCAAACTAACGAGGCGGTAATAACCTCACAACCAGTGGTTCAGCCGCAGTCTGAACGTGTACCGGCTGGCCGCAAGCGCAAGCTGGTGATGCTGACTGTAGTATTTCTGCTGATTGGGCTGTGCTTTCTGCTGATGTATCTGCTGGTTTGGCAGCATAAAGAATCTACCGACGATGCTTATGTGAATGGTCATCTGGTGCAGATTACACCGCAGATTACTGGTACGGTGCAAAAGGTGAATGTGGATGATACGCAAACTGTTAAGGCTGGGCAGGTGCTGGTTGAATTGGATAACAGTGATATGCAGCTGGCGTTTGAACGGGCACACGATGAGCTGATTAATGCGATTCGTCAGAATCAGCAACAAACTGCTCAGTCGCATCAGGCTAGTGCACAGGTGGCAGCGCAACAAGCTCAGCTAAAACGTCTACAGGCAGATTTGCAGCGTCGTCAAAGCCTGGCTGGCACGGATGCCATTTCTGCTGAAGAGCTAAGCCATGCACGTGATGCGGTGCTGGAAGCTCAGGCAAATCTGAAAGCTATGCAAGGGCAGGAAAATGCGGCAAAAGCGGTGTTAGGTCATAATGTTCCGCTGCGCCAACAGCCAGCAGTGATGACTGCGGTGAGCCATCTGAAAAGTGCATGGCTGGATTTGCAGCGTACCCAAATCAAGGCACCAGTAGATGGACAGGTTGCCAAACGCAATGTTCAGCTAGGCCAGAAAGTGGCTACTGGTGCGGCATTGATGGCGGTAGTACCTCTGAATAATGTATGGGTGGATGCTAACTTTAAGGAAAGCCAGTTGGCTAAAATCCGTATCGGGCAGCCGGTAGAAATCAAAGCGGATGTGTATGGTAGTAAAGTAATCTATCACGGTAAGGTAATCGGTTTGTCTGCCGGTACTGGTGCTGCGTTTTCTCTTTTACCGGCACAGAATGCAACCGGTAACTGGATTAAGGTGGTGCAACGTGTGCCGGTGCGTATTGCTTTGGATCCGAAGGAATTGGCTGCGCATCCGTTGCGGGTAGGATTATCAATGGATGTTGAGGTAAATACGCGTAATCAGAATGGTCAGGATTTAACCGCGGTAAATGCGATTTCCTCTAATGGTAATATGGCTGCGATTGACTGGACACCAATCAATAATATGATTGAGCAGATTTTTGCCCAGTATGCTCCCTGATTCTGTTAATGCCGAATCGTAATCTGGGTACTGCTGGTCTGGGCATTATGACCTTGCTACCAGCAGACTTTACTCAGGTAATGATTTGGCTTGAATTTATTGTAATTTCAGAAGCATCGTCTTTGTGAATCGCATTGTCTGTACCTGTGGGCATAGATTTGCGGATGTGCTGCAAAATGAAGAACGTTTCTGCAATAAGGCTGCTTGAATGACGCATTCTCCTTTAAAAGGTCCGGCACTTGCTCTGGTTACGGTGGCACTGTCACTGGCCGTTTTTATGCAGGTGCTGGATTCCACCATTGCCAATGTGGCATTGCCAACTATTACTGGTAATCTGGGTGCAGCCAATAGTCAGGGCACGTGGGTGATTACTGCGTTTGCTGTAGCGAATGCTATTTCAGTACCGCTTACTGGTTGGCTGGCGCGCCGCTTTGGTGAAGTGAAAGTTTTTGTTGCGGCAACACTGTCGTTTGTATTGGCCTCGTTTTTATGTGGTATTGCACCTAGTTTGGCATTATTGGTGTTTTTCCGAGTGTTGCAGGGTGCTGTAGCCGGGCCTATGATTCCGCTGTCGCAAAGTTTGTTGATGGCTGCCTATCCGCCGGAAAAACGACCGATGGCATTAGCCATGTGGTCGATGGTAATTATTGTGGCGCCGATTTTCGGGCCGATTCTAGGCGGTATCATTAGTGATAACTGGCATTGGGGCTGGATTTTCTTTATCAATGTGCCAATTGGTTTGCTTGCTGCAGGTATTTCATGGCATATGCTGAAAAAACGTGAAACTGAAACTGTACAGCAGCCAATCGACCGTATGGGTTTATCGCTGATGGTAGTAGGTGTAGGCGCCTTGCAGATGATGCTTGACCGCGGTCATGAGCTGGACTGGTTTTCGTCCAATGAAATTATTATCTTGGCTGTTGTTGCTGTGGTGTGTCTGAGCTACTTTGTCATTTGGGAATGGTATGCCAAATATCCGATTGTAAACTTGCGCCTGTTTAAAGACCGTAATTTTACTGTAGGGGTAATTACTCTTAGTACGGCCTATATGACTTATATGGGTGCGATTGTGCTGCTGCCGATGTTGTTACAGATGCAGCTTGGCTATACTGCTACTTGGGCAGGACTGGCAACGGCACCTATTGGTATTTTTCCTGTATTGCTGTCACCACTGATTGGTAGATTCGGTAACCGGCTGGATATGCGTGTGCTGGTAACCATCAGTTTTACTGTGTACGCTATTTGTTTTTTCTGGCGTACTAATTTTAATGGCGGCATGAGTTTTATGGATGTATTCTGGCCGCAGTTTGTGCAGGGAATTGGTATGGCAATGTTCTTTATGCCGTTGACTCAGATTACTTTATCTAATATGTCTGGGGCGCAGATTGCCAGTGCTTCCAGTATTTCCAATTTTGTGCGGATTCTGGCCGGTGGTATTGGTACTTCCATGGTAAATGTATTATGGGATAAACGTGAGGCTTTGCATCATACGCAATTGGTAGAAAACATTCATCCTTATAACAGCGCTATGAATGAGTCGATTCAGGGTATGAATCAGCTTGGTTTAAGTGGCGTGCAGCCTTTGGGGTCGATTGAGCAGACCATTGGTCAGCAGGCACATATTATGGGCGCTAATGATTTGTTCTGGCTGTATGGCTTAACTTTCTTAATTCTGATTGCGTTGGTATGGTTTGCTAAACCACCGTTTGGTAGTGGCGGTGGCGGCGGAGCACATTAGTCTGCCGGTATTGGCTAAAACGGCCTGTGCATGCTGTACAGGCCGTTTTATTTTCTGTTCTTTTTGTATACAACAGTATGCCATTATGTTGCTATATGAATGGTTATATACAACTGTGAATGTAAAGTGGCGGCAGCTTGTGTACAATAGATAGCGTTCAAATCCATGGCTGGTGATGATCAGTTAGGTAGTATTAGTAATGATGATGAAATTGGCGTTTGCTTTTTTGTATATGCTGCAATTATTGCCATTGCGTATGATTCACGCGCTGGCACGATGCGTGGGCTGGTTAAGTTATTATGCGGTAGCACCACGGCGGCGTATTGGTCTGATTAATTTGCGCCACTGTTTTCCCGAATGGACTGAACAGCAGCGGCGTAAAGTATTACGCGAACATTTTTACCATATGTCTATGCTGTTACTGGAATATGGTCTGTATTGGTATGGCGATGCCGGACGGCTGAAAAGACTGGTGCGCTATCAGGACAAACATTATCTGGATGAAGCACTGGCTGCCGGTAAAAAAGTAATTTTACTCTATCCGCACTTTACTGCTTTTGAGGCAGCCGTATATGCTCTCAATCAGGATGTTCCTCTGATTAGCGTTTATTCGCATCAGAAAAACAAACAATTGGATGCGCAGATTCTGAAGGGTCGCCAACGTTATAACAATGCTTTTCTGATTGGGCGCACGGAAGGGCTGCGTGCCATTATCAAGAAAATCAAAAGCAGTAGCGCTCCGTTTCTTTATTTGCCTGATCAGGATTTTGGCCGGCGTGAATCGATTTTTGTGAATTTTTTTGCGATTCCTACTGCTACGATTGCCGGACTGAGTCGTATTGCGGCTTTAACGAAAGCTAAAGTTATCCCAACGATTCCGACCCGCGAGGCTGATGGCAGTGTAACCTTGCGTTTTTACCCACAATGGGACAATTTTCCCAGTAAGGACATCGTTGCCGATACACAGCGCATGAATGATTTTATTGAGGCGCGGGTACGCGAACATCCGTCACAGTATTACTGGCTGCATAAACGTTTTAAAACCCGACCGGAGGGTGAGGCATCGTTTTACCAGAAAATTCACAAATAAAAAACTGGCTATTTGTTATGGCCAATAATCAGTCAAAGAAATACTGCTGCCATGATTTAATTCTCTGGCAGCAATTGTTTATTCAGACACCAGATAATGCTACAGACTGGCCGATATATGCATCGTTATGTAGTGCTTTCAGCATAAAATGTGCTACATCTGCACGGGCAATGCGACCGCTGCCGGCCGGAATACCCTGTACCGCTTCAATGTAATTACCGCTAAATGTACCATGGGTTAAGCCCAGTGGACGCACAATTGTTGCAGCCAGACCAGCCACCTGAATCTGCTCTATAGCTGAGCGATGGTCTGCCAGCGGATGACGTAAAAATTCCATTGCAGCCTGACCTCGTTCACCCTCCAGTTCATTATCCACGCCGGCAGAAGCACAATATACGATGCGCTGAATTCTATGTTTTTGCAATTGCGGGACAATATTACTGAGCATACGTTGTAAATCATTACCCGGTTTGATGCCCTGATTGGTATTCAGGGCTGAAGCCACAGCATCATAATGGCAGTTATCGGCAAACAATGCTGCAACATCAGCAGTCTCAAACGCATCACAGCGACGAATATGTAAACTGGGATGCTGTAAATTGAATTTTTCCGGTGTGCGCAATGTAGCAGTCACTTCATCACCATTGGTTAGTGCCTGTTCAACCAAAGATTTGCCAACGCCGCCGCTGGCACCAAAAACCAAAATATGCATTAATGCTCTCCCGCTAATATAGTCAGAATTAGTTTAATAAGCCAATATTATAAAAATAGTCCCGATAAATGGCAGCCTTTTGTGCCAGTGCGAGTGGATAGGCACGCGAAGAAGAGGGGAGTCTGGATAAAGTTAAGTGTCGGCCGTTTAGTGTGGTATTACTGGGATGGCCAATAGTCGGTGCTACGGTATCAGTTGGCAGAAGCTTTAGTAATGTACTGGTAGCTTTATCGCCGGTAGTCATTATATGTTGGCAGTCCGGAATCTGTGCCAGTAATGCCGGTAAATCTACTGGGGTAATTACTTCGAGAAATTTATCTGCCGCATTGTTTTGCAGGCGCCTAATTTGATAGGCTGTATCATTAATAGCAATGCCTCGTTCAGATAAAAAAGCACGAATTAGCGACTCATTAAATGCTTTATTGTTATCGGTGAAAAAATAATGTTTGTCCTGAAAAAACACCAGCCCGAAAATGCGCCACATATCGTTTTGTAGATTCGGATAGTAGAAATGCATTTTCCAGCGTGCAGCCGGTGGCGGGAACGAGCCAAGCATCAGCAATCGGGCATTGGCTGGTAAAAAGGGAGCAAGCGGATGTGTTTCAACCATCATTTCAACCATAAATACTCATAATGTAATCGTACTGGCTAACAGCGACCAAACAGGCAGGCAACCATATGTGCCTGTTCATCTGTATAACCCGGTTCACCTAGCCGTGCTGCCATTACCCACTCATTGGAAAAGCCCTGCTGACCACTATATTCATGCCACAGGCGCTGCTGTTCGGTTTTATTGCCATTTTTGATTGCTATTTGCATGCGTTGCCTGATATTCTGCGGTATAGAATTATTCATCATAATCTCCGTAAGTCTTAGATAAGTTGCCCTTGGTTTTCATAGCGGCGGTGGAACCACAACAGACAGGCGCAGCCACATAAGGCCAGTGGTACACCCAGTAACGCTGGATATTGATAACCCCAGTGATGGCTGATGGCCAGTCCGCCATTATATGAACCAATAGCATTACCCAGATTGAATGCCATCTGTACACTGGCTGCGCCAAGCATTGCTCCGCCCGGGGAATGGCGCAGCAATAACAGTTGTTGCGGTGCCGATACGGCAAACAGACAGAATGTACATATACACATTAGTGTGGCTGATAGCCAAGGGGTAGACGCAAACATAAAGATCAGTAGCAATGTCACAGCAGCCAATCCCTGTAAACTGGCGGCTACTTGTCCCGGTGTATAGCGATCAGACAGTCGGCCGCCACACCAGTTCCCTGCCACCATACCGACGCCAGCCAGTACCATCAGTAAACTAACCTGATTGCCACTGAAACCGGATACCTGTGTCAATAATGGGCTGATATAACTGAACCAGCAAAAAATCCCGCCATTACCTAAGGTGGTGGCCGCCAGAATCAGCCAAGGCGCTGCTGATTTTAGAAAACGGAATTGTCCCAGAATGCCGGTATCCGGTAGTCGTTCTATTTGCGGAATAAAACGTTGTAAAGTAAACACCAGCACAATTGCCACTATAGCTACTAAAGTAAATACCAGCCGCCAGCTTAAATGCAGACTTAACCATGTGCCGACTGGTACGCCAAGCAGATTGGCTACTGTCATTCCTGCAATCATCATTGCTACTGCCTGCGCTGAATGTCCGGGTGGTGCCAGTTTGGTAGCGACAATTGAACCGATGCCAAAATATGCGCCATGTGGCAAGCCGGAAATAAAACGTGCTACTAGCAGAGTTGTGTAACCAGGCGATATTGCCGCTAGTAAATTACCAATCGCAATCAGTACTGATAGTGATAGCAGGATGGTTTTGGGCGGTAAACGGTAACTTAATACCAGTAACCAAGCACCACAGCATACACCTATTGCATAAGCAGCAATAAAATGTCCGGCTTGTGTAATGCTGATACTGAGTGCAGTGGCCACGTCTGGTAGTATTCCCATCATACTAAACTCAGCCATACCCAGAGCAAATGTGCCTAACGACAACGAAAGTAAACTTTTCAATAGCATAATAATCTACAGCCATAGTCTATGCAGCAATACCAGTAAGTTTAGACGCAGCCTGCCAGCTTGTCACTTGTCGTGTACGTAAATTTCACACTCAGCAGAAATTGATAAACTAAGCAGAAATTCAGCCCTATGGAGCCAGCAGCATAATTGATGCACCAAGCAAACACATCAATGCGCCACTGATATCCCATTTGTCTGGTTGCGACCCTTCACCAGCCACGCCCACAATAGCGAACAGCTAATATAAATTCCGCCATAGGCTGCATATGCGCGCCCAGCAATATTACTTTCTACCAAATTACTTTCTACCAATGTGAGCAGCCACGCAAACAACAGTACAGACAGTGTACCCAGTAGCAGCCAGAGTACAGATTTCTGCATGCGTTGCCACGCTCAGAATGAAAAACAGCCGCTGATTTCAGCAATTGCGGCTAGAAAATAGTATATAAAAGTTTGCATGGTTTGTTTGTCAGAGCGGCTTGGCTGGTTGAATTGGTCTGAATCATAGCTGGAAATAATAAAAGCTATTCATACCATAGCAGGATTGGTTGTGATGAACAATTTGTCAATTTCGCATATGGCAGTATTTTTAATAGCTAACTAATAGGGTGATTTGCTGCTTATGATATCTTTGAAACAACATGAACTAAATCAAGCTGAGATAAAAAAACTGCTAAAAATACATTAATTTAAGGTGTAATGATGTAATATGGAATATATTAATATATAAATAATATTTAGTTTGGGAGCAGTAAAATGAAAAAAGTGATCGTTCAGTTTTCATCAATTAATGCATTGATGGCAGGGTTGTTTGATGGGGTGTTCAGTGTGGGAGAAGTAAAAGAATATGGTGATTTTGGTTTAGGCTGTTCACATGCACTTGCTGGAGAGGTGATTATCAATAAAGATTTTCTGGAGGCAGACGGCGATAAGGCGGTAAAAGTAATGGATAATGATGAACTTTTGCCGTTTGTACAGGTAACTACATTTCAGCCGGATAAGGTGGTGGATGTTAACGATGTAAGTAAAAACAATCTGTATTGGCATCTGGCGCAATATTTATTGCTGGATAATGTGTTTGTGGCAGTAAAAATTAGTGGTCGCTTTGATGAGTTGAAAATCCGCCGTCCGTTTGTTCAACATAAACCTTATCCGTCGGTGGTTAAGGTATTTGAGCAGCAGGTAGTAGATACGGTAGAAGATGTAACCGGTACCTTAATCGGTTTCTGGACGCCAGAGTTTTTCAAGGAGTTATCAGTAGCCGGTTTTCATCTGCATTTTATTGATACTACACATAAACTGGGTGGACATGTAATTGATTTTATGGCCAGCAAAGCTGAGCTGGCGTTTGAGCGTAAGCAGTCGGTTGAAATTATGCTGCCTGTGAACGAGGAATATTTGCGCAAAAACTTAAAAATGGATGATTTAAATAAAATTATTAAACAGGTAGAAAATTAGCCTGAGCGTGTTACACTGCTTTCTGGTTATCCAGAACAGATTTAAGGGGGTATGGTGGAGTTTACTGGTACTGCTGGATAACCTGCCTGCTACCTGTGTTGAAAGTGTAAACCATGAAAAAGATAATCTGTGGGCTATTCTGTCTATGCTTGCTGGCCGGATGTAACCGGCAGCCAGTTGATTCTGTCACAGCTTCATCAGAAGAAGCCAGCCAGCCGGTGCATATGCCGCTGGCGATTGATCCGGCGTTGACAACATCTGTTGATCAGCAGCTGCTGGCGTTACAAAAGAAGCTGCCCCAAAAGCATAAACAAATTATGTTTAATGCGGCGGTACGGCATAATCAGACAATTTATTATTCGTATACTATGCTGGATAGTAAACGTAATCGGGATAATTTCAATGTGGAATCGGTAAAAAAGGATTTACAGCAGAGTTGCCGCCAGCCGCTGACTCGGCGTATGTTGCTGGGCGGGTTTGATTTTGTGTATGTTTATACTTTTCAGGATCATTCGCAGGTAAGTGTACTGCTGTCTGGTAAAGATTGCCGTTAGGTGTGCTGTAGTGCTGTGAATTATTTTTCTGGTTTAACAGAAAAGGGGGCAGTTAATGCCCCCTTGTTGTTTTTATTCGCTATTATTTATTGTTTTAGACGAGCAAAAGCAGCAGCCATGGCATTATCTGTGCTACCGGAACTTTGTGTTCTGCTATTCTGTTTGCGTGGGCGTTCGTGCCGTTGTGATGTAGGTTGGGCATCGTCATTTAGACGCATAGATAGAGCGATGCGTTTACGAGGTATATCAACTTCGATTACTTTAACCTTAACTACATCACCGGCTTTAACAATATCGCGCGGATCGCTAATATAACGGTTGGCTAGTGCAGAAACATGTACCAATCCGTCCTGATGAACGCCGATATCAACAAAAGCTCCAAAGGCCGCCACATTGCTGACTACGCCCTCAAGTATCATGCCGGACTGAAGATCAGTTATGTCTTCCACACCGTCGGCAAAGGTAGCGGTTTGGAATTCACCACGGGGATCACGACCGGGTTTTTCAAGCTCGGCCAGGATGTCGTTAATGGTAGGCAAGCCAACGTTATTATCGATATAATCGGTGGGTTTCAATGTCTTAATTACATTGCGGTTACCGATCAGCTGGTCGGCACGCAGTTGAGCTGTTTTAAGCATTCTGGCTACAATGGGATAGCTTTCGGGATGGACGGCACTGGCATCCAGAGGTTCATCTCCACCCTGAATACGCAGAAAGCCGGCAGCTTGTTCAAAAGTTTTGCTGCCTAGACGAGGTACTTTGAGCAGAGTCTGGCGATTGGAGAAAGCACCATTTAGGTCGCGATAGCTGACAATATTCTGTGCCAGTGTGTTGTTCAAGCCAGAAATACGCGCGAGTAACGCAACTGAGGCGGTATTAACATCTACACCCACTGCATTCACGCAGTCTTCAACTACGGCATCCAGGCTTTTGGCTAACTGGCTTTGGTTAACATCATGCTGATACTGGCCAACGCCAATGGACTTAGGGTCGATTTTAACTAACTCAGCCAGTGGGTCTTGCAGGCGGCGGGCAATAGAAACAGCTCCACGCAGACTAACATCCAAATCAGGAAATTCTTTGGCTGCCAGTGCAGAAGCAGAATAAACAGATGCGCCAGCTTCGGAGACAACGATTTTTTGCAGGTGGTAATCGGGCAGGGTGCGAATCAGCTCGCCGGCCAGTTTGTCAGTTTCTCTGCTGGCTGTACCGTTACCGATGGCGATCAGCCGAACTTTATACTGTTTAACCAGATGCATTAGTATGGTTAGTGCGCCTTTCCAGTCGTTACGTGGTTGGTGCGGGTAGATAGTGGCGGTTTCCAGTAGTTTACCGGTATCATCAACTACTGCTACCTTTACGCCAGTACGGATACCAGGGTCAAGGCCGATAGTGGTGAACCGTCCAGCTGGTGCCGCCAGTAGTAAATCTTTCAGATTTTGAGCAAAGATACTGATGGCCGCCTGATCTGCATTTTCTTTAAGCCGGTTTAAGGCTTCCAGTTCCAGTGACAGGAAAATTTTGGCACGCCAGCTTAAACGTACGGTGTCGCGTAACCAGCGGTCGGCTGCACGTCCCATATCGGTAATACCAAACTGCTGCGCAATAAGTTGTTCGTAAATACTCTGTTCACTCAGCGGTATATCATCTGGCTGGTATTTCAGACTGAGTGACAGTATGCCTTCATTACGGCCGCGTAATATGGCCAGTGCACGGTGACTGGGCATGCTGTGAATCGGTTCGCGGTGGTTGAAATAGTCTTTGAATTTCTCGCCAGTACTTTCCTGACCCTCAAGTACGGAGGCATGGATTTCTCCTTCGCGCCACAATTTATCACGTAATCGGCCAATCAGAGTGGCATCTTCGGCAAATTGTTCCATTAGAATTGCACGTGCACCATCCAGTGCAGCTTTACTATCAGCTACATTATCATTTAAATAGTTTTGTGCGATAGTTTCTGGATTCAGGTCTGGCTGAGTCAGCAGGATTTGAGCCAGAGGTGCCAGTCCGTGTTCGCGGGCAATCTGTGCTTTGGTACGGCGTTTGGGCTTAAAGGGAAGATAAATATCTTCCAATGCGGTTTTGTTATCAACTGCTGCTATGGTCTGCCGCAATTCATCAGTGAGTTTGCCCTGTTCTTCAATGCTGGATAGTACTGTCTGTTTGCGTTCCTGTAATTCACGCAGGTATTGTAGGCGTTCAGCAAGGGTACGTAGTTGAGTATCATCCAGACCTCCAGTAGCTTCTTTGCGGTAACGTGCCACAAACGGTACAGTGGCGCCATCATCCAGCAAGTCAATCGCTGCCTGAATCCGTGCAGAAGCAACATTCAGTTCTGAAGCAATTTTCTCAGTGATGTTCATAACAATTTAATCTGCAATCAAAAAGGCAAGCATAGCTGGCTACAGAAGCTTTGTCACCTGTTCCTGTATGTGAAAATCGCCAGTAAATATTGCCCTAAGCTGTATTAGCGGCCTGTATCAATAAAAAAGGCTATTTGTTTGAAACAAATAGCCCTAAATGTTGTTTGAATTAGATGAATTTATCTGGCAACAGGATAAGTACCGGGTATTAAAATATCCGTGTTGACGGCTTTAATATCGGTATGTCCAGTAAAGGCCATGGTGGTATCCATTTCATCATAGATAATTTCTAATGCGCGTTTTACTCCGTCTTCACCATATGCGCCCAGACCATATAGGAATGCTCGACCAATCAATGTACCTTTGGCACCCATGGCAATGGCTTTGAGAACGTCCTGACCACTGCGGATACCACTGTCCAGCCAAACTTCAATATTATTACCTACCGCAGAGACAATATTGGGTAAAGCATGGATAGTAGAGGGGGCACCATCTAGCTGGCGGCCGCCATGATTGGATACCACAATCGCATCTGCACCAGATTTCACTGCCATTTCAGCATCTTCAGCATCCAAGATACCTTTGATAATCAGTTTTCCCCCCCATAAATCCTTGATTTCTTCTATGTCTTTCCAGCTCAGACGCGGATCAAATTGTTCAGATGTCCATGAGGACAGTGAGGTCATGTCAGCAACACCTTTGGTATGGCCAACGATGTTGCGGAAAGTGCGACGCTGAGTATTCAGCATGGCCAGACACCATTCTGGTTTGGTAGCCAGATTCATCCAGTTGCGCAGGGTTGGTTTAGGGGGAGTAGACAGGCCATTTTTGATGTCTTTATGTCTTTGTCCTAGTACCTGTAAATCGGCAGTAACCACCAGCGCGGAACATTGTGCAGCTTGAGCACGGCGAATCAGATCGCGCATGAATTCACGATCACGCATCACATACAGTTGAAACCAAAAAGGGGCGCTGGTGTTTTCTGCAACATCCTCGATGGAGCAGACAGACATGGTGGACAGGGTGAATGGTACACCAAATTTTTCTGCCGCCCGTGCCGCCAGAATCTCGCCATCAGCGTGTTGCATACCGGTTAATCCTGTAGGTGCCAGTGCCACAGGCATTTTTACTTGCTGGCCGACCATTGTCGTTTCCAGCGTGCGACCTGTCATGTCGGTCAATACACGCTGACGCAGTTTAATTCCTTGAAAATCAGCACTATTGGCATGATAGGTAGATTCTGTCCACGAACCGGTATCGGCATAATCGTAAAACATTTTTGGTACTTTGCGCTTGGCAACTTTGCGCAAGTCTTCGATACAGGTCATTTTGCTTAATTTTTTTTGCATGTGGTTACCTATTTTTCAAATATTCTTTATGGGTGCAGTTTTAACTGTATAAGATAATGTTATACATCAATTTTATCTGATCTGCCATAATGGTGTGCATACAGATGGATGGCTGCTTGTATTCAAACAACACGTGACAGTTTATAAATCATCACCATAATCAGAATCAGCAGACAGCTAATGCCAACCAGCATTGTCCATGGCCCCCAGCGTTGTGAGCGTCCACAAAATCCAGCCGTTAATATGGCACAACAAAGGCCAAGTAGAATGAGCAAAATGTTAAATTCCATTTTTTACTCCAGTAAAAATCTCTTTGTTGTAAATAACTAATTCAATTATTGTAACGACCAGATTGCAAACCTGTCTGTTTTTTGACATATACGCTAAATGATTGCAACTACAGACTATTTATCCATTTACTTTGCCTGCAAATTGCTGGCAAGCAGTACCTGAAATGAGTTTTAATTCAGCTAATGTCAAGTATGAATGTAATCACTTTTTTCTGTCAGGGCAAATATTCTGAAAAAAAAGGCTTTATCTGGCAGAAAGCGCAGATAAAATAAAACCCCACTCGCAAGTGGGGTTAGATATTATAAAGAGAAGAAATTAGCCTTTTTTCTCTTTGTCTTTTACTTCTTCAAATTCAGCATCAACGATATCATCGTTGCCCTTGTTTTGTGGCTGTTCTGCCTGAGTACCCGCTTGCTGGCCTTCTGCCTGTGCCTGAGCATACATCATTTCACCCAGCTTCTGGCTGGCTGTACCCAAGGCTTCAGTTTTGGCATCAATCGCAGCTTTATCCTCGCCTTTAACAGCTTCTTCAGCTTCCTTGATGGCCGCTTCAATTTTTTCTTTTTCAGCAGCATCCAGTTTGTCGCCGTAATCGCTTAAAGATTTTTGTACAGAGTGAATCAGTGCCTCAGCCTGATTGCGGCTGGCTACCAGTTCAGCCAGTTTACGATCTTCTTCAGCATTGGCCTCAGCATCTTTTACCATTCGTTCGATTTCTTCTTCGCTTAAGCCAGAAGATGCCTGAATAGTAATGTTGGCTTCTTTGCCAGTGCCTTTATCTTTAGCAGATACATGCAGAATACCGTTGGCGTCAATATCAAAAGTTACTTCTACTTGTGGTACACCACGTGGAGCCGGAGGAATATCACCCAGATTAAATTGTCCCAGACTCTTGTTGGCAGAAGCACGTTCACGCTCGCCTTGCAATACATGGATGGTTACAGCACTCTGATTATCTTCAGCGGTAGAGAATGTCTGCGTTGCCTTAGTTGGGATGGTGGTATTTTTATTGATGAGCTTGGTCATCACGCCACCCATGGTTTCAATACCCAGAGACAATGGTGTTACGTCTAGCAACAATACATCGCTACGATCGCCAGCCAGTACCGCACCTTGAATTGCAGCGCCTACAGCAACAGCTTCATCTGGATTAACGTCACGACGTGGTTCTTTGCCAAAGAAATCTTTAACAGCTTCCTGTACTTTTGGCATACGGCTCTGACCGCCTACCAGAATAACATCGTTAATATCGTTTACGCTCAGGCCGGCATCTTTAATTGCAGTACGGCAAGGTTCGATAGAACGGGTAATCAGATCTTCTACCAGACTTTCGAATTTGGCACGGGTAATCTTCATAGCCAAATGTTTTGGACCGGAAGCGTCCATAGTGATGTAAGGCAGATTGATTTCAGTCTGTTGACCACTAGAAAGCTCGATTTTGGCTTTTTCAGCAGCTTCTTTCAGTCGTTGTAAGGCCATTACATCATTTTTCAGATCAATTCCCTGATCTTTTTTGAATTCGTCAATAATGTAGTTAATCAGACGCTGGTCGAAGTCTTCACCACCGAGGAATGTATCACCATTGGTAGCCAGTACTTCAAACTGCTTATCACCATCTATTTCGGCAATTTCAATAATGGAAATATCAAATGTACCACCACCAAGGTCGTAAACAGCAATCTTGCGGTCGCCTTTTTCGCCCTTATCCATACCAAAGGCCAGAGCAGCGGCAGTCGGTTCATTAATAATGCGTTTTACGTCCAGACCAGCAATACGACCGGCATCTTTAGTAGCCTGACGCTGGCTGTCATTAAAATAGGCCGGTACTGTAATTACAGCTTCAGTTACTTTTTCACCTAGATAATCTTCAGCCGCTTTTTTCATTTTGCGCAATACTTCGGCAGAAACTTGCGGAGGTGACAGTTTTTCGCCATGAGCTTCTACCCATGCATCGTTGTTATTGGCTTTAACAATTTGGAAAGGCATTGATTTAATATCGCGCTGTACTTCAGCATCATCAAATTTTCGACCAATCAAACGTTTTACTGCATAAATAGTGTTTTTGGGGTTGGTTACAGCCTGACGTTTGGCCGGTGCACCCACCAAAATTTCATTATCATCCAGATAAGCTACGATAGAAGGGGTAGTACGCGCACCTTCAGCATTTTCGATTACCTTAGTCTGGCCACCTTCGGAAATGGCAACACAGGAGTTGGTAGTACCCAAGTCTATACCGATTACTTTTGCCATAATTTAAAAATCTCCTAATGATTTAATTTCGTAATTTGCGCCATTATCGTACGGCTACAAATAAGTAGTTCAAAACCACTGCTATACTATTGCTAATGAATCGTAAATGGGTATGCCTGAGACGATTTCAAGCATAGTTTTGCAAATTTTATCCAAATAATAGTGACAAGAAAGTCTGCTTTAACATCAATAGCGTTTGCTTACATGGTTATATGTTATATTCATTCAGGCTTGAACAGTAAAATCGTTCTACTTATCTGATTAATACCGTCTGATGCTTTTTTGCTCTATATCAGACGGTATATAACAATAAGAGTCTATAATCACTCTTAATATTAACGATTTCTGTCTGGCTGTATCTATATCTTCATGATCTAGGAGTATGTTGTATGCCTGAAAAAATTGGGTTCAAACCCATTCCCGCAGCCGTAGCGCTGTTAATCAGCCTGATTATCTGGTTTGCTATACCGATACCAGAAGGGGTGTCACCTCAGGCTTGGCATTTATTGGCCATGTTTGTGGGTGTTATTGCGGCTATTATTGGTAAAGCCATGCCAATTGGAGCATTATCCATTATTGCTATTATGCTTGTGGCATTAACCGGGGTTACCGCAGATACCCCTAGCAAAGCCATGAATGATGCGCTGAGCAGTTTTGGTAACCCGCTGATCTGGTTGATTGGTGTGGCTATCATGATTTCACGCGGCTTGTTAAAAACCGGCTTGGGTGCACGTGTTGGCTATCTGTTTATTGGTTTGTGGGGTAAACGCACATTGGGTGTTGCCTACAGCTTGGCCGTAGTGGAACTGTTACTGGCTCCGGTGACACCAAGTAATACAGCACGTGGTGGTGGCATTATTCATCCAATCATGAAGTCTATTGCATCCAGCTATGATTCTGATCCAGAAAAAGGTACAGAAAAACGCATGGGTAAATTTCTGGCTCTGGTTAACTACCACGCCAACCCTATCAGCTCAATCATGTTTATTACTGCTACCGCACCTAATCCATTAATTGTGGATCTTGTAGGCAAAGCAACAAACTATGATATACATATATCATGGGGTACATGGGCGCTGGCCATGTTATTGCCTGGTCTGGTAGCCATGTTTCTAATGCCATTGTTCATATATTGGATGTATCCGCCTGAAATCAAGCAGACTCCTAATGCAGTTGCATTTGCTAAAGAGCGCCTGAAAGAACAAGGACCAATGACCCGTGATGAAAAAATCATGCTGGGTATTTTTGCAGTATTACTAATTCTGTGGGCAGGTATACCGGCCATGCTGTTTGGCAAAGCCTTTACTGTCGACCCAACCACTACTGCATTCATTGGTCTGTCACTGTTATTGTTAACCGGTGTATTAAGCTGGGACGACATTCTGAAAGAAAAAAGTGCATGGGATACCATTACTTGGTTTGCGGCACTGGTAATGATGGCTACTTTCCTGAATAAACTGGGGCTAATTACTTGGTTCTCCGGTGTATTGGAAACCAGTATTGGTAGTCTGGGTATGGGCTGGATGGGTGCATGTGCACTGTTATTACTGGCTTATATGTATGCACACTATATGTTTGCCAGTACCACGGCACATATCACGGCCATGTTTGCTGCTTTCTATTCTGCCGGTTTGGCATTAGGTGCACCTCCTATGCTATTTGCACTGATGATGGCCGCCGCCTCCAGCATCATGATGACGCTTACTCATTATGCTACTGGTACCTCACCTGTAGTATTCGGTTCTGGTTACGTTACATTAGGCGAATGGTGGAAAGTTGGTTTCATCATGAGCGTACTTGAACTGATCATATTCGTGGTTATCGGTGGTATATGGTGGAAAGTTCTGGGTTTATATTAATCCAATCTGTTCACTCTCTCAGGCTGCCAAAATTATGGCAGCCTTTTTTGTTGTTTAAAATCAAATTCAATGGTTTTGACAGCGATTTTACTTGTTGCTTCTGTTTGGAATCGGTTATGATGCATTGCCTTAAGGGAGTAGTTGCACAGGTGATTTCTTCAGTACCTGTGGTTACGGTCAACATATTTACAGCTTTTGCTGTATGGTCGTAACGTCTACTAAATGGTGGATTAACGAGACTTGAGACAGGATAAAACCGCTATGGCGGGCGTTTTATCGTGTCTTTTGTCTTTATGCCCGCCAACGGTATTCTAAAAATGATTCATGCTTTTCTATCTTCTGTAGTTCCTGTCGCTTTGGCTGAAATTGGTGACAAAACTCAATTACTGACTTTATTTCTTGCTACTCGCTTTGCCCGAAAATATGCCATTATCTCTGGTATGCTATGTGCTACCTTACTTAATCATATTGTTTCTGCTTGGCTTGGGGTTGAAGTGGCGCATTTTTTTACACCTCAATTAATGGGCTGGGTAGTAGGTTTCAGTTTTCTAGTGGTGGGTTTATGGCTGTTAAAACCAGACAAAGATGAAGGGGTAGATACCCGTTTTATGCGCTATGGTCCGTTTGTGGCTACAGCAATATTGTTCTTTTTGGCAGAAGTAGGGGATAAAACCCAAATCGCTACAATATTACTGGCTGCACAATATCGTGATTTATACTCAGTAGTATTGGGCAGTACCGTAGGCTTATTACTGGCAAATGTTCCTGTAATATTTTTTGGCAACTGGCTGATGCAACGCTTACCTCTCAATCGAATCCGTATAGGTGCCTGCTTATTATTTTGTCTTTTAGGCGTTATTACTCTGATTCAGACATGGTTAAATTAAAGTATCTGGGATCACAGAGCAGATTTATTAATATTATCGGACTCATCTAAAGACCATGCAAAAACTGTTGAAACGGTGTGACTGGGTTAAATCAGATCCCCTCTATCAGCATTATCATGATTATGAATGGGGGCAGGTGCAAAAAGACGGACAAAAACTATTTGAAAAAATCTGTCTGGAAGGACAGCAAGCTGGTTTATCATGGATTACAGTGTTAAAAAAACGTGAGGAATACCGACGTTGCTTTTACAATTTTAACCCACATAGAATTATTACTATCACAGATATCGAACCATTGCTACAAAATCCGGGGCTGATTCGCCATCCGGCCAAATTGCAGTCTATCATTAACAACGCCCATGCCTATCTCACCATGCAGCAGCATGGTGAAGAGTTTGCCAGCTTTATATGGTCATTTGTCAATTATCAACCGGTTATCAATCACTATAAACTTTTATCTGAAGTGCCGGCACAAACAAAAGTCAGTGCTGCTATGTCTAAAGCATTAAAACATCGTGGCTTTAGTTTTGTCGGACCCACCATCTGTTATGCTTTTATGCAATCAATGGGATTAGTAAATGATCATTTAACTAGTTGTTTTTGCGCCCAGCATTAAAAGTAGCCAGTTCGTATATATACCTATGTAAGCAGAATAAACCAAAAATTTGTTTGCAAAAAATATACAAATTAATAAATCATATGTCATGAAGGTAAAAACTGTGATAAAACATGAGCACAATAAATAATTTATCGTATAATCATATTCCTTGACTTAATATGCAGTTTTATTGGTTAATTAACTTAATCAGAGTAGTTGAGATACAAATCTGTTTGTTTTTAGAGTTTAATCTTTTAATTCAGACGCAATGAGCCTTTGTCATGCAAAACAAGTTCGGACGTGGTCTTTATTTAAGTGCCTGCGTACTGTTATCAGGCTATTCAAACTCTGTTTGGGCTGAAGATAAAACAACCACAACATCTGCGGCCAGCGAACCTGTACCAGTGGTGACTTGGTATGCGTGTCCACTGGCAAATAACCATGTCAGCTACACCACTAAACCTCTAGATGTTCAATGCCAAATTGCCAAACATCCACCTACAGAAAGTGATGATTTAAAAAAGCATTCATTGGAAAATCAGAATGCCCCGGGGTTAGAGCAATTACAACGTCTCTGGTATAGTGCTGAATTTGGCCGTGACGGCGATTTAATGAAAATACCGGCAACACCTAAAATAGGTACCCTACTGCGCCAGCACACACCAAAGCCAGATACAGTTACTGCGATTAAAAATAAAAATAACGTAGCTACAATACCAGCAAAAATAATTGTTGTGCCCAAACTAACGCCAAAGCAGTTAGTACAACGTGATATTGCCAGTGAACAACGTGCGCTGATGGCAGCTCAGCAGCAGCTGCATCAGGCACAAAAAAAGGGCATTGTTGCCCAAATTCAGCGCTGGCAGCAGAATGTTACCGATCGACAGGCCAATATTCGTGTATTGAAACAAGAGTTAAGCCGATATTAAAATTAGCCAATATCCATATTTTAAACCATAGACAACAATCAAACTTGTAGCCAAAACGTTACCGGTCCATCATTAACCAGAGAAACCTGCATGTCTGCTGCAAAAATTCCAGTTTTAGTAATAAGCTGTTTTTGGCATAACTCAACAAAATAATTGTATAAATGATTGGCTTCAGATGGCGTTGCACCTTTAGTAAAACTTGGTCTCGTACCTTTCTTTGTATCAGCAGCAAGAGTAAATTGTGAGACAACCAATAATTGGCCATTCACCTGCTGAACATTCAAATTCATCTTACCATCCTGATCACAAAAAACCCGATAACCTAGTACTTTGTCACAAAGACGTTCAGCTTTTTGCAGATCATCACCCCGTTCTATCCCTAACAGAACCAGCAATCCTTGCTCTATCTGGCCGACAGTTTCACCATTTACACAAACACTGGCCTGTTTAACGCGTTGTATTAATGCAATCATAAATATCCTATTTAAAACACGTTTAGTTTTTCACCTTAGAAGATTATTCTATCAGTACAGATTAAAAAAGCACCATACAGGCAGACAACCAAAATTGATCATCTGAAGAAAACAAAAATCCTATATAAGAAAAAACGCCTGCTTAAACACAGGCGTTTTTTCTTATATCAATAAAGCTTAATCAATATCATGAATAAACTGTACTCCAGTTAACTGCGAAGACAAAATAGCAGATTTAATCATACGTAGGGCTTTGGGGCGGACAAAATTGCGACGTGAGGCCAATACCACACGCCGTTCTGGCGTCGGATTAGTAAAAGGAATAATACTGAACAACAAATGGTCATTTTCCGTTAATGCCGTAGCAGGCATTACACTAATGCCCAAACCACTAGCAACCATATGCCGGATTGTATTAATAGAACTTCCTTGAATATTATTCGATAAACCCAGAATCTTCTGACGCGCGGCCAATTCCTGACAATTATCTAATATATTATCCCGCATACAGTTACCCTCTGTAAGCAATAATACACGCTCTTCGCCCAGCTGTTTTGGCGTAACTTCGTCTAATTCCTCAAAAATATGACCTTTTGGAACAATAACGAAAAAAGGTTCATCATAGAGCGGAATGGTTTCCAGTCCCGTTTCATGAAATGGTTCAGCAACCACAATTGCGTCCAGAGCACCACGCTTGAGTGAGTCCGTTAGTACGTCAGTGTAGTTTTCATCCAGTTGTAACGGCATTTCAGGTGCTAGTTGCCGCAGTGACAAAATCAGTTTCGGTAATAAATAAGGTGCAATTGTAAAAATTAGACCAAGCTTAAATATCCCTTCCAGCTCACTTTGTTCCTGATTTGCCATCAGCTTGATACGATCTGCCTCCTCAAGCACCCGGCGTGCTTGTAGCACAATTCGCTGGCCAGCATCAGTTGTCATGACTTCATTACTGCTGCGATCAAATAATGTCAGCCCTAACTCTTCTTCCAGCTTCTTAATTGCAATAGATAAAGTAGGCTGGCTCACAAAACATCGCTGGGCAGCACGTCCAAAATGTTTTTCCTGAGCTACAGCCACAATATAGCGCAATTCAGTCAGCGTCATTCACTGGCCTTTTTCTTTCCTGTTTCCGGTAAAGTAATATTCAATGCCAATACATCCATGCCATCTTTTTTTTCTTGGGCAATATGAATATCGTCTAAAGAAACATGAACATATTTTGATAATACTTCCAATAGCTCTTTTTGCAACGTAGGCAAATAATCCGGTGTTTGCGTAGCACGCTCCTGCGCAATAATAATTTGCAAACGATCTCGTGCCATCTGAGCGGATTGTTGCTTTTTGCCAAAAAGAAAATCCATTATAGACATGGTTTAACCTCCAAACAGACGCTTGAAAAAGCCTTTTTTCTCAGCATCCAGAAAGCGGATTGGACGGTCTTTGCCCAATAGGCGCGCCACCACATCTTTATACGCCTCAGCGGCTACAGAATTTTCCTGCAAAATAACAGGCGTACCCGAATTGGAAGCCTGCAACACATTTTGCGATTCAGGAATTACCCCAATCAAAGGAATACGCAAAATATCCTGAATATCCTGAACAGACAACATTTCACCTTTTTCAACTCGTTCAGGCGAATAGCGTGTAATCAGCAAATGCTCTTTTACTGGAGCACTATTAGTTTCAGCACGGCGGGATTTACTGGATAAAATGCCCAGAATACGGTCAGAGTCACGTACACTGGAAATTTCTGGGTTAGTGGTTACAATTGCCTCATCAGCAAAGTACAAAGCCATCAATGCGCCCTGCTCAATACCCGCTGGTGAATCGCAGACCACATATTCAAAGCCCATCTTGTCAGTCAGGGCTTTTAAAACCTTTTCCACCCCATCTCGGGTAAGCGCATCCTTATCACGGGTTTGAGAGGCAGGTAAAACATAAAGATTATCGCAGTGCTTATCCTTGATTAACGCCTGATTAAGAGAAGCTTCATCCTGAATAACATTAATCAGGTCATAAACTACACGGCGTTCACAACCCATAATCAAATCCAGATTACGCAGGCCCACATCAAAATCAATTACCGCAGTTTTATGGCCGGCTAAAGCCAGACCTGTTGAAATGCTGGCACTGGTCGTGGTTTTACCAACACCACCTTTACCTGACGTCACCACAATAATCTTTGCCACAATTAAATTCCTTTTGTTATATAAATGAATCCATTAATTCATTCACAAATTAGCAACACATAAAATCATGTGTTTGAATAAATTAATGTGCCTGAATCGCACTCAGTACCAGCCGGTCATTTTGCAGGAAAACCTGCACAGGTTGATGATCTAAATGTGCTGGTAACTGCTGATCAAATATACGATAAATACCTGCCACAGATACCAGCTCAGCTTGCATAGACTGAGCAAAAATACGAGCATCCTTATTCCCAGCAGCACCAGCTAAAGCACGCCCACGCAAAGGGCCGTAAATATGAATATTGCCATCAGCAATGATTTCTGCGCCTTCGCTAACCAGTCCCAGAACAATCAAATCAGATTTTTCCGCATAAACCTGCTGCCCGGTACGGATCGTACGATCAATAACCAGTGTAGGCTGGGCATTTTCGGTCACTGATGAAACAATTTTTTCTTTAGTAACATTTTCCGATGGTGGGGAAAGCACTTCGGCCACAGCCTTAACCCGTGAATTCGCCTGCTCTTCCGGCAAAATACTAAAAGCTATATTTTGTTGTTTAGCCAAATTGGCCCAAGCTACATCAGAATGACGAATGGCTATAATGCGTAAATGATGTCGTGCAAACAGCGCAATTAACTTTCCCAAATCCACTGTTGCTGGATTGGCAAGATTTTGCATATCCAGAGTAAAAGGCATATTACGTAAGTTTCCAAAACGTTCAGCCCGTTGCTTTAGTTCATGGTTAATCAAAGTCAGGTCATCAGACAGTAACTGTACTGATAGTGTATCCAGACGCGCGGATTTCACATTAAAAGCAGCTTTCATTAACGTGTTTGCCCAAATAAATTATGATTAGAATATAGAATAAGTACCGAAGTGTACCGTTTTGATTAAGCGGCTTCAATTACAACCCATAGCCTTAGACAAAATAATCATCCTTTAGCCAAGAAAAATTGATAATGACTGACATTTTTACCATACACACTCAAACGAAAAAGTCATCTATACCACGCATTAATATTATCGGTACCGGTAAAGTTGCCTCAACATTGGCCGTCATCTGGCATCAAAGCAAGCAAGTAAGTATACAGGCGGCATGGAACCGCAGTTTTACAGCCGCACAGCATCTTAAAAACTATATACCGCATATTCAGCTTCATAAACAGCTACACACCTTACCACCAGCTGATATCTTAGCCATAGGCGTCAGTGATCAGGCCATTGAAACAATCAGCAAACAAATTAATCAGGCAGATTGGATAACCGCCGATACATTAATATTACATTTTAGCGGAGCATTAAGCAGTAAAGTGTTAGTAACAAACAAGCAGAAAGCATTAACAGGATCGCTGCATCCAGTATTTGCTTTTGCCAAAATTGAAACAGCAATTAACACATTAGCCGGCCATCTATGCGCGATAGAAGGAGATAGCGCAGCATTACCTTTATTGCAACAGCTGGCACAAATAGCAAAATTGAACAGTTTTAATATTGATGCTTGTCAAAAAAATCGCTATCACGCCGCACTTACTATCAGTGCCAACTTCTTAGTTACATTAAATGCTTATGCTCGAAATATATTGACATCTTTATCTTTGCCACAAAATTTAGCAGAAGATCTAGTAAACCAGCTAATGCAGCAAAATCTGGATCAGCTAAAAATTATGTCTCCAGCAGAGGCATTAACCGGCCCGATAAAACGAGGTGATAGCAACACAATCGCCCATCACTGGCAGGCTCTAAAACCTTCAGAACAAATAATTTATAAAGCACTGGCAGAGCAAACTTTAAACTTAAGCACATTAAGTGAAGATAAATACCAGCAGATACTGCAAATCCTTTCTTTAAAAGGAGACTAGAACCATCAAATTGAGCGATATATCTAAGAGACTGATTAAAACAAAACAACCCAAGGCTAAATGCATTAAAATAAAATTATTTAAAAACATTTGGTTGTTAGAATTTCCAAAAATAATCGGAAGAAGTTGTTGACAGTGGTACTTCGGGGGCGTATAGTTCGCCTTCTTCGCTGATGACGCGACACGAAACGAACTAAACAGTTTAAAGTAGAACGCAGTCGAAAGCAACGCTCTTTAACAGAACAGATTACCGATAAGTGTGAGTGCGGATAAGCCTCACACTGATTCAGAGAGACGAGATAAAAACATATCTTGTCAATAACTTTGAAGCAGACCAGTGATACTAAAGGGAACTTTGGTATTGCAACAAGCTAAGATTAAACATAAGAGTTTGATCCTGGCTCAGATTGAACGCTGGCGGCATGCTTTACACATGCAAGTCGAACGGCAGCACGGAGAGCTTGCTCTCTGGTGGCGAGTGGCGAACGGGTGAGTAATGCATCGGAACGTACCGAGTAATGGGGGATAACTGTCCGAAAGGATGGCTAATACCGCATACGCCCTGAGGGGGAAAGCGGGGGATCTTAGGACCTCGCGTTATTTGAGCGGCCGATGTTGGATTAGCTAGTTGGTGGGGTAAAGGCCTACCAAGGCGACGATCCATAGCGGGTCTGAGAGGATGATCCGCCACATTGGGACTGAGACACGGCCCAAACTCCTACGGGAGGCAGCAGTGGGGAATTTTGGACAATGGGGGGAACCCTGATCCAGCCATGCCGCGTGTCTGAAGAAGGCCTTCGGGTTGTAAAGGACTTTTGTTAGGGAAGAAAAGCTGGGTGTTAATACCATCCAGTGCTGACGGTACCTAAAGAATAAGCACCGGCTAACTACGTGCCAGCAGCCGCGGTAATACGTAGGGTGCGAGCGTTAATCGGAATTACTGGGCGTAAAGCGAGCGCAGACGGTTAAATAAGTCAGATGTGAAATCCCCGAGCTCAACTTGGGACGTGCATTTGAAACTGTGTAACTAGAGTGTGTCAGAGGGAGGTAGAATTCCACGTGTAGCAGTGAAATGCGTAGAG
>NZ_MEIO01000004.1 GCF_002777745.1 Snodgrassella alvi
AATGATGCTGGCTTCGCCTTTGGCTAACCATGGGTTACCCTGTATCCAGCCTGCCTGACGGGTCTGGGTGCTTTTGCGGCTGTTGTTGAGGATGGCGCCTTTCTGGTCGATGTCCATTTGCCGGTATTGGTTGATGGAAACGCCTCTTTTGCTCGGGGTTTGGATGTTGATCTGAGGGGTGCCGTTAGCGCTGGGCAGGATGGTTGGCTGCTGGTTTTTAGGAGCAGACAGGTCGGCATGAATTTCGGCTGCTATGACATTATTTTGAACCAGTATGCATAATCCGAATCCGAGCAGGATGGAACCGGTTAACAAGGGCAGTTTGGCCAGCAGGCTGCTGACGATGTTGCTGCTACTGCTGTGTTCGGCGGTACTTTTTGTTGTGCTGGTGGTGTTTTCGGCTACGGCTACCATTTGACCACGGTGTTTGTTGTAGATGACTTTGTAGCGGTTTTTGTTCATGATCTTTCCTATTACTTTTTTAGCTGGTTATCGTGCGAAATAACCAGAAATACTGTTATGCTTTTTATATTGGTTTATTAGTTTGTGATGTGTTTATATGGAATAGTTGAGGCTAAAGCCAACGCTGGTTCCGGGAGTACGGAAATACTGGGGCTTATATATGGGTTTGCCGGCAAAGATGTCGTAATACCATTGTCCGCCCGCTTTGATTTGCCCTTTAAAGCCGATTACGGCTCCGGCCAGTGTTTTTCCTAGCTGCATCTCGGTGGCTGGTTCGGCTACGTGACCAACATCCAGTCCCAGATATACTTGTTGTCCTGCTTTGTATTGCCAGTTTAGGTTATTGTTCCAATACCAGCCTCGTTCTCCCATCAGGCTCATTTCGCCATTAAAACCTCGTACGGTATAGCGCCCGCCTATGGAAATTTGGTCTTGGGTGATTAATGGGGTTTTGTTCCACTGACCGTGAAAGTTGCTGTCGTAGCTCAGATGTTGTTTACCCCAGATAAATGGCAACATGAAGCCAACATCAGCAGTGATGATTTTCATGCGTGAGGTGCCTTCACCAAACTCTTCTTCGGGTGCACGTAAGCTGTTACTCGCACCAGTGCCGCGTTTGTAGCCTATTCCTAAGTTGAGGGTGGCGTTGCCGATGTATTCTTGATGGTTCAGGTTGACTGTCCAGCCAGCTGTCCGCCGTTGCTGTACTTCGATTTCGGCATCATTGATGAAGTTGTGCGATTCTCGTCGCCACAGCTTGGCAGTTATGTCTGTTTTGCGGTGACTGTTGCGGTATAGCATGTGGGTAATGCCTATATCGGTATTGTCGCTGTTACCACTATAGTCATAGTTTTCGTTATATCCGGCTACTGCCTGATGGTAACGGTAATGGTTACGGTTATAGGCGATAAGCCAGTTGCCTACCGGTATGGAATAATGCAGTGCATAACCATGGGTTCCGCTGCCTGTTTTGCCATCATCGCTGAAGTAGCTGTCTTTGCCGCCCAGATCATGGTTGTAGTTGACATAGAATAAATCACTTAATCCTAATGGGTTATCTACCGATAAGGTGGCACCGCCTTGATAGCGCCCAGTTGAATGGCTACCGGAATCGTCTACGCTGAGGCTTAAACGTAAGGGGACGGTGCGCTGAGCCCAGCTAATTACGATATCACTCTGGTTGGGTTCTTCTGCAGGTTCAATCTGGATATCAGCTTCGGCAGTTGGTACTCGACGCAGGTTTTCCAGTCCTTGCTCCAGTTTCCGCAGGTTCAATATGTCTCCTGCTCTGGCTGGAAATTCATTCCGTATATGGCGGATACGCCCAATATGTGTAGTAGCAGCATTGTCCAGATTATAACGAATGGCATGAATGCGCCCCGGTATAACACTTAGTTGTAATTTCCCGCTGCTTAGGTCTTGCGGACTGGCCAGAATACGGGTGGTGGTATAACCACGTTCAATGACGGCATTTTGTGCCAGTGTCATGAGTTGATTA
>NZ_MEIO01000005.1 GCF_002777745.1 Snodgrassella alvi
AGACATCAACCAGAAGCTATTGGAATCACATTAGATTCTGATGGCTGGGTTAATATTGATAGCCTGATCATGCAAGCTAATCAACATGGAGAATCTCTTACTAGAGAGTTGCTTGAGCAAGTTGTTAAAACAAGTGATAAAAAACGTTTTACGATTTCAGATGATGATCTAAAAATACGTGCAGCGCAAGGACATTCAACTCAACAAGTAAAAATTAGCCATGTAGAACAAATACCTCCAGATTTTTTATATCATGGCACAGCAACTCGATTTATTGATTCCATTAAAAAACAAGGATTAGTTGCTGGTAGTCGCCATTATGTCCATTTATCTGATAATGAGAAGACTGCTAATATAGTAGGAAAAAGGCATGGTAAACCGGTAGTATTAAAGGTAAAAGCCTTGTTAATGCATCAACAAGGCTTTAAGTTTTATCTAGCTGATAATGGAGTTTGGTTAACCAATACTGTTCATACTAACTTTTTGATATTTGACTAAACCTAACCTAATTAAATTCTCTCGGCTTTATATCGTGCTGATTCTTCTTTGGCTTGTTTTAACCATTCATCAAAGCTATAGACATTACCCCTGTCCTCCCATCCAGGGGAAGCAAAAGTATGAACAAAGTATACTTTCGGATTACCTGATTTATCAAAACCATCAAAACAAACGATATCATCAGTATTAGAAGCTTTGGCAAATGGTATCAGTTTTCTAGTTGGGTATTGTTTTTTTATCTCGAATAACCATTGTTTAGCAAAATTTTCAAATTCATACAAAAACCACCATGGTTCTAAATCTAGAATATCTTTCTTAGAAACAATTTTCAAAAAAGATAGCGGATATTTGAATCCTTCGGGTAATTCTTCTTTTGAATATAAGTAATGAGCCATATTCTTAATCCTTAGGTTTGTCACTAATGCGAGGCGGAGTACTTGAACCATATGGATTATTTTTACTAAATCCACTTGACTGTTTATTAATTCTTCCTGTTATTGCCTCTCCCCAAGTTGTAGGTACAAATCCTTTTCTAGGATCAGAAAACCTATTTACTTCAGCAGGTGAAAGCTTATCATCAAAATTTCTAACATTAGCTTTGTAACTATCCCCTAAAATAGTACAGCATAAAAGTAGAAAATTCTCTTTATTAATCCATTGAGGATTTAAGCATGAAAAAAATGACTGAACATCAAATCGTATCTATTTTAAAAGAAGCCGAAGCCGGTATCCCCGTCAAAGAACTCTGCCGTAAATATGGCATCGGCAATTCAACTTTTTATAAATGGCGTGATAAATACGGTGGTATGGAAACGTCCGATATCAAACGTTTAAAGGAGCTAGAGGCTGAAAACCTTAAGCTTAAGCAGATGTTTGCTGAGCTCAGTTTAAAATCTCAGCTTCAGGAGGAAATCATAAAAAAGCTATAGTGCCTACTCAAACACGTAAAGCTTGGGCTGTACAACTGCAAGAAAGTCATTCTGTTACTATTGCCATGAGCTGCGCTATTGTTAGCTTAAGTCGCTGCGCTTACTATTATCAACCTAAATTACCGGATGATTCAGTGA
>NZ_MEIO01000006.1 GCF_002777745.1 Snodgrassella alvi
GATAAAAACCTTATATTTTTCATCACAGGATATTATTGCAACAATAAATACAGATAACCATATTTTAAGTAATTATATTGCTAATATCCATGATTATTTAATTATTGATAAACCTGATGTAGCACAGTTGATTAAACAATTCATATTTCTGGAAATTAAATTTAAAGAAATTGAATATAAAACGGCTAATAAAGACTTATTTAATGTGGTATATCAGAATGATTTATATGAGCTGAATTTTACTAATATCCAGTTGATGTTGGCTACGCAATATACTTCTGTAAGTAAGGAAAATATTATTTATCAGAATTACACTAGTATTATGAAAAAGCCTGATTCGCCTTTAGCCAAGTATGTGGCACTAAATATAGATGCCTACATACATATCATGCTGGCTAATTGTGAACAGCAGATAAAAGATGATGAAACAGATGTATTACAACTATTAAATCACAAAGATATAAGTGAAGAACATAAGCTGGAATATATAGATTATCTGTATACAACCATTACCAGATTAGATAAGGTTAAAAATACAGAGTTGTGGCAAAAGTTATTGTATCCGGGCAAACTTGACTATAACGAAGAAAATATTCTGTGTTATTTTCAACATACGCAAGAAGTGGATGAACCTTTAATTGAATTTATAAATAGTAATGAAAAAGCTTTAGATTTTAAACCAATCTGTAATGATGAAAACGTAGATGTAAGAGGTAATTTTTTTGCTAAAGTAATTATTAATCAAAATATCAGTGATAATAAATATGGAGAAATATTATCAACTTTAAAGTTTTGGCAAGTGAATTTCAATATTGATAATATAAGTAGAAATAAATTTAAAATTCTGATTGATAAAAAAATAATTGGTTTGAAACTAGAAGATGATAAATCAAAGAGTATAAATACCTTGCAATTTATTAGAAGTCATTATGATGAAGAGGATGCTTTATATTTTATCCAGAACAATTTTACTAACTATCTGGATTTAGTAGCTGAAGATACTGAATTATTTGATTATGATGAAACATTGCAGCTAGTTAATCTAGGGCTTGATGATGAAGA
>NZ_MEIO01000007.1 GCF_002777745.1 Snodgrassella alvi
GAAACTCTGGCAGCAAACCCAAAAAAATATAGCCGGCATACTGGATAGCTGGGTGGTTACGGATAAAGGCGCATTAATTAAGAAGCAGGCAGGGAAGGTGTAAAAATTCCTGCTGATTATGTCTGTTGGGAAGCAGGTGTCTAAACTACCGCTTTTAATAAAAACTGGCAGTCATCACTGGCAGAAAATCTTGCCATTTATTTTTATCAAACTATGCTTTTTCGCCATTAAATTCTACTTACCCCCACTACTGTGCATTAATCGTAAAAAATGATTGTTGCTTTCAGCTTACCATTTCATTACATAGATTAATTTTTGTATAACTGCTTATTTATTTTAGATTAAAACTGTGCTAATTTCTATACTCGTTGCTACAGAGGATACATCAGTATGAAGAGCATATTTAAACCGTATTTCAAGCTTATCTGTTTAAGCTGCCTGCTACTGCTGGCCGGTTGTGATGATAAGCAGGCTGGTGATAAAGCGGTGCAGCAGCAACCGGCACCTGTAGTGCCCCATCAGGACAGATTTGGCCGCTATGACTCTATTGGTAATCTGGGCGGTAAGCCGGTAAGTATCCCCGGCGGGGTGGTATTTACCTGGGTACGCTATATCGGCGACCCGGGCGATTTTGACTCCAGCAAACAAGCGCAAAAGTATCAGCGCCCGCCGATTACTTACCAATTGCCTATTGAAGGTTTTGATTTTCAGTACCGGCTGACAGATGGCGCGGTAATGAGCTATAGAGAGCAAACAGAAGAGGATTATCTGCGTGATAACAGAACTTTGATTCCAGAGGGGAAGCCGTTTCCATGGGGCTACACCATTGTTTACAATATTGTTGATCCACACCAGCCACTTAATTTTAATAAAGCACTGGCTGACGAATTACAAGCCACCAAGAAAGTCTGGCACTTTGACTATTTTGAACAACCACAAAAAATATATGGCTTAACTTATTTCAAAGCCAATAATGGGATTGATCCCAGCACCAATCAGCCGTGGCAGGATAATATTGCCGGGCCGGATATTTTGATGTCCAAAAATGCGCAAGGTGAGATTAAAACCTATATTCAATGTGATTTTGTTGGCGAAGTTCAGCAATGCAAGCATCGATTTTATCTTGATAATTTACCCTTATTGATACGCATAACTTATAACCGCCAGTATTTGAAACTCTGGCAGCAAACCCAAAAAAATATAGCCGGCATACTGGATAGCTGGGTGGTTACGGATAAAGGCGCATTAATTAAGAAGCAGGCAGGGAAGGTGTAAAAATTCCTGCTGATTATGTCTGTTGGGAAGCAGGTGTCTAAACTACCGCTTTTAATAAAAACTGGCAGTCATCACTGGCAGAAAATCTTGCCATTTATTTTTATCAAACTATGCTTTTTCGCCATTAAATTCTACTTACCCCCACTACTGTGCATTAATCGTAAAAAATGATTGTTGCTTTCAGCTTACCATTTCATTACATAGATTAATTTTTGTATAACTGCTTATTTATTTTAGATTAAAACTGTGCTAATTTCTATACTCGTTGCTACAGAGGATACATCAGTATGAAGAGCATATTTAAACCGTATTTCAAGCTTATCTGTTTAAGCTGCCTGCTACTGCTGGCCGGTTGTGATGATAAGCAGGCTGGTGATAAAGCGGTGCAGCAGCAACCGGCACCTGTAGTGCCCCATCAGGACAGATTTGGCCGCTATGACTCTATTGGTAATCTGGGCGGTAAGCCGGTAAGTATCCCCGGCGGGGTGGTATTTACCTGGGTACGCTATATCGGCGACCCGGGCGATTTTGACTCCAGCAAACAAGCGCAAAAGTATCAGCGCCCGCCGATTACTTACCAATTGCCTATTGAAGGTTTTGATTTTCAGTACCGGCTGACAGATGGCGCGGTAATGAGCTATAGAGAGCAAACAGAAGAGGATTATCTGCGTGATAACAGAACTTTGATTCCAGAGGGGAAGCCGTTTCCATGGGGCTACACCAT
>NZ_MEIO01000008.1 GCF_002777745.1 Snodgrassella alvi
GCAAGCAGATTTAAAATGCTAAAACGGTATAATTCAGGATTTGAGAGAGAATACGAGATTTGGCTGCATGCGTTCGGATTGCATCTGGTTGCTTATTGATAGTTTTCTTAATTCTTTATGTTATATGTGATTTATATGGGTATTAAGATGAGCTGACGGTATATACAGGTATAGCAATAGTATCAGTTTGGTTGAATCCGCTTTTGTAATTTTAATAAGAATTGTTTACTGGTATTCAGATTGGAATTTAGTCCAAGAAAACAGAATATTAGTTGAGATTGATTTTAGTTTGTATTATTTATGTTAAAAGTATCTTTGTGAAAATTTATCCTCATTTGTTTCAATCCGAATAGTTATAAAATATGAATTTTTAGGATGAGGACGAAATTAAATCTGTTTAGTTAAGAGTGGGAAATTATCATAGAGGATAAATGTATGGCTACTATATCTGATTCTTGCTAATTAAAATTAATATATTCATATTTTGGTTTAAACAGTTATTTGTTGTTTGTTTATATTGTTTGTTTTTTAAATAATATATTATTAATTTATTTTTTAGCTGGTATTTGGCAATGTATTGTTTATTTTCTGATGAATGTTGTCTATATCTGTAGAGAAAATTATTTAATAACAGTTTTTTTATTTAATCTGTGTAGATGTAGAAAAGAAATCACTATATAGAGTAATATTTATTCATTAATAATGAAATCAAGATATTGGATGAATTTGTAAGTTTTGTTTTAATTTTAAAATATTAATTGTGCTGCGCTTTGAAGATGTGTATATCTGCTGAAAGGTGGTATCTGAAAATATGATTTGATGCACGCTGAGAATAATTAAATAGTAGCTAGGTTAAGTTTTATTTTTAAAACAATAAATTATAAAACAATTGCTCTGTATAAGAAAAAAAGAGCTTGCTGTGTTTCTTACTCTATGATTAAATACGCGCCTCAACAGCACAGGGTGATTAGCTCAGTTGGTAGAGCGTCTGCCTTACAAGCAGAATGTCGGCGGTTCGACTCCGTCATCACCCACCAAACATTTGATCTCTCTCTCTATTATTTTATTCTGTTCGGTTAGATTGCTGTCTGAATTCATTGGCGTATTGGTTTTTGGATGCGGTATTTTGCTAGTGACACTATTTATCTGAAATGATATTTGCAATAGTAAACTTATTTCTACCACTGAGCTTACAATAAGAAGCTGTCAGACAGAATTATGTCTATGTGTATCTATTTGTATATTATTGAAATATTTCTCTTGGCATGGAATGCAAATTATCCTATAATTTAACGCTCAATCAGTTTTGATTGCTTGTGCGGATATGGCGAAATTGGTAGACGCACCAGATTTAGGTTCTGGCGCCGAAAGGTGTAAGAGTTCGAGTCTCTTTATCCGCACCATGAATTTTAAAAAGATATCTTAGAGATTAAGATATCTTTTTTTATTTTCTTTTTTTGCTATTCTAAGTTTTGTTCAAGTTTTTTTCTTCTATTGTTGAAATTATTTATTACCTATCTGCTCGATTAGTTGGGATAAGTTTGATCTAAGTTGTAATCCGCTTACTTTGGGTTTTGCATAATAGGTTTGCTTTCAAGATAAATCTTAGGTTAATTTCATCTTTTCTTTGGTAATAGTAGCTGATTGTCTGATTGGATAATAATTTCTAAGTCTATGTATTTATCTTAAAGTTTAGCTCTATGTTTATGCATTAGTGTTGCTTGTAAGACAGAACAATTGATCGACATTGTGAATGAGCTAATTTAGTTTATTTAACTATGCTATAGTTGTTAGTTTATGTTATTTAATATATTGATTCCAAGAATATTTATTTTTCTATTTGAATTAAAATACAAATTTGTTGACTACGGTTTACTGCTTTATTTTTATAAAAAAATTGCACTGTCTGAGGTAATGCTGACTCAGACAGTGCAATTTGTAATTTAGATAAATATTTGCTTAAATTACATGGTTTCTAGAG
>NZ_MEIO01000009.1 GCF_002777745.1 Snodgrassella alvi
TTACGGTTTGCTGAAGATAGATCCTACGGAGGTAAAAACCCTTATGGCACAACAACCGGCTCTGTAGATGCTAGGCAAGCTGCCATGCAGGGAGAGCTCACCGGAGGAGCCATAAGTAAAATGCCTGTAGCTTATGGCGTATATTCTTTTGCCTCTGGTTGCGGTTCTTATACAAGTGGTAATTATTCAATGGCTTTTGGTACCAATGCTACGGCTACTGCAGGTGGTGCAATGGCTATTGGTACGGCTGCTCTGGCTTCCGGACGTGCCTCAATTGCTTTTGGTGTTGGTGCTGAGGCTACCGGTGTTTCGAGTGTGGCTTTGGGTTCGGTAGCTTCGTCTAATGGTGTAGGCAGTGTGGCAGCCGGCCTGATGTCTCAGGCCAGTGCAGATGGTACTGTAGCACTGGGGGTACAGGCGGAGGCTAAAAATAATTCAGCTGTAGCTATTGGTAATTCTGCGCAGGCAACAGGTGAACAAAGCATTAGCATCGGTTCGGCTAATCAGGTTAGCGGCAAGAGGTCTGGTGCTATTGGTGGTTCTAATGCAACTACTCAGTATGACAAAGACAATGGTAAGCAGACTACTGCTGCTTCCGGTATGACTATTGTAACAGGTGACGGAAGCTATTCTTTCGGTAATCAGAACGGCACTATTGCTGCTGATAATACTGGTGTATTTGGTAACAGGAATACTATACAAACCGATTCAGAAGGTGTAAATAAAGCTGATAATATCAGAATATTAGGTAACGACAATACTGTTACTGCACAGGCTGGCGGTGCCATGATAGTGGGTAATGCCGCTAATGTAAGTGCTGCCAATGGTCTGGCACTGGGGAATAACACTCGCGTTAGTGGAGCTAATGGTGTTGCTATTGGTGCAGGTGCAATTGCCGAGGGTGAGAATGGTGTAGCCTTGGGCAGTGGATCAGTGGCTTCTGGCAATGTCGTGGCTATTGGCAATGCCAGCGCTGGTATCACCCGACAGATTACCGGACTGGCCGCAGGTACACTGGATACTGATGCTGTAAATGTGGCTCAGTTAAAAAGTCTGGATGCTTCCACATCAACCAGTATTTCTTCGCTGTCTTCTTCCACATCAACCAGTTTATCTGCGCTTGAAGATGATTTCACGAATTTGAGTACTTCTACTTCTTCAAGCATTCTTGAAGCTACAAAGGAACTGAAAAGTATTTCAACTTCTGTTGATGGCCACATTTCCTCTACTGGTGCTACATTAACCGAGTTGCAAACATCTGCTTCTACCAGTATTCTAGAGTTGCGAGATAATGCATTACAGTGGAATAATGAAGTACAGGCTTATGATGCAGCCCATCTTGCATCGGGAGCAAAAACAGCAAAAATTATTAATGTTCAAGATGGTGATATTACTACAAAGGATTCCACTGACGCCGTTAATGGTGGTCAGCTATATACAACCAATTCAAATTTGTCTAGTTTATCTTTGAGCGTTTCCAGCAGTATAAATGAACTATCAGATAAGCTGGTTTCCTCAAATACAACAGACATTATCAGCCTATCTACAATGGCCAGCAGCATTGGTGATACTGTTGGAAAGCTACAAAAGGATGCGCTGCAATGGAAAGATGGCAGCTATAGTGCAGACCACGGTACAGACAAGGCGCAGATAATTACCAATGTGTCTGCTGGCCATGTAACACCAGATTCAACGGATGCCATCAACGGTTCACAGCTGCACAGTCTGTCAACTGTGACACAGACAGGACTGGATACTGCTACTTCAGGCCTGAACAGCCTGTCGCTGTCGACAGCAACAGGTCTGAACAGCCTGAGTTCCAGTATAAATTCCAGCCTGAGCAATGCTACTGAGGGTGTGACAGAATTAAAACAG
>NZ_MEIO01000010.1 GCF_002777745.1 Snodgrassella alvi
AGGAAATGACAGACTTTACGGTGGAGAAGGAAATGATACCTATGTATTTGCCAAGGGGCATGGTCAGGATTTTGTTTGTGATAGTGATGGTAAATCAGATACGATTCAATTTCTGGATGTGAATTTTGATGAAGTTAAGTTCCGCAAGAATGGTAATACTTTAATTATTTATGGCTATAACGAAGGAGATTCAATTGAAGTAAGAGACTTCTTTTATGCAGGTGATAAATATGCCATAGAAAACTTTGTATTTAAGGATAAGACGGTTACTCTGGAACAATTTCGGAAAGGGGGTATGATATTATATGGTACCGATGGTAATAATGAAATTGATTTCACAATCGGTAAAGCAATAATTTTTGGAGGTAATGGCGACGATCTCATAAGTGGGGGAAATGATGATACTATTCTGGATGGGGGAAATGGAAATGATAGTATGCAAGTTAAAGGTGGAAATAATATTTTGATGGGAGGAGATGGCACAGATACTCTCTATACTAATTATAATGGAAATAATATATTTATTGGGGGGTTAGATAACGATTATCTTTCCGGTGGTGGTGGAAGTGATGTATATATTTTTTCTAAGGGCCATGGTCATGATTTTGTCTGGGATGGTAAGGTTACATTGCAGGGTGATAATAGCAAGGAAGATACAATTATATTTACAGATGTAAATGTAGCTGAAGTTACATTCTGTAAAAAGGGAAATACATTGTTTCTTGTGGGCTATAATGAAGGCGATTCAGTAGAAATCAGAGATTGTCTCTCTAATGATTGTAATAACTGGGCTGCAGTTGAAAAGTTTGTTTTTAAAGACCGGGTGGTGACAATTTCGGAGATAAAAGCTGCATTTAAAAATAATAATAATAAAGATGGTAATTATTATATTTATTTTGCAAGCAGCATAAAACATAATGACGAACTTGGTTATCCTTTGGTAACCAGTCAAGTTCAGCAGCTTGTTAATGCAATGGCTGGTTTAAATACAAATGCAATTGATGGTATGCAAATGTGTGAATTATTGAGTCAAAATGGCTTATTAGATAATTTTGCAACTTATTTTGATAAATAATTTAAACTCAATAAGTTAGATTTAAATTAAAACCTGTGATTAATCATAATCACAGGTTTTTTAATTTTTATAGATTTATTTATAAATACTTCATATCTAATACATAATTTGTTACTATTTAAGCAGATGAAATTCATGTGTGCATGGAGAATATGGTGTTATGTTTAATAATATAATCGTTAATATTTTGCTAATATTTGACGACCCCATTTTTTGGATAGTTAGCATTATCCTAATTATTTTACTTTTACTCTTATGCATTGCTTGGATACTAAATAAGGTAATGGATTTAGGGGAAGCGCATCCAAAGCCGGCAAAATATAGCTTGATTATTCTTGTGTTAGTATCAATGGTGGCTGGTGGCTTTAAAATACGGGATTTATATTATGAAAGACCACCGTATCATTTCTGGAGTGAATTATTAAAGAAAAATCATAAACCATTCAATGTATCACAAGAAGAATTTGAGGCTAAAAACAGAGCTGGATATTGTTGGCGGGATAGGAAATACTATAGCAAAGAAGAGCTTTGGCATAAAGCAATAAAAAGTTTAACTGGGCGAATGATATATGAGAATAATTTGTTTTGGGATAATAAAGTATTAGATGCTGAAGGTAAGCGAAGCTGGACATCTGCTGATTGCGAACGTTGGAATAGTTGTAAAGTATGGCGAGTGCCTGTAAGTTTAACTAATCAAGAGTTTAAAGCTTATATAGGAGATGGGGAGCATTATCGTGAAAAAGTTGATGGGCTAAAAAATGCTGAAAATGTGCAGACCTATATGTACACCTCGGATAAAAACTATATTAATGATGAGTTTCAATTAAAAGATTTTATTCTAATACATGATAACATTGAA
>NZ_MEIO01000011.1 GCF_002777745.1 Snodgrassella alvi
TGGATTGAGTACCGAGTTTGCCAATAGTATCGGCGCGGCCACGGCTATCGCGATTATAGAATGGTACATGTGCCTGCTGTTCGCTTACAAAATAGTCACAGCCGGCAAGCAGCAATACCTGCCACAGCAGCACCAAGATAAGTAGACTTTTTCTAAATCCAGACTTCATAAGCAGCCTTTTTCTTTATTTTTTAATACAAAAGTTAACGCAACATTAATACAAAGAAAAGAGAGAAATTCAGAATTATTTTCAATTTTATTGTTTTAAATTAGATACTAGCCAATATTTATTAATTATCTAATCAGTATGATTTAAAGAAACATTGCGCCCATTTGGCATAACCATTTTCAATCTGTTTACGCCATGCCTGAATTTCGCTTTTGCTTACTTTTTTTGCTTCTAACATAGTGCTCTCCCTGAGATAATCAATAAGTTATACCACTACTACAAACTAGGCTTTACCAATCTGTTTGCCCAGCAGCCTGCCTTCTGGGCTTACGCGCCAGCTATCCAGTATATTGATAATATTGCTCTCCATCTGCTGCCATTGCGGCAGATAAGTACGGTTATAACTAATTGATACTCTGATATGAAATTTATCATTATAAAACATATGACTACAAAAATTTTTATGCTCAGAAAACTCGCAACCCATATAAGTTTTAATATTGCCGGCCTGATCTTTTTTGAGCAAAATATCCTTGGCATTAACATCCGATTTCCACGGTTCACCGGTTTTGGGATCAATGCCATTATTGGCCCGATATACGGTTAAGCCATACAGCGGCTGTGGCTGCTGGATATAATCAATATTGGAAACTTCTTTTGATATTTTAAAGCCTTCCTGCACATAGGCATTAAAATTCAGCGGCGCAGCATCATATTCACCATAGATAATGACATCGGCCCATGGAAAAGGTTTGCCATACGGGATTAAGGTTTCATTATCGCGGCGGTAATCCTCTTCTGTTTGCCGGAAAGAGGTATAAATATCGCCGTCAGTAATCCGATACAGGAAACCAAATGATTCAATCGGCAAGTCATAAGATTCTGGCGGGCGCTGGTATTTGGCTTTGATTTTCGGATCGGCAAAATCGCCCGGATCGCCGATATAGCGTGCCCAGCCATCAATCACGCCCGCGGGGATGCTGATGGATTGAGTACCGAGTTTGCCAATAGTATCGGCGCGGCCACGGCTATCGCGATTA
>NZ_MEIO01000012.1 GCF_002777745.1 Snodgrassella alvi
TTAATAATATTGCTCTCCATCTCCTGCCATTGCGGCAGATAAGTACGGTTATAACTAATTGATACTCTGATATGAAATTTATCATTATAAAACATATGACTACAAAAATTTTTATGCTCAGAAAACTCGCAACCCATATAAGTTTTAATATTGCCGGCCTGATCTTTTTTGAGCAAAATATCCTTGGCATTAACATCCGATTTCCACGGTTCACCGGTTTTGGGATCAATGCCATTATTGGCCCGATATACGGTTAAGCCATACAGCGGCTGTGGCTGCTGGATATAATCAATATTGGAAACTTCTTTTGATATTTTAAAGCCTTCCTGCACATAGGCATTAAAATTCAGCGGCGCAGCATCATATTCACCATAGATAATGACATCGGCCCATGGAAAAGGTTTGCCATACGGGATTAAGGTTTCATTATCGCGGCGGTAATCCTCTTCTGTGTGCCGGTAAGAGGTATAAATATCGCCATCAGTAATCCGATACAGGAAACCAAATGATTCAATCGGCAAGTCATAAGATTCTGGCGGGCGCTGGTATTTGGCTTTGATTTTCGGATCAGCAAAATCGCCCGGATCGCCGATATAGCGCGCCCAGCCATCAATCACGCCCGCGGGGATACTGATGGATTGAGTACCTAGTTTGCCAATGGTGTCATAACGTCCACGACTATCCTGATTGCGGAATGGTTCCGACACTTGCTCAACAACTTGTGTTTCCGGTTGTTTGCCAAAATCTTGGTCACAGCCGGCAAGCAGCAATACCTGCCACAGCAGCGCCAAGATAAGTAGACTTTTTCTAAATCCAGACTTCATAAGCAGCCTTTTTCTTTATTTTTTAATACAAAAGTTAACACAATATTAATATAAAGAAAAGAGAGAAATTCAGAATTATTTTCAATTTTATTGTTTTAAATTAGATACTAGCCAATATTTATTAATTATCTAATCAGTATTATTTCAAGAAACCTTGCGCCCATTTGGCATAACCATTTTCAATCTGTTTACGCCATGCCTGAATTTCGCTTTTGCTTACTTTTTTTGCTTCTAACATAGTGCTCTCCTTGAGATAATCAATAAGTTATACCACTACTACAAACTATGCCTTACCAATCTGTTTGCCCAGCAGCTTGCCTTCTGGGCTTACCCGCCAGCTATCCAGTATTTTAATAATATTGCTCTCCATCTCCTGCCATTGCGGCAGATAAGTACGGTTATAACTAATTGATACTCTGATATGAAATTTATCATTATAAAACATATGACTACAAAAATTTTTATGCTCAGAAAACTCGCAACCCATATAAGTTTTAATATTGCCGGCCTGATCTTTTTTGAGCAAAATATCCTTGGCATTAACATCCGATTTCCACGGTTCACCGGTTTTGGGATCAATGCCATTATTGGCCCGATATACGGTTAAGCCATACAGCGGCTGTGGCTGCTGGATATAATCAATATTGGAAACTTCTTTTGATATTTTAAAGCCTTCCTGCACATAGGCATTAAAATTCAGCGGCGCAGCATCATATTCACCATAGATA
>NZ_MEIO01000013.1 GCF_002777745.1 Snodgrassella alvi
TTACTGATGGCGATATTTATACCTCTTACCGGCACACAGAAGAGGATTACCGCCGCGATAATGAAACCTTAATCCCGTATGGCAAACCTTTTCCATGGGCCGATGTCATTATCTATGGTGAATATGATGCTGCGCCGCTGAATTTTAATGCCTATGTGCAGGAAGGCTTTAAAATATCAAAAGAAGTTTCCAATATTGATTATATCCAGCAGCCACAGCCGCTGTATGGCTTAACCGTATATCGGGCCAATAATGGCATTGATCCCAAAACCGGTGAACCGTGGAAATCGGATGTTAATGCCAAGGATATTTTGCTCAAAAAAGATCAGGCCGGCAATATTAAAACTTATATGGGTTGCGAGTTTTCTGAGCATAAAAATTTTTGTAGTCATATGTTTTATAATGATAAATTTCATATCAGAGTATCAATTAGTTATAACCGTACTTATCTGCCGCAATGGCAGGAGATGGAGAGCAATATTATTAAAATACTGGATAGCTGGCGGGTAAGCCCAGAAGGCAAGCTGCTGGGCAAACAGATTGGTAAGGCATAGTTTGTAGTAGTGGTATAACTTATTGATTATCTCAAGGAGAGCACTATGTTAGAAGCAAAAAAAGTAAGCAAAAGCGAAATTCAGGCATGGCGTAAACAGATTGAAAATGGTTATGCCAAATGGGCGCAAGGTTTCTTGAAATAATACTGATTAGATAATTAATAAATATTGGCTAGTATCTAATTTAAAACAATAAAATTGAAAATAATTCTGAATTTCTCTCTTTTCTTTATATTAATATTGTGTTAACTTTTGTATTAAAAAATAAAGAAAAAGGCTGCTTATGAAGTCTGGATTTAGAAAAAGTCTACTTATCTTGGCGCTGCTGTGGCAGGTATTGCTGCTTGCCGGCTGTGACCAAGATTTTGGCAAACAACCGGAAACACAAGTTGTTGAGCAAGTGTCGGAACCATTCCGCAATCAGGATAGTCGTGGACGTTATGACACCATTGGCAAACTAGGTACTCAATCCATCAGTATCCCCGCGGGCGTGATTGATGGCTGGGCGCGCTATATCGGCGATCCGGGCGATTTTGCTGATCCGAAAATCAAAGCCAAATACCAGCGCCCGCCAGAATCTTATGACTTGCCGATTGAATCATTTGGTTTCCTGTATCGGATTACTGATGGCGATATTTATACCTCTTACCGGCACACAGAAGAGGATTACCGCCGCGATAATGAAACCTTAATCCCGTATGGCAAACCTTTTCCATGGGCCGATGTCATTATCTATGGTGAATATGATGCTGCGCCGCTGAATTTTAATGCCTATGTGCAGGAAGGCTTTAAAATATCAAAAGAAGTTTCCAATATTGATTATATCCAGCAGCCACAGCCGCTGTATGGCTTAAC
>NZ_MEIO01000014.1 GCF_002777745.1 Snodgrassella alvi
AAAGCCTTCCTGCACATAGGCATTAAAATTCAGCGGCGCAGCATCATATTCACCATAGATAATGACATCGGCCCATGGAAAAGGTTTGCCATACGGGATTAAGGTTTCATTATCGCGGCGGTAATCTTCTTCTGTTTGCCGGAAAGAGGTATAAATATCGCCGTCAGTAATCCGATACAGGAAACCAAATGATTCAATCGGCAAGTCATAAGATTCCGGCGGGCGCTGGTATTTAGCTTTGATTTTAGGATCGGCAAAATCGCCCGGATCGCCGATATAGCGTGCCCAGCCATCAATCACGCCCGCGGGGATGCTGATGGATTGAGTACCGAGTTTGCCAATAGTATCGGCGCGGCCACGGCTATCGCGATTATAGAATGGTACATGTGCCTGCTGTTCGCTTACAAAATAGTCACAGCCGGCAAGCAGCAATACCTGCCACAGCAGCACCAAGATAAGTAGACTTTTTCTAAATCCAGACTTCATAAGCAGCCTTTTTCTTTATTTTTTAATACAAAAGTTAACGCAACATTAATACAAAGAAAAGAGAGAAATTCAGAATTATTTTCAATTTTATTGTTTTAAATTAGATACTAGCCAATATTTATTAATTATCTAATCAGTATGATTTAAAGAAACATTGCGCCCATTTGGCATAACCATTTTCAATCTGTTTACGCCATGCCTGAATTTCGCTTTTGCTTACTTTTTTTGCTTCTAACATAGTGCTCTCCCTGAGATAATCAATAAGTTATACCACTACTACAAACTAGGCTTTACCAATCTGTTTGCCCAGCAGCCTGCCTTCTGGGCTTACGCGCCAGCTATCCAGTATATTGATAATATTGCTCTCCATCTGCTGCCATTGCGGCAGATAAGTACGGTTATAACTAATTGATACTCTGATATGAAATTTATCATTATAAAACATATGACTACAAAAATTTTTATGCTCAGAAAACTCGCAACCCATATAAGTTTTAATATTGCCGGCCTGATCTTTTTTGAGCAAAATATCCTTGGCATTAACATCCGATTTCCACGGTTCACCGGTTTTGGGATCAATGCCATTATTGGCCCGATATACGGTTAAGCCATACAGCGGCTGTGGCTGCTGGATATAATCAATATTGGAAACTTCTTTTGATATTTTAAAGCCTTCCTGCACATAGGCATTAAAATTCAGCGGCGCAGCATCATATTCACCATAGATAATGACATCGGCCCATGGAAAAGGTTTGCCATACGGGATTAAGGTTTCATTATCGCGGCGGTAATCTTCTTCTGTTTGCCGGAAAGAGGTATAAATATCGCCGTCAGTAATCCGATACAGGAAACCAAATGATTCAATCGGCAAGTCATAAGATTCCGGCGGGCGCTGGTATTTAGCTTTGATTTTAGGATCGGCAAAATCGCCCGGATCGCCGATATAGCGTGCCCAGCCATCAATCACGCCCGCGGGGATGCTGATGGATTGAGTACCGAGTTTGCCAATAGTATCGGCGCGGCCACGGCTATCGCGATTATAGAATGGTACATGTGCCTGCTGTTCGCTTACAAAATAGTCACAGCCGGCAAGCAGCAATACCTGCCACAGCAGCACCA
>NZ_MEIO01000015.1 GCF_002777745.1 Snodgrassella alvi
TACCGATCTTTGTTCCAGTCACCGCCATAGAGAGTATCGTTTCCGGGACCACCATTGATGATATCGTAACCTTCTTTGCCCCATAGTGTGTCATCACCGGCACCACCATTAAGAATATCATCACCGGCACCACCATTAAGAATATCATCACCATCGCCGCCACTTAAATAGTCGTTTCCACTTTCTCCATACAGCTCATCATTACCTGCTCCTCCGAAAAGGTTGTCTATACCATCTCCTCCATATAATTTATCATTACCCGGCCCTCCAGCAATAATATCGTGAGAATTCCAGCCTCTGAGTTCATCGTCACCTGATGTGCCTCCCAAAATAAATGACATGGCAGCTATATCATCAACACTTAATACTTTATCATCAAATACAAAGTTAAATGCTCTGCTGTAGTAATTATTGTAGGTGAAGTAATCAGGCAGGGTAAGGGAATCATCTGTACCATAAGCCTGAATAATCAAATCATTACCAGAACGGGTAAACTGAGCATCAGCCAGATTAGTGCCTTTGAAAACTATGTCGTTGTAGTTGTTTTTGTGGCCTTGATATCCTTTGTCATAAATAATATCCTGTCCATGGCCAGCCTCGAATTCATAGCGGTCTTTATGGTGGTCACCACCTTTGAGAATATCATTCCCAGTACCACCAATAAGAATATCGTA
>NZ_MEIO01000016.1 GCF_002777745.1 Snodgrassella alvi
ACTGAGTATTGAGCAGTGGAAGATGATTGTTGTAAGTGGTCATCGAATCGCCACAGGAGGGCAGGCGGAGATGGCAATAGGGCTTGAGGGAGAGATTATAAATCTGAGGGAATCAACTGCGCAGATGGGGGTTAAGCGCATGGCTAGTCTGATTGAATATATAACAGCATGGGGAGCTGAAAATGATGTTAAGTTCACTGATAGGAGGGACTTATGTTATCAAAATGTAGCATAGATGCTGCTGAAGACGTTTTAAAAGCATATGAGCGGGCGATGAGGGATATTGTAAGGCAAGGGCATTGCAGAAGCATTGAATGGAAATATAAAAGCGGTATTGACAAGAGTAAAACGGC
>NZ_MEIO01000017.1 GCF_002777745.1 Snodgrassella alvi
CGCCTCACGATTAAAGTCATCTATCACATTGAAGGTTCTAAAACGCTGTTGATTGCGACTGCTGTCACTCATAAAATCCATTGACCAGCATTCACCTTGTTTATTGGGTGCTGATAGCCTTTCTGGGCTTCGTGGAGGAATGCGTTGTTTACGCTTTACCCTGAGATTAAGCTTTAATTCACAATACACCCGATACACACGTTTATGATTCCATTTACAGCCGAGCTTTCTGATGCGATTAAAACATTTAGGAAAGCCCCAGCGTAAATGCTTATCGGTAATAGCACTTAGTACCGACATAATCACTGAATCATCCGGTAATTTAGGTTGATAATAGTAAGCGC
>NZ_MEIO01000018.1 GCF_002777745.1 Snodgrassella alvi
CCGGTCTGAGCAGTCTGTCAAGTAGTCTGAGTACGATTACCGAAAACCAGATGGGTGACATGTCTGGTACTGTTTCCCGCTTAAATGAAAATGTAAGCAGTTTATCTACTGGGCTGAGTACTATCGATGGCAGTGTAACTGCATTGCAGCAGAATGCATTGCAATGGAATGGCCAAGTCTATGATGCTACCCGTGAGGGCAGTACCCAAATACTGACCGGTATTAAGGAAGGCCGGGTAGAAGCAGATTCAACGGATGCCATCAACGGTTCACAGCTGCACAGTCTGTCAACTGTGACACAGACAGGACTGGATACTGCTACTTCAGGCCTGAACAG
>NZ_MEIO01000019.1 GCF_002777745.1 Snodgrassella alvi
ATGTTGCCGCGGTTGATTTGTATGCCGCTGATTTGTCCATCGTTAAGCTGGGGGCGGCCGGTGGTGAGGGTAACGCCGGCAGCGTTGATGAAGCCGCCGCCGTTGATGTTGATGCCGGCCGGATTGGCAATGATGACTTCGGCACGCCGTCCGGCTACTTCGATGTAGCCGTTAAGACGGCTGGGATTGCTGCTGTTGATTTGGTTGACGATGATGCTGGCTTCGCCTTTGGCTAACCATGGGTTACCCTGTATCCAGCCTGCCTGACGGGTCTGGGTGCTTTTGCGGCTGTTGTTGAGGATGGCGCCTTTCTGGTCGATGTCCATTTGCCGGTAC
>NZ_MEIO01000020.1 GCF_002777745.1 Snodgrassella alvi
AGGAAATGACAGACTTTACGGTGGAGAAGGAAATGATACCTATGTATTTGCCAAGGGGCATGGTCAGGATTTTGTTTGTGATAGTGATGGTAAATCAGATACGATTCAATTTCTGGATGTGAATTTTGATGAAGTTAAGTTCCGCAAGAATGGTAATACTTTAATTATTTATGGCTATAACGAAGGAGATTCAATTGAAGTAAGAGACTTCTTTTATGCAGGTGATAAATATGCCATAGAAAACTTTGTATTTAAGGATAAGACGGTTACTCTGGAACAATTGCGCACAGAAGGAATGGTATTATACGGTACT
>NZ_MEIO01000021.1 GCF_002777745.1 Snodgrassella alvi
CCGGGTAGAAGCAGATTCAACGGATGCCATCAACGGTTCACAGCTGCACAGTCTGTCAACTGTGACACAGACAGGACTGGATACTGCTACTTCAGGCCTGAACAGCCTGTCGCTGTCGACAACAACAGGTCTGAACAGCCTGAGTTCCAGTATAAATTCCAGCCTGAGCAATGCTACTGAGGGTGTGACAGAATTAAAACAGAATGCATTGCAATGGAATAACAATATCGGAGCTTATGATGCCGCTCGAAATGGAGATGCTAAAAGGATTACCAATGTAGCAGCCGGTATTCTTGGAGAGAATTC
>NZ_MEIO01000022.1 GCF_002777745.1 Snodgrassella alvi
CACGTAAAGCTTGGGCTGTACAACTGCAAGAAAGTCATTCTGTTACTATTGCCATGAGCTGCGCTATTGTTAGCTTAAGTCGCTGCGCTTACTATTATCAACCTAAATTACCGGATGATTCAGTGATTATGTCGGTACTAAGTGCTATTACCGATAAGCATTTACGCTGGGGCTTTCCTAAATGTTTTAATCGCATCAGCAAGCTCGGCTATAAATGGAATCATAAACGTGTGTATCGGGTGTATTGTGAATTAAAGCTTAATCTCAGGGTAAAGCGTAAACAACGCATTCCTCCACGAAGC
>NZ_MEIO01000023.1 GCF_002777745.1 Snodgrassella alvi
CTTCTTTTGCTCGTGCTTCTTGTGCCTGCGCTCGTGCTTCTAGTCCTTGTGTTAGTGCTTCTTGTACTTGTGCTTCTTGTGTTCGTGCGAATGCTTCTTGTGCTCGTGCTCGTGCTTCTTGTGCTCGTGCTCGTGCTCGTGCTTCTTGTACTTGTGCTTCTCGTGCTTGTGCTTCTCGTGTTCGTGCTTCTTGTGTTCGTGCTAATGCTTCTTGTGCTAGCGCTCGTGCTTCTTGTGCTCGTGCTCGTGCTTCTTGTGCTCGTGCTCGTGCTTCTTGTGCTAGTACTTCTTTTGCTCGTGCTTCTAGTCTTTGTACTTCTTGTGCTAGTGTTTGTGTTTGTGCTAGTGTTCGTGCTTCTTGTGCTTGTGCTTGTGCTTGTGCTTGTGCTAGTGTTTCTTGTGCTTGTGCTCGTGCTTCTTGTGCTTGTGCTCGTGCTTCTTGTGCTTGTGCTCGTGCTTCTTGTGCTTGTGCTCGTGCTCGTGCTTCTTGTGCTTGTGCTCGTGCTTCTTGTACTAGCTCATATTTTACTTGTATTTGTGGCAGTACTATTTTTATTTTCATTTTTTGTAATAGTATTTCTACTTGTATTTGTGATAGTGTTTGTGCTTGCAATGATACTAATGTTATTGTTTCTTTTATCAGTAAAGAATAATATCTTGCTAAATATTTATTGAAAAACTGAACTTGGTTATTATGAAGTAGCTGTAATGGTCTGATAAACAGTGATAAATTGTTTAGTTGATCTACTTTTCTGGTTATTAAAATATAATCCAGCAAAGAATAATTTAAAACAGAATCGTAATTAAAGTAAGCAGCCTTATCTGCTGTTAATCTTTTAAGCACTAGTTCTGGTTTTGTTAATTCAAGCTTCCAGTCGTCTTCGTCAGTCAATCTACTTTCATAAATATTGCGCAGAAATAATGTATCGTTTCGAGGTAGTCCGTGTTCATTATAAGCACTGGTATTGTCACTATAATATTCATCGATATAGCCTTGAATAATCAGTACCCGCAAAAGTGGAAAATAACATGAAAATGACAGTTTTTCATACTCTGCCTTATATTCTGGCTGTTTTGTTTTTTCCTTTATATGCTTTTCAAATAACTCTTCAATTTGAATACCTTCGTTTTGTTTTATTTCAATAAATTCCGTGATTTTGTTCGGAAGTTTTAGCCGCTTTTTTTCTTCTATTAATTTTTGCTCGGCTTCACGTGCGGATGATTTATCTCTTCCCCCTGACTGAACATCTTGTTTTAAATGATTAATTTTATCATCAATCTTCTGAATTTCTTCTTGGCAATACTCTTTTTTTTGTTTTTCTAATGAATCAATAATACGGTGAACAACGCCTTGACCGTTTCCTAATCGGGTTAAGGAGAAATCAGCCGGAAACATATTTTTATATACAATAATAGCAAGTAAGTTTTCATGCTTAAACTCATTGTCATTATGCGCTATTTTGGTTTTATAAATTATATATTCGTTACAAATATTTTTGATTAGTCGTATATCATCCAGATATAAGGAGAGGGTATCTAAAAATGTGGTTGAAAAATCTTTGCGAATATTTCTTGTTTTAAAAATTTGTTCTATTTTACCCAATGAATTGGCGTTATCCATTACAGGAACAATGGGTAAAATATAATCAAAAAATTTGGTACGGTCTTTGGATTCAAATATTTCATCTTTAATTAAATAGAGAAATTTAATTGGCTTTAGATTGTTTTTACTGTGTTTCTTCTTATAGGTAAAATTCAGCTCTTTTAATTTATTAAGTATCAGATTATCATCATAACGATCAATATCTTCAAAAACGATATAATCTAATTGTGATTTGCTTAAAAGATAAATAATCTCATCTAGATATTTATCGAAATAAGAAACTTCATTTTTCGATGATGAAATATTAATCTCATTCTCAAATACCTTCAGTTTACTAATTGGACTTTTACGGATTTGCAGGTCAATTGCTTTGTAAATTACACTTACAGTAAAACAAAAACACACTAATATTATTATTAAAACCAGAGTATGCCATACACTTTGCAGATTGGTTAGACAAGCTTTATCAAAAAAAGTTATACCGAATATAAGAACCGAAATGATCACAGCCCAGATTATATTTTTCCATGTTATCGGTTCACATTTTATTGCAAAAGTGGTATACGGGATTTTTTTTGGATCAATTTGATGAATTAGTTGGTTTATAATTTTTTTTTCTATTATTAATTCATCTTCAAGGATTAAGTTATTATCTTGCTTTTGTCTTTTGATTTTTGATTCTAATGCGGGCGAAAAATAGGCAAGTGAAATATAGATGCCTTTAAGTTTGTAATGCTTATTCACATAGGTTTTAATTACGCTGCTTTTGCCTGAGGCATAAGGCCCAGTAATGGCTATATTACGTAAATCATCTTCTTTAAATATGAAATCAAGGGCTTGAGTATAGCCTTGCATTTCGGTTTCTGACAGGTTTGTAGGTGTGAGTGTTTCAAAGGTAAGTTGCTTTGGGGACTTTTTGTTTTGAGACGCTTTGCTTTGAGACGCTTTGCTTTGAGACGCTTTGCTTTGAGACTCTTTGCTTTGAGACTCTTTGCTTTGAGACTCTTTGCTTTGAGACTCTTTGCTTTGAGACTCTTTGCTTTGAGACTCTTTGCTTTGGGACTCTTTGTTCGCGGTCTCTTGAGTTGATGAGTCTTTGTTATCGTCTGTTTGTTCCATTCTATATGCCTTATTATGCTTTTATTTATAAATGTAATGTTATTTTAGGTTAATGATTTTCTCAACTGCTTTTGGGGTGATTTCTAAAATATTGGCAATATCTTCAATGGATACACCTTTTTCCAATAAAACATTAATCAATGCTTTTTTCTCGGAATCAGCTTTTTCTTTTATCTCTTTTGCTTTTTGCCTTGCTGTTTGGGTCTTACTCTTTTCAACCGCTAATTGTTCTTTGGCGATTTTCTTTTCTTCTTTGCGTATTCGTTCAACCACTTGGTAAGGCGGGACGTATTTAATGCTTTGTTCGAGCTCTTCCATCAGTCTGGTGGTGCGAAAGCTGATGTAGCTTCTGGGGGTGATAATCAGGTGGTCGGTAAGCTCGATATTTAAGATACGGGCTACTTGGATTAAGCGGTCGGTGGTGTCTTTATCTTCTTCAGAAGGGGTTAGCGAACCGGATGGATGGTTATGTACGATAATCACGCGTGATGCATTTTTCATTACGGCTACGCGAAATACGTTCATGGGCTCGATGTTGACTGCTTTATAAGTGCCGAGGGCAATCAGTTCGATATACAGGATATAACCGCGCAGATTCATGCCGATGATCCAAAAATGTTCTTTTTCTTGGTCAATTTTGTTTTCACGCAATAATACGCGCTGCATGATGCTGTATACGTCGTCTGTGCTTTCGATATAGCGTTTGTCATGCTTGGCCAGTTTAATATCCATCCTATCACCTTGAAAATTAAATCAAATAAGAATATAGCATATTCCGTTTGTATTAAGCAGTAGTTGTTTGATACTGATAATTCGCGTTGATAAAGAGTGTTTGATTAATCTGCGCCAGCTATGCATCATTATTCTAAACGTTGCTAATTTATCATATCGCTTGATGTTGCAATGGCAATGAATCTACTTTTGATGAAAATCCAAGGCTGTGTACATGGTCATAAAAAACAATAACAATCAGTTTGCCAATGCTCAATAAGGGCTGATTTGTCGCTTGGGCAATGGCGGTCATTAGCTACTGGCTTTGTGAATACGCTGATTCTAGTCTTTTCTGTTCTGGTTATACGTTACTCTGCAATCAATATGCTTTTATGGGCAATAAAGCCAATTTGTTGGTAGGTTAATCTGATGGAATCACGGTAATTGCCCTCCTCTTCTTTTCTCGCTTGGTGATAAGTTTACATTACCTCTGAAAAAGTTGTATAAATTTTGTAGTCGATTGGTTGTTTGTGCGGATAAATGCGGCTAAGTTAGTACACTTGATAATAGCTGATATGCGGTTTTGCAGACAAAAGGCTGTGTTTTATATTATGTGGTGAGGGATAAGGCGATTTTTTTCATATAAGAAAGGTGTATCTGTAGGTATGTTTAATCAGGTTATACTGGCTTTGTTGGCGGTAGCTGGTATGTTAGGGGACGCTCAAGGCTGGCAGGATACTGGCAGGATTTATGTTTGGCTTTGATGTGATATCGGACAAGAATATGCTTATATCTTTTTGATTATCATTAAGATATTGGCTGTATATGCAATACTCAGGCAATCTGTATTTTGCTGTTCAAAGCTTGCGCTGTGCCAGTGCATTCGGTGATGAGTGCTGTGGTTTGTATAATTCTACTATGGCTGTTTTACCCAACCAGACCCGATAGAACTTAGCGGGGGCATGAATCTTTATAAGAATCTGGCTGGTTGCAATGTTATGTGACGCTCAAGCTATTTTATAACTCTACTGCGTAATAGAATACACGACCAAGTATAACTATATCACTAACTGATACGCTCTCATCATAATACTCTGTTTTATTGTACGCATGAAGGCGTACTTTTTGGTGAGGCATGGAGTACAGTTTTCTGACGCGAAACAGGTGATTCTGTTTAATCAGATACAGATTGCCATCAATGATGCTGGTACGGTTTAAATCCACGGCAAAAACTGTCCCATGCGGCATGATGGGTTCCATGCTGTTATCATCCACGGGAAAGCACGCTACCATATCAGGGCTGATTTTTTTGCGTTCCAGTAGTTCGGTATTTAGGCCGAATTTTTTACAATGCAGTCTGTGCTGCTGCTGTTCTGAATGTATGTAGCCGGCCATGTCAATTGAGGGATACAGACACACTGGTGTCTCATCCTGATTATACGAGGCATTATTGATTTCGGCAGGCATATCGGAAGTCTGTGCAGGAACGGGACTACCACGACCTTCGCGCAGCCAGGTTAAGCTGACACCCAGTATGTTGGCCAATATATCCAGATTTTTGGGTTCGTAATGGCCATTTTCCCATTTGAATACTGCGGTTTTGGAAACACCCATTTTATCTGCCACCTGTTGCTGTGACAAAGCGATACGCTGCCGCGCCTGTTTGATTCGAGCGCTTAACATCTGTTATCTCCGGATAAAAAAAAGACAATAATGTTAACTTAATTTGTGTTATTTTTTGTTTATAGGAATAGTTATTTTCAATATATAAAATACGGCTGTTTATCCAACTATTCTCAATAACACTTATACCGTTCACTTTATATAATAATATTAAGGTGATAATCTGCTACTAAACTTCATAGCACGAGATAAATCATAGCAGCCCAACCTCTATTAAATTAATTTTTACATCATCTTTATCTATTTTTTACATAAAAACGCACTTTAAAGCTTTTATGTGTTGTTCTAAAGTCTATTTTGGCAACAATTTTTAATTGAATGTTTACATTTTATGTATGTTAGCAGGATAATTTTCTGTATCTGATTTTCAGGTTACAGTAATTACTCTTGGTTGCTGTTTTAAGCCAGTGAGACAATCATGCCGGCAGCTACGGTGTGATTGGTGGCTTCGTCAATCAGAATGAAGGCTCCGGTAGCCGGATTGGCGCTGTAGGTAGTTGCTACTACTGGTTTCTGAACGCTGAGCTGTACGCGACCGATGTCATTCTGTTGTAAGCTGTTGCTATTTTGACGATGATTCAGGCTCTGCACATCCAACAGGTAATCAATTTGTTTTATTTTGGCATAAACTGTCTGTGTGGTGTGTTTGAGCCAGTAGCGTCGTGCTGAATTCAATGGTTTGCTGTCAAACCAGCATATTGAAGCGCTGATATTTTTGACTGGCTGTAATGTGCTGTCTGCGGCAACGATGCTGTCGCCGCGTGATACATCTATATCATCAGCCAGTACTATGGTCATTACTGCTCTGGCCTGTGCCTGCTCTACCTGTCCGGCCGGTGTGTAAATGGCGGCAATGGTGCTGCTCTGTCCAGCCGGTTCTATGCGCACTCTGTCTCCCACCCGCAAGCAGCCCTGTTCCAGCCTTCCCTGATAACCGCGAAAATCATTAGTTCTGCTGCCATCCAGACGGGCAACTCGCTGTACTGGAAATAATGCTGGTGCAGCCAGAAGCTGGCTGCTGCGATTATCTACAGGTAAGCTTTCTAGCAGCGGTAACAGGGGCTGTCCCTGATACCATGGCATATGTGTGCTGGCTGTTACTATGTTGTCACCATTCAGGGCTGATATGGGTATGTAGTTTATATTGTGCAAATCCAGTGCTGTAGCCAGTTTATTATAGGCTCGTTTGATGGCGTTGAATTTTTCTTCGCTGTAATCAAGTAAATCCAGTTTGTTCACTGCCACTATGATGTGCGCTGTTCCAAGCAGTTTGAGGATGGCGCTGTGGCGGTGTGTTTGCGGTAATAGTTTGGGTGTTTGTTCGGTGTAATCCAGCCGGGTGGCGTCTATGAGGATTATGGCGGCATCGGCGGTGGAGGCTCCGGTGACCATGTTGCGGGTGTACTGTTCATGTCCGGGGGTATCCGCAATAATGAATTTGCGTGCCGGGGTGGCAAAATATCGGTAAGCTACGTCAATGGTAATGCCCTGTTCGCGCTCTGCCGCGAGCCCATCGGTGAGCTGGGCAAAATCAGGGACGCCATCGGCGGTGCGTTTGTGTTTGCTTTGATACAGTGATGCCACTTGATCGGCCAGTAAGGACTGGCTGTCAAACAGCAGGCGTCCTATCAGGGTAGATTTGCCATCATCCACGCTGCCGGCTGTAATAAAACGCAATACAGAATCGGTGTTCATTGGTGCCTCACTTTTTGGGGGTTTCTGCCTGCGCCAGCATTTGCTTCAGGCTCTGCCATGCAGGCGCTAATTTATTGAATCCGTCCTGAGTCATCAGGTGGCCGCCAGACGGGACATAATCGATGCTGCTATGTAATGTATGGGCGATAGTGTTGCTCGCCTGTTGCGGGACATAATAGTCATTGGTGGAAATGATGCTGTGCACTGACATGCTGATGTGCTGTAAAGCGGTAAAATCCGGCTGGCTGGCATTGATGTAATTATCCAGTACGGGCAATGCCGGCAGGTGTGTGGCAAAACCCGCTGCTAATATCAGTCCACCCAGTTGCGCTGGCTGATGCCGGCTGAGAAACCGCAGTAAGGTGATGACGCCGAGGCTGTGGCCAATCAGAAAGGTGTTTGTTTCGGGCTGTCCTATTATTTCATCCAGTGTTTGCTGCCAAGCTGCGGCCTGTGGGTTGTCTGGATTGGGCATAGCCGGCAGGGTTACTGTGGCTCCGGCGGTTCGTGCCTGTGTGGCCAGCCAGTCAAACCAGTTATCATGCGGGCTGCTCTGAAAGCCGTGCACTATAAATATATGCGGTGGCTGTAAGGTTTGTGTATCAGTCATCAGAAATAACCTGCTTTCTTGCGTTCTTCCATTGCGGCTTCTGATACTTGGTCATCCATACGGGTAGCGTTGCGCTCGGAAATTGTGGTTTGTGCGGTTTCGGCGATAATCTCTGCTGCTGTTGCGGCCTCGCTGGCTACGGGGCAGGTACAGGAGATATCGCCTACGGTACGAAACCGTACGCTGCGTATTACGCTTACTTCACTCTCTTTTTTCGGGGTCAGTTTGGTTACTGGTACGAGCATATTGTTGCGCTCTACTACTTCTCGCTGATGTGCATAGTAAATCTCTGGTAAGGCAAGCTGTTCACGTGCGATGTATTGCCAGATATCCAGTTCCGTCCAGTTGGAAATGGGGAATACGCGCATGTTTTCACCCGGATGCAGGCGGGTATTGTATAAATCCCATAATTCCGGACGCTGATTTTTGGGATCCCACTGTCCAAATTCATCTCGGAATGAGAAAATCCGTTCTTTGGCGCGGGCTTTTTCTTCATCGCGCCGCGCTCCGCCCATTAGTGCATCAAAGCCATTGGCTTCGATTGTTTCCAGCAGGGTGATGGCCTGTGCGGCATTGCGTGAATCGGTAGCACGGCGCAAGGTAACGCTGCCGCGGCTGATGGAATCTTCTACGCTGCCAACTATGAGTTTTGCCCCCAATCTGTGCACGGTGGTATCGCGAAAGGCGATGACTTCGGGGTAATTGTGTCCGGTATCGATATGCACTAGTGTAAGTGGTAATTGCAGGCTATGCCCCGGAATCTGAAATGCTTTTACGGCCAGTGCCAGCAACACTACTGAATCCTTGCCACCGGAAAACAGTAATGCGGGATTGCGCGCTTCGGCCACGACTTCACGGATAATATAAATAGATTCGGCTTCCAGCCAGTCCAGATGTTTGTCTTGAATACTCATGATATTTCCGTTATGGTCGCGGAGCATGTCTGTCATGCTGCATGCAACCGTGGGTTGATTTCTGTTTATTTATGCAAACCACATTCTTTACTATCCTGATTTTCCCACCACCAGCGTCCGGCACGAATGTTTTCTCCGGCTTTTACTGGGCGGGTACATGGTTCACAGCCTATGCTTGGGTAGCCTTGCCGGTAGAGCTGGTTCACTGGTAGCTGCTGCGTCTCGGCATACGCCCATACTTCGGTTTCCAGCCAGTCGGCCAATGGGTTGTATTTGGCCATGCTATGTGTCTGATCCTGCTCTGCCAATGCTAATGCTGTACGTGTAGCTGACTGTTCACGTCTCTGTCCGGTTATCCATGCATCGGCATTGCTCAGGGCGCGGCCAAGCGGTTCTATTTTGCGGATATGGCAGCACTCACGCCGCAAGGCAACGCTGTCATAAAAAGCCTGTTTGCCATGAGCTGCTATATAAGCATTAATCGCTGCTTCATCTGGCCGGTATTCGTCAATGCGGATTCTCCAATGCTGGCAGGCGGTACTCAGCAGTTTCTGTGTTTCGCTATTGAGTGCTCCGGTATTGAGGGTAAATATTTCAATCGGCAGCTGCTCGCGCACAATCATATCGGTAATGACCATGTCTTCAACCGCCAGACTGGAGGCAAATTTTATGTGGTGATGCTGCCGTACGATCTGTTGTAATCGTGTTTGTAACTCGGCAATCAGAGCCGGCAGGCGTTTGGTGGCAGTCGCATCATGCGGTGGTGTCCACAGGCGGGGGCGCAACATGATTATCACTATCCTGAATGCACAAACTGTTAATGACGGCAATGGTTTAATGAGATCACCGTCTGTATGTTATGGATAGTAACAAGCGCAGCCAGCGGCAAGGAAAGAATAAAAATTTCTTTCTTTATAACTAAATTTCCTGTCTGTGCATGGGCTACTCACAGATATAACTGTCAACGCTTTGGTTAGAAAAAATGCTTATTTTTCAGCAGGGCACTGACGCTTATAAGATAGGGTGCTAAAAACTACGATAAGTCAGTATGAATCACTACCCGATATTTATTCATTTACATCAGCGTAAGGTGTTACTGGTGGGCGGCGGTCAAGTAGCCGAACGCAAAGCTTGTGCGCTGTTACAGGCTGGCGCACTGCTACAGGTGGTTGCGCAGCAGACCAGTATCCAGTTTAAAGAGTGGTTCGCTGCACAACAGGCGGTATACGTGGGCACGGAATTCAGTCCTGATTTATTAGATGGTGTTTTTCTGGTAATTGCAGCAACCAGCGACTCTGCTCTGAATCAGCGTATTTTTCAGGCTGCGGAAGCCGCGGCTATATTCTGCAATTGTGTCGACCAGCCGGCTTGTTGTTCTTTTATTGTACCGGCACTGATCGACCGCAGTCCGATACAGGTAGCGGTGAGTAGTGGCGGTCACGCGCCGGTACTGGCGCGCCTGATTCGCCAGCAGTTTGAAGTCTTGCTGCCGTTTTCTCTAGGACGGGTGGCCACGGTAGCCGGACGTTGGCGCAAACAGGTGAAAACTGCTTTGCAGCATATTAATGAGCGGCGGCGTTTCTGGGAGCATTTGTTTCAGCATAGTTGCTTTGGTCAGTATATTGCCAGCGGCGATGAAGCGGCAGCAGAAACTTTGTTGCAGCAACAATTAACTCAACACCAGCCGCTGCCACAAGGCGAAGTGGCGCTTGTCGGTGCTGGGCCGGGTGATGCCGGCTTGCTGACTCTGCATGCGCTACAGGCTATGCAGGCAGCGGATGTGGTGTTATACGATGCACTGGTATCAGCAGAAGTGTTGGAGCTGGTGCGCCGCGATGCTTTAAAAATCAGTGTGGGTAAACGTTGCGGACTCCATCAGGTACAACAGCAGCAAACCAATGAGCTGCTGGTAGAGTGGGCGCGACAGGGTAAACGTGTGGTACGCCTTAAAGGTGGTGATCCGTTTGTCTTCGGCCGTGGCGGTGAAGAGTGTGCGGTACTACGGGCGGCCAGTATTCCTTTCCGCGTTATTCCCGGTATCAGTGCGGGTCTGGGAGCGACTGCCTATGCGGGTATCCCGCTTACTCATCGCGATTATGCTCAGAGTGTCTTGTTTATTACTGGTCATCAGCAGTTAGCCGGTCAGGCATATGGCTGGCAGACTTTGGCTTGCGCCCGGCAAACTCTGGTGATTTATATGGGAACACTGCAAGCAGGGGAAATCAGCCGCCAGTTGATTGCCCACGGACGGGCTGCCAGTACGCCGGTGGCGATTATTTCGCATGGTACTCAGGCCAGTCAATGTGTATTAATCGGTGAATTGCACCAACTGGCAGCACTGGCTCAGCAGGCAGCTACGCCGGCATTGATGGTGATTGGGGAAGTGGTGCAGTTGCGGCAGCAATTGGCTTGGTTTCAGCCAAGCGGTAATTCTGTTGCCGATGTCGCAGCAGCTTAGCTGCAAGCTGATCGCAGGAATAAAAAAACAGCACGTGTGCTGACGTGCTGTGTTTGTTTTCTGCGCTACCTGTATCAATCTGCCTGTGCCGCTTTCTGGGCATAATTGGCTAAGCCAATTTCTTCAATCAAGTCTAATTGTGTGCCCAGCCAGTCTAGATATTCTTCGTTTACCGCTTTTTGCTGCTCCAGCAAATCGCGTGATACGAAATCGAGCTGGCTTTCACATACGGCTATCGCATCGGCCAGCGCAATGTGCTTGGCCTGCTCTGCCTGCTGGTCACACTGCAAAATCTCGGTAATGTTTTCGCCAACAAGAATCTTGCCATATTCCTGCAAGTTGGGCAGTCCTTCCAGCAGCAGAATGCGCTCAATCAATGCATCTGCACTTTTCATATCGCGAATCGAATGTTTATATAAGGTTTCACCTAGTTTGGCAAAGCCCCAGTTACGTAGTATTCGTGCATGTAAAAAATACTGATTAATGGATACTAGCAATAAACCCAGATTTTTATTTAGTGCCTGTAAGGCCAATCGATCACCCTGCATATTGTTCTCCTTACAACTGGCTTTGCAGATAGTTTGGCAAACCCATTATTTCAATCTGGCGTAATTGTTGTTCCAACCAGTGAGCATGGTCTTCTTCGGTATCTTTGAGTTGTGCCACCAGAAATTGCCGGGTTACATAATCCTGTTCTTGTTCACACAGTTTAATCGCATCTTTTAGGTTCTGGCGTACACTTAGCTCGGTAGCTAGATCATTTTTCAGCATACTTACTACATCGGTACCCACGTTGATTGCATCTGGTACCATTTCCGGCTTGCCATTGAGCATCAGAATACGGTGAATAAACTGGTGGGCATGGTCGGTTTCTTCCTGCATTTCATGATCTATACGCTGAAAAAGCTGCATATAGCCCATATCCTCATATATGCGCGAATGTGCAAAATACTGGTCACGCGCGGCCAGCTCTCCTGCCAGTAAGCGATTTAAACAATCCAGTACAACTTTTTTGCCTTCCATGTTTGCTTCCTTTTTTGCTCAAAACTGTCCTGTCAGCATAGCCAGACAGTTGTGATTAATTATTAAACGGTCGTTGATAATCCGGCCTGATTCTGAAACTGCCAGCACCAGATAAACCATTTAAAAATAAAATTATGCCATTAGCTTTTATATTCATACTGCGTCCACTGTATCTGTCAGCAGATTAAGCGTATATTTGCTTCACAGTAGTATATGCAAGGGGGATAAATATTCCGCAGCGGTATTTTGTGCAGTTATGGATTGCAAGCTTAAATTAACCTGCAATCTTGCTCCTCGCTAAATTGCTGTATTAATACGTAATGCTTTCAATATAATCATCAATACAGCCATTTGAACTTATCATAACATTAAATTTGATGACTTTTTTTAATCTAAATAAAACTGATTTTCATAATAATTTATTTAAAAATTCAAATTTTTACCTAAATATTTAATAAAAACATAGCACTATAATAATAATGGTTCTCACCATTTATTAGAGTGGTTTCATTAGCCTGCGTTAAGGTGCATATTTAGATAAAATTTATATAAATTAACCTTTATTTACTATATAAACCAACACCAGCAAGGCAATATTATTACATGATCATTAAGAAGTTATGGCAGAGAAAATATAATTATTCGCATTTATTGCGTTATTAAGGCTACACCAACTAATCATATATTTTGGTCATATTTATTTTTGATATAAATGTTATTGGTACAAGAAATTAAAATAATAAAATAATTTTTGTAACCAGAATAAGGCAGCTTATCCGGCTTTGGGAATAGATTTATGTGCGCATTCGGACAATACGGCGACGCTTGGCATCAAATTGCGGCAAAATAGGTGTTGACTGTACCTGCCAGTGGATTTTTTCCAATGCAATATCATGCTTCTGAAATAAATCAATTAACTGTTGACGGCAATTCTCTAATACTGGTAAATCACAATCACCCAGCAATTGTAGCTGATTGCCGCGCTGAATAAAGCGGTAATCAGCCACTGCTGGCAAAGCATTGGCAATCACCCGCCGGCATAAATCCGCAAATACCCGTTGGACGCTGCCATCACGCGCAGGTAATGCTAGCTGGTCATCACAGCGTCCTTCAATGCGATCCAGTGCCATCGTTACTTTACCGCAGCGGCAGGGTTTCTGGCGCGCCACCAGAATATCATCCAAACGGTAACGCACAATTGGTTGAGTGGTGCGGCTAAAATCAGTAATCAGCGGTACAAAGCGTTCTTCATCCAACCATTGCGGTTCAACATAAATAAATTCTTCATTCAGATGCAAAGTACCATACTGACAGCTCGCCGCCAGAAATCCTTCTGTTGCCTGATAGACCTCTCCTACATCAGCAAACACCTGCTGCAATAACAATTTGTCCTGTGGTTCTAACACTTCCGCTCCGGAAATCACTTTTTTCACCCGCAGGTTTAATTGTCCGCACTGCACCGCTTGAGCCAGCGCACATAGCACCTGCGCCGGTCCTACCACAATAGTCGGCTGTAATTGCTGCAAACGCGGTAAATGCTCAGCGAAAGGGCTGAACAAATCGAAAAAGGTCAGGCTGAGCCAGCGATTATTTACTGTCTGATATAAATTATTATCTGCGCGCAGAAACAAGGCTATCCGCTCTCCGGCGAAAATACTCTCCGGCAGCATTTTCGCCAGCATCATGCCAGCCCAGTGCTGCTGCTCGCGTTCGCTCACCACAAATACACCGCGCCGGCCAGATGTACCGGTGGACAGACCAACGCTGTATCGTCCCACTTTAGGCGTAAAATCACGCTCAGTCTCACTACGCTGTGCACAGGCCAGCAATTCATCCACATTTAGCCCAGCAGTATTCATGCGGTTGAAATTATCCATCATGACTGCCTTGTCCATTAGCGGCCACTCAGTCAGCGGTAATGCACTTACAGGCTTAAAATACGGGCTTTTTGCCAGTACCTGCCGGCAGAATCGCTGCAACTGTCGCTGCTGGTAATGTTCTAACTGCTGGCGATCAGTAAAATGTAACTGGCGTGCCCGCCAGTAATACCACATCGTCATTAATGTATTCATAAATCACCTTCATGGCTCAGATGAATAGTGGCCGCACCGCCCTGATGTAATTGTTGTAAGGCTTGCAGGGTAGCCAAATAGGCACGCGGATTATCCATAATCACATTAGCCAGCTTCAGTGGCGGCCGCATCTGCTGATAATTCAGGTGAGACCAAGCTGCGTCGCTGGCCAGCAGTACCCAGCCATTATCTGTAGCCACAAAAGCACCAAGCTGACCCACGGCATGACCCGGCAGCGGCACAAGCACTATTTCCCCATTACTCTCTGGCAAGGCATAACCATACTGAAAAGGAGCCAGCTGCGCCGGTAGTGCTTGCACTGGAAACGTTTCTACAAATTGCACTTGGCTTTCAAAACCATCTGGTATCAGCCCGGGCACAAAAGCCTGCTTTAGTGCTGCCATTCCGCGCAGCGGGCGCAATTGCTGCCAGCCTTGACCCGAGCAAATCATGCGACAGTTGCTGAAATCGCGTAAGCCGGCAATATGATCGGCATGAAAATGTGATATCAGTACAGCCGTAATATCTGCCGCCGTCATACCCCGCTGCTGCAATTGTGCCAGTATCGCCTGCTGCGGGCTGAAATAGGTAGGTGTTACCCAGCGATAGAGACGATATATGCCTTGTTTGGTATAGTCATCGAAATAGCTGGCATAGCCGGTATCCCACAACCAGTAACGTCCGTGCGCACTCAGCAGATAGACGAGAGCTGGAAATTTACATTTGCGCATGGGTGCGCCACGCAAAGCTACACAACCCAGATGAGTACAGTAACCGCTATCTAAACTCAGAATTTCAGCCATGTCTGGATATACCTTGTTGGCGCAACCATTGTGCCGTTATTTCAAATGCTTGTACTAGACTGTACTGTGGCTGATAACCCAGTTCACTGATGGCACGGCTATTATCCAATGTCATATCATAATACAGCGCACCAATGCCATAACGTGTCCATAATGGTTCTTTGCCCGTCAGCTTCGCCACCCCTTCCAACAGCGCAGCCACGCTATAGGCAAGCGGATAGGGCACGTCACGTATCTGATAATGCCAGCCCAGTTGCTCAGTCAGTAATTGCTGCAACATATCCACCAGATGCTGTGGCTGCTGATTAGTAATATTGTAAATTCGCCCCGACGCCAGTCCGGCAGTAGTGGTAGCCAGCATCATTGCCTGCACTACATTTAGTACAAAGGTCAAGTCCAGCAGTGCCTTGCCTCCACCGGGCAGGCGTAATTGCTGCTGCCCATCCTGCAACTGATTCAAAATCCGCGGCAAAATCACTCTGTCATGAGGACCAAACAAGCCACGCGGGCGCAGAATGGTATAGATTGTCTCCGGAAAGCGAGGTAATAACTTTAATATTTCCTGCTCGGCAGCATGTTTACTGGCGGCATAAGAATTTACAAAACGTTTGGGACAATATTCTTCACTAAGCTGATAATGCGGCCGGTAGTCAAAATACACCGCCGGGGTAGAAATATGCACAAAACACGCTACGCCAACTGTTCCGGCAGCCTGTGCCAGCTTGCGTGTGGCCACTACATTCGCCTGATAGAATTCTGCCCAGTTCCCCCAAGGTGAGGACTTAGCAGCACAATGCCAGACGGCCTCACAGCCATGCATTAACTGTTCACACTGCTCAAGACTAGCTTGCCCCAGATCCAGCGCAGTAAATGATGCCTGATACTGTTGCAGCCATTGTGCAGCTGCCTGATTACGACCGGTGGCATGCACCTGATGCCCTTGTTGTAATAAATATTCCGCCGCATTACGTCCTAGCCCACTGGTGGCTCCTGTAACCAGTATTTTCATGGCAACAGCACCATGCCCCCAAGTGTCAGACCGGCCGCTGTGCCAAACAGCATAACCGGTTTGCCTGCATGCACCTGACCCGTCGTCCATGCTTCATGCATTACTGAAGGAATGGATGCGGCCACCTGATTACCGCGATAACGGTAAATATCTACATACTGATCTGGCCTGATACGCAGCTGTTTACAAATGTGTTTGATCGCCAAATGGCTGGCCTGATGCATCAATACACAATCCACTTGCGGCATACTCAAACCGGCCTGCTGTAATAAGCGCTCGGCAAAGCTTTCAATCAGTGTTGTGGCCAGTCTGAATAACTGCTTGCCTTTCATATCAAATAGAAAATCACTGTCTTCCATCCCTACCCGCAGATTGCGTCGTGTGCCTCCAGCACGTATCTCACATAAATCCAGCCCTTCAGGATAGGTTTCCAGCAAAAAAGACAAAATGCCACTACTGCCGTCGCCTTTTTCTACAATCGCACAAGCCGCACCATCGCCAAAGATCAGTGCAGATTCTTCATCATCCCAATTAAGCCCCCGCGAAGCCAGATCAGCAGAAACAATAGCAATGCGCCGGTATACTCCCTGATTAAGCAGACAGGCCGCCATTTCCAGCGCAGTCATAAAGCCTACGCAGCTATTATTGATATCAAAACTGGCGATGTTCTGTGGTAAATCGCTGACTTTTAGAATATGCGCGGCGGTATACGGTAAAGCCTGAGTACCAATTGCGGCAGCAGAAATCAGCAGGTCAATAGAGTCCGGTGCAATTTGCTGGCGTTGCAGTGCATCAGACAGCGCCATGGCTGCCAGCTGTGCCTGACTAACATCATCGGTAATGTGAAAACGGTGCTCAATACCCGAACGTCGCTGCACATAACCATCAGGCTTGTTAAAACGCCTGTCTAACTCAGATGATGTCACACATCTTGCTGGTATAGCTGCACCGGTAGACAGAATTTTTAATGGTATTGTTGCGCGTATTGAATTTGAGGCAGTCATACGTTCTCCCATATATTAATATATTAATAGTCACCGTGTGAAATTAATAATACAAATCAATACGATCCAGCGTCTATAAGATTCTGCTCAGAAAATTTGATACAGCACAAGCATTAACCAGAAAACCAATTATTCTAAAAATGCTAAGGCAGCAATTTATAATCATATTAAATAAAGATAGTATAAAAATACTAATCTAACAGATAAATTTATATTTAATTACAATAATGTACATTTCAGACTAACAATATAAAACATAAATTCACCGATATAATATAAATATCAAATATAAATTTACATATAAATTAGCATATGCATAAAAACAACGAATTATGGAAAATGGTTGAAATCAATAAAAATCCGTACTGGAACTCATTTCTCCAGCTGGTACACGACCAGTGCGGAAAAAAAGTTCCAGTACGGATTAATATGAATTACAGACGGATTATTAACTTATAATACGATACCGCCGGTAACTCCATATACCTGTGCTGACACATAGCTGGAATCATCAGACATTAAGAAAACATAAGTAGAAGCAAGCTCAGCAGGCTGACCGGCGCGGCCAAGTATTGATTCACTCTGACCAAATTTCGGAATGGCTTCAGGAGGCTGGCCACCGGTAATTTCCAAAGCTGTCCAGATTGGGCCCGGTGCCACAGAATTTACTCGAATGCCTTTCTCGGCCACCTGTTTAGCCAAGGCCTGAGTAAAGGCCACAATCGCAGCTTTAGTTGCAGCATAATCTACCAAGTTAGGACTGGGCTGATAAGCCTGTACAGAGCTGGTGGTAACAATGGTTGCACCAGCAGGCAAATGAGGCATAGCAGCTTGAATTATCCAGAACAAGGAAAACACATTAATTTCAAATGTTTTTTTCAACTGTTCCGTAGTGATATCACAGAAGCGCGCTACAGCAGTCTGTTTACCGGCAGCAAAACTCAGACCATCTAGTCCGCCCAGCTCCGTATAAGCTTTTTCAACCAGCTGTTTGCAAAAATTCTCATCACTCAAATCACCGGGAATGCACACCACTTTTCGACCGGCTTCCTGCACCAACGCCGCAACCTGCTTAGCGTCTTCCTCTTCAGCCGGCAAATAGTTAAGCGCCAAATCTGCGCCTTCACGGGCATAGGCAATAGCTGCGGCTCGACCAATACCTGAATCGGCACCGGTAACCAAAATTTTGCGGCCACTCAAACGACCATGACCCTGATAGCTTTTTTCGCCACAATCCGGTACCGGATCCATCCTGCTTTGCAGGCCCGGTGCAGGCTGATGCTGTTTAGAAAAATCCTGATGGTAATACTTGGTTCGTGGATCTTGTAAACCTTCTTGATGCTTCATAATACATCTCCTTGTTTAACAATGCTTTATCCAGATGGAACAGCAAAACCATCATACGACAGATTATTATGCGAGCAAAGAAAATCCCCTGTAATTTATGTCAACATTGTAGTTAAAATTTATTAATCTCAATGGTTTAGTTATTTATATACAAATTATGACTAAAAATAACCCAGACAGACTGAATACTAAACAGATTTATCCATATCCAACATAAACAGTCCGCCCGGATAAATCTTAGAAACGGTGCGTGTACGAAACACCAGCAATATGTGCATGGGAATGATAATCTGCCTCACCTCGTACATTACTTGAAACATGTACACCCTGATCCTGCTGATTCATATGTGTATGCTGAATATGCAGATAAGCATATGATACAGCTACAGTATCTTTTCTATTCACATCATATTTGGCACCAGCACCAAACAGCCAGCGATTGCCATCAGGAATCGTAGACAGGCGCGTAGACGAACTGCGCACCGGCGATTGGTCATAATTCACTCCGAAACGCCACTGCAAGCGCGGATTCTGCTGGTAAGAAGCTCCCACACCCACCGCATAGGTATCACGCCAGTTGGTGGCAATATGCGTGGTATTCGAAATAGCTCCATGAACTGGGTCAATCTCTTTGTCATGCTCAAAGTTAATATCCAGCTCATGCAGGCGCGAAGAGCGCGTCCAGCTCACATTACCAAACACATTCCACTGCGGATTCACTTTCCACATACCATGTACCGACACTACTTCCGGCGTAGTAATCTGCACCTCAGCACTTTCCAGAGCCTTAAAGCCAAGCTGCTCAAACAGCGGTGTATGATTTTTCGTATAACTGCCCATAGACTGCCAGCGTGCGGTACCATGCAGATGCTGGTTAATTTTGGAACGATAGCTGACACCTGCCCGCACATTATCATTAATATCCCACAACCAACCAGCATTGAAACCATAACCCCAGTCATTACCTTTTACCGTAGCGCGCGCATCAAATGCTCCCGGCGCTTTCTGGTGTAATGCAGCCTGCGGAATTCCAGACATTGCACTGGCCGCCGGCGTAAAATCAGCATATTTCTGCACTTCTGTATGTAGATACTGCGCAATCAGCCCCACACCAACTGAATGCCTGTCATTGATTTTATAAGCAACAACCGGATTAATATCCAGCGCTTTCACATTGGTTTTATTCACGTTATAACGCAGCACCGAGTCAGAACTATCATTGGTTCTGGCCGCATACGGTATATATACGCCCAGCCCCATACCCCATTTATCATTCAGACGGTGGGAAAAATACAGTTGTGGAACTAGCTGAGCTGTATTGGCAATATTATCGCGCTCAGGTCCCTGCACAGCAGAACCATCCGTAAACGTACCGCGGGCATTACGGTATTTAATATCTGGTTTAATTAAAAACAGATTAGTATCAATCTGTGTACCATCCAGATTTACCAACCCCGCTGGGTTATTCACAATAGTTGCCGCATCCGCAGCCTCAGCAGCCGCAGCATTACCAGTAGCTACCGCCGTTACAGACTGTAAACCTAAATGATATCCAGAAGCATATACAGGAGAAGTAATCGTTGCAGCACTGATAAGCACAGTGCTTATTTTCATCACAGCAGGAAAACATCTTGTCATCGTGTCTTTTCTCAAAGGCAGAAAATAAAAAAAGACCTTATTAAAGGCCTAAAAACATATAAAAATATTCAATAAGAATTGAAAATAAACTAAATTTGAGTGTTTATTCTAACTCAAAAAAAACAAAATTTGCCGTTTACCACTCTTACAATTATTCAACTAAATTAAATTCCTGATATCTAAATAAAATTATTTTTCACCACAAAAGCATAAAAATTCAGCATAATACCCAAGCAAAAAAAATTAAAATCATTTTTTTCAATATTATATATATAGCAAATAAATTATACCTACAGATTAAAATCAAACTACAATAATCTTTAACCGATCCGAATTGAAAAACAAATATATACAACACAATTTACAGCTCAGACGTTCCTACCAGCTCACAAACCATAAATATCCAGAACAGAAATACCGCCACAAAATAATTATAAGAAGGTTCATTACAGCCATATATCAGAATCTCATCACCGCACCAACCCTGTGTTTTCCCGACTTTGCAATCATTAATCATTTTTTATACAGCAATTTCGGCACATAATGACAGCCAATACAATGCAGTGTTTTACCGCACATATTTTCCAGTTTCAAACTGCAAACACAGCAAATCAACTGTAATTTCAGCAAATTTTACCGGAAACATCTATTTGACAACCATTTACAGCAGCCAATACCAATGGTTACACTGTCACACTATTATTGGTTCTCATGGTTACACAACAATGTTTCAACGACTGAAACGTACCTGGCCGTTATTGCTGTTATGGCTGGATCTGATTTACAGTTTCATCCTGAATATTGTTGCCAGCGTCTCACTGCAACAAACACCGGCACCGCAAAACAGTTTACCACTATCTCCAGATATTGCTTTTAGCTGGCTACAGGTAATCACTAATGGCGGCATGATACTTACCCTCAGCTTAGCCTTCTATATCCTGCTACAACTCAATCGAGCCGTGCAACAGCATAAAGACTGGCCGATGACACCGGCAAGAATTGCCGCCCTGCTGATTGTACTGGCGTTCAGCCTGCCCGCCTGGTGGCACTGGTTATGGGCATTATGGGCATTGGCTCATGGTCAGGCCGTAGTCGAGTGGCACAATCTGCATTACCTCATAGTTTCGATACTGTTACTGTATCCGGCCTACCTATGCCTGCGTTTACTCTGGATTCGATACCGGCAACGCAACAGCATGAATGCTTCCGATAGCTCCGTCTAGCCTGCTGCTACCCGGCACCATCCTGATTATCCGGCACTGCCTGAGGCAAACACTGGCCGCAGGCCAATATAGGGTAAAATATGCGTCAAAAATACAGTCGCGGATTTAACTTACATGAACACACAATCCATTACCACCCTACTCAACCGCATCACCATCCCAGCCAGTAACCGTACTCTGGGCAGTGAAAAAGCCGTGAGTAACGTGACCATCGCCAGCGATGGCATTCATCTTGAGCTTACCTTTCCCTATCCGGTTGCACACCTCATTAACGAACTGCAACAGCACATTGATCAGGCCATCACTGCCGAATTTGGCGATACTCCCTTATTTGTGCAGGTACAACTGGCCATAGGCAGACACAAAGTACAGCCCGGCGTACAGACCATTGCCGGCGTGAAAAACATCATCGCCATAGCCTCAGGCAAAGGCGGTGTGGGCAAATCCACCACCAGCGCCAATCTAGCAGTGGCTTTAAGCCGTATGGGCGCACGCGTAGGCGTACTTGATGCCGATATTTACGGCCCCAGCCAGCCCACCATGCTGGGCGTGGCCGGACAGGAACCGCGCCAGCATGAAGGTAAAATGATTCCAGTAATGGCTGCCGGCGAAATTCAAGTGATGTCAGTAGGCTTTTTAGTCGATACCGATCAGGCTGTTATCTGGCGCGGCCCGATGGTAAGTCAGGCCTTACAGCAGCTACTGTTTCAAAGCCAGTGGGACGATGTAGATTACCTCATTATCGATTTACCCCCCGGCACCGGTGATATCCAGCTAACACTGGCACAGAAAATTCCAGTTACCGGTGCCGTAGTAGTCACTACCCCGCAGGATGTGGCTCTGATTGATGCACGCAAAGCAGTGAATATGTTCCAGAAAGTCAATATTCCTATTTTCGGCGTGCTCGAAAACATGTCCATGCATATCTGTTCTCACTGTGGCCATACCGAATCCATTTTCGGACAGGATGGCGGTAAAGAATTGGCAGCCAGACTCGGCGTGCCCCTGCTGGGACAACTACCATTAACACTGGCCGTACGTGAAGCCATGGATAGCGGTACCGCCTGCATACTTGCACAACAGCACCCACAAATCGCTAACCTATACGAACAGGCAGCTTGGAAGCTGGTGCAGGCGCTGGCAGATCAGGGCAAAGACTACAGCCAGCGCTTTCCTAAAATAGTAGTTGAGTAAGCTCAGACAGATACATTTCCCAAACCATGCGATAATAATGTCAACGGTTGCGACTACACAGCCGTTGACACATTCTGCCCGCACCCGGCATACAGCAGAACCTGTAACACCGAATTAACCCATTGTTATCTATAATAACTATGGTGATGCCATTTTATGAACACACCGTTTTGGCCTTTAGTGGCCCTGCTTGCTGACGGTCTGGCACATGATGTCCAGACACTGGCAAACACCTTGAATAAAAAAATCCCCCAGCTCAATGCAGCTTGGCAGGATATGCCTGCTCATATCCAGAATCTGTTGCGCCAGCAGAATGGTGTCTGGCAGCTCACCAAAACCTTAGCACTGATACCTGAACACATCTTCAATAATTGTGCCTGCCAGTATGGTTTTAACCCCCGCCTGCTCGTACAAACCACCTCCACCAACACCATCCTGCTGGAACAAGTACGCCACTTACCTGCTGATACACCACCACAAATCTGTCTGGCCTATGAACAGACTGCGGGCCGTGGTCGGCAGGACAAAGCATGGAAAAACCGCATCGGCGAATGCCTGATGTTCAGCCTGAGCTGGTCATTCCTGCGTCCACAGGCAGAGCTGGGTGGTCTGGCACTGGTTGTGGCACTGGCCGTAGCACAAACCTTACGCGAGCTTGGTGTAGCGGCACAAATCAAATGGCCGAATGACCTGATGCTGGATAACAGCAAGCTTGGTGGCATCCTGATTGAAACCATACCACGACAGAAACAACAAACCACTGCTGTCATCGGTATCGGCTTAAACTTCAGCATACCCGACCAAATAGGTACAGCCACTGCCATCCAGTCACTACTGCCGCAGGCACAAGTAACACAGATTTTTCAGGGCATTCTGGCCCGACTGGCACAATACCTGCCTCGCTTCAATCAGAATGGACTTAACCCCTTTCTAGCCGATTACAACAGCCTGCATCGAGATCAGGGAAAAATGGTACACCTGTTAGCCGACGGCAGCAGCATTGCCGAAGGTACAGTCAGCGGAATTGCTGCTTCCGGCGCCCTGCTGCTGCAAACTGCCAGCGGTGAACGCAGCTTTGTCACCGGCGAAATCAGCCTGCGTCCGGGTGCAGCACAGAACCAGCTCAAAGAGGCTGGCAGCAAACGTTACCTGCTACTGGACGCCGGCAACAGCAAACTCAAATGGGCCTGGGTGGAAAACGGCTGCATACTCAGCTATGGCAAAGCAGCCTATTACGACCTGCAACCATTAACACAGGACTGGGCACAACATGGCACCGGCGTACAGCGGATTATCGGCTGCGCTGTTTGTGGCAAAGCACGCCAACAGCAAATCGCCAATATTCTGCCCAGTCCAGTGACATGGCTGCCTTCCATGCCAGAAGCGCTCGGCATCTATAATCATTACCGCAATCCAGCCGAACATGGCGCCGACCGCTGGTTTAACGTGATTGGCAGCCGGCGTTATAGTCGTCATGCCTGCGTCGTGGTAAGCTGTGGTACAGCCGTCACAGTAGATGCACTTACCGATGACAATCATTATCTGGGTGGCAGCATTCTGCCGGGATTTCATTTAATGAAAGAAGCATTATCCAGACGTACAGCCAACCTCAACCGTCCACTGGGCAAGCCCTATGCCTTTGCCACCACCACCCCAAACGCCATGGCCAGCGGCATCATGGATGCAGTCTGTGGCGCCATCGTACTAATGCATGCCCGCCTACAACAGAAAGCCGGTGCCGGCAAACCTGTGGACATCATTATTACCGGCGGCGGTGCCAATAAAGTAGCTCAGGCACTACCTAATACATTTGTCTTAGACAACCGCATTGAAATTGTGGATAATTTAGTGATTTACGGTTTACTCAATTGGGTCGAATACGCATGAAATGGCTGTTTGCAATCTTGGTAGCATTAAATATTATTGTTTTTGGCAGCATGATAGCTGGTAAATTGGTGCATGGTACCTCTGCCTCACCCGCTGCGGTCAGCGCTGCAAGCTACACTCCTGAAGCTCCCGCACCAGCTAGTCCGGATATCAGCGTACGCCGTACAGATGAAGCAGTAGTCAGCAGCAGTGAGCCTGCTCCTAAAGCCGCCAGCAAAATCGATATCGCCGCTGCCAACAAACCCAAAACAAACAATCCCGACAACGCCGACAAACCGGCCACAAACACATCTACATCTACATCTGCAACCACGCCTACCCCTACAACTACAACTGCCCCCACTCCCGTCACCAATACCTGTACCGCCACAGTCACCTTGCCAGAAGATGATTTCCACCGCATCAAAGGCTTACTTAATCACTGGCCGTTTACCACTAGCCGCTTCATCGAACAGGCTAACAGCTCCGCCAAACCACGTCGGACACCTACACCCACCCGTTACATGGTGGCACTCTCCTCAAGTGGCGACAGCAATACGCGTACCCGCCTACAGGAACATGGCTTTGACTACGGCATCAATCAAGGCAAAGTCAGCCTCGGTGTATTCAACCGGCGTGAAGACGCAGAAAGCCTGATGGCGCGCGCCAAAATGCAGGGATTCAGTGATGCCTTCATCACCACGCTGGGTGGCAGCAGTAGCGACAACGACAGTGACAACGACAACCACACAGACAGCAGTACCATCAGCATTGCCAAAATGCGTGTTGTATTTAGCGGTGTAGACAATTCTGCCATGCATGACATCAATGCCATTACCGGCCGTTACGGTCGAATGCAGCGTAGCGGTAACTGCCATTAAGCCAGCGAATACCCTTGAGGCTTCATGAGTACCCGTGCAGTTATCCTGAAAAACATATCCGCAAACCTATTGCTGCAACTGATAACTGCACTGGGCGGATTTATCCTGCCGCCACTAATTGTCGTAACCTATGGTTCAGCCACCAATGGCATGCTCGCCTCCATCAAACAATTCATTGCCTACCTCACTCTCCTTGAGGCCGGCATTGGCGCCGCTGCCATCGTTGCACTCTATCAGGCACTAACCGCCCATGATAACCAGCTGCGCAACCGCATTCTCGCAGCCACCCATCATTTTTATCGCATCTCCGGCTGCCTGTTTGCCATCGCACTACTGATACTGGCCATCCTGTTTGCCTGGCTTACCCATAACGAAATCAGCGCCAGCCTCACCTTTTACATGGTGTTGATTATGGGCGCCGTCAACATCCTCGACTTCTTCTTTTTCGGTAGCTACCGCGCACTACTCACCGCTGACCAAAAAACATACATCATTTCCACCATACAGACTGGTAGCATTCTCGCCAACATTGCCGTCAGCTACTGGCTGATCAGCACCGGCTATAACATCCTCACCGTACAAACAGCCTCCACCCTGATACAGGCAAGCAAATTCCTACTGTACCGCCACTATGTCAGACACCACTACCACAACCTGAACCAGCACTACAACAAACACAACGCCTACCAACTGCAACAAACCTGGGACGCACTCACCCACCAGCTTACCGGCCTGCTGATATTCAGCTCCCCACTGGTACTGATTACCTTTTTCCTATCACTCAAAGACGCCAGCATTTATGCCGTCTATGCCCTGATTTTCGGCGCCATCAAAATGGCCTTACAGTCCCTGTCGCAGGGCATGCAGGCCATTTTCGGCCATAGCCTCACCATCGATCCCGAACGTACCAGACAAAACTTCTGCCGCTATAACCGCCTATTCATGTGTTTTCTCGGCTGGGTTTACACCTGCACCGGCCTCCTGCTGGTACCCTTTATCCAGCTCTACACACATAACATGACCGATGCCAACTATCACCAGCCAATACTGGCCATCCTATTTCTGCTGGTAGGCATCATTGAAAACAGCCGCATTCCCAGCATGACCATGATCATGGCTGCCGGCCGTTACAAAGCCACCAAACCACAGGCACTACTCGAAGCAGCCCTCAACATCACCTGCTCCCTGTGCTTTATCCAGATATGGGGCAGCGCAGGCATCCTGCTTGCCGCACTAGTATCCTTCCTATACCGCAGCAGCGAAATGGTACATTACACCTGCAAGCACATCCTGTCCCTGTCCTGCATACGCCCCTACTTATTATGGTTGATAGTATTCGCCCTCATCGCCGCCTCCATCAGCATCGGCTGGCATCCTGTCAGCAGCATCAGCGTGCACAACTACCCAGACTGGATTAAACTGAGCTGCATTACCGGCCTGAGCACCGCCATACCCTTCAGCATTCTGCTATTTCTCATATATCGCCGGCCTGCCCAATGATACCCAAACTGATTCATTACTGCTGGTTTGGCTCCCAGCCACTACCAGCCACCACCCAGCGGTACATCGATAGCTGGCGCCAGTTTCTGCCCGACTACCAGATCCGGCTGTGGAATGAACACAACTTCGACCATCAGGCCAACCCCTATACCCGCGCCGCCTACGCCGCCGGCAAATACGCCTTTGTAGCCGATGTCTGCCGCATTCAGGCACTGTATCAGCACGGCGGCATCTATCTGGATACCGACGTACAAATGGTTGCCTCACTCGATCCTTTCCTGCACCATCACTGCTTTACCGGTTTCGAACAAGGCATGAACCCCTATACCCGCCAGCTTACCTGTAATCCACAGGCCGGAGTCATGGGCTGCGAAGCCGGCAGCGCCCTCATGCAAGACATCTGGCAGCAATACCAGAACCTCGAATTTAACCCGCAGCAGCCCATCACCATCAACCAGCTATTCAAACAGCTCTACCAGCAGCACGGCATTATCCTGAACAACCAGCAACAAGAAATCCCCGGCTACGTCTGCGTCTATCCCAGCGACTACTTCATGGCCAAAAATGCCTATACCCATGAACTGAACCGCACCGCCAATACCGTCTGCATCCATCACTACGACGGCACATGGCTGAACGACAGCAAACACACAGACCAGCTTAAACGCCAGCTGCTAAACCTCTTGCGTACCACCATCGGTGCCCGCAACAGCCAGAAACTCATCGCCTTGCTCAAACGGAAACACCGATGAACACCAATACCAACACCGACAACACCCCGATTGACTTCGTCCTGCCATGGGTAGATGGCAGCGATCCAGTATGGCAGGCCGAAAAAAACCACTACCTGCCCCAGCATCAAGGGCGCAACGATGCCACCAGCAACAACCGCTATCATGACTTTGGTACCCTGCGCTACGTACTACGCTCCATCGAACAAAACTGCCCGTGGTATCACAAAATCTACCTGATTACCGCCAACCAGCGCCCGCACTGGCTGCAAACCAACCATCCCAGAATCGAAATCATCGACCACACACAACTGTTTATTCAGCCGCAGAACCTGCCCGTATTCAACTCATCCGCCATCGAAATGAATCTGGTCAACCTCAAAGGCCTGAGCGAACACTTCGTCTACCTCAACGACGACACCGTTATCCTGCGCCCCACCCCGCGCGAACGCCTGTTTCAGCACGGCCTGCCGGTCGACTTCCTCTGTCACGGCTGGCTCAGACGCAACGCCCTGTTTCGCCGCCTGCGCGGCCAGAGCAGCTGGGTAGACGCCCTCAACAACAACATCGCCCTGATTAATCGCGTACATAAGCCCCACACCCTGAACACACAGCAACTATTCGCCCCCAGCTACAGCCTGCGCGAAAAACTCAGCAACGCCCTGCTCAAATACCTCTACCGCCACTACTTCTGGTTTGCCCACTGGCATCTCCCCCAGCCCTATACACGCAGCACCCTGCAACAGGTCTACCAGCATTTCCAGCCTGAAATCCTCGCCTGTACTGCCAACCGCTTCCGCGCCCATAACGACCTTACCATCTACCTCAACCGCTACTGGCATCTGGCCAGCGGAGCCTTCATCCCCCACAAACACAACGACGGCTTCACACGCAACATCAACAACCTAACAGAACTCAACCACACCATCGAGTACCTGCACCAGCATCCCGAAATCCGCTTCGTCTGCCTCAACGACAGCTACACCGGCAACAACAGCGCCGAACTGGCACAACTTAATGCTACCCAGAGTGCATTCTACGAACACTACCTGCCTAACCCGGCCTCATTCGAACAAAACAGCAGCCAGCCACCACAACCGCAACACACATAAATGTAAAAAATCAACAACAATCCTTGATTTAACAGCACAAACCCGCAGCACCCGCCACCCGGGCGCACCAGCTAATATTGTTGCGATATAATCAACAAATCTTGACAAACCACCGATACAAACACCCATCGCTGCCAACCCAATGAAAACTCGTCCTTTTTCCGTACTGCTCTCCCTGTATGCACAGGAACAGCCCGACTGGCTCAGCGCCTGTCTGGACAGCCTGTGCGCGCAGAGCATACAGGCCGAAGAAATCATCATGGTATTAGATGGCACCATCAGCAGCGAACTACACCGCATCCTCAGCCACTACCACAACCGGCTGCCACTGAAAATCATCCCCCTGCCACAGCACATGGGTCTGGGCAAAGCCCTGAATGCCGGCTTACAGCATTGCCAGCACGAATGGATTATGCGCATGGATACCGACGACATCTGCGTACCAGAGCGCTTTGCACACCAGTGGGCATACATCCAGCAACATCCCGAAATCGCCCTGCTTAGCGGCCAGATAGCCGAATTCAGCACCACCCCGGAGCACATCAGCGCCGTCAGACAGGTTCCCCTTACCGACCAAACCATCCGCCGCTATGCCCAGTGGCGCAACCCCATCAACCACATGGCCGCCGCCTATCGCAAAAGCGCCGTACAGGCAGTAGGCGGCTACCAGCACCATCAGTGGATGGAAGACTACAACCTGTGGCTGCGCCTGCTGGCAGCTGGCTATCCAGCGGCCAACCTACCACAAACCCTTGTCCACGCCCGTGCCGGCCGCAACATGCATACCCGCCGGCGCGGATTGCGCTACCTCCGCAGCGAATGGCAGCTACTGCAACTCAAACGCCGCCTCAACAGCCAGCCCCTGCTACCTGCCCTAAGCTGCTTTGCCCTGCGCGGCAGCAGCCGCCTGTTACCCACCAGCCTGCTGGGCAGCCTCTACCAACATTTGCGCCTGAACAAATAAATCACACATCATGCGAAGTTTACTGTCCTACAAAAGCCGCCTTTTCTTCGGAACCCTGCTGGTAATGCTGTTGCCACTGGCCATCATGCAACCCATCAAAGGCTTCTATCAAGGTCGTGCCGCCTTCATCACCAGCATCATCCTTGCCGGTATCGCCCACATACTCACCACCAAATCCCTGTCCGTATTCAGCAACTTTCCCGGCAGAAAATCCGCCGTCATCGCCCTGCCACATACCTTCTTCTGGTTCTTCGGCATGTGGATGGCAGCGAAATTCTTCAACCTGCCCTATACCGTATGGTTTCTGTTTATGGCAGGCTGCCTATCCCTCTTTTTGTGCATAGCCTATATCTACTACCGCAACAAATTCATCACCACCTACGCCTACCTGCCCTATGGCCGCGCCCACAACGCCCATCAGCTACCCAACGTAAACTGGATAAAACTCACCAGCCCCTGCCTGCCCGCAGCAACTGCCATCAACGGCATCGTAGCCGACCTGCACGAACCCGAACTCAACCACCACTGGCAGAAATTTCTTGCCCAGCAAACCCTTAACGGCATGCCCGTCTACAACATCCGTCAGGTAGAAGAATTCCTTACCGGCCGCGTTAAAATCCATCACCTGTACGAAAACGACCTCGGTTCCCTCCTGCCATCACCCACCTACGTACTAATTAAACGCGTTGTCGACATCCTCCTTATCCTCCTGTCTGCTCCTATTACCTTGCCGGTTATGCTCATCACCGCCATTGCCATCAAATTTGAAAGTCCCGGCGATATCCTGTTCCGGCAAAACCGCGTTGGGCGCGGCGGCCACGAATTCTGCATCTACAAATTCCGCAGCATGTGCAGCGACTCCGAAAAAAACGGCGCCCAGATGGCACAGTTGCGCGATGCCCGCGTCACCCGCATTGGCCACATCATCCGCAAAACCCGTATCGATGAACTACCCCAGTTCTGGAACATCCTCAAAGGCGACATGAGCCTCATCGGCCCTCGCCCAGAGCAAAAAATCTTTGTCGATCAGTTTATTCAGGAAATCCCCTTCTACGATTACCGTCACATCGTCAAACCCGGCATCTCAGGCTGGGCGCAGGTTACCCAAGGCTACGCCGCCGACACCGAACAAACCCAGATAAAAATCGAACACGATTTTTACTACATCAAACATTTTTCCTTCTCACTCGACATACTGATATTCTTCAAAACCATCAAAACCATGCTCACCGGCTTCGGTGCCCGCTAAACAGCCAATACCCATAAAAAACGCTACCAGTAAAACCTTACCGGTAGCGCTGCAACACACTAATAAAAACCTTAAATTTCACAAAAAATAATAAACAAAGAAAACACAAGAAAAGCCAGAATACCGCAAAAGCATAATACTTATACCCAGCACCTTGCCTAACTTCAGCATAGCGCCATTGCACCCACCTTATTAATCCGATTAGAAAAAAACACAGAAGCATCAAGTACCAGACACAAGATCAATCCATAGCCATTATCCAGCAGCATGTCACAACCAAATTTATACCGGCAAACCTACAACATCCCCCAAAACCTTTATATATAAATATTTATTTCTTATGTATAACAAACCATAGCAATTCAATCATTTTACAAACCTTATTTATCCATTAATAGTTATCAGATAATAGAAAAAGAATCCCTGAAACAACATTTCGCATTCTATATATGTATATAATATGTTAAATTTTGTATTAAAAAATAAAGAAAAAGGCTGCTTATGAAGTCTGGATTTAGAAAAAGTCTACTTATTGTGGTGCTGCTGTGGCAGGTATTGCTGCTTGCCGGCTGTGACTATTTTGTAAGCGAACAGCAGGCACATGTACCATTCTATAATCGCGATAGCCGTGGCCGCGCCGATACTATTGGCAAACTCGGTACTCAATCCATCAGCATCCCCGCGGGCGTGATTGATGGCTGGGCACGCTATATCGGCGATCCGGGCGATTTTGCCGATCC
>NZ_MEIO01000024.1 GCF_002777745.1 Snodgrassella alvi
TGATATGAAATTTATCATTATAAAACATATGACTACAAAAATTTTTATGCTCAGAAAACTCGCAACCCATATAAGTTTTAATATTGCCGGCCTGATCTTTTTTGAGCAAAATATCCTTGGCATTAACATCCGATTTCCACGGTTCACCGGTTTTGGGATCAATGCCATTATTGGCCCGATATACGGTTAAGCCATACAGCGGCTGTGGCTGCTGGATATAATCAATATTGGAAACTTCTTTTGATATTTTAAAGCCTTCCTGCACATAGGCATTAAAATTCAGCGGCGCAGCATCATATTCACCATAGATAATGACATCGGCCCATGGAAAAGGTTTGCCATACGGGATTAAGGTTTCATTATCGCGGCGGTAATCCTCTTCTGTTTGCCGGAAAGAGGTATAAATATCGCCGTCAGTAATCCGATACAGGAAACCAAATGATTCAATCGGCAAGTCATAAGATTCCGGCGGGCGCTGGTATTTGGCTTTGATTTTCGGATCGGCAAAATCGCCCGGATCGCCGATATAGCGTGCCCAGCCATCAATCACGCCCGCGGGGATGCTGATGGAGTGTGTGCCGAGTTTGCCAATAGTATCGGCGCGGCCACGGCTATCGCGATTATAGAATGGTACCTGTGCCTGCTGTTCGCTTACAAAATAGTCACAGCCGGCAAGCAGCAATACCTGCCACAGCAGCACCAAGATAAGTAGACTTTTTCTAAATCCAGACTTCATAAGCAGCCCTATTGTTCTATTTTATAGAGTAAAAATTAACATAAATTTTACAAAAAGAAAAGAAAAAGAAGGCGATTTTAAAAATTTTATTGTTTTAAATTAAATGTTAAACAACAGTTCAGTATTCATGTATACGCGCTGGATTAATAAATATTTACATTATACTAAGTTTAACCAGCGCGGCGTATCTTATTGGTTTCGTCGTCCGTTAAAATATGGTGATGTTCTTTCGCCACCGCCTGCATAAATTCCAGCGCGCCATTGCCGGTAAAGGTATCCGCCGATGCCACCCCATACGCCCATTTAGCATAATGATAGCCACGTTTGGCCAGTTGCAGATACACCTCGCCAACATCGTTCAAATCCCCATTTTCAATCTGTTTACGCCATGCCTGAATTTCGCTTTTGCTTACTTTTTTTGCTTCTAACATAGTGCTCTCCTTGAAAATAATCAATAAGTTATACCACTACTACAAACTATGCCTTACCAATCTGTTTGCCCAGCAGCCTGCCTTCTGGGCTTACGCGCCAGCTATCCAGTATTTTGATAATATTGCCCTCTATTTCCTGCCATTGCGGCAGATAAGTTCGGTTATAACCAATAAGTACCCTGATATGCCAGTCATCGTTATAAAACATATGGTTACAAATATTTATATACTGAGTAAATTGACAGTCGATATAGGTTTTAATATTGTCGGCCTGATCTTTTTTAATCATTCGATCTTTGGCAAGGGTATCCGATTTCCATGGTTCGCTGGTTTCCGGATCAATACCATTATTGGCTTTATATACAGTTAAACCATACAGCGGCTGTGGCTGCTGGATATAATCAATATTGGTAACTTCTTTTGATACTCTAAAGTCATCCTGAAGCGTAAAATTAAAATTCAACGGTGCAGCAGCATCATATTCACCATAGATAATGACATCAGCCCAAGGGAAAGGTTTGCCATACGGGATTAAGGTTTCATTATCGCGGCGATAATCCTGTTGTGTCTGCCGGAAAGAGGTATAAATATCACCATCAGTAATCCGATACAGGAAACCAAATGATTCAATCGGTAAATCATAGGTTTTAGGTGGCCGCTGGTATTTGGCTTTGATTTTCGGATCGGCAAAATCGCCCGGATCGCCCATATAGCGTGCCCAGCCATCAATCACGCCCGCGGGGATGCTGATGGAGTGAGTACCGAGTTTGCCAATGGTGTCATAACGCCCATGACTATCCTGATTGCGGAATGGTTCCGGTACCTGCTGCGCTGATTGTTTTTCCGGCTGTTCGCTCACATAATAGTCACAGCCGGCAAGCAGCAATACCTGCCACAGCAGCATCACAATAAGTAGACTTTTTCTAAATCCAGACTTCATAAGCAGCCTTTTTCTTTATTTTTTAATACAAAAGTTAACACAACATTAATACAAGGAAAAGAGAGAAATTCAGAATTATTTTTAATTTTATTGTTTTAAATTAGATACTAGCCAATATTTATTAATTATCTAATCAGTATTATTTAAAGAAACCTTGCGCCCATTTGGCATAACCATTTTCAATCTGTTTACGCCATGCTCTGATTTCGGCTGCCGATACTTTTTTCGCTTCTAACATAGTGCTTTCCCTGAGATAATCAATAAGTTATACCACTACTACAAACTATGCCTTACCAATCTGTTTGCCCAGCAGCCTGCCTTCTGGGCTTACGCGCCAGCTATCCAGTATTTTGATAATATTGCTCTCCATCTCCTGCCACTGCGGCAGATAAGTACGGCTATAGCTAATAAGTACCCTGATATGCCATTTATCACTATAAAACATATGATCACATGAATTTATATGATGAGTGAATTGACAATCTATGTAGGTTTTAATATTGCCGGCCTGATCTTTTTTGATAAAAATATCCTTGGCATTGTCATCCCATTTCCACGGCTCGCCGGTTTTTGGATCAATACCATTATTGGCACGATATACGGTTAAGCCATACAGCGGTTGTTCCTGCTGGATATAGTCAAAATGGGTGATTTCTTTCGCCAATTTGAACTCATTCTGAACAGTGAAGTTAAAATTCAACGGCGTAGCATCATATTCACCATAGATAATGACATCAGCCCAAGGGAAAGGTTTGCCATACGGGATTAAGGTTTCATTATCGCGGCGGTAATCCTCTTCTGTTTGCCGGAAAGAGGTATAAATATCGCCGTCAGTAATCCGATACAGGAAACCAAATGATTCAATCGGCAAGTCATAAGATTCTGGCGGGCGCTGGTATTTGGCTTTGATTTTCGGATCGGCAAAATCGCCCGGATCGCCGATATAGCGTGCCCAGCCATCAATCACGCCCGCGGGGATGCTGATGGATTGAGTACCGAGTTTGCCAATAGTATCGGCGCGGCCACGGCTATCGCGATTATAGAATGGTACATGTGCCTGCTGTTCGCTTACAAAATAGTCACAGCCGGCAAGCAGCAATACCTGCCACAGCAGCACCAAGATAAGTAGACTTTTTCTAAATCCAGACTTCATAAGCAGCCTTTTTCTTTATTTTTTAATACAAAAGTTAACGCAACATTAATACAAAGAAAAGAGAGAAATTCAGAATTATTTTCAATTTTATTGTTTTAAATTAGATACTAGCCAATATTTATTAATTATCTAATCAGTATGATTTAAAGAAACATTGCGCCCATTTGGCATAACCATTTTCAATCTGTTTACGCCATGCCTGAATTTCGCTTTTGCTTACTTTTTTTGCTTCTAACATAGTGCTCTCCCTGAGATAATCAATAAGTTATACCACTACTACAAACTAGGCTTTACCAATCTGTTTGCCCAGCAGCCTGCCTTCTGGGCTTACGCGCCAGCTATCCAGTATATTGATAATATTGCTCTCCATCTGCTGCCATTGCGGCAGATAAGTACGGTTATAACTAATTGATACTCTGATATGAAATTTATCATTATAAAACATATGACTACAAAAATTTTTATGCTCAGAAAACTCGCAACCCATATAAGTTTTAATATTGCCGGCCTGATCTTTTTTGAGCAAAATATCCTTGGCATTAACATCCGATTTCCACGGTTCACCGGTTTTGGGATCAATGCCATTATTGGCCCGATATACGGTTAAGCCATACAGCGGCTGTGGCTGCTGGATATAATCAATATTGGAAACTTCTTTTGATATTTTAAAGCCTTCCTGCACATAGGCATTAAAATTCAGCGGCGCAGCATCATATTCACCATAGATAATGACATCGGCCCATGGAAAAGGTTTGCCATACGGGATTAAGGTTTCATTATCGCGGCGGTAATCTTCTTCTGTTTGCCGGAAAGAGGTATAAATATCGCCGTCAGTAATCCGATACAG
>NZ_MEIO01000025.1 GCF_002777745.1 Snodgrassella alvi
CCCCTTTGGCCTGCTTACCCCCCAGTGCACTGGCCGCATCCTGCAAAGCCTTGGCGTGCTGCGCCTTGTGTTTGAGCACATCAACCGCAATACCCGTAACCACCTCACTTAAATTCAGGTCACCAAATAAATCACTGAAGATTGAACTATTCTTATTATTCGGTGCTATCGGTGGCGTAGCACCTGCCTTGGGTTTATTCGCAGGCTGGGTACCCGTGTTCACCGGATCATCATTAAAACCATCATCCTGATTGGGTGGTAGCGGCGTGGGTGGTGCCTTCTTATCCGCATCACCAAAATAAAGTATATCGCCGTTTTCGTGAATATCCTTAAACTCTTCTGCCTCATCCACATTATTGAGCATATAGATACTGCCGGCAAAAGTTTTCATTAAAAACCCCAGCGACAAAAAAGACTCAAAATTAAACTGATGCAAATAATCAGCCTTGAAATCCTTGGCACTCTCCAGCATATCCCAGCCATCATTGCGCGGATCATAATTTTTATTGATCATGCCATTCATAAAGTCGCCGCGTTTATCCGCCGGAATATCCCCCAGCCCCGCCTGCTGCCACACCTCATCATCCTTAGTAATGTCTGCCGGCGCCGGTGCCGGCAAGCCTCCGCCGGCTTGAGCCTGCGCCATCTCATTGGCATTACTGCGCCCCTGACGGATGATGCGCTCGCGCGCACTCACCTGAGCCGGATTTTCCTTCTCGCCCGCCGTCCCCTTATTTGGGGTGATTTGCAGCCCCAGAAACGTGGCATAGCCATCCACCCCGTCCTTTACCCAGCGCAAAATGCGCCAAGCGGTAATATGATGCACCTGCTGGCGCAAATTTTTATCCAAATTATCGGTAATCGACACATCGCGCCACGCATTAAAGCGCGCCACCATCTCCGGCTGCGTTTCAAATTCTTTTGATACATCTTTATCCATCATTTCATAATTTTTTAATTTGAATTTGCGCTTTTGCTGCATCTGTTTGGCTAATGCCGGATGTTTGGCCCAAATCTGCATCGGCATACCATGCTCCCAGCAGCGCGCATACATATCATGCAAGGCAATCTGTGCCACCACATGCCCCATCCCCAGATTGCTTTTAAACTGCTCCCCCGGCGGATAGCCGCCGCCGATATCGGCATGTACTCCGGGATAGGTGTATTCGCGAAATTCGCCGCCGCCGCCATGCGGATAGCCGCCATCAATACAGATGCTTTCTACAGAAAAGCTTTTGCGCTGCTCATGCCCGGCCACAAAGTGGTAGCAGCTTTTAACAAAGCGTGCGGCAGCGGCGCGCTCCAGCGACATGGTGCCATGCGCCCAGCCAAAATGGCCGCTAATCATCGACACCAGCGGCGACATACCCACATTGGCCACCGTATCAAACAGGCCGGCCATTTCAATGCTGATGGGAATGCCACGCAGCTTCAGATAAATAAACTCCGGCTTGCCGGCATTGCTCTGCGCGCTGTTATTCGCGCCGCCCTGTGGCTGCGGGTTAGCCTGTGACTGTTTAGGCTGTGGCTGCGAGTTAGGCTGTGGCTGCGGGTTATTATTGGCCTGAGGTGGTTTGGTTGGACCACCATTGGCCTCTTCCTCTTGTTCTTGCGCTGCTTTAATGGCTTCTTTTTCTTTATCCGGATATTTACGATAATATTTGCGCAGTCTGGCGCGCTGCTCCTGCCGCTGTTTGAGCAATTGTTCCAGCTGCTCCTTGGCCTCGGCATTTTCCGGCCGCTCCAGCAGATAATCCAGCAGCCAGTTGATAAAGGTGCGCCCTTCCGCTGCGCCGCGGGAAAAGCCGATTACATACAGCTTAATCGCCTGCGGCAGCGGCTTATTGCCCGGCGCCGGCACCAGCGCATCGATAAACTGGTCGAGCTGAGCTTTGCGCCCGATAGCCGAATCCATGCTTTTAATCATTTTCTGCGCCGTGGTAAGCTTCAGCGGCTTGTCATTATAAACTTTGCATTGTCCCAGCGTGGCACACAGGCGTGTCAGCGCCCAGTTGATTCTGGCTTGGCCATAGCGGGCAAAGGCTTCGCCGGCAAAGCCCGGATCCAGATCGCCGATTTCTTCAAAGCGCGTGCCCACGCCCTGAATATAATGTCTGAACCAGCCGTTTTCGATCATATCTGGATTGAGGTTATTTTCATCCGGTGTGCCACCGGCGCCCATACAGGCATGATACAGGCGCGTCACATTGCTGGTGCGTGGATAGGTATAGGCGCCAATCAGCTTGGCCTGCGGCGCCGCCGCAGTTTGCGCTTTCAGCTCCTGCTCGCTTGGTGGTTTCGCGCCGGTAACCACTTTATCCGCTTTTTCGTGATTATTGGTGCCATCAAAGAAAAAGCTGATTTTCAGAATTTTCTGGCACGGCTTGGGGGCATTACGTGCTTTATAAAAGCAGTCGCCACGATTTTTCTGGATTGCTTCAATTGAGGCCGGCAGGCGCCCGCCCGCCTCAGTGGGAAATATTTTCGGCTTATGCGTTACCGGCCATTTGAATTCGATACTTTTACCAGGCAAAATATCCCCGAGCGTATCCTGCGCTGTTTCTTTGATGCCCTCGCCAGCATGCTTAAGGTCTTTACCCAGCTGCTTAATCCCATCGCCGATTTTTTTAATCTGTTTACCGGCTTTATTCACCACACCACCCGGTGCATTGCTGCCGGTGCCACTCTTATTGCCGCTGGCACTGGCACTATTCGTACTGCTGCCACTGCTGGCGGGCTTGCTGCTGGTACCGGGCGGCGGCGGATTAGGCGTATTGCTGGCTTCATCCTTACCTAATCCCAGCCCATTTAACACATCAGGAAGCGAAATTTTATTGTTATTGGGGTTATTACCTGCCATCGTACTCTCCTTTAATAATTATTTCTGGCTGCTCAGCGGCAATTTACCTTCTGCCTCCAGTTGCTTGATATAGCGCGGCAGAATTACCTGCGGAATTGTTTTGCGTTCCGCCTTAATCGCATCCAGCTTCGCCTTGTTTTTACGGTAATCCGCCATCGATTTTATACTCGGGCGTGGCGTGCAGAGTTTCTGGCTTTCAGCAAACAGTTTCCAGTGCACCGGATTACGCCCTTCCTCAATGGTGCCATAAGTAATAAATATCTGGTTGCATGGCAAAAAATGCACCGTAATATTGGCTACCTCACCAAAATCATCACCCGCCGATGGCGGCGGCGGTGGCAGTGGAATATCGGTAGAATAATATTCATCATATTGATCAATAATAGCCAATTCCTTATGATCAAGATTCATCCCTGGTAAATCTAATCCTCTGGCTTGCCAGCCCGGATACGGCAATACTTTCCAGGAAATATGCATGGTCATCCCCGGCGTCCATTTTGCCCGCAATGCGGCTGCACCACAGGTAGAGCCACCACCATAGCGCATTTTGCCCACCTCATAATCATCTATGCCCGGCGTATTCGGAATACAGCCACCGCCGATACTGCCACCAGCCATATTTTCATAGTTATATTCAATTGCTTCTACCGGCGCGGCATACATGCGGTTTTTACCTGAGGTAATGCCTACAAAAGGCTCAAAACGGTTTGCACAGCTTGTAAGCTGCAAAGCCGCCAGCAGCGCCAGCCCTAGCCATTTTTTCTGCATCTTTTCTGCCTTTTTTATTAGTTTCAAAATTAATAATATTTTCAATGCATTCTATTCTGCTATCTTATTACTACAGTCATCAATTTACATTGTTATGCGTCAATATTTAGAGTGTTAATTATTATTTCTGGCTGCTTAATGGTTAGCACTTTATCCGCTTTTTCATGATTATTGGTGCCATTAAAGAAAAAGCTGATTTTCAGAATTTTCTGGCACGGCTTGGGAGCATTGCGCGCCTTATAAAAGCAGTCACCACGATTTTTCTGGATTGCTTCAATTGAAGCGGGCAGGCGCCCGCCTCAGTGGGAAATATTTTCGGCTTATGGGTTACCGGCCATTTGAATTCAATACTTTTACCGGGTAATTTTAACCCTTTCATCATAATAAAAGATGCTATTAATAGTATTTAGTACACCGGCATTATCAGCTTATTAACACACCCATAATTAAATCGCAAAATATCTCTGCTGCGTTCAATAGCGCAGCCAGTTTTGACAAGCTGTTTTAGTATGATGAACAACACCGCCAATATTTTACTGCGCGGCTTTATTGTCTGATTTCCTTGCTATGGGTACGCTTTATATAGTGAACCATGGCTGAAGGTTTTTTTGCCTACGGCTCATACTGCCTGTCAGTCAATTTTTTCTTATGCTTGCCGGTATGTAAGTAGGCTTTTCAAAATTCATAGAATGAAAGGCTACCAACATGAAAGCAATCCAGTAGCTTGCCCAATGCTGTAAATTTCCGCATCTATCACTAATATCCCAATCACAACCAATTGCAAGTAAAGCCAAAAATAAAACAAGTCAATGCTTGGCAGCTAGCAAAGCAATATAACAGCAAATATCATTCTTGCGCCCAATAGCAAACCAATGTGGAAGTGCATAATAAACCAGCAATAACATATTGCTGCCTTACAGCTTGATCAGGCCTGAGAGCTGGCTATTATTCAAGACAAAAATATAGCCCTAGAGAAAAAGCTCAAATGCTCAAACAACATGAGCTTAACACCATCATCGAATATTGTGGAAGTACCAGCTATAATATTGATTTTCTTAGCAGCACATTAGGCAAACTCCTGCTTGAACGCCCGCATATCCCCAGCCAAACCTTGCTACTGGAGAATCAGGGTATGCTTCAATTTGCCGGTATATTCAATACACTGCTTGCCAGCCTGAAAACCAGTATTAACACTATTGAAAGCAGCAGTAAGGTTGTTGTTGGTTGTTATCGTTAAGATACTTGTAGTTTGAATAAAAATGCCTATTTCTTTTTTAGTTATAGGCATCTATTTAAATTAGAATATATACATAATATTACGTTTTCTTGGAATAATGAGATATTAAATTATAGGTATATGTCCATATTTAATAACTTTTTAGCCTTTATAAATTCAGATGATTTCAAAATTTTTTCTTCATCTAGTTCAATTATATTAGCTTTTTCCTTGAAACAATTAATTTCATTACAATCCATTGCACATAAAATAAGTTGAGCTTGGGGTGGAATTGTATTAATAAGAAAATTTAAAATATTTTTATAATTAAAATTAGCCTGTTCCTGTTGATTTGGTGTATCAATGATAATGGATGCAAAAACTTCATTTTCTGCTTCTTCTATCAATTTCAGTATGGCCATATAATATGCGAGTAGTCCTCTGGTACTTTCAGCTGCGCCACCACTTCCATGCAGTTTGTTGTAATCTATAGGAGATTTAATTGATTTTAAATTAACTCCTTTTGCATCCAGTTTGTCGATATAATCACTTAAATATTTTAAAAAATTATTATTTATGGAAAGACGTTGTTCTTTTGATAAAAGTTGTGTTTGTTTTTGGTTTAACCTTTTTATCTCCAATTCATTTTCTTCTGCTAGTAATAAGCTGTTTGCTCTGGCTTGTTGTACATGCTTTTCAACATTTTTGACTGTTAACATATCAAAGATGTTAATATCATCTATCCCAACGCTTGATTTTTCTAAAACTAAATCCTTCGAAATGTATTTGTTTCTTATTTGATTAATTTTGCTTCGAAGTATTGTAATTTTAATATTCTTGTCTGATAAATTTTTATCAATAAGCTCAATTTCTTTTTTTAAGGATTGAACTAATTTAATGGCTTGGTCTTTGTCTGCAAGAATAGAAGCTCTATAAGGAGAGGAATTATTATGGATTGTCCCACATAAGGGACATAAAAGCTCATCATTGTTATGATATTCGATAGAGAATAAATAATCTTTTTCTAATTCGTCTACTGCTATATTAGCTAACTCTAACTGACTTAACAAATAGGTACGTTTTGCTTTATCTTTTGCTATTATATTAAATAATTCTTCTTGTTCGGCTTGAAGTTTAGATATATCTTCTGATACTTCTTTTTTTAAAATATCAAATTCTTCATTAGTTAAAGCTATAGTTTTAGAAGGAATGGGAAAGTATGTATTCACTATTTCAATGGCTGTATCAATTTTTTGTTGAATTTGTATTTGAGCTTTTCTTTCTTTGTTTTCTTGAGCAATTTCTTTCTGAATTGCAAAGTGTTCTGGCCTTAGATATCCAGTGTGATATTTTATAATAGTCTTTTGCCAGTCGCTATATTGACTTAGGCTAGAAAAACCTATCCATGTTTTAGACCAACTAGATTGCTGATCAATGTAAAAAGGTAAATAGTAAAAAGCTGGTGGAGGTGTCTCTAATATAAAGTCGTCTCCAACCCCTTTCTTACGTTGGGGTAAAAGAGCTCTAAAACCAACAATTTTAGCAAATTCTTCAGCATACTCCCCTGATATATTAGAATATTTTTTTTGAGAATTATCAGGCCAATATATTATTATGGTTTTTTTATAACGTTCTATCCTAAAATTATTTTCTCCTATATTAAAATCAACACGGCAATGTACTTCGAGGTTCTTCCATGTTGGATCTAAATATGGCTCACACCCTAAAGTCCATACTAATAATTTAGCTAAAGTTGATTTACCAAAGCTATTATTCTTTGCTGTTATCAAATTTAGATGAGGATTGAATTTGAACAGGTTTCCCAGTTTTTTTGACTCTGATATTACTACAAGTTGTTGGAATACTAAGTTTTTCATATTGTTTTGTCCTTAGATTTCTTATAAGCAATTTGTAATTATCGATTGTAGGTTCTTTTTTCATGGCTTTTATTTATCAATTCATAAATTATCGCTGCTAAAAGTTCGGTTCTATCTGTAAAATTATTTTTAATTGTTTGAGGTAAATCATTTAATGTAGCCTCTATAAAGTCTTTAACTGAAAGTTTTTTAAATATTTGAAAATTATTGTCAATTACTTTTATAATCTCATTTTTATTATTAACTGTATCAAGTGAACGTCCTATATGCATTGTATTCATATATCTGTTGAAGTCTATTCGGATATTTATTTTATCTGATGGATTTAATCCCAATTCTGGAATTAGATCATCGAACGTTTGGATGAAAATTTCTTTATTAAAATCAGTATTCACCAAAATAATTTCTTGAACTTGAGAGTAGGTAATTCCTTGGGTTTTAATCATTTTTTCCCAATTTAAATAGTTATTTTGGTTTGTACCTTTACGATGTAAATCATCTATTATGGCTCTATAAATTGTAAGCGGTGAACATTTTGAATTAGGATAAAATTTATCAATAAGATTTATTATTTTTCCTTTGGTTGTATCTTGAAAACTTGTAGATGGAAGTGCTGGTATAACAAATCTTAATGATTGTGGTAATGGATAATCACCTAGCTCTCTATTAATAGCATCTTGAATTTTTTGTAAACAATTTTCATCAATATCATTGATAGTAATAATATTTAATTTATAACCTTTTTTTCTTTTTTTAGATCTATCTTATATCCACAAGTTAAAACGAGATCCACATTTTTCAATCTTGAAATAAATGGTTTATCTTTTATTCCAGAAAGCATTTTTCCCAATAATGAATTAGCTTGATTAGAACTTTGTATTTTTACTAATTGTGTAGCTGTACATGGCGAAGAACTAATGCTTTTTACCTGTGTGAACTCAAATTCGGCTTTTGTTTTATCCGTTGAAGTAGCAAATAATACATCTTCATGTAACTCCATAAATATTACATAATCTTTGGATACCTCATGTGCTTCAAGTATTCTGCATAAAGCCCAATGATACTGATATTCAAATTTTTCGAAGGTCAAGGCACCAGCATTTTCGCGTTGTGGGCAAGCGAGAGGATTATTTTCTGGTGCAGATTGTGATATATCCAATATAACCTCCCATATTTAAATGAAAAATTAGTTACTATTTTATTAATATCAGTATATTAGATTATTTGATTTATATTAATAAACAGTTAAATAAATTTTTATATGTAAAATTTATTTAACTGTTACATGTCACCTTATTTAGGAACTTACAACAACACCTTTTCAATTCCCCCATTGCTGGCTTTCTGTACAAACTCTTCCTGCCAGTTTTCACCGAGTATATGTTTGGCCATTTCAATCACCACATAATCGGCCTTGGTATTGGTGTCATCGCTATAGCGGCTGAGGCCTTGCAGGCAGGCGGGGCAGCTGGTGAGGATTTTTACTGGCTCGCCCTGCGGCAGTTTGGCTTTGCCTTTTTCGATTTCTTCTTGTTTACGGAAGCGCACTTGGGTGGCGATATCGGGGCGGTTGACGGCAAACATGCCGGATTCACCGCAGCAGCGGTCGGACAGGGGGATGTTTTGTCCCATCAGCTCGTTAACTACTTTGACTGGCTGGGTGGTTTTGATGGGTGTATGGCAAGGATCGTGATAGAGGTATTGCTGGCCTTGGATGCCGTCCAGTTTCAGGCCTTTTTCCAGCAGGTATTCGTGAATATCGATGATGCGGCAATCGGGGAAGATTTTGTCAAAGTGATAATCTGCGAGTTGGTCGTAGCAGGTGCCGCAGCTTACGACTACGGTTTTGATATCCAGATAGTTGAGGGTGTTGGCTACGCGGTGGAAGAGGACGCGGTTGTCCATGGTGATTTGGTCACCTTTGTCTTTGTTGCCGCCGGCAGTTTGTGGATAGCCGCAGCACAGGTAGCCGGGTGGCAGTACGGTTTGTACGCCAACATGCCACAGCATGGCTTGTGTGGCCAGACCAATCTGGCTAAACAGGCGTTCGGAACCGCAGCCGGGAAAGTAGAATACGGCTTCGGCTTCTTCGCTTATCTGTGGATTGCGGATAATGGGTACGGTGGTGTTGTCTTCGATATTCAGCAGTGCACGGGCGGTTTTAATCGGAACGTGGCGCGGTAATGGCCTGTTGATGAAGTGGACAACCTGTTCGCGGATTTCTGGTTTGCCGGTGGTGGCACGCGGGGCGGTTTTCTGGCGTTTGAGCCAGCCTAGGCTGAAATGTTTGCCCATTTCATAGCCCCAGTTTTGCAGTCTGAAACCGGTTTTGATTACGCCCTGACGCAGGGCTTTGATGGTTCTGGGGTCGGTGGCGTTGAGAAAAGCCATGCCCATGTATACGGTGGGGTTGAATTTCTTTTTGCCAGCTTTGCGCAGGTAGTTGCGCATGGCTACGGTTACGTCGCCGAAGTCGATTTTTACTGGGCAGGGCTTGATGCAGCGGTGGCATACGGTGCAGTGGTCGGCCACGCTGTTAAGTTCGTCAAAGTGTTTCAGGGATACGCCGCGGCGGGTCTGTTCTTCGTACAGGAAGGCTTCGGTAAGCAGGCCTACGCCGAGGATTTTGTTGCGTGGGGAGTAGAGCAGGTTGGCGCGCGGTACGTGGGTGCTGCATACGGGTTTGCATTTGCCGCATCGCAGGCAGTCTTTGATGGCATGGGCGATTTTGCCTAGCTCGGACTGTTCCATAATCAGGGATTCTACGCCCAGCAGCTCGAAAGAAGGGGTGTAGGCTTTGTCGAGGTTGGCGCCGGGCATGAGTTTGCCGCGGTTGAAATGGCCGTGCGGGTCTACCTGCTGTTTGTAGTCCCAGTAGGGCTGCATTTCGGTTTCTGTTAGGTAGTCGATTTTGGTGATGCCGATACCGTGTTCGCCGGAGATAACGCCGTTAAGGCTGCGCGCCAGTGCCATGATGCGGTCTACGGCGTGGTGGGCGGTTTGCAGCATGTCGTAGTCGTCGGAGTTAACTGGGATGTTGGTGTGGACGTTGCCATCACCGGCATGCATGTGCAGGGCGACGAAAACACGACCACGGATAATGTGGCGGTGGATTTCGTCGAGTTTTTCCAGGATGAGGGTATCGGTCTTGCCGCTGAAGATTTCTGCCAGTGGCTGCATGATGTCGCGTTTTACGGATACACGCAGGTGGAAGTCGCGCATGGCGATAAAGCAGTTTTGCTTACCCACGGGTTCGTTATCTTCTAGTTTTTGCGGAAACTGTTTGAGGTAGTCGACCAGTGGCGCATCAAGGTGATTGAGCAGCCATGTCCAGCGGGTTTGGATGCTGGTAACGTGATCCAGAGCATGTTGTTTGCGTGAACCAAGTAATTCGGCGCTGGACAGGTCGGTATCAAGCTTGTCTACCGGCAGTTTGGTTTGCAGGTAGTCGATGATGGCGGCACACAAGGCCAGTTTGTTCCGGATGGACAGTTCGATGTTGATGCGTTCGATGCCGTCGGAGTAGCTGCCAAGCTGTTCCAGCGGTATAACTACGTCTTCGTTGATTTTAAAGGCATTGGTATGGCGGGCAATGGCGGCGGTGCGGGAACGGTCGAGCCAGAAGGTTTTGCGCGCTTCGGGGGTAACGGCGATAAAGCCTTCGCCACAGCGGGCGTTGGCTAGGCGCACGATATGTGCGGCGGCGGTCTGTACTTCGTTTTCGTCATCGGCAACGATGTCGGCAAGTAATACCATTTTCGGGCGGCCTTTGCCGGCAGCTTTGGTGGCATAGCCGACGGCGCGCACGTAGCGCCAGTCCAGATGCTCCAGCCCCGCCAGTTTGACGGTTGGGTGGTTGAGCATGTAGTTACGTACTTCGACGATGGACGGGGTGGCATTGGCTACGGTACCGAAAAATTCCATACATACGGTACGGGTATATTTGGGCATGCGATGCAGTACGAAGGCAGCAGAGGTAATGATGCCGTCGGTACCTTCTTTTTGCACTCCGGGCACGCCGGCAAGGAATTTGTCGGTAACGTCTTTGCCTAGGCCTACTTTGCGAAACCGCTGACCGGGTACTTCGAGGCGCTCGGTTTTGATAATGGAATAGCCGTCGTCATCTAGGGTGTGTATGTCGAAGATGGCGGTGGTTTCGTCGTGAATTTTGCCAAAGTTGTGGCGTATACGCTCGATTTTCAGCCATTGCCCCTGTGGGTTGACCATTTTCCACCATGCCAGATTGTCGAGAGTTGTGCCCCATAGTACGGCTTTTTTACCACCGGCATTCATGGCTATGTTGCCGCCGATACAGCATGCATCGGCGGAAGTGGGGTCGACGGCAAATACCCAGCCGGCGGCGGTAGCTGCTTCTTCTATGCGGCGGGTAACGACGCCGGCACCGCAGGTAATTACGGGGTGCTTGCCTTCTAGCCCGGGCAGTTGTTGTAAGGCTACTGGGCTGTACTGGTCGAGTTTTTCGGTGTTGATTACGGCACTCATGGCATCCATGGGTATGGCACCGCCAGTATAGCCGGTGCCGCCGCCGCGTGGGATGATGGTGAGTTCGAGTTCAATCAGGGCGCGTACTAATGGGGCTATTTCTTTTTCGTGATCTGGGTTGATGACAACAAATGGGTATTCGATACGCCAGTCGGTGGCATCGGTGACATGGGTAACGCGCGCCAGACCATCAAACATGATGTTGTCTTTGTGGGTGATTTTGCGCAGACGATTGAATACTTGTTCGCGTTTGCTGCGGGTGTGGCCAAAGCTGCTGTCAAAAGCGTTGATGGCTTGTTCGGTGTTTTCTATCAGCACTGCCACTTGCTGGTTGTTGTCGCGCCGTTTCTGGATTTCGTGCAGGCGGTGGCGCATTTCTTTAACCAGTGCCTGTTGGCGGTGCTGGTGTTCGAGCAGGTCATCGATGAGGTAGGGATTGCGGATGACTGCCCAGATGTCGCCAAGTATTTCAAACAGCATGCGTGCGGAACGGCCGGTACGTCTGTGTTCACGCAGTTGTTGCAGTAAATCCCACGCATGGCTGCCGAGTAGGCGGATGACTATTTCCCGATCGGAATATGAGGTGTAGTTATAGGGGATTTCGCGTATACGCTGATTGGCTTGTGTGCTCATTAAACGTGTTCCGTTCCGCTCTGCTGGCGTTAAATTGGTAAGGCTGTAAGTAGGTTATTTTAACTGATTTACGCTATATTTCGCAGTTTTGTCTGGTGACAATTTAGGTGAAAACAGTGATGGTGGCAATGGAAAAATCTGCTGGTTTGATGGTATTTTGTTTCATATACACAGTTGTTCAAATGGATAGCTACTGTGAGGTCTGTATAATGTTTTTGCTGGTACGGCTAAAAGTAATCAGCCCTTTAGTTTTTTGCTAAAGGGCTTGGAAGATTAATTTACTGGTTCTATGGTGGTGGTGTCTGGTTTTTTGTATCTGGAGCTGTAGGGACCGTAGAGGATGCCATTACGTTCCTGAGCGGATAATAAGTTGGCGTCGACAACTCCGGCAACTTTATAGGCGCGGTCTGATACTTTATCGGAAATCTGGGTAATCACTGCATTAACCATGAGTGAGAAAAGACCATTGTTATTGCTGTTGCTGCTGGAGTCTAGGGTGATGTTTTTCCGCCCTGTCCAGAGAACTGTACCGTTTCTGGCATCTACCAGTTTGGCATTGACTGTTACGGTGGTTACGCTGCTAATTACTTTGTATTTGGTGCCGTAGTCTTCTACGTTTAAATACAGAATGGCGTCGGGATTATATACTTTTCTGATTTTATTCAATTGTACGGCTTGTATTTCTGCACCATCATTTAAACCGTTGTCTTTAAATGTTTCATGAACCAGTGCTACTGGAAAAACGTAATAACCGGATTCGGCCAGTGGCTGGGTAGTTTGTGCCACGACTGCGTAGGGTGCTTTTACATCTACCGATGAGTTGGTTGGCAGCATCACCATTATGGAGTGTGGATTGCTTTGCTGGAATTGGCTGTAGTCACGCGGTTGTACATGGTGACGGTTGTTGGCACAGGCAGAAAGTAAGGCGATGATGGATAGTGGCAGTAATAGCTGGCGTAAACGCATTATGATTTGCCTCCGTCAATTTTTTTTATCAGGAAATCCATATAGGTTGCTGATTCTGGAAAGGCTTCTTTTTCCTTTTTAAATTGGGCTTTGGCGCCGGCGCGGTTGCCCACTTTGGCGTATAGCATACCCAGATGGGCATGAGCACCCGGTGCTGCCTTGCTATGATGGTTGCTGGTATCGATGAAGTATTTTTCCATGCTGGCAATCTGTTCTTCCGGGGTAGTTTTGCCATCAAGTGCTTGATATTGCAGTTTGTGGAAGTCTCCCCAGTAGTACAAGGTAGGTGCTTGCTGTCTTTGGGCACACGCTGCCAGTAACACGGCAGCTAAAGCTGTGGTTAGTATTTTATTCATATTGGGTTTGATGTGTGTTGATAAGTTTTTATTGATTTGAGGTTATGGATTCCACTGTCCTTGCTCAATACCTTTGACCAGATTGTTGACGGCTTCACGAATGGCTAAATCAAGTACTTTGCCATTGAGGGTACCATCGTAACTGGCGTAACCACCTGTGCCGAGTATTTCGCGTGTAGACAGTTTAAATTCGCCGGCGCCCTGACTTGAGTAAACGATTTCAGATGTCTGTACATCAACAATATTCAGGGTTACTTTGGCGTAGGCTACTTGAGTTTTGCCCTGACCAAGCAGGCCAAATAGTTGTTGATCGCCTACATTTTTTCGTCCGAATTCGGAAATGTCGCCGGTGACGACGTAGCGTGCACCTTTAAGTTTTTGGGGCATACCTTTGATGCTGGCTTCGGTGCGGATTTCATCCATATTGGTGCGATCCAGAACAATAAAGCGTCCGGTTTGCTGCAAATCGGTCATCAGGAGGGTTTTGGCCTGACTGGTAAGCTGATTGTTGCTGTTGCTGAAAATGCCGCCTCCGAGATTGCCACGGCTATCAAATTTGCCTACGGCCAGCGGTGCCTTGGCGCCGTTATAGGCCTGCTGATAGGTTTCTACTTTGGCAGTGTTCAGAATCTGAGAGCTTTCGGTAGCACATGCAGATAATAAAACTGCACTTAATGCGGTTAAATAAAGTTTATTCATGATTATTTGTGTTAATTATATTGAAGGGGAGTATATAGAGGCTGTTTTTTTATGTCAAAAATATATTGGGTAAAAATATAGATATTTTAATTACGCAAACTGTATGCAGGAAGTTGACTGGTATCAGAATTGTTCCTGTGCGCTTAGATAGCGCCATTGTCCCGGTGGTAGGGCTCCCAGTTTAATTTTGCCCATGCGTACCCGTTTCAGACCGGTAACGCGCAGACCTACCAGTTCGCACATGCGCCGAATCTGGCGTTTTTTACCTTGTTTGAGTATAAAGCGTAGCTGATCTTGATTTTGCCAGCTAACTTTGGCTGGACGCAGTTTTTCGCCATCCAGACTCAAGCCATGGTTGAGTAATGCCAGACCATTGTCGCTAAGCTTGCCGCTGACACGTACCAGATATTCTTTTTCGATGCCGCTGTTTTCACCGATAAGCTGTTTGGCGATGCGCCCGTCCTGTGTGAGTACGAGTAAACCTACTGAATCTATATCCAGCCGGCCGGCCGGTGCCAGATGGCGGGTATGGGTTGTCTGAAACTGGATACGGCTTTTGTCTTCCTGCCAGTGATTGGCTTCGGTAATCAGTTCGACGGCGGCACGGTAGCCTTTTTCTGGCTGCGCGCTGACATAGCCCACCGGTTTGTTTAACAGGATGGTGACGCGCTCGGCCTGTTGGCGGTGCGCCTGCCGGTCGAGGTCGATGCGGTCTGAGTCGATAACTTTTTGTCCCAGTACTGCGGTAACGCCATTAACTTTTACCCAGCCCTGCTCGATATAACCATCTGCTTCGCGGCGCGAGCATAGGCCTAGTTGTGCCATGCGCTTGGACAGGCGCTGTGGTTCATTTTGTTCTGATGTTGTCATACTTTGTGCTCTTTCTGTCGATTTGAACCAGCCACCATGTCCAGCAGGAACAGGCGGCAATCCAGATTACCATTGAAGAGGGGGATTTTGCGTTTGGGTGATAGGCGCATCAGTTTGGGCATATCGCGGTCGGCACTGAACATGCCAATCAGCCAGCCGGCAAAATACTGTTTCAGCCAGCTACCAAGCTGCGGATATAAGGCGTGCAGTAGCTGGATTTCTGAAAGGCGTACTCCATAGGGAGGATTGCTTAGCATAATGCCATTGGCACCATTTGGTCGAGTATCTAAGGCATCAGTTACCTGCCATTGAATATGTTGCTCTACTTCGGCGTAACGGGCATTGTTTTGTGCCAGTTTGATTAGTTTGCTATCAATATCTGCGCCGAAAATGGGTGCCTGAGGCTGGCTTTTAGCGGCTGAAGCGGTACGGCGCTGTTGTTGCCATAAAGCATCATTGTAATTGCATAGGTTTTCAAACCCGAAAGCTCGCTCCAGTCCGGGTGCTGTGTTGGTGGCAATCAGTGCTGCTTCTATGGCGAGAGTGCCACTACCGCAGAATGGATCCATGAATGGCTGGCTGCCATTATAACCAGCCAGTAGTAACAGGCCGGCCGCCAGATTTTCACGTAATGGTGCTTCACCGGTATCGCTGCGATAGCCTCGTTTAAATAAGGCTTCGCCACTGCTATCCAGATAGATAGATAGTTCGTTTTTTTCTATGAAGACATGAATACGCACATCCGGGCGGAATTTTTCTACACTGGGGCGGCTGCCGGTTTTGTCGCGAAATACGTCGCAGAGCGCGTCTTTTACTTTTAATGCAGCAAAATTCAGGCTGTTGATTTGTGCCTGTTTGCCTTCGATATGAATTTTGAAGTTTTTGTCAACGTTAAACCATTCAGGCCAGTTAATTTTTTTAGCTTGCTGATAGATATCGTTTTCGTTACGAAAGTAGCCGGTACTCAGGCGAATAAGTACGCGGCTGGCTACTCGGCTATGCAGATTAATCTGGTAGATACTGGCTAAATCACCGTTAACGGCAACACCGCCATCGTGGTTGTGAATCTGTTCGCAGCCAAGTGTAACCAGTTCCTGATTTAATATGGTTTCCAGTCCGCGCGGACAGCTTACAAAAAGAGAATATGAATTCATGCAATACTTTAACTAAGGAGGAAAGGACATGCTAAACTTGTTTACGCATGTTTGGATAGTATGATTGTAATATTGAAGGTCAGGTATTGACCATTGTTTGTGTTTTCGGGTGCGCAAATTTAGGTGATTTGGTGTGAAGCTGCATTTTGGGAAAAGCAAACTTTATGTCTGCATGTTTTGATGAATTATTGAAGGAGGTGCTATGTTTATTTTTAAGTTAACTTATCTGCATTCTATAGATGAAATTGAGAAATATATACCTGCCCATCTGGCTTATTTGCAGGAACATTATGATATGGGTCATTTTATTGCTTCAGGCCGGCAAGTTCCGTGTGTCGGCGGGGTGATTCTGTGTCGTGCCAGCAGTAGAGAGGCTGCTGAAGCCATATTGCAGGAAGACCCGTTTTATATCCATAAGCTTGCTGAATATGAAGTAATTGAGTTTGTACCAAGTAAATATGCGAATGGTTTTGAAGTATTTATCTGATTTTATTGCTGGGTAAGCTGATTAGTTTACTGAACTGGTTTCGGTTTTTGCTGGCAATTTTAGTTGGTGTTTGGGATACCTTTTTCTAATGAATTTTATTTTTAGGATATACAAACTTTATGAATCAACCTAAGAAACTAGCTGTTTTCATCAATGCTGATAATGTGTGTGCAAATACTATAGAATCTATACTAAACAAAATTGAAACCTTTGGGCGAATTGGTATCAAACGTGTTTATGGTGACTGGGGTTCTTCACGATTAACAACTTGGCGTCAGAAAATATTACCAAATGCTTTGACACCTATACAACAAATTGCTTATATCAAAGGAAAAAATGTAAACGATGTTGCTATAATTATTGATGCGATGGATTTATTACATAGTAAAGTATTTGACGGGTTTTGTATCGTCTCTAGTGATAGTGATTTTACTAGTCTTGCTACACGTATTCGTGCAGATGGCTTATTAGTATATGGATTCGGCGATATTAAAACTCCAAAAATTTACCGTAATTTTTGTGATCAATTTATTTATATGGATGAATTAAACTCGTCAACAAATAAAAATTCAGTATCTATAACTGCTGAAGAGTCTAAAAAAACTGAACAAAAACAGTCTGTCCATTCAAAATCAGAAAATAATATAAGGCTGAAAAAACAAATAATCACTCTAATAGCCTCGATTATTGAATCGCAAAAAAATAAAGAAGGCTGGTGTAATTTAGGATGTGTTAAACAACGTATCATTGTAGAAAAACCAGATTTTAATTTTAAAAGTTATGGACACAGTAAATTTTCTAGTTTAATTGCCAGTATTAATCTATTTGAACTAAACAAAGGGAATTCTTGCCTTGTCAGAATACGCCCACATTCATCGAATAGTAAATTAATTTTATCAGATATGCCTTGTGCTAAGACAAAAGAAAAAACAAACACGGTTTAAATTATTTTTAGTAAAAAATTATTTACATTATAATAATCATTCATTGATTAAATAGATAAAATTAAAAGGGTATGATGTAAAACGAACGAATCAGAATAATCAGATATAAATCAGATATAAAATGGTTTGCTAGATTTATTGTAATTATAAGAAATAAAGAGGGAATGCATTATAATGCCGCTTACAGATAGAATCGAAATCCAAAAATACTACCAAGCTTTACTCGCAAAAGACCCAAGCTATGTTGGTATCTTCTACGTAGGTGTTAAAACTACTTCAATATTTTGTATAGCTGCATGCAGAGCGAAAAAGCCAAAATTTGAAAATACGGAATTTTTTCGCACGGTTAAAGATGCTCTTGATGCAGGCTACAGACCCTGTAAAATCTGCCGGCCAGCAGAGAATGCTAATGAAGCACCCAAACAGGTGATTGATGCTATAAGAATCAGTACTGAAAATCCAAAGATAAGAATATCTGATGCGCTGTTAAGAGAGCATCAAATCAGCCCAGAAACTGTTCGCCGCTGGTTTAAAAAAAATTATGGTATTACTTTTCAGGCTTATCAAAGAATGTACCGGATTAATCAGGCTTATCAGGAGTTGAAAACGGGTAAAAAGATAATGGATACAGCTTTTGATAATGGATATGAATCATTAAGTGGCTTTGCTTATACCTATAAAAAGATTGTCAAAAAATCACCTTCCAATTATTCAAATGAGAATCTTATCCTTATCAATCGTTTAACCACGCCTATTGGCCCTATGTTTATTTGTGCTACTCAACAGGGTATTTGTCTGTTGGAGTTTGTTGACCGACGTATGCTTGAAACGGAGTTCAGGCAGCTACAAAATTTACTTAAGGGGACAATTATCTTTGGTGAAAATAATCATATTCTACAGGCCAGACTTGAAATGGATGAATACTTTCGGGGTAAAAGGACAAACTTTACTGTTCAATTGCATACACCCGGAACGCATTTTCAGCAAGCTGTCTGGGATTGTTTGAGAACAATACCTTATGGTGAACTCTCTACTTACAAGCAACAGGCAGAAAAGCTAAATAATCCTAAAGCAGTTAGAGCTGTTGCTAGTGCCAACGGTTTTAATCGTGTCGCCATCATTATTCCCTGCCACAGAGTAATCGGTTCTAATGGTCAATTAACTGGCTATGGTGGTGGATTGGCGCGCAAACAATGGCTTATTAATCATGAAAAAAATAATCACCAATCATAAATTTTTGGGTGCAAATGGGTAGTTTGCTTGGATTTTGTCACCGCTTAAATACACAGTTCTGTTTGTCTTTAACCATATTGCGTAATCTTGATTTAACTGAACATGGTTTTAATAGGCTGGTTTCGGTGGTTAAGCTGAAACAGGGCAAACTTGTGTCCAGTAGGCAATAAAAATTTACCTGCGGTGAAGCCTTAATTTAACTGATTTAGTAATAACCATTGCTGGTTGGAATTTTTTTAATGGAATATTCAGCGTAGTATAGCGGTCTTTACTTGTTCCATGATTATTTGTTCTTAAATAATGAAACTGGTAAAGTTACTCTGTTTTTTGTCTGTAATTATAATGTGTTTGAAAAGATTTTAGTTTTGGTAATTGTGTTGATTAATTTTAATATTAATTGAACTGGTTATCATGGTTAACTATATATTGATATGGTTTTTAACCTAATCTATACATAATTTATTTGTAATAAAAGGATAATAGATGAAAGAAAAATCAATTTCACATGTGTCAGCCTTATTAAAACAAATTAGTTCTGATACCAAGGCAGAAGATGTTTCTGAAGAAAAAGAAAATAATTTTAATGAGTTAGAATATATTGAAATGCAGGCGCAGCGGGGTGATGCAGATTCTCAATTTCACTTGGGTATATTTTATTATGCAGGTGAAGAGGTATGTCAGGATTGTGAGAAAGCTGCCAGATATTTCGGCATGGCAGCCAGACAGGGAAACGTTAATGCACAATTTGCTCTGGGTGTTATGTATCAAAATGGCGACGGTGTGCAGCAGGACTATGTTAAGGCTAAAGAATTTTTTATTCAGGCTGCTAAGCAAGGTAATGCTTCGGCTCAATGTAATCTTGGATTGCTGTATAAAAATGGCAATGGGGTAAAACAGGATTATTTTGAAGCGCTAAAATATTTTCAGCTAGCGGTTGCTCAGAATGAAGCTAAAGCACAATCTTCTTTAGGATTGATGTATTACTTGGGCGAAGGTGTGAAACAAGACTACATAAAAGCTTTTAACTATTTTCAGTTGGCAGCTAAGCAGGGTGAAATTACTTCTCAATATATTTTAGGGATAATGTACTATCATGGTGAAGGGGTAGAACAAAGTTATGATAAAGCAATGCATTATTATTCCCTTGCTGCTGAACAGGGAAATGCTGATGCACAATATAAATTAGGACTGATTTACCATAATGGTACAGGCACAACACAGGATTTTGTTCAGGCATTAAAATATTATCAATTAGCGGCTGATCAGGGGTGTAGTGATGCTTTAACTAATCTGGGGCTTCTGTACAGTGATGGATTAGGAGTAAAGCAGGATTATGAACAGGCTGTAAAATATTTTCATCTTGCTGCTGCACAAGGTAATGTAACTGCACAGTTTAATCTCGGAGTATATTATAGATATGGCTATGGTATAAAACAGAATTATACAAAAGCTCTGAGCTACTATCAGTTAGCGGCCGAACAGGGCAATATTATTGCCCAATATAATCTCGGTGTTATTTATGAAAATGGTCAGATTACGCAACAAGATTATGTTGAGGCTGTGAAATATTACCAGCTGGCAGCTAAACAGGGCTATTCTTATGCTATCTATAATTTAGGACTGATGTTATATAACGGTAAGGGTATTAAACAGGATTATCAAAAAGCGGCCAAATGTTTTTATCTGGCTGCTAAAGATGGGTTGGCCACTGCACAATATAATCTTGGATTAATGTACTATAAAGGGATAGGGATGAAACAAGATTATGCAAAAGCTGCTGAGTATTATCAATTAGCTGCTGATCAGGGAGAAGCTATTGCTCAGGCTGATTTGGGTTATTTGTATGATAATGGGATGGGTTTGCAGCAGGATTATATAAAAGCATTTGAGTATTATCAGCTTGCAGCAGATCAGGGGCAGGTTATGGCTCAATATAATTTAGCTAATATGTATCAAATTGGCAGAGTTGTAAAACAGGACGATGCAAAAGCATTGAAATATTACCAACTGGCAGCCGAGCAGGGACATGTGGATGCGCAACTGGATTTAGGAAAAAAATATTTCTCTGGTAATGGTGTCAAACAGAATTATTTGAAAGCAATTGAGTATTTTCAACAGGCTGCAACGCAGGATGATGCTGAAGCCCAGTTTATTTTAGGAGTGATGTACTTAAATGGTAAAGGTGTAAAGCCAAATAAGCGTATGGCTATGGAATTGCTTAGAAAAAGCTGTGAAAATGGTAAACAGGAAGCCTGCGAGATATATGGGCAATTGAAATAAAAAAATAGCTTTATTTTTTATCAGATATTTGTCTTTATTATATATTATAAGTCACCAGATAAAAACAACGTTGAAATTATCTATAATGGGTATCTGGTGAATCATGATGTTTGTATAGATAAAATAAATCTGGTTTTGCAAAATTTGTTGCTTGTTTTATGGCCATTGTCACCAATATTAGCTTTTTATCTGTAACAGTCAGATTTCTTTGCTAACAATTTGGTATTTCAAGATTAATCCGTTATGAATGAACAAGCAACACCAATGCCGGAATTTGCTCTCCGTTTAGTCAAATGGCAGCGGCAGTATGGCCGGCATGGTTTGCCATGGCAGACGCGTGAACCGTATCTGGTATGGCTGTCGGAAATTATGTTGCAGCAAACACAGGTAACGACAGTGTTGGATTATTATCCACGGTTTGTGGCTGCTTTTCCAAATGTGCAGGCTTTGGCGGCCGCCGATGAAGATGTGGTAATGGGCTTGTGGCAGGGGCTGGGCTATTACAGCCGTGCGCGGAATCTGCATAAGGCTGCCAGACAGGTGGTAACTGAGTTTGCCGGCAAGTTTCCGCGCAGCCGGATTGAACTGCAAACTTTATGCGGAGTAGGGCGCAGTACGGCAGCGGCGATTGCCGCTTTCTGTTTTAATGCTCGTGAAACGATTCTGGATGGCAATGTAAAGCGTGTGTTGTGCCGGCTGCTGGCACTGGATGGTGATATTGCCAGCAAGGCGTTTGAAGATACACTCTGGCGCACAGCCGAATCCTTGTTGCCGCTGGATGCTGCTGATATGCCGGCTTATATTCAGGGATTAATGGATTTAGGCGCGACGGTATGCAAACGCAGTAAGCCGGTATGTTCTGCATGTCCTATGAGTGATATTTGCATGGCACGCGCGCAAGACCGTATTGCTGAATTACCTCGCAAGAAAACTGCGGTGGCAGTAAGAAATATGTCGCTATACTGGCTGGTATTGTGTAATGGCGATGGGGCTGTGTTTTTACATAAGCGTCCAGCCAAAGGTATTTGGGGTGGTTTGTGGTGTGTGCCTTGTGTGGACAGTCTGGCTGCTTTGTATGAGTTGGCAGCACAATTTGGTATTGCTGTTGAAGATTTGAACGAAGACGCTGAAATCAGCCATCGTTTAACCCACCGCCAGTTACTCATTTTGCCTTTCAAGGCACAAGCAGACTGTCAACCTATAAAACCTGCCGAAATAGCTGGTGAATGGGTGCTGCCAGATAATTTAGCAGCCTATGGTATTCCTAAACCATTACATGAATATTTGAATGCGGTACAAGGCAGTCTGTTTTAATCCAATACTATTTTTATTTAATGACAGTGTTATTGAGAATGCTTGCTGAGCATGTTTATTTTTAATTTTGTCTGGTTTGTGTGAATAAACGGCAGTGAGTATTGCTGCTTGTGAATAATATTGTTTTTTACTCTATTTAGAGTAAATTTAATTGACGCTATCATCTTTGTCACGTATAAACGCTATCTTGCTGAAATGTTGCTGTCTTTTTGCTATTTTTACGCTATAGAGATGAAGGCGGTAAAACTATGTTTTCAGTATTAGGTGAACTTAATGCGATGCTTTAAGTTTCTGATTATTTAACCGGGAATAAAACAATGGAAGAAGATTCGAGTCGACCGTTTATTTTATTGATACTACAACTGCAACTAGGCCGTTGATGTTTCCGGGTTAACAGTATCTGCCGACCGGGAAACAGCATGGTCGGTGAGGTACTGTTTATGAAAAAATTAAAAAAAATCATTTCTCAACCAGTAGTAATTAAGGCTGTGCTGGAATCACGCAATAGTCTTGATGGTACACTGTCCAATTTACAGACTAGTCTGAGTGGTCTGACTGAACATGATGTTAAAGAACGGCTGGCCAGTTTTGGCAGCAATGATGTGGTGCACGATAAAGCACCTTCTGCGTGGCTGCAATTATTGCTGGCGTTTAAAAATCCCTTTATTTTTGTCTTGCTGGCACTGGCCTGCGTAAGCGTTTTTACCGATTATCTGATTCCCTTGCACAATGGTGAGGAAACCAGTGTGAGTGGAATTGTTATTATTCTGGTAATGGTTCTGCTCAGTGGTTTACTCAGTTTCTGGCAGGAATATCGTTCTAATAAGGCCGCTCAGGCACTAAAATCAATGATCAGCACCACTGCTACAGTGTTGCGCCGCAGCCATCATGATATCAGCGCCAAACAGCTTGAAGTGCCGATTAAGGAAGTGGTACCGGGCGATATTATTTTGCTGTCTGCCGGGGATATGGTTCCGGCCGATGTGCGCCTGATTGAATCACGCGATTTGTTTATTAGTCAGGCGGTACTGACTGGTGAATCCATTCCAGTAGAAAAATCAGATACTGTTGATCTGAATGGAATTGTTGCTGCTGAACAGCAGCAGCCATTATCGGCCAATCCTCTGGATGCAGAAAATATCTGCTTTATGGGTACCAATATTGTAAGTGGTACGGCTAAAGCGGTGGTGGTGGCTACTGGCAGCGATACTTATTTTGGTTCGCTGGCAAAATCGATTGTGGGTACACGCAGCCAGACTGCTTTTGACCGTGGTGTGAACAGTGTGAGTCATCTGCTGATTCGCTTTATGCTGGTGCTGGTGCCGGTGGTGTTGCTGATCAATGGTTTTACTAAGGGTGATTGGGGTGATGCAGCTCTGTTTGCTTTGGCTGTGGCTGTAGGACTGACACCGGAAATGCTGCCAATGATTGTAAGTGCCAATCTGGCTAAGGGTGCTATGGCAATGGCGCGGCGTAAGGTGGTGGTGAAACGTCTGAGTGCTATCCAGAATTTTGGTTCGATGGATGTGTTGTGTACCGATAAAACTGGTACTTTAACGCAGGACAAAATTATTCTGGAACATTACACTGACATCAATGGCCACAATGATAGCGAAGTTTTGCAGTTGGCATGGTTGAACAGTTCTTACCAGAGCGGTATGAAAAATCTGATGGACAAGGCGATTGTACGCTTTGCTCAGGAACCGGAAAACAGTGCTGTTATTAATGATGGTGGCTATCGTAAGATAGATGAATTGCCGTTTGATTTTGTACGCCGGCGTTTATCCGTGGTGTTGCGGGATGAGGAACAGTGCCATGTGCTGATTTGTAAAGGTGCTGTGGAAGAAATGTTGTCAATTTCCAGCTATGTGTATGAACAGGGGCAATATCTGCCACTGGATGCTGCACGGCGTGAGCAATTGCTGGCATTGGCTGAAAGTTATAATAAGGAAGGCTTCCGCGTACTGGCGATTGGTAAAAAGTATATTAGTCCGAATGCACAAAAATCACAGTATGCGGTGGCTGATGAAACTGAACTGACTTTATTTGGTTTTCTGACTTTTCTTGATCCGCCAAAAGACAGTGCAGCCCAAGCCATTGCAGCCTTGAGTGAAAATGGTGTGGCAGTGAAGGTGTTGACCGGTGACAATGCTATTGTGACACGCAAAATCTGCCATGAGGTGGGTATTGAAGCCGGCCAGCCTTTGCTGGGTAATGATATTGAGGGACTGAGTGATGAAGCACTGAAGCCTTTATTGGAGCAACATACTGTTTTTGCTAAGTTAACACCGTTACAGAAATCACGCATTATTCGTCTGTTACAGGAGAATGGGCATACTGTTGGTTTTCTGGGTGATGGTATTAATGATGCGCCGGCATTGCGTGATGCTGATGTTGGTATCTCTGTGGATACGGCTACTGATATTGCGAAAGAATCTGCCGATATTATTCTGTTGGAAAAAAGCTTGATGGTGCTTGAAGAGGGGGTAATTAAAGGGCGCGAGACTTTTGGTAATATTATTAAATACCTGAATATGACTGCCAGTTCTAATTTTGGCAATGTATTTTCAGTATTGTTTGCCAGTGCATTTTTGCCTTTTTTGCCTATGTTGGCGATTCAGTTGCTGATTCAGAATCTGCTGTATGATTTTTCCCAGCTATCCCTGCCATGGGACAAGATGGATGAGGAATTTTTGCGTAAACCACGCAAATGGGATGTTTCCAATATTAGCCGCTTTATGTTGTTTATTGGCCCGATTTCTTCTATCTTTGATATCAGTACCTTTGCGCTGATGTGGTTTGTATTTCATGCTAATGCGCCAGAAGTGCAGAATCTGTTTCACTCTGGCTGGTTTGTGGAAGGATTGCTGTCACAAACATTGGTGGTACATATGTTGCGTACGCGCAAAATTCCGTTTGTACAAAGTACAGCAGCTTTGCCGGTATTGTTGATGACTGGGTTAATTATGGCTATCGGAATTTATATTCCATTTTCTCCGATTAGCAGTTGGATTGGTTTGACTACGCTACCATGGCAATATTTCCCGTGGTTGGTACTCACTCTGGGCTGTTACTGTGTGGTGACTCAGATAGTTAAACGCTGGTACATTCGCCGCTTCGGACAATGGTTTTAGGCATTAAATAGTAAAAAAGAGCGAGTTGGCTACTCGCTCTTTTTTTGTGGCCATTTATCAGGGCAAATATGAGGCAGATTGTGATGCGTTTAATTTGGTGATATTCTGCCAATTTGTTTAATATGTACTGATTTTATATATATTTATATTTTTTATCAGTAAAGCGATAGAGATAAAAATGGCATTTAATGCAACTGAAAAAGCAGCTTTGCTAACGGTAAAAGGGATTGGGGAAAAAGTCATTCTGCGTTTGGAGCAAATGGGTATTGATTCATTGGCAAAACTGGCACAGGCAAATCCGCAGGATATCACTGAGCAGGCAGCCAGTTTAGTTGGCAGCAATTGCTGGAAAAATAGCCCTCAAGCCAAGGCTGCCATCAGTATGGCGGTAGATTTTGCACAAAAATCAGTATTAAAAGCTGATGAATAAATTAAAATAAATGATTTTGGTTAATTCTGGCTAACTTGATGGCAAAAACAGGAATATGCATTTTGAGAATTGAGAAATAATTATCTTTCTGAATGTTGGTGAGCTGGGGTGAGTTATGTATTTACAATTGATGATGGTTGATTATACTGATAATAAAGCGGTGCATGATTTTGTTAAATAACGCTATAATATGAATCACTATTATCTTGGCTATGTTTACTAGATTGCTCGGATAAAAATAATTTTATAGCGTGCTCTTTCAAGAATAGCTTATTGGTGTTGAAAACCTAAGACTGAGAACAGATATGGATGAATTAATCAAAGAAGCAGCATTACATTTTCACGAAGAACCCCGTCCCGGTAAAATACAGATTACGCCAACTAAGCCGCTGGCTACTCAATATGATTTGTCACTGGCTTATTCACCGGGTGTAGCTGCACCATGTATGGAAATTCACCGTGATCCTCTGAATGCATATAGATACACCGCACGCGGCAATCTGGTTGCTGTCATTTCAAACGGTACGGCGGTACTGGGGCTGGGCAATATTGGTGCTCTGGCCGGTAAGCCGGTAATGGAAGGCAAAGGGGTACTGTTCAAAAAATTTGGCGGTATTGATGTATTCGATATTGAGATTAATGAAACTGATCCAGATAAGTTAGTAGATATTATTGCTTCACTGGAACCGACATTTGGCGGTATTAATCTTGAGGACATTAAAGCACCTGAATGTTTCTATATTGAGAAAAAGCTGCGCGAGCGCTGCAATATTCCAGTATTCCACGATGACCAGCATGGCACGGCAATTATTACAGCCGCCGCAGTTAAAAATGGTCTTGAAGTGGTTGGTAAAGATATTAGTCAGGTTAAGCTGGTATGTTCGGGCGCGGGTGCAGCGGCTATTGCCTGTCTGGAGCTACTGGTTGCGCTGGGCATGAAACGTGAAAATATCACTGTGTGCGATTCTAAAGGTGTGATTTATCAGAATCGTGAAGAAAACATGGTGGAATCGAAAAAACTGTTTGCCATTGCGGATAATGGTCAGCGCCAGCTTGCTGATGCTGTTCATGGTAAAGATATTTTCCTGGGCTTATCTGGTCCGAATGTATTGAGTGTAGATATGCTCAAAACCATGGCTAAAGACCCGATTATTCTGGCCATGGCTAATCCGACTCCTGAAATCTGGCCGCCGGAAGCCAAGGCAGCCCGACCAGATGCTGTAATCGGTACAGGCCGTTCTGATTTCCCGAATCAGGTAAACAATGTATTGTGCTTCCCATTTATTTTCCGTGGTGCGCTGGATGTAGGTGCAACCACCATTAATGAACAGATGAAGCTGGCCTGTGTGCATGCGATTGCAGAACTGGCTAAAGCCGAACTGAGCGATGAAGTATCTGCTGCTTATGGTAATGCCGAGCTGTCTTTTGGACGTGAATACCTGATTCCGAAGCCATTTGATCCTCGTCTGATTGCTGTGGTGGCACCTGCTGTAGCTAAAGCGGCTATGGATTCTGGTGTGGCTACCCGTCCGATTGATGACATGGATGCTTATGTAGAAAAACTGAGTCAGTTTGTCTATAAATCTAGCCTGTTTATGAAACCGGTTTTTTCTCAGGCTAAGAAAGAGCTTAAACGTGTGGTGTTATGTGAAGGTGAAGATGAGCGTGTTCTGCATGCTACCCAGCACATTGTTAACCAAAAACTGGCTTTCCCGATTCTTATTGGCCGGCCGGCAGTAATTGAAGCACGTTCAAAAGCTCTGGGTCTGACTATTCAGCCCGGCAAAGATTTTGAAGTGGTTAATAATCAGGATGACCCGCGTTACCGTGAATACTGGCAGGCTTATTATCAGTTGCGTAAACGCCATGGTGTTACCGAGGAAATGGCACGCCGCCGCATGATTAGCAGCTCTACTTTGATTGGCGCTATGATGGTACACATGGGCAGTGCTGATGCTTTGTTGTGTGGTACAGTAGGCCGTTTCCACGATCATTTCAATATTCTGGAAGAAGTTATCGGCTACAATAATCCTGAGAAAAACGCCTGTGCAATGAATGCATTGATTATGACGTCAGGTAATATGTTCATTGCTGATACTTATGTTAATCCAGAACCTACTGCCGAGCAGGTTGCTGCCAACACGCTGATGTGTGTTAATGAGATGAAACGTTTCGGTATTGAACCTAAAGTAGCTTTGTTGTCTAATTCCAACTTTGGTTCACTAAACCAGCCGAGCAGCAGTAAAATGCAGCAGGCATTGGCTTTGATTAAAGAAGCCGATCCTGAACTAAATATTGATGGTGAAATGCAGGGTGATCTGGCTCTGGACGAAAAACTGCGTCAGAAACTGATGCCAGACTGTGAACTGAAGGGGGCAGCTAATCTGCTGGTAATGCCAAATGTTGAGGCTGCTAATATCAGCTACAATCTGCTGCGTACTTCTTCTAATGGCGTAACGATTGGACCGATTCTGATGGGTATGAATGAATCTGTACACATTGTTACTCCAATGGCTTCCGTACGCCGTATTGTGAATATGGTAGCTTTGGCTGCGGTGGATGCACAGCGTAAATAATTGCTGAGTTTGTTGTAAAATCAAGCAGGCTGTCTGTAATTTTCAGACAGCCTGCTTTTGTATCAATCATGGAGACTCAGGCTATGTCTAATGTGCCCTCTCAGACTGCACCCAATTACATTACTCCTACTGGTCATCAGGCTCTACAGGATGAACTATATCATCTGGTTCATAAGGAGCGTCCGGAAGTAGTGAATGTGGTAAATTGGGCTGCTGGTAATGGCGACCGTAGCGAAAATGGTGATTACCTGTATGGTAAGCGCAGGTTGCGTGAAATTGATCGCAGGATTCGTTTTCTGACCAAAAGGCTGGAAGCTGCACAAGTAATTGATCCGGAGGCGCGCGAAGCCAGTGATCAGGTGTTTTTTAGTGCAACAGTAACCATTCTGCGCGGAAACGGGCAGGAGCAGACTGTGCGTATTGTTGGTACAGATGAAATTGATACTGCCCGTAATAAGATTTCTTGGGTATCACCGCTGGCGCATACGTTACTGAAAGCTCATGAAGGTGATGAAGTACGTTTATATGGCCCTGATGGTGTGGAAAATATTGAAATACTGGCAGTAGAATATATACGCATTGATTAATCTGCTCTTAATCGTGCATAATGTTAAATCTAGTTAGTAATTTTGCTTTACATTGCATATAATTCTGAAATAATGCATTTTAAGACATGAATTATTAATATAATTTTAGTATTAGTATTTAGTATAAGTATTGCAGGGCTTATTATTAATTGTTATCACGGGGTGGTAATATTTTATGATACTGCCGGATTTTTTTATTACAAATGTGTTAGAACATGAATGCAAAACTTGAACCAATTTTCAAACAGCTCAATGCTCTGATTCTGGGTAAGCAACAAATATTGATACAGATTGTTACCTGTGTGCTGGCGCGCGGACATGTTCTGCTTGAAGATGTGCCCGGCGTTGGCAAAACTACACTTGCTCACGCATTGGCGGCGGTGTTGGGATTAAACTACCAGCGCGTTCAGTTTACTAACGATATGCTGCCGGCGGATTTGCTAGGTGTGAGTGTTTTTCAGCCGAAAACCAGTGAATTTATTTTTCATCCGGGACCGGTTTTTAATTCTTTTTTACTGGCAGATGAAATTAACCGTGCTTCACCTAAGCTGCAATCAGCTTTACTGGAAGCTATGGAAGAGGGGCAAGTATCTATTGATGGTAAAACTTATGCTTTACCCAAGCCGTTTCTGGTAGTTGCTACCCAGAATCCGACTGAACAACTGGGTACTTATCCTTTACCGGAATCGCAGCTGGATCGGTTTATGATGTGTCTGAGTATTGGTTATCCGGCAGAAAAAGAAGAAAAGCAGCTCTATCTTTCAGGCGGGCGTCGCCAGTTTGTACCGCGCCTGAAAGCTGTATGCAACGGGCAGATATTGCAGCAGTGGCAGGCGGAAGTTGCTAAGGTCAATTTATCAGCAGCAGCGGCAGATTATGTTTACCGTCTGGTAGCAGCCACACGTACACCGGGTACGTTTGCTGTTGGCCTGAGTCCGCGTGCCGGACTGGCTGTTGTGCAGGCAGCCAAAGCTTACGCTTGGGTGCAGGGACGGGAACATGTGGTGCCGGAAGATGTGAAAGCGGTATGGGTGGCAGTAGCTGCGCACCGCTTGCAACCATTACAAAGCCAATCCAGAAGTAGTACGCTGCTCACCGAGATGCTGGACTATGTTGCAGTGGTTTGAGGTGCCTGCTCCAACTCCTATTGATGGGCATACTGCTTTGCGTGCCCATAATGTGCGTATCAATTTAACGCGCATGGGCTGGGGGCTGGCTATTGCCTGTATTCTGTTGTGGATCATGGCAGTTAATTATCAGGTAAATGTAGCCTATGCGCTGGTGTTCTGGCTATTGGGCATATTACTGTTCGGTGCGCTTGCCGGTATTCGTCAGCTTACCGGACTGGTACTGACAATTGTGCCGCAGCAGGAATATTTTGCCGGTAAAGATTGTGTGCTGACTTTACGAGTCTGTGATAGCTGTAAACGTACGCGCTGGTTGTGGCTGCAAACCGCACAGGAAATAACTGGTACGGCCAGTGACTGGCAGCTATGGACGATCACGCCGGAAAATACTGACTTTGTCTGGACACTGCCACCACAGCGGCGCGGACTTTTGCCAACGCTGATACTGGCTGGTGCCAGTATGGCTCCGTTTGGGTTGCTGATGATTAAAACTCATTGGGAATTTACTGATGAAATTGTGATTTTTCCTGAGCCTGTCGAACACAATATCCCAGCAGCCAGAACCAGTGATGATAAGCAGAGTACACAAATCAGCTTAAGTGGTCAGGATCCAGCATATCTGTTGCCACATCAGAATACTACTTCACCGCGGCAGATTGCATGGAAGCATTATGCCAAGACAGGTGATTTACTGGACAAGTATTTTGAGCAAGGCAGTGCAGAGGTACAGCCATTGCTGATTTCTTATCATGATTATCCGCAGGGCACCAGTCTGGAAAAAATGGCCAGTATGATGTGTTATCGTGTTCTGGCAGCAGATGCCAGTGGGGAAAAATATATTCTGGAATTACCGCGGCAACGCTTTGAGGCCGCTACTGCACAACGAACACAATGTTTGAATGCTTTGGGTAGATGGTAATGTGGCTCGCTGATCCGGTTTTTTTACGCAAATCTCCTCCGGTACGTACTCAGTTTATTTTATTGCTGATGCTGGTTTGGGTAGCTTTACCTCTATTATTTGATTTGCCACTGAGCGTGGGTGCTGCATTTGTCGTGCTGTTAATTGTGCGTGTGGCCTTGCTTTTCACCAATGTTAAAAAACTGCCGCTGTGGGCATTGGTGATATTGTTGTTGGCTACTGCTGTATGGGTGTATTTCCGTATTGGAACAATTATCGGCCGCGATGCCAGTGTTTCGCTGCTGATGTTAATGATTGTGCTCAAGGCTTTTGAAGGCGAAACCTTGCGCGACTGGCAGATACTGTTACTGGCACAGTTAATTTTAATGGGTGGCGGTCTGCTGTTTAATCAAAGTATGCTGATGGCGCCGTGGCTGATTGTGGCATTATTCTGCTTGATTTCTTCATTAGGTTTACTGGCCGGTATCAATCCGGGAGCTGCTGTTCGTCAGGGTGCGCTGATTTTGATGCTGTCTTTTCCTCTGGCAGTGATTTTGTTTGTAGTGGTGCCGCGCAAGGATATGCCGTTATGGGGTGTGCCGCAGCCACAGCAGTCTGCTGTAACCGGATTATCAGATACGCTCGTTTCTGGCAGTGTTAGTAACCTGATTCTGAGTAATGCACTGGCGTTTAATGTTACTTTTGATAACGATGTTATTCCCCGTAATGCCGATCTGTATTGGCGTGTGATGGTGATGGGTGATAATCAGGGTGGGCAATGGCATGCTGTAAAAGAGCAATATACAGATGAAGATACTTTGCAGTTGCCACACAGAGCCGTTTTAGCTCAGCAGCCGAATAGCAGAATGGTAGGCTATCAACTGATTATTCAGGATGATCATGGGCGTATACCGGCACTGGATCAGCCGTTGGCAGACAATAAGCCGGATTTAACTCGGCGGGTGGGAAATGTGGTGCGAGTGAACAAAAGTCGGGAAGGCTTGCGCCGGGTGCATTTGTATTCTCAGCTAACACCGGATTTGCGCCAGCAAATGGATCAGGGTTTGCTGAATTACTATACCCAGCTACCGGCCGGACTTAATCCTGAAACCCGTCGGCTGGCGCAAAAAATGGCTAGAGAATCCGGCAGCAGTGAGGAATTTATCCGCCATATAATGGCCTATTTTCGTAATGGTGGATTTCAATATACACTCACACCAAAACGCAATATGGAAACTTTGAATAAAACGGATTATTTTTTATTCAGTGGCCGGGAGGGTTTTTGTGAAGATTATGCAGATGCTACTGTATGGCTGGCACGCGCGATAGGGGTTCCTGCACGAATAGTGATTGGCTATCAGGGGGGTGAATATCATCCTGATGGGAAATTCTGGCAGATTCGCAGCAAAGATGCGCATGCTTGGACAGAAATCTGGATAGCAGAAAAAGGTAAATGGCAGCGTGTAGACCCGACCGGTGCAATTTCTTCAGTGCGGGTGGAAAGTGGAGTTGAGAATGCTCTGCCAGCAGCACAGCGAGATGGTTTGTCTTCATCTTATCCGTTATTACAGAAATATTTGGATAAAGGGCAGTTTTATTGGCAGCAATGGGTGTTGAACTATGACACCAGTAGCCAGAATTCGATATTGAGCTGGCTTAAGTTAAAAGATATACCCAAATCTGTATTGTTAATGATAATTGCGATTGCGATTATGATTACAGCACTGCCATTGATTATCTGGCTGAGAAAGCAGGGAAGTGTGCAGGTGCAGCCATTGACCGATGGTATCAATTTGCTCAAACAGGCTGTTATAGACGCAGAGCAGTTGGAGCTGTCTGCCATCGGACCGCTGGAACTACAAGCTATTTTGGCTGAGCATGGTTTACTTAATGATAATTTGGCTGCTTTATTAGCTCAATATATTGATTGGCAGTATGGAGTTGCCGGTATGCCGGACAAACAGCATCAACGTGCATGGTATCGGAAAGTAAAACAGGCTGTTCGCCGGTTATCGTGATAATTAGAGCTGTATCTATATGTTTTTAGATGAACTCTACTTGGTAGCTAAGTAGATGGATAAATCCTGTCAAGCCTGAAACATTGGTCAATATTTTGAATATTTGTAATGCATAAGATGACGTACTTGATTACAATTAACCTAAAATATTGAGGCAGCCCAGAACAAACGACCAATAACATGAATTGATTCAGGGGTAACTATCTCTGTTTCATAAGAATAATTGTAACTATGAATTTTTATACGGGAATCGTCCGTCTTAATTAAAATTCTTATATGCGACCAACCATTATGGTCAATAAACGCATAAATTTTCCCACTACGAATCTCAGTTTCCGCCGTATCAATCCCTACTAAAGCACCATCTTGTAGTATTGGATCCATGCTATCATCAATAATCCGACAACAAATAATGTTATTAGGTTGAACGCCTAATTTTTGTAGTTCAGGCAGACTTAAAGGGATAGGCAAGGTTGCAAGAGTATTATTAAAACGCCCTAATCCGGCAGCAACTTTTACATCGCTATGATACGGTACTAGAGCAAAGTTGCTTTTTGGTAAGTCTTCTAGCTTATCATCGAATACAGGCTGTACATGAGATGAAGAAAGTTGCTCAGTACGCGCTTTGTTATTTAAAGCGTGTTTAGCAGTAGATCCTTTACTACTACACTCCAGCGGAGATTCTGCTAAGGTGCAGGACTTGCTTCGTCTGGTTTTATCTGTTCTGCGAGGTACGGTATCACTAAATTTCTTAATCTGATTTAAACTTTCACTGGAATTGATATCTAAATACTGCTTAATTTTAGCGTCAACACCCCGCCTACGGTGATCCCGTGCACATTTAGGACAACCAAATTTGGAGAGCCTTAAATTCCTGAAACCTAAATCTTCTACCAAGCCATGTTTGTAACATAATATAGAACAAGGTCTTGATGCTGATTCGAACTTAATCAGTTTATTATTTGGAAATTTTGATTCGTATAATTTTTTAGCCTCTGTAAATGCCACTTTTGCCGGCATTTTTATATACCTCCTTTGCAATTTCTTTACTTTACTTTAGTTTATTATAAAATTACCTAGATAAAAGGTCAAAAGTTTCAAATGTCTGATTATTTTCAGACTGACATTGCAGCATCTAAATATAAACATGGTAAAGCGAAAACTACCCAACTATTGATTCTATATCAATGGCTGGATAGTTTATTACAGCGTTGAATGATCATATTAATCTTAGAGTCAGAAGTTTTCCCACATTGTCAAAATTGCCTGACTGTTCGAAAACACTGCTGACAGATAACCTTTATTCATGTTGAATAAAGGTTAAGAAATAACAGTACTTTAAATTATTTTGATTGAAAAGGATTAATTAGTGTAAATAATTAACTGTATGATTTTAATGATTATTGAATTTAAGTTGGGTGTTGTTAAAAATGAAGTATTTATCTTTTTATACTTGAGGCTGATTGCCGGCTACTCAGGCAGATGAATAATTCAGAATAGCTTGAGATACTTTTGTATCTGAAATTAATTATTTAATGCTGTAATATTTATATGGTTAAAATAATGTATTTGGAATATTTTTTTGTTTTTGAATGATATTGAAAATGACTTTGATGCAAATCGCCGCTAGTTTGAAAGTTTCAGTAGTTTTATTTATTTTATAGTACATTATGTTTAATAATGAATGCTGTATGTGATTGGTGCTCAAAATAAAAAATACTTGTCAATTCTTAGGTTGTCGTATTCAATTTATTAATTCTATTATTAATGTCATTAATAACTTCTGAGGTTTTATTATGACATTTAATGAATTACATAAAAATTCTTATCCTTTAATACTATGTAATGTTTGGGATGTAAACAGTGCGAAGATAGCTGAAAAACTAGGCTTTCAGGCTATTGGCACTTCCAGTGCTGCGATTGCTTGTATGCTTGGCTATGAAGATGGAGAGAAAATACAATTTAAGGAGCTTTGTTATGTTATACAAAGAATTGCTGATAATACGTCTTTACCTCTTTCAGTTGATATGGAGGCAGGGTATAGCAGAATACCAACTAAAATAGTCAATAATATTAAGGAGCTGGCAATATATGGTATTGCAGGAATTAATCTAGAGGATAGTATTGTGAACGAGGAACGAATCCTGGTTGATGGTAAAAGCTTCGCTAATATTATTCATGAGGTTAAAAGCAAACTTAATGAAGCTAATCTAAATATTTTTCTTAATATCCGAACTGATACTTATGTATTAAATGTTCCAGATAAGCTGGATGAAACCCAAAAACGCATTGAACTGTATACACAAGCTGGCGCTGATGGAATTTTTATCCCCTGTTTATCGCACGAAGCGGATATCAAGTTTCTTGTAGATAAATCTCGGTTACCTATTAATATTATGGCTATGCCTGATCTACCTGGTTTTGAAAAGCTCCAAGAATTGGGGGTTAAAAGGATCAGCATGGGAGATTGTTTATTTTCTAATATGTCTGCCATGTTTAAACATAAGCTTAGTAAGGTTATGGACAATCAATCTTTTAATGCTATTTTCAGTGATAGCAAATGCTAATTTGAATATGGCTTAATTTGGTATTTAGAATCCCAGTATATCAATGCCAGCCTATTTGAAATTAATATTCTTTCATTTCTTTATATTGATAAATACCAGTGTAAGCGGCGGCCGAATTAAGTATGTGTGCCAGAGAAGCTGGTATTGATATGGGTGTTATGTAGTGGCATTTTCAGACTTGCAGCCATAAATAAGGCCCACTGCTATGCTTGAATCTGAGCGGTGAGCCTGTGTTCAGTAAGTTCAGATATTATTCTTTATCATGTCGATAACGTCTTTGCCTTTGCCCACAAATATGGCTTTGGAGCCATACCAAACCATGTTTTTCACATTTTCATAGCTGATTGCTGGTGGCATAATCAGTTCTTTGTCACTGATTACTACATCTAGCAGAGCCGGTCCTTTGTGTGCCAGAAAGGTTTGTACTGCTGCTTCCAGTTCGGAAGATTTGCTGACACTCTGGGCATTGAAGCCACAGCCTTCGGCAATGGTTTTAAAATCGCCGTTTTTCAGGTCAACAAATACTTCCACCAGTCCTTCGCCTTTTTGTTCCTGTTCAACAAAATTAAGGGAACTATTGTTGAAAACAACTATTTTAATCGGCAGATTCTCCTGTTTGGCGGTAAGCAGGTCGCCCATCAGCATGGCCAGACCGCCATCACCCGATAAAGAAATTACCTGTCGGTGCGGGAAAGCTTTCTGAAATCCATAAGCCTGAGGCATACCATTGGACATGGTGCCATGTTTAAGACTGGTAAGAAAACGTCGTTTACCATTCATGCTAAGGTAACGTGCACCCCACAACATGGGTGTACCCACGTCAGCGGTAATCAGGGCATCGTCGTCGGCATATTTATCTATCAGTTCAATCAGTTGTTGCGGATGAATTGGATGTTTGTCGTCTGGCGTGGCATTGGCTTTATACTTAGTCATGATTTTGGTAAATAAAGCGGTATGGTGATCCAGAAAACTGCTGTCGTTACGTGGCTGAATTTTAGGTAAAATGGTTTGCAGGGTGGTTTTAACATCGCCCACCAGCCCCAGACTGATTGGATGACGCAAACCTAATTGGGTAGCCTCGTGGTCAATCTGAATTATATTGGCATTTTCAGGATAGTATTCTGTCCATGCAAAACTGCACCCAAGTAATAACAGGGTATCGCAGTTTTTGACTGCTTCATAACCGGCTTTAGTACCAAACATGCCGGTCATGCCTATCTGATAGGGGTTTTCCCAGGCAATACTGTCCTTGGCGCGGGATGTGTGTACAACAGGAGCCTTAAGTTTTTCAGCCAAGGCAATTACTTCGTCATGCGCATCTTTACTACCATAACCGGCATAAATGGTGATTTTATTACCCTGATTGATGGCTTTGACCAGTTCTTCGATTTCATTATCATTCGGGCGGGTAACTGGCTGGGGATGCCAGATTTTTATTGGTTGTTCGACTACTTCCATTTTGCTGATGTCGCTGGGCAGGATAACAACGGCTACGCCACGCTTATTAATTGCAGCCTGAGCTGCCTGAGTGAAGATGCGCTGTGCTTCCTGTGGCTGGTTAACCATCTGACAGAATACGCTGGTGTCCTGATAAACTTTGAGGAAATCTACTTCCTGAGGAAAGCCAGTACCTATTGATGAGGCGGCCAGTTGGCTGGCAATTACAATTACTGGAGCATTGTTGCGATTGGATTCGTACAGCCCGTTAATCAGATGCAGGCTGCCTGGTCCGCACGAACCGGCACATGCAGTGAGTTTATTGGTAATCATGGCCTCAGCACCGGCAGCAAATGCAGCAGCTTCTTCATGACGGGTATGCACCCAGTTAATGCTGCTCTTTTCGATGGCTTTGCCAACAAAATTCAGGGTATCACCGATGATGCCATAACAGTTGCTTACTCCTGCTTGTGTCAGTACATCAATCAGTATTTCTGAAACGGTTTTGGTTTTAGACATGATGTATTTCCTCTAAGATTAATTATTTATTAATGGGAAAATGAATAAACAGTTTACTTTATAATCATTTAGTTATCTTGGATATTTTTTATATAAACAGTAAATTTAAATATTATGTTAATAATTTATAAATATTTAATGTATTGTAGTAGTGTGTAATTCTCAATACCAGAATGAGGGTAATAATCATTTTGTATCAATATTTCTACTTGAATTTTATTGTTATAGAAAATGGCAGCCGGTACAGTGTACAGGCTGCCATTTGCAGATAATGAGATATTAGATGGTACGGTCATCAAACAAGGGAATTTGGGTAATGCGGCTAATGCTGTTTATGTAGTCGAGTACTGGTGCTGTCCATTCAACACCTTTAACCATAGTCAGATTGCGTAGTAATGGAAATAATAGGATATCTTCCATACTGAAAGTACCATTAACACCGCGATCACTGAGAATCAGTGGGGAAAGAGCAATCAAATCGGCATTCAGGCGGTCGATGTAGATTTGGCTATTACGCAAATGCTGTTGAAAATCGCCGAAAATGGCGGTTTTTTTGCTAATAAAATAATCTATGGCACTTTGTGTCGCAAATTCTGGCAGCTTAATGCTGATACAGCGTGGTAGGGTAAGGAAATTACGATAGGTATCAGTAATTTTTATCCAGCCTTCAATTTCCGGACGAATTATGGTATTTAGTGGAGCACCGCCTGTAAGCTGGTCGATGTAGTGCACAAGATCCAGACTTTCACCCATAGCGCTGCCATCATCTTTCACCAGAATTGGTACCATTTTTTTGCCGATCAGCTTATTGGGGGTGTCTTCATCATCGTTGAGCAGATAAATATTTTCTACCGGTACCATTTTTTTACCGAATATCATCCGCGCACGTACGCAGTAGGGACAATGATCGTAGAGATAAAGTTGCATTTAGGTTTCCTTGTCTTCAATATGGTGGGTGCATAAGTTAGGTGAGTTTTGGTTATGCTATCTTTGGCATTGAGCGATTTTTAATAGTTTACTGTTAACTTGCTGCTGATAAATGTACAGTAAAATACTTCTCTTTACACAGAATTTTTGATTTTAAAAAAATCTAGTTTTGTAAGTTTTCTTTTAATAAGAATTACTTAATATTATACATATATTAAGTAATTATGGTTCACGGTTTTTTCATGAGTAGTGATGCTTTTAATCAGGTTTTAGATTTTTTTAAAAACTTACAGTCAGGTTTAGCCGAGGCTCTGGCGCAGGAAGACGGTGCGGCGGGGTTTGCAGTAGATGAATGGTCTAGCCGGCTGGGTAGTGGATGCAGTATGGTGCTGAAACAAGGGGCGGTGTTTGAGCAGGCAGGAGTAAATTTTTCCCATGTTACGGGAAAAGAAATGCCAGCTTCAGCAACGCGTGAACGCCAGTATCTGGCCGGTGCTCCGTATGAAGCTATGGGGGTATCGCTGGTAGCACATCCGTGTAATCCATATGTACCTACCAGCCATGCTAATATGCGTTTATTTGTGGCCTATCCTGAACATACCAGACCGGTTTGGTGGTTTGGCGGAGGCTTTGATCTGACCCCATTTTATCCATTTGCTGATGATGTGGTGCATTGGCACCAAGTGGCACGTGAGGCATGTCTGCCCTTTGGTGCAACGATATATTCCGAGTTTAAAGAATGGTGCGATCGTTATTTTTATCTGCCACATCGGCAGGAGCAACGTGGTGTGGGTGGTTTGTTTTTTGATGATTTAAATCGTTGGGATTTTGCTCAGTGTTTTGCTTTTGTTCGGGCAGTAAGTGCTGCCTATTTACAGGCATATTTACCTATTGTGGCACGACGTAAAGATATGGCGTACGGGGAGCGGGAGCGCCAGTTTCAGTTGTACCGGCGCGGACGCTATATTGAATTTAATCTGTTATATGACCGCGGTACGCAGTTTGGTTTGCATTCCGGTGGGCGCACTGAGTCGATTCTGATGTCAATGCCGCCTTTAGCACGCTTTGAATACCAGTATGAACCGGTGGCAGGTTCCGCAGAGGCCCGGCTGAAGGAATATTTGCGCAAACATGACTGGCTGGCAGAAGCTGAAAGCTGTCCTGCTTAGATAGATGGCAGATTGACTTTATTTTACTGTTTGTTTAAGACCTGCTGACAGGGTAATGCAGTAAGCAGACACAGGCTTATGGGCATGATAATGTCTGGAGTGATGTTGGTTATTTCCAGTACAAATAATATAGCGGTTAGAGGCATTTTTTGCTGTATGGCCAGAAAAACGGTGGCGCCAATCACTACTGCAGCAATAACGGGAACTGGTGGCAGTATGCTGTTCCATGCTGAGGCTGCCAATAACGCGATAAGCCCACCGAGCATCATTGAGGGGGTGATAAATCCACCATAAGCGCCGCCACGGGTTGCCAGCAACAGTGCAAACCATTTGCCGATTAGCAGTGCCAGTGCATAATGCCAGCCAATGTTGTCATTAAATAACAGTTCGTTACCGGCTTTGCCGTTGCCCAGTATTTCTGGTAACCACCCGGCCATGATACCAATTAATATAAATGCAGCAATGCTGATAATAATTAGTCTGGGGCTGCTACGGGTAGATGGTTTACAGCAAGCCAGTTGGCGTTGTAATAGCCATGAGCTGGCGACGATCACCGGACCAATCAACAGCGCCCAAATTAACAGCGGGTTGTTTAGAGTAAATGCGGGTATTTGGTAAGCTGTCATACCACCTAGTCCTAAGCGACCAACCCATGCAGCAGTGGTACAGCAAATTAATGCAGCGATAACATGATTACGCTGGAAACTAAATAGTAGTGTTTCCAGTGCAAACATGGCACCAGCCAGTGGCACATCAAAAACCGCAGCCAGACCGGCGGCAGCACTACAGGCCAGCAGAATTTTTCGTTCCTCGCTGCTGATATGTAAGCGCCGGCCAATGTAATCAGCCAGTGCTGAACTGATTTCACGTGGTGCCGTTTCGCGTCCGAGAGGGGAGCCCATGCCTACGGTAAGTATCTGGAGCAGGCCATGAATCAGGGTGGTGCTTATTGGTATCGGTATGGTACTGTTACCGATTGCTTGTTTAATATCAATCAGTTTGGGTGCATAACGGTGCAGTAAGAACCAGCCTATACCGGCAACTACACCACAGCTACTCAAAGCCAGCAGCCGATGTGTTGGACTGGTTTGTTCAACTATGTTGCGAAAGGTAATACCATCAATGCGGGAAATTCCATAAACTGTTTGCTGAATCACGTGCAGTAGGCCGATAAGGGATATGCCTGCTATACCAGCAATGGCGCCACATAGTAATAATAAGGCTATCAGTTTTGGACTTAATCTGACCATATCCATATGAATTTATAGTAGATAAAAAGTATTTTTACACTTTAAATAACTACATTGTAAACGACAGTACGCGGTTTGCCGAATTTTGGCATTTTCCTGTGCTAGAATTAGACTATTTTGTCAGAATTTTAAAGGAATCATTCCTGTGATCAGTACCAATAATATTACGATGCAGTTTGGCGCTAAGCCATTGTTTGAAAATGTGTCGGTGAAGTTCGGTGGCGGCCATCGTTATGGTTTGATTGGTGCCAACGGTTCAGGTAAATCAACTTTTATGAAAATTCTGGGCGGTGATCTGGAACCCACCAGCGGTGAGGTGGCCATCGATCAGGGCTTGCGGCTGGGTAAGCTGCGGCAGGATCAGTTTGCATATGAAGATATGCGAGTGCTGGATGTGGTATTGATGGGGCATACGGAAATGTGGGCCGCCATGACTGAGCGTGATGCTATCTATGCCAACCCGGAAGCCACTGAAGATGATTATATGCGCGCGGCTGATCTGGAAGCTAAATTTGCTGAATATGATGGTTATACGGCTGAGGCACGTGCTGCCGAATTACTTGCAGGTGTAGGTATTGATGAGCATCTGCATAATGCCAGTATGAGTGAAGTGGCACCCGGCTTTAAACTGCGTGTGCTGCTGGCACAGGCATTGTTTTCCAAACCGGATGTGCTGTTGCTGGATGAACCTACCAATAATCTGGATATCAATACTATTCGCTGGCTGGAAGGGGTATTGAACAGCTATGAATCTACCATGATTATTATTTCACATGACCGCCACTTTCTGAATGAAGTATGCACTTATATGGCGGATGTGGATTATGGCGGCATTACGCTGTATCCGGGGAATTATGACGATTATATGCTGGCTTCAACTCAGGCACGTGAGCGTACTCTGAAGGATAATGCTAAAGCCAAAGAGAAATTGCAGGAATTACAGGAATTTGTGGCACGTTTTTCTGCCAATAAATCCAAGGCACGTCAGGCAACCAGCCGTGCCAAGCTGGCAGATAAGATCAAGGCAGATATGGTAGAAGTGAAGCCATCAAGCCGTCAGAGCCCGTTTATCCGCTTTAACTTTGATGACAAGAAAAAATTACACCGACAGGCGTTGGAGGTACAAGATTTATCCAAACGTTTTGACCGGCAACTGTTTAAAAAGCTGAATCTGATGCTGGATGCTGGTGAACGGCTGGCCATTATCGGCCCGAATGGTGCCGGTAAATCCACGTTGCTGAAATTACTGGCCGGCGCGTACGATGAAGCGTGTAACGAAGGTATCAAGGCAGACACCGGTACGGTTAGATGGGCGGAAAAAGCGCAGGTAGGCTATTATCCGCAAGACCACGAGAACGATTTTGATGTATCGATGACCTTGACTGAGTGGATGCGCCAGTGGGGTAAAGAAGGCGATGATGAGCAGGTGATTCGCGGAACTCTCGGGCGGTTGCTTTTTGGCAGTAATGAAGTGGGTAAACAGGTACAGGTACTTTCTGGTGGAGAAAAAGGCCGTATGCTGTATGGCAAGCTGATTTTGCAGGAACCGAATGTGCTGGTGATGGATGAACCCACTAACCACATGGACATGGAAAGCATTGAAGCGTTAAATATGGCTCTGGAAAAATTTCCGGGTACGCTGATATTTGTCTCTCATGACCGTCAGTTTGTCTCCAGTTTGGCTACGCAAATTATTGAGCTAGATGGTGAAGGCTGCTTTGAGTATTATCTGGGTGATTACGAAGGCTATCTGGCCAAAAAAGGTCTGGTTTAATTTTATGCTGACTGCCTGTATTTACAGGCAGTTTTTTATATGGGAGAAAATAATGAGTATAGGTAAAAATGAAGTGGTAAAGCTGGTGGACTGTACGGAAAAAGAACATGCCGCAGCCATTCTGGCGCTTTTTAACGATACCATTGCTACTTCTACTGCCTTGTATGATTATGAACCACGATCACTGTCATTCATGCAAGGCTGGTTTGCAGTTAAGCGCGCGCGCAACTGGCCAGTAATTGGTGCGGTAAACGAGCATGGAGAACTGCTGGCCTTTGCTTCTTGGGGCGCATTCAGAGATTATCCAGCCAATAAATACACCGTGGAGCATAGTGTGTATGTTCGCAATGACTGCCGGCGGCAGGGGCTGGCACGCATGCTAATGCAGGAACTGATTGCTCGCGCAAAGCAGACTGATATGCATGTGTTAATGGGAGTAATTGATGCAGCCAATAGTAGCAGCATAGCCCTGCATGAGCAGCTTGGTTTCAAGCATGTAGGCACTTTGCCGCAGATTGGTTTTAAGTTCGGTCACTGGCTGGATGCAGCGCTGTATCAGCTAATTCTGGAAACTCCGGCACAGCCGGTGGATGGCTGACAGGCTGCACGATGCTGCTTCATGTGATTTTCAGCCACCAGTGTACGCTTAGTAAACCCAGTATGGTGAGCAGTAAAGAACCACCAGTGTGTAACAATATATGGGTTATTGCTAAAGTATAGCGTTGTGACTGGAGTAGTTGTACTGATTCGAGCGAAAAAGTTGAAAAAGTAGTTAGCCCGCCAAGAAAACCGGTAATCACAAACAAGCGCCATTCGGGTGCAATATTCACAAAATGCATAAACAGACCGCTGGACAGGCCAATCAGATAGGCTCCTGTCCAGTTGGCTATTAATGTGCCATATGGCAAGCCAGAATAAAGTGGATTCAGGCTGATACTTAGCAGCCAGCGTAAAATGGCACCCAGCGCAGCTCCGCTGGCAATGGCAAATAAAGATAAATACATAGAATATGCTGAAAGCACGGGTACAGGGTTATTTATTTTACGCTAAAACAGAGTAGATCATATTGCCATGTGCTGCTGAAGTGACTACGCTAGCGTTTTAACTATAAATGGAACGTATCAATATGAATCTGACCGAAACTAAAATTACCAGCAAAGAAGTTTATCGTGGTTCGTTTTTAAATGTTTTAGAAGATACTGTCAGCCTGCCTAATGGAAATCAGGCACAGCGGGTGGTGGTACAGCATCCGGGTGCGGCAGCAGTACTGGCGGTAACTGCTGAACAGAAAGTAGTACTGGTAAGGCAATGGCGCTACCCAGTGGGAGAGGCATTGCTGGAAATTCCGGCGGGCAAGCTGGATGGCAAAAATGAGGATCCGGCTGATGCTGCCTTGCGGGAGCTGGCGGAAGAGACTCCTTATACCGCAGCAGAGGTTAAACTTATTCATACTTTCTATACTGTGCCCGGTTTCGGTGATGAAAAAATGTATCTTTATCTGGCGGAAAATGTGCAGCCCAATAGTGCGCTGGCCGCAGATGAGGATGAAATTCTTGAACCAGTATTGTTAAGCCGGGATGAAGTGCGTACGGCATTGGCCAATAACCAGATTCATGACGGTAAAACGCTGATTGCCTTGCAGTACTGGCTATTGTATTGCTAAAACAGGAGTAAGCTGTGATGCATATCGTGCCATTACCAGCCCTGTCGGATAATTATATCTGGCTCTTGCGGCAGGAAAATCATGCAATAGTGGTAGACCCGGGTGAAGCGGCCGTGGTGAAGAATTATCTGACTGCACAGGCGTTAAACCTGAATGCTATCTGGCTTACCCATGCACACCATGACCATACTGGTGGTGTGGCAGCGTTAAAGCAACACTATCCACAGTGTGAGGTTATTGGTTGGGGTGAGTGGTCTGAGGTGAACAGAGCAGTAAATGAAGGCAGTGAATTTGAAGCTTTTGGACAACGGGTAGATGTATGGCATATCCCCGGTCATACTGCTGATCATCTGGCATATATATTGGCTGATTCTACTGGCCAGCAACGGGTATTTTGTGGTGATACCCTGTTTAGCGCCGGTTGCGGGCGGGTATTTACCGGAACTATGGCACAAATGTTTGCCAGCCTGCAGCGCTTAAACAGCTTGCCACCAGATACCTTATTTTATCCGGCACATGAATATACGGCAGCTAATTTAAAATTTGCTCAGGCTGTAGAACCGGATAATCCGGCAATCAGGCAGGCATTATTGCAGTCAGTAACATTACCTACATTACCGGTCAGTCTGGCGCATGAACGTGATATCAACCCTTTTTTGCGTACCAGCCAGCCACAAGTTATCGCTTCAGTAGTGCAGAAAGGATTGTCTGAGCAGCAGTCCGCTGAGCCGCTAGCAGTATTTACCTGTTTGCGGGAATGGAAAAACTGTTTTTGATTACAGTATAAGTTACAGCATGTTATCATTTAGTCAGTATAATAACGAAGGAATATATGAGTTGAAACAGGGCTGAATGATAACAATTGATGATATCGGCCAGTAAAAGATTCATGGCGCTTTCAGCCTGTCAACCTGTCTGAATATGAAAACAACTTTGCCATACTGTATGAACTGGACACAATTATTAAGTGCCCAACGTTTTAAACCGGATAATGGCTGTATCGTGCCTACCGTGACCTCTTCCAGTGAAGAAGGCGCGGAGGCTTTACGTACTGATTTTCACATAGATTATGATCGTGTGGTGTTTTCCAGCGGTTTTCGTCGTCTGGCACGTAAAACGCAGGTGCATCCGTTTGCCTTGCATGACCACACGCACAACCGTCTCACTCATAGTGTTGAGGTGGCCAGCGTCGGGCGTAGCTTGGGCAATCGTGTCGGCGTTATGCTGACTGCCGGTAATTTCCTACCACCGGGCAGTCATGCTGCCGATATTGGTGCGATAGTACAGGTAGCCTGTCTGGCGCATGATTTTGGTAATCCGCCGTTCGGGCATACCGGTGAAGAAGCACTGCGAGAATGGTTTCGTGATCCGCAGCACGCTCATTATTTGCGGGAATTGAGCAATACTGAGCGCAATGATATTGAAACCTATGAAGGTAATGCACATAGTCTGCGTCTGGTAGCCAGTCTGGAAATGTATCAGAACGCTGGCGGCATGCGGCTCACCGCAGCAGTTATCGGTGCCTTGCTGAAATATCCTTGGACAAGTTCGGCTGAGCAGGGGCGGCGTAAATTTAATATCTATCAGACAGAGCTACCTTTTATTCGGTGCGTTGCCCGGCAGCTTGGCCTGCCACTGTCGGGTGAAAATCACTGGGTACGACATCCATTATCGTATTTGATGGAAGCTGCTGATGATATTTGCTACGCTTTATTGGATCTGGAGGACGCTGTTGAGCTGGGCTTGTTACAGGTTGATGAAGTAGAGCAAATCTTATCCAGACTAACCAATAAAGAATATGAATGGCACTCTTATGCCAGTCAGGAACGTTGTGCCCGTTTGCGTGGGATTGCCATTGGCCGCGCAGTAGATGATATTGCACATACTTTTATCAAACACCACAGTGATTTATTGAATGGCTCTTTTCGCGGCAAAGATTTACTTGCACTGGCCAGTCCCGATGTAAATGAAGCGTTGAATGCAGCTAAGGAGCTGGCACGGACACGCATATTTCACCATCAGAGCAAGCTGATTACTGAAATCGCTACTTTTCCCTGTCTCGGGTCGATACTAGGTTTGCTGGTACCGGCTGTGCATGCCTTCATTAAAACCGACAAATTAAGCAGACGGCAGGAGCTAGCTTTGTCATTATTAAAAGAGCAGAAACTAAGCAAAGAGGATAGTTTATATCTGGCTTATATGAAAGTTTTGGATTTTGTTGGTGGTATGACTGATAACACCGCAGCAAAATTGGCTCGTGAGGTATCCGGTATCGGTATGTTGTAGATTTTCGCCTGACTTGTTTATTAAATTATATTATAAATCATATTGATATGTATTTATTTTGTTTTTATGGCAGTTTTCTGCTTGCCAAATGTCAGATTATTGCGTATTATCGCGCTTCTTGATTTTCGGTGACTCTTAAACGAGTTCGAAAGCAATGCACCCGTAGCTCAGTTGGATAGAGTATCTGGCTACGAACCAGAGGGTCGGGCGTTCGAATCGCTCCGGGTGCACCATCAAGACAACGCGCCCATCGTCTAGCGGTTAGGACATCGCCCTTTCACGGCGGTAACCGGGGTTCGATTCCCCGTGGGCGTGCCAGATTCTGAAAACCTGTTTGATTTTTCAAACAGGTTTTTTATTTTGTTTTAAAACCATTCTTGATGTATCTATCTAGCAAGTATTTAACGCAACACCGCTACTCATTAACATCATAACTGGATAAGCTTGCGTAATGTATTGGGGTACAAGCAGGCTAAATTTATACCCCAAAATAAGCGGCACGTTGTGACAGCCAGCGTTGCAAGTGCTTATTGACTACTTCTGATTGCTGGCTAATCAGTATAGGTGCCAGATCACGTGCTTTTTCCAATAATGGTAAATCTTCTTCCAGATTGGCAAAACGCAGCATGGGCACACCGCTTTGGCGCGCCCCCAGAAATTCTCCCGGACCACGGATATTTAAATCTTGCCGAGCAATTTCAAAACCATCAGTATTTTCATAAATCACTTTCAGGCGTGCTTTAGCCAAGTCGCCCAGCGGTTCACTAAACAGCAATACACAGCGACTGGCTGCTGCTCCACGCCCCACGCGTCCGCGCAGCTGATGTAATTGCGCCAGTCCCATACGCTCCGCATGTTCAATAACCATCAGGCTGGCATTGGGTACATCCACCCCTACCTCAATCACGGTAGTTGCTACTAATACCTGCGTACTACCTTCGACAAATGCAGCCATTACAGCCGCTTTTTCCGCAGGTTTCAGACGGCCATGTATCAGGCCTATGGTCAGTTCCGGCAAGGCGGCCTGTAATTGGGCAACAGTATCCACAGCTGTTTGTAGTTGTAATACTTCTGACTCCTCAATTAACGGGCATACCCAATATACCTGCCGCCCCTGAGCGCAAGTATGCTTCACCAGTTTTTCCACTTCATGCCGGCGCGCACTGTTCACCAGACGAGTTACTACCGGCGTGCGTCCGGGCGGCAATTCATCAATTACCGAAACATCCAGATCAGCAAAAAAACTCATTGCCAGTGTGCGCGGTATCGGTGTGGCAGACATCATTAACTGATGTACATCATCTCCTTTATTCTTTAAGGCCAGACGCTGGGCTACACCAAAGCGGTGTTGTTCATCAACAATAACCAACCCCAGATTATGAAAGGCCACATCATCCTGAAACAGCGCATGCGTGCCAACGGCCAGTTGAACCGTACCGTTTGCCAGTTCATTTTTGGCCTCTTCACGGGCTTTTTTGCGCACACTGCCGGAAAGCCAGGCAATCCTGATTCCCAATGGCGCAAACCATTGCTGGAATTTCAGGTAATGCTGTTCAGCCAGAATTTCTGTGGGCGCCATTACCGCTACCTGAAAACCCGCTTCCATTGCTGCTGCGGCAGCAAGTGCACAAACAATGGTTTTGCCACTGCCCACGTCTCCCTGCAATAAACGGTGCATCGGATGACTTTGTGCCAAATCTTTAGTAATTTCAGCAATGGCACGGTGTTGTGCCGTGGTTAAGGCGAAACCCAGATTAGCCAGTAAAGGTTGGCTGATATGCCCGTTACCACATAAAGCTGTAGCATGACCATTCAAACGTTGCTGGCGTGCCAGCCGCATTGATAATTGCTGTGCCAGCAATTCATCGAATTTCAGCCGCTGCCATGCGGGTAAAGTGCCATCATGCAAATCTCGCGCCGAGTACTCGGGTGGAGGAGAATGCAGAAAAGTCAGACTTTCCAGAAAGGGCGGTAACTGCAATTGTTGTAATAGTTCGGCTGGCAAGGTATCGTCGGCTGGCAGATGCTTGAGCGCAGCCTGAATCAGGCGGTGTAAAGTGGGTTGATTCAGTCCATTAACTGTAGGGTAGATTGGTGTCAGACTTTCGGCTAATCCTTTGTCGATATCAGTACGAATTTTGGGATGTACCATTTCATCACCCAAAAAACCATGTCTGATTTCACCTAGCGCACGAATTACATTGCCTTCTGCCAGTTGTTTTTGCTGGCTGGGGTAAAAATGCAGAAAACGCAGATACAAAACATGGCCGGACACATCTTTGACTTGTACTACTAACTGTTTGCGTGGACGAAATTGTATTTGCTGATGGATTACTGTTGCTTCAATCTGTACTGGTACACCTGTCTGAGCATCAGCAATTGGTGTGATATGAGTTTCATCCTCATAGCGTAAAGGCAAATGCAGGGATAAATCCCAGATATTACTGATATTGAGCTTGGCCAGTTTGGCGAGTGTGCCTGTACTGACTGGAAAAGGAAAAGCAGCAGTAGACATGGTGAAACAGTTAAAAGACATAATACAATATTGCTACCATAGCATGTTTAACCACATATCGCTATTCTGGCAGGCTTTGTCTCAAATGATGGTGGATAAATGACTGGTGATTATTTAACAAGTTTGTTTACCACAAAAATAAACCCGTTCTGCTAACCGGTAATTTTTTTCCGCAGCAAAACGGGTGGGGCTTTTCAGAAGCAATTAATCCTGTCTTTCGACTTGTGTTACATCACGTACTGCACCAGTATCGGCACTGGTTGTCATTGCGGCATAGGCACGTAAAGCAATGGAAACATGGCGCTGGCGTTTCACAGGTTTCCATGCACGGGCGCCACGGCTTTCCATTTCTGTACGGCGTTGTTGTAGTTCAGCATCGGATACAGCCAGATGAATCCGGCGTGCAGGAATATCGATTTCAATTATATCTCCTTCATGCACCAGACCAATATTGCCACCTTCCGCCGCCTCTGGCGAAGCGTGGCCAATCGACAAGCCGGATGTGCCACCGGAAAAACGGCCATCGGTGAGCAGTGCACAGGCTTTACCTAAGCCTTTGGATTTCAGATAGCTGGTTGGATAAAGCATTTCCTGCATACCGGGGCCGCCTTTAGGGCCTTCATAACGGATAATAACCACATCACCAGCCACAATCTGATTGCCTAGAATGGCTTCAACCGCCTCATCCTGACTTTCAAATACGCGGGCACGACCGCTAAATTTAAGAATACTGTCGTCTACACCGGCGGTTTTCACCACACAGCCACGTTCAGCCAGATTGCCAAATAAAACCGCCAGACCGCCATCTTGTGAATAGGCGTGCTCTTTATCACGGATACAGCCATTTGCGCGATCCAGATCAAGCGAAGGCCACATACAGTTTTGCGAGAAAGCTTCGGTTGAACGTACACCACCCGGCGCAGCCTGATAACGTTGTTTTGCCTCTGTATTGGCCGGACTGCTTACGTCCCAGTGTGCAATCGCATCTGCCAGCGTAGGCATGTGGACAGTATGCACGCTGGTATCCAGCAGGCCGGCACGATTGAGCTGGGACAGAATGGCCATTACTCCGCCGGCACGATGTACATCTTCCATATGATATTTCTGCGTAGCTGGTGCAACTTTACACAGACAGGGTACATGCCGGCTTAACTGGTCAATATCAGCCATTTTGAAATTAACCCCAGCTTCGGTTGCAGCGGCGAGCAGATGCAATACTGTATTAGTAGAACCGCCCATAGCAATATCCAGACTCATGGCATTATTGAAAGCTGCCTTGGTGGCAATGCTGCGAGGAAGAACACTGCTGTCATCCTGCTCATAATAGCGTCTGGCTAATTCAACAATACGCCGGCCTGCTTCGAGAAACAGCTCTTTACGTAAAGCATGGGTGGCCAGCAAAGAACCATTACCAGGTAAAGACAAACCCAGTGCTTCAGTCAGGCAATTCATTGAATTGGCAGTAAACATGCCTGAGCAAGAACCACAGGTAGGGCAGGCGCTGCGTTCTACACTGGCTACAGTTTCATCGCTGATGTTATCGTTGCCGGCTTCAATCATGGCATCAATCAAATCCAGCTTGCGTATTTGTTGCTGTCCATTAGTTGTAGCGATGATTTTGCCGGCCTCCATTGGACCACCGGATACAAATATGGTTGGAATGTTTAGGCGCATCGACGCCATCAGCATTCCTGGTGTAATTTTGTCACAGTTGGATATACACACTAGCGCGTCAGCACAGTGGGCATTAACCATATATTCAACACTATCAGCAATCAAATCACGTGAAGGTAGGCTGTACAGCATTCCCTCATGACCCATAGCAATGCCATCATCTACAGCAATCGTATTGAATTCTTTCGCAATCCCTCCGGAACGCTCAATTTCTTGTGCTACCAGCTGACCAATATTATGTAAATGCACATGGCCGGGAACAAATTGAGTGAATGAATTGGCAATGGCAATAATAGGTTTGCCAAAATCCTCATCGGCAACACCAGTTGCGCGCCATAATGCACGCGCGCCAGCCATATTGCGCCCGTGTGTAGAAATTTGTGAACGGTATTGTGGCATTATCATTCCCTTGTAATGTTTTTTATCTGTAGATATTAAAACAACAACTGCCTGCATACTACGCAGGCAGTTGATATTTGTAAACTCAGGTTTAAATTTTAATTACAATAGTTTTAGCCAGATAGTCTTCCAATGTGCGCCAATAGGTAGTGGTGCGAAATAACATAAACAGACAAATAGCATAAAAAAATAACGAGATAAAATTAGGTTTCTTTAGTGCAGTATAGATATTTTGATAAAAAATCAGATTCAATAACAGATCAATTGTGATTAATACAATAAAAGGCAATATTTCACGAAGTAAAACTGTTCCTATAAAACCAGGATTGCTACCATCTATCCCGATAACCTTTATCCCCAGCAGTTTTTTACCAAAGGACTGACCTCTCGTGCTCATCATAATGCACTGACCAATAAAATACATTAATAACGGAACTAAAGTGGCCAATATTATACATATTTTTCCGGCTAGGGCACTGTGCAACATTTTGGCTAAAAGCCCAAAGAAAAGTGTGCCCAGAATCATACCAAGATAAAAAATGAGCCAGTTAATTAAAACAGCAGCAATGCGCATCCAAGGTGAAGCCAGTTCAACTTCATAATCATCTGCTAAGCTGCTATAGGATGAGGAGGAAAGATAATCAGTCATGTATTGGTTTATCTATAAGGAAATATAAGATATGTTAATTTATATTATATAGATTTGTTTTTGCCGAAGAAATAATATTTTATATTTGATATGTCGAATTGTAGTTAAATTGCTAGGGTATAAATCATTAACTGAATGGGCACATATGCTGTCTATATAAATAATAATGCAAATGTCATTATAAATTTCTACTTAATTAGAAATCATTAAAATAATTATTCAATCTATAAAATCTTTTGCAGGTGCCATTTAGCAGCTTTGTATTTAACTTAACTGATTAATGATGATAATTGGTGTATTGGTAGCGATGAACATTTATGTCACTATGGTGTTATACTTTGATGCCAATTGTGTTGGCAAGATAATCCTGTAAAGTAAGGCGATTAGTCTTTTTGAAAAATAGCATGACTAAACAAATAAATGAGAATATAAGTTTACGTAAATATATAATTATAATCAAAGCAAATTGCGTATTAAATGAGGATAGTATAAAGCTGATCCTTGTTGGTGTGAATATAAATAATAATGCTAACCCTACGAGAATATTAAATCTCACGCATCAGTACCGTCCTAGCAAACCCAGAATTTTGTCCTGTGGTCTTGATGACTTTGATTTTCATCAATCGTTTACCAATAGATTGTCCTGTAATACACATCTGTATAGTTTGCCAAAGTGCAAAAATGGCTACTGATAAAATAATATATAAAAATATACTTGATAGATCATGTGTATTTCAAAAACAAACAGCAATCCAAAAAAAGATGAGGCTGGTTCAGTAGGCCGAAAGTCAGAAAGAAACCATAACTCAAAAGGTTGCACAATATTTTATCCTAAGGCCCCAGATTCAAAATCAAATGTTGCGTTATAAATGCGCAGACCTATAAAAATAATAGAATAATATATTGCATTATTAATTAAGCAGGCTGCAATTCTCCTCCACGGGGAAGCCAATTCAACTGCAACTGATTCACGGGATTCAGTCATAAACAACTTGGATTGATTATTATTTGAGTCTGAATGTTGTTGTGTGTTTACCATCATTGAACCTATGTCAGATTTTGTGTATTTTGCTTTTAAGTTAACTGTTAGTTCTGTTACTAAATTCTATAATAATTTGATTTATCTAACTTTCCTAATTCTGTATGGATATTGCCCATCTTCCATATGATATTTCTGTGTAGCCGGTGCAGCTTTATACAGACAGCGTACATGCCGGCTTAACTGTTCGATATGGTCATTTTGAAATTAACCCGGCTTCAATAGCTGCGGTGAGCAGGTGTGATACCGTATTGGTAGAACTGCCCATAGCAATATCCAGACTCATGGCATTATTGAAAGCTGCCTTGGTAGCCATGCTGCGGGAAAGAACACTGCTATCATCCTGCTCGTAATAGTGTTTTGCTAATTCAATAATATGCCATTTGGTTTGGAGAAACAGTTCTGTAATAAATTACATGAGTAGGCAGAATCTTAATCGACAAAGCCAGTTACGCTGCATAGTGTACGCGCACCAGCATATGCACGCCATTGATATTTGTAAACTCAAGACCGATTTTTAATTACAGTAATTCTGCCAACAAATTTCCAGTGTAAGCCTAGATTTATTTTTTCGAAATAGTATATGCATGATATGCATCGTCTACATGGCTATTTTTCAGCTTTTATAACTATTGTTCTGGCTAAATAATCCTGAAGAGTACGTTGATTTGTGCTTTTTCGGAAAAGCATAATCAGGCAAATAAACGGAAGCAAATAAGCAAATAGCAATTCAGTGGCTATCTCGGGAAAGTTAAATAAGTTAACAAATATAGCTACAAACGTAACTGAGATAATTTCGGCAATTATATTAAAGATACCTTCACGTAGCAGTACAGTACCAACAAAACCCGGATTTTGTCCGTCAATGCCAATAACTTTAATACCCATCAGACGTTTACCAAAAGATTGTCCGGTTTTGCTCATTTGTATAAATTGAAAGATAGCATAGATTAATAGAGATATAGAAATGCATATTATTAAACTTAAAATTACAATATATTCAGACTCAGATCGTAAGACAATTTTAACAAGAATAAGAGAGAGTATAACGCCAATAAGGGCAGCTAAAGTTAACAATAAACTGTTAATAATATATGCGCTAATTCTGTTCCAGGGGCTGGCAAGTTCAACTTCCATTTCCCTATCTGTTATATGGTCATATTGATGATTATTTGTTGAAAATTTTTCTTCGATATTAGACATAATTGATTTTTCTAAAAATTAATTGATGAAAATTACATAAATAACTTTAATTGTTACAGTAATTATTCCTTCTGCTTCAATTGGTATGCATAAAAATATAAAAAATACTGTTAAATATTTTAAGGAATCCTGCTCGTAAATTCTATAATTTTTTTGTGATCAATATTTAGCTCCTATTTTTATACTCTTCTCAGTTTTTCAATAGAGTATGAATACTTACGTTACAATTATTGGTTGGTGGTGCTTGATGAATAGCAATAACAACTTTATATTGCTCAAATTAACCGGTTTTCTGTTGAACGATTAAATGATTGCTTGTCTGAACAATGGATTTACTATCCACAGTGAGTATTAAATATCCCATATAGATTTAATAACAATACTGTAACATCTACAATCAGAATATCTGATTAACGTCTGGGGATTCTGACCTTAATGGGCTTCTCTGAAATTTTATCTCTGACAACTATTGTATCAGCCAGAAAATCCGGTAATGTTCGTCGTTGCCACTTAGTAATAAATACCATAGCTGGAAAAAACATAAAGACAAAATAACCAATACCTAAAGTCAAAGAGCCTATTATTACTACTATTAACTGATATACGATTTCGCGCAAAATCACATTGCGTACAAAGCCAGGATTATCACCATTGGTTCTGATTACCCTGAGATTTAGCATGCGTTTACCTATAGACTGACCATATTTAGTCATCCAGTTTATTTGCCATGCGGTAAAAATAATCAGTGCCATTATCGTCAAACAGATTATAGTCAGCGTTTGCGGTAGTGTAAGCCAGTCCAGAAAAAACTCTGTTAACTCATCTGAATCATACTCTTCCTCCATAGCTTCAAATAATGCTGATAGTGAATAGATGGATATAGGCAAAAAAATAATATATTGGAACAGTTGATTGATGGTTATTGCACACAGGCGATAGGCTGGTGTGGCCAGCTCCAGTTTACCATCAGCCAACGCCGGCATAGATTCTATATATCGATCAGAACATGATGTGTCTGGTTTGATACGGTATTGTTTTTGCATATCAGTATTTTGATAATATATGTAATAAAAGATGTTTTATTGTAAGTAAATGATGAGTATCCTGCAATGTTGGTTTTAATTAAATGATATATAGAAATAAAATGTATATTTCGATTGTGGTTAATAAAAGACAGACAGATTGATTAGTCAATCTGTCTGTCTTTCTTCACTTCTGGGGTGCCAGTTTTTTTATGAGGAAGCACGCAATTCTGCTGAGAGCTTATCCAGAATGCCATTGATAAATTTATAGCCGTCTGTACCACCGAAGGTTTTAGTGATTTCGATTGCTTCGTTAATAATCACCGGATGAGGTGTTTCCGGCATAGCTGATAGTTCGTGGCAGGCCATTAGCAAAACTGCCCGTTCTACCGGATTCAGTTCATCCTCATGTCGGTCGAGTAGAGGACGAATACGTCTCATGTAGTCGCGCTGATTGTTATAAGCGCCAAAGAATATCTGAGTAAACAGCTCACCGTCAGCCTTAGCAAAATATTCATTTTCACGAATATTCTGTGCAATAATGGCTGCCGATTCTTCTTTATTCAGCTGTGCCTGATACAGCGCCTGCACCGCAAATTGACGAGCACGGCGACGTGGGGTAATCATTGACATGTATACAATGTCCTTGTTTAGTAAATAATCAATATTGGGTTTTAAGCAGATTTGCCATTTCCACTGCTACAGTCGCTGCTTCACTGCCCTTGTTATACATACGTGCCAGTGCCTGAGCATCGTTTTCGGTGGTGAGGATGGCATTGGCAATTGGTATCTGATGATCCAGGCTAATACGGGATACACCAGCTGCCGCTTCATTTGATACCAGTTCGAAATGATAGGTTTCACCACGGATAACCACACCAATGGCCACTAATGCGTCAAATTTGCCGCTACCAGCCATACTTTGCAATACCAGCGGTACTTCTAATGCACCAGGCACAGTAGCCAGCGTAATATCGCTATCCTTAACCCCCAGTTTAACCAGACGTTCGGTACAGGCTTTAACCAGTTGAGCACCAATCGGATTAGTAAAACGTGCCTGTACGATGCCTATGCGCAGGCCAGAACCATTGTGTTCCGGGGTGATGGTATTCATTTGATTTCCTTTTTCATCAGTTATGTCATTAGCGCTGGTGTATAAAATAAAAAAAGCTTTTATATTGGGTATTCAAACGCCAATGTTTAGTGGTCTGATTTTACCGAATTTGTCGATAGCGTGGAATGTTTAAACGGTTTTTTTCTGGCCGCGCCTGGGTTTAATTGAACCCAGATATATTGCCAGCAAAGTTAATACTGTGCCAGTCCATTGCGCCGTATTAATCGGTTTATTGAGAAAAAAATAGTCAATCAGAATTGCAGCAATCGGCTCACTTAATAATAACAGACCGGTTAAAGTTAACGACAGCAGCGGCACGGCATAAGCAATTAGTCCCCAGGCAAAGCATTGCATAATCACACCATATATGATGATCAGAAGTACATCTGCCATATTGGTAGGCCAGAAATGGTTTGAATCAATTAATATACTTGGCACAATTAAGGCGCCAACTCCACCAACGCTCACCAGTAGCATTAGCGGAAATAAAGCAACCGGTTCTGCCTGATGTGCTTGCCGGATACAGGCCATGGAGGAGGCCAGAGCTGCTCCGGAAACCAGACCAATAAAAATGCCATATCCACCATAGGTATTGTGTCTGAGTTCTGGATGGGCTATCAGTATAATGCCAATTATGGACAATAACATACTGAATAATTGTAATTTGCTTTGGCGCTCACCAAAGAAAAACCAGGCAATTGCAGCTAGGAAAAATATTTGCATGCTATTGAGAAGAGTGGAAATTCCTGGACCAACAGCGTGAATACTTTCATGCCAGAATGCCAGATCAAAGCCTAAAAATACACCGGAAAGAATGCAGAAACGCTGTGCTTTACCGCTTGTAGGTAATTTTTGTCCAAAGTGTCGGCTAAGTAACAGGAAAACGATACCACCAATCAATACGCGCCATAAAGCAATGGCATAGGAACCAACGGAAACAAATTTAACAATCAAGCTGCCGAGCCCGAAAACAACGCAGCCAAAAGTTAAACCGGAAGCAGCCCATTTTTGTGGGGTCAGTTGCATTAAATATTATCCTTGAAAAACAGCCATTACAATAGGCTGTCGGAAAATATCTGATGTTCCCATCCGGTTACATCGCATAATTCAGACAGCCTGAGGGGGGCGTATTGTATTTCAATTGTGCTACTAAAATATATACTTGTTTAGTAAATAATTATTATCGGGTTGGTTCTTCAAATCCGATTACTTCAAGACCAAATCCGTTCAGGCCGGTAAAGGCTGAGGGCTTGCCCATAACTCGCATACGTTTTACTTGCAGGCCAGCCAGTATCTGTGCTCCGATACCATAGGTTTTACTATCCCACTGTCTAGCCTGATGGGCGCCTTTAGGTAAGGTGCGATCCAGCAGAGTAGCGCCTGTTTCGGTGCGGTGCATTAGAATGATAACACCGGCATCAGCTTGCTGTATGCGTGCCATGGCTTCAGGTAATGGCCATGTGTGCAGTTGGTCTGGTTGCAGAAAATCCATGGCACTGAATGGTTCATGTACCCGTACCAGTACTTCTTCAGCATTTGCCGGATTGCCTTTTACCAGAGCCAGATGGGTTTCACCTGATAATTGATCTACGTATACATGCTGGGTGAAATCACCCCAGGTTGTGTGGATATTATTAACACCCAGTTCTTCGATCAGGCTTTCATGACGGCTGCGGTATTCAATCAAATCGGCAATGGTACCGATTTTTATGTTGTGTTTTTCTGCAAAAACCATTAGTTCAGGCATACGAGCCATTGTGCCATCATCATTAATAATTTCACAGATAACTGCCGCTGGAATTAAGCCAGCCATTTTGGCCAAGTCAACACTTGCTTCTGTATGTCCAGTACGTACCAGAACTCCGCCTTTTTGTGCCCGTAAGGGAAAAATATGACCCGGCTGAACGATATCTTCTGCTCTGGCAGTAGGGGAAACTGCTGCCTGTACGGTATGGGCACGGTCTGCTGCGGAGATACCAGTAGTTATTCCTTGTGCGGCTTCAATGGAAACAGTAAAGTTAGTACCATACTGGGCGCCATTATTTTGAGTCATCAGGGGTAAACGCAGCCGATCAACAATCTCTTCTTCCAGAGGCAAACACACCAGTCCGCGGGCGTGTTTAATCATGAAATTTATTGCTTCTGGTGTGACAAACTGTGCGGCCATAGTTAAATCGCCTTCGTTTTCACGGTTTTCCGCATCTGTAAGAATAACCATTTTGCCGGCTTTTATATCGGCAATGATTTCTGGAATAGTGGCAATACTCATGATAGTAAACACCGATCTCTTGGCAAAATGAGGACTATTTTACTCTCGATTAGCGGCTGTAGCTAATTTTTATCCTCGTATTTTATCAATGCTTGCCATAAGACCATTCTGTTTTGTTTACTATTTATAGGATTGAAATGAAATCCATGGATTTGGGTGCTGAAACTTTTAAGCATAGCTATCATTAAATTGGGTTATCAACTTCATCTAATATGTTGAACGGTATAAGGCGAAGTTGTCTCAAGATTAGCTAGGTAGTGGCCAGTTTATTAAATTAGGTTTGTTGTGAGAAATGTATTAATTGGATAGGGAAAGCTATTCAACTTATATCAGGCTTTTATTTTCAGGATAATGCGTGGCTTTGGATGCATTGGATAATCTCCTCCGCCTTTAAGATACCAATGTGTGAGATATACTGCCAGAATTGCTGCTGGTAATATCAGAAAGCCGCCGCCGATAAATAGTATCAGGGATATGATTGTATTGGGGATGCCGCAAATGCAGCCAATTATAACCAGTATTTTTAGAAACAAATTAGATGAAATATTAAAAATCCAACCTGTTATCATAATTAAAAGTATTAATATGGCAAAAAAAGCCATTATGAATATAATATCATTTATATTAAGTGTTATATTATCGGTAAATACTTTAACCAGCTTTAAAATTGGCATTTTTCCGCCGTCGGCAAAGAGTGCCAGCAACATAGGCCATGCACTGATGATTAAAGTGGACAAAGAGCATATTACGCGCCGTAAGAATGCTGCGCCAGTATATTCTTTTACCATGCTTATTCTCTCTTAATTATAGATATATCTAATCAAAATCTGATGATTCAGTAATCAAAAAAGTAAGATTTAACATTGTGTTTAATATCACAAGTTTTTTTTATTATAATTAAGTTTTCTTAAAATTACAAAAATTAATATTTTATATGTAGTAATATAAATTTGGTAGACAACTAAATGCTTATAAATCATGGTACACAGTTAATTGCTGACAGTTTGATGTTGCTATATATATCGCTATAGATAAAAGGTAATTTTTGCAATATGTGTCTGATATAATTGTTATTTGGTTGTTTAAGTTTAATTTTTACTGTTTAGAAGTATTAATTTTTTAATGATAAAATTATACTAAAATTGATATTGATAATTTTAATTAACATAAATATAATATGTTATACAATGTAAAATTGTGTATATAACTGAAAATTTATGGGGTGATGTGAGTTATTTTAAATCACAAGATTTTTTCTCTCGTTTAGGTTTTTCATTCGGTGCGTTAATTATTCCTGTAGCACCGTTTTGGATTAGTTTGTATTTTATTTTCCTCTGTATCCCATTTGGTGGGTATAAATCCACAGAATATGAATACTATATTATGTTGGTTTTAATCGTCACAGCCTGTTTTATCTTGGTTGTGCTTATATTAATGATTCTTGGATGGATCTTGAACTGTAAATCAAATTCTGTAATTAACACTATAGTGGTTACCGCGACATTTTGTGCCATTCCTCACGTGATAATTAGTTTTGTTCTTATGGCTGGTATTTTTATTTTGCCTTTGTATATATTAGCTGGTTATTTGGTTTACTGGTATTTAAAAGGAGGAGCAAAATATCAACCTAAAGTTAAACCTACATTGAAAATGAAGATTAAGTTAAGCTAATTAGACTTTGTAATTGATGCAGATAAAGCTTATATTTGAAGTTATTACTTTTTTAAATTCTAAAAGTCTTTAATAGTATGAGGTGTAACTAGAATTATTTTATATAAAAGTTATCTGAAGCTATGTTTAGTTTATGTATTATCTTTGATAAACGGTTCTTTAAGTTAACATAGATACTGGAATAAATATGGAAAAAGAATATACCGGTGCCACATTTGTAAAACGTTTTTTGATATCTCTAGGTTCCTTGATTATCGGTTCGCCATGTTTCTTTATCGGGATTGTAGGCGATGGAAAAGCTTTTCCAATTTTACGTTTTTTGCGCATTCTTCCGATGCCTGAATACATGGATGGTAGAGATATTTTTAATTTTACACTGGGTGTAATGGCTTTCTTTGCAACAGTAATATTATTAATCATGATGTTTGGGTGGGTATTTAATATTTCTTCTAATCGCTTTCTAAAAGTTCTTGTTGTTATTGGTTGTTGCTGTGGTTTACCTAATGCTTTTGTATGCCTGACAATTGGCAGTATGCTTATGGGAGTTGGTTTATTAATTTTGCCGGCAACTTGGTTAGCTTGTCATCTGACTACCTGGTATTTTGGGGACAGTCCTGGTGAAGCAATCAATCTTGATAGGTAGTTAATTAGTTTGTCTTTGCATGAAAATACTATTGAAAGTGTAAGTTAAAATATACATACAGAATTTCAATAAATAAAAATATTATTTTCTTGATGTGAAAAATATAAACTATTGAAAATAATGGGAGGCATGATGAAATACTTTATATCGTCAACATTTTTTTCTCGTTTAGCTATTTCAATTAGCGCAATGGTTAGCACCGCTGCTCCGATTTGGATTGTTTTCTATTTTAGTGGGTTGAATCTTATTTCTGATAAGACAAAGATTTCCCGTTTATTATGGTGTTGGTCAGGATATCTTGCTTCAATCATTATTGTTTTAATGATAATTGGGTGGGTAATTAATATTAAACCAAATTTATTTGTTAAAGGCATTGTTGTTATAGGAACATGTTGTGCAATTCCTCATGTTGTGTACAGTTTTATTATTTTAGCTGGATTTGTAATTTTACCTCTGGATATATTAGCTTGTTATTTAGTATATTGGTATATGAAAGGCTGGCAGACAGAACAATCTAAACCGAAGCCAGCTTTGAAAATGAAGATTAAGCTTAGTTAGTTCGAATTGCCACTTGGAGCGAGCAGATATTCCGTTGTAAAATGATAAATATTTAAATAATAAAAAGTTTTAATAATTAAGAGATGTAATTTTTATTATTGGGTTAATAAGAAAATATTTGAGGCCGTATTAGATTTGAAAATTTTATCGATATACAGGATTTTGAATTAATATAAATGTATAAAGGGAATAGGCATGGAAAAAGAATATACCGCAGAGGCATTTATATGGCGTTTTTTGTTCTCTTTAAATGCTTTTTTTATAGGTTTTCCTTGTTTTGTTATAGGAATTGTAGGTGTAGATAATAACGGGAGTTTTCCTATTCTCAGATTGCTCCATGTTCTGCCTATGCCACAAAACATGGATTCCGATGCTGCTATTTGTTTTTCACTCGGAGTAATGGCTTTTGTTGCAACAATAATATTTTTGATCATGATTTATGGGTGGCTTTTTAATGTATGTTCAAGTAAGTATCTAAAAATCTTGGTTGTTATTGGCTGTTGCTGTGGTATACCTAATGCTGTTTTATGTTTGTCGGTTGGAACTATGAGCTTTGGCATAGGAATGTTAATTTTGCCAGCTGTGATATTGTCTGTATATCTGACTATCTGGTATTTTAAAAACAGGTCTGGTGATGGGATGAGTCAGTCTTGATAGGTGGTACATATTTTGCAATAAATCCTACTTTTATTTTTTGCAATTTGCAAGATGACTGTAAGAAATTAATTTATGTAACGTTTTCTGAGCTTAAATATATTATGTTAATTACATTATCTAAAGATGGATTAGTCTTTAGTATTACAACTAACACTCGTGTACACTATATATTTTCCAGATACATATGAGCTGGTCAAGGATATACTTCTAGAGCAAATTTTTTTATTTTATGATTGTAGAAATGTGATTTATTTGTAAAATATAATTTTTACCACGGTAATATTTACCGTGGTAAACGTGTCACTGATATTAATAAATATTTGATTTATCTGCATACTGCTGCATGTATTTTTGCACAGTATCAACTATTGCTTGTGTTTGTGCGTCTATTTCCAGATTAATGCAATCATTTATCTGACAGGTTCCAAACAGTGTTCGGTTCATGGTTTCAGGAATCAGGTGTACATTAAATTCTGTTTCGGTTACATCTCCGATAGTAAGACTGCAACCGTTTAGGCCAATAAAGCCTTTGGTAAGAATATAGGGTGTGGCATTGTTTGGCAGTTTAAACCAGACAGTGCGATTATGCATGGTATCTTCAATTCTGGTGATGGTGGTGGTGGTGTAAATATGGCCGCTCATGATATGACCGCCAATTTCATCACCATAACGTGCCGCACGTTCAATGTTGATTTTATCTCCTACTCGTAGTTGCCCCAGATTGGTTCTTGCCAGACTTTCTGCCATAACATCGAAGCATACTTCGTCGCCGTTGATGGCGGTGATAGTAAGGCAACAACCATTATTGGCGATGGATGCGCCAATAGACAGGTTGTCATTGGTTCCTTGAGGCAGGCGTACCTGTAGGGTTCGTAGCTGGTGGTGTTCATGAATGGCGGTAACAATACCTAAACCTTGAACGATGCCTGTAAACATTTATTTAAACTTTCAATAATAATCAGATGTGTTGTTTATGTTTGGTTTGCGCAGCTTTTAAGCGTGCTTCTTTGCGAATGACACCCTCCTGAAAGCGGCGTGCCTGTTCTTCACTGCCAATACATAGTGGTGGTACTACATAGGCTTGCTGTTTTTATCAACAGCTACCATGCTGAAATCGCAGCTATTGGTATGGCGGGCACTGCGGTTCTGGATGTCCTCTGCTTCTACTCGGATTCCTACTTCCATGGAGGTATGTCCTACATGATTGACTGAGGCATAAAAAGTAACGAGTTCACCCACGTGAATGGGTTCTTTGAATATTACCTGATCTACAGATAATGTTACTACGTATTCGCCGGAATAACGACTGGCACAAGCATAGGCTACCTGATCCAACAGCTTGAGTAAATCGCCGCCGTGTACGTTACCATGAAAGTTTGCTAGTGCCGGAGTCATCAGTACGGACATGGAGAGTTGATGCTGTGTGCCTTGCGGTGGTAATGGTGTTGGTATCATGGAGTTACCTTTGATATGTGTTTATATGTTAATTATTGTATTTATGTGAAAAATTTTTTTATTATAGAGGTCATCAAAGGTTATAACCAGTGGCGTCTATGAAAATATGTTAACAGGGTAATGATGATGGTGACCATGAGGCCAAGTACTACGTAATAACTATAGTGCCAGTGCAGTTCAGGCATGTTGTCAAAGTTCATACCATATATGCCGGTCAGGACATTCAGTGGCATTACGATAATGGTAAATACGGTGAGCATGCGCATTTGTTCATTAAGGTGATTGGACTGATAGGATAAATGTACGTCCATCATGCCCATTACGGTATCGCGCGCGCTGTCAAGAGTTTCCATTAGTTGCTGGGTATGGTCGTAAACATCGAGTAAATAGACATGGATGTCTTTGCTGAACAGGGAGAATTCATTATGTACGATACGGCCAACAATATCTCGGATAGGCGATAGGGTACGCCGGAGGTTGATTGCATCGCGTTTTAGTTGGTGAATGGAAACCAGCAGGTTTTTATTGTTGTTACTAAATAGCTGTTTGTCTAATCCTTCAACGCGATTATCAAACTCATCTACTGTAACGAAGTAATCATCGACAATTCGATCCAGTAATGAATAAGCAAGAAAATCAATGCCTTTTTTATAGATATCTCTGTAATTGTGCTGGATGTATTCACGAATCACTTCCAGCAACCCCAGCGGTTCAAACTGAAAGGTGATGATGTAATTTTGTCCGATGATGATGTAAATCTGATTATATTGCAGTTTCAGTTTTTTGTAGGTAAAAACACGTGCAGCCACAAACAGGTAATGTCCGTAATTTTCGATTTTCGGGCGTTGTTTGCGACTCAGTATGTCTTCCATGGCCAATTCGTGGATGTTGAATGTTTCTAATAAGTGATGTAACTGTTCATTATCGGTGATTCCGATCAGATGAATCCAGGTAAGGCTGTCTTTTGAGGGAGTTGGTATGTTTTCAGTGCGTATATTGGTGCCGGTATAGCAGTGGTTATACAGTTCTCTGGATTTGATCTGGATGATAGTGAGTGACTGTGCCGGCATTTTGCTGACATTACTGCGATGTGCCAAACTGGGAAGGTTATGTATCTGAGGCAGTTTGTTACTGGAAACAGGTGGCGGTGTACTCATGGGGCATCCTTGATTAATCTGGGAATCAGATAGCCTTGATTTCTAGCTGTAACCCAATTTTGTGCCATAAAGTGGATTCTTGCAATAAGGCACTTGCGGTAAGCGGATTGTGTTTTAACCATTCTGCACCGATGTTAATAACCAGTTGTTTGGCGCTCTTGTGGTAGTGGATGTCACAATGGTTTACCGGTATCTGAATATCCTGCCGTGCCCGGCAGAATAATGCAGCTAGCCGGAGTGAAAGTATCCCTAGCCACAGCATTTCCTGTTGGCTGAATTCTACAATTTTACGCAGATCTCCACGTTGCCCCAGAACCATGGCGGCCAGAATGTGCTGTTCTTTGCGGGAAAAACCGGGCATATCTGCCTGATCAAGAATGTAGGCAGCGTGCTTGTGAAAGCCGGTATGGGAAATGTCTAGACCGATTTCGTGTAGTAAGGCTGCCCAGTGTACGTATTGTTGCCACTGTTCTGGATGATCTGGGGTAATGGATGCGGTTAGATGGCTGAATATCATTTGTGTCTGACTGGCCACTCTTTCTGCCTGAATGACATCAACATGATAGCGCTTTTGAAAGTCGGCAATAGTTTGATTGCGCATGTCGTCACCCAGTTGCCTTCCGATCATGTCGTAAAATACGCCATCGCGTAATGCCGCATCGGTTACAGTCATTTCGCTGATGTTCAGCTCGGCAAAAGCAGCAATCATGACAGCTAGTCCTCCGGCAAAAACTTCCATCCGATCTGATTTTAATCCTTCCAGTTTGGCTTTTTTAGTACTTCCTGCAGTGATAATGCGGTTGGCAATTTTATGCATTTGTGCGGCGGTGATGGCATCAATGGATTCGTCGCCAGCAGCAATAACATCGCGAATGGAACGTGCTGAGCCAGATGTGCCGATGGCGTAATTCCAGCCAATGCTTTTTAGTGCTACTGAAATACGCTGGATTTCGGCACGGGCATTGTTGACGGCAGCCTGAAAATTCTTGCTATTTATTTTACCGCGTGGAAAGAAACGCATACTGTAGGAAACGCAGCCGAGGCTGAGGCTTTCGGTAATAGCCGGCTGTAATTGATGTCCGATAACAAATTCAGTTGAGCCGCCACCAATATCGATAACCAGCATATTTTCACCTTTGGGCGGCAGGGTATGGACGACGCCAGTATAAATCAGACGTGCTTCTTCTCGTCCGGCAATAATATTGATGGGAAAGCCCAGTTTTGCTTCAGCCTGCGGTATAAACTGGCTGATATTTTTGGCCACGCGGAAGGTATTGGTGGCGACAGCTCGTACCTGATCCGGGTCAAAACCACGCAGCCGCTCTCCGAATCTGGCCAGACAGTTTAATGCGCGTTGCTGGGAGGCCTGATCAAGGTTTTTTTGTTCATCCAGACCGGCGGCCAGTCGTACCATTTCTTTTATGGAATCTACTACTTGCAGATTGCCGTTCTGGTTGTGACAAATCTGGAGACGAAAGCTATTGGAACCAAGGTCTACGGTGGCGAGCATGTCTTGCGCGGTCATAATGAAAATGTTTTAGCTTCAGATAAGTATAATGTTACCGTATAGCTGTCATCACTGCTATTAATGGCTGTGCTGCAATATGCTGATAGTAAAAATGATGCATAATTAACAGATTGTTTTTAATATGGTATGTGTTATTGTTGTGTTAAGAAGAAAGTGCCAGAACCGGGGAAATATGATTTTTCTGTATACCCGTGCTGAAAGATTTTAGCCGAAGGTAAGTTGTTTCAAGTTTATTTCACTGGTTACTAAGTAAGCAAATATGAATAAGACCGTTACACTTGCAGGATAATTGTGCTGCTTTGACTTTTATCCTGAAATGAACGGTCTGATGAATTAAGGCTGATAATATATCTGATTACAGGCTGTAATACATTTCAAATTCAAGCGGGTGTGGTGCCATGCGGATGCATTTTACATCTTCGCTCTTGAATGCGATGTAGCTGTCAATCCAGTCCTGACTGAATACTCCGCCACGGGTAAGGAATTCGTGGTCAGCCTTCAGGGCTTCCAGTGCTTCTTCCAGTGATGCACATACGGTTGGTACTAATGCATCTTCTTCTGGTGGCAGGTCGTACAGGTTTTTATCTGATGGATCACCTGGGTGAATTTTGTTTTGAATACCATCCAGACCAGCCATTAATAGTGCGGCAAAGGCTAAATAAGGGTTAGCGGTAGGATCCGGGAAGCGTGCTTCGATACGACGTGCTTTGGCACTGGCTACATACGGAATGCGGATAGAAGCTGAACGGTTTTTGGCAGAGTAGGCCAGTTTGGTTGGTGCTTCAAAATGTGGTACCAGACGTTTGTAGGAGTTGGTTGACGGATTGGTTAATGCATTCAGTGCTTTGGCATGTTTAATGATGCCGCCGATATAATACAATGCTAAGTCAGACAGACCGGCATAGCCATCACCGGAAAACAGGTTTTGACCATCTTTCCAGATAGACTGGTGTACGTGCATACCGGAACCATTGTCTCCCAGAATCGGTTTGGGCATAAAGGTGGCAGTTTTGCCAAAGTTGTGCGCAACATTCTGAATCACATATTTCATGTCTTGTGTCCAGTCTGCACGACGAACTAGGGTATTAAAACGGGTACCGATTTCCATCTGGCCAGCAGTAGCTACTTCGTGGTGATGTACTTCAACTGGGATACCAATAGCTTCCAGAGTCTGGGTGCAGGCTGAACGTAAATCCTGACCAGAATCTACTGGCGCAACCGGGAAATAGCCGCCTTTAACGCCCGGGCGGTGACCGGTATTTTGGCCATCATAAGATTCGCCGCTAGACCATGCTGCTTCTTCTGAATGAATTTTGTAGCGGGTGCCGCTCATATCGGTTTGCCATTCTACTCCATCAAACACGAAGAATTCTGGTTCTGGACCAAAGAAAGCGGTATCACCGATGCCGGTGGATTTCAGATAAGCTTCAGCACGTTTGGCGATGGAGCGTGGATCGCGATCATATCCCTGTCCATTGGCTGGATCGATTACATCACAGGTTAAAACCACGGTGGTGTCATCGTAAAATGGGTCAATAAATGCTGTAGATGCATCTGGTTTCAGAGTCATATCGGAAGCCTGAATGCCTTTCCAGCCAGCAATGGATGAACCATCAAAAGCCTGTCCGTTTTCAAACCATTCTTCCGGATCTTCCAGTACAATTCGGGCTGGTACGGATACGTGCTGCTGTTTGCCTTTTGTATCGGTAAAACGTAAATCAATGAACTTGGCTTCGCTTTCTTCAATCAGGCTAACTACTTCTTTTATTGACATTTTAAAGCTCCCATTAAGGTCTGGAGAGTGACGCACTCTCTTATAAGTTAGTCTGATTCTGCCACAATCGCTTTGTAAAAAAAATGCGCTGATGTAAAAAAACGCCGGCTTTGCAATGGTGGTTAATTTTATTCTTTTAAAAACATTGTGTTGTGGATATTCACTCTGGTTTATATCAGAATTTGAGAACTATGTGCCAATGTTGTCAGAAAGATGGTTCTGTGCCAATTCCAATTATGAGGCTAAGTATTTTTAAATGATTGGGTTTCTAGAGTGAATCTGGATCTGATGCGAGCTGTTGCTGTTGTTCAGTAGACCTAGGTTTTGCCGTTTAACGGGTAAAAATAATTTATGTTATTAATAGGCTGACTATTAATAATATCAGGAAAGTAAAGTGATTGCCTGATGTTTACCGGAGAGTTGTACCTAGGCCGTTGCTGTGCATTAAGCTGAAATTATCCAGTCAGTAGACAATGGTGGATTCTATAACTACCATCTAAATTATACTGGCCAGCAAAAACGGCTTGTCTCTGGATAAGATTGTGGTTATGCCGGTGTGGGCAATAGGGAAATCTAAACCGCTATAATTATCTGGCGTGGTGCTGTAGCCGCCATCAATATCATAGACTTCAGTGGGTGACCTTGTTTTTGCTGGTAACACCTGTTAATGCAATGTTTGATTAGTATACTTGTCTATTTATAGTTTTATTGTTAGGTCGACTTTGTAATTATAGTTATAACAGTTGTTTGAAATCGCTGGTAGTGTAGGATTGTTGCTCTTTTTTTGCTTGTAAGGCTGCAAGTAATGCCTGATAGCGGCTGCGGGTTAAGGGGTAGCCAATGGCAAAAAGTGCTGCCAGCAATCCTACCAGAGCATGAATCGAGGTATTTAGCTCCAGAATGGCGTGCAGGGCTTGTGGTGGCTGGGTGATAGTTTGCTGCCCGCTGGAAGAAATATAACCATGTCTGTCCATATAAAAACCGATAAACCAGATGGCTAGTGCGCTACCAAATTTTTGTAGAAACGACATTAAGGCAGTAATGGCACCTTCCCGCCGCTTGTCGTTGATAAAATCATCCAGTTCACATATGTCATACATCATTGAATAATAGACTGTCCAGAAATAGCTGTTGCCAAGCTGTAGTAATATTAAATACATAATCAGCATGTTTCTGTTTGGGAAACCATAAAAGTAGAATAACCCTGTGCCTATCGAACTGATGAACATAGAAAGATAATAGACGGTTTTCTTATCAAATTTTTGTGCGGTGTAATTCACTATAGGTAGCCAGACCAGAGCCAGCAGGCTATAAATTAAAAAGTTAAGTGCCGCATCTTGTTCACTATAGGCCATATTATTCAGGAATAAATAATAAAGTGCTCCGGTACTGAGGGTGTAGGCTGCTGACCAGAAAAAAACCGAAGCACCAAGAAATTTACTGGATGAAAGATGGCCAATTTCGAACATGTTGCTTAAAACTTCACCGATAAAAGCCACAGGGTGGTATTTGCCATCTACTCTGGGCTTTCTTTCACGGATAGGCAGTTCATAACCTCGGGTCAGATACCAGCAGGTAAGACCGCTTATCAGGGTTAAAATGGCAAATATTAAACTGACGCCGCGCCAGCTGCTGCTCACACTAAAGCCGGCATCAACAATCCATTTAACAATTAATGGCGGAGCGGAAGATGAAACAAGTACGGCCAAATTCAGGGCATAACCAGCCCATACACGAAGAGAAGTTCGTTCATCAAAGTTATTAGTCATTTCTGCGCCAAGGCTGTAGAAAGGAATCACATAGATTTTGTAAGCAGACCAGAACAGAATGGCCAGTATGGTGAAATATACAGTTTGTTGATTTACATTAAATGTTGAGATGTTTGTATATAAAAGCAGCATTAACAGGGCGTATGGCAGGATAGCTGCCAGCATCAGAGGTCTGCGTCGTCCCCAGTGTGAATTGATAGTGTCGGAAAACTGACCTACCAGCGGGTCTGCAATTGCATCCCAGATAACAGCAATCAGGACAATTGTGCCCGCCCGCCCAGCAGGAATACTGGCAACATTAGTCAGAAAAAACAGATAAAAAACATAAAAGAGATTATAAGCCAGCGAGTCTGCCATCTGTCCAATGGCATATCCCAGTTTAACATGTAATGGTAATTTATCTGATGCTTGAAGAATGGCAATCTGGTGAGTATGCATGATTCATCCCGAATAAATACTATATCAATTGTTTTGCACAGTGTTTGCGCAGAAACTAATAAATTTGCAGTTCAGATGCTGGCCAGTTATCAGATTGTTTTTTGAACTAGTGAGTTGATTAAAGCCAGCTGATTGATAAGTAGTTATGTGTTTACCTGGATGTAATCAGGCTGTAATTAGAATTAGTAGATAATACAAAAGTAAAATAGTTAATAATTTATAGATGATATAGTAAATTGAGGTTAATTATAAAGATTTTTTTTAATTGTTGCTAATTTGGTTCTTTATACGGGATAAATGCCAGTAGGTTATGGTCTGTAGAATATGGTTAGATTTTTGATGCAGAGTAAATTCTTGGTTGATGTGTTAGTTTGTGATTAGTAAATACATTAAATAATAGGATTTTTCGGGTAGTGCTGGTGCTGACATTAAGAAGGCAAATAGGGCAATATATTGTTTCCTGAATGTGGTTACCGTTTTGCTATTCATGCGTATAGTCTGGATAATAGTGACAATTATTTACACAGTAGAGTTGAGGTAAAGGGTGTGTTTGCAGTTTTTGGTAATCCAATAGCACATAGCCGTTCTCCGCAAATACATCAGGCTTTTGCAGCTCAGGAGAGGCGTAAGTTAATCTATGAACGACATTTGGTTTTAATTGATGATTTTGCGAGAGCTGCAAGGGAGTTTTTTGCTACAGGTGGGGTAGGAGCTAATGTTACTGTACCTTTTAAATACGAGGCTTTTAGACTGGCTGATGTGTTAACTGAGAGGGCAAAGGCAGCAAAAGCAGTCAATACCTTGTTCTGGCGCGATGGTTATTTGCTGGGGGACAATACTGATGGTATTGGGCTGGTGCACGCAATTGAGGAATTACTGTCTTTTTCATTGCATAACAGTCATATATTATTACTGGGCGCAGGTGGCGCCGCCTGTGGTGTGATTCAACCTCTTTTGCAGCAACAGCCGGCTTCATTAACGATTGCCAATCGCACTGTAGAAAAAGCACGAGTATTAGCACGGGAACATGCGGTGAACTGGTGTGAGCTAATTCAGATTGAACCGCATTATGATGTAATCATCAATGCGACTTCTGGCAGTCTGCATGGGCAGGAAGTACCTGTGGCGCCAATTGTGCTGGCACGGGCACAACTGGTATACGATATGATGTATGCGCGGGAGTTGACTCCTTTTTTGCTTCAGGCGCAGGCGGCTGGATGCACAAAATTGGCAGATGGTCTCAGTATGCTGGTGGCTCAAGCTGCGGCATCGTATGAAATATGGCATGGATTCAGGCCGGATATTAGGTCAGTAACCAGACAAATGCGCGAGGAAATGGAACAGTCATGAATATAGTGCGCAATTTGTTAATCGTTTTGGTGACAATATTTTTGTTGTTTAATGCTTATGTATATGGCAGCCTGTTAACATATCGGGCTGTAGCACCACACCGTACCATGTTTATGCTATTGCGTATGCATGAGCTAGCTACAACTCATCCTGATATCCAGTTAAATTATAAATGGATAGCTTACAACCGGATCTCGCCCAATCTGAAAAAAGCCCTGATTGCTTCGGAAGATGCCCGCTTTACTGAACATGACGGTTTTGACTGGAATGGTATTCGTACGGCAATTAAAAGAAATGAACATCAGGGCAAAATAGAGGCGGGTGGTTCAACTATCAGCCAACAATTGGCCAAAAATCTGTTTTTGTCTGAAAGTCGCCACTACTGGCGCAAGGCTGAAGAAGCGGTGATTACTTCTTTGCTCGAAGCAACTACCAATAAAGACCGGATCTTTACTTTATATCTGAATGTAATTGAATGGGGCTATGGTGTATTCGGGGCGGAAGCGGCAAGTGAAACAATATATGGGCGTACAGCGATGCAGTTGTCTGCGCAACAGGCAGCGAAGCTGGCTGCACGTGTACCCAGACCCCTTTATTACATCGACCATCCGCACGATAAAGAAATCCGCCGTAAAGCCAACGTGATTTTACGGCGCATGGGTTCGGCACAATTGCCGGATAACGACCAGTAACGGTGCAGGGTAATTAATAATAATTTAAACCACACTAGCTGCGCCGGCGCAGCTCTTCTACCTCATCAAGTAATTGCAAAATAAGAGCTGTTGCACTGGCACTGGCATCGAAATCGCGATGTATGCGCCATGCACGGCGGGCTATAGCCATGTGATAACCGGTATAACGCGCCAATTGTGGTTCCTGTTCAATGGGAATAACGCTTTCGGCAATTAAACTTAATATCCAGTTACTTTGATTGCCGCAGGCGCGAACTAGATCATCAAAGCTTAATTCTACATCTTGTTGATTATTATTCATTTTGCGCTCCTGCTGTCAAATATCAAATGTGGTTCTGAGGCTGAAAAGCGGCATAATGCGAGGCAAGTGCTTGCCATGCGGCACGATCGGTTTCGGTATTGGTTTGAGGCAACACAATATTGATTAACAGATATAAATCGCCAGCCTCTTTTGCGGGTATACCCTTACCTTTCAAACGCATTTTCTGACCGTTGTGACTATTGGCCGGAATATTGACACTTAATAATCCGGCTGGGGTGATGATATCGGTTTTACCACCTAATGCGGCTGTCCATGGCGCAACATTGATGCGTTGGTAAACATCTTTGCGATTTTGAACATACAGATTTTCCTGATTACGGAAGCTGATTTTTAAGTATAAATCTCCAGCTGCGCCACCATTAAAGCCCGGTAATCCCTGACCACTAAGCCGAATCTGTTGCCCTTCGGTAATACCTGCTGGAATTTTTACATTCAGAGTTTTCCGTTCGTATGTCATTTGTCTCTGAGTATTCAGGGTGGGCATATTTAATGACAGGTTGCGCTGAGCACCCTGATAGGCAGCGGAAATGTCAATCACTAACTCGGCATGCTGATCTTCACCACCCATCGGGCCAGTGCGATTCTGTTGAAAGCCATGCTGGCCACTGCTGCCAAAAGCAGAGAAGAAATCATCAAAGCGAAAGTCGCCGCTACCAAAAGCTCCGTTCTGACCAAAATGGCTGGGGTCAAACTCATATTGCTGATAGTTATAGCCATGATGGCTGCCATCATTTTGCTGACCGCCATGTCGGAAAGGGTTGTCCAACATTTCATCGTACTCGGCGCGTTTTTCCTTGTTGTGCAGAGTTTCGTAGGCGATGTTGATTTCACTGGTTTTGGCTACTGCATCAGGGTCTTTGCTGATATCTGGATGATATTTGCGTACCAATTTGCGATAGGCTTTTTTTATATCGTCTTCGCTGGCTTTGCGGTCTACACCCAGAATTTCATAAAAATTGCGTTCAGCCATGTTCTGTCCTTTGCGGGAATTTCTTTAGATTTTTCAAATTACTATTGTATTTTAATTGAGGGCGTACGGCTAAATTTTAAAGAGGGTAAGTTATATCGGTAGAAGATGTTTTATGTATTTTGAGTTGATATCTATTAATATTTGTTAATATATAACTGAATTTATTGACTAATACTTTTAGAGATTATTCATCGCAGTACATTCTGATTGAATCTGAATAAAATAAAATCAGTATGTTATGAAAAAAGTAGTAAGCTATACACGTACACCAAAGTAAAAGTTAAATTTTCAGCATTGGGCTAATCAAAAGCAAAATGATAAATTTTTGAGTAAATAAATAGGGGTGTTGTGAAAACATGATTTGAAAACGATACTATATGAATAGTTAAGTATTTACAGTTTAAGTTTTTATTATTAAAAATATAAAAATTATTTTGTCGGAATCATGCAGCTTGCAATTTTTGCAATTTCTGCGGTGAACAAGCTTGGTTATCCATAGCTAAAATGTCTGTATAGATAATGTTTATTTACGGTTATTGCATGTGAATCATTGTATTGATGTTCAGAACAGATTTTTTTTCTGGGAAATATCAAAATAAATAGAAAACGTTAATGATAAATGCATATTATTAAGATTATAATTGATTCTATTTACTTTTATTTTATTTAATTACCTAAAATTGTTATTTGGAAGGATAGTTAAATGTCTGAATTATATTAATTTGTGATGATTCGTTTGTTTGTTTTAAATCAGAAAATTGGTGTAAAAAGACATTGCTGTTTATGCATTACACTGGTACGATTTGGGCGAAAATACAGTATGTTGCACCACAATAATATATGCTTTTCTGAATTCAGATTATGCAGATTTATTGTAAGTTGTTTGAATTTATATGTATTTTTTTAATCAGTTTGGTAAAGAAATTGGTTAAAAAAAGAAAATAATAGATGAAATAGCAACAACATAAAGTGTTTTGTTCATGACTCAATCCCATATGAAAGAGGATATTGCTATGTCTGCTGACTTCCATGATCAAGATATCGATCCGATTGAAACCCAGGAATGGCTGGATTCGTTAAGTTCGGTGCTGAAAGAAGAGGGACCCGAACGCGCTCATTATTTGATGGAAAGCTTGGTGCGCTATATTCGCCGCCGAGGCATCTATATGCCATTCAGTGCCACTACAGCCTATCTGAATACTATTCCTGTTGGTAAAGAAAAAAAATCACCGGGTAATCATGAATTAGAGCATCGCATTCGTTCATTGGTGCGCTGGAATGCAGCAGCACTGGTGTTAAATGCAAGCAAGAAGAATCTTGAGCTTGGTGGCCATATTGCCAGCTTTCAGTCATGCGCCACTTTATACGATGTTGGCTTTAATCATTTCTGGCACGGTAAAACAGAAAATCAGGAAGGCGATTTAATATTCTTCCAAGGACATAGTGCGCCTGGTTTCTATGCCCGTGCTTTCGTTGAAGGTCGTCTGACTGAAGAACAGATGCGTAATTTCCGTCAGGAAGTGGATGGTAATGGTCTGTCTTCCTACCCTCATCCGTGGCTGATGCCTGATTTTTGGCAGTTCCCGACCGTATCTATGGGGCTGGGCGCAATACAGGGCATTTATCAGGCACGCTTGCTGAAATATCTAGAATCTCGAGGTCTGGCCAAGACTCAGGGTCGTAAGGTATGGGTATTCTGTGGCGACGGTGAAATGGACGAACCGGAAAGTCAGGGTGCTATTGCGCTGGCTGCCCGTGATGGTCTGGACAATTTGATTTTTGTTGTGAACTGTAATTTGCAGCGTCTAGATGGTCCGGTACGTGGTAACGGAAAAATCATTCAGGAATTGGAAGGTAACTTCCGTGGTGCGGGCTGGAATGTACTGAAAGTAATCTGGGGCAGCAAATGGGATGCACTGCTGGCACAAGATAAAGATAATCTACTGAAAAAACGCATGGAAGAGTGTGTTGACGGTGATTATCAGATGTATAAATCACAAAATGGTGCCTATGTCCGTGAACACTTCTTCAATACGCCTGAACTAAAAGCCATGGTGGCAAATATGTCAGACGATGAAATCTGGTCACTGAATCGTGGTGGTCATGATCCACACAAAGTTTATGCGGCATATTACGAAGCAGTGAATAATCCGGATGGTCGTCCGACAGTGATTCTGGCTAAAACCATTAAGGGCTATGGTATGGGCGCTTCCGGTGAAGCACAAAACACTGCCCATCAGGCCAAGAAAATGGATATGAAATCTTTGAAACAGTTCCGTGATCGCTTCCAGATTCCGGTAACTGATGAAGAGATGGAACACACTCTCCCGTTCTTCCGTCTGCCTGAAGACAGCGAAGAAATGAAATATATGAAAGAGCGCCGTGCCGAGCTCGGCGGCTTCCTGCCATATCGTCATCCAGATTCTGAACAACTGACTATTCCTGCACTGAGCGAGTTTGCTCCGCAGTTGCAGGACAGTGGTGACCGTGAGTTCTCTACCACTATGGCGTTTGTACGTATTCTGAGTACATTACTTAAAGATAAGAATATCGGTAAACGTGTGGTTCCGATTGTGCCAGATGAAAGCCGTACTTTTGGGATGGAGGGTCTGTTCCGTCAGTATGGTATCTGGAATCCAAAAGGCCAGATTTATACGCCTCAGGATCATGACCAGTTGATGTTCTATAAAGAATCCAAAAACGGTCAGATTTTCCAGGAAGGTATTAACGAACCGGGTGCCATGAGCTCGTGGATTGCAGCAGCCACCAGCTATTCCAATAACGATTATCCGCTGATTCCATTCTATATTTATTATTCAATGTTTGGTTTCCAACGTATTGGTGACTTGGCTTGGGCTGCTGGTGATCAGCGTGCTCGTGGCTTTATGCTGGGCGGTACCTCTGGCCGTACGACACTAAATGGTGAAGGTTTGCAGCATCAGGACGGTCACAGCCATATTCAGGCTGAGTTGATTCCAAATTGTATCTCTTATGATCCGTCCTTCTCTTATGAAGTGGCTGTGATTATTCAGAATGGTATGCACCGTATGTATGTAGAACGTGAGGATGTGTTCTATTACATTACTTTGATGAACCAGAATTACAAACATCCGGCCATGCCACAGCGTGAAGGTATTGAGCAGCAGATTCTAAAAGGTATGTATCTGTTGCAGGAAGGAACTGGCGGCAAGCAAAAAGTACAGTTGATGGGTTCCGGTGTGATTTTGCAGGAAGTAATTGCTGCTGCAGAACTGCTGAAACAGGATTTTGATGTAGATGCGAATATCTGGAGTGTTACTTCATTTAATGAACTGTATCGCGATGGTATTGATATTGAGCGTTACAATCGTCTGCACCCGACTGATACACAGAAAGTACCTTATGTAACCCAGTTGCTATCTGGTCACGAAGGCCCAGTTGTAGCTTCAACTGATTATGTACGTCACTTTGCTGACCGAATCCGCGCCTATGTTCCGCAGGATATCTTTACTGTGCTGGGTACTGATGGCTTTGGTCGCAGTGATTCCCGTGACAATTTGCGTGAATTCTTTGAAGTCAACCGTTACCACGTTGCGGTGGCCGCTCTTAACGGTCTGGCTGATGAAGGTAAGATCAGCAAACAGGTTGTACAGGATGCCATCAGTAAATATGGTATCAAGGCTGATGTTGAACCAAGCTGGACACGCTAATGAACCGACTGCCTGAATGTGTATCACTTTCAGGCAGGTTGTGTTGGCTGTAGAGGCTAACGATTGTCGGACGCAGGTGTATCCTGCTGTCACCAAAGGACATAATGATGAGTCAGATTGTAGAAATAAAAGTGCCAGATATCGGTAATTATACTGGTGTCGATGTTATTGATGTGGCAGTCAAGGTTGGCGATAGTATTGCGGTAGACGATACCTTGATTACGCTCGAAACCGATAAGGCCACTATGGATGTACCTGCTGATCATGCTGGTGTAGTTAAAGAAGTGCTGGTTAAAGTAGGCGATAAAGTTTCTGAAGGCAGTGTAATTGTAAAAGTGGAAGCTACCGATGCTGTGGCAGCTCCTTCAGTAGCTGAAGCACCAGCTAAAGCGGAAGCCACTACTAAAAGTGCCGCTGGTGCTGCTGTACAGTCAGTTGCGGTAAATGTACCTGATATCGGCAACTTCTCGAATGTAGATGTGATAGAGGTGGATATTAAGGTAGGTGATGAAGTGGCTGTTGACCAGACGCTGGTTACCCTCGAAACTGATAAAGCCACCATGGATGTACCGTCTACAGTTGCCGGCAAGGTAACTGCTGTACATGTAAAAGTAGGTGACAAGGTTTCGGAAGGCAGTGCCCTGATTGAAGTAGCTGCTGCATCAGCCAGTGCTGACGCAAATATACCAGCAACATCAGCGCAAAAAGAAGCCGCAGAAATTAAAAAACAGGTTGCTGCAACTCCATCGGCTGAAAACAATGATTTACGTGCCGAAATTAAAAGTCATGTTCCACAAGCTTTTGGTAGCTCGGATATTGATGAAAAAGGCTTTGAAAAAGCTCATGCCAGCCCATCTGTTCGCAAACTTGCTCGTGAGCTGGGTGTAGATCTGGGACGTGTAACTGGCAGTGGCCGTAAAGGACGTATTACACCAGTAGACTTGCGTGGCTTTGTTAAGTCTGTGATGCAGAAAATTGAACAGGGTGGTGCAGGTGCTTCTCTTGGTGGTGGGCTGGATTTATTGCCATGGCCAAAAGTAGATTTCAGCAAATTTGGTGAAATCGAAGTTAAAGAACTGTCACGCATCAAGAAAATATCCGGTCAGAATCTGGCGCGTAATTGGGTAATGATTCCTCATGTTACTTTGCATGAAGATGCAGACATGACTGATCTGGAAGCATTCCGCAAACAATTGAATAAAGAATGGGAACGAGCTGGTATTAAAGTATCTCCGCTAGCTTTCATCATTCTGGCCTGCGTGAAAGCTTTACAGGAGTTTCCAGAATTCAATTCTTCGCTTGATGGCGATAACTTGATTCTGAAAAAATACATCCATATCGGCTTTGCTGCAGATACACCGAATGGTCTGGTAGTGCCGGTTATCAAGAATGCCGACCAGAAAGGCCTGAAGGAAATCACGCAAGAACTAGCCGACATGAGTAAACGTGCACGTGAAGGCAAGCTCAAACCGCAGGAAATGCAAGGCGCTTCCTTTACTATTTCTTCTTTGGGTGGTATTGGCGGCACAGGATTTACGCCGATTGTTAATGCTCCGGAAGTAGCCATTCTAGGTGTATGTAAATCCCAAATTAAACCAAGCTGGAATGGCAAGGAATTTGAACCACGCTTACAATGCCCGCTGTCGCTTTCTTTCGATCACCGTGTGATTGATGGTGCAGCCGGTATGCGTTTTCTGGTATTTATCAGCCAGTTGCTGGCTGATTTCCGCCGCGTATCTCTGTAAGTCTTTAATCAGAGGCTGCCCGAAAACAGATTGGTTTCTGGCAGCCTGTGTACATGAAATACAGGTAAATTCTGTTGTGATAATCGCAACAGTCAAGCAAAGGTTAGACCATGAGCTTAATTGAACTAAAAGTACCAGATATTGGCAATTATCAAAATGTTGATATTATTGCGGTAGAAATCAAACCGGGCGATTCTGTTGCGGTAGATGATACGCTGATCACGCTGGAAACTGACAAAGCCACCATGGATGTACCGGCAGAGACTGCCGGTGTGGTGAAGGAAGTTAAAGTTAAAGTTGGCGACAAAATTTCTGAAGGCGGTGTAATTGCAGTAATAGAAGCTGCTGCCAAAGCAGAAACAGCAGCCTCTGTGCCAACAGAAAGCGCACCGGCAACCGCACCGCAAGCAGCCAGTTACAGTGGCAGCAGTGATGCCGAATACGATGTAGTAGTACTTGGTGGTGGCCCCGGTGGCTATTCAGCTGCTTTTGCTGCTGCCGATGAAGGGTTGAAAGTTGCCATCGTTGAACGTTATGCTACTTTGGGAGGCGTGTGTCTAAATGTAGGCTGTATTCCTTCCAAGGCTTTGTTGCACAATGCAGCGGTTATTGATGAAGTTAAAGAGCTCAAAGCTAATGGCATTGAGTATCCGGCACCAAAAATTGATATTGACCAGTTGCGTAGCTACAAAGAAAAAGTAGTAGCTAGGATGACCGGTGGTTTGGCTGGTATGGCCAAAACCCGTAAAGTGGACATTATCCGTGGTAATGGCCGTTATATTGATCCACATCACATTGAAGTAAAATTAACTTCAGGTGAAGGCAGGGTTGAAACTGGTGAGACGACAACACTGACCTTCAAAAACACCATTATTGCCGCTGGTAGCCGTGTAGTTAATTTACCGTTTATCCCTGAAGATCCTCGTATCGTCGATTCAACCGGTGCACTGGCACTGAAATTTGTGCCTGAAAAAATGCTGATTATCGGTGGTGGCATCATCGGTTTGGAAATGGGTACAGTGTACAGCACACTGGGCGCACGTCTAGATGTAGTTGAAATGATGGACGGCCTAATGCAGGGTGCTGACCGAGATATGGTAAGAATCTGGCAGAAGAAAAACGAGCACCGCTTCGATAATATTATGCTGAATACCAAAACCACGGCTGTTGAAGCCAGAGAAGATGGTATTTATGTAACGTTTGAAGGAGCGAAAGCGCCTACAGAACCTCAACGCTATGATCTGGTATTGGTGGCTGCTGGTCGTGCACCTAATGGTAAGTTAATTGGTGCTGAGAATGCCGGTGTAGCTGTAACCGATCGTGGTTTTATTAATGTTGATAAGCAAATGCGCACTAATGTGCCACATATTTTTGCAATTGGCGATATTGTTGGCCAGCCGATGCTAGCGCATAAGGCCGTACATGAAGCTCATGTAGCCGCAGAAAACTGTGCTGGTCATCAGGCTTACTTTGATGCACGAGTGATTCCGGGCGTAGCTTACACCAACCCAGAAGTAGCATGGGTTGGCATGACAGAAGACCAAGCGAAAAAAGAAGGTGTGAAAATCAACAAGGCAGTATTCCCATGGGCAGCTTCCGGTCGTGCTGTAGCTAACGGTTGCAGCGAAGGAGCTACCAAGCTGATTTTTGATGCAGATAGTGGTTTGATTATTGGTGGTGCGATTGTTGGCCCAAGTGCCGGCGATATGATTGGTGAAATCTGTCTGGCTATTGAAATGGGTTGTGATGCAGACGACATCGGTCGGACAATCCACCCACATCCGACACTGGGTGAATCAATAGGCATGGCTGCTGAAGTGGCAATGGGTACTTGTACCGATTTACCGCCTCAGCGTAAAAAATAAGTAGTAAAAAGTTTTTATTGCAGGCTGTTCGAATATATTCGAACAGCTTTTTTTATTGGTTGGAAATAACTATTGCTGGATATTAACTTTTGTTTGCTAGAATTTAACTTTTAATACAAAGAATATAGACATTTAATCAGCAAGCCATATTTAATCGTTCCAGCACGGTATTTATTCAGTTATTATCAGGATTAATATGCAGCTGAATCATTATCTGCATGTTGCTGTAAGCTTATATTTTTATTAATCAGTCTGAGTACAAATTTAATGAATATGAACAGCAAAAAGCATTCTAATATTACTCCATGGATTATTGGCGGACTAGTAATACTGGTAACAATCACCCTGTTTATCGGGCTAAAACCAATTTTGATGCCGTTTGCGGCAGCCGGCGTATTAGCTTACATTTTGAATCCATTGGTACAAAAACTGCATCGTTTGAAAATCTCGCGCTCAGTAGCAGCCATGCTAGTAATGTTGCTTGGGCTGAGTGTAATTGTGATTTTGTTACTGATTGTTGTGCCGATGCTGATTAATCTGATCGACAACATTTATGCTAAATTGCCTGATTTTCTCAACTGGGTTCATTATAAGCTTGTTCCTTGGTTGAATCAGACTTTTCACATACGCATTCGCTGGGATATGGATTATATATCCAGATACGTAGCTCAATGGATTCAAACACATAATGCCAGTATTAAGGATGCTGCTTCAAAGGTATTGCCTATGGTGTGGCAGCATGGCAGTGGTATGGTGGAATGGATTACCAATCTGCTGTTATTGCCTTTTCTACTATACTATTTTCTACTGGACTGGAATCGCTGGACATCAGGTATCCGCCATTTGATTCCTCGTCGTGCTTTACCTACTTACAATCGCATAGCCACCAATATGGACACAGTACTGGGCGCATTCCTGCGTGGTGAATTGCTGGTTATGGTAATCATGGGAATGGTTTATGGGCTGGGGCTTGCTCTGGTAGGACTGGAATCTGGTTTTGCGATTGGTATGGTTGCCGGTTTACTGGTGTTTATACCTTATCTGGGAGCCTTTACCGGCCTGCTACTGGCAACACTTGCTGCTTTATTGCAGTTTGATGGCTGGACGGGATTGTTAATGGTGTGGGGAGTTTTTGCAGTTGGTCAGTTTCTGGAAAGCTTCTTTGTTACCCCGAAAATTGTGGGTGACAGGATTGGTTTGTCGCCATTCTGGGTGATTTTTTCGTTAATGGCATTCGGGCAGCTACTTGGTTTTGTTGGCATGTTGCTGGCACTGCCGTTGGCAGCGGTATGTCTGGTGCTGATTCAGGAAGGGACGCAGGCATATTGGCGCAGTGATTACTTTCGTCAGCTACCGGAAAATGCCATCATTAAGGACGAAAAAACAGACTAAGACAAGTAATCTTAATTACTTGTCTGTATCGGTTGCCAGCTAAAAAACAACAGGGGCACTTGCATTTATGCTGCGAAGTCATTAAAATTCTGCGTTTCATGATTTGTATATGTATGTTAGGAGATATTGATGGCCAATAGTGCACAATCTCGTAAGCGCGCTCGTCAGGCACTGAAACAACGTGCTCACAACGCAAGCTTGCGTACCGCTTTTCGCACTGCGGTTAAAAAAGTATTGAAAGCCGTTGAAGCAGGTGACAAAGCTGCCGCTCAGGTTACTTACAGCGAAAGCGTTAAAGTGATTGATCGCATTGCTGATAAAGGTGTTTTTCATAAAAACAAAGCAGCACGCCATAAAAGCCGCTTGGCTGCCAAAATCAAGGCTATGGCTGCCTAAGCAAATTTCTGTCATCGCATGAGACGATTCTCGTGATTGCAATTATTACAAGGCTGTTCCCATTGTGGGCAGCCTTATGTTCTATTTTTGCCTATTATAACCCTGCCGTTTTTATTCCACTAAAACCTTATATTTCTGAAATGTTAATGCTGGTGATGCTATCTATGGGCATGACATTGAAAATTGAGGATTTCACCCGAGTACTGAAACGGCCAGCTCCTATAGTAGCTGGTATTGGTCTGCATTACCTGATTATGCCTCTGGCAGCATGGCTGATTGCCAAGATGCTGAATATGTCAGCAGAATTACAGGCAGGTATGGTGCTGGTAGGGTGTGTAGCCAGCGGTACTGCTTCCAATGTAATGGTATTTTTATCCAAGGGCGATGTGGCACTATCGGTAACTATTAGTGCTTTATCTACCATAGTAGGTATCTTTGCAACGCCCTTACTGGCAAAACTATATATTGCTGCATCTATTGCTGTGCCAGTTATGAATATGTTGAAGGAAATCTTCCTGATTGTGGCTTTACCTATTGCCATAGGGGTAAGTATTAATTATTTTGTGCCGCAACTGGTAAAAAAGGTTGTGCCTTCACTGCCGTTGATAACCATGTGCTTGATTATCGTAGTCTTATCTACAGTGGTATCACTAAGCAGTAATAAAATTGGAATTGAAACAGCAATAGTTGTTATAGGTGTAATTCTGCATAATGCTCTGGGGCTGATTGGTGGTTACTGGGGTGGACGTTTGTTTGGTTTTGATAAATCCATCTGCCGTACGCTGGCACTGGAGGTAGGTATGCAGAATTCTGGTCTGGCTGCTGTATTGGGTTCTAACTTTTTTGGACCGATGGCTGCTTTACCGGGTGCAATATTCTCTCTGTGGCATAATATTTCTGGCTCGTTTCTGGCCAGCTACTGGTCTGGAAAGCCTACAGGCACCAGTAATGACCATCTGAAGCGTGGGGATGTCAGTTTGCATTGATAGTAGCATTAGAAAAAGCCCGATTATTTAATCGAGCTTTTTTATTAAATAATTATTTGCTGAGTATGTGACACACAATACTGTCAACGCGTAAGACTAAGATATTCTGATATTCATACTTTAGTTATTACCAGTATTCATCTTCATCGGGCAGGGAAGTGTGTGCCCATGCTTGCTGCATAGCAGAGTGAATAATATCCATACCAAAGCCGCGATAGGCCAGAAAATGCATATATCTATGTTTTTCTTTTAAATCAGCTGGCGGCTTACGGTATTTTTTTTGTAACACAGTCACAGCATTGGTTATCTGTTCATCTTTATTGGGTAAATAATCTGCAATCAGATCTGCATTAACTCCTTTTTGCTTCAGACTTTGCTGTAGACGCAGATTGCCATGCATCCTGCTTTTACTATTGACATAAGTTTCAGTATAACGCGCATCCGATTGCCAGTGTCGCTGTTCTAGCTCATCGAGCAGGGCTTCTAGATTGTCGTCCTCACCAACATGCGGGCGTAGTTTACGTGCCAGCTCGGCTCTGCTGATCTCTTGCCGTGCCAGTATGGTAATCGCGCGGGCTCGTAAACTGATTTTTTGCTTCATGCGCGGATATCGCTGTCACCATGATGACGCATACCATCATCAATCTGTGGCAGATTATCGATAATAATGTCGGGTTTGGTTTCGGCATTTTGTGCCAGCTGTCCCATGTCGGCATAGCCCCAAGTTACTCCACAGCTTAATGCACCGGCGGCCTTAGCTGCCAGAATATCATTGGCTGAGTCGCCTACCATCAATAAATTTCCGATTGGCACACCTAATACTTCCGCCGTGTGTAGTAAAGGCATGGGAGAAGGTTTTTTTTCAGCAAGTGTATCGCCGCCCACAACCAGACTAAATGCATCAGCCAGCCCGAGCTGGCACAATAACTCCACGGCCAGAATTTCATTTTTATTGGTGATTATTGCTAAAGGTAAACCTCGGGTACGGAATAGAGCCAGTGCAGTTTCTACTTCTGGATAAGGACGGGTGTGGACACTTAAATGAGTGCGGTAATAGGCAATAAAAGCAGTAAAGCCCTGAGTCCAGCTTGCTTCATCCGCCTGTCCATCCCTTCTGCCGCTGAGTGCCCGATGTACTAGACTAGACAAACCATCACCTACATAGGTGGTTAGTTCAGCGGCTGGTAATGGCGGCAGGTTTAATTCAGCGCGCATATGATTGGCAGCAGCACATAAATCGGCAATTGAATCGACCAGAGTACCATCTAGATCGAATGCTATAGCATGAATATCATTCCATTTCATGATAATAAGCCGTATTGTTTGAGTGAAAGGAGCACCCATTTTATCATGTTCAAACCGTAGATATGGCTACTAGTCTTGATACATTTACCCTGTTTAGCAGTCATTTTTATTTGGCATTGAAACTGGTCTGGCAAAAATAGTTAGTGCTTGCTTTAAATACTGTTAACTGATAATGGGCTGGATAGGGTCGCGGCTGAATATATAAGTAATATGCTGTTTAAATTCAGTACCGGCACGCAGGATATTATTAGGAAAAGCTGGTTGGTTAGGAGCATCTGTATAACCCTGAGGTTCGAAGCAGATAGCCGCAAATGGTCGGAGAGATTTACGTTGTGGTACCTGCTGCTCGGGCAGATTCTGAGCGTTATAAACTACCATTACTGGTGCATCGGTTTTAACATCCATAGATAAACCAGTGTCTGGTGCGCTTAAACGAGCAATAATATTATTGGCTGAATGCGGGGGTAATACATAGGCCGTATCAATAATACTATTGGCAATTGGACGTGCAGAATGAAAATCAAGTGCTGCCGATGCTTTGGCAATGGTGCCGGTTGGCATCATATCCTTATCAGTAACGATAACTTCCTGCGGTAACAGCCACAATTGATGCTCGCTAACCGTATTTTCATGCAAGGCCAGATTAAAATAACTGTGTTGGGTAAGATTAATAAAGGTGTCCTGATCTGATTGAGCACTAAAATCAACATTCAATTCATTATTTGCGGTCAGGGTATAACATACCTGTACATTCAGGTTGCCCGGGTAGCCTTCCTCACCATCGGCACTGAATAATTGCAATGTAACGGAAGCTGCATGTTCATCAGCACAAGTAGCACTGACAGACCACCATTTCTGATCAAATCCGGTATAACCACCATGCATATGATGTTCACCTAGATTAGGTGTCAGCTGAAAAACTTTCTGATTGAGCTGGGTTCGGGCATAGCTGATACGTCCGGCATGGCGGCCGATGACCGCACCCAAGTGCGGGTTGTTTGTACGATAGCAGGTACTGGCATAGTCTTCAGCACTATCAAAGCCCAGAACACATTCAACAGGCTTGTTGTCTCTGTCGAGTATTACAATTGAAGTAATAATCGCACCAAAATCCATAATCGACACTTGCATACCATCACGGTTTGCCAGTGTCCATAAGGTAGCACTTTCACCATCTATCAAGCCGAAGGATTGAGTGTCAATCGTACATAATGATTGTTTATTTTGTTTCATTCTGGCCGGCCTCCTCATCAAGATTATGTAAAAACGCCAGTTTTTCCGCGATTTTAATTTCTAATCCGCGAGTTACTGGCTGATAGAATGCTGGTTCATCCATACCTTCCGGCATGTAGGTTTCACCGGCCGCATAAGCATGCGGTTCATCATGGGCATAACGGTATTCATGGCCGTAACCCAGTTCTTCCATCAGTTTAGTAGGTGCATTGCGCAAATGTACCGGCACTTCACTGGAAGAGTGTTTTTTGACAAATGCCCGCGCCTCATTATAAGCCACATAACCTGCATTACTTTTAGCAGCACAGGCCAGATACAACACTGCCTGTGCCAGAGCCAGTTCACCTTCAGGGCTGCCAAGCCGTTCAAAGGTTAGGGCAGCATCATTGGCTATCTGCATTGCCCGCGGATCAGCCAGACCAATATCTTCCCAAGCCATGCGGATAATCCGCCGTGCCAGATAGCGTGGATCCGCACCGCCATCCAGCATACGGCTAAACCAGTATAGGGCAGCATTGGGGTGGGAGCCACGCACGGATTTATGTAGTGCCGAAATCTGCTCGTAAAAGCTGTCACCACCTTTATCAAAGCGACGTAACTGGGTACCCAGACTACTGGCCGTTAAGGCCGCACTGATTTCAGTTTGCTGTTGTGACTGTGTGGTATGAATAAGTTGTTCAAGTAAATTCAGAAAGCGCCGTCCGTCACCATCGGCACTATGGAGCACTAATGTCTGCGCATCAGTATCAATGCTGAGTGATTTGAATTCAGGTAAGCTGAAAACTTTTTGCTGTAGCTGTAGCAGTTCTTCGATACTAAGTGAATGGAGAGTATAAACCTGCGACCGGCTTAAAAGTGCCGGATTAACTTCGAAAGAAGGATTTTCTGTAGTGGCACCAATAAAGGTAAACAGACCGTTTTCTACATAAGGTAAAAACGCATCCTGTTGTGATTTATTAAAGCGATGTACTTCATCTACAAACAGAATAGTACGCTGGTCATGTTGCAAAGCCAGTTGGGCTTTTTCCACCGCAGAGCGAATTTCTTTTACTCCAGAAAAAACCGCAGACAGCGGAATAAACTGAGCATTAAAGCTCTGTGCCAGAATTCTTGCCAGCGTGGTTTTACCTACTCCGGGCGGTCCCCAAAGGAGCATTGAGTGTAAATGTCCGCTTTCTACAGCAACTCGTAATGGCTTACCGGTACCAATCAGATGTTGCTGGCCAATGACTTCGTCCAGATTCTGCGGACGTAGCTGTTCTGCCAGTGGGGGTAAAGGTTTCTGATTAAATAAATCCATATCGTGGCATTCAATACACGGTAGTTCGTGTAATATATTGTACCTGATTGTATAAATTTTGCCCGGCATGTAACTAGGGCATTATGTGTATAATCAGCATGGTCACATATCTTATAAAAGGACAATTATATTCTAGTCTTTTTTTAATCAGTTGAAAAATAATGATTAAAGTATTGTTTTTTATAGTATTGGTAACAAATGTTTATGTTAAATATGGCCAAAATTCAGGGTACGGACTGGTCTCTGGTATTGCCGGATTATAATTAATCAGGAGTGTTAGTTTAGTCAGTTGGTGCGTGCAGGATTATTTGACGCATTAAGAGTGGATAAACAATATTGTAACTGTGTTGCAGAACATCCCAGACGCAAGCTCAGTATGAAAGAGGTTGTAAAGATGGTTGATCTTCAGGTTCGCCTGCAAAGAGTAGCAGGATTCTCTGCATCACAGGCTAGAGTATGCAGGTTAAAATTACAGCATTATTAACTATAGTTCAGATATGATTAGCTAATCATACAGGAGAAAAGATGAAATATATTAGTACCAGAGGGCAGACAGCACCGAAAAATTTCAGTCAGGCATTAATGGCCGGTCTGGCCGATGATGGCGGTTTATTATTGCCAGAAAGCTATCCGCATGTAGATGCCATTACCCTGCATGACTGGCGCTCATTAAGCTATGCCGAACTGGCTATGCAGATTATTAGTCTGTTCGTAACCGATATTCCTAAAGCGGATTTACAGACAATCATTAATAAAACTTACACCGCAGAAGTGTTTGGCAGTCACGAAATCACTCCTCTGAGAATATTGCATGATGGTATCTGTATTGAAGCACTCTCGAATGGATCAACACTGGCATTTAAAGACATGGCCATGCAGTTGCTGGGTAATCTGTTTGAATACGTGCTGGAGCGCGAAAACCGTTATCTGAATATTATTGGTGCTACCAGTGGCGATACTGGTTCTGCTGCTGAATATGCTTTGCGTGGCAAGGAACGGGTAAATGTATTCATGTTATCGCCATTTGGCAAAATGAGCGATTTTCAGCGTGCGCAGATGTATAGTTTGCAGGACAGTAATATCTTCAATATTGCCATTAAGGGCATGTTTGACGATTGTCAGGATATTGTGAAAGCATTGCAAAATGATCATGCCTTCAAAGCTCATTATCACCTGAGTACAGTGAACTCCATCAATTGGGGAAGGATTGTGGCACAGGTAGTGTACTACTTTAAAGGCTATTTTGCCGCTACAAGTACTAATGAGCAGAAAGTATCATTTTGTGTACCCAGTGGTAATTTTGGCAATGTACTGGCCGGACATATTGCCCGTAGTATGGGCTTGCCTGTTCATCGTCTGCTTGTGGCTACTAATGAAAACGATGTATTGAACGAATTTTTCAATACTGGTCATTACCGTCCTCGCGATGCAGCGCATACTTTTGTCACTTCCAGCCCATCAATGGACATCTCCAAAGCATCCAATTTCGAACGCTTTGTTTACGACTTACTCGACCATGATGGCGCACAGGTTCAGCAGCTATGGCAGCAGGTTGCTTCTGGTAATGGATTTGATTTAAGCCATCTGCTGGATAAAATTCAGCATCAGTATGGCTTTGCTGCCGGTAAAAGTACCCATGCTGACCGCCTGCAAACCATTGCGCAAGTGTATGCACAAGATAATCAACTAATTGATCCACATACTGCGGATGGGGTAAAGGTAGCGAGGCAGTTGCGCGAAGCAGGCGAAATCATGATCTGTCTGGAAACTGCGCAGGCCGCCAAATTTGCCCAAACCATTCATGAGGCAGTGGGGGAGGGAGTGGTGATTCCACGCCCTGATAATCTTGCCGGATTAGAGGATTTACCTCAACATGTTACTGTGATGGACAATGATACTGCTGCGGTTAAACAATTTGTAGAAGCTCAGTTGGGGTAAGTAAACCAGCCAATCGGAATTTGTTTTTGCAATTGTGTATCATAAAGAAAGGCCAGCATGTTTATGCTGGCCTTTGCTGATTTCATTTAAAAATTATCTGGATTTTCCAGTTTGTCTACTTTCTGTTTTAACTCTTCTGGAGTCAGTGCAATTTCCTCACTCGGATCAGCGGCCGCTGTAGCCACAGCTATCGGATTATATACGGAAATGTACTCTGAACCATCGGAGCGTTCCTCAATGGTATACATAACACCACTGCGGTTAAAGCGGTGACACTGGCGCTGGTACCAGCCGCGAAAACCAGCTTTCGGCTCATTTGGGTTGTGATAAAACGCATTGAGCACTTCGGGTAAACCAAGACCACATACTACACCGGAAAGCAGTACACAGATAAAGGTGTATCCAACCAGAATATCACTGTATTTGGCCAGTGCCGGCATATTGGCTACAGCCAGAATCAAAGCCAGTGAAATACCACCGCGTACCCCGCCCCATGACAAAATGGTCAGGCTGCCATGATAGCTTTTCTTGTACACTTTCGGAAACAGCATAAATGCCAGTATATTGCCAATGAAACGGCTCAAATGCAGCAATACGAACGCTACAATACCACCGATAACCAACGTTTTGCTCATGTCAACGATAAAGAGTTCCAAACCAATCAGGGTAAACAAGAACGAATTAATAATACCCTCTACCGCATGCCAGAAATTATTAACGTCATCAATTTCTTTCTTCTGTAGTACTTCCTGCCATTTGTTGCCGACAATCAGGCCGCCTACCACACAGGCAATCGGGCCGGATGCATGAGCAAAATAAGCTACTAGATACGAACCGGAAGCCAGCAGTGCTGTTGCCAGAATCAGTGACTCATTTTCATGTTTACCACGCAGGAGGCGCAGTGCACCAATACCGAAAATAAATCCGATAATCACCGCGACCACAATTTCATAGAAAAAATTCTCTACCACACCAATTGGTGAAACATGCTGTCCGCTAATCAGGGTAAGAATAGTCATGAATACCACAATACACATGGCATCATTGAATAATGATTCACCTTCCAGCTTTACCATCAAGTGGCGAGGAGTGCGCACTGAGCTTAATACACCCTTAATGCCGATAGGGTCTGTAGCCCCAAGAGCTGAGCCTAACAATAGCAACACCAGCAGGGGTACATGATCACCAACCAGAAACTGGAATGCATAAAGCAGGCTGCCAAAGAGTGCCGCACATAACAATAAGCCCAATGTAGCCAGAATCAGAATCTGGCGCCAGTAGCGTTTTAAATCAGAAATTTTGAATTTTAGGGCAGAGGAGGTCAGGATGAAACAGATTACTCCGTTTACCAGAAAATCATAAAAATTAATATGACTAACAGCGGCTTTTAACGCCATGATATCCACATGGATAAAATGATTGCGTCCGAACTGATTCATACCCCATTGCAGAGCAAATACCAGAATTGCGGAAACAATTGGCACACCGATGGCCGGAGGCATATCAAATAAACGTTTATTTAACAGTGTGGTGACAATAGACAGCGAAAAAATAACCGTGATTGCCTGTAAAAAAAGTACACTACCCATGCAAATAGTTTTCCTTTATTTAAATGTTGTAATAGATCATTATTGATTCAAATTTATTGTAGTCTGTAGCAAGTTCCCCTTGAATAAAAACATACAATAGTAACTTACGAATCAAACTCATCCAGCAAATCGGGTGCTGGAATAAAATACAGGCTGCCGCTAACAGGAGTGCTGAAATCCAGTAGGCGGTCTACATGCCCTTCAGCATTACCAGTAAACATATTTTGCAGCATCTGATGTGTGATAGCGAAAGAGCGTGCATAACCAATAAAGAATGTGCCATACTCATTTTTCGATGGGCAGGCAAATGCTACATTGGCGCGAACGATTTTCAGCTCATTGCCTTCAGCATCATAAGCTTTACTTACATTGTTATGTGCCGTTTGCGGCTTTTCTTCATCAGAAAGTTCAATATCATTATAGCGGCGGCGGCCAATAACTTTTTCCTGTTCTTCAACAGACAATTGTCGCCAAGCCTGCATATTATGCAGATATTTCTGCGTAAATGCATAGCTTCCATTGCAGAACAATGGGTCTTCATCGCCTACCAATGCATAGTCAGTTCTAGTTATGTCTTCCGGATTCTCCGTACCATCAACAAAACCAATGATGGCGCGTCCATCAAGATAACGAAAGCCACTTACTTCATCAATAGAATAAGTAGCGTCTGCCAGCAATTCATGAATCATTGCCGCCATTTCATAACAGATATCCTGACGATCTGCGCGAATATGAAAAAATAGATCGCCTGGCGTGGCTACGGCTGTATGTCTGGCACCTTTGATGGCGGTAAAGGGCGCCAATTCTTTTGGTTTAGGCTTACCAGGACGCAGCTTGTCCCACGCATCGGAACCGATTCCTATCAATGCATTGAAATTTTCATTGTGAAAACGACCATGCATACTGCGTACTAATGCTGAAAAACCGGTGATGAATTCAAGCACTCTGGCAATAGCTGCATTATTATCCTGAATGCCAAGAGTAATAAATAATGCGCTTTTACCCGGATAGGCTACAACCGGTGGTATTCTGTCCATTGTCATTAATAAATACTTCCCTAAACCAATATTATAGTGAAATTAACAAGTGTTATTAAGTACAAGACTGGCGTAAAAATTAAATATTTTTAACCATACCACGAAAAAAACTTAATATAACCCCCCTTTCAATGTGGCAGCCTGAACCTAGTAGCAAATCTGGCCATCCTCCGCTATCTCTTTCAGTAATGCGGTAAATAAATAGGGATATTAAAGCGTAAAATACGCAAAATATGGATAAGAAACAGTAATTATACCCTAAAAGATCATAAAAGCTTTTATTTGTAGAGAATTTTTCGTTAGTATAGGTTACTTACTGTTACTAACTATTACTCAGAGAGAGCAATGCATCACTCATTTCCACTGGTTGAAACCATCGTTGGTGGTTTATTTTTTGCCTTCGTACTTGGCTACATAGCGCACAAACTGCGTATGCCCCCATTAGTCGGTTACTTGCTGGCAGGTATAATTGTTGGTCCTTATACCAAAGGTTTTACAGCAGATATGCATCTGTCGCAGCAGTTAGCTGAGTTGGGCGTGATTTTGCTGATGTTTGGAGTGGGGCTGCATTTCTCTATCCGTGATTTACTGGCTGTAAAACGAGTAGCGCTACCGGGTGCGCTGATTCAGATAGCGCTGGCTACACTGCTGGGCTGGCTACTTGCTTGGCTGGCAGGCTGGAGTACTGGTGCTGGTGTAGTGTTTGGACTGGCACTATCATGTGCTTCTACCGTTGTGCTGATAGCAGCTTTGCAGCGCTGGCATCTGGGCGATTCTACTCAGGGACGAATTGCTACAGGCTGGCTGATTGTCGAAGACATTGCCATGGTATTTGTGCTGGTGATGATTCCGGCAATGGCACCGGTTTTATCTGGGCAGGGAAGTGTTTCCAGTGCTAATCTGCTTTATTTGCTTGGCAAAACCAGTATACAGATTATTGCCTTTGTACTAGTAATGCTGTTTCTTGGACGCAGGCTGATTCCATGGTCTTTACAGCGGGTAGTTGGCACAGGTAGCCCGGAGCTTTTCCGGCTGGCCGTGATTGCTGTTGCTCTGGGTTGTGCCATACTGGCAAACTATCTTTTTGGCGTATCATTTGCACTGGGCGCTTTTTTTGCTGGTGCCATTATCAGTGAAACCAGCATGAATCATACTGCGGAGGATGCCTCCAATGGTTTGCGCGAGTTTTTTACTGTATTGTTTTTCGTTTCAGTAGGCATGTTGTTTGATCCCAGTATTATTATTCGTGAACCACTACTGCTATTAGCAACCTTGCTGGTAGTGGTGGTAGGCAAAAGTCTGGGAGCATTTTTGATTGTACGGGTATTAAGATATCCGCCACAGACTGCGCTGACAATTGCAGTGGCATTGGCACAGATTGGTGAATTCTCCTTTATGATTGCCAGTCTTGGGTCGGTATACAAAATTCTGCCACCATTAGCTAGTGATCTGATTTTGGGCAGTGCCCTGATTTCAATTATCTGTAATCCATTTTTATTTGTTTGGCTGAATCGTTATCTGGAAAAACAGTGTCAGCAGAAAGCAGTAACAACAGCCAGTGTGACAGATAGCGGTATGTTGTCGGATAAGCCGCATGCGAAGGTAGCTGCACCAATTAAACCGGTATCAATTTATTTTGTTGATGAAGATATGGCGGTAGCGCCTCCTGTAAGTGATCATACTGTACTTGTGGGCGCAGGTCCGATTGGTCAGGAGATAATTAAGCATTTGCAGGCACAGAATGAAACAGTGTATGTACAGGAAAATCGCCTTGAAGTAGTTACCAAATTGCGGGCACGCCAGATACCTGTAGCTTATGGGCATGCATTATCAGATGGCATGCTGGACGCGGTATTTGTAGGTCAGGCCAAAAATCTGATCATTACTATTCAGAATAAAACCGAGATAGTATCGATTATCAAGGCTGCAATAGCGCTCAATCCGCAGCTGCAAATTGTAACTTTCAGCAGATATGAACAAGACAAACAGTTATTTATTCAGGCTGGTGCAACAAAAGTTGTCGATAGCCAGATTGTATTAGCTAATGAAATTATGAACGCATTCGTGCAAGCATAAATCTAGCTGGACTTATAGATGAATCGGGCAAGATTAACAAGATAATCAGAGAACTTAGCTGCAATTTGCTTTATAACTAATTTAAATAGACGGGCATAAACCGGTAAGCGGGTTTATGCCCGTTTCTATCTAACTTGTAATACCATTGATAAACATTTCCAACTGGTTTCGACTAGTAATTTTACTATCGATTTTAATATAGATACTGTGCTCTTCCGGTACGATCAAAACCTGATGTACTCCAGCCTGTTGCAGTAATTGTTGTTGGGCATTATCAGGTAAAATCTGCTTGCTATCCAGAGTTAAACGCAGGCTGGCTACATAGGGCGGTTCATGCATAGTAAAACTAAGCAACAGCCATGCAATAGTTAATCCAATACCGAATAAGAATACTGCATGTGCGCCAGCATGAGCTGCCACCCAGCCACCAAATGTGCCACCGCAGGCTACGCCCAAAAACTGACTGGTAGCATAGATACCCATCGCTGTACCTTTATAACCCGCTGGAGCTTCTTTACTGACCCATGAGGGGAGGAGGGCTTCCATTAGATTAAAGGTAATAAAAAACAATAAAACACCTATAACCAGTGGCCAGAAAGAAATATTAGCTAGCCATAATACAGTTTCAGCGATTAGCAATCCGGCAACACAAAAAATAAACACCTGTCGCATTTTGCGTTTGCTTTCAGCATAAATAATTGGTGGCAGAACAGTAATAAAAGCAATCAACATTGTATATAGATAAATCTGCCAGTGTCTCGCAGCCGGAAAACCTGAGAGTTCGAGTTGTACAGGCAGGGCAATAAAAGTTGACATCAACAGGAAATGCATACAAAAAATACCGATGTTCAGCTTAAATAGCGAATAATTACGCAATACGATACCAAAGCTGCCACGTACCATACCTGAATCACGGTTAAGAACATGAATGCTATTGTCAGGAACAAAAAACAGAGTAAGCACAATAGCGGCTAGTGCCAATGCTGCAATTATCCAGAATAAGCCATGCAACCCTATCGCATGCGTGATTATTGGCCCGCATACCATAGCAATCGCAAATGTAATGCCGAAGCTGATGCCAATGAAAGCCATGGCTTTGGTACGATTCTGCTCACGGGTCAAATCGGATAACAAAGCCATTACGGCAGCCGCAATTGCTCCGCTGCCTTGTAAGGCGCGCCCCAGAATTATTCCCCATATAGAAGTTGTTAACGCAGCAATGATGCTGCCCAGAGTAAAAATCAATAAGCCACCAACAATTAAAGGCTTGCGGCCAAAACGGTCAGACCACAAGCCAAATGGAATCTGTAAAATTGCCTGCATCAGACCATAAATTCCGATTGCCAGTCCAATCAGGCTTTCGCTGGCGCCCTGTAAGGTCATGCCATAGGTAGTTAAAACCGGCAGTACCATAAACATACCCAGCATACGCAGCGAAAAAACTGCCCCTAGTCCCCAGGTTGCACGCCTTTCGGCGAAATTCATTTGTGTATCGTTGTTCTTGGAATTCATTTTGAATACAGCATAAAAGAAAAACCTGCCTATTGTAAAAGAAACAAAGGCAGGTTGGGTGGTTTGCGTATTGTTATGTATTCATGTTCACAATATCAGTCAGCTAGACTTAATACAGTTTGTGACGCCGGAGTCATAAAGTCTACCGACATCATTATGCTTAAGGTAGTGATAGCAATAATCGAAAACACAAACAGTTTGCGTGCCCATATACGGTCATTATTCTGGGCCTTATAGCCAGATAATGCCATGCACAGCCACCACATGCTGACAGCTGCAGCGACCACCAGATATTTGTATCCGGCGTAGCCACCAATAGACAGCATCAATGTTGCAAACATAAAGGCAATGATATAAAACGTGATATGGTGTTTTGCTACCGCAATGCCTTTTACTACCGGTAAAACCGGAATATTAGCAGCCTGATAATCCTTAAAGCGATAAATCGCAATTGCATAAGAGTGTGGCATTTGCCAAAGACTGAAAATTGCCAGCAGAATAAGTGCACCTGCATCAAAATTATTACTTACAGCGCAATAACCGATAACTGGTGGTGCAGCACCCGACAGACTGCCAATTAATGTTCCATAAACAGAATGCCGTTTCATATAGAGACTGTAAATCCCTACATAAACCACAAAGCCCATAACAGATAACCACATGGCCAGTGGATTTGCCCCAAAGTAAAGCACAACAAACCCGGCAATACCCAGTACCGTAGCCAGTGCAAAGGTGACACGCGCAGATGCCAGTCCTCGCGCCAGAACACGATTCTTAGTGCGTTCCATTTTTGGATCAATATCGCGGTCTATGAGGTTATTGAATGCACAGCCAGAGGCTACAACCAAAGACACGCCCAGCAGGGTAAGAATAAGCAGGTAGCCGTTTATGCTGCCTTTGGAAGCCAGCAAAAACCCGCCGACAACCGAAATAAGGTTGCCGACGATAATACCTGGTTTTGTTACTTGCAGGTATGGCTTAATCATGAACTGCCTTTAACCTAACACCATGTTTGCATTAAGGCTCCACATAATCCAGATGGAAAGACCTACCAGCAACACAATTACAATCGCAGTGAAGATAAATGAAATCAGATTCCAACGTTCTTCAGGATCACTGCCCAGATGGAGGAAACATACCAGCTGAACAATAAGCTGCAAAACAGCAGTAATCACAATCACAGCAAACAAAGTTGTTTTATCTGCGGATTGATTCATTACCATCAGAAACGGGATCAGAGTTAATACCACCGACAGGATAAAACCAATGATGTAGTTTTTAGCACTGCCATGTTGTGGGATATGGTCTTGATGGTTTGACTGACTCATAACGCTACCCCCATCAGATATACAATTGAGAACACGCAAATCCACACGATGTCCAGAAAGTGCCAGAACAGGCTTAGGCAGTTGACACGCATACGGTTAACACTGGTCAGACCACGTGAGGCCACCTGAATCATCATAACGGCCATCCAGATCAGGCCAGCAGTAACGTGTAAACCGTGGGTACCCACAAGCGCAAAGAAGCCAGAAAGATAACCACTGCGATCAGGTCCCATACCGTGTGTAATCAGATGATGGAATTCATATAATTCCATTCCGATGAAGCAAGCACCGAATACAAAGGTAACAACCAGCCATAATAAAACCTGACTCTGATTATTGCGGTTCATTGCCAGTACGGCAAAACCGTAGGTAATAGAACTCAATAAAAGAGCAAAAGTTTCTACTAGCACAAAAGGAAGCTCGAAAATGTCCTTACCGCCCGGGCCACCAGCCGTGCCCGGGAGGAGCACGATATAGGTGGCAAACAGACAAGAGAACAAAATCAAGTCACTCATCAGGTAAATCCAGAACCCGAATACCTTCAGTGAACCGTTGTCGTGGTGAGCGTGTTCTGACGTCTTACCGTGAATCAAGGTTTCAGTTGACATTATTTCAGTCCTGCTTTAGTTAATTCATTAAAACGTTTGCTTTCAATAGCTTCAATTTCTGCAACCGGAACATAGTAATCCACGTCCTGATCAAAGCTCTTGGCAATGAGACTAATAATCATGCCAGCGAAGCCAACGATAGCCATCCACCAGATATGCCAGATCATGGCAAAACCGAAAATCAGAGAGAACCCGCTGATAACCAAACCGGCAGCAGTGTTTTTCGGCATATGAATTTCTTCATATTTAGCTGGTTTCTTGTAAGCAATACCTTTTTCTTTTTCGTCCCAGAATGCATCACGATTTTCAACCAGTGGCTGCACTGCGAAGTTGTAGAAAGGTACTGGAGAAGAAGTTGACCATTCCAGTGTGCGGCCGTCCCATGGATCACCAGTAACATCAAGGTTTTCCTTGCGGTGCAGGCAGGAAACAACAACCTGAATCACCATGCAGGCTACACCTAAAGCAATGATGGCGGCACCAGCAGCAGCTACACAAAGTAAATTATGGAAGGCTGGATCAATATGCTGGCTTAGACGGCGGGTCATACCCATGAAGCCCAGTGCATATAATGGCATGAATGCTACAAAGAAGCCGATAAACCAGCACCAGAAAGCACGTTTACCCCATTTTTCATCCAGCTTGAAGCCAAATGCTTTCGGAAACCAGTAATTGAAAGCAGCAAACAAGCCAAATACCACGCCACCGATAATAGTGTTATGGAAGTGGGCAACAAGGAATAAACTGCCATGCAGTACAAAGTCTGCACCCGGTACGGCCAATAGCACACCTGTCATACCACCGACAGAGAAAGTGATAATAAAGCCTACAGTCCACAGCATTGGTACATGGAAAGAAATACGGCCTTCATACATGGTAAACAACCAGTTGAATATTTTCACCCCAGTAGGAATGGAAATAATCATGGTGGCGATACCGAAGAACGCATTGACATTGGCACCTGAACCCATGGTAAAAAAGTGGTGCAGCCATACGATGAATGACAGTATGGTAATACACACAGTTGCCCAAACCATAGAGGTGTAACCAAACATGGTTTTGCGTGAGAAAGTAGCAGTAACTTCTGAATACACACCAAATATCGGCAATATCAGAATATATACTTCCGGGTGACCCCATGCCCAGATCAGATTGATGTACATCATCATGTTACCGCCCAGCTCATTAGTAAAGAAGTGGGTACCGAGGTAACGATCCAATGTCAGCATTGCTACAGATGCAGTCAGAATAGGGAAAGAAGTCAGAATCAGAATATTGCTACAGAAAGATGCCCAGCAGAAGATAGGCATTTTCATCAAGGTCATGCCAGGAGCACGCATTTTCAGGATGGTAGCAATAAAGTTAACCGCACTTACTGTTGTTCCGATCCCCGATATCTGCAAGCTCCAGATCCAGTAATCAACACCTACACCCGGACTGAATTCTAGACCAGACAAAGGCGGATAGGCCAACCAGCCGGTTTGGGCAAACTCACCCAGACCCAGAGAAAGGTTAACCAGTACTACGCTAACAACAGTAAACCAGAAACCTAGATTATTCAGGAATGGATAAGCCACATCACGCGCACCCAGCTGTAGCGGAATGATAAAGTTCATCAAGCCGATAACAAAAGGCATCGCAACAAAGAAAATCATGATTACACCGTGGGCGGTGAAAATCTGATCATAGTGGTGAGGCGGCAAAAAACCGTCACTGGTACCAGAAGAGGCAAGTACCTGCTGGCCACGCATCATAACTGCATCGGCAAAACCACGTACCAGCATCACTATAGCGACGATGATATACATGATACCAATACGTTTATGGTCAACTGTGGTAAACCATTCTTTCCACAGATAGCCCCATTTGTGAAAATACGTAATTGCACCTACCAGCGCCAAACCAATGACGATGATAGCTGTAATCGTTACCATGACAATAGGTTCATGGAACGGTATCGCATCTAAAGATAATTTTCCGAACATTGTTTATTTCCTCGCAAGCTTACTCAGCACTGCTGGCAGCACTGGCCTGTAGAGCTGCCGGCATATTGTGATTGGCAAATTTAGCAATCACATTACCGTACAAACTCGGATTTGCGCTGGAGAAATATTCCACTTTGTGGAATTGACTTGGCGCAGCCAGTTTGTTGAATGAAGCCATGTCATTAAGTGTATTGGGTGACTGTTTCACCTTATCCACCCACTGATTGAAGCTGGCTTCATCCGGTGTAGCAATGGCAGTAAATTTCATGCCAGAGAAACCGGCACCGCTGTAGCTTGATGAAATACCTTTATATTCACCGGCGGTATCGGCAACCAGATGCAGCTTGGTTTGCATACCAGCCATAGCATAAATCTGACTGCCCAGCTGGGGAATGAAGAATGAATTCATCACTGTATTAGAAGTGATTTTGAATTCCACCGGGGTATCTTTCGGGAAAGCAATTTCATTAACTGTGGCAATACCCTGTTCTGGGTAGATAAACAGCCATTTCCAGTCTAATGAAATTACTTCAATTACTACCGGTTTCTTATCACTTTCCAGCGGACGGTAAGGATCCAGAGAGTGAGTGGTTTTCCAAGTGATTGTTCCCAAAATGAGAATAATCAGGATAGGAATACCCCAAACTATGGCCTCAAGTTTATTGGAATGCGCCCATTTCGGTGAATACTTGGCATTGCTACCCTCTTTATATTTCAGAGAGAATAGAATTGCCATAATGATCACCGGAATAACGACTATCAACATCAAGCCTAAGGCTGTCAGTATCAGCGTGCGTTCTTCCTGACCTATATGGCCTTTAGGGTTTAGCAGAGCCGCATCACAGCCGCTTAAAAGAAGCGAACCAATCAGCATCGTCAATACTATCCCTGAGAGCTTACTTAATTTCATGTAACGACCTCAACATTACGGGAAACACGATTAACGTTTGTAAAAAACGGGAGTTACTATTTTAAGACAATGTTGCCAAACTGTATATTGTCTAAAGCTATATGATATTTAATGTATAGCAAATAAAACTAAGGATAATTTAATTTTACGACAATATTAAATATATAAATCAAATGTTTATTTTTGCGAGTAATAAATATTTAGAGATGATAGAACTGGAGAAGGTAATTAAGTTAATATACTAATACAATAATTAACATATAATTTTTGTAATTTGATTACACAGATGTTGTAAAAATATCAACTTCTTGAAAATAAATATTTGATATATAATATAAATGCTTATTACGGATAAAATGATTAACTGTACTATATTTACATTATGCCAATGCATGTAAATAATAAAAATTTTAATCTATATCAAAATTTTTATTATTTTTAAAGCAGAATGTTGTTTTTAAATATTTTTTTAAATGACTAAAACTCTGAATCAACTGGTTTTGAATTTATATATTTGTTTTTAAATTAAATTTAATGGATATGTATTGATTTAAACAATAGGCAATGTGTTGTAAATATATCTGCGATATTCTATCAGTAACTATCTGTATTGATGAAAATGCATAATGAAAGCATGCTACAGGGTTACTATTAGGTTATTATTTTTTCTTATATTTTTTAAGAGTTCACTTTTCATACTGCAGTAGCTTATGCAGGCATAAAGCAATTGTCATGCCATTTTAGTGGCAGATAAGTGAAGAATCAGTTTTTATTGTCATAATACAAACTAATGAATTATGTGGTTAAACTAATGCGTAAGATTTAATGTAAAGGATATAAATATATTCAGCCTCTTTTAAAGTCTACATCGATAAAAATTAGACAAATAAAGAGTAGGTGAAGAATGTTTCAATATATGGTTGCATTCGTCTTAAGCCAGTCAGTATAAAAACTGACCGTATAACTGAAGCGGCTGAACGCAACCATAGCACTATAATATATCCATAAATGAAAATGGCACTATTGACGTAAACGCTGTGCAGCATCCAGAGCAAAATAGGTGAGAATACCATCAGCCCCCGCACGTTTAAATGCCAGCAGACTTTCCAGAATTACCTTATCTGCATCAAGCCAGCCATTTTGAATAGCTGCCTGTAGCATTGCATATTCTCCTGATACCTGATACGCATAAGTAGGTACTGCAAATTCATCTTTAACCCGTCTTATCACATCCAGATAGGGCATGCCCGGCTTAATCATTACCATATCCGCACCCTCAGCAATATCCAGTGCTACTTCATGCAGTGCCTCATTACTGTTTGCCGGATCCATCTGGTAAGTATATTTATTACCCTTGCCCAGATTACCAGCACTGCCTACTGCGTTGCGAAATGGTCCATAGAAAGCAGAAGCATATTTGGCCGCGTAAGACATTATTCGTGTATGGATAAAACCATTTGTTTCCAATGCTTCGCGAACAGCCCCAATACGGCCATCCATCATATCGCTTGGAGAAAGGATATCGGCACCGGCGTCAGCGTGTGACAGTGATTGTTTAATAATCGCTTCAATGGTTTCATCATTCTTAATATAACCATTTTCGTCTGGTAAACCATCCTGTCCATGAGTAGTGTATGGATCCAGAGCCTGATCGGCCATCACCCCCAATTCTGGAAAGCGTGCTTTCAAGGCTCGGATAGCTTTCTGAATAATGCCATTTTCATCCCATGCAGCACGTCCGTCTGCGGTTTTACTGTCTGGATTGGGTACACCAAATAAATCCAGTACCGGTATACCTAGCTCCAGTGCCCGTTCTGCTACCTTTAATAGTTCATCAATTGATAAACGTTCGACTCCTGGCATACACGCAACAGGTATGCGTCCAGTTTCCTCATGCACAAATAAAGGCAAAATAAAATCATTGGCTGTTAATACAGTTTCACGCATCATGCGGCGTGAAAAGTCATCATGCCGCATACGACGCATACGTGTATTAGGCATGATTCGCGGAGGGAAATTCATAATAGCAATCCTGATATTTTTATGGAAAAGGGCACAGCTAACATAATAAGTTGGCTGAAATCCCAAGCCTGTAAGGCTTTTGAAATTCATATTACTATTTTAAACCCTTTTAAACAGGAGTTCTAATAACACATCAGAATGCTAATTTATACAGCTACTAAAATTTTACACTGGAGTTAAAATTATATTCATAGAATATAGCTGATAAAAATTAACAATAAAATTATGTTTTTAATAAAAAAATAGATGATTTGGCTGAAATAAATGTTTTATTTTATTGCTAATAATTTCGAATCTTTCCATTTGGATGGATATGCTGACCAGCATATATCTGCATAAAATCTTTCTGATAAGTAGGAACAGTTTTTGAGATTCTATTTGGATAAAAATCAGGTTGATTGTGTTTTTAATTAACTGTTTGGTTTTAATATTATAATTTTAAAAAAATTAAACCATAGCTTATACTCCACATGATAATCCCCATAATGAAATCCAGTATTTGCCAGGAAATCTTTTTATTAAATAATGGCGATAAAAATCTGGCGCCGTAGCCCAATGCAAAGAAAAATAGCCACGAAGCAAACATCACTCCGAGTGTAAATGAATGCAGATTTTCTTTGAATGAAATAGATATAGAACCAATTAAAATAACTGTATCCAGATAAACATGTGGATTTAGCCATGTTAGTGCCAAACAAACTCCAACAACATTCATCAATGAGCTTTTATCAATTAGACTTGGTCTTAGTACTGAATTTTGAGTCAATGCAGAATAAAAATTTTGTGCGCCATAAATAAACAGAAATGCAGAACCAAAATATTTTGAATAAACAATAATATCTGGATAACTATTAAGTATTTTTGAGAATCCAGTCACCCCTAAATAAATCAGAATGGTATCTGATAGTGAACAAATCAGGCATACCCAGAAAACATATTGCTGCTTTAATCCTTGCTTTAAAATAAAAGCATTTTGGGCGCCAATGGCCATAATTAAAGAAAAACCAAGCCCTAATCCAGATAATAAAGCAGACATTTATTTTTTTATCCAAATATATTTTGAGTAAATAAAGTAATTGTACGTGAATATTGCTTCTATCGACTTAAGTGTATTGTATAGCTTGCTGATACTAAAATTAAGTTGGATGCTTTATTGTATTCTCGGGAGCAATGATTGCATATAAGGGGAGATGATCAGAAAGTTTTTGCCACGGTTGGCCACTTAAAGGTTTGGCTTCAAGTACACTTAAATGGCGAGTAAAAATCCTGTCCAGACTCAAAATGGGTAGGCGTGCCGGGAAAGTTTTTGGAGCATTGCGGTAGCTACAGAATGCGTTATACAGATTCAGCTTCAAGCCCAAACTATCATGTGAGCGCTGGCGCCAGTCGTTAAAATCACCAGCCAGAATTAAGGGGTTAGCCGGATTTATCTCGCTTTGAATATACTCATAAATGGTTTGGTACTGTTTGATACGGTCTGGTTCGCGCAGATTAAGATGAGCACATAGACACACTAAAGGCTGTGACCAGTGGGGCGGCTGAATTTCGCAGTGTAACAGGCCACGCTGCTCCATGTTGTTTACACTGATATCCAGATTGTGACAGGTAACAATAGGATACCGGCTTAAAATGGCATTGCCGTGGTCGCGATATTTATAGCGTGCATTACGACCATAACTAACATGATAGTCTAGTTGTTCACTGAGAATCTGATAGTGTGGTTGTCGGGGAAAATCAGGAATATTTTCTGCTCGCTTACTATTGTAGCCCTGTACTTCCTGTAAAAACAGAATATCCGGAGCAAGTCGCTGTAAGGCAGAAGCCATTTGGGAAAGCTGCACTTTCTGATTAAGTGCAGACATGCCTTTATGAATATTGTAGGTGGCAATGGTAATGGTGTTCATGAAAATGGCCGGTGAATTAAATTACCAATGTTGGGGTAATTGTAATAGTGCAGCACGGTTAGAGGGAGAAAATACCTGTTCGATTGCTTGTTCTAGAGAACACCACATATAGCGCAAATGCTCCTCTGGCGCCAGAATAACAGAAGTATCCGCGGCAATACATAAAGAAAAGATATGTTCGGTGTTGTGAGTAATACCGGGAGCATAGCGATGGCGCCAGTGCGGGTAAATTTCAAATATACTCGACTGATGCCAGTTATTAATCGTATTACTGTGAATGCCGGTTTCTTCAGCCAGCTCTCGTATTGCAGTCTGTTCTACAGTCTCACCCGGCTCCTGACTGCCTGTTACGGATTGCCAGTAACCGGGTTTATCTGCGCGTTCCAATAACAGTATCTGCTGGTTGTTATTGTAAACAACAACCAGTACAGATATTGGCTGTTTATACTGTTTACTGTTGATCATGATGCGTTTGTTGTCCAGAATAGTTGGAAGGCGAAATACTTAATGCAGTGGGTAATGACTCAGGGTAGGCAGGTCTTGTTTCCGTATTATTTACCGGTTTGGGTATTGTATTGTAGATAATCGGATCTCCTGCATCATTCAGAATGCGTATTTCGTGCTGTGGATAGGGAAACTCAATGCCAACTTCTTTAAAACGGTTCCAGATTTCCAGCAAAATAGCAGAATTGATACTCAGAAAGCCGTTTTCTGGATCATGAATCCAGTAATTGACGTACAGATTAATTCCAGAGTCACAAAAACCTGTAACAAAGCTGTTGGGTTTAGGATCATCACACACCCGTGCTTGTTTAGCAGCCGCTTCCTTTAGTATTTCTAAAGCCTGCGGTAAGTTGGTATTGTAGGCTACCTTTATAGTCAGGTTGTTAGACATGATTTTACTGGAATAAGAATCATTGATAACAGTATTGGAAACAAAAGTGTCGTTCGGAATCAGGGCTTCAGAACCGTCACTGCTGCGTAATACCACAAAACGTGCGGTTATTTTAGTTACATAACCAGTAAAGTTATTAATATTCAGGCGATCTCCCGGACGCACAGAATGATCGGCCAGAATAATAAAGCCAGATACATAATTGCTGGCGATTTTCTGTAAGCCCAGTCCGAGACCAACACCCAGAGCACCGCCAAACACCGAAAGAATGGTCAGATTGATGCCAACCATGGGTAGGGCAATCAGCACAGCAATAACTACCAGCAGGCTTTTAACTATTTTTACCAGAACATAGCGAAGATTAACATCAAGCTTTTCTGCTTTGAGAATACGCTGTTCAGTGATGCGTGACAGCCACATAGCAATAATGATGGCAATCCCGACAATAATGCTACCTGTAATAACGGTGTAGAGGCTCAGACTGGTTGAACCCACAGGCAGTGCCAGTGATTTCAGCAGGTGGATAATAAAGGTATCCAGGCTGGTGAGCCACAATATAAAGCATATCCACAGAAATGTGGACAGTGAACGTTCGTAATTCTCATTAAATAAGTTGTTGGGGATAGCGTTGTGCAATGTGGCCATAATGATGCGAATCATCAGTAACCAGCGTGCAGTAAAGGCCGCGATCTGTAGCCATAATACTGATTCACCAGTACTGTCACGCCAGATAATCATGGCAATGATAGTACAAATAAACATCAATAATGGCCATAACAGGCGTGAAAACAGGTGATGTAGCAGAGGAAATTTAATGTTTTCCTGCTGCTGAGTATATTTGGATATAACTGAAAGGATTTTCTGGCTAAGCCAGTAGGTGCCAAGCATAATCATGGCCGCACATGCCAGCTCCAGCCAGCCTGAAGTCGTTTGTAAGCTATGAACTATCAGTCGTGCCAGAAATTCTTTGCGGGCAAACATGGAGTCGAAATAGTTATTCATGATGAGGCAAAGAAAAAGGATTCGAAATTAGCCTTAATCTTAGGCGTTTTAATAGAACTCTGTAAACTGCCGTTGTTAAATTTAGCAATTATTGACGAGGCTTATAGCCGGATATGGATAAATACTATGCCGGTTAATAATGTTTAATGGCTAATATAAAATTAGTGACCAGAATAGATATTTGATGTGATTTTATAAAATCAGCCTGATATTATGGGCTATCATTTGATTCTGAATGCAAAGATGCTTATAATAGCCCGTTTTCCAACCTTGCCCTTTGCACTTTCGCATGGTAAAGGGATCGATTAGCCACAAGGAGTACACATGCGTCATTATGAAATCGTGTTCATTGTCCATCCGGATCAAAGCGAACAGGTCGGTGCCATGGTTGAGCGTTACAAAACTATGATTACCGAAGCCAATGGTAAAATTCACCGTCTGGAAGACTGGGGTCGCCGCCAGCTGGCTTATCCGATCAACAAAATTCACAAAGCACACTATGTGCTGATGAATGTTGAAACCACACCTGAAGTGATTGACGAAATTGAAACTGCTTTCCGCTTCAATGATGCCGTATTGCGTCATCTGACTGTGAAGATGGAAGCAGCAGTAACTGAAGCTTCTCCGATGATGAAAGATGAAAAATCTAAGAATCTGTTAGCAGGTAACAGCACTGAAACTGCTTCAGAAGAAGCTGAAGCCTGATAATTATTGAGGCTGGTTTGCTGAATCAATTATGCCTGTGTGCACAGATTAAAAGTCTGGATGATTTGCGCTATACCCCCGCCGGTTTGCCAGTATTAACTATGTGGCTTACACATGAATCATGGCAGATTGAGCTACAACAGCGGTATCTGGCAAAAATGGAAATTCAGGCGAAAGCACTGGGTGATTTGGCTAAAAACTGGTCGTATCAGCCGGGAACTATGGTGGAAATCAGTGGGTTTCTCAGCCAAAAAGGTATTTACCACTCCCGTCCGGTACTGCATATCCAACAAATTCGTGAATATAAAGGTTAAACGACATGGCTCGTCAATCATTCAAACGTAGAAAATTCTGCCGCTTTACTGCGGAAGGCATCAAACAAGTTGACTACAAAGCAGTTGATTTGTTAAAAGACTTTATTACCGAAAATGGTAAAATCATCCCAGCGCGCATTACTGGAACCAAAGCACATTATCAGCGTCAGCTGTCTACTGCGGTAAAACGTGCCCGCTTTCTGGCTTTGCTGCCTTACACCGATCAACATAAATAATAAGGAAGATTTATTATGCAAATTATTTTGTTAGAAAAAGTCGGTGGCCTGGGTAATCTGGGTGATCTGGTTAATGTAAAAAACGGCTATGCGCGTAACTTCTTGATTCCTCAGGGTAAAGCGCAGCGTGCTAATGCGGCTAATCTGGCTGCATTTGAAGAAAAACGTGCTGAATATGAAGCACATCAGGCTGCAGTGCTGGCGGATGCTGAAGCACGCAAACTGAAATTGGATGGCCAGAATATCAGTGTTGCTCAAAAAGCTGGTGTAGATGGTCGTTTGTTTGGCTCTGTAACCACTCACGATATCGCAGAAGCTATTAAGGCTGCGATGGGTGTGGAAGTGGTTAAGGCAAATGTACGTTTGCCTAATGGCCCGCTGAAAGCCATTGGCGAATATGAAATCGAAGTGGCTTTGCACAGCGATGCTGTTGCTGCTATTACGGTTACCGTTGTGGCTGCTGCTGAATAAGAAGTATAACTGACCACACATCAGGAATGCGTAAGCTGTCTGGAATAATCCAGACAGCTTTTTTGTTATTAATGATAAAAATGGCTTAAAATGTGCATTAAGCATATGCCAGGAATCATAATAATGAAATTAGCTCGGATAATAAGTACAGCTCTATTGCTGGCTGCATGTGAAAGTACACAGCCTGTACAGGAAAAACTGGTTCAACCTGTTGCCACAGCAAGTGTGCCTTCGTCTGCGGATGAAAAGATATTTGCTTTGACCGATAGTGGAACAGATCTATTAAGTCGTAGCGATGTTAACCGTTTTATTGATAATGAGGTTAAGCGTGGACATTACAGCCGGTCGCAGCTGGAGAATTTTTTCGGGCAAGTGCACTACAAACCAAGTATTATTCGTGGAATGGATAAACCGGGTACATCGTTACCGTGGTATATCTTTGTACAGAATAATGCCAATAGTAAACGCATCAACACAGGAAATATTTTCTGGCAAAATAATGCTGAAATAATTCAGGCAGTATCGAAACATTATGGAGTAGCGCCGCAATTGTTAGTAGCTATAGTGGGTATTGAAACCAATTATGGTACCACTATGGGTTCGTATCGGGTAGCGGATGCGCTGACTACACTAGGCTATCATTATCCGCGCCGGGCAGAATATTTCCAGCGGGAACTAGCTGCGTTTCTGCAATTAGCCTATGAAGAAAAGCAGGATCCGTTCAGTTTTAAAGGTAGTTTTGCCGGAGCGATGGGAATGCCGCAGTTTATGCCATCCAGCTTCCTTCAGTATGCTGTAGACTGGGATGGTGATGGCCACCGGGATATCTGGCGTAATTCTGGTGACACACTAGCTTCAGTAGCCAATTATATGAAACAGCATGGCTGGCAATCAGGTGCACCGATTGCCGTACCAGTAGCGATGCAGCCGACACCACGATTGCAGCAAATCATTGATGAACCTACTGCGCTGAAGTACAGCGCTGGAGAGTTGCGCCAACTAGGTGTGGTTATTCCAGCGCAAATCGGGAATCAGGAAAAAGGGGTTTTGTATCGTCTAGAAAAATCTTCCGGAGAGTACGATTACTGGTTTGGTCTGAATAACTTCTATACCATCTGGCAATATAATCACAGTCGGCATTATGTAGCTGCGGTGCGTCAGATTTCCAATAATCTGGCGGGTGCAAACTCCAGCTTATAAATGGTTAGATTGCTATTGAGTCATTAGCCACCTGTTGTAATGGGTGGTTTTTTATTGTGTCTGTATATTGCATAGATAATCTGAATGATTGAAAGTAGTAGTCAGGTATGATGTATCAAAGTAAAGCATTTTCATACAGTACATAATATATACTTAAGATTAGATATGTAACTAATTGGTTTCTGTTTAAGCGGGTAGCTTTTGCCAGCGTAGAGATAGTGGCATGTACGGTTTTGCTTTTCTTGCGGAATAAAATGATATACATCTTTTTAAAAAGCGGTTTTTACTATGCAGGCTATCTGATTTTATATTTAATAAAAACAAAACAACCATTTTAAAATAAGCATAGAATTGTTATAACTACGCCTAAGGGTGTTTTATTGATTGAGGTTGAATTCTGCATTTCAGTCCTTATTAATAAAGCCTATTTAGGATTGTTTCTTCTCGTTTGCTGCATTTCATTCATGTCTTTTATCCTAACCATTAACACTGGTTTTTGGTTACAATGTGGTGCTTGTTTGGAATTTATGCTGGACGAAGTTTAAATTAATGGTTTAAGTTTTGCTGTGGCAGGCAGTTGTGGATGGTTATGACTTATCAAGTATTAGCCCGTAAATGGCGACCGAAAAAGTTTGCTGATTTAGTGGGACAGGAGCATGTAGTTAAGGCATTAGTAAATGCGCTTGATAAGGGACGCCTGCATCATGCGTATATGCTTACAGGCACGCGCGGGGTCGGCAAAACCACAATTGCCCGTATTCTGGCCAAGAGCCTGAATTGTTTACATGCAGAACATGGCGAACCGTGCAATCAGTGTGATTCATGTCGTCAGATTGATGCCGGTCGCTTTGTAGATGTGCTGGAGATCGATGCTGCTTCCAATACCGGAATTGATAACATCCGTGAAGTATTGGAAAACGCACAATATGCGCCAACAATGGGGCGCTATAAAGTCTATATCATAGACGAAGTGCATATGCTATCGAAAAGTGCATTCAATGCCATGCTCAAAACGCTGGAAGAACCACCGGAGCATGTCAAATTCATTCTGGCGACAACAGATCCACAAAAAGTACCGATTACAGTTTTGAGCCGGTGTCTACAGTTTGTACTACGTAATTTGAATAGCACTCAGGTACATGATCATCTAGTTTATGTATTGCAGCAGGAGCAAATTGCTTATGAGGATGCTGCACTGCTGCTGTTAGGACGCGCTGCCGCCGGTTCAATGCGCGATGCGCTCAGTCTGCTTGATCAGGCGATTGCTATTGGTTCAGGCAAGGTTACAGAGTCTGATGTACGCAATATGATTGGTGCAGTGGATAAAAGCTATCTTTATGCTTTACTTGAAGCTCTCGCTGCACGTGATGGGCAGGCTTTGTTATCTAAAGCAGAAGAAATGGATAGTTGTGCAGTGGGTTTTGACAGTGCATTAACTGAGCTGGCATTGTTGCTACAGCGTTTGAGTATATTGCAATCTGTGCCTGCAGCAATTGGCACAAATGAGCCTGAATATGAAGCTTTAACCCGCTTTGCCAGTCTGTTTTCCGGTGAACAGATTCAGCTTTATTATCAGTGTGCCTTACGTGGTAAAGCTGATTTACCTTTAGCTCCAGATGAAAAAGCCGGGTTTGTGATGACGTTGCTGCGGATGCTTGCATTTGCACCGCTTGCTGCGATGAGTGCACAGCGTTTGCATGGGCAGATTGACGGCACACAACTGCAAGAAGTACCAGTGTCAAACAATCAGGCAGCGTTTAAACCATCTGTTATTGAGCAAACTATGCCTGCTTCGGTTTCAGTATCTCAATCAGAGGAAGTTCCCCAGACAGATGCTGTACCACCGACACTGGCAGAATTGGAAACAGATATTGAGCCAACACCGGCAATGGCCGTTGGTAGCACAACAGAAAATATATCGCCATCAATTATGCACGCACCCCAGTCCGTAGTGGTCGGAGATGAATTACCGCCACCATGGGAAAGTAGCGGTGATGATATGTCCCATGAATTGGTTAGCAATCTTGTTGCACCAGAATCGATGCATACAGAAGAAGCAGGTGAGCATAAGGAGATATCTGCCAGAGAGCAGGATGAATATGGCGATACTTTGATACCGGCGCAGATTGATGCTACGGAAATAATTACAGCCAAGGATAACTTTCCACCATTAACAGCAGAGAATTGGCCGGAAATTTTAAGTTTGCTGGCACACCGGTTAGGAGCAGTGCAGTTATTTAGCCAACATACAGCAATTGCTGCTTATGATGAAAGTAATGGCGATTTGACTATTGCTCTGGCAGAGCAGGGTGAACCGACTGCCAATCGCGAGTTACTGAACCGGCTGGCTGAAACTCTTTCAGAAGTTTATGCTCGACCGATCCGGTTACATACCTGTAGCTGGCATGGGCAGAATGCGCTGGAAACGCCGCAAATGCGTCAACAACGATTACATACTGAACAGCAACAACAGGCGCAGTCCATACTGGAGGCGCAGCCTGCGGTGCAAATGCTGATGGAAACATTTAATGCAAGCTGGGTGCCGGAAAGCTTGCGTTTGCATAAAGAATAATTGCAATATTTTATTTGATTTTTTCCCTTAAATTCGAAGTATAAGGAAGTTATTATGTTTGGAAAAGCAGGTTTGAGTGGTTTGATGAAGCAGGCGCAGCAAATGCAGGAACGCATGAAAAAAGCGCAGGCAGAATTAGCTAATGTGGAAGTGGAAGGCGAATCTGGTGCCGGTATGGTTAAAGTAACTATGAACTGCCATTATGGGGTGAAGCGTATTCATATTGATGATAACCTGTTAGCTGATGCTGCTGATGACAAAGAGATGCTGGAAGATTTGATTGCTGCTGCTGTTAATGATGCTGTGCGTAAAGCAGAAGCGACTTCTTCTGAACGGATGGGACAATTTACTCAGGGTATGAATCTGCCGGCAGGCATGGGTGATTTTTTTAAATAATACATTGTGATAATGGGAGAGTAATCTTGGGATGATTATTCTCCATAGAAGCGGTAGGATTTCCCACTAATTAATTTTTGCAGGTAAAAATAAAATTAATTTGCCTGTTGTTAATTACGCTTGATGCGGGTTTACTAATATATTGAATCGGCACCGATTCATTGGTGAGTAACAGAATGAGAACCAAATCTACTGATGCATTGAGTCGTTTAACAAACGCATTGAAGGTTTTACCGAATGTTGGTCCTAAAACAGCGCAGCGCATGGCCTATGAATTGTTACAGCATAAACGTGCCGGTGCTGAAGAATTAGTGGCCGCTATTCAGGCGGCCTTGTTGCAGGTACATCATTGTCGTTTGTGTAATACTTTTTGCGAGGGTGAATTGTGCAATATCTGTGCGGATGAACAGCGCGATTCTAAACGGTTGATGATTGTGCATATGCCGGTAGATGTGGCCAGTATGGAGGCTGCCAATTGTCATGATGGCCTGTATTTTGTGCTGATGGGGCAGGTTAGCCCAGCTCAAGGTGCGGATTTACAGGCGATTGCACTGGATAAGCTGATTACCCGTCTGCAGGAGCATGAAGTAGATGAAATTATCATTGCCACCAGTTTCACAGCAGATGGGGATGCAACAGCTTATATTCTGTCTCAGTTATTAGCAGATTTTCCGGCTAAAATCACCAGACTGGCACGCGGAATGCCTTTAGGTGGGGAACTGGAATATGTAGATGCCGGTACGTTAGCACAGGCTGTTTATGAGCGACGCAACATTAAATGAGTTTCGGTCACCTAATATATTATTTGTATAATATATCATCAGTATGATTAACCTGACTGCATACGATTTGAAGATTAATTTAATCTTTTCAAAACCGATGTGTAGCTTTATAACAGTGACAGTCTTGATATTTTAGCTTTAGACAGCTGCAAAATCATACTCGTTTGCTAATTCTCTTCAATATTTTAATGAACTAATAAAGGCGCTGCGTTTTTGCTGAAATACTCTATAAAAATATTTATATTTATGGGATTTCGCTAAAAAAATAATAATATGCTATTTGTTTGTTAATTTACTTACTGTTAATGGTGTTAATCGGTTTATTAATTGTTATTAATAAACCGATTGATGTGGTTATTAGTTATGTTATTACCTGTCTTTAGGATGCTTCAGGGAAATAATGTTAATGTTTAGCTGATGGTTCGCTCAGAAATAGCTGATAGGCAGTGTTGTGGGTTTGTTCCTGATATGTGTAGCCAAGATTATTAAGAAATGTATGAAATTTTTGTGCGTCGGCAGGAGGGATGTCTAAGCCTACTAATACGCGGCCGAAGTCGGCACCATGATTGCGATAGTGAAACAGGGTGATATTCCAGTCTGATTGCATATGGATTAAGAAGCGTCTTAATGCGCCCGGCCGTTCTGGGAATTCAAAGCTGATGAGGTGTTCGTTGGCTACTTTGTTGGTGCGTCCACCCACCATATAGCGGATGTGCAGTTTGGCCATTTCGTTATGGGTTAGATCCAGTGTGGGTAGGCCGTTGTTATTCAGTTCTTGTGTAATGCGCTGTAAGTCGGCGGTATCATTACTCTGGATGCCGACAAAGATATGAGCTTGCTGGTTGTCTCCATAGCGATAATTAAATTCGGTAATACTTCTGTTGCCAATTAGGTCGATGAAGTGACGGAAACTGCCCGGTTTTTCTGGGATGGTAACGGCAAAAATGCCTTCGTGACCTTCTGTTAGTTCACAGCGTTCAGATACATGGCGTAGTTGGTGAAAATTCATGTTTGCGCCACTGGTTACTGCAATCAGGTTTTGATGCTGGCATTGATTACGGGCAATATAGGCTTTCATGCCAGCCAGTGCTAGGGCTCCGGATGTTTCGGTTATACTGCGGGTATCATCAAATATGTCTTTTATTGCGGCGCAGATGCTATCGGTGTCTACTGTTATGATGTCATCAAGCAGGTCACGGCATAGGGCGAATGTTTCTTCACCCACCAGTTTTACGGCTGTACCATCGGCAAATAGGCCAACTTCTCTTAATTCTATGCGTTTGCCTGCGGCGATGGATTGTTTCATAGCACAGGCGTCTTCGGTTTCTACGCCTATAATTTTGATTTCAGGACGTACATTTTTTATGTAGGCTGCTACACCGGCTGCAAGGCCGCCTCCGCCAATAGCTACGAAAATGGCATCTATTGGTTTGGGGTGCTGTCGTAGTATTTCCATGCCGATGGTGCCTTGTCCCGCAATTACATCTGGGTCATCAAAGGGGGGGATGTAGGTAAGGCCGCTTTGGGCAACTAGCTGCATGGCATGGTTGTAGGCGTCGTTGTAAGATTCTCCTGCCAGTACTACTTTGCCACCGCGTTTTTTGACGGCGTCTATTTTGATTTGTGGTGTGGTTTGGGGCATGACGATGGTGGCTTTACAACCTAGTTTTTGTGCTGAAAGTGCAACTCCTTGGGCGTGGTTGCCAGCGGAGGCGGTAATTACGCCTTTTTTCAGGGCACTGCTATGCAGTTTGGCCATTTTGTTATAGGCACCGCGGATTTTAAAAGAAAATACGGGTTGTAAATCTTCCCGTTTCAGCCAGATGTGGTTGTTCAGGCGGTCGGACAGGTTGGCAGCATAATCCAGTGGGGTTTCGATGGCTACGTCGTAAACAGCGGCGGTAAGGATACGGGTAAGGTAGTTTGTGTGATTGTTCATGATTTGTAGTAAGGGTATGCCTGATTTGGTTATGTGGTTTATCTGCTTAACTTAATTCATCCAAAATTAACGATAACGCGGCTGTTTTTTTTATGCAAGTAAATTTGTCAGTATGGCTTATTTTGTGCAGACATCTGTTTATAATAATGGGTTCGGGATGGGATAAATGTCAGTTAATTCGGATTTGAATGTGATAATAGGTATCATGAGAAATTTTTTTTGTTGGCTATGTGCGGCTATGCTGATGGCTGTGCTGCCATTGGCTCAGGCGGTGACTTTGCCTGAAATCAATGCTGCTGCCTATGCTGTGGCTGATGTGCAAAGCGGTATGATTCTGGCCAGCCGAGATAAGGATGCACGGATTGAGCCGGCAGCACTGACAAAACTGATGACTGCCTATTTGGTTTTTGATGCTTTGCACAGTGGCAAGCTGAAAGCCCGGCAACCGTTGAAGATTTCGGCTGCCGGATGGCAGACAGACGGTAGCCGTATGTTTTTACAGCAAGGTATGCCGGTAAATGCAGAAACGGTGGTACAGGGTATGCTGGTGGTTTCTGCCAATGATGCGGCGATTACGTTGGCTGAAGCGGTTAGCGGTGGGGAGAAGGCGTTTGTACGGCGTATGAATGCAGAGGCTCAAAGAATGGGGCTGGTAAATACTCACTTTGTTAATTGCACTGGATTACCGGCAGAAGGGCAATACAGTAGTGTGGGTGATTTGTTGCTGCTGGCACAGGCATTGGTGCGTGATTTTCCTGAATATCAGGATTGGTTTGCTAAGAAATCGTTTTCTTATAATGGGACTACTCAGTTAAATCGTAATTTGTTGTTGTTTCGTGATGATCAGGTGGATGGGCTGGCTGTGGGTTATACTATCAATGGTGGTTATAATCTGGCGGTGAGCAGTAAGCGTAATGAGCGCAGGGTTATTGCGGTGCTGGTAGGTGCGGACAGTAGTGAGGCCAGAGCAGCAGAAGGCAGTAAGTTGTTAAGCTGGGCTCTGACTTCTTTTAATACAGCCAGATTGTATCCAGCCAGCCATAAGGTGGCCGATATTGCTGTTTATAAGGGGGCGCATGGTAAGGTAGCTGTGGGTTTTTTACGTGATGCTTATGTTACTTTGCCATCTGGTGGTGTAAAGCAGTTATCACTTGAGTTGGAAGCGGTGCAGCCGGTGGTGGCACCGGTGCGTAAAGGGCAGGGTATGGGTACTTTAAAGTTGCTGGCCGGTAAGCAGGTTGTTGCTCAGCTGGAAGTGGTGGCTTTGGATAATGTGGGTGAAGCTGGCTGGTTTAGCCGCTGGCTGGATAATGTGTGTTTATGGTGGCGCAGTATTTTTGGCTGATATGCTATGTTATAGGTAATAAGTTGGCTGATATTTTTAGCTGGTTTTAAAGTGCTTGCTACTATAAGTTGCGGTGGCTAATTGGTAATATGGATCGGGCTGATGAAATTGCTTGAAAGGTGTATTTTTGAGCCTTGGCTAAGTTTATTTAAAAGAAAACCCATCTACTGATGGGTTTTCTTTTTTGCATTAATTATTCGTATGGGTGTTGCAGTAAGATGGTTTCTTCACGGTCTGGGCCGGTAGAAATCATGGCAATCGGTGCACCGCAGATTTCTTCAATGCGTTTCAGATAGGCTTTGGCATTGTCCGGTAAGGCATCATATGATTTCAAACCAAAGGTACTTTCCTGCCAGCCGGGCATGGTTTCGTAGATGGGGGTACAGGCAGACACGGCATCGGAACCACAGGGCAGTATATCTGTTTTTTCTCCGTTGTAATCATAGCCGACACAGATATTAATGCTGTCCATGCCATCCATAACGTCTAGTTTGGTGAGGCATAAGCCGGAAATGCCATTTACTTGAATGGAACGTTTCATTAGTGCGGCATCAAACCAGCCGCAGCGACGCGGGCGTCCGGTTACTGCTCCAAATTCGTTACCGCGTTGTGCTAGGCCTTCTCCTATGCTGTCGAATAGTTCGGTTGGGAATGGGCCGGAACCGACGCGGGTAGTATAGGCTTTGACAATTCCTAGTACATAATCGAGTTTGGTAGGGCCTACACCTGATCCGACAGCAGCGGCACCGGCAATGCAGTTAGAAGAGGTAACATAGGGATAGGTGCCATAATCGATATCAAGGAATGTTCCTTGTGCACCTTCAAACAGTAGGGATTCGCCACGTGCATTCATTTCGTTCAGCTCGCGGGAAACATCGCCCACCATTGGCTGTATCTGTTCGGCCAATTCCAGTGTCTGCTGATAGATTTGTTCAGCATCCAGTGCTTGCTGACCATACAGTCCGGTAAGCTGGCAGTTATAGATGGCGACTGCGTCTTTGATTTTCTGCTCTAATACGTCTGGCTGGAATAGATCCATGATCCGTACTGCGCGCCGGGCAATTTTGTCTTCATAGGCTGGGCCAATGCCGCGGCCAGTTGTGCCAATTTTTTTATCGCCTTTAGCTGTTTCACGGGCGTGATCCAGTGCAATATGGTAAGGCAGGATGAGTGGGCAGGTTGGTGCAATGGTAAGCTGTTTGGTTACATCGATACCAGCCTGTTGTAACTCGGCCATTTCACTGAGTAAGGCTTCTGGCGATACGACAACACCTGAACCGATAAAACAACGTTTGCCAGTATGTAAGATGCCACTGGGAATTAGTCGTAATACGGTTTTTTTGCCATTGACTACTAGGGTATGGCCTGCATTATGTCCGCCCTGATAACGTACCACGCCGGAGGCACGTTCTGTTAGCCAGTCTACTATTTTACCTTTGCCTTCGTCACCCCATTGGGTGCCGACAACGACGACGTTTTTTGCCATATGGTTTACCTGCTCATACTATAAGGGTTAATTATTGCTACAAAGGAATCAGCTGCCATTGCTGGTTTTGCCAGATTAGTTGGCGATCGCATCCTTTGACATTGTTGCATTCAGGGGTGTAATCGATGATGACGCATTCACCGGCTGAACGCAGTTGCTCTATTTCGTTTTTTGCAGCTGTGGCATCGTGCACGCTGACTTTTATGCCGCGCAGTTTTTCTACTGGAGGCAGATGCCCGATTAAATCACGTAAGTCAAAACTGAAACCGGAAGCAGGGCGACTACGGCCGAAGTATTTACCTAAGCCATCATAGCGGCCGCCACGTGCCAGGGCATCTGGCCAGTTTTCACTATAGGCGGCAAACAGTAATCCGGTATGGTAGTTGTCTACTCTCAGTTCACTCAAGTCGATAAATATGTTGTAGTTGGTGAAAGTTGTGCAGATTTGCTGTAGTTGCTGTAATGCCTGATGAATTTCCGGTAAATCCGGCAATGAGGCTTTGGCAGTCTGTAATACTTTCTGGGTACCATATAGGGTGGGTAATGCTACAAATGCATTAATCCATTGTTCTGGAAGCTGCCATTGCTGCACGTATTGCTGTACGGCAGCCACATCTTTTGCCTGCATGAGCTGCAACAGGGAGGCAGCCTGTTGTGTTTCCAGTTTGGCAGCTCTGGCCAGTGTGTGAAAGATACCTATGTGACCTAGTGATAAGGTTGGTTCGGGTACATTGACTATGGCCAGACTTTTAAGCATTAAATCTATCAGTTCGATGTCTGCTTCAATGCAAGCATGGCCGTAGAGTTCTGCGCCAATCTGTAAAGGTTCTCGTGTGCTTAAGAAGCCATCCGGACGTGCATGGAGCACCGAACCGGCATAGCACAGGCGGTTTACGCCGCTATTGGCAGAAAGCAGGTGGGCATCAATGCGGGCAACTTGTGGGGTGATGTCTGCACGTAGTCCAAGCTGACGGCCGCTGAGTTGGTCAACAACCCGGATGGTTTTTAGGGACAAACCCTCATCAATATGGGTTAGTAAAGATTGGCTGTACTCGAGTAGAGGGGGGCTGACAAGTTCGTAGCCATAAACGCGATAAAGTGCTAACAGCTGTTCTTTGGCGCTTTCCAACTGGCGCGCCGTTGAAGGAAGGATGTCGGCAATGTATTCGGGTAATTGCCAAGACTGCATTGATATTCCTAACAAAATACAAGCCACACTGAATCTTGATGAAACGGTGTGACGTGGACATGAAAAGGCAGGTAAATGCTGTGCCTGTGGTCTATTAAGACATCACTTTATCACAAGTTAACGTTTTTATACCAGTGACAATTATGGCTAAGTTACCATTTTACCCAGCCTGTAGCCCATGTAAGTAAAATGATGCCGCCAAATATAATCCGGTACCAAGCAAAGGGGATATAGTTTTTGTGGGCAACAAAGCGTAGTAATGCTTTTACGGCTATGAGTGCGGAGAGAAATGCTGCTACGAATCCAATGGCGATTAAAAGTAAGTCGTCGCGGGTAAATTCATTCAGATGTTTAAGCATGTCGTAGCCGGTGGCGGCAATCATGACTGGTACAGCCAGAAAAAATGAAAATTCTGTGGCCGCTTTGCGTTCAATACCCCATAGCATGCCGCCCATAATGGTACTGCCGGAGCGGGAAGTTCCCGGAATCAGCGCCAATATTTGTGCTAGCCCCACTATAAGTGCATCGCGCGGACGCATTTCTTCTACGCTTTTGACTTTAGGTTCAATGCGGCTCTGGCGCTTTTCAATCCAGAGAATCAGTAGGCCGCCGATAACCAGAGCGGTGGCAACGGTGATGGGATTGAACAGGTAATGTTTGATTTGTTCGCTGAACAGTAATCCCATGACGGCTGCGGGAATAAAGGCGATGGCCAGATTGAGTACAAAACGGTTGGTGGCAGGCTCTTTGCCGATATGGGTGATGATATGAGCAAAGCGATGCTTGTATTCAAAAACAATAGCGAGAATTGCACCTAGCTGAATGGTGATGTCGAATACTTCGCCTGTAGTCTGGAATTTGAGCAGGTTGCCAACGACAATCAGATGGCCAGTACTGGAAACCGGCAAAAATTCGGTTAAGCCTTCGACGATGCCCAGTATGAGGGCTTTTAGAAATAATATGATATCCATTTTGTTTACGGTGCTTTGTGCATTGATGCTATGATTTTATGCAAAACAGCAAAATAATAGTGTGTTTAGGGGTAAACACACTATTATTCTGATTATAGATTAAGATCTATCGATTTGCAGAAGCAGCCAGTGAGGCGCCTATGCTTTTTGGCAGTTTACTTGCAGTTGCGGCACCGGCGCTATTCTCATTGCGTACTTTTTCAATTAAATCCTTTAAGGTTATCATTCCCGCTGCAAATCCTCGCGGAAATTTAAGTTGGTATTTGCCGCCAACGATAACGGTTGGTGTGGATTGGATGTCGTATTTTTCCCCCATTTTACGCATGCTGGTAGCGGCGGCAGCGTTTTCCAGGCTGTTGTAGGCTTTAACTAGTTTTTTTCCGTCAAATGCAGTTTGTTGCATAGCCCATTTGTTGAATACGTCAGGCTGCCATAATTCGATGTGTTTGTTGAAGATGGCATCAAAAATCAGCGGGTCTGCCTGTAGTTTCATTCCGGTACTGTCTACTGCGGCGGATACGCGAGCCAGATTGTAGTAAACGTCATCATCCCAGACTACGTGTACTGGGCGCAGATAGGTATCGGGTGCGAAGGATTTCATTTCCTTGAGCATATATGGTTCGAGGTGTGAGCAGTGGATACAGCTGTAGGAGAAAAATTCCAGCACTTCAATTTTGTTTTTGTGCAGTTGTGGAATGGGTTTGTCAAGTACGACGTAGTCTACGTTAACTAACGCTGCCTGTGCCAAGCCACTGGCAAATGCCAGTGTGGTGGCCATGATTGTAATGATTTTTTTAAGCATGTTGTTTCCCTGTTTTTATGAAAGTCGAGTAATTCAGGATGCTGCTCTGGTCAGGCTGTCTATGTTGTGTTGTTGCAAGGTTTTTTTAATTTGTCTGGCCTGATTCTGGGTCAGGTGATCGGTCTGTACACGGTATTTGGTTGTACCATTAACTTTGGCACTGTGTACGCTGCTATTGATGCCAAGCATCACTAGTTTGGCGCGTTGTGCATCTGCGTCAATGCGATTGTTGAAGGAACCGATTTGCAGATAGACTTTGCTGTCAGTATGTTGTTTTTCCGCAGCCTGCTGGGCTTTTTCCAGACTGCCGTTATTCAGTATCTGTTCTGGGGTGACATGTGTATGGTTGGGAGCAGACGGTGCTTTTTTTGGTGTTTTATCTATTGTTTTGTCTGGTGTTTTATGTGGTTCGGCTGGCTGGGTTACTTGTGAATGGTTTGTAATGACTTCATCAATGCCCTCGTCTTCGATGCCACCCATATCAACCGGCTGTGAGGCCGTAGGCATGACCTGTGTTTCGCTGGCAGTGACTGTAGGTGCAGAGGTATCTGGTATAAATGGCAGGGTGGGGGAGGCATGGTTGTTTGGTGTAAGTATTTCTGGCTGTTGTGGCGCAGAAACAGCAGTGCTATCAGGCGTTTTGAAATCTGATTTGCTTTTGTTCAGGTAGAACAGGATGCCAGCAATAATTACGGTTGCAATCAGCAAACCGACGATAAAGCTGACAAGCCCTTTACCTGCCTGATGAAGAGGTGTGTTTATATGCATGTTGAAAGCCTTTATGTTGGCATTATATACGGCAAAATCTGTTCGGGCGCGGATTGTCATCCATACGGGTATGATGCCCGTTTTTTTGCCCTATTGATATTATAATGCACGGCGGAAACTTATGGCGCGTAAAATATGGCTGGTTTCTACGTTATGAGTGTCAGTCATATCTGCCAGTGTGCGGGCAATGCGCAAAATACGATGAAAGCTGCGTGCTGAAAGTGACAGTTTTTCTATGGCATTGGCCAGAGTATGTTTGGCTTCGGTGCTGATTCGGGCAATATTGTCTAATTCCCGGTTGCTTAATTGTGCATTGATTTTACCCTGACGCTCGTACTGGCGCTTGCGGGCTGTGCTGACACGTTCACGAATACTGCTGCTGTTTTCGCCATCAGCCTGTTGTATCAAGTCACTGGCCGGCAAGCTGGGTACATCGATGACAAGATCTATACGGTCGAGTAGGGGGCCTGAAATTTTGCCCCGGTAACGGGATATGGCTTCTGGAGTGCAGCGGCACGGCTTGATCGGATGTCCGAGATAGCCACAGGGGCAGGGGTTCATGGCGGCCACAAGCTGAAATTTGGCCGGATAAGTGGCCTGACGTGCGGCTCGCGATATGTGAATTTCGCCACTTTCCAATGGTTCCCGCAGAACTTCGAGTACTTTACGGTCGAATTCAGGCAGCTCGTCCAGAAATAAAATGCCGTGATGCGCTAATGAAATTTCACCAGGCCGGGGATCCGATCCACCACCTACCAGTGCAACGGCTGAGGTGCTGTGATGAGGAGAGCGAAATGGCCGGATTTGCTGATATTGTTGTTGTCCGTGCGGTAACAGTGATTGTAAAGACCAGACACTAACCAGTTCTGTTGCGGTTAATGGGGGTAATATGCCGGGCAGGCGCTGTGCCAGCATGGATTTGCCTGTTCCCGGCGGTCCCGACATGAGTAAACTGTGGCCACCGGCAGCGGCAATTTCCAGTGCTAGTCTGGCTGTTTGTTGTCCGCGTATATCTGCCATATCTGGATAGGCTGCTTCAACGGGCTGGTGTTGCAGATGTTGTGCATCAACGACAGTAAGCTGCTCCTGTTGGTTGAGATGGGCTACTACAGCAGCCAGTGTGCCAGCACCATATACGCGTGCTTGCGGCAGTAAGGCTGTTTGATAAGCATTTTCTTGTGGCAGAATAAATGCACGCTGATGCTGCCGTGCTGCTTCAGCCATAGCGATGGCACCACGGATTGGTCTGATCTGGCCAGACAAGCCGAGTTCTCCAGCCAGCTCATATTCGTATAGGCTGGTGCCATCTATCTGGCCGGAAGCTGCTAGTATGCCAATAGCGATTGGCAGGTCAAATCGACCTGATTCTTTGGGTAGGTCAGCTGGTGCCAGGTTAACGGTAATTTTTTTAGCTGGAAAATCGAAACCGGACTGTATGATGGCAGCCCTTACTCGATCCCGACTTTCCTTTACTTCGGTATCCGGTAAGCCAACGATGCTGAATGCAGGTAGGCCATTGGCCAGATGAGCTTCTACTTCTACCAGTGGTGCTGCCATGCCAGTCAGGGCACGACTATATACAACTGCCCATGACATGGATTGATTCCTTAGGCAGGCAGATCAGTATGGTTGTCTGTAGCAGCAGAGGCGGGGCTGTTATTGCTGCCGTTGCTGTTTTGTGCCAGTAGTGCTTCCAGTGCAATAACTCGTGTTTCCAGTTCGGCCAGTTTTTCTCTGGTTTTCAGTAATACCTGCTGCTGAATATCAAATTCTTCGCGAGTGATTAGATCCATCCGGCTGAAAGCACTGCCAAGCATGGATTTAACGTTTTTTTCCATGTCTTTGATGGGGCTATTGCTGATGGTGTCGTTGAGTTTATCGCTGATGTCGTCAAAGAACTTTTTGCTAAGCATGATCTGAATCCTTTTAATGGCAAGGTAATCAATGTCTGTGATTGTACGGGTGAAACAGTTGCGGATGCAATGCTTATGTTGTTGTTTAGGGAGCAGTGAACACAATATTGTAATGCCGGCCATCAAGTGTTAAGTCACCGAGAAAATCATTGCGCTCATCAACACATACTGGTAGTACGGCATGATGTGCCGTCCAGATGCCCTGTCCCTGTGGCTTGAAATCGGTGCGGTTAAAGCCCAAATCCATATTTCGCATGGTGAAATGTATGCTGATTCGTTGTACTGATGCTGGTACATGATGCATGTTGATGTCAAAGGGTTTGGTGATATCGGCCGGCGGTGTAAATTGGATTACTGCTCCGCCAGGCAATATGCAGCCGGTGCGCACGTTGCAATTGCTGAGTGTGCTTAGTGCATTTATACGGCTGTTGTGCCACAGAACTATGCCAATGGTAAGAGGGACGGCTATTATGAAGATAAGCAGTCCAATAATAACGGTGGTTGATTTTTTGGCAGGGTGAGTCATGGTGTTAGTCGTTTATAGGGTAAATCAAGAAGTCAATAATTAGTAGTTGTCGGACAGACTATGATGGATAAAGTAACAAACTGACGTTAACTATAACTTGTGCTGCCCAGATGTATGGATGGCAACGTTGGAACCTAACTTATTTCATACTTAATTAGTACTGTATCTCCTTTTTGGTATAAAGGATGAGCAGGCATTCCACTTTTATTTATTTTAAAACACCAAAGTTCTATATTTTCTTTAGAAAGCTTATTAAATAACTCTTTGGCCCTATGATGAAAAACATTATTTCCCCATGCTACAACAACTTTATCGGATTTTTTAGCCACTTCTATAATTTTAATATCATTATCCACTCCAACAGGATCAACATCATCATTCCACATGTTTTTTTGATAAGTATCGATGTAAGCATATAAATTCATCATACTTAATGAGCCAAATCCCCATGATTTTGCAAAATTTATACATCTTGTCGCAGTCGGGTCATTTTCTGTCTCATTTGCTATAGATGGGTTCATGCATATAAATAATACATTAGGTTTTGTGCTATCCCATTCTCTTTCAAGTAAATAGCGGTATTGTCTATCCTCTGAAAATATGGCACTCGATTTCATAAAGTATTTTCCTTTATTGCTCTTGAATGATGCCATGAGCACCCAGTGTAAGCCAGTCTGGCTGTATTTTAGTGTGACTGGGACTTTGCTGTAAAACCATGACGGGCACGGCAGACGGATGTTGCTGTAACAGGGTAAGTAGCTGCTGGATGTTTTCATTGCTGGATACTGGCCAGATAATGGCTGCTGCTATCTGCGCCTGTACCCATTGTTCGCGATTATGACAGATAGCCCAGATATTGGTAATCGGGTGTTGATCTGCTAATTGTTTTAGCTGGCTAGCTGGTACATAAACCATTGTTGTTGTGGCCAGACCGCACTGATAGGGTAGTACCTTTAATACTGATTGTTGTGGTGTTGCGCTATGAAAGCCTGTATTTAAATGGCCGCTCATGCTGGTGGGTATGGCTAGTGCAGCCAGAATGGGTGCATTCGCTGGTAACATTGGGGCAACAGTAATATTACTCGGTTGTTGCCAGCACCAGCTTTGTTGTTCACGTGCTGTTAATTGTCCATGCCACTGGTTAGCGGCAATGCGATAAAAATGCAGGTGAACATGAGCATGTTCGTAATGATGAATTTTAGTTAGCCATGGGGTGGCAGTGTTGATTTCAATACCAAGCTCTTCGGCAAATTCGCGCTGTAATGCAGCCAGACGGCTTTCTCCTGCTTCGACTTTGCCGCCGGCAAATTCCCAGTAACCTGCATAGGCTTTACCTGCGGGACGCGAGCTGAGCAGGAATTCACCCTGTTGGTTATAAAGAACACCGGCAACTACTTCTATCAGGTTGTTATTACTCATTCGGCGTACTCGGCCACGACAAAGGCTACGATATGATTGTCTTCATCAGTCAGACTCAGGTGGATGCGACCGATGTTTTTTTGTTTGAGCCATTGTGCCAATGGTTTTTCTACGATAAATTCAGGCCGACCTAATTCATTGTGACCAATACCGATATTGCGAAGAGTAACTGGGCTGCGCAAACCGGTATGGACGGCTTTAGCAAAAGCTTCCTTGGCTGCGAAGCGTTTGGCCAGAAACTGGACAGGCTGATTGGCTGAAGGCCATTCCAGTGCTTCAATCCGTGACAGCATTTTTTCGGCCACGGCATTGGCTCCGTAGGTTTTACACATTTTGGCAATGCGGTCAATTTTTACTAAGTCTGTACCTATGCCGTAAATCATTTTTTTCCTTTTGCTGGTAAAGATTAATAAGGAATGCTGCGTGCACGAAAGATAGCGGTTTTCATTTGTTCAATGGCCTGAGGCAATCCGATGAAAATGGCTTGAGCTATCAGTGCATGGCCGATATTGAGTTCATGAATAGCCAGAATTTTGGCAATGGGGGTGACATTATGAATATTTAGCCCATGTCCGGCGTTGACGATTATGCCCATTTCACTGGCCTGATGAGCGGCTTCTTCGATACGTGCCAGTTGTTGTTGTCGCTGCTGTGTATCAGCAGCATCGGCATAAGCGCCGGTATGTAATTCAATTACTGGTGTCCCAATTTCGCGACAGGCTTGTATCTGTCGGCTGTCAGCATCGATAAAGAGTGATACGCGAATACCTGCGGCTGTCAGCTTCTGAGTATATTCTGCTACTTTATCCTGCTGTGACAGTACATCCAACCCACCTTCGGTGGTGATTTCCTGTCTTTTTTCGGGAACGATGCAGACATCGGCAGGCTGAACAGCTAGTGCATTATCCAGCATCTCTGGGGTAAGCGCCATTTCGAGATTGAGGCGGGTACTGATGGCGTTTTTGACAGCAAATACATCGTCATCACGAATATGTCGACGATCTTCGCGCAAATGCATGGTAATCAGATCGGCGCCGTGTGTTTCAGCCAGCAGTGCGGCCTCCAGTGGGCTGGGATAAATACTGCCACGAGCGTTACGCACTGTTGCAACGTGGTCTATGTTTACGCCAAGTAGCATAAGCTTTTACCTGATGCTGGTTAAATGATATGTCACGATACTTTACCCTCGCTCGGCTGTAAAGATAAACTGATTTAACTTTGTTTTGTTGCAAATAAATCGTTATCAAAGAGATCGGGATTATGTTCTGGGGTGTCGCTTCTGAGATGACAGACTAGATGTAAATCGGTTTCTACCTGACAGCAGCAGGGCAATATTTCTTCTGGTGCGATAAAGGCCAATGGCTGGTCTGGATAACTCACGTGTCCGGAAAGCAGTTTGAGGCGGCAGGAACCACAATAACCACTGCGACACTGGTATTCAACTTCATGTCCTGTACGCTCCAGCCCTTCCAGCAGGGTTTCGTCCTGTTGCAGGGTAAACGTTTTGTCGCAAGTGGTGATTAAACTCATTTTCAGTGGTGTTGCATTTCCGGTTAGTGTTTATGATTTTACCAGACTGAGATCATACAGATTTAAAGCTCAAAATCACTTAAATCGTCTTCGTTTAGTTCGGCGTCAATCTGGCCAACCAGATATGAGCTGACTTCAACTTCCTGTGGTGCTACCTGTACATTGTCTGAAGACAGCCAGGCATTAATCCATGGAATCGGGTTTTGTTTGGCATGTTCAAAGGCAGGTGGTAATCCTACTGCCTGCATACGCAGATTGGTGATGTATTCTACATATTGGCCGAGAATGTCTTTATTCAGACCGATCATGGATCCGTCTTTAAATAGGTACTCAGCCCAGTCTTTTTCTTGCATGGCGGCACGGTGAAAAAGCTGGAAGCATTCTTCCTCGGTTTCCGCCGCAATTTGCGCCATTTCTGGGTCATCTGCGCCTGTACGCATTAGGTTAAGTATTTGCTGTGTGCCAGTAAGGTGCAACGCTTCATCACGAGCAATCAGTTTGATAATTTTGGCATTGCCTTCCATTAATTCGCGTTCGGCAAAAGCAAAAGAGCAGGCAAATGAAACATAAAAACGGATTGCTTCAAGTACGTTGACGCACATCAGGCACAGGTAGAGTTTTTTCTTTAGTTCATGCAGATTGATTACTACAGTTTTGCCGTTGATTTGGTGCTTACCAACGCCCAGTAAGTTGTAGTACTGGGTGTATTCGATTAAGTCATCATAGTAACAGGCGATTTCTTCGGCACGGGCAATGATGTGTTTGTTTTGTACAATGTCATCAAATACGATGGACGGGTCATTGACGATATTGCGAATAATATGGGTATAGCTGCGTGAATGAATTGTCTCAGAAAACGACCATGTTTCAATCCAGGTTTCGAGCTCGGGAATGGATACCAGAGGCAGTAAGGCAACATTGGGGCTACGTCCCTGTATGGAGTCAAGCAAAGTCTGATATTTCAGATTGCTGATAAAGATGTGTTTTTCATGCTCGGGTAAATTGGCAAAGTCGATGCGGTCGCGCGATACATCCACTTCTTCCGGACGCCAGAAGAAGGACAACTGTTTTTCAATCAGTTTTTCAAAAATATCAAATTTCTGCTGGTCATAACGGGCTACATTAACTGGCTGACCGAAGAACATCGGTTCTGTCAGGGCGTTATTCGGTTTTTGACAGAATGTGCTGTAGTTCATTGACAGATGTTCACAGGCCATGGCGATACTCTTTATTTAAATTATCATAGATGGGAAATGAAAGGGTGCCCCGAGCACCCTTTGGAAACTCAGATTTTGCAGGCACCGCTGGCACAGCCATCATCTTGAATGCTGGTTTGCATGTCATCGGCACCATCACGGGTATTTTGGTAATACAGGGTTTTCAGGCCAAATTTATAGGCCGTCAGCAAGTCTTTGATTAATTGTTTCATCGGGACTTTTTGTCCTTCAAAACGTTGCGGATCGTAGTTGGTATTGGCTGATATCGACTGGTCGATGAATTTTTGCATGATACCTACCAGATGCAGGTAGCCTTCGTTATTCGGCATATCCCAGAGTAGCTCATACTGATTATGCAGGCGTTCAAATTCTGGCACCACTTGTTTGAGAATACCGTCTTTGGATGCTTTTATGGATACGAGTCCGCGTGGCGGTTCAATACCATTGGTAGCATTGGCAATTTGGCTGGATGTTTCTGAAGGCATCAGTGCTGTCAGGGTAGAGTTGCGCAAGCCATGTTTAACAATATCGGCACGTAAGGTTTCCCAGTCTAGGTGCAGTGGTTCCTGACAGATTTTGTCCAGATCTTTTTTGTAGGTATCAATTGGCAACAAGCCTTGTGCATAGGTGGTATCGCTGAATTTAGGACAGGCACCCAATTCTTTTGCCAGTTTAACTGATGCTTTGAGCAGGTAATACTGAATAGCCTCAAATGTGCGATGTGTAAGACTGATGGCGGAGCCATCACTGTATTTCACGCCATTTTTAGCCAGATAGTAAGCAAAGTTGATAACTCCGATACCCAGTGTACGCCGATTCATGGTAGCCAGTTCGGCGGCTTTGATGGGGTAGTTCTGATAGTCCAGCAGGGCATCTAAAGCACGGGTTGCCAGCTCGGCCAGTTCTTCCAGTTCTTCCAGATTTTCCAGTACGCCCAGATTGAATGCTGAGAGGGTACACAGGGCAATTTCTCCCTCTGGGTCTTTGATATCGTTTAGTGGTCGGGTAGGCAGGGCAATTTCTAGGCACAGATTTGACTGGCGTACTGGTGCAAGTTTGGGGTCAAACGGGCTATGGGTATTACAGTGGTCAACATTTTGGATATAAATTCGCCCGGTACCTGCGCGCTCCTGCATTAACAGGGAGAACAGATCTACGGCAGGAATACTGCGGCGGGTAATGCTGTTGTCTTTTTCATATAAAGCGTAGAGGCGCTCAAATTCGTCCTGATCAGCGAAAAATGCGTCGTACAGACCTGGTACTTCTGATGGTGAAAACAGGCTGATATTTTCGCCTTTAATCAGGCGAGTATACAGCAGGCGATTAATCTGTACGCCGTAATCTAGATGACGAACACGGTTTTCTTCTACGCCACGATTATTTTTCAGTACCAGCAGATTTTCTATTTCCAGATGCCATAAGGGATAGAACAGGGTAGCAGCTCCGCCGCGTACGCCACCTTGTGAGCATGATTTAACCGCAGCCTGAAACATTTTATAAAACGGAATACAGCCGGTGTGCTGAGCTTCTCCACCACGTATTTCGCTACCCAGTGCACGAATACGGCCAGCGTTAATGCCAATGCCGGCTCGCTGGGATACATATTTGACAATCGCGCTGGTGGTGGCATTGATGCTGTCGAGGCTGTCATCGCATTCAATCAGTACGCAAGAAGAAAACTGGCGTGTTGGTGTGCGCACACCCGACATAATTGGTGTGGGCAGGGAAATTTTGAAGGTACTGATGGCGTGATAGAATTTTTTTACATATTCTAACCGGCTTGCCTGCGGATAACGGGCAAACAGACACATTGCTACCAGCATATATAAAAATTGCGGGCTTTCAAAGATTTGTTTGGTAACGCGGTTCTGTACCAGATATTTTCCTTCGAGCTGTTTGACCGCTGCATAGGAGAAAGTTAGGTCGCGATTATGGTCAATGCACGCATTCAGTTCATCAAATTCAACCTGTGAATAGTCCTGTAATATGTGTTTGTCGTATTTGCCAGATTCAGTCAAAGTGGTTACATGTTCATACAGATGTGGCGGTTCAAACTGACCAAAAGCAATTTTGCGTAAGTGAAAGATAGCCAGTCGGGCAGCTAAATACTGATAGTCTGGTGTTTCAGTTGAGATTAAGTCGGCAGCCGCTTTGATAATGGTTTCGTGAATGTCATCGGTGCGAATACCATTGTAAAACTGAATGTGTGAGCGCATTTCTACCTGAGATACGGATACATTATCCAGCCCCTCTGCTGCCCAGGTAACAACTTTATGGATTTTATCCAGATTGATGTCTTCCAAACTTCCGTTACGTTTGGTTACTTTGAGATTGGCTACCGCATTCATGAGTTATTCTTTCTAGCACAAGTAAAGCAGAAAAAAACAGCGACGACACAAAATGTAGTGGTCAACTGTTGTTTTAAGCACAATATACTGGTTTTTTGCTGTAAAAAAAAGACTTGTCAAAACCAACTATATCCGTTTCGTCATGGTGAGTGGGTTAAGCGGTGTAATGATTTTTGTTGATTCACAAACAGTTTGGTTTGATTTGTCTCATTTTGAATAGAAAAGTAAAAAATATTATTAATTTTTCAGTTCTATTAGTTTTTTTATATCGGGGGATAAGTTTGGCTCGTATCTGACTACATTCATTGAAAAAAAGAAATACTGCCTAAAATATAAGCTTGGCACAGCTTCACTTAGTTTTTAGACAGTAATTACCAGTAGTTAGGCTTTAGTGTTGCAATAGTGACTCATTTAGTTTTAAGTCATTGTTGTAATTAATACTGATCTGGTTATCTAGTACTTTCTGAGCAATGGCTTTAGCTTCCTCGAGCGAATGCATGGTGTAACTGCCACACTGATAACGGTTCAGTTCAGGTATATGATTCTGGTCGGTAACGGCGAGTACGTCCTGCATGGCTGCTGCCCAGGCTTTGGCTACTGTAGCTTCGTCAGGTGTCCCAATCAGGCTCATGTAAAAGCCTGTACGACAGCCCATAGGGGAAATATCGATAATCTCTACTTTGTCGCTGTTGAGGTGGTTGCGCATGAAACCGGCAAATAAATGTTCAAGCGTATGCATACCTTTTTCCGGCAAAATTGCCTGATTTGGTTTGCAAAAGCGCAAATCAAACACGGTGATGTCATCTCCTTTGGGGGTCGACATGTTTTTGGCTATACGCACTGCCGGTGCATGCATGCGGGTATGGTCTACAGTAAAACTATCCAGTAATGGCATGATGATTCCTTTGTAGTTGTTAGCCTAGAACTTTCCGGGCACTGGCAAATAGCCGGTACCAGCCAGACATTTCCGGCCAGTCACGTGGAGCCCAGCTCATTTGTGCTGTCTGAAATACCCGTTCCGGGTGTGGCATCATAATGGTAACACGGCCATCCTGATTGCTGACACCTGCAATACCTGCAGGGGACCCATTCGGGTTTAACGGATATGTATCCGTTACCTGATTATGGCCATCTACATACTGTAATGCAATAGCCAGCTCTGGCGGTACGTTGTTTTGCGGCAGATGGCTAAAGTCTGCTCGTCCCTCTCCATGGCTTACCACTACGGGCAAGCTGCTGCCAATCATATCTGCCAGAATTAATGATGAAGAGGCAGGAATTGTCACCATACTCAGGCGTGCTTCAAACTGCTCGGAATTATTACGGCGAAAACGAGGCCATGTTTCTGTACCCGGGATAATTTCAGCCAGATTACTGAGCATCTGACAGCCATTACATACGCCTAGAGCCAGTGTGTCCGGACGGGCGAAAAATTCAGCAAATTGTTGTCGTAGTTGCTGATTGAATAGAATGCTTTTTGCCCAGCCCTCACCGGCGCCAAGTACATCTCCATAGCTGAAACCGCCGCAGGCAGCCAGCAGGTGAAAATCTTTCAGCGTTACTCGTCCGGCCAGTAAGTCACTCATGTGTACATCATGGGCAGCAAAGCCGGCACGTGTAAATGCAGCAGCCATTTCTAGCTGTCCGTTTACGCCTTGTTCACGCAGAATGGCTACTTTAGGCTGTTCACTTCGGTGAATATAGGGTAAGGCAATATCTTCGGCAGGGTTAAAACTCAATTCTGCAAATAACCCCTGTGAGCGTTCCTGTTCTAGTAAAGCAAACTCACTGTCGGCACAGCTAGGATTATCGCGTAAGCGTTGCATGTGATAACTGGTCTCACTCCAGCTTTTTTGCAGGTCTACACGATTTTCATTAAGTAGAACCGTATTGCCGTGATGCACCATTAATCGGTCGGTGGTATTGATGTGACCGAGAATATGCAGCGTATCAGCTAGTCCGGCTTCAGCAAAGGAAGCCTGAATACTGGCAACTTCAGTATTGTGTACCTGAATCACTGCACCCAGTTCTTCAGTAAAGAGGCTGCGTACTGCTGCATCCTGTAGTTTCTGATTATGACTGTGCTGGTTGGTCTGCTGGATAAGTGAGGCAATATTGATGGTTACGCCTATATGGGCGGCAAACATCATTTCTGCCAGTGTCACTACCAGACCGCCATCGCTGCGGTCGTGATACGCCAGAATTTTCTGCTCGCGAATTAACGATTGCATAAGGTGGAAAAAATTAGCTAGTAATGCTGGTGTATTGACATCAGGCGCATGGCCACTGAGGTTTTTCCACACCTGTTGTAAGGCGCTGCCGCCCATGCGACTATAGCCTTGACCAAGGTCAATGGCCAGCAGGGTAGTGTCTGTAATATTCTGGAGTTCAGGGGTAACGGTATGGCAAACATTGTTTACCGGTGCAAAAGCAGTGATAACCGCAGATAAAGGCGACACTACTCGTTTTTCTTCGCTGTTATCGTGCCAGATTGTTTGCATTGACAAGGAATCTTTGCCAACAGGGATACTCAGCTGCAATTTCTGGCATAGTTCAGATACCGCCTCTACGGTTTCATACAGGCGTGCATCTTCACCTGTAAATCCACAGGCAGCCATCCAGTTGGCAGAAAGTTTAATTTTGTTCAGTGTGCCGATATCAGCAGCAGTAATGTTGGTTAATGCCTCCCCAACGGCCATGCGTCCAGATGCAGCACCGGAAAATAAAGCCAGAGGTGATTTCTCACCCATACTCATGGCCTCGCCAAGCAAGGTATTAAAGCCCATTTTGGTAACTGCAACATCGGCAACCGGTGTCTGGAAACGTCCGACCATCTGGTCACGGTGGGTAAGGCCGCCAACAGTGCGATCACCGATGGTAATCAGAAACTGTTTGCTGGCTACAGTGGGCAGGCGTAATACTCGGTAAAGACTTTCACGAATGTCCAGCTTGCTGCCATCAAAGGGGGCAATCTCTTCGTTAACGGTATGGTCGGTACGGGTAATTTTAGGGGGCTTGCCTAGTAATACGTCTAGCGGGATATCTACTGGGTTATTGTTAAATAAATCATCACGCAGTCGCAATTGTCCATCGTTTGTGGCTGTGCCAACAACAGCAAACGGACAGCGTTCACGCTGGCAAATGGCCTGAAAGATTTCGAGATTTTCTGGCAATATGGCTAATACATAGCGTTCCTGTGCTTCATTACACCAGATTTGCAGTGGATTAAGGCCGTGTTCTTCCAATGGTATCTGGCGTAGCTGAAACACCGCCCCACGGCCGGCATCGTTTACCAGTTCTGGAAAGGCATTAGATAACCCTCCTGCACCGACATCATGAATGGAAATAATTGGGTTGTCCGAACCTAGTTGCCAGCAGCGGTCGATAACTTCCTGAGCACGACGTTCGATTTCTGGATTACCGCGTTGTACTGAGTCAAAATCTAGGTCAGCATGATTGGCACCGGTACTCATGCTGGATGCAGCTCCGCCACCCAGACCAATCAGTAGGCCGGGGCCTCCCAGTTGAATGAGTAGTGCGCCGGCAGGAATTTTGTCTTTGAAAATTTGCTGTTCCTGAATGTTACCCAGTCCGCCGGCAATCATAATGGGTTTATGAAAGCCGCGCATGGTGCCGTTGAATAATTCTTCAAAGGTGCGGAAATAGCCGAGAAGATTAGGACGGCCGAATTCATTATTAAAGGCAGCAGCGCCAATCGGTCCATCCAGCATGATATCCAGTGCACTGCTGATGTGTGCCGGTTTGCCATATTGGTTACGGGTAGCAGTATATTGCTCCCATGGCTGGATAAATTCGGGTATAGAAAGATTGGAAACACTGAAGCCACTTAAACCCGCTTTAGGTCGTGCTCCTTTACCTGTGGCACCCTCATCACGTATTTCGCCTCCAGAACCGGTGGCTGCGCCGGCGAAAGGTGCAATAGCGGTAGGATGATTATGAGTTTCCACTTTCATCAGAATATGGGTTGCTTCAACCTTAAACTGATATCGCTGCTGTTGATTAGCCTGAGGGTAAAAGCGCTCAATACTGGCACCGGTAATAATTGAAGAATTGTCTTTATAAGCTACTAATGTACCTTCAGGATGTGCTTGATGAGTGGAGCGAATCATGCCAAACAGGGATGCTGGTTTGGCTTCATCGTCAATGATGAAGCCGGCATTAAAAATCTTGTGGCGGCAATGTTCGGAGTTTGCTTGAGCAAACATCATCAGTTCTACATCTGTAGGATTGCGTTGCAGCTGCTGATAATTTGTCACTAGATAATCTATTTCATCTGCGGATAACGCCAGCCCCATTTGCTGGTTTGCTTTTTCCAGAGGGTCTTTACCTTCTGTCAATACATCAATACTGGTAAAACTTTGCGCTTTTGTCGTGTGAAATAGTTGTACCGCATCTGCTACAGAAGCAAGTACGCTTTCAGTCATGCGGTCATGTAACATAGCCAGCCAGCTTTCCTGCTCCTGCTGACTGAGCTGTCTGGAAAAAGAATATAGAATGCCACGTTCAATGCGTTTAATCGTGGTTAGACCGCAATTGTGAGCAATGTCAGTAGCTTTGGAAGCCCAGGGTGAAATGGTTCCTAAGCGTGGGGTAACCAGAAGCTGAGTGCCGGTCAGAGTGCTGCTGCTCTGGTTCGTGGCACACAGCAGTTCAAGTAATTTTCGTTGATTGTCTGGACTGAGCTCAGTTGCTGAATCCACAAAATAGCGAAATTCGCTGTTTATCTGAATATCGCAGTCCAGTTGCAGTTTTGCAGCCTGCTGTAACAGTTTATCAATACGGAACGGGGAAAGTGCGGCCTCGCCGCACAGTGACAGTACAACTGACATGATGAGGGTAGCTCACTTCGGTAGAGGGTTTTGGCTGAGGCGCAATTTTACGCGAAAAATAGGTGCTTTGCTTGGTTTTATGTTATTGGGGATGGGCGGTTTGAGTTTCAGATAAGGATATGGTAGTTTTTATCTCTGTAGATACAGTAAAAAGGGAAGTACTGGTATGAAAAAGATTGAAGCAATCGTTAAACCGTTCAAACTGGATGATGTGCGCGAGGCCTTGTCTGATGTAGGTTTTAGCGGAATGACTGTATCTGAGGTCAAAGGTTTTGGACGCCAGAAAGGGCATACAGAAATTTATCGTGGTGCCGAATATGCGGTAGATTTTTTACCTAAGGTAAAAATTGAACTGGTGTTGCCGGACGAGCGAGTGGAACAGGCAATTGAGGTTATTGTGGCTGCTGCTCACTCTGGCAAAATCGGCGATGGTAAAATTTTTGTGTTGCCTGTGGAGCAGGCGGTGCGTATTCGTACCGGTGAGCAGAATGAATCGGCAATTTGAGCGCTGGCCTGATTGATACCAAACCGTCTGAATTCAATCGCAATAGAGTAATTTAACTGTCAATTGTATTCAGACGGTTTATCTTTACTTGTGAAATATCAATGTTGCTTTGAGCCTGAGCAGTGCCACAGACTAAGCATAATCAGGGTGGCAATAAAAAACTTGAGTAAATCAAAGCCAGCAAATGGAAGATAACCCAGTTGCAGGGCATGATAGATGTCCGTGTGCAGATAGAATGCCAGATAGGCAACACCAAAGAAAAATATAATCTGGTGAGCAAGTGCAAAGGCACATAGCCCGCTGAAAAAATGCCGGTCGTAACCTCTTTCAGCCGCTAAGCCTGCAATATAGGCACTAACAATAAATCCATACAGATAACCGGCTGAAGCTGATGTCAGGGCATTTATTCCGCTATGTCCACCGGCAAAAAAAGGTAGTCCGCAAGCACCCAATATTAAATATCCGAGCATGACCAATACAGCAAGTCTGCGCCCCAAAAAGGCGCCAAGCAGTAAAACGGTCAGAGATTGCAGAGATAAGGGTATAGGTTGCAGAGGAATGCTGATATTGGCTGATAAGGCCATAAGGAGTATGCCGGTTGTGATTACCAGCAATTTATGCGGCCATTGGACTACAGAGCAGTATTGCAGAAGATAGGGCTGATGGGTACGGGATAATGTGAAATTCATAGAAAGCCGGAAGTAAAATAAAAATTTGGTAGAAAGACAATACTCGCAGGCAAATAAAAAAGCGGCCGTAGCCGCTTGAATATAAGGTTACAATACGTAGCGAGCCAAATCCTCACGTTCGGCAATATCCTGTAATCGCGCGTCTACATAGGCTGCATCTATGGCTATGTCACCAGCAGGAGCTTCGAAAGAAACTTCTTCAAGCAGTTTTTCCATCACTGTATGCAGGCGGCGTGCGCCAATATTCTCTGTTTTCTCATTCACCTGAAATGCAATTTCGGCAATACGGGCAATACCATCATCGGTAAATTGCAGATTTACGTCATCAGTAGCCAGTAAAGCAGAATATTGCTCGGTCAGATTAGCATGTGTGGTGGTAAGGATGGCTTTGAAGTCGTTCACACTCAGATTATCCAGCTCAACCCGGATAGGGAAACGCCCTTGTAATTCGGGTATTAGGTCGCTCGGACGATTAAGGTGGAATGCACCAGAGGCAATAAACAGGATATGGTCAGTTTTAATCATGCCATACTTGGTTTGCACTGTTGTGCCTTCAACCAGTGGTAGCAGATCACGTTGCACACCCTGACGCGACACATCACCACCATGTCGGTTGCTATCAGTAGCGATTTTGTCGATTTCATCCAGAAATACAATACCGTTTTGCTCAACCGCTTTGATGGCCTGCTCGCGTAATTCTTCTTCACTTACCAGTTTGGCTGCCTCTTCATCCAGCAATAGTTTCATGGCGGCGCTTACTTTCATTTTCTGCGCTTTGGTTTTACCCTGTCCCATGCTGCTGAACATATCCTGCAACTGATTGGTAAAGTCTTCCATTCCCGGAGGGCCCATTACTGACATGGCTGGAGAAGGAGAAGCGGCAACTTCGATTTCAATTTCTTTATCATCCAGTTCGCCTTTACGTAACATCTGACGGAATTTTTGCCGCGTGTGATTTTCCGGCTGCGCTTCCTGCGGTTCACCGGCAAAACCCACACTGCGTGGTGGCGGTAACAGGGCATCCAGAATGCGGTTTTCGGCAGCATCTTGTGCACGGTCGCGATTTTTGGCGATTGTCTGACTGCGAATGTTTTTCAGCGCAATTTCAATCAGGTCGCGAATAATGCTGTCCACATCGCGGCCAACATAGCCCACTTCGGTAAATTTAGTGGCTTCTATTTTAATAAACGGCGCATTGGCCAGACGGGCAAGGCGGCGGGCAATCTCTGTTTTACCTACGCCGGTAGGGCCAATCATTAATATATTTTTCGGGACAATTTCACTTTGTAATGGTTCGGTAACACGACTGCGGCGGTAACGGTTTCTCAGTGCTACTGCTACTGCACGTTTGGCCTGAGTTTGGCCGATAATATGTTTATCCAGTTCATGAACGATTTCGCTCGGGGTCATTACTGCTGTACTCATCTTGTTCCAATCTTGATATTTGACCGTTTTTGACAACTTAAATTAACAGGCCAAGGCAATTACAAGGTTTCGATAGTGTGGTTCTGGTTTGTGTAAATGCAGATATCACCGGCGATTTCCAGTGATTTTTTAACTACCACGGCTGGTTCCAGTTCGGTGTTTTCCATCAATGCACGGGCTGCAGACTGGGCAAAAGCACCACCGGAGCCTATGGCGGCAATACTCTGTTCTGGTTCGAGTACATCGCCATTACCAGTGATCACAAGTGTATTTTTTTTGTCGGCTACAATTAACATTGCTTCAAGCCGGCGCAGGGCACGGTCAGTACGCCATTCTTTGGCCAGCTCAATTGCAGCCACCATTAGTTTACCTTGATGTTTTTGCAGCTTGCTTTCAAACAGTTCAATCAAAGTGAATGCATCAGCAGTGCCACCGGCAAAGCCGGCGAGAACCTGATTGTTATACAGTTTACGCACTTTGCGTGCGGTGCCTTTAATAATAGTATTCCCCAATGTCACTTGACCATCGCCTCCGATGGCGACGTTTTCGCCGCGTCGAACGGAAATGATGGTGGTGCCGTCGAATTGTTGCATGTCTTGTGATCCTTTGCTGACCAACAGTCACAATAACTGTCGGAAAATGTAACTGTCTTTAAATAAGGGCAGTTTGGTCTGCTTTCAAGTTAATAGGTTGAGGGGTTTTGGCCGATATAACCATGATATCAATGATAATCATAGGGTTGCTGAGTTGAAATTCGGATAACCAATTACAGAAACTGGGCGAAACCAGAACTAGCCAGATGATGCTGAACGCAAAAACAAACAAGATGCAAATAAGTTACTGTATAAGAAAGGATGAAAAATGTATAGTTGGTATAGCAATATAGAATGATACTGGAAAAAAGGTGAATACCGCGAGGTTTTAATTAATTAAAGGAAAACGATGGCTGGGGCAGAAACTATGTTGCTGACAGTCTTAGAAGACTTCGAGCAGATGTGGCAGCAGAAAACCTAGCCAATCGGGAAATCGACCAAATTATTGGCTAGTAAAATAAATGTATTTACAGAAGCTGAAAGAAAAAGATAATAGAAAGTTAGGCATGTAAAAGTTCTGACTAAGCTTTAAAGATATTAAAAATCTAAGATTTTATGTTTTGTAATCATCTTTTGAGCATTGCCATATAGTTATCAGTGTGTTTTCTCATGCTTAATTTTTCTAGTGCCGCAGGCTAATCTGTTTTTTGCAGATAATCTGGTGCCAGTTCTGGGAGAAGTAAGGAAATTCTGTAGATCAATCATGGCCTCGTCACAAGCATGAACTGTTAAGTTAGAGCGGAAATCATATTTTTTACAGAGATTAATTGCTTGCTGCTTTAATAGTGTTATAGAAGCCTCTGGCTCTTTTTTCAAATTTTTAAGTATTTCATGGAGGTAGCTATATTAATTTCCAACCATTGCTAGGTAAGTCAAAAACATCAGCTACAGCAGTAGTTTAATCTTGTCGGAGTCGTGTGTGCTCAAGATTCATTATTCTCTTTTTCTTTTCGAGTAGATTGGTGCTACAGCTAACGGTCTGTGGTCATTTGCAGTTACTGAAAGAGTAAATGTGTTTGGAATAGTTATTTGTAATAGCTATTCTTGATTAGGTTAAAAGCTGTCTTTGTGCGAGTAACTTTTATTCTGTAGGCAATAGGATAAATAATATAATCACTGTAAAAATGTATGCTGTTTGTTCAGTTAAAGTACTATTTGCAAGTAAATATAAATCATTAAAATAATAATGTTTCTGCGCAAAAGTTTTCATCTATTCTAAAAAACGGCAACCTAAAAGGTTGCCGTTTTTTCAACTATGAGAACTTATTTTTTTGTGTTTGGTCTTTTGTGTTTATAGACTTTTTTAGTGGTAACTGTTTTAGTGGTTTTAACTGTTTTGGTTCTTGCAGGAGCAACTTTGGTTCTTACAGGAGCAACTGCTACTGTACCATTATCCACTACGCAATTCTGAGTAACAATTTGCGGAACGATTTTTTCCTGACCATTAACAATCTGTTTGCCAGGTTGTAACAGACCCAGAGCACTAACTTGATCTACAGTATCGCTGTTAGCAATAGCTGTTTTCCATGTGATGCCTTCAGGAGAAACGAAAGTATTATAGTTAACGTCGCTGGTATCACGCATCATTACTGGAGATAGTTTGCCCTGATAATTTACTTGAGCGGCTACTACGTTCTGGCCTTGTAAGCCATACATTACGCGTAAGCTGTTTTTAACGTTGTCGGTACCGCACAGGTATGATACTTCTTTACGTGCGTCAATCTGTACATTGTCAGTAGTAGTAGCTGTAGTAGTTGTAGTTGACTGGACGACAGGTGTTTTGTGATGAGATTTTGATGCACAGCCAGTTAGAGCAAGCATTAATATTACAGCGGGGACGAGAACTTTTTTCATGACAACTCCTTCAAGCATTTATTAATAAATCGTTAGATAACATAAACCATCATACTTGGCTTAGGTAAAGATGCAATAGATGTATCTTAGTCTTTTTTATCTAATGTTTGTTATTATTAAAAAATACCAATTAAATGTTATCATTGCTATATTAGCAGGACTTGAATGAAACTTTCCCCACAACATCATGTTTAAATGGAATATTTGCTTTAGCGATTAAATATTTACAAGTAAGTGCCATTATTTCTAGTACATTAAATTTTCTAAATTTAACCTTGTTTGACTTGGTGTCTGTACCACGCTTCTGTCGTCCAAATTAAACGCAGTCAGACTGCCACCCCATAATGCTCCGGTGTCGACGCAGACAACATTGTCTCCTTCATACAGACCCAATGCTGACCAGTGACCAAATAAAATGGTTTTATCAGTGTTCTGTCTATTTGAAGCTTTGAACCATGGTAAATGATGTGCCGGCATGGCATTAAGGGTGCCTTTATAATCAAAATCCATGACATTATTATCAGTGAGTGCACGCATACGTGTAAAAACATTAGTAATGAAACGCAGCCTTGCATCACCACTGAGATTGTTGTCCCAATGGGTAGGTTTATTGCCGTACATGGTGGCAAAAAACTGTTCCGGGGTATTCTGCAAAACGGTTTCCACTTCATGTGCCAGTAGCTGAGCCTGTGTGCACGTCCATTCTGGCCAGATACCTGCATGTACCAATACATAGCCTGCTTGTTGGTAATATAAAGGTTGCTGCCGTAACCAGCTAATTAATTCTTTTCTATCTGGTGCGTTGAGAACATCATCGATAGTGTCTGCACGTTTGAGTTTGCCATAGCCGTAATGCACAGCCAGTAAATGTAAATCATGGTTGCCCAAAATGGTTTGCATACAGCCATCATGTTGTTTTACCAAGCGCAATGTGGCCAGTGATTGTGGACCACGATTGACCAGATCACCCGTAAGCCATAAAGTATCAGTGCCGGGATTAAAGTCTATTTTGGCCAGCAGGCTCTGAAATTCTGCCAGACACCCTTGTATATCACCAATTACATATTGTGCCATATCCAATCCTTCCTGCTGATCAGGAAAAACAGCCACACTGGCTGCTTGTTCCTGAATTTGTCTGCTTACTTGTCCAGAACCAGAACACCTTCTGCTTCAACTAGTACACCTTTGGGTAATGCAGAAACTTCAACGGCTGCACGAGCAGGATATGGAGCAGTAAAGTATTGCGCCATAATCTCATTAAACGTAGCAAAATTGCTTAAATCGGTCAGATAGGCATTTACTTTGACCAGATCATTCAGGTTACCGCCAGCAGCTTCCGCAACTGCCTGAAGATTTTTAAATACCTGATGTGCCTGTTCTGCAAAACCACCATCTACTATTTGCATGGTTTCTGCTACCAGAGGAATCTGGCCGGACAGGTATACGGTGTTACCAGCGCGTACTGCCTGAGAATAAGCACCGATGGCGGCCGGTGCCTTATCTGTATGGATAATATTTTTACTCATGAAGCTATTCCTTTGCATTAAAGAAAAAGGATTATCGAATAATCAGGCTTTCAAAAATAAAGCCAGTAAATCATTCAGAAAACTGCGTCCCAGCTTTGTGGGGCGCAAATACAGCGGATTTGCATCCAGTAAACCACGTTCAACTGCCTGAGTGATGGCATGCTGTATCACGGACAGAGGCAGGCCGGTACGTTCACTAAACCATGCGCTTGGCACGCCGCCAGTCAATCGTAAGGCATTAAGCATAAACTCAAAGGGTAAATCCTGTACCGATACTTGCTGACGGGTAATAGCATGTTGCGGTTGCTGCTGCATAGCCTGTAAATAGTCTTTTGGATGTCGGCTGCGAGTTGTGCGTATGATTTCCTGAGCGTTGGATATTTTACCATGTGCACCGGCACCAATACCGATATAGTCACCAAATTGCCAGTAGTTTAGATTATGCCAGCACTCCTGTTGTGGCTGGGCAAAAGCTGAAGTTTCGTAGTGAGTAAATCCGGCCTGAAGTAATGCTGTGTGTACTGTATCTTCAATATCAGCGATATGGTCATCGTCCGGTAATTGTGGTGGCGGAGAATGGGCAAACGGTGTATTTGGTTCCAGCGTAAGCTGATAGGCACTGATATGCTGTACACCAGTTGAAATAGCCGTGTGAATGTCATCTTTTGCCTGTTTGACTGTTTGTCCGGGTAGAGCATACATTAAATCTATATTCACTTTGGGAAACAAAGTTAAACCAGATTCGATGGCACTTAGAGCCTCGTCACGGTTATGAATACGCCCAAGCGTAGTCAGTTTGTCATTGGCAAAGCTTTGTACCCCGATTGAAAGGCGGTTAATCCCTGCTGCTGCAAAAGCAGCAAAACGGTTACGTTCAAATGTACCTGGATTTGCTTCAAGCGTGATTTCAGCTGCCGGCAACAGATTGACACGTGCACGAATACCACTTAACAATTGCTCAAAAGCAGCTGCTGAAAACAAGCTCGGGGTACCGCCACCGATAAAAATCGTTTGTACTGTCCTACCCCAGAAATAAGGCAGTTCCGTTTCCAGATCGGTTAGTAAGGCAGCAATATAGGCCTGTTCATTCAGTTCCTGTTTCAACTGGTGTGAATTAAAATCGCAATATGGGCATTTCCGCACACACCATGGGATATGGATATATAACGATAATGGCGGTAAGCAGGAAAGAAGTGGAAACTGATTCCAGGGTGTTTGCAGAGAAACAGAAATTTCAGACATCAGTATTCAGGCCATATTGTTGCTGAAGTTTTGCTATTAGCATATTCAATGCCTGTGCTCGGTGGCTGATTCGATTTTTTTCTTCGTGACTCATTTGTGCAGCGGTTAATTGCTGTTCAGGTAAATAAAAATGCGGATCATAGCCGAAACCATTATTTCCGGCAGCAGATGACTGCCACAAGCCCGGCCAGTTTGCTTCGGCAATCAGCGGTTGTGGGTCGTCAGCATGACGCACCAATACCAGTACACATACGTAAAATACACTTTTATCACTTTTTTGGCGTAATTCGGCATCCAGTTTGGCATTATTGGCGATATCTGATTTTGGCTCTGTACCCGCATAGCGGGCAGAATGAACACCGGGCGCGCCATGCAGAGCATTGGCACAAATACCGGAATCATCGGCCAGTGCTGGTAAGCCGCTGTGGTGGCTGGCGTGCCGTGCTTTAGCCAGTGCATTTTCTACAAAAGTTACATAGGGCTCAGGACATTCGGTAATATTGAAAGCTGACTGCGGTACAATTTCTATGTTTAGTGATTTAAACAGGCGGCTGAATTCAGCCAGTTTACCTTGATTATTACTGGCAAGAACAATTTTATTCATGATTAACGTCATTAGAGGATAAGGCTTGATACATTTTCTGGCTGGCGCGTTCACGCAGTGTAAACGCCAATGCGGCAAATTGTCCCAGCGCACTGGCAAAAGCCAGTAAACAGCAAATTATTGCAATAGTATGCTGTTGATGTATCCAATAATAACAGCCTAATACCACCCAGCCAATAAACATTAATGTACATGAAGCCAGAGTGAGTAATAAAAGTTTGAGTTTGGTCATTTTGGGATGATTACAAATTAATGGTCTAGTGTTATGCAGACTATAGTAATCAGTTAAATTGGGATGGTTTGTAACTGGTTATGGTGTTCAAAATGAAACAGAATACAAATGATTTACTGATATTAGGCATTAGACCTAACATACAGATTATCTGCCTGAATACACATATCCGCGCTTTTCTGACGAAAATTTATTTTTTACCAAGAGAGGTAAAATCTTTATTAGTAGTGTCTGGTGTCTGTTCTTTATGCTGTTGTTTCATTCTCCATATTTTCATATATAACGGTAAATCAATAATCATGATAAGTAAGGCCATAATAAAACATATAGAGCTTTCAGGAGAAAGCTGGCGCTCATTGTGATAGAGTGTGAAACCGATTCCAATAAATATTACGTATAGTATTGAAAGAAAAATATTAATAATAGTTAGTCTTTTTATTGACATGGTTATGTTTGAGAGTGAAATTTATATTGTATATTAGTTATCTAATGTGTTTGTTATTGTACTGTAAAATTTTATTTAATGGGATATTCTTTAGGAATAAATGTGTTGCTGGTTGTAGTTGCTTTAGATTAATTTAAATCTCGGCTGAATTTAATTAGCTTAACTGTAAGTGGTGTTATTATCACCAATCCAATTGTGGCAATAATGAGACAGCAAATACTGTACCATAAGGGATAGCGTATATTGGCAAAGAAAATGGTGCCGATAACGAGAGCTGCAATAACTATCATTGATAGAAAACAATAACTAATAATCAGTTTTTTCATATTCTTCATTTAATAACATTATTTAAAGCTTAATAAAAACTATTCATTTGCATCACGAGCATGTATATCTGATATCAGGTTTTAGATAGTTTGCATGTAGTATAGAAGTAAAATATTAACCGAGAAAAATCCATTCTGGCTAGAAAATATTTGTTTACATCGCCCTGAAAACACTCAAAGCTAATTAATACTCTGGCTATGCTTTATACAATTAAGTATTTAAATTTTATCTGGATTCAATCTGCCGGAACAAATCCGGATAAATTAAGATATTACTTTCATATAGCTATAATAATTATTTTTGATTTCAGTGCATTGATGAATCATCATGTCAGGCAGTATGAGCAGTTACCGGACTGTTTGGATGCGTTACTATTGGGATGAAAGTAATTAATCTGATTTAAGATATAAATATATTGTTGGCTGGTAGAATAGTGTTCCCAATGATTTTATTTGCAGCCAATTTGCTATATTTATTGCCATAGCTGGATTAGATAATGATGGCTTTCTGCTGTAGCTATGCTATGAATCATTGATATTGCAGTATATTTATGTAATATCAGGTATGTGGCCAGTAATTAAATCCAGAAAAATAAAAAGCCTGCGTAAGCAGGCTTTTAGATTAACGCAATTGCTGATCCAGTTGCTGAATCCATTTTTTGGTATCTTTGCCAGTATAGGGTGTGCCATCTTCATTAGCCAAGCTGACACGGGTACCACCATCATTCAGTGGTTGTGCCAATACCATTAAACGCGGCTGCTGTTTCGGTTGCTGTTGTTGCTCAACTTTTTTGCTGCGTCCAAACATGCGGCTAAACAGCCCGGGTTTTTTATTGGAAACTGAAGAAGCTTCAGCAGCAGCTACTTCCACCAGATAAACATATTGGTTCCGGTTTTCACCGATAACATTCAGACCAATACGATCCAGAGCCAGTGCAACACGGCGCCAATTGCGTTCTTGTGAACCTAGCATATAAACACTATTACCGTCTGACTTGGCCAGTATATTTTCATTCGTGTTTTGCTTCTGAGCAGCTATCTGCTGCTGCACCTGTTTGATATCTGCGCCCAGATATTGCATAAAACGTGCAAGGAATGCAGCTTCGAGCTCAGGTTCATTCGGCCGAGGTTGCCAAGCAGTGCTGTCTCCATCCTTGCTGGTATAAACTTCTTTCATACCTTTCTGGCTAAAGAATACATCTGTACCACCTTTGCTGTTGCGTTCCAGCCGGATCGTAAACATATCACGTTCACCACTGGAATAAATACCGCCCAGACCTACTTTTTCAAAAATGCCACGAATGGCATCTGAGGGTAGTTTGGCACGGTTTTCAGCCCAATTGGTTTGCATTAAGCCGATGGCTGGTTCTTCCCGCTCAATAGTAAAACCTTGTTCTTGCCAGAATGCTTTCAGTAGTGGCCATAATTCACCAGCTTGTTTGTTGTCTATGGTCAGCCAGCGAATGCTGCCATCACGCTGAAAGTGAATATCTGGTACTTGTGTCAGTACCTGAGTATTGGCATTGGTCTGGCTTTTGCTGGCAGATTTGTTCAAATCGCTGGCACGTACTGCACCATTAATCAATGAACTACCCGGAGCACTGAAACGATTACCCTGATTCGGGTCAGTCAGGTCTGGTGGTACATCCAGTTGGACAATTTTTTTATTGTCTGACTGATAATCCAGTTTGGGCAGGTTTTCTTTTTTGCTGGCACAAGCGGCAAGGCTTGCCGCCAGCAGAGTCAGAACAACGGTTTTACTTATATTCATATCGGCCACTTTCTGTGTGCATTATTATAGCAATGTTGGCTTGTGTCTTTAGATTAGTCCAGCTTCCTGCATGGCAGCCAGTACTGTGGCCTGTCCGGCAGGAGACAGTTCGATAATCGGCAGGCGGCAAACGGGGTTAATTTTGCCTAATTTGGACAAAGCCCATTTGGTTGGTGCCGGGCTCGGTTCGCAAAAAAGGTCACCATGCAGGCGCTGTAATTTGTCATTCAGAGTGCGTGCGCCGGCGATGTCCCCGCGTAAGGCTGCATGACACATGTCAGCAAACATTTTTGGAGCAACATTTGCTGTAACACTGATTACACCATGGCCACCGCATAACAGGAATGCCATGGCAGTGGGATCATCACCAGAATATACTGCAAAATTTTCAGGTACATGTTTAAACAGGTAGCATGCACGGGCAATATTACCAGTGGCTTCTTTAATCCCCACAATATTATCGATTTCTGCTAGCCGTAAAGCCGTATCTGGTTGCATATCGGCAACAGTACGACCAGGTACATTGTACAGAATCATGGGAATACTGGTAGCTTCAGCAATGGTTTTGAAATGGCGGTATATACCTTCCTGATTGGGCTTGTTGTAGTAAGGCACTACTGACAATGTCATATCGGCACCAGCCTGCTGTGCTTCCTGAGCCAGATAGATCGCTTCATGCGTATTGTTGGCACCAGTGCCTGCAATCACTTTAACGCGTCCAGCTACGTGTTCAACAGCAGTTTTAATCACATTCAGGTGTTCATCAACACTAAGTGTAGCTGATTCACCGGTAGTTCCAACAGCAACAATAGCGTCGGTACCGGATTCGATGTGCCAGTCAATAAGCTGCTTGTATTGTTCATAATCAATACTGCCATCTGTATGCATAGGCGTTACGATGGCAACTAGGCTGCCTGTCAACATAATTCTACCCTTTACAGGTGAGCTAAAAATGTGATGATTGTAGCGTATTTTTTTCCTTTCGTGGAAATCAGCCTATTATCAGATTGATTTTGATAAAAGTAGTTTGATTATGTTAAATATTTTATTGCTCAATAGTTTGCTCTGGATTAAATGTCATTGCTTCGCTTAAAATACGCTGCTTTATATTCATTTAACACATGCATAAAGCAAATAAGGAAGGATGACATGACCGATAATTCCTCTGTTCGTACACACGATGAACACTCTGATCTGGTCTATGGTCTGGAGGAAAAACCTCCTGTTTTAAATGGTTTGCTTAGTGCATTAACTCATTTACTTGCTCTGTTTGTGCCAATGGTGGCACCTGCTCTGGTAGTTGGCGGTGCCTTGAAACTGCCGGCGGACATGACTGCTTATCTGGTGTCTATGTCCATGGTTGCCTCCGGTGTTGGTACATATATTCAAGTACACCGTTTTGGTGTCATTGGTTCGGGGTTATTATCTATTCAATCAGTTAATTTTTCTTTTGTTACCGTGATGATTGCGCTTGGACTGGGCATGAAAGAGAACGGTATGAACGAAAATGCCATGATTTCTACTTTACTGGGCGTCTCTTTTGTAGGCGCCTTTTTAGTAATTGGTGCATCATGGTTATTGCCTTTTCTGAAAAAAATCATCACGCCTACAGTAAGCGGCATAGTGGTTTTAATGATAGGCCTGAGCCTGATTCATGTAGGCATTACCGATTTTGGTGGCGGTCTCCCAGCCAAGGCCAATCAAACTTTCGGTTCTTGGTCAAATCTCGCATTATCTACATTCGTGCTATTTACTGTGTTGTTATTTAATTGCTTCAAAAATGCATGGTGGCGCATGGCTGGTATTGCGGTAGGGCTGATATCCGGTTATGTGATTGCGATTTTTATGGGTATTGTTGATTTTTCGAATCTACATGACTTGCCCCTGATTACCATACCGATACCATTCAAATATGGTTTTGCCTTCGACTGGCATGCATTTATCGTTGCCAGCACCATTTATCTGTTAAGTGTCTTTGAAGCAGTTGGAGATTTAACCGCCACGGCCATGATTTCCAATCAGCCGGTAGACGGACCATCGTATACAAGCCGTCTGCGTGGTGGGGTAATGGCTGATGGTCTGGTTTCTGTAATTGCTACAGCTCTGGGTTCTTTGCCATTAACAACATTTGCTCAGAATAATGGTGTCATTCAGATGACTGGTGTTGCCTCGCGGCATGTCGGAAAATACATTGCAGTGATTTTGATCATACTTGGGTTATTTCCTTGGGTAGGTGCTATTTTCACTACTATTCCTAGTCCAGTTCTCGGGGGGGCAATGGTAGTTATGTTTGGTTTGATTGTGACTGCTGGTATTCGTATTATCATTACAGCCGGAATTCGCCGCCGTGAAGCGGTTATCTGTGCTACATCGCTAGGCCTTGGGCTAGGGGTAGCATTTGAGCCGGAAGTTTTTGCTCAGTTACCTATTCTGTTTCAGAACCCGATTTGTATGGGCGGAATTGTGGCAATTATCTTGAATCTGCTGCTGCCACATGATAAAAGTGAGCCTGCAGTATATTTAAGCGATGATATTCCACATTAATTAATATGTGTTAAAAAAGCTGCCTGAAAATTCAGGCAGCTTTTTTTGTAGAATAATCAAAACTGATAGTAAGATTTTTATTTTTTCTTGGTAAGCAAATTTTCACCATCTGTGGGGTGTAAGCGTGCAAATATCCAGCTTGAAAGCAGGGTACATAGTCCCAGAATAATAAATGTGATTCGAAAAGCTGTGGTGATATTGTGATTTATAAAACTGGCACGAGTAAAACTCTGTAGCAGTAAGGCACCTATTGCTATGCCGAAGCTCAGTGCCAGTTGCTGGTTAACGGCCATTAGGCTAGTACCACTGCTTATTTGATTGGGACGTAGGTCAGCCAGTGTAATGGTGTTCATGCCGGTAAATTGTAAGGAATTGCATGCGCCCAGAATGCACAAATGCATTAGGATCAGCCATTGTGGTGTACTGGCACTAATAAGAGCCAATGACATTATCAATATACCAATAATACGGGTATTCCACGCCAGTGTATTGCGATAGCCGAAGTGGTTCATTAATGGCTTTAGAAATGGTTTGGCAAATATGGCAGCCAGAGCAAGAGGCATTAATAGCCAGCCTGAGTTGACTGCGTCGTAGTTAAAAGCAACTTGAAATAATAACGGTAATAATAATGGTAAAGCACTCATACCTAGGCGGCTAACCAGATTACCTGCCAGCCCCAGACGAAAAGTACGTACTAGAATTAGATGTGGCGGATATAATGCACGGTTGTTCTGACGCGCATGAGCTAAATAGGCGATTAGCGCTCCAATACCTGCTATAGCCATCATGCAACCGAACAGCATGTTATTGGCATGTGACATGGTTTCAAAGGTAAGAGTCATGCAGAAAGCCGATGCCGAAAACAGAAAGAAACCTAAACCATCAAAATAATTTGCCGGACGGTTAAAATTGGGCATGATATACCAGGTAACCAGTAATCCCAGCAGGCCGATTGGCACGTTTAGCAGAAAAATCCAGTGCCAGCTGGTATATACTACTAGATAACCACCAATAATCGGTCCGAGTACTGGCCCGATAAGTGCTGGCATAATGGCATAATTCATGACTGTGATCAATTTGGAACGGTCGTAAGCCTGCATCATTGTCAAACGGGCTACCGGTGTGAGCATGGCTCCGCCCAGTCCCTGAATAATTCTGGCTAAGACTAGCAGAGCCAAGTTACTACTGGCCGCACATAAGACAGAGCCAATAACAAATATAACCATAGAACCCATAAAGAGTTTACGTGTGCCTAGTTTGTCGGAAAGAAAACCAGACAGAGGCATCAAGATGGCCAGTGTCAGTGCATAAGCAATAATAGCCGATTGCATGTTCAGTGGAGATTGCCCCAGATCAGCAGCCATTGAGGGCAGTGCAGTGTTGAGTATGGTTGCATCCAGCTGCTGCATAAAGATGGCTATTGCCAATAATATAGGCAAAAAGCGTGATGGTTTACTGCTATTAATGGTAGCCATAATTGCTATTTATTAATGATGGTTCAATTCATTATAACAGAATCATGTTGGTTCTTAATTCAGCAGTATAAATGCAGAAGTATGCTGAATGGAATGTATAATATATAAGTTATCAATAATATATTAATATGGATGGTTTCTGGATTAAGACTAAATGTGTTCTTTACTTTGGAAACAAGAAAAAATCAATTTATATTGAGTTAAGTCCATTAACTGAAATATCCAGTTTTACTTAATTTTTTCTGATTGTTCTAGTATTCTAGAATATGCATAAGAACTATTATAAGATGAGAAATTGCATTTTTTGTTATTAAAAGTAATATTATTTAGCTGATTTGGTAATTAATTTACCGTAATTTTATGATCAATTTGTTAATTCTTAATAAAATTTATAAATGTGTCAGATTTATTGATATGAGAAGAACATGCACCATCTGCAAGCAAAATAATCTTGTTATCTTTTTGATTATTGATGATATGAGATCTATTATATATATCATTGCGGCATCCATATTCGTAAATATCTTGAATGCTGGTTTTGCAATGCAGAAATAATTTGCACCATCAGATTTCTTTGTTTTTGTGGAGTAATATCATTGCAAAAAAGCTTTTATTCACAATTATTTTGTAATTTTATTAATGAAATTTTTATTTTAATCAGAAAATGTTATATTTTTTTTCAAAATAGTGCGGGAAAAATGTGAATTTAAATTAGGGGTAGTGTCTCATATGGTTATTACATTTAATAAATTCATTGATGATATAGCTTTAATTTTTTGCTACTTACACTGTATAGGATATAAAGCTAGCTTACTAATTCTGAATAATGTCTATATTGGTTCTGATTAAGATGTTACTGTTATTTCGGTTTAGAATATCGTTTTATTTGAAATTTCTAAAATTTGGCTGAGCTTTTTTATTAATATTTTTATTAATATATGGACAGAGGGTGTATCTTCGACAAAAGTGCCAGTTAATTTGAGATGGTATGGTAAAAGTTAAAACTTTCTGACCAAATTTTATTTGGTTACCAAAAAAGATTTGCTTCATAAAATAACCCGTGTAATTCTTAGTCAGAGTTACACGGGTAGATAGAAGTTAGGGAAATTACATACGCATTGTATCTACAACGTCAATCATAAATTCCATATCTTCTTTTGATAATTCACTGAAGCCTTCTGGAAGACTCAAGGCTTTAACGATGTTTACACCATCTGGATCATCTGCCATTTTGCATAGTATTTCTCTTAATGGCTCTGCTTGTGCAGCAGCATCCGGATGATATAACATGACATGGGATACTTCATTAATCCGGCTCTTCAGCAGAACTTTCAACTGATTTTTGGTAACGGAGTTAAAGCTTTCATATACGTCTGCCTGAACAATCCCAACTTGAGCCTGATGGCGAATGACGCTGGAAGCAACCATAAGGAAGTTATCTTTGCGTTTGATAACTATTTCATCATCGCTCAGATTGGCTGGTTCTAACAGGCGTAAACCAATAAAGTTTGCATCTTCATTGTTTGAAAGTGCTAGCTCTACATTACCATTCAGATCTTCAATGGCATTGATGTCTGAATCAGCGGCAGTAACAATAACAATTTCATCAGATTTATTTTTTGGTTTTACCAGTGGCAGATAGCCCTGTTCTCGAACGTATGTACCGGCTGAAAACGGGTTAACGAAAAGCATTGAAACTTTTTCTTTTTGCTGCTGTGCATCTACTTCATCAAATGATGGAGGCATGAGCAAGGAAATGTTCTGATCGCTTTTCTTTTGCAGGTAGTTGTTGAGCAAATACCAAGTGCTGAACTGATCAGGTAAATAATCGGGTACAACCATTAAACTCAACATATTATTTTCCTTCCTGTTCGGTTTTCAGCATTTCTGCGTATTTTGCTGTCATTTCGTTGATCCGCTCACGGCTTGGTTTACGGCGAATTGAGCTATAGCCAATTACTTTACCTTGACGTAAATTAGGGATTACTGTGGCATATACCCAGTAGTGGCCGCCATCTTTACGCAAATTTTTTACATAACCATACCAGCGTTCACCTCTTTGCAGTGTAGCCCACATATCAGCAAAAGGTGCTTTTGGCATGTCGGGATGACGTAGCAGGCAGTGTGGTGCACCAATAACCTCATCACGGGTCCAGCCGCTGATATCAACAAATACATCATTTGCGTGAGTAATGATACCATCAAGATCAGTACGAGATACAATCAGGGCGCCATCAGGATAGGGGAATTCCTGATTGGTTACATAAACAGTTGATTCAGCATCTTGTTGATAATGTTTGATTTTGCGCTCAGAAAAATCGCCCTCTGGCTGTGGCTGAATCCAACGACTCATATCCATATTAATTTGTCCTTCAATTTTGGTTTAATCTCATAAAGGATAAGTGTACTTGATGAGATATATTTCAGAGTTTTTTTGTAATCTTACAATAGCCTAACTTATTTTTGATCTTATACATTAATCGCTACTTAAAAACTGCTGAAGTTTACTGTAATTGGGATAAGAAAGTGTTTCCCCAATATAAAGATGTGCAATGTTTTAATTAAAAAATTTTAAATACACTTAACTAACCTTTCATGCAATCAAATTAGCTTTGGTTTGCTTCTGATTTTCTGACATGGATCCAACCAGATCAGTAACTGGAATCTGGGATAATGGCGATACTGTACTATCTGATGAGATTTTTACAGTATTGTGTATTGGTTACACAAATGTCAATAAAACAGTAGATTACAATTTTGCATGAGCGGGAATTTAAATGGTGTAGCACATTTGTGATTAAATATACTGATTATTAATCAAAATGATCAGCCAGTTCTTTCAATGCTCGTTTAGCTTCAAACAGAATCAAACCTAATTTTGCTTCATGAGTAGTCGTGATGGTCAACAGAATGGCTTCAGATGCTTGAAATAGCAACATGTAACCTTTGTCTGTATGAATAATGGTGTTATCCAAAGTACCTTTTAGAACTTCTTTTGCGGAACGATTACCCAAAGACAGCAATGCAGCTGCCATGGCGCCAATACGGTCTTCATCCATGCCACTTTGCAATGCAGAAGCGATTGGCAGACCATCTGTTGAAATAACTGCTGAAGAAGTAATGTCAGGTGTACTGTTCAGGGTTTTTAACACACCTTCGATAAAATCATATTTCATGAAAATTCCTCTAAAAATTGACTGTAACCGTGTCAATTATAGAGAGGGGTGAGTTTTTTTGCAAAAAAATGTTATTAAATTTTATCAATTATAATTATTGATATTTTTTATATTATTTACAATACTTTATTTTTATTAGTTTATTTCTTTTTCAGTGCAGAATAAAGATGAAATCTATTTCCATTAATCATATAGTTTTTTGTGTAAATGGTTAATTATAGCATTTAAAAAAACGGATTATGACGGATAAAATTGCTCTATTAGAGAATTTTTGATATTGATCAAGTTATATCGTTAAATTCAAAGAGAATAAATTTCTGGTTTTATGCTATCTGATTCTTGCTAGTATCTATTCAACTCTTTAAGCAAATATTCTTTATTAAAAATCTCAACAGTTTATAAATTTGCTAAAATATGTAAATGTCAAATTTTATTAAATTAATTTTTGTTTTTATTAAGAATTAAGTTGATTATTTATTATGTGGCTTAAAGAAATATTCAGGGTAGGAAATGAAATATGTCTTATTTGGATAAATATGGTTGAATTTTGGGTAAAGATGAAGTTGATGCTGGATGGTTTGACAGGTTGTTATCAGATAACAACCTGTCGAATAAAGGAGATTATGCTTTTAGGCTAATCTTGTGTTTTAAGCGATGTTTATAAACGTTAACAGAATAAATTTGCGTGTTTCGGTTTGAATTATATATCGGCTTCTACTTTATCTCCTTCTGCTTCCATCCAGATGCGACGGGAAGCTGCTTCCCCTTTACCCATTAGTTTAATAAATATTTTATGGGTTTCGCTATTTGCTTCATCTGGAATCTGTACTTGTAACAGGCAGCGGGTATCTGGATTCATGGTAGTGTCTTTAAGCTGATCAGGATTCATTTCACCCAGACCTTTAAACCGGCTGATACTGTAGGCATTTTCTTTTACTTTTTCTAGTTGTAGCCGTTCCAGAATGCTATCAAGCTCTGCCTGATCCTGAGCGTAGAGTTTTCGTGCTGGTTTGTTTTTTCCCTGAGCATTAACATCTACACGAAAAAGCGGAGGTTGAGCTACGTAGATATGACCGGCTTCAATCAGGCGCGGGAAATGGGTGTAAAATAGGGTAAGTAACAGTACTTGTATGTGAGCGCCATCTACGTCTGCGTCAGATAATATGGCAATTTTGCCATAACGCAAGCCAGATAAGTCAGGATTATCGTTTTTTCCATGCGGATCTACGCCAATGGCTACTGAGATATCATGAATTTCGGCATTACCGAATAATTGATCACGATGGATTTCGAAGCTGTTTAAAACTTTACCACGTAAAGGAAGAATTGCCTGAGTGTTTTTGTCGCGTGCAAGTTTAGCTGAACCGCCGGCAGAATCACCTTCAACCAGAAATAGTTCATTTTCGCGTATATCTTCACTTTCGCAATCGGTTAGTTTACCTGGTAAAACGGCTACGCCTGAACCTTTTTTCTTTTCTATTTTTTTAGCTGAGCGCATACGTGCCTGAGCTTGATGAATGGCTAGTTCAGCAATTTTTTTACCAATATCGATATTCTGATTTAACCACAACTCTAAGGGATCGCCGCACATGGTAGAAACCAGCTTGAGTGCATCACGGCTGGTGAGTTTGTCTTTTGTCTGGCCTTGAAACTGCGGGTCTAGAAGTCGGGCTGAAAGGACAAAGGCTACTCGTGAAAAAACGTCATCAGATTGTAATTTTACGCCGCGCGGAAGCAAGTTGTGATGGTTAATAAAATTATTTACGGCATGAAAAACTGCCTGCTTCAGGCCAGCTTCGTGAGTACCACCTATAGCGGTGGGAATCAGGTTAACATAACTTTCACTTGGAGCATGGCCTTCTTCTACCCATGTTAATGCATATGCAGCACCTTCACCCTGATTGAAATCAGTTTCATGATTGGTATTTAAATAATTTTCGCTAGCAAAAATTGGGGTTACGGTCGGGGTATCTGCGAGTAAATCGAGTAAATAGCTTTTCAGACCATTAGGGTAGTGCCAGTTTTGTGTTTGTACTTCATCTGTGTTGTTGAGATAGCGGGTGAGGGTAACGCTAACTCCCGGCAATAAAACTGCTTTGGCACGTAAAGAGCGTTCAAGTTCGGCTAGATTGTAGTGTGGATTATCAAAGTAGTGTCCGTCTGGCCAGATACGAACTTCTGTGCCACTGTCTTTACTGGAACATTTGCCAATCACTGACAAAGGTTGGATAACATCCCCACCAGCAAAGGCGATATGGTAAATTTTTCCGGATCTTTTAACTGTAACTTCCAGACGTGTGGACAAAGCATTGGTTACAGAAACACCTACACCATGCAAGCCACCTGAAAAGGCATAGGCTCCATCGCCACTTTTTTTATTGAATTTACCGCCCGCATGAAGTTGGGTGAATACCAGTTCAACAACGGGTACCTGTTCTGTTGGGTGTAATCCGGTAGGAATGCCACGGCCATTGTCTCTGACTGTAACAGAACCATCCTGATTCAGGGTAACATCGATATTTTGTGCGTAGCCACCCAGCGCTTCATCAGCTGCATTGTCAATAACCTCTTGAATGATGTGGGTAGGACTTTCCGTTCTGGTATACATTCCGGGACGTTCTTTGACAGGCGCTAGACCTTTCAGAACGGTGACGCTGGATTCATCGTAAGTTATGGGTTTACTCATAGTTTTATTTTTAGAGATATATCAATGCCAATATAAAACAAATTACCGTAAAAAAATAATTTTTTCGGTAATTTGTTTCTGGTTGATGTTGTAGTAAGGAAATATGGTACAGATTGGATTGCCGATATTTATTCAGCCAGTGAATATTCATCATCATGATTCTGGCGAGTTTGAACAAAATCAGCCCAGCTTGGCAGTTCATGCAAAAATCGTGACAGTTCATGCAATGCATTCAGATAGACGCTACGTTTAAATTCAATAACTTCGTCTACTGGTGCCCAATACTGATGCCAGCGCCACGCATCAAATTCCGGATGATGGGTGGCACGTAGTTGAACATCGCTTTCCCGTCCAGTTAGGCGCAGCAGATACCATATCTGTTTCTGTCCTTTATAGGAACCTCGCCATTCGCGTTTAATCCAATGCGTGGGTACATCATAACGCAGCCAGTCACGTGTCCGCCCGATTATTTTGACGTGATGTGGTAGCAGGCCTACTTCTTCCATCAGTTCGCGATACATGGCCGCCTCTGGACTTTCGCCTGGTTTGATGCCTCCCTGCGGAAACTGCCATGAGTGTTCGTGTACCCGTTTGCCCCAAAAAACCTCGTTACGGTCGTTGGTGATGATTATCCCGACATTGGGGCGATAACCTTCTCTGTCTAACATGGTAATTCGCCCGATAAATAAATTGGATTTTCGCACAAATCAGGGTATGAGACCAGTAAGGATTAAATCAGAGGTGCTTTATTATCAAAGTTATTCTTTGTGTGATTACTGAACAATACTTATGATCTGTTAAGGTTAGCAGAACTGGAATTGATCTGTTAATTGCTATTATAAGAATGGCTTAGTGTATCAGATGACCAAGAGGTTTACGTCTGTTTTATTGCTAAATAGCTGGCAAAATAGAATTTATCTAAAAATAAAGCCATATCTGATAGATACGGCTTTATTTTGTTTGATCTAATCAGTTTTACGAATGAATGGGTTCTAGAGTATGAATAGCTTTCTCGTTTTCACGAATCTGCTCTTTGTTATTGTCTGGCTGGGCATGCTGATAAAAAGCAGCGCGTTTGGCAGCCTGAAAAATTTGTAGTCTACGACGGTGTTGCATAATTAAATCCTTTCTCGCTTGTCGGTGTTGTGCACCAACTGTTGTCATTTATAGCTTGTGTGTACAGACGATCCTAGATAGTTAATATATTGGTAAAGTTGTCTGTACTGTTTTTGTTTTTAACATAATTATTTATTTGTTCACCAACAATATATAAGATATAGCAGACTTTTGCAAGGCAGTAATCTGTGTCTGCTTTTAAGTGTTGAGGTAATTGAGTGCCGAGAGAGTGGCGATTTATAGAAAGTTCAGGCAGCAGAAGCTGCCTGAAACTATAATGATGATTAGAAATTAAGATTTAGGCTGGCTGTTGCTATTACGTCTGTTTTGCTGGTTGCTGCGCTGACGGTTCGCTGGATTGTTTTGGCGGGTACGGTTTGGTTGCAAGTCACCATTCTGACGCCGGCTGCCGCTTTTGCTGTGGTTACCGAATGAACGACGACCTTTATTCGCTATTTTACCTGAACGTTTGCGGGTAGGTTCCATGCCGGGGATGGTTTGTTCTGGCAATTTCCGATTCAGGTATCGTTCTATTTTATGTACTTTGATGTACTCGTTTACTTCAGCAAATGTGATGGCTAGACCTGTGCGGCCAGCGCGGCCAGTTCGGCCGATGCGGTGTACATAGTCTTCAGCCTGTTTAGGCAAGTCATAGTTAATTACGTGGGTAATGGTAGGTACATCAATGCCACGCGCAGCGACATCTGTAGCTACCAGAATTTTAATCCGCCCTTTACGTAAATCCATCAGTGTGCGGTTACGCCAGCCCTGAGGCATATCGCCATGCAGGCAGTTGGCTGAAAATCCTTTTTCATACAATTCATCAGCCAGTTGTTCGGACATGGCTTTGGTAGCTGTAAAGATTACAGCCTGATCAATGCTGGTATCGCGTAAAATATGGTCAAGTAGTCTGTTTTTGTGTCTTATATCATCGCAATAAAGCAATTGTTCATCAATTTTGCCCTGTTTTTCTTCGCGGGCAATATCAATTTTCTGTGGCTGCTGGGTTAGTTTCTGCGCCAATTTGCCAACCATGCCATCCCATGTAGCCGAAAATAACAGGGTTTGACGTTCTGCTGGTGTGGCGGCAACGATGGTTTCAATATCATCAATAAAGCCCATATCAAGCATACGATCGGCTTCATCTAAAATCAGTACTTCTAGACGGCTAAAGTCAATTCGCCCCTGACGCATGTGATCCATTAATCGTCCCGGTGTGGCAACAATCAGGTCAATCGGGCGGGATAAAGCACGGATTTGTTGGCCAAAAGCTGTACCACCTACTAATGTTACTGTGCGCAGCCATGGCATGTTTTTACCATAAATCTGGGCATTTTTTTCTACCTGCTGGGCTAATTCGCGTGTAGGTGTTAAAACCAGAGCCCGAGGACCTTTGCCTGATTTTTCACTGCGTTTTAGTAATTTTTGCAGGGTAGGTAATAAGAATGCGGCAGTTTTACCAGAGCCAGTCTGAGCAGAAACCATTAAATCCTGATTATTCAGAACGGCAGGAATGGATTCCATTTGTACTGGCGTAGGTGTTTCATAGCCAGCAGCAATCAATGCGGTAGTAAGTTGTTTGTCTAAGTGTAAATCCGAAAAAGACAATGTCATGATTTTCCTTTGGTTAACGATCAACCAAACGTAATAATCTAGTTTTTAAAGGAGAAATTAGATTATAAGAAACTGTTGCTAGCTTAAGCCAAGTAGGAAAATAAACAAAGATAGCAATTGGTTGTCGTAAGCGTGTGTGTTTGGGTTTGTTATACATCGGCGACAACCAAGCAACGGACGCATTGCTGCGGATGTTGGTAGGCGGCGTTACATAATAATGGTGATATTGAGTACGTCGCGCTTAATCAGGTTGCAAACGATGGCTTCAAATTATCTGGTTTATTATAGGATATAGCGGCTTTTTAAGCAACTAGATGTATGGGGAAGTGGTAAAGAATACTCTGGGGTATAAGATGGTTTTTTCCGTTACAATGTGGCTGTTAGCGTGATTATGGCAGATATGTAAAGTTTTATTTATGAGTAATGATATTGGTGCGTTTGCCAACCGTCTTGGCAAAAATATTAAACATTTGCGCAAATGGGCGCAGCGTCAAGGGCTGGAAGCGTGGCGTATGTATGATCGTGATGTGCCGCAATATCCTTTTGCTGTGGATATTTATGCGGATCATGTTCATTTGCAGGAGTACGATACTGGCTGGCTGATGCATAAGTCTGAATATGAAGAATGGCTGGCAGAAGTTATGGAGGCAATTGTATTTGTAACTGGTTTGCCCAGTGAACATATTCATTTGAAAAGACGGCAGCGTCAGAAAGGTAAGGAGCAGTATGAAAAAACCGGTGCTGATGGCACGGATTTTGTGATTCATGAGTATGGACGGGCTTTTTGGGTGAATCTGGATAAATATCTGGATACCGGTTTATTTCTTGATCACCGTCATACGCGTCAGAAAATAGGTGCTATGGCAGCAGGTAAACGTTTTCTTAATCTTTTTGCGTATACGGGCAGTTTTTCGGTATATGCTGGCACTGGTGGTGCTTTATCTAGTGAAACTGTTGATTTATCTAATACTTATTTGCAATGGGCTCGACGTAATTTTGAGCTGAATGGTCTGGATATGCATGTGCATCAGCTTGTGCGGGCTGATGTGTTTCAATATTTGCAGAAAGCTGCTGAAGAAGGGAAGCAGTTTGATTTGATCGTAATGGATCCGCCAAGTTTCTCTAATAGTAAGAAAATGTTGGATATTCTTGATGTTCAGGCTGATCAGGAGAAATTAATAGATGGTGCTATGCGCTTGTTATCAGCGCAGGGAACTTTGTTTTTTTCAAATAATCTGCGCAGTTTTACGCTGAATTCTGCTCTGGAACAGCGTTATCGGGTAAGTAATATTTCTAGAAAAACGGTGCCGGAAGATTTTCGTAATGACCGCATTCACCAGTGCTGGGAGATCAGGAAGCGTTAATCAGTGAAATTTATTTGCAGGAGATGATGATGGTTGGGAAGAGATATATGGAGCTTGCTATACGTGTATTTGGTATGTTGTGGTTACTTGTGCCAGTTGCCAATGCAGCCGTAATTTACCATTCAGGTCATGGCGAACGCGATATTATTGTTGATTTACCTGTTTCATCAACTACTACTATAAATAAAACTGTACATATTAATGCACCGGCTGGTACAACAGTGATTTACTCGGACACGCCGGTTTATCCGGCTGTGCGGCCGTATCCACAGTACCCAACCGTTTTACCATATCCTCCGGTTTATCCAGTATCTTCCAGTATCAGTTTACGTCCGGTAAGTCGCGTTTGCTTGCGAAATGACTCTATTTCTTATGATTGGCAGTCAGTTAGGCTTGATGCTTGTTCTAGTGGTGAAATCAGTGAGGCTATGTATTTTCATCAGGGGCAGGTATGGCTCAATAGTCGTTGCCTTGCTGTAAGAAATAATGTTGTAGGAACGGTTTCCTGTGCACTCAACAGGGAAAATAACTGGCTATTAATTGGTCGTCAGTTACGCGATCGCAACAGCAATTTATGTGTGGATGGGGCACAAGGACGTTTGCAGTTGCAGACTTGCCGTGATGTGATGAGTCAACAATTTCATTAATGCTGCTAATGGATCTGTATGAATATTTTTTATAAGTTACATAGTTATATTTTATTAATATAAGCTGATTTTACTAATAATATGCTTTATTGAGACTATTAAAATTATTTTTACTGGGTAGAGTTTTAAATTTTTTGGCAATTTTCGTAATAATATATTTATTTATGTTAATATGATGTTTGCTAATATCATTTTTGAATTTGCTAGATTTCATGGTTGGAATTTAAAAATGCAGGCAGTTGAGTTTATTCATGCTAAACGTGTTTTGATTATGGCTGTTGTGCAGGCTTCCGGTCAGACCTGTGAAGTTCAGCATGCATTGATTTTTGAGGGGGAATCATTTGATTATTGGTATGATTTCTAAGGTAAAAAATTGTTGATATATTTTAGGGTCTTTGGTTTGACCCAGATGACTATATCAGCAGGATTGTTTGATTTAAGCTAATATTTTCTATAATTCTAGGTAAGGTTACTGTATACCGTTATGTCTTTTTCTTCTTCCTGTATTCTACCTCCAGCAATGTTGGGTATTCTGGGTGGTGGGCAGCTGGGTGCGATGTTTGTTATTGCTGCCAAAACAATGGGTTATCAGGTAACGGTTTTGGATCCTGATCCGAATGCTCCTGCTGCACAATATGCTGATGTGCATTTATGTGCGGCTTTTGATGATGCTGCTGCCTTGCAGACTATGGCCGGGTGTGCGGCAGTGACGACTGAATTTGAAAATGTAAGTGCCGATTCAATGCGGTGGCTGGCACAATATACTGAGGTATCACCATCTGGTGATTGTGTTGCTATTGCACAGGACAGGCAGCAGGAGAAAGACTGGATTACCAGAGCAGGACTGGCTACTGTACCATTTGTGGTCATCTGTGTTGATTCTGATATTAACAGCAATCTGGAAGAGTTCTTGCCCGGAATTCTGAAAACGGCCACTCTGGGCTATGATGGAAAGGGACAGATAGAAGTAGGCACTGTTGATGAGTTGCGTACGGCATTTACACAATTGCAGAAGGTGCGTTGTGTGCTGGAAAAAAAGGTGGATTTGCGCGCGGAAATATCTGTTGTTGTTGCACGTCTGGACGAGCAGCAAACTGTGTGTTTCCCGCCGGCAGAAAATCAACACGAAAATGGTATTCTAGCCTACTCGTTAGTACCAGCCAGATTGCCTCAGCCTGTATTGCAGCAGGCTGAATATATGGCTTTGAAATTGGCTCACGCTATGGATTATAAAGGGGTTCTGGCTGTTGAGATGTTTGTTGTGGGCAATGAAATGCAGTTAGTTGTCAATGAAATTGCACCCCGACCGCATAATTCTGGCCATTACACTTTAGATGCCTGTGTTTCTGACCAGTTCCAGCAGCAGGTACGGTTGATGTGTGGTTTGCCACCAGCGGCTACTGATTTGTTACAGCCATGCTGTATGGCCAATATTCTGGGAGATGTTTGGCCGGCAGGCAGGGAACCGGACTGGTGTACTGTGCTGGATCATGCTACCGCCTGTTTACATTTGTATGGCAAAAAACAGGTGCGGCCGGGTCGCAAAATGGGACATTTTACTGTTCTGGCAGAAGACTCTGCACAGGCATGGCAAATGGCACGGTCTCTTCATCTTCATCTGCAAAATGATGCTCAAAACTTTTGCTCAACTGCGCTAAATATATCCTGTTGATATGAGCAAAAGGATAATACTTTGAAATTGATGAGCACTAAATTGTCTCCGCTGATATGGTTTTCACACGGCTGGATTTTGCTGGGGTATGTATTACCAATGGCACTGGCGTGTGCTGGTATTGCTGGGTTACCTGTATCAATGGCGTTGGCTGGCGTTATGTGTGCATTGATGTGCAGTGTGTTTTTCTGTGGTCGCAAGAAAGCATTGCTGACACCATCACCGTTTTCAGCATTAATGCTTATGGCCTCAATAGCATATTATGCCGGTGCAGTTAGCGAACGGATTGCTGTGGCCAGTATGCTGACTTTGTTTACAGGTATCTGGTTATTATTGCTGGCTGTGATGCTACCTCAGCATTGCCTGAGATGTATTGCACGTCCGGTGTGGCATGGTATTGGAGCTGGTATTACTCTGACTCTGATAGTGATGCTGGTACCGATTATTTTTGGTGTTTCTGCCAATGATAGTTCATGGCTGGAACAATGGATGCTTTTGATTAATTGGCAAAGCTGGAACTGGCCAAGTGTGGCTTTGGCTGGATTATCCTTTGCCATATTGATGCTGTGGAGAACTAAATCTCAGCCCAAGGCTTTATGGGTACTGCTGCTGGTGTGGATTCTCAGTCATATATGGCCATTTTCACTCATTGGGATTGCTACGCCTGTTCAGCAAAACTGGCAGCTCTTATCTTTGTTAAATCCGCTGTATGCTGACTGGCCATTGCTGGTTTTTTTAAGTGCTACGGTAGCGCTGTTGATTTATGTTGAGGTTTGTCAGTATTTACCCGATCAATCCCGGCATAGTACTGGTCTGGCAGGCTTGGCCAATATACTGGCTGCTTTGACTGGCGGTATGGTAGTCAGTTTAGGATATGCCGCTGATCAGGCAGTGAAAATTAGGCTTAGTGCTCTAGTGGCAATGGTGTTACTGCTGGCGCTGATTTTTTGCTGGTCATGGTGGGCTTATGTGCCTTTACCTGTGCTTGCGGTTATTGCATTGTATGTAATATGTGTACAGATCAATTGGTGTGAATTGCGCTTATATTATCGGCAGTGGAGCGATTTGTTGTGGCTGTGTGTTTCGGCTATCCTGATTATTCTGTTTGGTATATATGCTGGTTTATGGCTGGTTATTTCGCTGGGAGTAATAGTGATGAGCTGTTATTCTCTCCGTATGCATGCCTGGCCTGTATTATTACCCGAAGTGCAGGTTATTGCACAGGAAGCTATCATTGTTTTACCGCAGATTTTGCTGTTTGCTAATGCCAGTACGTTGTTACAGCGCAGCCGCAATCTGGTTAGTGAATTGAATGTACAGCGAGTATATCTGGATGTAAGTGCAGGCTGCCGTACGGATGTTACTGTATTTGTTCATTTGCAGGCTTTAGCTCGTGAATTACATCAGCAGAATAAAATGTTATTTGTGTGTGGTCTGAGTGAGCAGGCATGTATGGTATTGATAACCAAGAATCTGGATTACTTATTGCCTGAACAGTTGAGTACACGGAATGCTGAGTCTTTATTGATATATCAAAGATATACTGGTGAGCCTGTGACGGCATAGGATATTATGCTTATAGTTGCTGGTACAGATGATCAGGTATGATTGCTTTATGCTAAATATTTATTGGATTTAGCAGGGAGAGAGAAATGAGTAAATTCTGGAGTGAGAGAACTAAATGCTTACAGCCTTATGTACCTGGAGAACAGCCTAAACTAACCAATCTGGTTAAGCTGAATACTAATGAAAATCCATTTCCGCCATCGCCTATGGTTCTGACTGCGATGCGCCAAGCAGTCAATGATGAATTGTGTTTATATCCAGATCCGAATGCGGATAAGTTAAAGCAGACAATTGCTGACTACTATGGTTTGCATAAACAACAGGTTTTTGTAGGTAATGGTTCAGATGAAGTGCTGGCACAGGCATTTGCGGCTTTTTTTCAGGGGAAACAGCAGTTATTGTTGCCAGATATCAGCTATAGTTTTTATCCTGTATATTGCCAGTTATATGATGTTGAAGCCTGTTGTGTACCTCTGAATGAAAATTTTGCCATTGATCCTGCTGACTATTGTCATGCTCGGGCTGGTGTGATATTTCCGAATCCGAATGCGCCGACTGGCTGTATTTTATCCTTGATGCAGATTGAGCAGATATTGCAGGCCAATCCTGATTGTGTGGTGTTGGTAGATGAGGCTTATATTGATTTCGGTGGTGAGTCATCGGTTAAGCTGATTGATGATTATCCTAATCTGCTGGTGGTACAGACGCTGTCTAAATCCCGTTCCTTGGCAGGAATGCGGATTGGTCTGGCAATGGGGCATGTTGATTTGATAGAAGGGCTGGAGCGAGTTAAGAATAGTTTTAACTCTTATCCGCTTGACCGGGTAGCGCAGGCTGGTGCTGTTGCGGCATTTATGGATGATGACTATTTCCGCTTTACCTGTGCTAAGGTGATTGAAAACCGTATCTGGCTAACTGAACAGTTGCAGCGGCTTAAGTTTGAGGTTTTGCCCTCGGAAGCTAATTTTGTATTTGCACGTCATGATAGAAAACCGGCTGCACAGATTGCTGCTTTTTTACGGCTGCATGGTGTGGTAGTACGCCATTTTCTGCAAGATAGAATCAGTAATTTTCTGCGTATCAGTGTTGGAACAGAAGAACAACAACAACGGCTGATTGCTGTGCTAGAGGAAATGCTGACACAATAAGCAGTTTATTTCTATCATTACTGTTTTGCTTGCAAACAACAGCTAATATGGGTGGTATATTTTTATTCTGTTATGGATGCTTGGCTGAGTTCATAATCATCTGCCAGTAATTCAAATTTGAAATGCTGATTGGATTTGATGAAAATTTTTTTGTCTTTTGTGACAAATATGGCACCCATATTTTTGTGTTTTTCCAGTTCTCTTAGCCCCTGTCTTACGCCAAATCCGTACAGAATGGTTGAATAAATATCCCCTGTTAATGAATTATCTGAGATGATGGTCACACTTTGCAATTCATTATCCAGCGGATAGCCGGTGAACGGGTCGATAATATGGTGATAAAGTTGTTCATTCAGAATAAAATAACGCTCATAGATCCCCGAAGTAACTACAGATTTGTCCTGAACGTGCAGTATGCCGAGTAAGGTGTCTGCTGTGGCAAAGGGACGTTTCAAACCGATATGCCACTGCTGTCTGGGTGTAAGCGGTGAGCTGCCAATGGTTAATACATTGCCGCCACAATTGATAATAGCCTGATGAATGCCATACTGGGCTAATACCAGTCTGGTAATATCGGCAATATAGCCTTTGGCAATGGCGCCTAAATCAATTTCCATGCCGGCTTTTGCGAGATACACTGTATGATTCGTCTGATCCAGCTCGATAAGATGCGGATTGGTCAGAGTTAATCTGTGTGCTATTTCTTTTGCTGGAGGAATACTGTGTCCATTGAAGCCGATTTTCCACAATTTGACTATCGGACCTATGGCAACGTTAAAGTGGCTGTTCGGTAGCAAGCTGGCTGCTTTAGCCTGCCGGATTAAATCAAATACCAGTTTACTTACTGCTACCGGCTGCTTGCCGGCAGCATGATTAATGCTCATCACTTCTGAATGGTCACGATTTACGGTCAGACGTGTCTCCAGTGCCTGAATGGTATTGAAAACGGCAGTTACTGCTGACAGGTTTTGGACAAACAGTTGCAGGGAAACGGTTGTTCCCATGAGCTGTTGGCTGTAGGTATAGCATGAACCAGACATTGTGATGAGTCATTTATTGGTATTTAATGGTTTTTAGCATAAGCGGCAGCCTGGGCACCAGCCTGAATACCAAAAATAATGATATCGGCAATAGCATTGCCACCTATACGGTTGGCACCGTGTACACCACCAGCCACTTCGCCGGCGGCATAGGCGCCTTCAATAATCCGTGCATTGGTATCCAGTACTTCGGTATTGGTGTTGATGGTTATACCGCCCATGGTATGGTGGATGCCAGGTGCAATTTGAATGGCGTAAAAGGATGGTTGGTTTAATGAATGGCGCATACCGGTAGTACGCCCGAAATCTTCATCGTGCTGCTGTTCTACAAAATGGTTATAACGTTCTACAGTGTTGGTAAGATTCTCGGGGTTGATGTTCAGTTTATCAGCCAGCTCTGCTAGGGTGGTGGCCTGTACGGCTAGTCCTTTGCTGATATAGGTTTCTGCTGCCTTGTTTTTGGTACGAATCTGTTCATCAAACAGTATATATGCATAATGTTCGGAAAGGGCAATAATGCTGTTGGAAACCTTATCACGCGTATCTAGTTCATTGACAAAGCGTTTACCGTGCTGAGATACCAGAATGGCACCACCGCCGCGAATGGATTCTGAAATCAGATAGGCTGTATTTTGTTCTACTGTAGGATGAATCTGTATTTCATTCATGTCGACAGTACCTGCACCGATTTTCTGTAACAGTGCAATGCCTGAGCCAGTTGCACCTTTATGATTGGTAGTAACAAAATTAGCTAAATCAGGTCGGTAATGTGCAACCATCTGTGCATTGGCACCAAAGCCGCCGGTTGCGACAATGATTGCTTTGGTGCTGATGCGTTGTTCATTGCCTTCTTCGTCGCACACCATTATTGCGTTGATGCGGCCATCTTTCATTTCAATATCGGTAACAGAAGTGTCGAGCATTATTTCAATGCCGCGATCATTGATATTTTTCAGTAGCCCGCTAATCAGATAACCACCAACGGCTGCACCATTGTCTGGGCGATGGGTGCGGTCTACACTCATGCCACCGGTAGTGGTTAAATTATTTAACTGAATTCCTTTTTCATCCAGCCAGTCTATCGCTGCCGGAGCATGTTCGACAAAGTAGTGTAATAATTGTGGGTTGTTTTTGTTTTTACCGCCTTTAAGCGTTTCATTATAGAACCATTCTTTATGGTCGATAATTCCTGCCTGTTGCTGGAAACGGGTTTCTGCTGCATTCATGCCAGCTGAGGCTTTGTTGGTATTACCGCCGGTAATGGGCATTTTTTCAATTATGATAACTGAAGCACCTTTATCATGTGCTTCAATTGCTGCGGCCAGACCGGCACCGCCGCTACCCACTACAATTACATCACAGGATTTATCATCAGCATCACCACCCTCGGCGATGGTAGCCACTTTATAAGAGGTTGATATGGCTTTGGTAACTGCTTTTTTAAATGCATCGCATTGTGAGGTGGCACCACTGATTGTATCTACGTAGGGGCTATTGGATGCCAGAATACGTTCTTTGATTTCATTAAAGTTACGTACAGAAACGTGATCCAACTGTTCGGCATTTACTAGTGCCATGTCTTTAATAAAATCTTGTCCCAGTTCAACATTGATAACGAATTTATTGTCAAAATCATCATTAACTGTTTGCTGATAAGTGCCAGCATGGAATTTTTTCGTATTGATTTCACGTACCATGCTGTGAATAAGGGGAAAACGCCATAATGGTTCTGGTATGCACAGGTTGGCCCGTTGGTCACTGTTCATGGACAGTTGTAAATCGTTCTGATTCTGAATACGTTCTGCCCAGTCCGGATAAGCTACGCAGGCTCTTCCGGCAGCAACCAAATCATAGCCGTGTGCCATTGCTGTTTCTGCATCAGTCTTATTCACGACATTACCCACGCCGATAACCGGTATTTTAGCCAGCGTGGCTGAACGTAGTTGCATGTATTTGTCAATTAATGGTGTTTCGTCACTGCTATCGATAATGGATGGGCGTAATGTGGCTGCCATAGAGAAATGTACATAGTCCAAGCCAGCCTGAGCGAGTTTATCTAATAGAAATAAAGAATCTTCAAAAGTAATGCCTGGTACTTCCAGTTCTTCAGGTGAGAACCGGTAGCCGATAATAAATTCATTAGTGGCATGTTTTTGTACCATCTGCCTGCTGATTTCCAGTACTGCCAGCGGAAAGCGGGTGCGGTTGTCGCGGCTACCACCCCATTTGTCTTGACGCTGATTGGCATGGGGAGAGAAAAATTGCTGAATCAGATAGGTGTTGGCACCGTGAATTTCAATACCATCAAAACCTGCGGCAATTGCACGCCGTGTTGCTTCGCCAAATTTGCCAATCATGTCTTCAACTTCGCCAGCCGTCATTGCAACTGGTATAGTTGCATTAGGACGTGGAATAGCAATGGCACTGGGTCCTATAGGTGTCTGGCCGCCGATCAGCTGGGGCTCAACCATGCGTCCGCCATGATAGATTTGTATAATTGCTTTAGATCCACGTTCTTTTATCGCGGTTGCCAGCAGACTCAGGCCTTCTATGCAGTCATCGTTGTGAATACCGATTGCACCGGGAAAAGCCGGTCCCATTGCATCTACATAACCGCATTCGACAATAATAGTGCCAATACTGCCAGAGCGTTCCCGATAATAATCAATCAGGTTATCAGTAACGGTACCATCATAAAAACCACAGCAGGTAGTCATTGGTGCCATTACTAGACGGTTTTTCAATACAACACCATTGGGCAAGGTAAGCGGATTAAATAGAGGAGAAGATGGTTTATTCATATTCAATATCAGTTAATCAGAACTAAATATAAAAAAGAAATGTGCGCATGGTAGCGTAAAATATAAGGTGTCATCTATTAGGCAATAGGGATAAATATGATTTTGGGATGGCTTTAATCTATTGTATTGATGAGTATCAAATTTAACGGGTTAAATCTGGTAAAATAGAAAGTTTATTAAAATAAATATATTTTTGTCGTTCTGTTATGAGTGTTTTTCTGCAAATTTATTATCTGTATTGAATTTTGGCTTGGAAAATTGGTGATATTGCATTTGAAATAGGCATTTTCTGTCTTCAGGCAAAATATGGGACGGTTACTGGCTGAATAATATGATGAAGAATATTGTTGCTATAAACATGTGTTGCTAATAGCGTTGAGTTTAGGTCTGCTGATGTTGCTATTAATATTTAATATTAAAAATATATTAATTTCAGTTGGTTGGGCTATTTTTTTGTGATGTAAAGGTGTTCTTTTGCTGAAGCAGTAAGTTTATATTTATTTTTTTAACGAATATTAGCAATTGCTTAATGTGACACAAACATGACGTTGTTTGCTGCACTCAGGTACAATCTGTTTTTTCTATTGAAATATAGCACTCATGGCATCTCTGGAAACATGGATTGGTTTACGTTATTTACGTGCCAGGAAACGTAACGGGTTTATGTCATTCATTACTGCGGTATCTATTGTTGGTATTGCGCTTGGGGTAACAACATTGATTGTTGTGCTGTCTGTGATGAATGGCTTTCAAAAGGAAATCCGTAATCAGTTACTCAGTGTGGCTCCTCATGCTGAAATGGGATTTTATGAAAACGGTCCGAATCAGCACTGGCAGGATTTGCAGAAGCTGGTAAAAGATAATCCTCAGGTGGTGGGTTCGGCTCCCTATGTTGCTGATCAGGCATTACTAGCCAATGCGGGTGAAGTGCGTGGTGTGCAAATTCGTGGAATTGATCCGGCGCAAGAGGGTAAAGTTGTCGATTATGGTCAGGGAATGCCTAAAAATGGCTTTGCCAGTCTGAAGCCGGGTGAGTTTGGTATTTTATTGGGTAAAGATCTTGCTGATGGACTTGGCGCCAATATTGGGGACAAGATTACGGTAATCACGCCAGACGGTAATGTGACACCAGCTGGGATGGTACCGCGTTTAAAACAATTTACTCTGGTGGGTGTGGTTAAAACCAAAATTTATGAAGTGGATAATACGCTTGCCTTAACCCATATTATCGATGCGCAAAAGTTGTATCGGCTAGGGGATAATGTCAGTGGTTTACGCCTGAAACTGGCCGATCCGCAGAATGCGCCTTTTATGGTTCAAAAATTTGTACCAGCAAAACTACAGAATGAAGTCTGGGTTCGTGACTGGACTTTCCAGAATCGCAGTTATTTTGATGCTGTGCAGATGGAAAAACGCATAATGTTTATTATTCTGTTATTAATTATTGCTGTAGCAGCTTTTAATTTGGTGTCGTCTTTAGTGATGGCTGTTACTGAAAAGCAGGCTGATATTGCCATATTGCGCACACTCGGACTTTCTCCGGGTGGTGTAATGCGTATTTTCATGATTCAAGGGGCTGTGGCTGGATTTCTCGGAACTTTTTTTGGGGTGTTTTTCGGAGTATTGCTTGGATTGAATGTCGGCCGCATTGTTGCTTTCTTTGAACATATGACCGGCAAACATTTGATTCCGTCTCAGATTTATTTTGTAAGTTATCTACCTACAGATGTCAAAATTTCTGATGTATGTATGATTGCGGTGATTTCTTTGTTGCTGGCTTTTGTAGCTACACTGTATCCAAGCTGGCGTGCTGCCAAAACGCAACCAGCAGAGGCTTTGCGCTATGAATAAACCTGATTATGTTATTGAATGTGAGCATGTCAGTAAAACCTACGATGACGGGTATTTACAGGTATCGGTACTGGATAATTTGCAATTTAATGTTAGGCGCGGACAGAGTATCAGTATTGTTGGTGCATCTGGCAGCGGAAAATCTACTTTATTGCACTTGCTTGGAGGGTTGGATACCCCCAGTGGTGGCACAATACGCCTGATGGGTGAGGATATAACCCAGTTAAGTCAGAAAGCCATAGGCCAATTGCGTAATCAGTATCTGGGCTTTGTTTATCAGTTTCACCATTTATTACCTGAGTTTTCTGCTCTGGAAAACGTTATGATGCCTCTATTGATAGGACGCATACCCAAAGCTCAGGCGGAAGAACAGGCGAAGGTGATGCTGGATAAGGTAGGGCTGAAACAGCGTATGGCTCACAGGCCGGGTGAGCTGTCTGGCGGAGAGCGACAACGCGCTGCAATTGCACGGGCTATGGTTACTCATCCCGCTTGTATACTGGCCGATGAACCAACAGGCAATCTGGATCGGAAAAACGCCAGCAATGTACTGGATATGATGCTGGATTTACAGCATGAACTGAATACCAGTTTGGTTGTGGTTACACATGATGATGAACTTGCCGGACGCTTTGATGAAGTTTTAACGGTAAATGACGGTAAATTAGCGCCATTTATTGCTAATTGATACAAGAATTATATTTGTCATAATGGTTGATTGAGCATGGCTGATAATGTCAATCCGGTTGAGGTATCTGTGCAGTCCACCCATCCGGCACTACAAGCAATGGCTCATGTACTTGGTGTGGTTGCACACGCTGAATGGGCGGTTATGCAGCCATGGGCAGATGCGCTGTTATGGGCTTTTAATCGGGGAGACAGTTATATTTCTGTACCCCGTGAACATCTGGCGGCAATCCGTAACTGTCGGATTCTCGTGGGTGCTGCCGGATTCTATACTCCATTTATTTTGCAGAACAATCATTTGTTTTTGGGACGAATGTGGCAGTTGGAGCAGGATATAGCTAAGAACCTGTGGCAACTGGCCAATATTGCGCCTGTAAGGGTAAATGAGGCTGCTGTTGCGGCCGATCTGGCCAGTTGGTTTCCTGAGGCCGACAGTGCCCAGCAGCGCTTTGCAGCTGCGCTCGCCTTAATCCAGCATTTTGTGGTGATAAATGGCGGGCCGGGAACGGGGAAAACTACTACGGTTGCTAAGATTCTGGGCTTATTACTTAAGCATGCTTGGCAATTGTCGCGTCCGCCACAGATTGCGCTGGTGGCGCCTACTGGCAAAGCGGCTGCCCATATGGCTAATGCTTTACAGCGTGCTTTAAGTAAACTGCCTCTGCCGGACAGCAGTATGCAATTATTAGGCCGTTTAACAGGTCAGACGGTTCACCGCTTACTACAGTTACAGCCGCCGCTGTTAACCGGTCCATATGATGCTGAGCATCCATTGCCGGTGGATATTCTGGTGGTTGACGAGTCCTCCATGCTGGACTTGTCGCTGTTTCGAGCACTGTTGCGTGCGTTAAAACCTGATGCACGTCTGATACTGCTTGGAGATGCTAATCAGTTACCGGCAGTAGGTGCGGGCAATGTGCTGGCAGAATTGTCTCAGCCTACAGTGTTGTCGCCTGTACTGAAACAGCAACTCACAACACTGTTGTTAGAACAGCCTTTACCTCCATCCAGTAATGAAGCCAATATGGCTGGACATGTTGCTACTTTGAGCCATAGTTATCGTTTTGATGCTACGCAGGGTATCGGTGCATTGGCATCGGCCTGTATCAATGGTGATGATGGTGCGGCTCTAGATGCGATAATCAGTTTTCCTGCGCAGTTGCAGTTGCGGCAAGCTGACATGCAGCGATTGAGCCGTGATTTATATTCACAGCAGCAGAAGTGGTGGCAGGCTGTAGCTGAAAATAATATTGTCATGGTTTTCAGCCACCTGACGGATATTATGGTGCTGACTGCGTGGCGAGCTGATGCTGAAGCATTTAACCAGCAGTACCGGCGTTATTTACGTATGCAGTTACATCTTAATACTGATAGCTGGTTTGCAGGGCTGCCGATTCTGATTACTCAGAATGATTATGGGGTTGGTTTGTTTAATGGTGATATTGGTGTAATTCTTCCTGATAAGGAGAATTCGGGGCACCTGCTTGCTTATTTTGCAGATGGCGGGAATTATCGTGCTATTTCGCTTAGCCGCCTGCCTCAGCATGAGGCTGCATTTGCGATTACTGTACACAAAAGTCAGGGCTCGGAATATGAGAGTGTCTGGTTACTGGCTCCTCAGGCGCAGGCAGCAGCAGATGACCCGCTGTTTAACCGCTCTCTCTTGTATACTGCACTCACCCGCGCCAGACAGCAGTTTACGTTTTGTGGCACACCCAGACAGCTCGCACAAAGTGTAAAAAATACTCAGCAGCGGCGCAGCGGGTTAGGCGCAGCCCTGGCTCAATTAGCTAAAAAAAAGGTACAGCTACCTTTGTTTTAATTCTTCCATATTTAATTTTATCAGTTTATTTTCACTGACCATGCTGTGAAACTTGCTTTTATGTATATACAATATTCTAGTTGGTGGAATAAATTTATGCTATTCTGTTTTATTAGAAAATTTTTCAAAGACTGAGTCATGCCTAAACCTTTGATTGCAATTATTGCCGCAATGCAGCCTGAGCTGGATTATTTACTTGAACAGCTGGATAACCGGCAGGATAGTGTGGCTGGTGCTGTACATTTTCATCGAGGTGAAATTAAAGGTGTACAGGTAATTCTTGCACTGAGTGGCATAGGTAAAGTTAATGCTGCACTTACTACCTCTATTATCATTGAAAGGTTTGTGCCTGATTATATTATTAATACTGGCAGTGCCGGTGGTCTGAAAGGTGGTATTCAGATTGGTGATGTGGTGGTTGGCAATGAGGTAGCTCATCATGATGTTGATGTGACTGCTTTTGGCTATGTGCTCGGTCAAGTGCCACAGTTGCCGCCGAGATTCTTTGCCAACCAGCATTTAATCGATGCTGCTAAACAGGCTGCACAAGTGTTTACCGGTGCTGGAATTCATACTGGCTTAATCGTTAGTGGCGATCAGTTTATTGGTACTGCTGAACAAAACCGCTTTATTAAAGAAAAATTTGTTGATGTGGTTGCTGTTGAAATGGAAGCTGCTGCAATTGCGCAAACCTGCCATCAGCTCAATACTCCTTTTGTGATTATCCGCGCTATTTCAGATAATGGTGACGCTAATGCTTCAATTAGCTTTGATCAATTTTTGCAGCAGGCGGGAAGAAATTCAGCACAAATGGTGATTAATTTAATAACTTCAAATTTGAAAATGAGCTAATCTGCAAGATAAGTAGTATTTATCGATTAATAGCTAATAATACAAATCTAGTTATTAGCTTAATTTATATTTGTTCTTCTAGTGTTAGCCGGTTTTACTGTGGTGGCTGGTCAATAATTACAATATAAAATTGGGATTTATATCTATAAACAATAGATTGGATCTATAATCTATAAACTTCAAAAAGGTTATGCTGTAAATTATCAGAGGCAAACAGGCTATTATAAATTCAACGTCATAAAGATATGGTAAATGTAGCTGTGCGGATGTATCTGATTTGTCAGCTATTACTTGGTTTTATTGCATACTAGCAAAAGCACAGGTGATTGTGCTCCTAGATATCTAAAAGTAGATAAATACTACTTAATTTACTTTTGACTGCGTTTCAGCGAGAACACTGAATAGATATTTTAAGCTATTCGCTGATTTTGTGCTGCACCAGAAGACTTAAGTACAGATACGGCGTTAAATCTTTATGATTAAAATAATCTGCTGAAAAATAAATCAAACTTTATATAAATTAAACTATATTAATTGACTTTGTGTAAAAGTCACTATTTAATAGCTGCTTTACAATTTATCTGGTTGTGTAAGCACGGTAGCGGAAGACAACAATAGCTACAATAGTTTAAAACCAGCAATATTTTGTTTATCAACTGGCAATTATTTCATCAGGATGAAATTGTGTTCCAATCATTTTTCCCGAAGCCCCGTTGGTTTTTCCTATCTGCCATACTGTGGATTGGTATAAATATTGCTCTCTGGTATGCGGGGGGTAAAGCAGCAGGTGAGTGGTTTGGCTGGCCGGAAGGCTATGCAGTCAAGCCGCTAGCTATTGATCTGTCGCGCTTCTGGTCACCTGCATTTTTATGGTTTTATGTTTGGTTTGTGCTGGCTACAGCTATTTTTGCTATGTTCTGGTCTGTGGTGACGCGACATCCCTGGCAGCGATGGTCAGTATGGGGTTCGGCCTTAATCCTGTTTAATATCTGGTTTAATGTGCAGGTAAATGTAACCATTAATGCTTGGTATGGCCCGTTCTGGGATATGATTCAGAAGATGCTGGGTAGTGGCGGTGGGTCAATCAATAGTATTTATCAGAATATGCTCACTTTTCTGCTAATTGCAATGGTGGCGGTCACCGTGATTATGCTGAATGCTTTTTTTGTTAGCCATTATGTCTTTCGTTGGCGTACAGCTATGAATCAATATTATATCGACCACTGGCCAAAATTGCGCACTGTTGAAGGTGCCTCTCAGCGCGTTCAGGAAGATACCATGCGCTTTGCCACGATTGTGGAAGAACTGAGTGTGAGTCTGGTACGGGCAGTTATGGTACTTATTGCGTTTTTACCCATTCTGTTTCAATTATCCAGCCATGTACCGGTATTACCTCTGATTGGTGAAGTTAAATACTCGCTGGTCTGGGCAGCATTAGGCTGGTCATTATTTGGTACGGTATTGTTGATGGCGGTGGGTATCAAGCTGCCTGGCCTGCAATATAATAATCAGAAAGTGGAGGCGGCATATCGTAAAGAATTGGTGTATGGGGAAGATAATTGTGAACGTGCACAGCCTGCTACTTTGAGACAACTCTTTGAACGGGTACGGATTAATTACTATCGGTTGTATTTTCACTATGCTTATTTCAATATGGTGAGCACTTGGTATCTGCAGCTGGACGGGCTGTTTGGCTTGTTTGTGTTATCACCGTCTATAGCCGCAGGTACGATGACTCTGGGGTTGATTAATCAGATTGTGAATGTGTTTAATAATGTGCGCGGGTCATTTCAGTATCTGATTAGCTCATGGAAAACCATTATTGAGCTTTTATCAATTCATAAACGTCTAAAGGCCTTTGAATCTATCTTGAATGAGAAAAATTAACTCCAGTAATGTGCACGCATCTACATGTTGAAATGTATTTTGCTTAAATTTATTAACCTGAATAAATAAAAATATCAGTTGCAATAATTAACGGTTGTGAAATTATCTGTATTTGTTGTGCTTTGAGGCGGTTTGTTTGGACAAATCTGTTATAGCTGTCTAGGTTTGGCTAATAAGCTGAATATGTGAAATCCATAGAATAAATAGTTTGGTCAGGTATCTTGATCAAATAAAATTTAGTTTATATGTTGTTTATCTAATATTACTTTCTGGATTTTGGTTGGCTAATTGTGAATTACAACAATATTTTTGGGGTACTGAGGTTGTTGTTATCTATTAGTAATCCAGAGCAATCAGTCGTTTGCCAATTGCCGTAGCTGGCTGAAATTCAGTACTGATGATGTACAGACTATTGTTTTTATCCTGAATAAACAGTGGTATTGCCTGTGGGTGATCATGGCAGTACTGTTGATAATCGTAGGCGGCAGTAATATTGGTAATTTTAATTCGTGCCTGCTTGTTGAGCATGTTTTCCAGTTTGCTGAAAGTAACATCTTTCCCAAACAGTTGGCGGAAAACGTACTGATGCTGCTTTTGTGTGCGGGAAGTTAAATCCTGTTCTTCGGCAAAACGGATGCGGTAAATATTCTGTTCACCAAACTCATGTCGAAACTGTAGTTCACATAATGTGTTCAATTCTTTGTCACGACTGACCGCAAACAGGTGGCCAATGCCAATCAGGTCTAGCTGGGTTTGTGCATTTTCTGAAACTGGATTGCCAAAATAAGTTCGCAACCCTTGCATGCGTGCCCGAGCAATTTGTACATAGTGATAATCGGCCACTAAAACATCAATATTCAGTTGTTTGAGAGTAGTGGCCAGCATGAGGGCAACTTCATTGCTGCCGACAATCAGTACACCGTTATTACTCGGTTCTCGTACTCTGAGTATGCTGGCAATGGTTTTTGCACCCAAGCCCTGAATCAATACTGTACCGATAATGATCAGAAAAACCATTGGTGCCAGTAGTTCGGTGCCGGCTAAATGTTGATTTTGTAAGCGTAGTGCAAACAGTGAAGCAATGGATGCAGCTACAATACCACGTGGTCCAATCCAGCTTATCATCAGTTTTTCCTGTACGCTCAAACCGGAACCGATAGATGAAAACCATACGGCCAGAGGGCGGGCGACAAACATTGCGATGAATAACAGGGCAAAACCGCGCCAGCTAAGACCAAGCAATGCTGCCACATTCATACGTGCAGCCAGAATAATAAATAAGGTAGGAATAAATAACAGGGTGAGGGATTCGTTAAAGGCCAGTATACTTTGCCGGGGAAATTGCGGCCAGTTGGCCAGAGCCAGACCAAGAATGGTAACGGTTAACAGACCAGACTGGCTTTCCAGATAATTGGACAGAGAAAACAAGGTGAGGACAAATGCAAAGGTCACTACATTGCGCATGTATTCAGGCAGCCAATAGCGTTTGATGGCATTGGCCAGAAACACGGCACCCAGACCACCGCAGATGATGGCTACAAGGACAATTTTGCTAAATAGTAACAGTGAGTTTTCATGCCCGTTGGAAACGATGTATTCGTATACCAGCACTACTGCAATGGCGCCAATCGGATCGATAATGATCCCTTCCCAGCGCAGAATATTGGCAATTTGAGTACGCGGACGTACGCTGCGCAGCATTGGTGCAATGACTGTTGGGCCGGTAACGCAAACAAGGGAACCAAACAATATGGCTACGCGCAAATCCAGTTTGAACAACCAATATGCTGCCAGTGATAATACTGCAATGGTTATCAGTGCGCCCAGCGTAACCAGATTCTGAACAACGCGGCCGTGCTGCCTAATTTCGTGAAATTGCAGGGTGAGGGCACCCTCAAACAGAATAATGGCCACACCAAGTGAAATACAGGGAAAAAGTAGGTTTCCCATTACCGCATCCGGTTGGAACCAGCCCAGTATCGGGCCAATTATGATGCCAGCAAACAGCAAAAACAGCACAGAGGGTTGTTTCAGATACCAAGCCAGCCATTGTGCACTCATTCCGAGTGCCAATAATGCTGAAAACTGAAAGGCTATATCCATTATTTATGCTTTTGTTGTTTATCAGATTCCTATTTTGCCATAAACTGATTTATGTATTGTTAGTTCATTTTTATGGTTGCTGTGGTGGTTGCGATAATCTGAATGATGAATGAGCACTCTGGCTGCACTCCGTAAATCTATTTTGGTATAAATAAGTAAATTATAATAAAATCTAATGGTAATATTTTATTCTTATATTAATTGATGTTTGTAATTGCAATAAATTGGTGGCTAAGTTGCTTGAATCACTGCACAATTAAGCCTGTTTATAGTGGTAATGGGGATTAAGTATATTCCAGAGGGTATAGGAATGTAATTAATGTCTGACTGGTATGCAAATTATTGTTTTTATTTAAATAATAATGTGCGCACAATCATGGAGACGATATGAATACACGTATTGAACATGACAGCATGGGTGAAATCGCTGTATCTGAAAATGTTTATTGGGGAGCGCAAACTCAACGCAGCCTGCAGAATTTTGATATTGGCGGTGAAACTTTGCCACCAGCTATGATTCAGGCGATGGCTCTGGTTAAAAAGGCAGCGGCATTAACTAATCAGCAGCTTGGTCGCATCAGCGATGAATGTGCCAATCTGATTGTGCAGGCCGCTGAACGTGTTCTGGCAGGCGAGCTGGCTGACCAGTTTCCATTGGTAGTATGGCAAACTGGTTCTGGCACTCAGAGCAATATGAATATGAATGAAGTTTTGGCTAATGTGGCCAATGAAATTGCTGGCCAGCCGCGCGGCAGCTATAAACCGGTGCATCCGAATGATCATGTTAATCATGCTCAATCTACTAATGATTCATTTCCGACTGCCATTCATGTGGCTACTGCTATTCAGATTAGCCAGAATCTGATTCCTACTGTGCAGGCTCTGCGTAATACTTTGACCGCTAAAGCTGAAGCTTTTAAAGATATTGTTAAGATTGGTCGCACTCATTTGCAGGATGCAACACCGCTAACTCTGGGGCAGGAATTCAGTGGTTATGTTAGTCAGCTGGATCATGGGTTGGATCGTTTGCAGCAGGCATTGCATTGGTTGTATGAATTGCCATTGGGTGGTACAGCTGTAGGTACTGGCCTGAACAGTCATCCTCAATATGCGGAAAAGGCTGCGGCAAAATTGGCAGAACTGACAGGTTTACCGTTTGTGACTGCTCCCAATAAATTTGAGGCTCTTGCCGGACGCGACGCTGTGGTATTTGCTTCAGGCAGCCTGAAAACGCTGGCCGTAAGTCTGAATAAAATTGCTAATGACATCCGATGGTTAGCCAGTGGTCCGCGGTGTGGTATTGGAGAAATTACTATTCCGGCTAATGAGCCTGGCTCGAGTATTATGCCGGGTAAAGTAAATCCAACCCAGTGTGAAGCGATGACAATGGTGGCTGCTCAGGTAATGGGTAATGATACGACGATTACAGTAGCAGGTGCTTCTGGTAATTTTGAATTGAATGTGTTTATGCCGGTGCTGGTGTTTAATGTTCTGCAATCAGTGCGTTTACTGGCAGATGCCTGCAACAGCTTTAATCTGCGTTGTGCCGAAGGCATTGAACCGGTACGTGAAAAAATTGATGCTAATTTGCATCATTCATTGATGCTGGTTACTGCTCTAAATCGTCATATTGGCTATGAAAAAGCAGCTAAGATTGCCAAAACTGCTTATGCTCAAAACACAAGTCTGAAACAGGCTGCAATTGAGCTGGGTTTTCTGACTGCGGAAGAATTTGATAAATGGGTTATTCCGGAAGACATGATTGCACCGCATTAATGTTATAAGCTAGCTAAAAAGCCACATTGTAATGAATATTCAATGTGGCTTTTTGTTAGGATGCTTTCGGTAATACGCAATAGCTGCTTTGCTGGTGTGTAATGAATTGTTGGTATTGCTATATTTTATTTCTTTTTATTTTCAGTTTCTTGTAGTAAGCGTGCCTCAACCCGAACATAGTTACTTTTATCCAGTAATTGCAAACGTACACCAAAATTGTCATTAATAATACGCCATGATTCAACAAAACCCAGTGTGCCGGTGCCGGTGCGTTCATCTTCGATATTGGCACACAGTTTATTGATACCAGATGGTCTGCTTAAGTGCAGGGTATGATGTATATCGCGATAAGTACCACTTAGCTGGTTACAGCCAAAGTAAGCAAAGTATTGTTGGGTTTTGGGGTCAAAACGAATGCGTGCAGACATATCGGGCGTGGGTTCGCCATTCAGGGTACGAATTTGCCAGTTACCAGATAAATGTCTGCTATAGGGTTTGTTGTATGTAAAAGTGCAGGCGTTAACCATAAGTAGTGTGGTTATGCAGGCTAGAATCGGCTTTAGTTTCTTCATTTGTTGAATTTCGTTGGTTTATGCTTTTTTAAATAATTTTGATATGACTACTAAGTTTAGCATTTTCATTTAATTCTATCAGGTTAAGTGCTTATTGTTGGGATTCGCGCTGTTGCTTATGTAAACGCAACCATTCCAGTGCATCGGCTTTCTGTTGTTCATTACCATATTGGAAATCACGCATAGCACGACGATAGCTGGCCTGCTCCTGAGCCTTAGCGATTTGTTGTTGCTGGAATGAATCCTGATTATCAGGAACTCGTCGTTGTAGCTGCTGGGTTTGTGCTTTTGCCATGGCTTTGGCAATCAGCGCAGCGGGATTAATGTTGGCGGCTGATTTTGCTGTTGCTGGTGTCGCTGTTATTGTTGCTTTTTGCTGGTATGCATGCTGCTGCTGTTTTTTTAAATGCTGTAAGCGTTGCAGCCGTGCAGTGCGGTGCTGAAATCGTTTATTGGCTTGAGCAGCAGCGGCAAAACGCTCGTCCTGCTGGTTATCTGCCACTAGCCGAGCTTGCGGCAGCCAGTGATCATGCACTGGCTGCATACGGATACAGTCTACCGGACAGGGTGCAATGCATAATTCACATCCACTGCATTCACTAGTGATTACGGTGTGCATTTGTTTGGTAGCACCCAGAACGGCATCAACTGGACAGGCTTTAATACAGGCAGTGCAGCCGATGCATTCTGATTCATCAATCACTGCTATTGCTTTGGGTTGCTCCGATTTAAGCGGGTCAGCAGGTGGCAATACTGGCACATTCAGTAATTGCGCCAGATCCCGGATGACAGTGATGCCGCCCGGAGTACACAGGTTAATGGCAGCTTCACCTCGGCTTAACGCTTGTGCATATGGAGAACATCCCTGATAACCGCATTGCCTGCATTGGGTCTGGGGTAAAAGCCGGTCAATATGTTCTGAAGCAATAGACATAATAAAACTACAAAGCTGAATACTGGAGAAATAACTATTCTAACATACAGGTCAATCAGCAAATTTGCCTGTGTCTTCAGGCTATTTTCAAATATATTAATGGTTTACAAGTGCTGTGGTGATATTTTAATGTATATTGATTAATATTGTGGTTTTTGATCTATTTTCCAGCCTCCGCCTAGAGCCTGATAGAGTGCAACCTGCGAGTTTAGATAATCTGCCTTACTCTGAATAAGCTGACTTTCTACACTAAGCAGGTTGCGCTGGCTATCCAGAACATCCAGATAGGGAGAATAACCAGCATGGTAGCGATTCGTTGCATGATGCAGGGCGTTGGCTAGTGCATCACGTTCCATCACCAGAGCCTGTTCCTGTTCCTGTAAATGATAGCTGCCGGATAGCTGATCCTCGACTTCTTTCAGCGCAGTTAATACAGTTTTACGATAATTCCATGCTGCTTCGTTACGTTTGGCTACATTGAGGTCAAAATTGGCCTGTATTTTGCCTCTTTCGAAGATGGGCGCCAGGATACTGCCGCCTATACTCCAAATATTAACTGGTTCTTTAATAGGTGCAGTAGAAAATATGCGGCCAAATGTAGCGCTGATTTTCACTGATGGTAAAAACTCTGCCTGTGCTGAAGCCAGACTGGCGTCACTAGCGGCCAGCAACAATGATGACTGTACGATATCTGGACGGTTTTTCATCATGTATGAAGGCAACATGGCGGGAATGGCTGGTGCATGCAATGCAGACAGTGATAAACCACGTTCGATAGTGCGGCTACTACTGCCCACCAGCATACTCAGTGCATGCTCCTGTTGGCTGATACTGGATTGAATCACTGGAATCTGTTGCAGTGTGGCGGCATACTCTGCCTGTGCCTGATTCAATTCCAGTTGTGAGGTATAGCCGACATTAGCTTTAGATTGGGCAATTTTGAGTTCACGTTGTCGTGTATCTAGTGTTTTTTGTAGTAGATTTAGTTTTTCATCCAGTGCACGTAGGGTAATGTAGGATTTAACCGTGGTGGTAATGATGCTTAAACGGGTAGCTGCGGCAGCAATTTCAGAGGCATACCTGTTCAGGCGACCCGCTTTAAACGCATTACGGTTTTTACCAAATATATCCAGTTCATAGGCAGCCTGAAAGGCAGGCTGTTCTACTCTGGTAATGGCAGTCACGCCAAAGGCATTCAGGCTTTTCTGGCGAGTGGTGCCACCACTGGCGTCGACACTGGGTAATAATGAAGCTCGAGAGGCGTGTTCCTGAGCCAGCGCTTCTTGTATCCGCGTTTTTGCCAGAGCAATATCGACGTTATTGACTAGAGCTTCTTTAATAAGCTGGTTTAGAACCGGATCATTTAGCTGTGCCCACCATTGCGCAGCAGCATCTTGTGTCGTTTGGGTATATTGTTCATGCCATTGTTCCGGTACTGCTACCTGCGCTGTTGCCGGAATGCTGGGTATCTGGGGAATACATCCACTTACGCTGATGGATAATGCTGTCAGGGCAAATAGTTGGATTAAAGATGCTTTCATGCTTTCACTCTGGTTGTGTCAATACTCACGACCACCGACATGCCCGGGCGCAAACGTTCAAAAAATTCACTATGGTCATCAATACGGATACGTACGGCAATACGTTGCGGTACTTTAACAAAGTTACCTGTGGTGGTATCTGGCTTGATGGCTGAAAATTCACTACCGGCAGCTGGTGAAATTTTTTCCACAGTACCCCTGATTCTGACACCATTAAGTGCATCTACGGTAAACCATGCTGGCTGTCCAACGCGAATATTAGCTGTTTGTGCTTCCTTGAAGTTGGCTACTACCCATTTTCGTGCTGGTACCAGAAACATTAATTGTGTGCCAGCATTCACCAACTGGCCGTTTTTAACACTGATTTCACTCAGTCGGCCATTTTCCGGTGCCCGCACAACAGTATTAGACAGGTCGATCAGTGCCAAACCCAGTTGAGCCTGTGCATTATCAACGTTGGCTTTCAGCCCGCTTTTGTTGACATGTGTACTTTTCAGGTCTTCCTGAGCAACACGATATTGTGCTTTGGCTTCTGCTACGCTGGTTTGTGCCTGTTTCAATGCAGCACGTGTCTGGTCGCGTTCACGTAAAGACAATGAACCATCCGCTACCAGTATGTTGACACGAGTCATGTCTGCCTGAGCTTTTTCCAGCTGAGCCTGTGCGTTGGCAATGGCTGCTTCACGTGCGGCCAGCGTGGCTTCTTTACTGCGGCGGTTTTGTTCATAATTGGCTAGACTGCTGTCTTGCAAACCGATCCCGGCTTCGGCAGCAGCAACTTTCTGTTTATAAATTCGATCATCAATCTGAATTAATGGTTGGCCGGCTTTAACATCGTCAAAATCTTGCACATATACTTTGGTAACGTACCCGGTAACCTGTGGGCTGATGATTGTGGTTTGACCACGTACGTAGGCATTATCTGTAGAAACCATGGAGTTGCGAAATGGTGGTAATTTCCATGCATGTAAAATCATCAAGACCCCCAGCATCAGTACCAGTACCAATATAGCGTTAACAAACCATTTGCGTTTCGGTGGCTGCCACTGACTGGCTGTTGCTTGGGCAGGGGATGAATTATTTGTGCCTGCTGTTGTGGAAGATTCTGTGGTCTGACTGCTAGTTGCTTGTGCTGATTTTTGCTCAACATCAGCGTTACTGGCTGATGATGCTTGCTTGTCATTTTGGCTTTGATCAGTTTCAGGCTTTTTGCTTGGTCTGTTTTTCTGTGCGTTAATCATTGTTATCCTTAATATTATTGTTTTGGCGGTTCCTGCATTGCACGCTGGCGGGCTGCTGCAAAATTTTTCAGCTCTCGCCCAATTGGATTAGTGCCATGTACCTGATGCCACCAGCGATGCGCGCCGACAACCAGAAAACAGATTAACGAACCGATACCGACTGTCACAAATAAATCATTGTAGGCAGCTACCTGTGCCAGCATGCTATCCTGCTGAATCAGTTTGCTGGCACCATACGCATGATTCCATGTGCTGTCGAAGCTGAAACGCTCGCTGGCAAGTGCATTTTGCTGGATTAGGTGATTAACCTGCGGGTCTGTAAGATAGGAGCCATCGGCACTATTAATTAAATGTATGCGTGTCCGGATAGTGATAAATGCATTAAGCAGAGCTGAACCAATCAGTCCGCCAACCGTCTGGGAAAAACCGAATACCGCGGAGAAACTCATAATGTATACCGAGTCTTTTGCAATAGCCCGAATCAGCCCCTCCATCATTACTGGACCGAAGAAAAACAGGGAGGCGAAGGCAATCATAAATTCCGGTATATAGAAATTGACCGGTCGTGACCACTGATTTTGCCCGACTTCCATAAAACTGGCGATAGCAATAATGGCAAATGAAATGACCAGAGGTAATTTAATATCAATAGGTTTGAACGTGAATACGCTGGTAATCAGCCCCAGTGCCGCACCACAGGAAGTAACAGCATAAAAATGCATCATTTGGTCGTTACTCAGACCTAATACCGTCATTAAACCGGCTGCACCCATATTCTGCTCAGATAAGGCAACCCGAATCAGTGAACCAAAAATCAAAACTTGAAGCATTCCGTTGGTATGCATCATCCATTTGATATCAAGCATCGGCCGTTTGCGATTGTATTCAATGATAACGGAAAGCATACAGCACACGACACCGGCCACAAACAGCCAGCCAATCCAGTCTTTGTCCCACCAGACAATTCTTCCCTGTACTGCTCCGGCAGAAATAAACGCAATACCGGCTGCCATTAAGGGAAAGCTTATGAGGTCAATTTTTTCAAATGATTTTTCCAGATAGCCGGAGGGAATGGGCAATAGCCACACTGCTGCGCATACCAGCAGCGCCATCCCTAACTGGAAGCTGAAGATAAGCTGAAACTGTTCGTGCTGTAACAGCAGGGGGGAGATAAATCTTGCCAGCGGTTGACTAAGCTGGGTTAGTCCAAGACCAAGTATCATGCCTTTAGCGCGATGAATGGTTGGCATGGCCTGCATCATGTAATACATGGCCATGCTGTTTAAACTGCCGCCTACAAGCCCGCTCATACCGCGGGCGAATAATTCCATATGATAGCTATGGAAGAAAAACTGTAGACTATTGGTCAGTATCAATCCCAGAATAATATAACTTACATAACGCGGCAGGCCGAAATTCTGGCGGATTTTGAATAATAATACGCTAATAATGGCACTGAACATGTAATAGGATACTTGTATCCAGCCACCCTGTTCAGGTGTCAGCCCCAGATAACCTTGCATCTGCGGAATATTGGCCAGCATCATGCCATTGGTGAAGCCGGCAGTTAAACCCACAAGTACACCAATGATGGCATAGCAAACACGCCGTTGCCACGGATGGTCTGGGAACGAGGGCGAACCTGCCATCATGGGGCGTTCATGCGGTTTTAACTGATAAGTGGTGTGGGACATGAGGTTTTTACTGCCATATATGATTTGTTCTAGCAGCTACAATTAAAAATGCTATCCATTAAGCCTGAATAAATCCAGATGGATGGATAGTTTAGGTATTGCTTGAATCATTCTAAAACAAAATATTGATTTCTACGAACAATCTTTATAATTTTTTTATAAATCTGTCTATTTCAGGTTGTCAATAATTGGGTTAAAAATATTTGGATGATTTTATATATTACAATAACTTATATAATTTATTCATGTGCAATCAAGAGTATATGTTAGTTTCTTATTTAAGTTATATGAATAAATAACATAGTGTATCTAAGCGGTATAGAAAATTTGGCAAAGAGAAAAGCTCCTGAAGGAGCTTTTGAAAAATTAATTTTCTTTTACATCTCTGGCGATGGATTCGTCAAATTCTTTTTTTTCTTTCTGATTCGCTCGGTAATAGATTTGTAATCAGTGCCTTGTAAATATGCTGGTGCCAGTTGGGGATTCAATGAATAAATTAACATATTAATGTCTGGTATAAGAGTTCATTTGCTCGCGTATTGATTTCAGCCAAATGTTCCTGCTAGATGTCTGTTTTATCCATATTGTTTACCAATCATGATTAATTGCACCACCAGATAAGTCAAAAACACCTTGTCCGCGGCAATAATTATATGCAGCTCCACATTGATGATAGGCTATATTAGGAATTTTGCCTTCAGTACACAATACAAATTGTGTGGCGCTTCGTCGCAGTTAAACACCAGATATAAACAAATGTGCTTCATTATTTTTCCTTTTTGAAGAATTGCTTATATTCTTCTGAATAGAATTTTTGCTGGCTGCATTTGCCTTTAGTATTGAAAAACTTAAAATAGCCAGTGTGATTAAGGTAATTTTTTTAACATGATGATTCCTAATTACTTCTGGTTGAAAAATTAAGTATTTATAAAATACATTATATTTATTTAGTAATACAGTTAGCTGATTTTTGACATTTTTACCTGTTTTTTATTATTAATAAGATAAAAATAGCCGGAGTAATTTTAAGATAGGCGATGAATTGAATTTCACTACATTAATCTAGGTTGGTAAGTTAAGTGCAATCAATTTGCCAAAAAAATATAGCGTAACCACTGGTTACGCTATATTTTAGAATTGGTGCCGGCACCAAGAGTCGAACTCGGGACCTTCTGATTACAAGTCAGCTGCTCTACCAACTGAGCTATGCCGGCGAAAGAGGTGCGTATTATGCGCAATAAAATTAAATTGCGCAAGCCCTTTTGGAAATTATTTTTCAGATTTACAAATAAACCGCTGTTTTTTTAGTTTATTAAAATATTCAAGCTTTAGCTTACTGGCGACAAATTATAACTATTTTTTATAGCGCTCTATACTATAATGGGGAGTTTTGTTTATTTAATGGGGAGTATCAGGTGGGACACCATTTGAAACTTGCGCTTGCAGGCGCACAAATCCTGTTTGTTGCATTTGGTGCTATGGTTCTAGTGCCGCTGCTAACTGGATTAAATCCGGCACTAGCATTGATGGGTGCTGGTATTGGTACATTATTGTTTCAGATTTGTACCAAGCGCAAAGTACCGATTTATCTGGGGTCTTCATTTGCATTTATTGCACCGATTATTTATGCCATGCAGGAGTGGGGGCTGGCTTCTACCATGTTTGGCTTGTTCGCTGCCGGCTTTATGTATTTTATTTTTGCTGCACTGATTAAATGGCGTGGACTAGCATCGGTGCACCGTTTGCTGCCACCGGTAGTCATTGGACCGGTAATTATGGTGATTGGACTATCAGTAGCAGTGGTGGCCAGTAATATGGCTATGGGCAGATCAGGTGACAATCAGGTGGTGGATTATGTGCATTCGCTGCTACTGTCAGGTTTTACATTTGCCATTACAGTGATTGTAACGGTATTTGGCAGCAAAATGATGCGTTTGATTCCGATTCTGATTGGTGTGGCGTCAGGCTATATTATGGCTTTGTTTACTGGAATGGTAGATACCAGTGCGATGGCTGCGGCTCCGTGGTTTGCAATACCTCATTTTACAACGCCGCAAGTTAACTGGCAGGCAGCGCTGTTTATGCTGCCAGTAGCTATTGCACCTGCTATTGAACATATTGGTGGGATTATGGCTATTGGTAAGGTTACCGGCCATGATTATGTAAAAGACCCGGGTTTGCATCGTACTTTAGCAGGAGACGGTTTAGGGGTGTGTATTGCCGGTTTGATTGGTGGTCCTCCTGTGACAACCTACGGTGAGGTTACAGGGGCTGTGATGATTACTAAAAACAGTAATCCGGTAATCATGACATGGGCAGCTGTCTTTGCGATTTGTATGGCCTTTTTAGGCAAGTTTAATGCGTTTCTCAGCTCCATTCCTTTGCCGGTAATGGGAGGCATTATGTTGCTTTTATTTGGCACGATCGCTTCACTGGGGCTGAAAACGCTGATTGATGCCAAAGTGGATCTGATGGAACCACGTAATCTGGTTATTGTCAGTTCAGTGCTGATTGTAGGTGTAGGTGGTATGGTAGTGAAAATTGGCTCTATGGCATTTGCTGGTGTGGGGTTATGTGCTTTGCTGGCGATAGTGCTGAACTTAGTATTACCAGCCAGATCGTCTTCTCAGGCTTGATTAACCATTTTTTGAATTTATGGTCAAACCGCAGTTGTCTTTAGGCACTGCGGTTTTTTTTGCAGTTGGTGATTGTCAGCCGGAGCTATTGATGCAATCAGATAATTTTTCGAATCAAGACTGGATCAGAGATTTATCTGAAAATTTATGGCTGGTTTGATGTACCCATTGGGTATAGATGCATTGATAAACAATAGGTTACTGATAGGAGCGAAAATGTATTTTCAGTACCAGACAGAAAAATAGCGGCATTTGCCGCTATTTTTATACTAACCGGACAACCGGCTAAGATTAAGCTGCTTGAATGTTAGCCGCTTGTTTACCTTTTGGACCGGTGGTCACATCAAAAGATACACGTTGACCTTCTTTCAAGGTTTTGAAACCATTCATGTTGATTGCAGAGAAGTGTGCAAATAAATCTTCGCCACCTTCATCGGGTGTAATAAAACCAAAACCTTTAGCGTCGTTAAACCACTTAACAATACCAGTTGCCATGAAACTTCCTATACATAAAAAACAAAATAAAGAACAAGTTTGCGACACAGTAAGGCCAACAAAGTAGTGAACGACTGTACGACAGTTTGTCTGGCAGACTATGTCTGACTTGTTAAGTAGTCTTTTTACATAGGTTAAGAACTAACGTCAAGCAAGCTTACTGAAAAATGATAAAATTATTAAAACCGTTACCAAAAACCCACAGATACATGTAGATTTATGCACAATGTCAAATACGAAGACACAAACTGTTAGCCAGAACCAGAAAACCGTGATAAAGCCACCAAAGCGCTACAAGGTGGTATTGTTGAATGATGATTATACGCCAATGGATTTTGTGGTGGCGGTGTTGATAGATGTGTTCCATTTACCACACACGCAGGCCATTGCCATCATGTTGATGGTGCATGAATCCGGAAGGGGGGTGTGTGGTGTGTTTCAGAAAGATATCGCCGAAACCAGATGCAGTCAGGTTTTATTGCGTGCTGAAGAGGCCGGCTTTCCGCTGCAATGTCTGGTTGAGGAGGCCTGAAATTTTTGATTTTAGTAAAGTATGTGTGAAAGAAATACCCTATAGGGGCTACTTGATTTTTATCGTGTATGCTTCATGTTTATGCCAATGATTGAATTTGGTCACAGTCATAATTGATAACGTTATTTTGTCAGGAGGTCGAATATGATTTCGGCACAGCTCGAAAAAATTTTGCAGTATGTTTATGCCGAGGCTCGCAGCCATGCTTTTGAATTTATTGGTATTGAACATTTACTGCTCGGCCTGCTACAACAAAGTGAAGACGTAAATGAAGTGCTACAGGCTGTGGGCGTGGATAATAGTCTGTTGGCTAAACAGTTACAGCAAAGTATTCATGAAAATACGCCGGTGTTGTCGGAAGAGGAGTTGGAAAAGTCAGAGTTGCAGCCCACACTTGGATTTCAGCGTGTTTTGCAACAGGCAATCATGCATGTGCGTGCCGCTCAGGCTAAAGGTGAAGTAACGCCGGTAGATGTACTCGTGGCCATTATGTCCGAAAAGGACAGCCATGCGATGTATTTTCTTGAATCCCAGTCGGTAAACCGTTTGGATGTGCTGCGCTATCTGACTCTGGGCAATCCTAATCTTACTCAGGATAAAGATGTAGAACAGAGTAGCGACAATGATGCAGCCAGGCCTGAAGCAAAAGCTTTAGAGCACTATACAGTGAATTTAAATATGGAGGTTATGGCTGGACGGATTGATCCGTTAATTGGCCGCAATGAGGAAATACAGCGTCTGATTCAGACTTTATGCCGGCGGCGCAAGAATAATCCTTTACTGGTAGGAGAGGCTGGCGTTGGTAAAACGGCTTTGGCGGAAGGGCTGGCTTATTTGCTGGTACACGATAAAGTACCTGAGTCCATTAAGGGATCGGTGGTTTTTTCACTAGATATGGGGGCTTTACTGGCTGGGACTAAATACCGTGGTGATTTTGAGGCACGACTGAAGGCTGTTATCAAGGAACTAAGTGCGCTGGATAAAGCTGTGTTGTTCGTTGACGAAATTCATACCATCATTGGTGCTGGTAGTGTGTCTGGCGGTACGATGGATGCTTCTAATCTGCTTAAACCAGCACTTGCTAAGGGCAGTATGCGGTGCATTGGTGCAACGACCTATCAGGAGTACCGTACCATTTTTGACAAAGATCATGCATTGAGTCGGCGTTTTCAGAAGATAGATGTAGTGGAACCTTCTGTACCCGAAACTGTACAGATATTGCAGGGATTGCGTCCGGCTTTTGAGCATTTTCATCAGGTGCGTTATACCCGTGCGGCGTTACAGGCTGCGGCTGAATTGTCTGCACGTTATATTAATGAGCGGTTTTTGCCTGACAAGGCCATCGATATTATTGATGAAGCCGCTGCAGCACAGAAAATCCAGCCTAAATCCAAACAGCGTAAGATTATTGGACGAGCAGAGATTGAGGCGATTGTCGCTAAAGTAGCACGTATTCCAGAAACTACAGTTTCACATGATGATAAGCAGATGCTGCGCTTTTTGGCAGATAATCTGAAAGCTAAGGTGTTCGGACAGGATCAAGCCATTGATGTACTGGCTGCATCGATAAAAATGGCGCGTTCTGGCTTGAAACAGGCAGATAAGCCGATTGGTAGCTTTCTGTTTGCTGGTCCGACAGGTGTAGGTAAAACCGAGGTAGCCAAACAGTTGGCACAGTTGCTGGATTTGCCACTACTGCGTTTTGATATGTCGGAATATATGGAACGGCATGCTGTTTCGCGCCTGATAGGTTCCCCGCCGGGATATGTAGGTTATGAGCAGGGTGGTCTTTTAACAGATGCAGTTAATAAACAGCCTTATTGTGTGCTGCTGCTTGATGAAATTGAAAAAGCACATCCAGATGTGTTCAATGTATTATTGCAGGTGATGGATTATGCCAAACTGACAGATAATAATGGGCGCAGTGCAGATTTTCGTAACGTCATTGTCATCATGACTACTAATGCTGGTGCAGCAGAGCTGGCTAAACATAATCTGGGCTTCACTGGAAAGTATGAGCAGACAGATAGTCTGGCTGCGATTCAAAAAACCTTTACTCCAGAATTTCGCAATCGGCTTGATGCTATTGTCCCTTTTAAAGTACTGAATGAAGAGATAATTTCTAAAGTGGTTGATAAATTTTTGCTGGCACTGGAACAGCAGTTACTGGCCAAACAAGTGGTGGCAGAATTTACCCCGGCTTTGCGTACTTATCTGGCGAAACATGGTTTTGATGCCGCATTAGGAGCACGACCGATGCATCGTCTGATTCAAGAGCGGATTCGTAAATTACTCGCAGATGAATTACTGTTCGGACACTTAAGCGAAGGCGGTGATGTAGTTATTGATTATCTGCCACAATCTGATGAAGTGATATTGGATTTTTCAGCTTCGAAGCTACTCGATCGGAAGAGTCTTGAATCTTTGACTATAGGATAAATTTGTAAAAAAACATAAATTCAAGATAAAAAAAAGTGTGGCAAAATGCCACACTTAAACACACACATCAAGAGGAAACCAATCAAAGTAAATTCATTATAATGTTTTTGGTTATAAGTGTTTTGATACATGTCAAATGTAAAGGTTTAATTAGACAAAATCTTGCATAAATTAAAAATCCCTGTTTTATAAAAAAAACAGGGATTTTTAATTACTGAAGAAAACCAGCTTAGATAATAAATTAATCTAACGCAAATTAGCGGGCAATGGGTCGCTTTGCAGTTGGCTCACGGGCTGTAAATGCTGATTGAAATCCAGAACCTGAGGTTGCGTACTGTTAACTGAGCTGAAAAACTGTTCGCTATAAGGTAGTTGTGGTGTACGAATACCTAGCCACTGCGCTATTCCATCTAAAAGTTCCAAACCACTGCGCTGGGATTTATTACGTGATTGTCCAGACTGGTCACTGTTTATCACTACTAATGGTACATGATAGTTTTGATAGAAATGATCATTGTGGCGCAGAATACTTGTAGAACGCACAATACTGTTTTTTTCGTAACTATTTTTATCATGGCTTAAGCCGTGATCACTGAAGTACAGCATACTAAACGATTGACCACTGGATTGTAAGACTGCATATATCTGACTTAACAGGTTGTCTGTTTGCCGGATACTATCGATATAACAGTTACTGTTGTTATTGTCTACGTAGTGGTGTGGTGGTTGTGACAAACGGTCACAAGGATTAGGATGTGAACCCATAATATGCAGTACAATCAAGCGCGATTGCGAGGCAGCCATTGGCTGAGTAAGAACTTTTTGTAATGGGGCGACAAGCTGATGGTCAAAGCTTCGCTCACCAAAATCGTATCCAGTTGTTTTCAGAAAGGTAACATGATTTGCCTGATGAGCAATGGTAGAAATTGAAGTATCGTATTGCCCCAGCGCACCCTGATTCGACAGCCAGACAGTATCCATACCGGCTTTTTTGGCCAGAGTAATGACATTATTTTGTATACTGAAAGATTTGCCGTGGCTCAGAGTAAGGCCATGTAATAAAGAGATAGGGGTATTTGGCCCGGCTGATAACATATTATCCATAACAATATTGGCATATTTATCCAAAAATGGTGTATCAGCATATTTAAATCCATACAAGTGCATATAGTCTGCACGCGTACTTTCGCCAATAATCAAAACATAGTTACGGTAAAGTTGATGGCTGCTGGTGATTTGCCAGTTGTCCGGTTTGGCCAAATCTGCTTTCAATTTGGCTAGTTCGGCGAAGTAGGCTTGTGGTTGCAAATAAGCATCAGCCAGAAATTCTATTGGCTGCGCACGTAGAGCAAAACCGCCGGTGGTATAGCCTTTGCGGGCTGTTTGGGTCGTCATTACTACAAGGATAAGGACAAGCAAAAAGCCCCAGTAGCCGTGCCAGCGTGGTGTAGCTATAGTGCGGCTTACGCGCACTATAAGTAGAGGTATGGATGCCAATAAGAGGGTTGTAGCATAAGTGAGCCATGAAATAGCGCCAATATATTCACTTGCTTCACTTACGGTGGTACTTAATAATGAGGCAACAATACCAAAACTTGGTCGTCCATAAAGGGCAGCGGTAGGATGATAGAGTAGAATAATAATGGCACTTAGCCACATCAGGCCGCGCCACAGTCGTGGGCAAAAATGCTGTAAAAGCAGAGTGAGGAACCAGGTTTCAATAATCCGGTTTGGATTGGGCGGATAGGCCAGCGCATAAATCATTACAATACTGTAAATAAGTAACAGCACTACAGTCAGCAGATAATGTTTACGGAGTGTCAGTTTCATAAATAACTCAGGCAGCAGGAGTAAAATTATCGGCAAAAAATGCGTCTTCTGCCAGACTGGCTTGGCTGGTAAATAAATTTCGTGCATGGGTAATCATCTGCGGATGTCCGCATGCATAGACTGCATAGTTGCTCATATCAGGATGTTTAGATAATGCGATATCCTGTACATATCCCTGAGCACCTTTCCATGTTATTGCTGCTCGCGATAATACCGCAGTCCACTGCGCCCGCGCTAAACTGGCACAAAGTTTGTCTAGTAAATCTCTGTCGTATAAATCCCCTTCTGTGGCCATACCCCAATACACATATACAGGCTGCTGGTATTGTTGTTGAACCAGTGCAGCCAGCATTGCTTCAATCGGAGCAATACCAGTACCAGAAGCAAGCATAATCAGTGGTTTGCTCAGCCAGTTTAACTGAAAGCTGCCCAGAGGGCCATGAACACGGATAATGTCTTTTGGCTGGAGTCGGCCATCAAACAATTGTTCCGAAAATGCACCACCATTATGGTGGCGAACATGAATAACCAGTTGCCGAGTATCGGCATTAAAGGCGGCAATAGAATAGCTGCGGCGTAAATTATTAGGCATAATAATGTCAATGTATTGCCCGGCAATAAAATGGAAATACTTTTTTTGTGCCAGTTTCAGGCTGACAATAGCAATATTCGCGCAATAACGGATATCCTCTATTCGTGCTGTCAGAATTTGCGCTGGGTGACTATTCCTGCCTTGATAATTTGGTAGGTACAAAGTAATGTCACTGTCTGCACTTTGGCAACATAACAAAAAATCCTGCTGATTATGATCTTTACTATTTAGTGCTGCCTGAGTATTGGTCTCAGAAATTTTGCCGTTGACTAACCGTGCCTTGCAGGCTCCGCAGCAGCCGCTTTTACAGGCATGTGGCAGCATTAAACCTTGTTCAATCGCCGCCTCAAGCAGCGATTTCCCCTTTTGTGTGCCATAAGTTTCACCAGCCGGTAAAATAGTTACCCGATAACTCATATCTTCTGTTTTATATTATTTTAACAAAGTAGCTATTTTAGAGGGCGGCAGAACAAAAGCCAAATGCAAATGAGAGTTGTAACCACTTATAGGCCAGAGTAGGTAAAAAAAGCAGTAGAACTGCTGTATCGCAATACAAAAGCCCGTTAGGCTGAATAACGGGCTTGAATTGACGCTGTTTAACTGTTTACAGAATATTTAATTCGAAAAATATTTAGCATAAATTTTGTCGTACTCACCACTGGCACGGATTTTTTTCAATGCCTCATTTAACATTTCCGCAGTCTCTGTATCGCCTTTGCGTACAGCAAAGCCATAATGGTCTATCCCAAATTCAGGTACTTTATTAATAGTAAATTTACCCGCACCATTTGCCTTAACATAATTACTGATAACTGCACCATCAGATACCATCGCTTCAACTCCACCGTTTTCCAGCTCTTTAATGGCTAAAGGTACACTGTCAAAACGAGCAATTTTGGTGCTCTGCGCACCAAGTACTTTCTGAACGGCTAGATCACCAGTCTGGCCTGTTGCTACAGCTACTCGGTGCATATTGTTTAATTCAGCCAGTGAATGAAAATTTTTTGTTTTCGGTGTTAATACCATCATAGATATATCAAAATATGGATCACTGAAATTCATACTCTGTTTGCGCTCTTCAGTGATGGTTACACCTGAAGCCACAATATCCAGATCGCCATTATTCAGACTGGCAAACAGACCATCCCATGGATGATCTTTAAACTGTACCTTAAAATTACCGGCATTGGCCATTGCATTCATCAAGTCTATATCAAAACCAGTTAATGAACCGTCTGCGGTGCGGGACTCAAACGGTGCAAATTCGGCATTTGTGCCGACAATATAAATTTTGTCGGCACCAGATTGGGCAGGCGCCGAAGCTGAATTATTATTGCTGCCACCACAGGCAGTTAAAACCAGCGTAGAGCACATAGCCACAGTGGCCAGCCAGTGTTTGATTTTCATGATGACTCCTTGAATTCCGATTAATTTATTGAGCGAAGGTTACTAACTATACAACAGTTTGCATCACAAAATATGCATCCTTACTGCTATGTTCTGCTTGATAGTAACATATTTAACTAGTGACACAAGTTTTATACATGTCTGTAAGGGTGGCTAGCAGTGTTATAATTCTGCTTTCACAAATACATGACAGTATTTAACAGTAAACAGGTCATGTGTGATATAGTTTTACAGGATAGATAATGCTTATAATACATACCATTACAGAATTACGTGCGTGGCGGCAGCAGAACAGACGAGTGGCTTTAGTGCCTACCATGGGAAATTTGCATGAAGGCCATTTATCACTGGTGCGTGCAGCCAAAGCTCATGCTGATGCAGTGGTGGTGAGCATATTTGTAAACCGGATACAGTTTGGAATCGGTGAGGATTTCGATCAGTATCCACGTACTCTTGAACAAGATATAGAAAAGCTGATTGCAGAGGGTGCAGATGTAGTATTTGTACCGGCTGAGAATGAACTTTATCCAAATGGTATACAGCGTTATTTTGTAGAGCCACCGGCAATCCAGAATGAATTATGTGGTCGCAGCCGTCCTGGACATTTTCGCGGTGTGGCTACAGTAGTAACCAAACTGTTCAATATTGTGCAGCCAGATGTGGCTTGCTTCGGTAAAAAAGATTACCAGCAGCTCGCCGTAATAAAAGGCATGGTGCAGGATTTGAATATGAATATAGAAATTATTCCGGTAGAAATTGAACGAGCAAAAACCGGTTTGGCTTTGTCCAGTCGTAATGGCTATCTTACAGACAAAGAGCGTGTTCAGGCAGCCCAGTTATCAGCTCGTTTGCAAGCTATCGCCAAAGCCATTGCTGAAGGAAACAAAGATTTTGCCGCTCTTGAAAACAGCGCAGTAACATATTTGCAGCAGCATGGCTGGCAAGTGGATTATATCGAGGTTCGACAGGCACAAACGCTGACAAAAGCACAGATCACTGATAATGATCTGGTGATTGTTGCAGCCGCTGTACTGGGAACCACCCGTTTGATTGATAATATAGAAGTGCATTTGTCATATTCCAAATAAAAATAGTCTGTTAACCAGATATTAACCAAAAGGCAGCGTGAATACGTATGTGGTGGATTGTATTAATACTGTTAATTATTGCTATAGGCGCATTATTTTGGTGGCGCAATATTCAGGAACGCAAATGGCAGCTGGAGATGAGCTACTTATCCCGATATGAGAATCGGTTTCAGCATGGCCAAATCAACGTACCCGAGGCGGCTAAAGAAGCGCCACTGTTAAATCGCATTGTATCCAGTGTAATGTCATTTCGTGCGCAGCGTAATCAGACGGCACAACCATCCCCATACAACCAGCAGCCATCCACTACTGCACCAGCACAAGCTGAGACTAAGCTTACATCAGAGTCTAGCCATGTACCTGTTGTATCTACGAGTGTTAGTGAACAGTCAAAGCTGGATTCACGACCGGCCGAAATCAGCCAGCCGCTCCCTGTAGCGGAACAGCCGCTTCCTAAACAGATTACCATTACTGAGGCCAGTCCCAAACCTGAAATAAAAGTTCAAGGTGCACCTGAAATAACAGAAGTTTCTGAGAATAAGATAGGTACCGACTATCAGTTGCAGACATTGGATAACAGTCAGCAGCTTCCGGCAAAAGCATTGGAATTGATGAAAATGCAAACTGAGATCAGCAATAATACTCAATTGGAAGCGGAGCCAGAAGCCGAAGACTATCCTGATCAAGTTACTGAAACAGAAGACGAAGCTTTGGTAGAGGAAAATATACTGGTTTCCAGTCAGGAAACCGTAAAGCCAGCAGTGGTATTAACACCCAATAAGCATTTGGAAGTCATTACTCTGGCTGAAGCTACCCGTAAAGTAGCTACGCACCCACTTACCGAGGCGGTAACCGAATCTGCTCCTATACTTGAAGTTATCCAGCTCAACTGGCAACACAAACCAGTAAGCAGCCAGAATCAGCAGCGTAATCGGAGTGCAAAAGAAATAACAGCTGATGACCCTGTATTAAATAAGGTTCGTTCACGCACCAAAGCCGAACAGGCTGCTTTACTTAAAGCACGAGCATTGAAAAATTTTGATCTGGATGATTTGCAGCTGGCCACCCAGCGCAAGCTGGGCAATTCGGTAGGAGTACCATCTCATCTGACTCATTCAGTGCCATCATTATCAAACCATTCATCCCAAGAACATAGAAATAAAGGTGAATATAATGGCGTGCAAGTTATTGATGAAGAAGATATCCGTTTAAACCTACTGCGCCAACGACTAGCTCGCCAGCGTTATCAGAAAGTTTCTGATCACATTAATTCAGGCTATAGCGCACCGGTAATAGCAGAAGATGAAGTTTATGCCAATCTGGCTAAAACTGATTCACCAGTTAATAAACAAAAATTCCAGCGGCCAGTAGTGCGCGAAAGTGTTATACCAGCGGCTGCACGCATCAGTAAACGTCATGCTGTCAAAGTGACTGCACCAGTGGCTGATATGTCTGTAGAAACTGGTTACACAGGTATTGCAGGTAGTGAATGTGCACCATTGTCAACACGTTTTACTCCATTTCATCCGTTGCCGGAAGCCACTACTACCGCACCAGTTGTGAGCGAACCGATAGCAGATGATTACACCGGAGCACATGTAGTCAATGATACACCAGCTAGCCTCGAAACAGCCGGCGTGGATAACACCATTACAAATATTGTACGCTCAAGAAGAAATCAAGTTCATTACAAGCCAGATTTATTGCCAGTATCACAGACAGTATCAGCAGATATTAGTGCTGCCAGCCTTACCAGACCTGCTAGCCCTTATTATGATGATACTGTTCATTCTGTGCTTGATAATGATGGAACAGCTTCATATATATTGGATGAAAATGATGGCGATGTTGCCATAGCAGAAGCCCCTGTATTGGCAACTGAAGATCCTTATTTCGCAGATACCGATATGCAGACAGACTCAATACCAGCTTCTTTTCCGAAGCTTGGGGAGTCTGCGGCAGAAGAAACAGATATAGACGTATCCAAATACTGGCCACAAGTGGAAAAACAGCCTGCTAACAGCACCGAAATGGTAATCACAGCTGATGAAATGGCAGCGAAAGAACCTTCTTCCAGCCAAGCTGAAGCCATCCCGCCTGTTAAAAACACTAAAGTGATTCCGCCTTTAAACCGGCAGCGGTCGCAAAAAGAGCAGAAAAAAAATTCTAGTGCACAGCAGCAAACCGCAATCGGTATGGCATTACAAAAAGCATTGCACCATACTACAGCAGCTAAACCTGCACCGCAGTTAAAACCACAATTACCAAGCATGGATTTATTATTGCCGCCATATTACGATCCGGCAGCACAGCAAAGTGAAGAAACCTTACTTGAAAATGGCATCACCATCGAAGAAAAACTGGCAGAATTTAAAGTTAAAGTCCGTGTAATTGATGCCTTTGCCGGACCAGTAATCACCCGTTATGAAATCGAACCGGCACAGGGGGTACGCGGTAGCCAAGTAGTCAATCTGGAAAAAGATTTGGCGCGCAGTCTGGGTTTTGCGTCCATTCGCGTGGTGGAAACCATTCCGGGCAAAACCTGTATGGGGCTGGAATTACCTAACCCGAAACGGCAGATCATCCGTTTGAGAGAAATTTTCTCAGCACCGGTATTTCAGCAGTCCCGCTCCAAACTAACACTGGCTCTGGGGCAGGAGATTACCGGCCAGCCGGTTGTCACAGATCTGGCCAAGGCACCACATTTATTGGTTGCCGGTACAACTGGTTCAGGTAAATCAGTAGGCGTTAATGCCATGATACTGTCGATGCTGTTTAAAGCAACACCTGAAGACGTGCGCCTGATTATGATTGATCCGAAAATGCTTGAATTAAGCATTTATGAAGGTATTCCGCATTTACTCGCCCCAGTAGTAACAGATATGAAACTGGCAGCCAATGCGCTAACTTGGTGCGTAAACGAAATGGAAAAACGTTACAGGCTAATGAGCCATGCTGGTGTACGTAATCTGGCAGGCTTCAATCAGAAAATTGAAGAGCTGGCAGCGCATAACAAAAAGCTGTTTAATCCGTTTTCTCTTAACCCAAGCGATCCAGAGCCTTTGGAAAAACTGCCTTACATAGTAGTGGTAGTGGATGAATTTGCAGACCTGATGATGACGGCCGGTAAGAAAATTGAAGAACTGATTGCTCGGCTGGCACAAAAAGCCCGAGCTGCCGGTATCCATCTAATACTAGCTACTCAGCGCCCCAGTGTAGATGTAATTACAGGTCTGATTAAAGCCAATATTCCGACACGTATTGCCTTTCAGGTGTCTAGCAAAGTTGACAGCCGTACCATTCTTGACCAAATGGGTGCTGAAAACCTGCTTGGACAGGGTGATATGTTATTTTTACCACCAGGCACAGCTTATCCTGAGCGTGTACATGGCGCATTTGTTGCCGACGAAGAGGTACATCGTGTGGTGAATTATCTGAAACAGTTTGGCGAACCAAAGTATATCGATGATATTTTAACTGCGGGTGTCAGTGATGATGATATGTTCAGTAATGGTTCCTCACGCAGTAATGAAGATGAATTGGATCCGTTGTACGATGAGGCAGTGGCACTGGTAGTGAAAACCCGTAAGGCAAGTATTTCCTCAGTACAGCGCCAGCTGAGGATAGGTTATAACCGTGCTGCGCGCTTAGTTGAGCAGATGGAAACAGAAGGCATTGTGTCTGCTGCCGAGGGTAACGGCAATCGAACTGTACTGGCACCACAGAATAGCCATCTAGATGAGTAGTCACTCCTAAAAGAGCTATTTGCATCTATATACATAAATCAGAATCTTTTAAAACGCATACACTTTGTATGCGTTTTTTATTTTCATTAAACTACTATATGTCAGATAGTGATTTTAGTAGATCATGCGTATGCAAGTTATCAGCGTACTAATATAATAATATTACTTATATGTCATATGATAAATATTGTTAAATTTAATGTATTTGTATGTACAGAATGAACGAATCTGCTGTGATTGTGTTGTTTTAATAATCTGTCCATTTGAAAAAAATCAATATCCAGGCGAATTTTATTAAGTGGATTATTGCTGTTTTACCCGATTTACTATTAGTTTAGGCTATTTATCCAAAGGATAAATAGAGATAATTGCAAACTATTGCAGATAATATATTAATAAGTGTATGAAATTTAAACTCATAGATAAAAAAAATAAAATTGATTATTAAATTATCTAAAAAATATAAATAATGTAAGCAATTGTTTTAAATATTAAATCGTTTGTGGTGGTTCTGAATTGGTTTTAATATGAATTGCTATATGTGAAATTTAACTTTTTAAATATGAATATGTCAATTATCAGGAGATGAGCTTATGATTGAATCTTACAAACGTTTCTGGCATAACATTTTGAATTTTTCTGGCACATCCAATCGAGCTGATTATTGGTGGCCTATAGGAATAAATTATGTTCTTGGTATGATTTTAATGTATGCTGTTGAAAAAATGCTTGGGCATTCAATTAACGATATCTATACATGGGGTGATTGGACAATTAATTTTGTCGTACTTATGATTGGCCTTGTGGTATGGATTGCTACATTGTCATTAACGTTCAGGCGCCTGCATGACACAAACCGTTCCGCGTGGTGGATTCTGATTTCTCTGCTACCTTTAATTGGGCAAATATGGCTCATTATCCTGATGTTACTACCGAGTAAGCCTAATCGCTTCAGACAAGGATTCTTTTAATCTGCTTTTTTGATTGGTACTCAGATACAATACAAGTGATAAAATCTCCAGTTACTGTATTGTATTTTCTGTTTATAACCAGTCTGCTTCAGCAGCCATCTTCCACTTAGTGGAAAAGTGCTGCTGGGCAAAGAGAAACTGAAAAAGATTCATTTACAGCTAAAAAATTAATATACTGATAAGTTAAGTTGATCATCATTTAATATCTTTTTGTACTCTTAAAAAGGTGGGATTGATAAAAATCGGTGCTAGTAAGTGTGGCTAATGTCTATATACACTTCACGTAGACAATATCACCGTGTATTTTAGTGTTTTTATATTTAATTGGTGCCGTATTACTTAATATCTTATGAGATGGTATGATTTTCATCATATATCAAATCGGTAAATTGTCAGGTACAGTGTTGGTTAACATAAAACAACGGATTTAATCATGTCTGCATTAAGTCAGATTAAGTAATCGCCGTAACCATAAGATTTATTTTATTTTGATCGAGTAAAGGAATTTTGTAAATACCCCCAAGTTAGTATAGGATTCAGATAGAAAATTACGCAGCTTGTTTTAGGGTTTTATATTCACTCAGAGTCATATTATTTAATGTTTCATGAAGTCTTTCCGTGTTATAAATGGTTAGCCATTCTTCGGTTACCTGTATTGCTTGTTCCAGATTATTAAATAGATATAAATCTAGTACCTCTGTGCGATAGGTGCGATTAAATCGTTCAATATATCCGTTTTGATATGGGCTACCTGGTTGAATATAATCTATGGTTATACCATGTGATTTTGCCTAGTCGATGAATGTTTTTCCGGTAAATTCCAATCCATTATCCACTCGTACTGTGAGTGGATAGCCATGATATGTGGCCAGTTTATCCAGATAACGGGTAACCTACCAGCCGGTAAACTGACGCAATATCGATGCGATTAAAACATTTAGGAAAGCCCCAGCGTAAATGCCTATCCGTGAGCACTAAGTACTGACATAATCACAGAATTATCCGATAACTTAGGTTGATAACTAAGCACAGCGGTTTATGCCAACAATAGCGCAGCTCATGGCAATAGTGACAGAATGATTTTTCTTGCAGTTGCACAACAGCCTAAGCCTTACGTGTCCCAGTTGGTACTATATAGCTTTTTCATAATTTCCTCCTGATGCTGAGATTTTAAACTGAGCTCAGCAAACATCTGCTTAAGTTTATGATTTTCAATTCCAGTTGCTTTAAGCATTGATATCTGAGGTTTCCATACCACCCTATTTATCACGCCATTGATAGGAAGTTGAATTCCCCATACCATATTTATGGCATAGTTCTTTGATAGGGATACTGGCTTAAGCTTCTTTTAAAATAGCTACGATTTGATGTTTCAGTCATTCTTTCATGCTTAAATCCTCAATGGGTGAATAAAGAGAATTTCCTACTTTTATGTTGTACTATTTTAGGGGATAGTTACAATTTGATAATCAGTTGTTAGATAAATATTTCAATAAATTTAATATTCAACACACTCTAAGCAAAAAGGCTGTCCGTAGAATAATGCGGTGGCAAAGCGACTTTTAAAACCATAAAGCTATAGAAACAGAGTTTGTTAAAGGAAAAGAATTCGTGCGAATCGAAGAATTGCACTAATCCTTTGCTGTTTATGTTTATTGATATAATCATAAACAGTTACATTTATCGCTAGGTTATTTGTCACCGGTAGAATTTTACAAACAATCACACCTCAATTTTGTTGTTTAAATAAGTGTTACCATTCCAACATTAATTAAGACGGCACCCATTAAATATAAAAATCTAAAACAGGCAGTATAATTTTCTATGTGAATCGTGTTCTAACTATGGGGTAGTTACGGATATTAATTGTTATATTTTGTTTTGTAGCTAGTTTTTTAGATAAATATCCTTATTGATTTGATTTTATTCTGTGTTTCTGACATCTATTGTAATGGTTATGATTACATTTTGAATGATGGCAATGAAATTAGGTTAGTTGAAAATGTTGAAATGGCGGTGAAGAATATATGTTGGTTGTATGGGCTGGTGTTAGGTAGTGCTTACTTTAATATTAAAAGTTGATTTGGAGATTTTACGCATCTGGAAGCTGTTGATTTTTGCAGAACACGCTTCAGATGAGTAATTTAGCTTTTGCTGTTGCAAGAATATATTATACTGGGAGTTATGCAGAAGTTAGAGTTGGAAATTGATTAGTTTTCTGAGTAACTTTAGATATTTATTAGATTATAAGTTGAAATAAGTTAGGTTTTATAAAATGCCCGATAAAAAAATACAGCCTTAAGAGGCTGTATTTTTTATTTTGGTCGGAGTGAAAGGATTCGAACCTTCGACCCCTTGCACCCCATGCAAGTGCGCTACCAGACTGCGCCACACTCCGACTTCGTAAAGGTGGGGATTATAAAAGTAATCGTTTTACTTGGCAAGTACGCTATTCAAGTTATCAATTATTTTTTCGATTTGCTGACGGGTCTCTATGGCGTTTATAGCCGGATTGCCATCAGCATCCACCTGATTACGTGTAAACGGATCAAGATATGGTTTAAAGCTATCGCGCAATTGTCGAATTTTAATTACATCAGCACGGGTATAATGCCGGCCACCATAGCCAATAACTACGCCGTGGGTCTGCTGCCAAGCAACAAACTGTTCTGTACTGATGTCAGCAAGACGGCATAACTCATCTAGAGTGAAATACCGTTGTGCTGGAATGGGTAACAGTTGCTTAGGCTTGTTTTCCATTGTAGTGATCAACCATACCTTTCAATTTTTGTGATGCGTGGAATGTTACAACGCGTCTGGCTGAAATAGGTACTTCTTCGCCGGTTTTAGGATTACGTCCTGGGCGTTGTGGTTTGTCACGCAATTGGAAATTACCAAAGCCGGAGATTTTGATATGTTCCCCTTGTTCTAGTGTACTGCGAATTTCTTCAAAAAATAATTCTACAATTTCTTTGGCATCATGTTTACTCATGCCTGCAACTTTTTCTACCAGAATATCTGCAAGTTCAGCTTTTGTCAGCGTCATATTAAAACTTCTTTCTTTAAAGAGGGGGCTATTATCCCCAAATTAGTGTGTGTTTTCAAGTGTGTAAATTTTTAGCCAAGCAGCTTGTTCGATTATGCTTTTAAGTGCGTAATTGTGCACCAATTGTGCTGCCTATATCAATGAATTTTTTCATTATTTCTTCAACTTCTTCATCGGTTAGTGTTTGTTCGGTGCTTTGCAGAATAATTTTTATAGCCAGACTCTTGGTATTTTCAGCTATTCCTTTACCGCGATAAACATCGAATATTGATATTTCTTGAATTGCTGGATGCTTTACTGTGGCCAGTGTGTTAATTAACTGTTCGGCAGTAGTTTGCTCCGATACGATAAATGCCAGATCACGCCGTACTGGCTGAAATTTAGATACTGGCTGATAAGTAATTCTGGCCTGTGTTAATACGGCGCTTAAATCCAGCTCGAATAAAATGGGTGATTGGGGTAAATCATATTTTTGTGTCCAGCGTGGATGCAGCTCACCGATAACACCAATTACTTTATTATCAATAATGATTTCAGCAGTTCTGCCGGGATGTAAGGCTGGATGCTGTGCGGTACGATAATCAACTGTGTGTGCACTCAATAAGCCAGCAACATCATTTTTAACATCGTAAAAATCAACATTGCGTGTTGTTACAGCCCACTGCTCAGGCAGAACTGAACCATATGCCAACCCGGCAATTTTTTTGGTTTGAGTGTATTTTTCGTCTTGTTTATCAAATACGCGAGCTACTTCGAATAATCTTACTCGGTTTTGTTTACGATTAAGATTATTGTGCAGTATTTCAATCAGTCCGCCAAACAGGGTGGAGCGCATGACACTGAGCTGGCTGGCTATTGGGTTCTGCAAACGAATTGGGCTGGTATTGTCTGCCAGATCACGTTCCCATGCTTCTTCTACGAATGCATAGCTTACTACTTCCTGATAGCCGCAGTTTGCCAGCTGATGATAAATGCTGAATAAGGGTTTTTGTGTTTCTGGTAAGGCCACCATGTTTAATTTGCCATTGGTGTGGTCGTCTGGAATGTTTTCATAACCATAGACGCGGCCAATTTCTTCAATCAGGTCTGCCTCGATTTCAATATCAAAACGGAAGCTTGGTGCGGTTACAATAAAACCATCCTCACAAGTCTGTGGATTGAGCCCTAAGTGTTGCAAGATGATGTTTATATCTGCTGCTGCAATGGTAACGCCCAATACTTTTGCTACTCTTGCTGTACGTACTTTTACCTGTTTGGTGGTTGGTAATATGCCTGTTGCTTCAGTGATTGTGCCAATATCGCCGCCACAGATTTGTTTGATTAGGGTAGTTGCGCGTTCAATGGCTTCTTGTTGTAGGTTGAAGTCTACACCCCGTTCAAAGCGAAATGATGAGTCGGAACCAAATCCATATTGACGAGCTTTGCCGGCAATAATATCTGGTGTAAACCAAGCACTCTCGATAACAACATTTTGGGTATCAGTTGTAACTGAGCTGGCAGCACCACCCATTAATCCGGCAATGCTCAATACTTGTTTCTCATCTGCAACCACCAGTGTATTACTGTTTAAGGTAACTGTTTTTTCATTCAGACAGGCCAATGTTTCACCCTCTTGGGCTCGGCGGACAATCAGTTTACCGGTAATTTTGTCTGCATCAAACATGTGTAATGGCTGTCCCAGCTCAAGCATGACGTAGTTGCCGATATCAACCAGTGCGTTGATGCTACGCAGGCCACTGCGTTCCAGTCGCTGTTTTAGCCATGCTGGTGTGGCAGCATGTGAATTGACTCCGCGTACTACTCGGCTGAGAAAGCGGCCACAGTCTTCCGGGGCATTGATGCTAACTGGCTGGCAGGCCTCCGTTGTTGGCTGATTAGGAGTGATTTCTATTGGATTTAATACTGTCTGGGTTAGTGCGCCAACTTCACGTGCTATGCCTTTTATGCTCAGGCAATCTGCTCGATTTGGAGTAATTTTCAGGGTTAGTAAGTAATCATCTAACTCTAGATAATCACGAATATTATTACCAACGGGTGCGTCGGCAGGCAGAATTAGTAGGCCGTTTACTTCATCTGGCAAGCCTAATTCTTTTGCAGAACAAAGCATTCCATTGGATACCTGACCGCGCATTTTGGTGGGTTTGATTTTGAAATTGCCCGGCAAAATGGCGCCAGGTAAGGCGCAGGGTACTTTGATACCTGGCTGTACATTGGGAGCGCCACAAACGATTTGTATCAGTTCACCTGTACCTGCATCAATTTGGGTAATGTTGAGCCGATCTGCATCAGGATGCTTGGTTACTGTTTTAACTTCAGCAATGACTACGCCACTAAAGGCAGGGGCTGCCAGACTGGTTTCTTCTACTTCCAGTCCTGCCATAGTCAGTAAGTGTGCCAGCTGTTCGGCTGGCAATTGAGGATTAACCCATGAATATAGCCAATTTTGAGAAAATTGCATGATGCTTCCAGTATGTATTCTGTTGCGGTTTAATCCAAAAGTGTGGTGGTTATGCCTGTAATGATGGTTTACTTGATTATTTAATCAGTTTGGATGCTGCATCTTCACTTTTGGGTTTGATGTTATTTGCAGATGAATCTGCTGTAACAGGTATCAGGTTATTTTCAGCTTTTGTGCTGAAGCTAAAATCAGGAACAAATAAATGGTTGGTTTAATGCCATGGTTATTGCTCCTACCTTTTATTGTTTTTCGATTATGTGACAATTAATTTTAATCCTGAAACTGTTTCAGGAAGTTTAGATCATTATCGAAAAACAGGCGTAAATCGTTGATACCGTAGCGAAGCATGGCAAAACGGTCAAGGCCGATACCAAAAGCAAAGCCTGTGTATTTTTCGGCATCTATATTGACATTTTTCAATACGTTTGGATGTACCATGCCACAGCCACCCACTTCGAGCCAGCCGCGTTCACCCATTATGTCAATTTCTGCAGAAGGTTCGGTAAACGGAAAGAAGGAGGGGCGGAAGCGCACTTGTAAATCATCGCGCTCAAAGAAACGACGGATAAAATCTGTAAATACGGCTTTTAAGTCAGCCATGGTTACGCCTTCTTCAATCCACAAGCCTTCTGCCTGATGGAACATGGGGGAATGTGTTGCGTCTGAGTCTACCCGGTATACACGTCCTGGTGCAATAATGCGGATTGGTGGTTCTTTTTTGTCCAGCATGTAACGAATCTGGATAGGTGAGGTATGGGTGCGTAATACGTTTCCATTTTCTACATAGAAGGTATCTTGCATGGCACGCGCCGGGTGATTGGGCGGAATGTTTAAAGCCTGAAAGTTGTGAAAATCGTCTTCGATTTCCGGCCCGTCTGCTACGGTAAAACCCATGCTATGAAACAGTTCTACAATGCGCTGCAAGGTTAGTGTAACTGGGTGCAGGCCTCCCAGATTCTGGCCGCGTCCGGGTAGGGTAACATCCAGTGCTTCTGCGGCAAGTTGTTGTTGAAGTTTTGCTTCGTTTAGGACATCGCGTTGCTGGTTATATGCAGCCTGAAACTGGTTTTTGCACTCATTAATGTGCGCACCAGTGGTTTTGCGTTCTTCTGGTGACATTTTTCCCAGAGTTTTTAATAAGGCATTGAGTTCACCAGTTTTACCCAGATAGCGAGCTTTGACTAATTCTAATGCAGGTAAATCAATGGCTGAGTTAACAGCAGCGATGCCTTCGGCAACGATGCGGTTGGCGTTTTCCATAACGAGATTCTTTACTTAAAAATTAAACGAAGTAGTGTTTTTATGCTCTTTGCCTTGCTGTTGAATACGCTGGAATTTTTATCAATACCAAGCCTGAAATGGGCAAAACAGGCAATATAACACGCTATAATAAAATATGTGCTAAAAGGTTATTTTAACGCGAAATTCGTGTGGTCAACAATGCTGAACGATGGTTTGGTTATGATTGGGATTGTTTGATAAGGCTGGAATACAAAAAAAGGAAACCGAAGTTTCCTTTTTTCCCAAAACCTGTTTATCAGGCTAAAGCAGCTTTTGCTTGTGCTGCCAGTTGGGCAAATGCAGCCTGATCGAAAACAGCCAGATCAGCCAATACTTTGCGGTCGATAACGATGGCAGCTTTTTTCAAGCCATTCATGAATTTGCTGTAAGACAAACCATTTTGGCGAGCGGCTGCGTTAATACGCACAATCCACAATTGACGGAATTGACGTTTGCGCTGACGGCGGTCACGGTAAGCGTATTGACCGGCTTTCATTACTGCCTGTTTGGCAATACGATAGACGTTTTTACGACGGCCGCGGTAGCCTTTGGCTAATGCTAAAACTTTTTTGTGACGGGCACGAGCGGTAACACCACGTTTTACGCGAGGCATAGTTCAAACTCCTTAAGCGTAGGGTAACATTTTGTGGACAGAAGCCATATCGCGTTCATTCACCAGAGAGGTGCCACGCAATTGACGTTTGTTTTTGGTGGTTTTTTTCGTCAGAATGTGACGTTTGAACGCATGTGCGCGTTTTACACCACCGTTACCCAATACTTTAAAGCGTTTTTTCGCGCTTGATTTGGATTTCATTTTCGGCATGGGAAAACTCCATTGTTGTTTGATCAGGCGAGGGGTGGCTATAAATAGCACTTTAACCCACACACCACGGTTTTTGCCGCTTAAATATTGATTCATGCACAGCGGCGATGCACAAAGAGGGAAATTATAATATACCTGTGCCGGTAAGACAATATGGCAGTCATTATCTGCTATTTATGCATGTGCAACAGGTAAATATATTTGCTGTATGTGCCAATATATGAAAAGCCTCATTTTATCTGAGAAAAAATGAGGCTTTTTTATGACAGGCTGAAACTTAGATAATGGTTATTTCTTTTTCGGTGCAATAATCATTACCATCTGGCGACCTTCCATTTTAGGAAACTGCTCAACGGTGCCGATTTCTATCAAATCAGCTTGAATACGCTTGAGTAGTTCTGCACCCAAATGTTGGTGCGCCATTTCGCGTCCGCGAAACCGTAAGGTGACTTTTACTTTGTCGCCGTCAGTCAAAAAGCGGGTGATGTTGCGCATTTTGATCTGATAATCACCTTCATCAGTACCAGGACGGAATTTGATTTCCTTAACTTGCACCTGTTTCTGCTTTTTGCGCTGCTCGTCGCGTTTTTTGGCTTGTTCGTATTTGAATTTACCAAAATCCATTAATTTGCAGACGGGCGGCTTGGCGGTAGGGGCGATTTCCACCAGATCCACATCGTGCTCTTCAGCCAGTTTCATGGCTTGTTGAGTAGATACTACACCCAACTGTTCACCAGTTGGACCAATCAAACGCACTTCTTTGATGGTGATTTCACCGTTGATGCGTGCTTCGCGTTCTTGAGCGATGGTCGTACTCCTTATTCACGTTTAATGAAGAGACAAGGTTTCCTGTTTCAGTTGGGTAATGAATGTTTCTATATCCATCTGACCCAGATCTTCGCCGCCGCGTTTGCGTACGGCAACCTTGTTGTCCTGTTTTTCTTTCTCGCCTATGACTAATTGATAGGGTAGGCGTTGCGTACTGTTATCTCGGATTTTGTATCCAATTTTCTCATTACGCAAGTCTAAATGCACGCGGAAGCCTTCTGCGGTTAAACGCGTGGCAAGTTGCCGACAGTATTCGGTCTGTGCTTCGGTAATATTCATTATTACCATTTGTACCGGCGCCAGCCATAGTGGGAATGCACCGGCATGATGTTCAATCAGGATGCCGATAAAGCGTTCTAGTGAACCTAGTATGGCACGGTGAAGCATTACTGGGCGAGCACGGCCGTTTTCTTCAGTCACATATTCGGCACCCAGACGTTCTGGCAGAACAAAATCTAGCTGGATGGTGCCACATTGCCACGAACGACCTAATGCGTCTTTTATGTGATATTCCACTTTGGGGCCATAAAAAGCGCCTTCACCGAGTAATTCTTCCCAAGTAACGCCACAGGCTGTCAGGGCATCACGTAATCCTTGTTCAGCTTTATCCCAGATGGTATCGGAACCAGCACGTTTTTCGGGGCGGAGGGATAGTTTGACAGCTACGTCGTTAAATTCAAACTGGCGGTAAATGCGCATTACCAGTTCGTTGAATGCTTTGGCTTCGCTGACGATCTGATCTTCTGTACAGAAAATGTGTGCATCGTCTTGAGTAAATCCACGTACGCGCATTAGGCCATGTAGGGCACCGGATGGTTCGTTACGATGGCAAGAGCCAAATTCAGCTAAGCGTAACGGCAGATCACGGTATGAGCGTAAACCTTGATTAAAAATCTGGATATGGCCAGGGCAATTCATGGGTTTAACAGCATAAACACGTTTTTCCGATTCGGTAATAAACATGTTTTCTTTGTAGTTATCCCAGTGACCGGATTTTTCCCACAGACTGCGATCCATAATCATGGGCGTTTTGATTTCCTGATAGCCGGCGGCAGAGAGTTCGCGGCGCAGATGCTGCTCAATAATCTGCCACAGTGACCAGCCTTTTGGATGCCAGAATACCATGCCCGGTGCTTCGTCCTGCAAATGGAATAAATCCATTTGTTTGGCCAGTTTGCGGTGATCGCGTTTTTCTGCTTCTTCTATACGCTGGATATAAGCTTTTAGGTCTTCTTTGCTGGCCCAGGCTGTGCCATAGATGCGTTGTAACTGTTCGTTTTTGGCATCTCCGCGCCAGTAGGCACCGGAAAGCTTGGTCAGTTTGAAGTTTTTCAGGAAGCGGGTGTTGGGAACATGTGGCCCCCGGCACATATCAACGTATTCCTGATGGTAATACAGACCCATTGCTTTTTCTTCAGGCATGTCTTCTATCAGGCGTAGTTTGTAATCTTCATGGCGCTGCTTAAATACGCTGATTACTTCGTCACGCGGGGTAACTTTTTTGATTACATCATAATTTTGTGCAATCAGTTCTTTCATGCGTGCTTCAATAGCTGCTATGTCTTCGGGCGTAAAGGGGCGTTCGTACCAGATGTCGTAATAAAAGCCATCCTCAATTACTGGTCCTATAACCATTTTAGCTTCAGGATATAGTTGTTTAACGGCATGGCCGACCAGATGGGCGCAGGAGTGGCGAATGATTTCGACACCTTCTTTATCTTTTGCGGTAATGATGCTGATCTGTGCATCTTCTGTTACCTGATCACATGTATCTACCAGTTTGCCATTAATCTTACCGGCAATTGCGGCTTTGGCTAAGCCTGCGCCTATGGAAGCGGCAATGTCGGCTATGCTTAATGGCGCTTCAAACTGACGGACAGAACCGTCTGGCAGGGTAATGTTTAACATGCATACTCCACAAACAACAGACCAGGCTCGCTTGATACAAGTGAGAAAATCAGGTGGCTGCTTTTGATTATATTTATCAATTAAAGGGTTGGATAAAAGCGACAGCTGTTGGTTAACTTTCGCTTCGGGTAAGGAATTTATTTTAACGATTTGGATTTTGCTTGGCAATGCTTGCCCGGCGAAATGTGGTGGTTTCGGCTATAATCGGGTATTCTGTCATAATTATTGTTATTATATTTAATTATATGCTGAAGTTTACTTTACAGTGTACTGATGGTTTTGCGCGTCGTGGTACTCTGGAATTGAATCACGGTACTGTGGAAACACCAGTGTTTATGCCGGTTGGGACATATGGTTCAGTTAAGGCTATGTCGCCACGTAATCTGGAGGAAATCAAGGCGCAGATTATTCTGGGTAATACTTTCCATCTGTGGTTACGGCCGGGGCTGGATGTTATTCGTGATTTTGGCGGGTTGCACGATTTTATTGGCTGGAATCGGCCAATGCTGACTGATTCTGGTGGTTTTCAGGTATTTTCTCTGGCGCAAATGCGTAAGTTAACGGAAGAGGGGTGTACTTTCCGCAGTCCGATTAACGGAGATAAGCTGTTTTTGTCGCCTGAAATTTCTATGCAGATTCAAACTGTGCTGAACTCCGATATTGTGATGCAGCTCGATGAGTGTCCGGATGGAAATGTGGATGCAAAAGAAGCTGAGAAGTCTTTACAGATGAGTTTGCGCTGGGCAGAACGCAGTAAAAACGAGTTTGAACGTCTGAATAATCCAAATGCTTTGTTTGGTATTGTTCAGGGTGGTATGTATGAGGATTTGCGTGAGCAGTCTCTGGCTGGATTGGAGGAAATCGGTTTTCCGGGCTTGTCTGTAGGCGGACTATCTGTGGGTGAACCGAAGCCGGAAATGTACCGTATTTTACGGGCTATTGGACCTAAGCTGCCGGCGCATAAGCCGCATTATCTGATGGGCGTGGGAACTCCTGAAGATTTGGTATATGGGGTGGCATATGGTATTGATATGTTTGACTGTGTGATGCCAACCCGCAATGCACGCAATGGCTGGCTATTTACCCGCTTTGGTGATGTGAAAATCCGTAATGCGATTTATCGCCATGATCAGCGACCACTGGATGAAAGTTGCGACTGCTATACCTGTTGTAATTTCAGTCGTGCTTATCTGCATCATTTACAACGTGTCGGCGAAATTTTGGGTGCTCAGTTAAATACTATTCATAATTTGCGCTATTATCAGATACTGACTGCGGAAATGCGGCTGGCCATTGAGGCGGGTAAATTCAGTGAGTTTCAAACGTGCTTTCATGCTGATCGTGCCCGTGGCGTATTGTAATTAGATTTTTGATATTGCGTTGCTTTTCTTTGTATTACTAGTGAATATAATGGGTTGCTGATGGATTGGTATGCTATCGGCAATTTTCTTTGGATATTATTGGGTATAGTGGAGAAGTAGTATGGGTAAGAAAGCATGGTCCGGTCGTTTTCATGAACCGGTTAGTGAGCTGGTTAAGCAGTACACTGCATCAATATCATTTGATCAGCGTCTGGCACAATGTGACATTCAGGGTTCATTGGCACATGCGCAGATGCTACATCAGGCTGGTGTGCTGAGTGCGGAAGATTTGTCTGCAATTAATGCTGGTATGCAGGAAATTTTACAGGAAATAGCTGCCGGAAAAATTGACTGGTCGGTTGATCTGGAAGATGTTCATATGAATGTGGAACAGCTGCTGACACAGAAGGTGGGTGATGCTGGCAAGCGCTTGCATACAGGCCGTAGCCGTAATGATCAAGTGGCTACGGATATCAGGCTGTGGCTGCGTGAAGAAATTGATCATATTGTGGAACTAATTAGGGATTTGCAGTCCGCGCTGGTTGATTTGGCTGATAATAATGCTGAAGTGGTGATGCCTGGCTTTACTCATATGCAGGTAGCTCAGCCTGTTAGTTTTGGCCACCATATGCTGGCTTATGTTGAGATGCTGGGGCGAGATTGTGAACGTATGTTTGATTGTCGTCATCGTGTTAACCGGATGCCATTGGGTGCTGCTGCACTGGCAGGAACTACGTTTCCGATCAGGCGTGAGGTAACTGCGCAATTACTCGGTTTTGAAGCAATTTGCCAGAATTCTCTGGATGCTGTGTCTGATCGTGATTTTGCCATTGAATTTGCTGCTGCTGCGTCAATTTTGATGATGCACCTGTCGCGTCTGAGTGAAGAGTTGATTTACTGGATGAGTCCGCGCTTTGGTTTTATTGATATTGCTGACCGTTTTTGTACTGGCTCCAGCATTATGCCGCAGAAGAAAAATCCGGATGTACCTGAACTGGTGCGCGGTAAGAGTGGGCGTGTAGTGGGGCATTTGATGGGCTTGATTACTTTGATGAAGTCACAGCCACTGGCTTATAACAAAGATAATCAGGAAGACAAGGAGCCACTTTTTGATACGGTAGATACTCTGGTAAATACTCTGCGTATTTATGCGGATATGATGCGTGGTGTCAGTGTGAAACCTGAGAATATGCGTGCTGCTGTGTTACAGGGCTTTGCGACAGCGACTGATTTGGCTGATTATCTGGTTAAAAAAGGTTTACCGTTTCGCGATAGTCATGAGGTGGTTGCACGTGCGGTAAGATTGGCGGAAGAGCAGCAGCATGAGTTAAGTGAGTTACCGCTGGATGTGCTGCGATCATTTTCCACTTTGATAGATGAGGATGTGTATCAGGTACTTTCTCCTGAGGGTAGTCTTAATGCGCGTAGTCATGTTGGTGGTACGGCGCCAGCGCAGGTGCGTGCACAGGTTGCACGCTGGCGTGAGTTTTTACAAACTGTTTAAATTTTATTACGTTTGATGTTTTATGTAGTTAATTTAAAAATCAGGCAGATTAATTTCTGCCTGATTTTTTGTATTTGTTTGTTTGGAAAATTTTGTTTTGGCCGGTGATTTATTTTTAAAGAGTATTGTAAAATGTATTTTTTATTAACTGCTTAATTTTTATTGGTTTTATTTTTTGAAAAGTTGTGACTGAAAGATACTATAAAGGGGATTGTAGGGAATGGTGCTATTAAGAATGCTCATTTTAAAACCGGTGGGATGGTTATTATGTATGTGTTATTAATGCAAATACCTAACTGCATGAATGGGTCTTTAGTTTCTGTTTGCATTCTTGAATATCTGAAATTAATTTAAGAATTTATATTCAATTGTACATACGTGAGATTGACCAAGAATAAATTTAGTGATCAGGTTATAAAATCTTAATGAAAGAATAATTCAGGCATCTGAGAATTCATATGATTTAGTTTTGTTGTGTAGTTAATAAGAAAGATTCACGGGCTCTTAATTTATATTTTAAAAACTTATGTATTTTGGATGGCAGATGTGAATTCTTGTTGATATATTTTTGTTCTACGCAAATCTGTTATTGATGTTGATATTTAGCTTATGTTAGATCATAAAATGGTGGATTTTCAGCATAATCTGAATTAAATGTTAAAAATTGTTTGGATACAGTACCTATTTTCTTATAAATAGACTTCAGACAAAATCGTTTTCAGTTGAAATCTAGATAACGGCGAATTAGTAACTGAGATTAATATATTAGTTGATTATTTTATTTATAATTTATTGAATCTACGTGAATTTATATTGAAGATGGCTTAATGTTGCTGCATAATGGTTTTCTTCTGCTACCAAAATGTTGGCATAAGGTGATACTGTGATCGTTATGTGTTACTCATTTGTAATACTGGCGGAATTCTCAGGTTTTCATATGGTATCTGGTTTATCTGCCTCATGATTTTGCAATTTTGATAGATAAGATTAAATTTTTTTATAAGAAACAATATTTCGATAGGTTATTTCATAAAATTACCTTGGGAGTCTGGATTATCTGGCTATCTGTTGTATAGATAATAGTTTAGGCAGGTATGCTTAATTTTCTATTATGAAGATTTTTTCCAGTATATTTCATCAGTCTTAACTATCATTTGAATGGTATTGGAATCAACTCAGTTAATATAAAGGAAAAATTATTCAAAATATGCTGGTTATTTGTGTTTAATTAATTTACAATTATTAACCTGTTTGAATTTATCTTTGTTTTTCTTTATATTTTAAAGGGCTGTTATGCGATTGCAGATTACAAAAATGGTTTTGGTGCTGGCTGTGGCTGGGCTGGTATCGGCTTGTGGAAATAAGATAGAAGAATCACCCGATAAGATGGTTCGTGCTGGTATGCAGCGCATGATGACGGAAGATAATCAGTTTAATTTCACTGGTACTGTTAAACTGGAATTGGGAAATCAGGCAGGTGTAAACGCTGCAGATAAAAGTACCGATGTCATTGCGCATCAGGCAAGTGATGCTTCCGAGGAGCTATCTGAAGTAGAATCAGATTATTACAAACAGCAAATGGAATCTGTCAACAGGGTAATGGGAATAATTAGTAAATCAGTTTCGATTCCGGTTACTGGTGCGGTGGATATTAAGAAGGGACGTGTGGAAGTTATTCCAGAGTTTCGTTATGAAAACAAAAATGCACTAATTTCTTATAAATTTCCTGTTCATATAGATTTTAATAATCTGTCTGTATACATGGATGCTTCTGCAATCACTAATCTATCAGATATTACGAATGAACAATCTAATCCTCAATTAGTGATAGGTGAGCGATATATTCAGCTGGCTTTACCACAGGACAGAGTTCAGCATTTACCAATTGCTGACTTGTTGAAGAGTCTGCCTAAGGCTATTGATGATGGTTATGCTGCTATTGAATCTGGCGCATTTAGCAAGGTAGCCGTGGACGAATTTGGTAAAGGACTGGAAGCAAAATCTCAGGTTAGATTTAATTCAACCTATGCCATGAGTTTGAAATACGATGTTGCTATGCTGCAAAGTCTTTCTCAGGCTTTGAAGCAGGCTGCTAGTAAAGCTGGTTCAGATAGTAAGTATCAACCACAGGATTATGCAGTTTTACAAAATATTGTTGATGGTCTGATATCTGTCTATTCAGGTAATAATGGAACGGCGAATACGCCTTTTGGTTTTTATATGGCGCAATTGAAGAATAAGTCGGAACCAATTGTCTATAATTTCTATTTTGATTCCAAAGGTCGAGTTTTAGGTGTTCGCACCCAGATGACGTTACCGATGAATGAAATGAAGGGATTGAAAGGACCGGTAAATATTGATTATACAGTTCAGTATGAGTACAACGGAAATCCAAAATTTACTATGCAGCCTACGCCGCAGAATTCAGTTAATATTGGTTCTCGTTTAGGTTTATACTGATAATTAAGTAAGGTTTTTATTTGATTTAAATAATTTTTGGCCAGTATGCTTTGCATACTGGCTTTTTTATGTTGTGAAATCAGTTATTTTTATACATGGTTTGAATATTGTGATCGGGATAGTTAAAAACTGATGGTCGAATATATTAAGCTGGGTATAATATAAGCAAATTTTTATCGCAAAATAATGGTTTACCGTCATGAGGTTACTGATATGGATGTATTACGTCTATAAACGTCAGTTGCCAATGTATTTTGTTTCAGTACGGCAAATTAAAATACTATTCGGTTAAGTTGGCTTATCTACAATGAGTTTTGCTTTATATTTTATCCGCGCGGATGATGCTGATGTATAAGTTGTTTGAGGCGTTCATTGGCTACATGGGTATAGATTTGGGTAGTACCTATATCGGCATGTCCCAGTAATAGCTGGACTACACGTAAGTCTGCACCATGGTTAACTAGATGGGTGGCAAATGCATGGCGCAAACCGTGGGGACTGAGATGGTGAATGCCCGCTGCACTGGCATATTTAGTGACAATCATCCACGCCAGCTGGCGACTAATGGCGGTTTTTTTCTGGCTGACAAATACAGCATCACATGCTCGACCTTTAAGTAAAGCTGGACGAGCGTGAGTAAAGTAATTTTGCAGCCAGTCTGTTGCTTCTTCACCCAGCGGTACCATGCGCTGTTTATTTCCTTTACCAATGGTGCTTAGCAAACCGTTATGTAAATCAATTTCGTTAATGTGCAAATTAACTGCTTCGCTAACACGTAAGCCCGTAGCGTACATTAGTTCTAATAAGGCTTTATCGCGCAGGCCATGTGGTGTTTCGGTATCTGGAGCCGCCAATAGGGTTTCTATTTGGGCTTCAGAAATAATATCGGGCAGATGTTGGCCTTTTTTAGGCATTTGTAGCTGCTCGGTAGGTAAATCCTGACGCCGGTTGTATTCCTGCATCCAGCTGAACAGACGTTTACATGCTGATAAAGCTCTTGCTTGTGAAGACGGTTTTTCACTATCGATAAATATTGTGGCAGCGAGCGATAAAGCATCTACGTTGAACCAGTTCATATCCTTTGGCTGCAAACGACGTGCTATTTTGTTCAGATCGCGCCGGTAGCTCTCCAGTGTATTGAATGCCAGTTGTTCGCTTAGCCATAAGTGTTCAAGCAGCGACTCTATTGGTTCAAGCAGTTCTGGCGGTAAAGGTTCGTTTACCATGTTGCTCCTTCATGAGTGAGCAACCAACGTTTAATATTGAGCTCGAAAGAATTATTACTAAGGCTGAACCCGCCTAAACCGCTAGCAGATACAACCCGATGGCACGGAATGATAATTGGCAAGGGATTTTTGCCACAAGCCTGCCCAACTGCTCTGGCTGCACTACCCAGTATACGAGCAATATCGCCGTAGGTGACTACCTGACCATAGGGAATACTGGCAATTACTTGCCAGACACGCTGCTGAAATACGGTACCAGCAGATGAGGGCGGGTAATTAAATGCTTGCAGTTTGCCAGAAAAGTAGGCATCAAGTTGTTGAGCCCAGAATCCTGTCAGTTTGGGCAGGGTTTCTGTCATGGTTGTCTGCCAGTGAATTGCTTGTAGTTGCTGCTGCTGATTAAATTCCAGAATCAATGGGCAGCAGGGCGCATGATAGGAGAAGCTAGGCATGTTGTTGCAGGGTATCTAAAACGATTTGGGCATGGCCGGCTGCCTTAACTTTGCGCCACTCATGAATGATATTGCCATTCGGATTCAGGATAAATGTGCTTCTTTCTATACCGAATACTTTTTTGCCATACATGTTTTTTTCTTTGAGTACATCGAACTGGTGGCATACTGTTTCTTCGCAATCTGACAATAGGATAACGTTGAGTTCATATTTGCAGATGAAATTGTGATGGCTTTTTTCTGTATCGCGGGAAATTCCGATAACGTTATAACCTAGTCGTTTGAATTGTGGCAGTAGTGCACTGAATTCTTGTGCTTCAGTGGTGCAACCGGGTGTGTTATCTTTCGGGTAAAAATAAACTACGGCTGGCAGGTGTTCGGCAATGTTAAAATTGTTGCCATCGGCATTGGGCAGGCTAAACAGCATGGATTTTGACATTGTATATTTTCCTTTGTAAGTATTTTGTTTCTACAGTCAGTTGCGAATAAAGGCAGTGATCAGGGGATCGTTGCCAATCAGGCGGCTGCAGTGTCCATGGATGTTTGGGTCGAAAGTGGTACCTACGGGTAAGGTATCGGCAGAATAAAAATGTTCTCCGGGACCAAAACGGCGGGTGCTACCGTCACGCAGGCCAATTTCCATGATTCCTTGTAACACAAATAGCCATTGTGGTTTATCGGTACAGTGAAAATCACTCTGAAAACCAATTGGGCTATGGCGTAATTGTAAACCTTCTGCATTTAACCAAGGTGACAATTGGCTTTTTTCATTGCCTTCGTTTAATTCAATTTTTTCTTCTTTGAAGCGGGCATAGCCATCGCTATCGGTATATAAAATGACTTTGGTAAATGTTGTCATGGTATTTTCTGATGTCTTTATGGTAAAAAATCAGTGCAGGATATTTCAAGTCTGCACTGATGGGTAACTTAATTAACCAATAACGCCAAGGCTGTCGTCTTTGGATGGGGTTTGGTTATGTTTGGGTATGAGCCATATGGTTGCAATGATGTCTAAAAGATAGATAGATGCTAGTAAACATAAGGCTGCGTAAAATGACCATTCTTTGACGAAAAAGCCGATAACCAGTGGTCCGAAACCGCCTACACCACGACCAAGGTTGAATAATACATTCTGGGCAGTGGCACGAACATGTGGTGGAAAATTATCAGATATGAGTGCACCATAGCCGCCTATCATGCCATTTACAAATAGTCCCATAATGGCACCACAGATAAGTAATGCGGTTGGATCCTGTAACTGGGCATATTGTGCCACCATGATAAAGGAACCAATCTGGTAAATCAGGAAGATTTTCCAGCGGGCAAAGTGGTCGGCCAGAAAGCCGAATAGCCAAATACCGATAATCATGCCGATTACGGTGACTGCTGTCCAGTTACCGGAAGCGGTCAGGCTGAAACCCAGTTTATTGGCCAGATAGCTGGGCATCCAGATCATTAAGCCGTAGTAACCAAAGTTTTGTACTGCACACAGGATAAAAATACCCAGACTGGTTTTGGCTGTTTGCCGGTCTTTAACCAGTAAGCTCAGCCGTGCTGAAAATGACAGTTCGCCTTTGGCTTTGTGTTCACGGGTAAACTGTTCCGGTTCGCTGGTATCATGACGGATAAAGTAAGATGCTACAGCAGGGAATAATCCTACCAGAAACATGCCGCGCCAGCCGATAATATTGAGCAGGAAAGGTGTGATGAAAGCCGCAGCCAGTACGCCAAGTTGCCAGCCAATGCCGACAAAAGCTGAAGCGCGGTTGCGTTTTGCTGCTGGCCATACTTCAGCAATCATGGCCATACCGATACCGAATTCACCGCCCAAACCCATGCCGGCCAGTGCGCGATAAATCAGCAGGTCGTAATAACCCTGAGCAATGGCACACAGGCCGGTAAATACGGCAAACATAAGGATGGTGAGTGATAGCATGCGTACTCGGCCAAAACGGTCGCTCAGGTGACCAAACACGATGCCACCGATGACGGAACCGATTAATGTCCATGTTACTAGTGAACCGGCCTGTGAGGTATTCAGTCCAAGGTCGGCACTGATAGCACTGAGCATGAAGCCTAGTATCAGTAAGTCAAAACCATCCATAGCGTAACCGCTGATTGCGGCAACCATGGCTTTTGCGGGAGTTAATTTTTTTCTTGATTGATTCATAAGGGATTTATTGGCGGGAATCTAAGATGTTAATAATGGGTTTACCTGTTTGTACGGACTGGGTTATTTCATCTGTATGTAGCAGGGTTGTTAAGGAGGAAAAATTTTCACGATCAAAGGCAATATCGCCACCGTGTGGTAGTTTCTGTCCTTGTTGCAGGCCGGTGAAGTTGAATAATCTATAGTCTGCTAGATGTGAGGGTACTACGTTTTGCAGTGCTGAAAACATGGATTCAATGCGACCGGGAAACTGTTTATCCCATTGTTGCAGCATCTCTTTAATAACCTGTCGTTGCAGATTAGGCTGAGAGCCGCACAGGTTGCATGGAATAATCGGGAATTCCTGCATTTGTGCATAGCGAATCAAATCTTTTTCTTTAACGTAGGCTAATGGTCTAATAATGATGTGCTCACCATTGTCAGATAACAGTTTTGGCGGCATGGCTTTGAGTTTGCCACCATAGAACATATTCAGAAACAGGGTCTCCAGAATGTCATCGCGATGATGACCCAAAGCTATTTTGGTACAGCCATTTTCTTTGGCAACGCGATACAGAATACCACGGCGTAAACGGCTGCACAGGCCGCAGGTGGTTTTGCCTTCATCTATAACTCGTTTGACTACGCTGTAGGTATCTTCTTCGATGATTTGAAAAGGTACGCTCAGACTATGTAAATAGTCGGGCAATATATGAGCAGGAAAGCCGGGCTGTTTCTGGTCAAGATTAACGGCCAGAATTTCGAATTGTACCGGTGCGGATTTCTGTAGCCTGAGCAAAATGTCTAGTAATGCATAGCTGTCTTTGCCGCCAGAGAGGCAAACCATGATTTTATCGCCCTCTGCAATCATCTGGAAGTCATTAATGGCAGCGCCAACCTGATGCCGGAGTCGTTTGATTAGCTTATTGTTTTCGTATTCGCGTTTGGGTGTATGAGACATGGATGCAGTACTAATTTAAGCAAATAGCCGCCATTGTACAATAATTAAAGGTCGGCTGATGTGGCTCAGCCGACCTGTGATAAAATTTACAATAATTAAAAGAAAATTTTTAGCTTCTTTTTGCTGCTTCTTTATCCAACTCAAATATCTGGTGGAGCACTCGGGTAGCCAGCTCCAGATATTTTTCATCAATTAACACGGATACTTTGATTTCTGAAGTTGAAATCATCTGGATATTGATATTTTCTTTAGCCAGTGTACGGAACATGGTAGAAGCAATGCCAACATGTGAGCGCATACCCATGCCGACTATAGATACTTTACATACGGTATCATTGCCACAAACTTCACGGGCACCGATTTTTTTCTGTACTTCATGCAGGATATCCAGAGTGTTTTGATAGTCACTACGTGGTACGGTAAAAGAAAAATCAGTGGTACCGGCAGAACCGACATTCTGTATTATCATGTCCACTTCTATATTGGCATCGGCTACAGCACCGAGTATCAGTGAGGCCATTCCAGGGGTATCCGGTACACCGCGCACATTAATTCGTGCTTGATTTTTATCAAAAGCAATCCCGGATACTGCCGCATGTTCCATCATATTCTGATCCTCTTCAAACGTAATTAATGTGCCTTTGCCACTGTTCTCAAGACTGCTTAAAACGCGTAGCCGCACTTTGTATTTGCCGGCGAATTCTACCGAACGGATTTGTAATACTTTACTGCCCAAACTAGCCAGTTCCAGCATTTCTTCGAATGAGATGGTGCTAAGGCGTCGTGCCTCGGGCACTACACGTGGATCGGTGGTATAAACGCCATCTACATCTGTATAAATCTGACATTCATCGGCTTTCAGTGCTGCAGCCAGTGCTACTGCTGAGGTATCAGAACCACCACGGCCGAGTGTAGTAATGTCATTATTGGCATTGATGCCTTGAAAACCGGCAATAATGACAACTTTGCCTGCATTCAGATCGGTACGGATGTGTATTTCATCTATTTCATCAATCCGCGCTTTGGTATGGGCACAGTCGGTTTTAATTGCTACCTGCCAGCCGGTATAACTTTTGGCATCCACTCCAATGCTATGCAGTGCCATGGCCAGCAGGCCGATTGTCACTTGTTCGCCCGTTGATAGCACAACATCCATTTCACGTGGATTAGGCTTTTCCTGAATTTCATGTGCCAGTGCTACCAGACGGTTGGTTTCTCCACTCATGGCGGATACAACCACGACAACATCATCACCATTGGCTCTGGCCTGTGCTACTCGACGCGCTACATTTTTTATACGCTCTACAGTTCCTACCGAGGTACCGCCGTATTTCTGTACGATTAACGCCATAATACTGCTTGCTTTCTGAGTTGTTTTAATGTCTAAAAAGGAGAGACTGTGTTAACACTGCCTACTTGATTATCCTGCCAGGGCGTTCTTTTTAGCATTTTTATCATGCAAAAACAAGACGCTGAATCAGTATTTTGTTAGATTCAAGTGGCCTGTTTTAAATAATTTTTAAGTTTAGAAAATAGGTAATTGTATTTTTGTGAATTAATTGTCGGCGAGTGCTTGTTGCTGGGCAATGAGAATTTGCTCGATTCCTTTTTGTGCCATGGTGATTAAATCATTTAATTGCTGGATGCTGAAGGTGGCGCCTTCGGCTGTTCCTTGGATTTCAATCAGTTGTTGTGACGAAGTCATGACTACGTTGATATCGGCATCACAAGCGGAATCTTCAGGATAGTTCAGGTCGAGCAGAAGTTTACCATTAAGTATGCCGACGGAAATAGCAGCTACTGCTTCACGAATCGGATTTTCATTGATTACGCCACTGGCGAGTAGTTTGTTAACAGCCAGTGACAGGGCAACAAAGGCGCCACTGATACTGGCTGTGCGTGTACCACCATCAGCCTGAATGACATCACAATCAATTAATATCTGACGGCTGCCCAGTTTTTCCATATCTACAACTGCACGTAACGAACGACCAATCAGACGCTGAATTTCCTGAGTGCGGCCAGACTGTTTTCCGGCTACGGCTTCGCGGCGCATACGTCCGTTAGCTGAAGCTGGCAGCATTCCATATTCTGCTGTTACCCAGCCGCGCCCTTGATTTTTGAGAAATGCTGGAACATTTTCATCGATGGTGGCTGTGCAGATTACTTTTGTATTGCCGCAACTGATCAGTACGGAACTATCTGCCTGTGCTAGAAAATGAGGAACAATACTAAGTTTTCGTAGTTCGTTGTCAGCACGATCAGTGCGATTAGGTATGGTGATATTTTTCATACTGGCAGCTATGGTTGAGTGATTGATGGAGAATTATATAACTAGTGTGCTGCCATTCATACTAATTAAGCCTTTTGTAGTTGAAGGTGTTTTCGTTATACTTGATTTAATTGCCAGTTTAAACATAATCAGGCAGGAATAAACGGTTTAAGGAAAATATTATGTTATACAGTATGACTGGCTATGCAAATGCTTCAGGACAGTTTGGAAATCGTCAGATCAATATTGAGCTTAGGGCAGTTAATCATCGCTATCTGGATATTCAGTTTAAAATTAATGAAGAGTTACGCCGGTTTGAGGGGCAGATGCGCGAACTGATCAGTGCACAGGTGGCGCGGGGTAAACTAGAGTGCCGTATACAGATTCAGATGCTTCCTAGCCAAAGTACTGAGAATCTACCGATTAATCACAAGCTGGTAGAGCAACTGGTGGGATTTAATCATGAGTTACGGAGCCAGTATAAAGATTTGGGTAAATTGACGGTGGCAGATATTCTGCATTTTCCCGGGGTGCTGGTTGCGGCTACCGAAGATGAAGAAGTGCTGTTAAACGGGGTGCTGACGCTACTCAAACAGGTATTAACTGAATTTAAGACAGCACGGGAAAGGGAAGGGGAAAAACTCCAGCAGCATTTGCTGAACCGGCTCAATGATATGAATGATATTGTGGCCGCGATGCAGCAGCTGTTTCCGCAGTTATTGCAGGATTATATGGATAAGGCTGAAACACGTTTGCGCGAAGCGGTGGCTCAGGTAGATGCAGAGCGGCTGAAGCAGGAATTTGTCTTGTTTATGCAAAAGGCAGATGTTGACGAGGAATTAAATCGTTTAAATACTCATATTGCTGAAGCACGGCGTTTGATACTGGAGCAGCGTGGCAGTGTGGGCAAACGTTTGGATTTTCTGATGCAGGAACTGAACCGCGAAGCCAATACTCTGGGTAGCAAAGCCATAGCAATGGAATGCACTCAGGCATCAGTTGGTCTTAAAGTGCTGATTGAGCAGATGCGCGAACAGGTACAGAATGTTGAATAATCTGTAATTGTGGTTGTATTGATCAGAACCAGAATTATCTGTAAAAACTAATGGTAATTCTGGCTTTCTGTTGACGGCTTCGTTATATGAACAAAGAGCTGCTAAAAAGACAGATTAACCATGCGTTTGGCTGCTTCAATACATTCTTCGACACTGGAAACCAGTGCAATCCGAACATAACCAGCACCGGCATTACCGTAAGGCGTGTTGCGGGCAAGATATCGCCCCGGTAGTACTCGGATAGCTGCTTTTTGCCATAATTTTTTGGTAAAGGCTAAATCATCACAATCGGGTACTGACAGCCATAAATAAAACGATGCATCAGGTTTCTGTGTGGCAAATTTTTGCTGTAATATTGGAATAACTTTGTCAAATTTTTCCCGATACTGTTTACGATTGGCAATAACATGTTCTTCATCGTTCCATGCTGCAATACTCGCATATTGAACCGGAAGACTCATGGCACTGCCATGATAAGTACGATAAAGCTGGAATTTGGCCAAAAGTTTACTGTCGCCGGCTACAAAGCCTGAGCGTAATCCGGGCGCATTGGAGCGTTTGGACAGACTGGTAAACATAATGAGTCGGTCAAATGTTCGCCCTAATTGAGTGGCTGCCTGTAATGCGCCCAAAGGCTTTTTGTCATTATCAAAGTAAATTTCTGAATAGCATTCATCCGAAGCAATCACAAATCCGTATTGATCCTGTAAGGCGAATAATTTCTGCCATTCTTCCAAATTCATCACTGCTCCGCTCGGGTTACCCGGGGAACATACAAATACCAGTTGTACCTTAGGCCATGTGTTGTTATCGATTTCCTGCCACTGTGGCATAAAATGAGGAGCCCAGCAATTAACATACTCTACACGTGCACCTGCCAGCAGAGCTGCGCCTTCATAAATCTGATAAAACGGATTTGGGCTGATAACTACGGGCTGAAATTGGCTACTGGTATCAATGATGGTCTGGGTGAACGCAAACAAGGCTTCGCGGCTACCCAGAACAGGCAGAACTTCTGTATCGGAGTTAACACTTAATCCTGCATAGCGATGGTTGAGCCACTGGGCACAGGCCTGACGCAGTTGTGGTATACCGGCTGTAACTGGATAAACAGCAATTCCGTCCAGATGCTGAATCAGAGCATTGGTGAGTACGGCAGGGGTGGGGTGTTTGGGTTCACCGATATGTAATGATATTGGTTGCAGACCAGCTGGTGGTTCAATACCATCCATTAATTTTCGTAATTGAGCGAACGGATAAGGCTGTAATAATTCCAGTTTAGGATTCATAATGGTAAGTGCGGAAAATTGTAAATGTTTTGATACTACCATCAATCACATTACCGCGGCAGTGAGCAGATATTATCTGATGGCACATTTGTAATCGGAGGCAGTGTTATAAATAAAAAGCTACATGACTTAAGTGGCTTTGCATGCAGGCACAAAGTCTCAAGCAGATTTCTGTATTGCTTGTGTATTTCCCGTTAGCAAGTAGTCAATGGTTTCTTTTACACTGCGCATAGCAGTACCGAATGGCAGAGGATCTTTACCGCGGAAGAATAATCCTTTATCGGTTTCGCCTCGCCATGCAGCAGCAAGTTTCAGGTCAATACAGAACTGGCCGACTTTTTCCAGCCCATCACGCAAACCACAGACTGACAAACAGTTAATACCCTGAGTGCAGCGTCGCGGGTCTGCTTTTGCATTGGCCTGCAAAATACTTTCGCGCTTCATATAACTGTCAAGAAATTTGGTTTTAACGCCACGAGCCGGCAATCCGGCGACAGACATAAATTCCACAATCTGTTCTCCTTCGGCACCGGCCAGAGTTTTCTTGAAATTAATATGAGCATCTCCTTCTTGAGTAACAGCGAATGCGGTACCAATCTGCACGGCAGCAGCACCCCATTCTTTCAGAGCGGTAGTAATTTTCTGGAAGTTAGCCATACCACCCGCCACGATTAATGGAATTTTTTCCCGTTCTAAATCAAGTTTCTTGAATAGTTCAAAAGTTTCTGTAAGTACGCGTTTGAATTCAAAGCGTTCATCATTCACGCCGGCTACTGTGGCTGCACCCAGATGACCAGCCGCATGAGCAGGATGTTCAATTACTATTGCATCGGGCAGGCGATTTTTTTTCATCCAGCGCTTGAGTACAATGGCTATCCCGCGGGATTCAGACAGGATAGGCATTAAGGCAACATCAGGAAAGTTTTCTGTCATGTCGGGTAAATCTAAAGGCAGACCAGCACCCATGACAATTGCGTGTGCTCCTGACTCACAGGCTTGTCGTACCATCGCCGGATGGTCTTTGACTGCTTTCATCACGTTAACTGCAATCATGCCACGTCCCTGAGACTGGGCTAGTGCAGACTTAATTTCTCGATCCAGAGCAATACGGTTTAGAGTGTCGTATTTTTCCTGCGTTGGATTTTGCTGAGATTGCTCCAGCAAATCAGGATGCAAATGACGTAAATCCACGCTGGCAATCGTACCCACGCCATTTTCACGCGCTACTGCACTGGCCAGACTAGACGCCGACACTCCGACGCCCATACCACCCTGAACAATTGGTATAAGATGATGATTGCGAATAATCAGTGGTGCAAATTCCTGCATATTGCTTCCTGTCTTTGTGATGTAAATAAGTGGTGCTTCATGACGTCACCTAAACTAAAAGCCTGTAATTACTACTGTAAATCTATTAAGTTTGTACTTAATCCAGCTGGCTTTTATAAATTAGTGCATCTACTCTATTCTTGCTCAAAGTCACTGTCAAGAGAATCAAAGCTTCTTGATGGTTCTGGATTTGGCTTTATAATTAGTTTTGTAGGATTTGTACGACAAGGTTAGGTAATGTAATGATTGGCTGTTAAGCCTTAATGCCTAGAGAAATTATTACCAACTCATGTTATATTCACGCAGTGAGCATGAATCAGGTAATCACAACAGGGTAAATAACTAATGGTTACATGTAATGCACAGCGGCGTGCCATTTTGGGTGCGCTGGTTTTATTTCTGTCAGCCTGTGGTACGGGTAGCCGAAAAAGAGTTCAGCCGGACAAAGAGCGCCATCTGGCTCCAATCAGGATTACTAAAATCAGCCATCGGCAGGGAAGTCAGGAATTGCTGTTGCAAAGCATGAGCCTGATTGGTACGCCTTACCGTTATGGCGGTAGTACTCGCGATAACGGATTTGATTGCAGCGGTATGGTGCAATATGTTTACCGGCAGGCATTGCAGGTTAATCTTCCTCGTACCGCACGTGATATAGCTGCTGTTTCCACCCCAATCCGCACGCGAGACTTGCAGGTTGGGGATTTGGTATTTTTTAATACCTCGGGACAGGCTTATTCACATATGGGGTTGTATATCGGTAACGGTAAATTTATCCATGCTCCTTCCAGTAATGGCGTGATTCGTACTGCCAGACTGGATCAACCCTATTTTAGCCAGCGTTTTACAGGTGCACGAACGCTGTTTGCCCGCTAATCAAAAGAATTAACTATTCTTTTTATGACTAAGTAATCACAGTAAACAGGACAATAACATGAGTGAGCAAGATTTGGTATTGGTACTCAATTGCGGCAGTTCTTCCGTAAAGGCTGCGGTAATGGATGTGGCTGAAAAAGAAGTTTTAATGAGCTGTCTGGCCGAAAAAGTAGGCAATACTGATGCTTTCATTACCTTCAAAATAAATGGTGAAAAACATAAACATGCCTTAACCGGTGGTCACGACCATGTTGCTGCTGTAATGGCCTTGCTGGAACAGTTAAAAGCGCTGGGTTTATACGACCGGGTAAAAGCCATTGGCCATCGCGTAGTACATGGCGGTGAACGCTTTACCCAGTCTACCGTGATTACACCTGAAGTAATGCGTGATATTGAGGCCTGCATTGTACTGGCGCCGCTGCATAACCCAGCTCATATTCTGGGTATACAGGCAGCACAACAGGCATTCCCGGAATTACCTCAGGTAGCCGTATTTGATACCGCTTTCCATCAAACCATGCCGCCGCATGCCTATCATTATGCCATTCCGTCAACCTTGTATACCCGCTATGGTGTACGTCGTTATGGTGCACATGGTACCAGCTATCGCTATGTTGCACAGGAAGCCGCGGCATTTTTGCAGCGTGATGTCAATGAGATGAACATGGTGATTGCCCACTTGGGTAATGGCGCATCTATCACTGCGGTTAAAAACGGCCGTTCACAGGATACCAGTATGGGTCTGACACCTCTGGAAGGTCTGGTAATGGGTACACGCTGTGGTGACATCGATCCAAGCATTTTCTCTTTCCTTGCTTCAAATGCCAAAATGAGCATTGAACAGATTACCGAAATGCTGAACAAAGAAAGCGGATTGCTGGGTCTGTCTAATCTTTCCAACGACTGCCGTATGCTGGAAGAGGCCGCCGCCAATGGACATAAAGGTGCAGAGCTGGCTCTGGATGTATTTGCCTACCGTCTGGCTAAATACGTAGGTGGCATGATGGTTGCCTGCGGTAGTCTGGATGCGCTGGTGTTTACCGGTGGTATCGGTGAAAATTCTACCCTGATGCGCGAAAAAGTAGTGAACTATCTGAATGTGTTTGGCATGATTCTTGACCACGATGCCAATATGGAAGCCTGCTTTGGTACACCGGGTGTGATTAGCACTAAAGACAGCAAAGCTGCGGTTATGGTTATTCCAACCAATGAAGAGCTGATGATTGCGCAGGATACTGCTCAGTTAACTGGTATGCGAATGTAATGCTTTAATATTTATATTAGGACGCATATCGTCTTAATTTATTCAGTAATAAAACTGACTTTATGCAATATTAAAAATAAAGTCAGTTTTTTTATGTATTTCATTTAATTGAGTATGTTTCTTAAAAAAGAATGCTTCTTTGTACATATGTTAATCAAATTTCTAAAAGTAAATTTAATAATGCTAAGAGTTAATTCGACTAAATATTGAAGAGAAGATTCGTGATTGAATCTTCTCTTTTTTAAATCAATATTTAATTAAAATATTGTTTACTTTATATATAAAAAATCAAATTTTTAATTGATGATAGAATGTAATCATCTTTTTATTAGTTTAATAAGCCTAAATGCATTTAAATTTTATTATCCTTTATGATAAATATACACTATTATTGATTAATTCTTGATGACTGATGGTTGCATCATCAAAGATAAAATTAAAGGCACGGGTGTGCATCTGATAATTAAAAAAGTTGGTAAAAGTAACCGAATCTTCATTAGCATAGGCATGAATCACAAGATCATTACCGGAACGCGAGAACACTGCATCAGCCAGTTTTGCATTTTCAAATACAATGTCATTATATTTG
>NZ_MEIO01000026.1 GCF_002777745.1 Snodgrassella alvi
GGAATTTACCGGAAAAACATTCATCGACTGGGCAAAGTCACATGGTATATCCATAGATTATATTCAAGCGGGCAGCCCATATCAAAACGGATATATTGAACGATTTAATCGCACCTATCGCACAGAGGTACTAGATTTATATCTATTTAATAATCTGGAACAAGCAAGAAAGGTAACCGAAGAATGGCTAACCATTTATAACACGGAAAGACCTCATGAAGCATTAAATAATATGACGCCGATTGAATATAAAACCCTAAAACAAGCAGCATAATTTTCTACTTGAATCTTGTACTAAGTTTGGGGTATTTACACTAAGACCACATACAGTCATTATGGTAATCAGGACGGAATATCTCCATAGCTTTGTCTTGTTACAAGAATTTCATTGTCAGCACGAAAACAATGGTTTGCTGATCATTCCATTTCTGCTATACCAGTTTTTACAAAGAAAAAGCGGATTCTGGTCAAAATCCGCTTCAATACTTAATTATATTTAAAGATTTGTTAAAGAAATTAATCGCAAGCTATTAGATTGAGACTGATTGCTTATGCTTCTTCTTCAACTCCATAGTATTTGGTACCGATTTTAATAGGTTCTCTGCCTTGCTCACGTCGCCATGCGTTACTGTCACGTAAAGAGTAGGCACAACCACAATATTCCTGCTGATAAAACTGTTCACGCTTACTGATTTCAATCATACGCTGGCTGCCACCGCCTTTACGCCAGTTGTAGTCCCAGTAGGTAAGGTTAGGATATTTCTCTGCTGCGCGTTTACCGCAGTCATTAATTTGCTGCATATTTTTCCAGCGCGAAATTCCTAATGAGCTGGTAATAACCGAAAAACCGTTCTCGTGTGCATATAAAGCAGTGCGTTCGAAGCGCATATCAAAGCACATAGTGCAGCGGATACCACGCTCAGGTTCAAATTCCATGCCTTTAGCACGTTCAAACCAATTGTCCATATCATAGTCAGCATCCACAAAAGGAATATTGAATTTATCAGCAAAAGCCTTGTTTTCATCTTTGCGAATTTCGTATTCTTTTTTGGGATGAATATTAGGATTATAAAAATAAATGGTGTAATCGATACCTGAGGCCAGCATTGCTTCCATTACTTCACCGGAGCAGGGGGCGCAGCATGAGTGTAGCAATACTTTATTTGCGCCATTAGGGAGAGTTAATTTAGGGCGCTGTACCGCTGTGGTAACTGGTTGTGGATTCATTGATGTGATTTCCTGATATTTGCTATTTTTCTGAAGAGATTTTAACAAAGCTGCCAGCACAACAACATAGTCGGAAAGAAAAAAAGCGTTCAGATATCTGAACGCTTGTATGAGAAGGCTGTTTTACAGCACCGCTAATGCCTGCTCGTAATCCGGTTCAGTTGTGATTTCAGCCACTAGCTGGCTATGTAATACCTGATTGTTTTCATCCAGCACAATTACAGCGCGGGCACATAAGCCAGCCAAAGGGCCATTGCTCAGCTTAACACCGTATTGATCCTGAAATTCAGGATGACGGAATGTTGATAAAGTTTTTACCTGATCCAGCCCTTCAGCACCACAAAAACGTGCCTGAGCAAAAGGTAAATCAGCAGAAATACACAATACAACGGTATTGGACAGCTTGGCTGCGGCTGCATTGAAATGGCGTACTGACGCAGCACAAACACCTGTATCTACGCTGGGAAAAATATTCAGTACTTTACGTTTGCCGGCGAAGTCTGCAAGTGATATTTCATTCAGGCTGGCATCGGTAAGGCTGAATGCCGGTGCCGTGCTGCCTGCTTGTGGAAACTGGCCGCCTACTTCTACGGGTGTACCTTGCAGGGTAACTGTACTCATGATTGTATCCTTTGATGTTTAATCTGGTTAATAAGGTGTAGGCTTATTGTGGGGGATTGGTGGGTAACTGTCAAAGTTTATCTATGCTGATTACAGTTGTTAAAACATCAGCGCATAAGCAGAGTCAATTAATACAACTAGCCAGCAAGCATTGCTGTTACAGGTATTGCTGTATTCAGGCTGAATGCAAACTGGCTAGCAGAAAAAATCTTTAGATAGAAGCTCAGCGCCGTACAAAATGCAGCAAATCATAAGCAATATCGTTTTTACTGCTGATATGACTGCTGCTTTCTATTCGCAGCCATTCAGTGGTGTCAATTGCTGGAAAAAAAGTGTCACCCATTACGCTCATATGAATTCTGGTTAAGCGTAAATCTGTGGCCAGCGGCATCGCCTGAGCGTAAATTTGCGCTCCGCCCATGATGATGATTTCCGGGCAATCCGCCAGTTCCTGAATCGCCTCTTCGATACTGTGACACAAAATAGCTCCGCTGAATTGCTGCTCTTGCTGCCGGCTAATAACGTAGTTTGGCCGCCCCGGCAGCGGTTTCTTCGGTAGTGATTCCCAGGTTTTGCGTCCCATCACCACAGGCTTTCCCATGGTGTAATTTTTAAAAAATTCAAAATCTTCAGGTACGTGCCAAGGAATACAGTTGTTTTCACCGATACAGTTATTGTCAGACAGTGCGGCAACTAAGGTAATTTTATTGTGTTTATTCATACTGCTACAGGGGCTTTAATATGAGCATCCGGATGATAATCAGAAAGCGTGAAATCTTCAAACTGGAAAGAAAACAAGTCATTAATCTCGGGATTAAGGTGCATTTGCGGCAGCTTTTTCGGGCTGCGGCTTAATTGCAGCTTCGCCTGTTCAAAGTGATTGCTGTACAGATGAGCATCACCCAGTGTATGAATAAATTCACCTGCTTTTAAATCACATACCTGAGCAATCATCATTGTCAGCAAAGCATAGCTGGCAATATTAAACGGTACGCCCAGAAAAATATCCGCACTACGCTGATAAAGCTGGCACGACAGTTTGCCTTCGGCAACGTAAAACTGAAACAATGCATGACAGGGAGGCAAGGCCATTTCGTCTACTAAAGCCGGATTCCATGCAGAAACAATCAGGCGGCGACTGTCCGGATTGGTTTTAATCTGTTGCAGCAGATTACTTATCTGATCGATATGACGGCCATCCGGAGCTGGCCAGCTACGCCACTGATAACCATATACTGGTCCCAGATTGCCATCGGCATCAGCCCACTCATCCCAGATAGAAACATTATGCTCGTGCAAGTAGCGGATATTGGTATCACCACGTAAAAACCACAATAATTCGTAAATAATAGAGCGTAAGTGCAGCTTTTTAGTAGTGAGCACAGGAAAGCCGTTAGCCAGATTAAAGCGCATCTGATAACCAAATACTGAGCGGGTACCAGTGCCGGTACGGTCTGCCTTATCTACACCGTGGTCGAGCACGTGTTGCATTAAATCAAGATACTGTTGCATGCGGATTATCCAATACAAAATAGGGCAATTGTAGCTTAAATTGATACAGACTGGCTGATACTGCTGTTTGTCACTGCCTGCCATGCAGCGGCAATCAGGCCGGCATCATTATTTTTTAATAATGCAGCATCTGATAACATGCGCCGCCACTGGCGTGCACCATGCAGGCCGTGCATCAGCCCCAGATAATGCCGTGCCATATGGCGTAAAGAATTATCTGGCTCAGCCAGTTGCTGCTGCGTATAGTCGATTAACTGCTCAACCAGCGCATCGTATTCAACGGCAGGCTGCCTGCTGCCATAAAATTCAGCATCCCAACTGCGCATCAGCATCGGATTATGATAAGCCTCGCGCCCAACCATCACACCATCAACATATTGCAGATGCTGGCTGATTTGCTCATTAGTAGTGACACCACCATTAAGAATAATTTCCAGATCAGGAAATTCCTGTTTCAGACGATAAACATAATCATAACGTAGTGGCGGAATATCACGATTATCTTTGGGAGATAAACCCTCGAGCCACGCATTGCGCGCATGCACAATAAAAATGCGGCAGGCTGTTTGCTCGCGTAATGTACCCACAAAATCGGCCAGCGGCTGGTAGGCGGTTTCTTTATCCAGACCAATGCGGTGCTTGATAGTTACCGGAATGGATACAGCTTCCTGCATCGCATTCAGACATTGCGCTACCAGCGCAACTTCACGCATCAGACAGGCACCAAAGGCACCTTGCTGTACCCGCGGGCTAGGGCAGCCACAGTTCAGATTGATTTCATTGTATGCATAACCGGCAGCAATTTTTGCTGCCTGCGCCAAAGCAGCGGGGTCACTGCCGCCTAGCTGCAAGGCAATTGGCTGCTCCTGTGGGTGATAAGCCAGTAATTTATCGCTATTACCATGAATGATTGCATTGGCATTAATCATTTCCGTATACAGCCATGCGTTTCTGGAAATCAGTCTGGCCATATAGCGGTAGTGCCTGTCTGTTAAGTCCAGCATGGGTGCCACAGACAAGGTTCTTTTCGGCTGAGGGCTGTTATCAGGCTGACAACCACCACCTTGCACAGAAACATCTGTACTGCTTAACTGTTTACTTTCTTGCATAATCCAGCATTCTTAAAACATCAGTGAAATCAAGCTGATCCAGAAACTCAGCTCAGCCTTCACCCTAATCATTTTCTCATAAAGCTAGATTATACATGGCTAAATAAGCAGCTTACCTTAACTGCATGCTAAAAATGAATCTTTGCATCAATCTCTAATTATTTATGTAGTTTAACGCAGTGGCACTTCAGACTTAATCAACCTGATTTGTTTCCTACCCTGTTTTTTCTTGATATGGTTTTGCAGCCATAATTCATGTTGTGCTTTGCAATTCGGACCTAAATAAATATTATCAATATAATCTTCTACATTAGTATATTCAACGTATAGACTAGTAGTGGACTGGTAGTCTTGAGGTTCTACAATCTTATCATCTGCAATATGAGTGATATAAATCATACGGCATTCATCTTCGTCTTCGAAAGCGGCATGTTTTATCAGACAGGAAATGGGTAAGACGGCCAAACTAAGTAATTGCTCCAAATTGGGTATCTTTTGCAATTCTTTGTTATTTAAAAGTTTACTCATTAATTTTCTTATTATTTTTAAATATGTGCGAATAAATTTAATTTGTTTTTCTTCTTTTAATAGATTAACATATTTTTGCCGTTTATTGTCTATGTAAGAATGTTTGTTTTTTTTAATTAATTTATAAATTTTGCTTTCCGTTTTATTGTCTATGTAAGAATGTTTGTTTTTTTTAATTAATTTATAAATTTTGCTTTCCGTTTTATCGTCTATGTAGTTTTTTTCATCATACATCTCCAGAGAAAACGATTGTTCATTGCGTTTGGCTAGAGACATATATCCAGTTTTGGGGTCAAAATACAGGCAACGATATAAAGGCAGAGGATGAAGTGTATCGTTACTTTTATTTTCTGCTTGTATAGTTTCAAGTTTTATTTGTTTATTACCGACGGATATAATAGACTCAATGCCCGCTAGTGCTATTTTATTCCTGGTACTGCGCTTTGTATCCAGATCAAAAAAATTTCGACTCAAAGCAATGCTTACGCCGGAGCCTGGGATATTCTCTTCATTACCATATAAACGAAACTGATTTAAAGAATTATGATTGAAAGTAAAACTGGCTAAAAAGCTTTTAATTTCATTATTCGGATTATTGGTAATATTCAGCCAGTTGGTTAATACCTTATTTTCACTGGGATCATTCATAAAATCGACGATATTCAGCCGGAATTTACTGGGATTGCTTCCTTTAAGCAGATTAAACAAGACTGCCGGCTTGGTATAATGGGCAACGCGCCGTTCTGGCTCTTTTGCTTTTGTGTTATCATTATGTGAGTTTTTTAGCTTGAAAGAAACTAATAATTTATCTTTTATATCATCAACTAACGTACTAATCTTCTCAATTTTATTAATTGATTTTTGTAATTTACTTTTCTTTGAACCAAGGCTAGGTTTGTTAGCAATTAGTTCTGATATTACTCTGGCGGAAACATAAGTATCAGGCTCAGAACTATAATATTTGACTTCATTATAATAATTTCGTGCCTTCTTGTTAATCTTCTTGTTAATCTTCTTGTTAATCTTCTTGTTAATCTTCTTGTTAATCTTCTTGTTAATCTTCTTGTTAATCTTCTTGTTAATCTTCTTGTTAATCTTCTTGTTAATCTTCTTGTTAATCTTCTTGTTCATCTTCTTGTTCATCTTCTTGTTCATCTTCTTGTTCATCTTCTTGTTCATCTTCTTGTTCATCTTCTCTTCATCTTCTCTTTCATCCTCTCTTTCATCTTCTCTTTCATCTTCTTTTTTTTATGAAAAAAATAAATATTAGCTAGATGGTACTGAGCTTTAGAGTAGACTAGCTGAGAATCACTTTCTAAAATATTTGAAAAAGACTTAATTGCTTTATTCAAATTTTTTTTACATTCATAAATTTGACCCAAATTAAATTGAGCCTTTGCATATATCTCATTCCCATTATCACGTGTAATTTGCTTGAGTTTTTTAATCAACGCCTTAATCTTCTTCATTACTATCCCTGTTTTAGCTGGTTTCAGATTTTTGTTATCATACTTTATGTTGTTGACTAAAATAAATTTTTCTTGTTTAAGTTTAACGAAGAATTCTATTTAAAAACCATCTTCAAAACTGCATATGACTATTGTTGATATAGCAGGTTTTATCTTGCCTGAAATAAAGCACTGTAGCGTGGCAATTATTAATGTGTAGTTATATGTATAACTATATGTTTAGGTTAATTAATTGTGTGATTTGCTTATTTTGTAATGATATTTGTAATTAGCTGCAAATGTTGGTTTTAGCCATTGCAGGCGAATGATTGTCTCTCTAAGATAAGTTTTTGAAGGATAAAAATTTACCGGTAGTTTAATTTATTACTGTTGTAAACTGTAAACAAACAGAATGGAGATGGTTATGAGTGATAATGGATTCGTTGATAAAGCTAAAGGCGAAGTAAAAGAAAATGTTGGTAAGGTAGTTGGTGATACTAAAACCCAGTCTGAAGGTATGGTGGACAAGGCTGTTGGTGGTGTCAAAGACGCTGTTCATGATGTGTCTAATGCTATAGATAGTGCCGTGGATTCGATTAAGAAAAAATTTCAGGATTGACGCAGAATAAATGAAACCGCTCTATATGAGCGGTTTTTTGCTGCATTCAATATAAGACGATGAATAATTCATCACTCAAACAAAAACTTAATATTATAAAAGTTAATTGTTTTTTAAATCATATTCATATCCTTGAATTAGCTCTGGATATTTGTTAATGATTCTTTCAGTTGCCTCTGACACAATAAGATCACGATAATTAGAAAACAAAATCAAGCCTAACAATATTGTTGTCATTATCAGAGCTATAATTTCGATAATTAAAGGGAATTTATGGATTAACATCAATATTAGTGAAATACTGAAAATAGTAATCGTCCATGTCGTGATTTTATTTTTAACCAATTTTATCGCTGTGCCACTACTGGTGCAGGTTTTTGGTTGCGTAAATTGATTGATATAATGGTAGCTAGCGCTATTTTCATCCCATATAATTCTTTTTAACCCCTTGTGCATGACCCCTTGTGCGACATAAAGATCAAGCAGCAATTCAGGATCATCACTAAAATTTTTTTCCCAATGATCAATCTGACTCAAGTCAAGATATTTTAAATAAGGTACTTGTAGTAAAGTTAATTTTTGTTCCAAAATGCTGGCGTTTCTTTCTTTTAGTTCTTTTCTGTTATGTAGTAAGTAATCTGAAATTTGTTTCGTTTTTTCTTCCGATGGGATGAATCTATGTATAAAAATTTCTCTTAATAAGCTTGAAGATGAAAATATCGAAACAGATTTAATCAGAGAAAGGATACTCATAGGCTGATAATCAAATATAGTATGAATTCAAAATTTACTTATTATAATCTTTAAAATACTGTTAACCATTAAATTCTGACCACTATTGATTTCTATTGCAATAATATACTAAGCAAATTGCAGTTTTGCAGTTGACTATCTCGCTATTAAAAATAAAATTTATACTTTGGTCGCCTACAGATAGTTCAGATGTATTAATGCTATAAGAAGATAATACCTAGTGCTCATAGTTGAGGATATTACAATCGAATATTGCAACCGTAATCATCCTTAATGTCAGGCAGTGATCGCATTGAATATCGACATCATCAAAGAATCTGCTGACTTAGGTTGATCATGGTCAGCATAGTGGCTTAAGCCAACAATAGTGTACATTATGACAATGTCAATATAATGACTTTCTTGTAGTAGCACCCTTCAAACTTTACATGACGTTATAAGTACTTGAGATTTTAGTTATTTTCAGCTGAGCTGATTTTTTAAACTCAATTCAGCAAACATCAGCTTAAGCGTATGGTTTTCAGCTTCCAGTTGTTTAAGCGTTTGCTATATTAGGTTTCCATACTACCGTATTTATTGCGCTGTTTATAAAAAGTTGACTTCCCCATACTATATTTACGGCAAAGTTCTTTAACAGGAATAGCGGCTTGAGCATCTCATAAAATAAATACGAATTGATATAGTATTATTTATTTCATGTTTAAATCCTCTGTGACTTAATAAAAAGAATTTTTTACGTTTATGCAGTATTATTTTATGAAATATTTTCAGTTTAAACAATTACCTAAACTAGTTTTAGATGCTTAAGACGAATAACTGTTACAACGGCTTTTTTAATCAGGTAGTGCCGGATAGTGATGGCAAGAGCTAGGATAGTCGGGTTTGATTTTAAGCTGATGTGGTTGCAATAATATTTTGTGGCAGTCTGATTTTATAGATAGGATTGATGGCCAGTTAAATGGTGGTTTAAAGGAAATAAATATTCTGCTAAGAGGGTATATTTGGTCATGGAGTTAGGAGGGGTGAACTGGTGGATATTAAGATTTTACGTTATTTTCTGGCGCTGGCTAAACAGGAAAGTGTGACTGCTGCGGCCGATTATTTGCATATTACCCAGCCAACGCTGTCGCGCCAGCTTATGGAGCTGGAAGATGAGCTGGGGCGTAAGCTGTTTATCCGTGGCAGCCGGAAAATTATGCTGACTGAAGACGGCATGCATTTGCGCCAGCGTGCTGAGGAAATTCTTGAGCTGGTGCACAAAACTGAAGCTGAATTTCATAAGTCTGATAAAACGCTTAGTGGTGATATTTATATTGGCTGTGGTGAAACAGATGCTTTACGACCGGTAGTAATGGTGATTAAGGCGATGCAGTTGGATTATCCGCATGTTCGTATTCATATTTATAGTGGTAATGCGAATGATGTGACGGAACGGATTGATAAGGGCTTACTGGATTTCGGGGTATTGATTGATCCTGCTTATCTGAAGAATTATGAATCTTTGTGTCTGCCGCAGAAGGATAGATGGGGGGTATTGATGAGAAAAGATGATGCGTTAGCTGAGCGTGATTTTATCCGGCCGGAAGATTTATGGAACCTGCCGCTGATTATGTCGAGACAGAAGTATGTGAGTGACAGTATCGCCAGATGGATAAAAAGGGATTATGACAAGCTTGATGTGGTTGCTACGTATAATCTGATTTTTAATGCGGCGTTGCTGGTGGAACAGAATGTGGGCTATGCGCTGTGTCTGGACAAGCTTATTAATACGACCGGGGAAAGTATGTTCTGTTTCAGGCCACTGGAGCCGCTGCTGGAAGTTGATGTGAATGTTGTCTGGAAAAGATATCAGTTATTTTCACGGGTTTCTGCTCTGTTTTTGCAACGCTTGAAGGCAAGTTTTTGTGTTTAGTGGTGGAATCTGCGCTTAGTTTTATGTAAGGCTATACCTGCACGCATAAGCTAAGCTTATGGTGCAGGTAGGAAGAGATATTTTTAAACATTGATGTTATGTTTTTTTGTCATGCTGTGGTGTTAATGCAGATTTGCCTTAAAGAATGAAACCAGTTTGTCAAATGGAATCAGGTTGACGCGGTCGTACAGATCAACGTGTCCCGCATTTTTGACATAGTAAAGCTCTTTAGGTTCGGCAGCGCGGCGGTAAGCATCTTCGCTGAATTCTTTGGAATGGGCTTTATCACCGGTGATAAATAATAATGGTCGCGGAGATATGGTTTCTATGTCGTTGAAGGGGTAGAAGTTCATGAATTTGGGGTTGCTGGTCAGGGTGGGATGGGTGGTTAATTCAGGTTGAGAGCCAGCCGGGGTAAATTCGCCACGCGCGGTGCGGTAAAAATCATAAAATTCATGTGCAATTGGGCTGTCTTTGGCGGTAATTTGCCCTTTATTGATGGTGCCACCGGTATATAAAGTTTTACCGCCGGTAAATTCTATGTAACGCTGTTCTGCTGCTTGCTGAAGAATTTGTTTTCTCTGTTGCAGGGTGAGTGAATGATTGAGGCCATTGCGAGTTGCGGCACCCATGTCGTACATGCTGACTGTGGCGATGGCTTTGAAACGCGGGTCGATTTTGGCGGCGCTGATGGCAAAACTGCCACTGCCACAAATGCCGATTACGCCTATGTTGTTGCGGTCTACAAAAGGCTGGGTACCTAAAAAATCTACAGCGGCACTGAAATCCTCGCTATATACGTCGGGCAATACGGCATTGCGTGGTTGTCCTTCGCTTTCACCCCAGTATGATAAGTCGATTGCCAGTGTGACAAAGCCCTGTTCGGCCATTTTGGTGGCGTATAAATTGGCGCTTTGTTCTTTTACTGCGCCCATGGGATGGCCGACAATGATGGTCGGGTATTTTGTGTTTGCTGCTAATGTTTTCGGTGTAAACAGATTACCAGCCACTTTCATTTTATACTGATTGAGAAAGCTGACTTTCTGCATGGTTACTTGTTTACTTTGATAAAAATTATCTGCGTTGTTTGACATATTGGCTCCGATTGATAGTGGGGGAAACAGTCCGAAAAAACTGAGACATATGGTTATAAAAATTTTCTTTTTGAGATAAAGACTGATGTTTTGCATGATTGGGAAGTCTCTTTGTTGAATCTGGTGAAGAATAATTTATGAAAAGGGTTTAGCTGTTGCGCGGGTATATAGTGCAAAGCTGGTTTTCATGAGTAGTAGTGCTGCGATAAAAATTAATGCGGAACTTAAGAAAATTCCCGCTATGCCCTGATGGTCATAGATGATGCCGCCTATGGCCGCAGCTAAGCCGATGGCAAATTGTATGGCTGCCACAGACAGGCCGCCCATCATTTCGGCTTTGTTGGCCAATGTAATGGCTATCCATGTTGACCAGCCGACAGGCAGAAAACCAAACATGAAACCCCATGCAACAATAAGTGCTGAATCGGTGGCCGGATTGTTGTGGCTGAACAGTAATGTGACAGCCAGAATAAATAAAATGATGTGGCTGATTATCATGCTTGGTTTAAAGTGTTTATGCATTATCCATCCGGCGATAATGGTGCCGGCAAAATTGCCGATGCCGAAAATCAGTAACAGTATGGATAAGGTATTAGCTGGCAGGGAAAGTGTATGTTGCAGAAAAGGTCTTAAGTAGGTGAAGAAAATATGATATCCGCCATAGCTGAATATGGTGGCCAGTATTCCGGTGGCTACCCATGGCTGCTTTAAGAGTAAGAGCATCTGTTTAAAGTTGCTATCAGCTTGCGCTGGCAGGTCGGGTAAGGAGAAGAATTGCCAGATAAATGCGGCAACGCCTAAAAGTGCGGTGAGCAGGAAGATGCTTCTCCAGCCGATGATGTTGCCCAGATAACTGGCCAATGGCAGGGAAATGATGGTGGCCACGGATACGCCGGCGTAGACAATGCTGAGCGCACGCGAAACCTCTTTTTCCGGTACCAGTTGTATGGTTACGGCGGATGCTAGTGACCAGAAGCTGCCGACACACAGTCCTAATAGGCAACGTCCGCTAAGCAGTAGAATATAGTTTGGGGCAAAGGCAATTAATGTATTTGCTGCTATTAACATGGCAGACATGATTAATAAGACTGTGCGCCTGTTGGTGGTTTTGGCTACTGATGACAGGAAGAGGCTGGCTATTACAGCAAAAATACCTACAGCGGTAACAGTTTGCCCTGCCATGCCTTCAGTGATGTTCAGGGATTTGGCTATTGGCGTTAGCAGGCTAATCGGGACAAATTCGGCGCTGATGAGGCTGGTAACGCCCATAAATAATGAGAAAACGGCAGACCAGTGTGCTGTTGCTGGTGGCTGATGGGTTTGCTGCTGCATTGTTGCTGAGTCTCCGTTATCTGGTTTGCGCAATTGATGTGGTATTCATTTTTTAGAGTTGTGTAGGCATTTACTATGTTTTTTGTGGATGTTTTATTGGCTGATTGATACTTTCATGCTGTTTTGAAAAGTATAAGTAGCTAAAATTTCTATGTAAAATACTTATACTTTATGGTAATTAATGCCTGAAAAGCATGGCTTGGTGACTTTTTAAGGATGATATGTACTGAAATTTGCTTGGGGGAGTGAAGTAAATGCTGGCTTTAGATGACGAAGATAAGTTAGTGAAAAATTGATAGATGATGCAATTTGCTTGTAGTTGGAAATCAGATTTGGTATGAAAGCATTGCTGTTGTTTTTCTGAAAAATGTGTTTTTTATTGCTGGTGGCAAGAATAAGCAGGGTTTTGAGGCCAGAGGATGCTGAAAAAGAAAAAGCCCTGTGGTAAACAAGGCTTTTTGATTTGCGTTAATATGGTGAGTGCGCTGTTATTCCCACTCAATGGTAGCAGGTGGTTTGCCGCTGACATCGTAAACCACGCGGTTGATGCCGCGGACTTCGTTGATGATGCGGTTGGAAACGCGGCCAAGTAAATCGTACGGCAGGTGTGCCCAGTGGGCGGTCATGAAGTCGCTGGTAATAACTGCACGCAAGGCTACTACGTATTCGTAGGTGCGGCCGTCTCCCATGACGCCTACGGATTTTACCGGCAGGAAAACGGCAAATGCCTGACTGGTCTTGTCGTACCAGGATAAGCCGTCTTCATCGCAGGTGTTACGTAATTCTTCGATAAAGATATGGTCGGCACGGCGCAGTAAGTCGGCATACTCGCGTTTAACTTCGCCCAGAATACGCACGCCCAGACCGGGACCAGGGAAGGGATGGCGATATACCATGTCGCGTGGTAGTCCCAGAGCTACGCCTAGTTCGCGCACTTCGTCTTTGAAGAGGTCGCGCAGTGGTTCCAGCAGTTGCAGGTTGAGTGTTTCCGGCAGGCCGCCTACGTTGTGATGGCTTTTGATGGCATGCGCTTTTTTGGTTTTGGCGCCGGCGCTTTCAATTACATCGGGATAGATGGTGCCTTGTGCCAGCCATTTGGCGTTTTGGCGTTTGCCAGCTTCGCGCTGGAAGACTTCGACAAACTCGGCACCGATGATTTTGCGTTTGCGTTCCGGGTCGGTTTCGCCTGCGAGTTTTTCGAGGAAATCGGCAGAAGCATCGACGTGAATTACGTTTACGCCAAGGTTTTTGCCGAACATGTCCATAACCATTTGCGCTTCCTGATAGCGCAACAGGCCATGATCAACGAACACGCAGGTAAGCTGATCGCCGATAGCTCGGTGAATCAGGGCAGCAGCTACGGATGAATCCACGCCACCGGAAAGACCCAGAATAACTTCATCGGTACCTACCTGCTCGCGAATTTTGGTAATGGCTTCTTCGATGTAGTTTGGCATTGTCCAGCTTGGTTTGGCCTGACAGATGTCCAGTACAAAACGGTTAATTAATTCACGCCCTTGTTTGGTATGGGTAACTTCGGGGTGAAACTGGACGCCATAGAAGTGTTTTTGCGGGTTTTCGATGATGGCATAAGGGCAGCTAGGGGTATGACCAATGCTTTTAAAGCCGTCTGGCAGTTTGCTTACTTTGTCGCCATGGCTCATCCATACATCCAGTGTGTTAGGCTGGTTGTCGAAAATGCCATTGGTAAACTGGCTGTCTTCTGTATGCACTTGAGCATAACCGAATTCGCGCTGGTCACCACCGCTGACTTCACCACCCATGGTATGTGCCAGCCATTGCATGCCATAGCAGATGCCAAGAATAGGGATACCCAGATTAAGGATTTCTGGATCGGCCTGATAGTCTGATTCGTATACTGAATTGGGGCCGCCAGACAGGATAATGCCTTTGGGGGCGAATGCCTTGATGTCGGCAATGGGCATGTCGAATGAATGTAATTCACAATAAACATGAGCTTCACGTACGCGCCGGGCGATGAGCTGGGTTACTTGTGAACCAAAATCGAGAATTAAGATTTTATCCTGATTCATGCTAGGCTCTTGACAGGTGTTTGAGTATGAAGCGAGTTATTTTAACACTTTTCTGCTTTTATTTCTGCAAGTGCTCTGTATGCGGAAAACTAATATTGTGAAAAATAGGCTATCTATCTGGATAAGATGATTAATGTATTTGTTTTGTGGCTGCTGTTATTTGGCTTTGCTGGTTGAATATGATTATGGTTTTTACGAGTTTATGGATATTGGTTGGTAATCAAGCCTGATTGAATTATGTTGTTGTATGGTTTTTTTATTCTGCTTTTCTCTTCAATCTTGTGCCAGAAATTTTAGGATTTTGATAAACGGGTTCTGATAGCAGTAATTTAAGCTTTTATCTAAAATGGTTTTATTAAACTTTATATAGAAATGAGCTTTTTTGTTAATGATGGGATTAGATGTAAATGTTATGTAGAATTCAATGACGTTAATATCTCTGCGGCTTTCATTTGTAGTTTTGATAAAGTTGGCTGGTTTTAGATAGTAGATATCTATTTTTAGTGCTTCTGTGTAAATAGCGTTGGGTGTGAAATAAACTTGTTTGATGCTAGGTTTGTTTTTGTATGGCTAGAAGCAATGACGGTGTTTATTGCAGATAATAAAATATTACTGCATTAGAATTTTCATCATTTGTTGAGATTGTTCGTCCAAAAAGCAGGGATGTTCAAACACTCACTGTGACTGAAAGCAGATAAATGTTTGTGTACAGGTTTTTAAATTGTAGTGCCAATCTCGTATATTTTTAAATCTTTGGGTTGGTAGTTCATATTGTTCCTGTATGTTATTTATTCTTCTGATGAGAATGGAGCTGAATTTATCGGCATTTACGCGGGCTTTCTCCTTTTAATTCTTCGTTGGTGTGGAGATCATAAATACGAATGGTAGCTTTGGGAAAGGCTGTACATAGTGAATTTTTGAAGGTGTAAATACCTGTTCCATGTGCTAGCAATTTCGCTTTTGGTAATAAATCCTGCCCGTTTTCATCCTGTACGATAATGCGATAATCTCCGTTGACAGTTATACATCCGCTCAACAATAACAGTCCTAAAAGAAAACCAGTTTTTTTCATGACACAATTCTCCAAATTATTTTAAAAACAATATTGTAGTTGTTGATGCTTATTTTAATATGTTTTATTGATTTCTAGAAAGTGATGTATACAGAAATATAGGATTGGATGAATTAGTGAGAATGGGAGCGGACGCAGGGAAACTGATTTAATTAAAATGAATTCTATGTGCTTATAGATTTGATTTTATGGGTGAAAGGGTTGAGATTGAAATTATTTTTGTGTTTAAGTTTTTATTTAAATAGGGGAATTGATGTTTTTCAATTTCCCTATTTGCGATTTTATGGTCAGACATGATTTAACGCGCCTGTTTCATTAGCCGTTGTTTTTCACGGTTCCAGTCTTTTTCTTTACTGCTTTGGCGCTTGTCGTGCTGTTTTTTACCTTTGGCTAAGCCCATGTCGATTTTTACATAGCCATGGCTGTAATGCATGTTGACGGGTACGAGGGTATAGCCACTGCGTTCTACTTTGCCAATCAGTTTGTTGATCTCAGACTGATTCAGTAGAAGTTTCCGCTGGCGTACCGGATCGGGTTTGACGTGATCAGAGGCGGTAGGTAATGCAGTGATGTGGCTGCCGACTAAGTAGAAGGCACCTTTTTTCCACTGGATATAGCTTTCCTTGATTTGCACGCGGCCGGCGCGAATGGCTTTGACCTCCCAGCCTTCAAGAACGATGCCGGCTTCTATCTGTTCTTCAATAAAGTAATCGTGAAAGGCTTTTTTATTGTTGATAATGCTCATATTGGTTTTCTGTTACGCTGTATTTTGTGTCTATTTTAGCAGAAAGAATGGGTAATGGAGACAGATTACTAATAAAGCTGATGGGAATAGATGGAATAAATAAAAAACCGATTGGGTTAATCGGTTTTTTATCTGTTTTAGTTTTCAATTTCCTGTTGATGTGTTTCTGGTAGCAGCAGGACGGCGAGCATGCTAAGCACGCAGGAGACGATCAGAAACCAGCCAACGTATACGGTACCCTGTAAGCTGTATTCTTTAACTAACCATGCGGCGGTAAAGGGTGTGAGTGAGCCGCCCAGGATGCCGCCGAAGCTGAAAGATATGGCTGCGCCGGTATAACGTACGTTGGTAGGAAATATTTCCGGTAAAAAGGCAGCCAGTGGTGTCCATAGAATGCCCATAACAAATAAGGAAAAGGACAGAAATATGGCGGCAACAGCAGTACTGTCACAATTGATTAAATTACCGTAGAAGCAACCGATTATTACGGTTAGGATGCCACCAGTTAAAAATATCGGACGGCGGCCGATTTTATCGGAAAGCCATGCTGAGACGGGCGAACCTAAAGCCATAAATACTATGGCACCCATCAGGATGAATAGGTAATCAATTTTGTTAAACAATGGTGCGCTTTGCCATGGATGTTGTGTGGTGGCATATTGCAGGGAAAATACAGTAGACAGAAAAAACAGGGTAAAGCATGACATGGCCGCCAGTGAACCAAGGATAAGCTGTTTGTAATGTTTACGGACGGTATCAGCCAGTGGCACTTTTACTGCATTCTGCTTGGCAACCATGCTGCGAAAGGCATTGCTTTCAATAATGGACATGCGGACATACATGCCAAGGCCAACTAGTACTATGCTCAGTAGAAAGGGAATACGCCAGCCCCAAGCCATCATTTGTTCGTTGCTCAGGCTTTTGGACAGAATAATAAATATCAGGCTGGCGGTGATGAAGCCGATAGGAGGCCCGATTTGTGGAAACATGGCGAAGAGGGCGCGTTTTCCTCTTGGGGCATTTTCGGTAGCCAGTAAGGCGGCACCGCCCCATTCGCCACCCAGCCCAAGCCCCTGACAGAAGCGCAGGATGCATAAACAAATTGGTGCAAAGATGCCAGCTTGTTGGTAGGTTGGCAGAAAGCCAATCAGGGTGGTGCTGATGCCCATTATCAGTAAGGATGCAATCAGGGTGGTTTTGCGGCCGATTTTATCGCCGAAATGGCCGAATAGTGCTGCACCAATGGGGCGGGCGATAAAGGCGATGCCAAAGGTGAGAAATGAGTGCATGACGGCAAGTGCCGGATCCTTGTTTGCAAAAAACAGGGTGTCCAGTACCAGTGCGGCGGCCAGACCGTATATGTAGAAGTCGTAAAATTCTACGGCTGTACCTACCAGGCTGGCAACGGCAACTTTAGTAGGGGAATTTTGGGTGATTTGAGGTGCAGGCTTGGGCTGCGATGCAGGCGTGTTAGTCATAATTTTTCTTGGATTCAGGGTTAAAAAAAGCTTGTATATGAAAATGCATACACAAGCTTTTGTTTTGGAATAAGCTGACTTAAGCAGCTAAATTAGTTTTTGTCCTGATCAACCAGTTTGTTTTTGGCAATCCATGGCATCATGCTGCGTAGCTGGTTACCAACGATTTCAATCGGATGTTCGGCGTTCTGGCGACGACGGGCGGTCATAGACGGGTAGTTGGTGGCACCCTCTACGATAAAGGATTTGGCATAGTCGCCGTTCTGAATGCGTTTTAATGCTTCACGCATTGCCTGACGTGAATGTTCATTCACTACTTGCGGACCGGTGAAATATTCACCGTATTCTGCATTATTGGAAATGGAATAGTTCATGTTGGCAATACCACCTTCGTAGATTAAGTCTACGATTAGTTTCATTTCATGCAGGCATTCAAAGTAAGCCATTTCGGGGGCATATCCGGCTTCTACTAGTGTTTCAAAACCGGTTTTGATTAATTCAACCAGCCCACCACACAATACTGCCTGTTCGCCGAAGAGGTCGGTTTCGGTTTCTTCTTTAAAGGTTGTTTGGATAACACCACCTTTGGTACCACCATTGGCTGCTGCATATGATAAGGCGATGTCGCGAGCTCGGCCGGTTGCATCCTGATGTACGGCAATCAGGCTGGGTACACCGCCGCCTTTGAGAAATTCGCTGCGTACGGTGTGGCCGGGGCCTTTGGGTGCAATCATCACTACGTCCAGATTTTTGGCTGGAATAATTTGGTTGTAATGAATGTTGAAGCCATGGGCAAAAGCCAGAGTGGCATTGTCTTTGAGATTGGGGGCAATTTCATTTACATATACTGCCGGCTGAAATTCATCTGGGGTAAGAATCATGACTACATCGGCAGCTTTGGTGGCTTCGGCCACTTCACGCACATCGTGCCCTGCATTGGCTGCTTTATGCCATGAGTTACCATTTTTGCGTAAGCCTACGATTACGTTAACACCTGAATCTTTCAGGTTGGCGGCATGGGCATGACCTTGTGAACCATAACCAATAATGGCTACGGTTTTGCCTTTGATTAATGACAGGTCGGCGTCTTTATCATAATAAACTTGCATTGTTATTCCTTTAGTTTAATGCTTTGATTCTATAATTGATGTTTGGGTATGGCTTTAAGCCGGTAATTTTGTCAGCGTGCCTGATTAAATACGTAACATACGTTCGCCACGGCCTATGCCGGCTGCACCTGTGCGAACTGTTTCCAGAATCAGTGGTTTGCCCACGGTATCCAGAAAGGCATCAAGTTTGTTGCTGGTGCCGGTGATTTCTACGGTATAGGTTTTATCGGTAACATCAATAATTTGTCCGCGGAAGATATCCGCCAGACGCAGTATTTCATCTCTGTCTTTACCAGTAGCGCGCAGTTTGACCAGCATTAGTTCGCGTTCGACATATTGACTGTCATTGAGGTCGATTACTTTGATAACTTCAATCAGTTTGTTTAGCTGTTTAGTTATCTGTTCCATTACCATGTCATTACCGCTGGTGACTATTGTCATGCGTGACAGGGTATTGTCTTCTGTGGGAGACACGGAAAGAGAGTCTATGTTGTAGGCACGGGCTGAAAACAAGCCAACGATGCGGCTCATGGCTCCAGACTGATTTTCCATCAGAATAGATAAAATGTGTCTCATGATGCACTCCGGCTATTCTGTTCGCGGTCATTGGTTGCAGTAATCTGGGTTTCATTCATATGTGGTGGCAACACCATTTCGTCCAGTCCTTTGCCATTGCCTACCATCGGGTAGACATTCTGGCTACGGTCGGTAATGAAATCCATGAATACCAGTCGGTCTTTCAAGGCAATGGCTTCTTTTAGGGCACCTTCTATGTCGGCCGCCTTCTCGACGCGGATACCGATATGGCCGTAAGCTTCGGCTAGTTTGACGAAGTCAGGCAATGATTCCATATAGGTTTCTGAGTAGCGATTTTCGTAATATAACTCTTGCCACTGGCGAACCATGCCGAGAAAGCCATTATTCAGGTTGATTACTTTGATGGGCAGACGGTACTGGTAACAGGTGGATAGTTCCTGTATGTTCATTTGAATGGAACCTTCACCGGTGATACAGAATACGTCTTCCTCTGGTCTGGCCAGTTTGGCGCCCATGGCATAAGGTAAGCCTACGCCCATTGTGCCCAGACCGCCGGAATTAAGCCATTGGCGCGGTCGTTGAAATGGGTAGTATTGGGCTGTGAACATCTGGTGCTGGCCGACATCAGAGGTAATGAGTGCATTATTGCTGGTAAGTTTGGCCAGTGTCTGGATTACTTGTTGCGGTTTAATGGATTCGTTTGTGTTTTCAAACCATAAACTGTTATGGCTGCGCCAGTTTTCAATGGTTTTCCACCATCTTTCCAGTGCATTGCTGTTAAATGCCATATTCTGTTTCTGCCATAGGGCAAGTAAATCAGCAAGGACGTTTTTAACATCACCAACAATTGGTACATCTACTTTTACGCGTTTGGCAATACTGGACGGGTCAATATCTATATGGATGATTTTTTTGCCATCATCGGTAAATTTGTCTGGTACTGAGATAACACGGTCATCAAAACGTGCACCTACCGCGAGTACGACATCCGCGTTTTGCAAGGCCTGATTACCTTCGTAGCAGCCGTGCATGCCTACCATACCCAGAAATTGGCGATTGGTGCCGGGGAATGCGCCTAATCCCATCAGGGTGGATACACAAGGTATGCCGGTAGATTGGATTAAATCGGTGAGGACATTGCTGGCATTGCCCAGTATTACACCGCCGCCAAACAGGATAATCGGACGTTTGGCCGCAGCCAATACCTGTGTAGCTTTTTTTATCTGACCGGTGTGCCCGTGGATAACGGGTTGATAGGAGCGGATATTGATGTCTTCTTGCGGGTAGCTGAATTTTGCCATTGCCTGAGTAACATCTTTGGGTACATCGATAACCACTACTCCCGGCCGGCCGGTACGGGCAAGCTGGAATGCTTTTTTTATGGTTTCGGCTAGTTCGCTGACGTGTGTTACCAGAAAATTATGTTTGACACAGGGTCGGGAAATACCAACGGTGTCTACTTCCTGAAATGCATCGGAACCAATGGCTGGTGTGCCAACCTGACCTGAAATGACTACAAGGGGTACTGAGTCGGAATTGGCTGTGGCAATGCCGGTGATAGCATTAGTGGCACCGGGGCCGGAAGTAACCAGTGCTACGCCGATTTTTTCACCATTACTGGCACGTGAATAGGCATCGGCAGCGTGAACTGCGGCCTGCTCATGCCTGACAAGTATGTGGCGAAATTTTTTTAACTGAAAGATGGCGTCGTAAATTTCGAGAACTGCTCCGCCGGGATAACCGAAAACATATTCTACATTTTCAGCTTTGAGACTCTGCACGAGTATTTGTGCACCTGAAAGTTGCATATCAACCTCTTATGTTCTAGCCATCCGACTGATACGTTGCCAATGCATCTTCATCCGGTAAGATTTAATAGATGTAAACAGCGATTTAGGGTACGCGAACACACCTATTGTGATGAACTGTTGGCGCTGCATCCGGTAGTCGGATTAGCAGGTTTGGGTTAGTTAAATGAGTGTTTACGATAAGACAGGTATTGGTGTTAAGCAAGTGCTAATTTTATGAAAAATACTGCTTTTATGGTTTTTTTGATTTATTTTATGCTTATTTTTATTATTATTGAGCAATATAATGCTTAATTTGGACAAATTTAACTGTTTATTTTGATTAATTTGTCCAAATTTGAAGATATTATAGGTTTTTATAAATTTTTAAATTTTAGACTTATTGTCTATTTGTCAAATCATTTAATAGATAATGATATGGGCACCTGCTGCCTGTGCCAGTTGTATGAGTGTTGAGCTATTCATGTAGGCATGGGCAAGGTGGGAAATATTGGCAACAATGGGTAAATGGGTAATTTGTCTAGCTTTAACTATTGCTTCTACATCTAATCGATATGGGGCATTGCGTTCCAAACTTAGTGTTCCTGCTTCACCCAGCATCAGGTGATGATTGCCTTTAAGGGCGATGTGTTCGGCAGCAATTAGCCAGTCATCAACTTGATGATGTTTGTCTTTGCATAATACCACCGGAATGTTTAAACAACCTACTTCATTAAGCAGAGTACGATTTGACATCAGTTCTCCTCCGAGATAAATAATATCTGCTTCTGCCTGCAAGGCTGGTTCGAGCTGGCGCACATCTCTGATACGTAACCAGACTGATTTACCGGCCTGATGCGCCTGTTTAATCTGTTGCTGCATGTTTGTACCGGTTTGCAGTGGCGGTGTATAGGGTGAAGCAGTCTGGTAGAAGGGGTCGATAAATATATTGGTGTTTTGGGGAAATTGTGAGCCTGTCATGCTGGCTACCTGATGACATTTCTGTCCGCCAAACTGTTGTCCGCGTACGGTGATGATTGTGTCTTGAGGCTGGGTTTCGCGGCTGATAATGCGCCAGTCCTGTAGTATACGCAATGCTTTTTCAACGCCGGGGAGTGCCTCCAGCTCGCGTGGTTCAAATACTCTTTCGTCGCCAACTGCACCGATAATGGTACGTTCTTCGCCGTGAGATATGTGCTCGTGCAGTCCGCGTTGGCGGATAAAGGTAATGACGTTGCTGATCTGGGGTTCGGTTGCCTGACGCTGCATTACGATAATCATGTCGGAATTCCTTGAGAGATGTGTTCTGATTGTCAGAAAAAATCAGGATGCTGACAAGTGGCGATTACTAGTAATCAGAATGAGACTTTTAAGTTTAGAATCTTTGCGATTATGGTAATAGTGCAACAGTAATAGTAAACTATTGTTATAGATAAGATGTATTTATGTTTTATGTGTTAACTTGCGTGAGGAAATTTCAGCGAGTTTCGTAATGCGAAACCAGTAAAAACAGTTCAATCAGGGATGAATAAATGAAAACAAGAAGACTGTTGTTTATATTATTGGTAGTACTGGTGTTGGTGGGGCTGGCAGTGTGGATTAATATGCGGAGCAATACTGCATTACCGGATGGTTTTACTGGTGGTAATGGCCGCATGGAGTTAAAAAGGTTGGATGTGGCTACTTTGTATTCTGGCAGAGTAGTGGAAATTAAGGTGGATGAAGGGGATATGGTGGTCAAAAATCAGGTTTTGGCTGAATTGTCATCTGATCAGACCACTAGCAAACTGGCTGCTGCACGTGCGGATAAGCAGCGCGCTCAGGAAAGTGTATCTAGGGCTGAGGCGGAAATTGCAGCCCAGCAACAGTCATATAAAATTGCGCAGATGGATCTGGATAATGCGCGCCAGCTTAAATCAGATGATTTGGTATCTTCGCCGGAATTGCGCCGGCGTCTGGCTAATAGAGATGCTGCTCTTGCCAGAGTTAAATCGGCACAGGCAGCACGTGCTGAAGCACAGGCTGCGGTGAAGCAGGCACAGGCACAAATTGATGCTACTTTTTCAGCCAATAATGACATGCTGATTCGGGCACCTAAAGCCGGCAGAATTGAGTATCGAATTGCCGAAGCTGGTAATGTGCTGGGCGAAGGCAATAAGGTTGTATCGCTTCTGGATCCAACTGATGTGACGTTGTCGGTCTATTTGCCAACAGATACTATTGGTAAGCTGAGGCTTGGGGATGAGGCAAGGATTGTACTGGACGGGATGAATGCAGTATGGCCGGCAAAAGTGGATTTTATTGATTCTAATGCGCAATTTACGCCCAAATTTGTGGAGACGTTAAACGAGCGGCAAAAGCTGATGTATAAGGTTAAGCTAAAAATTCCGCCGCAGATTGCGTTGCAATACAGTGGTTTGCTCAAGGGTGGCTTAACAGGTAACGGCTATATCCGTTTTGATAATAGTAAGGCGTGGCCACAGCAATGGCAAGTTAATTTACCTAGTGTGAAACAACCAGCCAAGGGTGCCTGAGATGGATAGTACTGCTAAAGGGCAGGCTGTAGCAGGAGGAAAGTGGGCTGTTGATTTACGCCATGTGTCTCATCAGTACCGGCAAACAGTAGCGTTGCGCGATGTGTCGCTGCAAATCCGGCGCTGTGCAACGGTAGGCTTGATTGGACCAGACGGGGTAGGTAAGTCGACGTTATTGTCGCTGATTGCTGGTGTGAAAATTATTCAGCAGGGTGAAGTGTTGGTATTTGGTGATAGCATGGCGGATAAGCATAGCCGCCAGCAGTTAAGTCACCGTATTGCTTTTATGCCACAAGGTCTTGGCCAGAATCTTTATCCGACTTTGTCTGTTAATGAAAATGTTGATTTCCATGCCCGCTTATTTGGTTTGCGCGGAGCAATGCGGCATGAGCGTATTAAGCGTTTATTGCAAGCTACAGGGTTGTCACCTTTTGCCGATCGGCCAGCGGGTAAATTGTCAGGTGGAATGAAACAGAAGTTAAGTCTGTGTTGTGCGCTGGTTCACAATCCTGAGCTGCTGATTCTGGATGAGCCAACAACGGGAGTTGACCCGCTATCCCGACGCCAGTTCTGGGAGCTCATTGATGATTTGCGGGTAGAAAACCCAGATATGACGGTTATTGTGGCCACTGCCTATTTTGATGAAGCCAAACGTTTTGAATATCTGCTGGCAATGGATGATGGTCATCTGATTGTTAATGCACCCACGCAGCAGGTTCTGGAAAAAACACATACGGATACGCTGGAGCAGGCTTATGTGAAAATGTTGCCTGAGTCGAAACAGAATAAAGCCGGCAGTTTAAAGCTGACGCCATTTGTTCCTGATAAATATTTACCGCCGGCAATTCAGGCAAAAGATTTAACCAAGCGTTTCGGGGATTTTGTTGCAGTAAATAATGTTAGCTTTACAATTGAGCGTGGTGAAATTTTCGGCTTTCTGGGGTCGAATGGTTGCGGTAAATCGACAACAATGAAAATGCTTACTGGTTTGCTGGATGCCAGTTCTGGGACTGCTCAATTGCTTGGGCATACGGTTGATGCCGATGATATGACGACGCGAATGAAGATTGGATACATGTCGCAGTCGTTTTCTTTATATGAGGAATTAACGGTACAGCAGAATCTGGTTTTGTCTGCGCGACTATATCGTATGGATATGGCGCAGATAGATTCTTCGGTTCAGCAGTCCTTACAGCAGTTTGATCTGGTTGAATTTGCAGATATTCAGCCTAGTCAATTGCCTCTGGGCATCCGGCAGCGTTTACAATTGGCTGCGGCTTGCCTGCATCATCCGCAAGTATTGATTCTGGACGAACCAACATCTGGGGTTGATCCGGTGGCCAGAGATATGTTCTGGCATCATCTACTTGATTTATCCAGAAAGAATCGCACAACTATTTTTGTGTCCACACATTTTATGAATGAAGCGGAACGATGCGACAGGATATCGTTTATGCATCAGGGACGGGTGTTGGCTATTGGTACGCCAGCAGAGCTGTGCGCTAATAAGAATACAGATGATCTGGAAACGGCGTTTATTGATTATTTGCAGGAAGCAGTAGACAAAAATAAGGCTAGTCAGCCGGCAGCGGTTGAACAGAATCCGCTACAAGAAACCAGACTGGCGCAATCTGCGGGTAAGGCAATGAACACTGATAGTCTGAGCTACTGGCTAAAGACTGTGTGGACGTTTGCTGTACGTGAAGGTAAGGAATTGCTGCGCGATAAAATTCGCCTTTTTTTTGCTTTGTTCGGGCCAGTTGTCTTAATGATGATGGCTGCGTGGTCGGTATCTTTTGATGTAGAGCATGTCAAGTTTGCGGTAATCGACCGTGACCAGACGGTGGAGAGTCGGGCCTTAATCGAACATTTTCGCGGTTCAAGCTATTTTACCTTTACTGGTAATCTGCATAGTGCCAGTGAGATTGACCAAACGCTGAAAATTTCACAGGCAAGGCTCGTTATTGACATACCACCAAATTTTGGTCGCGATTTGTTGCGTGATGATAAGCCGGAAGTGGGGTTTTATGTAGATGGTACGATGCCGTTTATGGCTGAAAATATTAAAAGTTTTATTCTGGTGGTATTGAACCGCTATGCTACGGTTCAGTGGGCGCAGAAAGGTTTACCGATTTCGCTCAAATCTAGTGCGCAGATTGCGCCGCGCTATGTTTACAATCAGGATTTCAAGAGTATTTTTGCGATAACACCCGGCATGATTATGATGGCGATGATGTTGATACCTGTAATGATGACAGCGCTGGGCGTGGTGCGGGAGCGAGAAATTGGCTCGATTACTAATCTGTATACTTCACCGGCATCGGTAAGGCAGTTTTTGATTGGTAAGCAGATACCTTATGTTTTTGTTTCCTTTATCAGCTATCTGATACTGGTATGGCTGGCAGTAGTGGTATTGGAGGTACCAGTACGTGGTAGTTTCTTTGCCATGAGTCTGGGGGCGCTAGCGCTGATTTGTGCGGCCACAGCTTTCGGTTTACTGATTTCCAGTTTTGTAAAATCGCAAGTAGCAGCAATTTTTGGTTCTGCAATTTTATCACTGATTCCGGCGCTGAATTTTTCTGGTCTGCTTTATCCCTTATCCACGCTGACTGGTGTGAATTACTGGTTTGGCTGGAGTTTTCCAACCGCATGGTATCAGTTAATCAGTATGGGTGGTTTTACCAAAGGTTTGGGCTTTCTGGATTTTGTTAACTATTATTTGGTACTGCTGGCATTTTGTCTGGTGTATGTATTTCTGGCCGGCCGCTTGTTGAAAAAGCAGGAGGTGTAGATGCTGCAATGGTTTAAAAATGTGTGGGTATTAAGTATTAAAGAACTAAAAAGCCTGTTAAGCGATGTGGTTATGATTGCTCTGATGGTAGTAGTACTGTCTTTAGCCATATATTCAGTGGCCACCAGTATTTCTACGGAAGTGCGCCATGCTTCTGTAGCGATAATGGATGCTGATCACAGTGTTCTGTCCTACCGGATTCGTGATTCTCTGCTGGAACCCTATTTCAAGCAGCCGGTGGAGGTGAGACGTGAGGACGTTGAAGCAGCTATGGACAAGGGCGATTATGTGTTTGTTCTGGATATTCCGGTTAATTTTGAACGTGATGTGATAGCAGGGCGTTCTCCTACCATTCAGGTACTGGCTGATGCTACTTCGGTTACTCAGGCAGGTATCGGTTTTAATTATTTAAGCCAGATAATTGACACTCAGACGCGCTCTTTTTTGCGTCAGCCGGTGGCAACTGAATATTCTCCGGTTACTCCGGTGTTGAATACTCAGTTTAATCCCAATGGTGAATCTTCATGGTTTATTGCTACGATGAATGTGGTTTCAAATCTGACTTTACTGGCGATTATTTTAGTTGGTGCGGCGGTAATTCGTGAACGTGAGCATGGGACGATTGAGCAGCTGCTGGTAATGCCGGTACATCCTAGTGAAATTGTGATGGCCAAAATTTTTGCTAATGGTGCGGTAATTTCAGTGGCTTCGCTGCTGTCGCTGTGGCTGGTGATTGAGGGTTGGCTAAATATTCCGATTAATGGTTCGGTGTCTTTGTTTAGTCTGGGGATGATTATTTATCTGTTTTCTGTGGCTTCACTGGGTATCTGGTTTGCGACGCTGGCACCAACCATGCCGCAATTCGGTTTGCTGTGTTTGCCGATATATGTGGTAATGCGCTTGCTTTCAGGATCGGAATCTCCGCTGGAAAGCATGCCGGTTTTTTTTCAGTATATAACTTGGTTTTCTCCAGAAACCCAGTTTACTCAGTTTAGTCAGGATGTGCTGTTTCGCGATGCCGGACTGGATATTGTCTGGCCGAAAATTATTATGATGACAATCATGGGTGCGCTGTTTCTGGCTTTGGCGCTGTCACGCTTTCGTGGCATGCTGGCGCAGCATTCATAATGGTTGTACCGAATTTTGGGGAAGTAAGTTAATGAATAAAATATGGTTGCCAGTATTATTGGCTATGGGATTAATGGCAGGCTGTAGCAGAACCGATATTCAGGTAAAATCTACAGTAGGTGTACCACAACAATTTGACCAGAATGTTAATGCCCGAGGGGAGGCGGATATCAGTCGCTGGTGGCAGGTTTGGCCAGACCCGGTATTGAATGACTTGATTAGCACTGGCTTAAAAAATAACCGTAATCTGGCCAAAATGAAGGCCAACATGCTTTCTGCACGTGCCAGTGCGGCCATGACCAAATCTGATTTGGGACCTTTAGCCGGAGTGGGAAGCAGTGGCAGCTTCCACCGTTACAATGGTGCCAATGGGCTTAAAGACCTGTATCTGCCGGGAATAGGCAATACTAAAGATTATTTACAGGCAACCGGCTCACCACTGGGTGATAATCGTACTCGCATGCATGGCAATACTGTGCATGCAGGTTTTACTGCGAGCTGGGAACCAGATGTATTTGGCCAGAAGCGTAGTGATGCTGATGAAATGCATTATCTGAGTCTGAGCGAAACAGAACGCTGGCATGGTGCCCAGATGATGCTCAGTAGTGAGATTGCAGATAATTATCTGAATATGCGTGCCATGCAGCAGCGGGCGAAAGTAGGTGAACATAGTGTTGCTACGTTAAAACAGTTGCAGCGCTATACGGTTGGGCGTTTTCGGGCTGGTGAGGCAACAGCTTATGATGTCAGAGAGGTTGATGCCAAATTGTCTGCTATGCAGGCACAGATAGCCACTTATTTGGCTCAGGCTGATGTTTACCAGCGCAATATTGCAGTATTAACTGGCCAGCTACCACAAGGTTTTACTGTTGCTCCTGAGTCTCTGGATATCTTGCAGCATTTGCCTTCTGCACCGGCCGGACAGTTGCCTCTAGACATGATCACCCGACGGCCGGATATCCGTACTCAAGAAAATGTGGTAAAAGCGATGGGAGCAGGTCTGGCTAGTGCTAAAGCAGATCGCCTACCACGTTTTTCACTAAATTTTCTATGGCAAACTGGCCAGATACATTTAAATCACAATACATCATATTTAAAAAATGTTAGTGGCCTGCTGGATGCAGGTATGACTATACCGGTATTTACTGCTGGCCGGATTAAACACAATATTGAAAGAGCAGATGCACAACTACAGGCAGCAATTGCTGAGTATGATAGTATGATTTTACAGGCTCTGGCTGAAGTCGATAATGCCTATCAGATGCAGTTCAGTCTGTTTCAGCAAACTAATTTAATGCATCAGGCGCAAACACAAGCGGCCAGTCAGGCTAGTGCGGCTGAGAAGCTGTTTCGCTTTGGTGACATGACTCTGGATCGTAGTTTACGCGCACGTTTAAATGCAGAGGATTTGGCTGACAAACAGATTCAAAGCCGGTTGGAAGAGGCGCGTAATCTTGTGAGTCTGTATAAAGCGCTCGGGGGTGGCTGGCAGATGGATGTGAATGAGTAATTCTGGTCTGGCTTTATAATATGGATCAATGAATAAATATGGTAAATATATAAGGGTGTTGAAAAAACTTTTTGGCAAATTTTATTTCATGTGATAGGTTATAGTATTAAGTTGCAGAGGGATTCAAGTAAATTACTGGTTTATTCATGTAGTTAATTTTTGTGATGCTTGAGTAATTCAGTTTATTGAATATTTTGCTTTAATCTATATTATCTTTATTAAAATCAACATTATCATTGTTAATAGTTGATGATATGATTAAATTTTGCATGCACATGCATAAGTGTTACGGTACCTGAGATTTCATTTGTTGAACTGAATTGAAACGATAATGAATTTGTGATTATTGTTTTTTGTATACAGGATTATATTTTTCATTAGAAATTATAATTCTGATATTTTTTGCTGTAGGGCCAGTATGCGTTTTCACTTTTCATTTGTTATTTTTCTTCGTGCATTATTAGTGCTGGTTCTGCTTGAACTCGGAGCTTGTGCCTCTTTTCAATATCAACCTGTCGCAACGATTGATCATGTTGATGAGGATAAGGGATATCGCCTTAAACATGCATTATTAAACAATGATCCTAAAAATCAGGATGATGTAATCGGTATTGTTATGTTTTCTGGTGGTGGTACGCGAGCAGCAGCATTCGGGTATGGTGTATTGGAAACCTTGAAAAAACAGCAGGTGAAAATTAATGGTAAGCAAACTAATCTGCTGAATACAATTGATGTTGCTTATGGAATTTCTGGTGGTTCGGTTCTAGCTGCTTATTTTGGTTTACATGGTTCTGAAACGATTCCTTCATTTGAACATAATTTCTTAAACCTGAATCTGCAAAAAATGATGATAGGGCAGGTATTTTCAATGGCTAACTGGTCTCGTTTGGCTTCCCCCCAGTTTGGCCGTGGTGATTTATTACAGGAACAATTAGATTTACATTTATACCATGGTGCAACTTATGCTGACTTAAACTATAAGCGTAAGGGACCGTTTACGATTATTAGTGCTACAGATATGAGCCTTGGTAGCAGATTGGACTTTACTCAGGAATATTTTGATTTGTTGTGTCTAGATCTCAATCAGATGCCGATTTCTCGTGTAGTTGCTGCTTCTAGTGCGGTTCCACTGGTGTTTTCACCGGTGACATTAAATAATAATGGTGGTAACTGTCATTATCGTTTGCCAGATAATGATCCGTTTGATAATGCTAATGGTATGAATGGAAGGGCCGAATTCAGAGAGAAAACACGTGCAATATACCGTGCTAATTTGAAACAATATCAGGATAGCCAGAAGCGACCTTACATACATTTTTTAGATGGTGGATTAACTGATAATCTGGGTTTACGTAGTTTGCTGGATACAACTGAGTTATATAGCAACAAGGCATTGTATGACCAGTTGGAAAGTGCTCGAATAAAAAAAGTTATTATTATTAATGTTAATGCACAAACACAAAGGCGTAATGTAATTGACAATAGCGCTAATATTCCTAGTACTGGGGAAGTTGCAAAGGCGATTACTATACCTATTGAAAAGTACTCAGAGGATACACAGCGCCAGTTTCAGAAGTATGTTGATTGGTGGAATGAGAATCGCTCAGGTGATACACCCCGGGTCTATTACATCAGTGTAAATTTGCTGGATATACCGCCTTCACCATTAAGAGAGAAAGTAATTTATATTCCGACTACATTTTATTTATCTCATAGTGAAGTCAATAATCTGCGCAAGGCTGCTAATCAGTTACTGACACAATCTCAGGAATATCAACGACTGATTAAAGATATTGGTATCCCATCAGTAGCTACAGAGAAGGAACCATCATTTACTTTGTATGATGATGAGGCGTCTGATACAGACACAAATGCAGATACAGATACAGAAGATTCTGATACAGCAAATAATCTACAAAATAATTTGAATAATGTAGTAAATTTTATCAATACTGAATCTTTACCATTATGGCGCTGATTCTTTGGTTTGGGTAATGAGTAAGAAGTTATCGGGTACCTGTACATTAGTTCCAATTGTCTTTTGTCATTACTCATTTATTTTCTGTATAAGAATACTATTTTTGATAAAGCCTAAAAGTTATTTTTAGGCTTTTTTGATTTTTCTTGCTGCTATACGTCAGTTATCGCTGTATGGTAATTATGTATGAACAGCAAATAAATCGATATCTTGCAATAAATATTTATTATTAAGTCAATTGGATATCTTATTTATGATTGCAGCTATTGATAATAGGTGCTGACAGGTAACAGCCGCCAAGCCTAAAATTACTTTTATGTGAACTTGATATAGCTAAATGGGTTTAATAGGATATATATATGAGTTAATTTTTTTTAATTTGTAATTGATGTTAATTTTATTATCATTTTTTAGTAATGAAATAGGTTTTGTTGTGTTATAGCCACAGAATCAAGCAAAAATAACCGACTTTTTAATTTGTATTCTTATTATTATTTCAATATGTTATAGGTTTTTAATTGTCTTGCAAAGACATTGATATGACTTAATAATAATATATGCAAACTATATAAATATATTTAAAATTGAATGAATTATTTTATTTGTATGCATAATCTATGGTTTATAGAGTTACCTCCTTATTATTCTAATAGCATAATTTATATTTCAATCTTGTTTCTATGTTAATGATTTTTGCTGAATAAAATCTTAATTTTTTTCTTTTAAATCAATGAAAAAACACTCTATCTATCTTTTGAGGAAAATGTGAAATTCTTCTTACATATTAGCTATATGTGATTATTTAATTTAATTATATGCTTTTGGTGTTTACAAAATACTAAAGTTATCATTTATTTTCATACCTATGAAAATAAAGACAAAAATTAAAATCGTACAAGCGCACACTAGTCTTGGTTCATTCAGGAGAAGGTAGATATATGTTGAATTGGGTTTTGACTAATATTCAGGAGTCACCAGTTATTCTGCTGTTTTTGTCGTTAAGTCTAGGCTATTTACTGGGCAGTATCCGCTTCGGTAAATTCCAGCTTGGCGGAGTCGCTGGCTCTCTGTTGGTGGCCGTGATTTTGAGCCTGCTCAATGTTCACATTGATTCAGGTCTTAAAGCATTGCTGTTTACTTTATTTATTTATGCTGTTGGTTACGAAAGTGGCCCTCAGTTTTTCCGTTCACTGGGTGTCAAAACTCTGCGTGAAATCTTTCTGGCGCTGTTTATTGCCATTACCGGCTTTATTACGGTGATGATTATGGCACGTCTGTTCCATCTGGATAAAGGTTTAGCTGCTGGTTTAGCTGCCGGTGGCCTAACCCAGTCAGCCATTCTAGGTACTGCTGCTGATGCTTTGACGCACATGGGTTTGCCTGCAAATGAGTTACAACAATTGCAGGCTAATGTAGCCATTGGTTATGCAGTGACTTATATCTTTGGTTCGCTCGGTGCAATTATTATCTGTATGAATGTGCTGCCGAAGATTATGGGACGTGATATTCGTGATGATGCGGTAGCTGCTGAAGCTGAGCAACTGAAAGGTGCGATGGCACTTGAAGGTAATCAGGGGATGGCTATTACACAGATGGTTGGCCGTATTTATGTGGTTGAACGTGATATTCATAAGACCATCAAAGATATCGAGCTAGAAAATCTGGGTGTTACTATCGAACGGATTAAACGTCATGGCAATTTGATTGATTGTACGCCATCTACAGTGTTAAAACATGACGATATTATTCTGATTGTTGGTCGTCGTGAAGCTGTTACTTCTGTCAGCTCTCTGTTTGGCCGTGAGCTCGATTCAGAACCAGGCCTAGAAGTTATTGTAGATACCAGAAATGTGGTATTCCGCAATCCGGAATATGCCAATAAAACAATGACTGAAATCCGTTCAAAAGTACACACGAGTGACAATGAGTTTGAAATTCAGCATGGTATCTATCTGATTGCGTTGCATCGTAATGGTGAAAAGCTGGATATCACTCCTGATACGGAATTTAAGCTGGGCGATGTAATGACCATTTATGGTTCTACCAGTGATATTAATCGTGTTGTTCATATTATTGGTGCGCCGATTACGGTCAACAGTAAAACGGACTGGGCTTATCACGGTCTGGGTGTGGTACTTGGCCTGATTATCGGCTGGGTGGTAGTTCGTATCGGCAATATCCCGATTACTCTGGGTGCTGGTGGTGGCGCGCTGTTGTCCGGCTTGTTCTTTGGGTGGCTACGTGCTCGCAAACAGACTTTTGGCAATATGCCGGCTGCTGCTTCCCAGTTCATGAAAGATTTTGGTCTGGCCGGTTTTGTATCTGTAGTAGGTTTACAGTCAGGTTTACAGGCAATTACGACTATTAAAGAACATGGTTTGACTTTGTTTTTAATTGGTGTCGTGGTTACTTTGGTTCCGATGATTCTGGCTATCTTCTTTGGTCGCTATGTGCTCCGTTATGACAATGCAGCAGTTTTTGCTGGTGCTTTGTCTGGTTCACGTAGTGCCAATCCTGCATTTGGTGAAGTTCTGGATAAAGCAGGTAATGCAATTCCGACTACGCCATTTGCCGTTACATATGCATTAGCCAATGTGTTCCTAACATTGTTAGGCCCATTGATTGTGGCTCTTGTTTGATATGTGCTTTTAACTTCTTGAGGAAACCGTTATGACTTCAAAACATGATTTTGAAAAATATGCTAATTTAAGTCCGTTTGAGTTGAAAAACCATTTGATTGACTTGGCACAGAGCCGCAATGATCGCATGATGCTTAATGCAGGCCGTGGTAACCCTAACTTTCTGGCTACTTTGCCTCGCAATGCGTTTTTCGAATTAGGTTTATTTGCAGCTGAAGAATCTGAAATTTCTTTCTCTTTCTTGGATCAGAATATCGGTGGTATGCCTTTCAAAGATGATTTGATGGCACGTTTTGATGATTTCATCCGTCGCAACCGTCACAAACCGGGTGTAGACTTTCTAAGTAAAGCTATGTCTTATGTTCGTGATCAGCTTGGTTACAACCAACATCAGTTTTTGCTGGAAATGACTGAAGGTATTCTGGGCTGCAATTATCCGGTACCAGACCGTATGTTGCGTTTGTCTGAAGAAATCGTTAAAACCTATATCCTGGAGGAAATGGGTGCCAAAACGATGAGTAATGATGACATCGATCTGTTTGCAACTGAAGGTGGTACTGCTGCAATGGCATATATTTTCAGTTCACTGAAACAGAATGGCCTGATTCGTCACGGTGATAAAATTGCTCTGGGTGCACCGATTTTCACACCTTATCTAGAAATTCCTGAGCTAAACGATTATGAACTGGAAGAAGTTTTGATCAATGCCGATCCGAAACTGGACTGGCAGTATCCTGAAAGCGAATTGCGCAAACTGGAAGATCCTTCGATCAAGGCTTTCTATTTGGTTAATCCATCCAATCCACCTTCAGTGAAAATGGATGATCGCAGTTTGCAGATTATTGCCGACATTGTGAAAAAACGTCCAGATTTGATCATTCTGACTGATGACGTGTATGGTACATTTGCTGAGAATTTTGAGTCTCTGTTTACTCTATGTCCATACAATACTATTTTAGTTTACTCATTCTCTAAATACTTTGGTGCAACCGGTTGGCGCCTTGGTGTAATTGCCATGGCTAAAGAGAATGTATTAGATAAGAAAATTGCTGAACTGCCTGAAGATGAGCGTCAGGTATTGCATAAACGTTATCTGTCTATTACTCCTGAACCGGAAAAATTAAAACTGATCGATCGCATGGTTGCTGATAGCCGAGCTGTAGCTCTAAATCACACTGCTGGTTTGTCTACTCCGCAGCAGGTACAGATGGTACTGTTCTCTCTGGCTGAAATGATGGATACCAAGAAACAGTATAAAGATGCTCTGATGGCGTTGATTCGCAATCGCAGCGCTGCCATGTACAAACAGTTGGGTATTAAACACGAGTTTAATGAAAACAGCGTGGATTACTATACCTTGGTAGATATGGAAGATACTGCCCGTCAGTTATACGGTGAAGAGTTTGCTGAATGGGTTGTTAAAACCAAAAATCCAAATGAACTACTGTTCAGAATTGCGGATGAATCTGGTGTTGTATTGTTGCCAGGTAAAGGTTTTGCTGTTCGCCACCCATCTGGCCGTGTATCTTTAGCTAATCTGAATGAATACCAGTACAAAGCTATTGGTGCTTCATTGCACAAACTGGCTTGTGAGTATCATGAAGAATTTAAAGCCAGCAAGTAATTAATTTTACTGTAGCTTAAATATCAGCACCGTACTTTTCAAAGTACGGTGCTATTGCGTTTGCCAGTTCTTATGTGCGAATAAAAATCCTGCTTAGGTTCGATATCTGGTTGTTAAAACGGTATAGTTTTGCCTTGTCAAAGCTGATTCGAATCCATGGAGGAGAGTAGGAATGCACGTACATTTTATTATTCACGAAGATTTTGAAGGTCCGGCAGCTTGCGAAGAGTGGGCGAAAAGCAGAAGGCATCACATTTCGTATTCACGTCTGTATCTTGGCGAAAAGCTGCCAGATTCTGCCGTGAATCTGGATATGCTGATTATTATGGGTGGTCCGCAATCACCTTTAACTTCAACTAAGGAATGCTGCTATTTTGATAGTAACGCAGAACAAAAACTGATTACTGATGCTGTTGACAAAGGTAAAGCTGTATTGGGTATCTGTCTGGGCGCGCAGTTAATAGGGCAGGCGTTGGGTGGAATGGTGGAAACCAGTCCCAATAAGGAAATAGGCTATTTCCCGATATATCTGACCTCAGCAGGTTTAACTGATGAGCTTATTGCGCATTTTGGTAAGGAGTTAGTTGTAGGGCACTGGCATGGAGATATGCCGGGCTTAACAGCACAGGCACAAATTCTGGCTTACAGTACCGGTTGTCCGCGGCAGATTGTGCGTTATGCACCTTTGGTATATGGGTTTCAATGTCATTTGGAGCTGAATACAGCAGCAATCAATGCACTGATTACGCATTCCAGAGCTGATTTACATCATGCAGGTAAATACTCTTTTATACAATCTGAACGGGAAATACAATCGTTTGATTACACGGTAATGAATCAGCAGCTATTTGTTTTTCTCGATAAATTTATGCAGAGATACCAGACGCAGCATTGAATGCGGCTGAGAATTATCTGGTTTAAAAATAAATTTTGCTTAATATTTTTACTGTGTTTTATTTAGGAAAGAATCGTGCAACAGCCGCCAGAGCCTGCTCTTTCAATGCAGGTGTAATGGCTGCCTGTAGTTGCCTGCACACCATGGTTATTACTGCTATGTCATCAGTGAATCCGAATGGCCCAAGAAAATCGGGAATCAGGTCTATCGGGCTTAGAAAATAAACTAAGGCACCAAGAATAAGCATTTTACTTTGTAATGGCGTTTCGGGTGATTTGAACAGTAGATATAAAGTATATAGCTGTACAGCAACGGGTTTGCCCAGACGCAGGGCGTTTTTGGCAAGTTTGGCTAAAAAGCCCCGCTCATTAAACCGGGACTGGCGGATATTTACATTTTTGGGTAAAAAATTCATTTTTTTACTTTCATATCAATTGATTGATTGCATATGGTTTACTTTAAAGCAGTGGGAGACAAGGCTACTTTTAAGCGAGCTTGATGGCGCTGCTGGTTAAAGCGGATATCAAACCACCAGAAAGCCGATTTTTTTACTGACCAGAATTGTTGTGGTAACCAGACACCATTCAGCAGATAGGCACAAAACTGGCCAATCCATGGTTGATGACCAACCCATATCTGGGTGGCAGTTGGTTGCTGCTGTTGCAGGAAGGTAGCTAGATTAAGCGGATGGCTATCTGGATTAAGTGACTTATGAATAGTCAGAGATTGTTTAAGATAATTTGCTGTTTGCTGTGCTCGTACTGCTTCAGAGCAATAAACCTGATAATTGTTAGGCAAATGTTGTTGCAGCCACAAGGCGCTAAGTTTAGCCTGTTGCTGGCCCTTGCTGGTTAATTTGCGCGCCATATCATTCCAGTTGTCTTCTGCTTCGGCATGGCGCCATAAAATTAAATCCATATCTTACTCCTTTGGGTAATGGTATCAGGATGCAGTGAGCTGTTATGCTTATGTTACAATTGTTTGGTTTGCAGACTGCAATCGGATAGTAGGGGCATTATGATGGTTCTGGCAATGTTATACAGACTATCTTTGTATTTTTTAATCAAGCATTAACATTGAAAGACTGGTGTGAATCGATTTTCTGCTGAAGGGGAGCTGAGTCCCAAGAATGGCGGGCAGCTTGCGGATCGCCTTCATGTTTATATGCAACTAATGCGTGTAGACCGGCCAATTGGTACCTTGCTGCTGTTGTGGCCAACATGGTGGGCACTATGGATTGCTGCAGATGGCCATCCAGACGGGCTTCATATATTGTTGTTTACTATTGGTACATTTTTAATGCGCAGCGCTGGTTGTGTGATTAACGATTATGCAGACCGTAATTTTGATGGTGCCGTTGAACGCACCAACCAGCGACCATTCGCTTTGAAAAAAGTTAGTAAGAAGGAAGCACTTACATTAACTCTGGTATTGTGTGCTTTGGCAGCGCTGTGTTTACTGCCCATGAACTGGCTGACTTGTATTATGAGTATTCCAGCACTGTTTCTTGCTATAACATATCCGTTTACCAAACGTTTTTTTCCTTTACCGCAACTGTATCTTGGGCTGGCATTTTCGTTTGGAATTCCGATGGCGTTTGCCGCTGTTAGTAATCATGTGCCGCCAATTGCCTGGGTTTTACTGGCAGCCAATACTCTATGGACTTTGGCCTATGACACAATTTATGCTATGGCAGACAAAGAGGATGATTTAAAAATCGGTATTCATACTTCTGCGATTACATTTGGTCAACATGATATTACTGCGGTAATGATGTGCCATGCTGGCTTCGATGTACTGATGATTCTGGCTGGCTGGATGATCCATGCCAGTTTCTGGTACTGGCTGGCTTTACCGCTGGTGCTCAGTTTGCAGTACTGGCAGTGGCTGAAGATCCGTACCCGTGATCGTAAGGTGTGCTTTACTGTGTTTGTGCGCAATAACCGGATTGGGCTTATCTGGTTTGTTGGACTGTTACTGCACTACTGGCTGAGTAAGTCATAAAGATTAAGAGAAGTAATGAGTAGGCAAGAGATAGAATTTTTTGTAGTTTGATTGTATTTGAATAAATTGCGCATTAATGGCGAAGTAAATATATCTGTAGCCGGATTGATACAGCCTTAAAGTGTAGTTTTGATAGGAATTGAATATGAGCATGAGTTTGATTGGGGATATTTTACCGGTTTCACATGTGGTTCTGGATTTAAATGTAAGCAGTAAAAAGCGCCTGTTTGAAGAAGCCGGTTATTTATTGTCCCAACAGGCAGGTCTTGCGCAGGAGGATGTATTTAATTGTCTGTTTGCGCGTGAGAAGTTGGGTTCTACTGCATTAGGCAAGGGCGTAGCTATTCCTCATGGGCGCATTAGCGCAGTGAAGGATACCGTAGGTGCCTTTTTTCGCTTACAGACTCCCATTGCATTTGATGCGCCGGATGAACAACCGGTTAACATGATATTTGTGTTGTTGGTACCGGAAAATGCCTCAACCAAGCATTTAAATGTGCTATCAGAACTGGCTGGAAAGTTTTCACAAAAATCTGTACGTAATGCATTGTTATCTGCAACAGATGCCGAAAGTGTGCGCGAAATACTGATAGCAGAACAGGTATAAGGAAGAATTATCATGCCCAGTATATCAGTACGGCGCTTATACCATGATAATCAGACAAAACTGAAACTCGCTTGGTCTGCTGGCACGGCTGGTGCAGATAATCGTATCAGTATTGATGCCGACAAGCCGGTATTGGCACTAGTTGGTCACCTGAATTTTATTCACCCCAATCAGGTGCAAGTGATCGGGATAGCTGAAGTAGAATATCTGAATAAAATTGAGGCTGGTGAAATTAAAACCACACTCAATGAGTTATTCGACCTGACTATGTCGCTGATTATTGTTGCCAATGATTTACCCGTTCCGTATATGCTGCGTGATTATTGTCATACGCATAACGTGCCCCTGCTGACATCCAAAACGGAAAGTCCTTTTCTGATGGATGTATTACGCATCTATTTGCAACGGGTACTGGCTGCATCAACTGTTAAATATGGCGTATTTCTGGATGTTTTTGAAATCGGAGTATTGATTACCGGCCAGTCTGGGTTGGGAAAAAGCGAGCTGGCGCTGGAATTGATATCGCGCGGACATGGTCTGGTGGCTGATGACGCGGTGGAATTGTATCGTATTGGACCAGAAACGCTTGAAGGGCGTTGTCCTGCAATGCTTAAAGACTTTCTTGAAGTACGTGGATTGGGTGTACTGAATATTCGGGCAATTTTTGGTGAAACGGCTGTGCGACCAAAAAAGCAGTTACAGCTGATAATTAATCTGGTACTGGCAGATGACAGTCATATGCAGCGCATAGATCGCCTCAGTATCAAAAGTGAAACTGAAAGCATTCTGAACGTATCCATTCGTAGTGTTACTCTGCCTGTGGCGGTTGGGCGTAACCTGGCAGTGCTGGTAGAAGCAGCTGTTAGTAATTTCATTTTGCAGATGCGTGGAAAAGACAGTACTAAGCAATTTCTGGATCGTCATAATTCAATGCTGAAAGAGGACGCTGTGATTCATGAGGATAATATTGATTAGCGGATTATCCGGTTCCGGAAAATCTATTGCTTTGCGTTTATTGGAAGATGTTGGCTTTGTCTGTGTGGATAATCTGCCGGTAAAACTGTTACCAGGTCTGATTGAGCACTATACTGCTAGTCATGTGGTACAGCTGGGTGTCAGTGTGGATATACGCTCTCGTTTTAATCCGGCTGAAGTGATAGAGCTGCTAACCAGCTTACGTGCTCAAGGACATCAGGTTGATTTGTTGTTTTTAACTTCTTCTGTGGCCGTATTGTTACGCCGTTTTTCTGAAACACGCCGCAGCCATCCGTTGGCACAAGAACACAAAACTTTAAGTGAAAGTGTTACTGCTGAACAGCAATATCTGTCTACTTTACAAAGCTATGCTTATGTAATAGATACCTCTTTGCTGAATGTTCCGCAATTGCGCCGGCAGATTCAGCAATGGTTACATCTTCCTGTTGCTCCAATGCGTGTAGTGCTGGAATCTTTTGGGTATAAATATGGAGTGCCCGCAGGACTGGATTTTGTCTTTGATGTTCGCTATCTGCCTAATCCATACTATGATTTTCATCTGCGCCCCTTTAGTGGTCTGGATGAACCTGTCAGGATATTTTTTTCCCAGCAGCCAGTAATGGCAGAAATGATTGAGGATTTGGCCGGTTTTTTGCTGCGCTGGTTACCGCAGATGGAAAAGGAAAGCCGCAGCTATGTTAATATTGGTATTGGCTGTACTGGTGGTCAGCATCGTTCAGTTTATATCGTGGAAGCTCTGGCGCATAAAATAAATGCCTATTCCGTACTGGTGCGGCACCGGCAGTTAGAATTAAGTAATAATTCCGAAAAAACGGTATAATACGAACAGTGAGTTATTCAGGCAGCCTGAAATCAGGCTGCCTGTGTGTTTTTGTATCAAGTGTTTTGTGTATCAGACGAGGACAATTTATGGCTATTCAATGGTATCCCGGGCATATGAACAAAGCCAAAAAAGCCATTGCCGAGCGAATTAAGAGTGTGGATATGGTCATTGAAGTACTCGATGCCCGTTTACCTGCTTCAAGTGCCAATCCATTACTGGCAAAACTGTCTGGTGACAAACCTAAATTGAAAATTCTGAATAAACAGGATTTAGCCGATCCTGAACGTACTGAATTATGGTTGGAAAATTACCGTTCCCAGCCCAACACTAATGTACTGGCACTGGATGCATCGGAAAAACAGTCTGCCAGTAAAATTATTGCAGCCAGTCGTACTCTGGTACCAAACCGTCATGGTTTGGATCGTCCATTAAGAGTCCTGATTTGTGGTATTCCCAATGTCGGTAAATCTACCCTGATTAATGGTATGCTGGGTAAACGTAGTGCCAAAACAGGCAATGAACCAGGTATTACCAAGGCTGAACAGCGGCTGATACTAGCTGATGATTTCTGGTTATATGACACGCCCGGAATGTTGTGGCCAAAAATTATTGTTGAAGAGGCTGGTTATAATCTGGCTGCCAGTGGAGCAGTCGGCCGTAATGCGCTGGATGAAGAAATTGTTGCGCTGGAATTACTTGATTATCTGCGCCGGCATTATCTGCCCTTACTTCAGCAGCGCTATCAGGCTGACCTGAGTGAAAGCCCACACTGGCTTGATGATCATTGGCTAAGCTGGATAGGTCGCAAGCGCGGTGCCTTATTAAGTGGCGGGCGCATTGATTATCAGAAAGCTGCTGAGCGTCTGCTTACTGATTTCCGTGATGGATTGATTGGCCGTGTTACATTAGAAACACCCAATCAATGGGCAGTGTGGCTGAAAAAAGGACAGCAGCAGGAAGCACAGCTTAAAGCCGAGCGTGCAGCTAGAAAAGCAGCACGCAACGGGTAGATTAATCTTTTATAGTTCATTTTGACAGCATTTAAAGCCTTGAAACACATACCATGAATCATTCTGTTTCCATCGAAGCACTGATTGAAGCCGCATTACTAACCCAAAGTGAGGCGTTAAGCGAGCAGGTATTATCAGCCTTGAGGGAGCCGCCATTATCCGCAGAAGAATTAAGCGGCATACTGGCAGCCTTGTGTGAGCGCTGGCAGGAACGGGCGTTGAATCTTGTACATAGTGCAGAAGGATGGCGTTTTCAGGTAATTAGTACAGCTTATCCGCAACTGGCCAGTCTGGATGTACAGCGCACACCACGTTATTCGCGCGCAGTTCTAGAAACACTGGCTATAATTGCCTATCAGCAGCCAGTAACCCGCAGCGATATAGAAGCGATTCGCGGAGTTGCGGTTTCCAGCAATGTTTTACAAACCCTGCAAGATCGAGGCTGGATAGAAATTATCGGACAGCGAGATAGTGTAGGGAGGCCAAATTTGTGGGCCACTACAGCTGGTTTTTTAAGTGATTTGCAGTTGGAAAATTTAAGTCAGTTACCGCCTTTAACAGAATTGGGTGAACTGGTTTTACCCGATTTAAATGAACCTGCCGTGGTTCAATCTACCGCAGAAGAACCGTCAGATGACGGATTAGGAGTATAAAAATGAGTCAAGCCAACAAAAAATTAACTAAGCGCCAGATACGCGATGGTGTAACCAGTAAAAGCAGTAAGCCTACCGCAAGCAAATATACTGTTGGTAAAGCGAAATCTGTCGTTAAACGGCAAAACGAGACTGCTACGCGGTCTGCGTTTTCTCAGCCTGAAACAGCACGCGGTGCTAAAGTAAAAGTTCAGCGAGCCAGAAAATTAGTTCAGCGTACCCCAAATCAGGAAATTTTACAGCGTGCTCGGATGCTGAAAGAACAGCGTATCAATCTGGAAAAGATGGAACCTGTACGCTTGCAAAAAGCGCTTGCTGCTTCTGGTGTGGGTTCACGGCGTGAAATGGAGCAGTGGATTAGTCAGGGAATGGTACGGGTAAACGGCAAAGTAGCCCAATTAGGAGACAGAATTACTCCAGAAGATGAGGTTAGCGTACGCGGTTCAGCTATTAATATCAAATGGCCAGATCGCTTACCGCGTATTATGGTGTATTACAAACAGGAAGGTGAAATTGTCAGCCGCGATGACCCACAGGGGCGCATTAGTATTTTTGACCGATTGCCGCAAACTGCCAGCAGTCGCTGGGTGGCCATTGGTCGTCTGGATATCAATACGTGTGGTTTGTTGATACTTACCACCTCTGGTGAACTGGTAAACCGCTTTGCGCATCCCAGTTTTGAGGTAGAGCGTGAGTATGCAGTACGTGTGTTGGGTGAGTTGAGTGATGAGCAGAAACAAAGTCTGCTCAACGGGGTTGAGCTAGAGGATGGCATCGCCAAAGCGCAGTATTTATGGGAGCAGGGGGGTGAAGGTGCTAACAGATGGTATAACATTATCATTAAAGAGGGCCGTAACCGTGAAGTAAGACGTCTGTTTGAAAGCCAAGGGCTTACTGTTAGCCGTCTGGTTAGGGTGCGCTTTGGACCTATTGCATTACCTAAACGGCTTAAACGTGGTCAATATTATGAATTTAATGAGTTTGAGGTGGCCAATATCATGAAATGGGCTGGTCTGTATCAATCCGACTCTGCAAGGAAAAGGTAGTAATTTAGCCTATAATTCTTTTATAAAATATCCCAGTTTATGTTATATCTGATTAAGGGTTGTAGTAAATTTTTTACATTAAATTCTGGTTTTATTGATATAAATCAATAAAAAGTGTAGTTTTATACACAATTTAATTAAATACTTTGTATTCTTTTGCTAATCGGCGCAATATATATACTAGAGCGACTTTTGTAGTGTTTGTCTGGTTTCCACATTCAAGAAAATGGAGTCATAATGATTTCACCGATGCAGGTGCCTGAAATTGAGCACCGTACATTTGAATTGACACATTACGATGGGGTAACACGCACCGTATATTGTACTGATGTAGAAACAGAGTTTCCTGATGGCTGTTTAATTACTTCAACGACAGATCTTAAGGGAATTATCACGCATGCGAATGAAGTATTTGTGCATATGAGCGGATGGGCTCGTGATGAGTTAATGGGTGCTGAGCATTATATTCTGCGTCATCCAGATATGCCTAAAGTGGCCTATAAGGATTTATGGGATACCGTGCAACTGGGAAAAAAATGGCACGGCTACGTGAAAAATTTACGCAAGGATGGTGGCTTCTACTGGGTATATGCCACCATTGTTCCCAATATTCGCGATGGTGTCATTCAGGGGTATACTTCAGTGCGGCGTAAGCCATCACGTAGCAAAGTATTAGAAATGCAGAGTCTCTACGAGGGGCTAATGAAAGAGGAGCGGGGTAATTCATGACTATTAATTTTCTGATTGCACCTGATTTTCCTCCAGAATACTATGCAGGCTGGCACTTTCTCAATACCCGCCTGCAAAGATTGATAGATGTACCTGTACATTTGTGCATGGCCAGTAATGCTGAAGAAGAGCAGCGGGAAATTGACAATGATAATGTTGATATCATTTATGCCAATCCATTCAATGCTTCTAAGCTAATACGCAAATTAGGCTATTTACCCATAGTACGCCCAATAAATCGTTTCGATGAAATGATAATTGCCAGTGCAGCAGAAAGTGAAATTAAATCATTAGATGACATCAAACCCGGTACTTCTATTCTGTGTACGGAAAATTATGATGTTAAACTGATTGCCTTGCGCTTATTGGAAGCAGTCGATATAGAAGAAAAAGACCTTACATGGATTAAAAGTGAATCATTTTCAGCAGTAGCTCGCGGACTGATCCAGCATGAGGGTGATATTGGTTTTTTTATGTCATCTGCTTATCATAAATTAACCTCAATTACTCGTAGTCGTTTAAATCTGCTGATTGAAAGTAAAATCAAAGATTTATATCATGTTGTTTTGTTGCATCCTCGTAATGCCGATATGCTTGAAACATTACAGAATGCATTCAGCTCTATGCATGAAACGCCTGCCGGTGAAATGCTGCTTGAAGACTTAGGCTTGAATGATGGGTTTGCTGTATTAAAGCAAGAAGAAGTTGAATTACTGATTGATCTGATTGAAACGTTACGCGATTAAACCTGTCGCAACCATTTTTATTTTATAATTGATAACGCAACTTGTTGACGAAAACAGGTTGCGTTGTTTTTTAATAATTAAGCAATGGTAATTCGTGTGAGTCACGCTAGTTTGCAAACAAAAATAAATTCTCCTAGATTACTTCTGGCACCTATGCAGGGACTGATTGATGCACCCATGCGTGATTTGTTAACCCGTATCGGCGGCTTTGATGCTTGTGTCACTGAATTTGTACGTATTACTCATACAGTACATGGACGATCCATATGGCTAAAATATATGCCAGAACTGGCACATGCTAATCAGACTCATGCTGGTACTGCTGTAGTAGTACAAATATTGGGCAGCCATGCTGAAAACATGGCTCAGAACGCTCAAAAAGTGGTTGAACTGGGTGCTACACATGTTGATTTAAACTTTGGCTGTCCGGCGCCTACCGTCAATCAGCATCAGGGAGGAGCAATCCTTTTGCAATATCCTGAGAAAATTGAACAGATAGTGGCTACTGTGCGCCGGAGTCTGCCTGCTGAAATCATGCTCAGTGCGAAAATGCGTCTGGGTTATGAGAATAAAGATTTGGCACTGGCCTGTGCACAAGCCATAGAACAGGGTGGGGCAGGAGAGCTTACCGTACATGCGCGTACTAAAACCGAAGGATACCGGCCGCCTGCACATTGGGAATGGATTGCCCGTATCAGACAGGCTGTTAAAATTCCAGTTATTGCAAATGGCGATGTATTCACGCTTGCCGATTATCAGCAAATCCGTTCTGTCAGCGGTTGTACAGATGTGATGCTGGGGCGTGGTGCCGTTCAGCGGCCTGATTTAGCCCGGCAAATTGCCGCTTATAATCAGGGAGAAATAATTCCCTCTTTGCCATGGCCAGAAATTCTGCCGTGGATTAATGATTTTTTTGACTGCTGTTGCAGTAAAGCTGCCGCCAATGCTAATTATCCTGTAGCAAGGTTAAAGCAGTGGCTGGCAATGCTAAAATTAACTTATCCAGAAGCCGGGCAATTATTTTCGCAGCTACGTACTCTTACCCAGATTGTTGATATCCGCCATGTTCTTAATTCTTGCACAATTAACACATAACGATATTAATAATAATATTATGTGTTCCAAAGTTGATAATGCTGTATAAATTGAAAAGGACAATAAAAGAAATAGTATGAATGTGATTTATAGAATAATACTAATCAATATATTATTTTTGGCTTCTTTTGTAAGTGCAAAAACTAAAAATGTGCTCCTTTTTAAGGCAGGAACCAGATCGTATAAAATATCATGACAATCCTGTTGTTGAGGCTGTCAGATATAACAACAAGATTATTGCAAAATTATTATTAAAATATAACATCGGTATCAATGTAAGAGATGAAAATAATCATGATGTAGAAATAGAATTTTTATTAAACTATCATCGATAAGCATATCGTCAGCAGTTAACAGAAAGCCAGATAACTGAATGAATCATAAAATTATTCAATCTGCCAGCAATAATGAGCTAAAACATTTAGCCCGTTTAATTGCACAATCTCATTATCGCCGTCAGCATCAGCTTGCTGTTCTGGAAGGGGTGCACCTTATTCAGACATTTATGCAGGCAGGGCATTTAATTCAAACATTGTATGTGCCGCAACTACGCGAACATAATGACGAAATAGCTTCCTTAATAGCTAAATTACCAGTACAGAAAGTAGTTTTAGTTGCTGAGAATCTATTGGGTAAAATCAGTGATTTAGCGAATTCGAGAGAACCTGTTGCAGTAATAGCATTACCACAAAATTCCGATGCTGCAAATGCAAAAGATGTTGTTTTGTTAGAACGGGTGCAGGATCCCGGCAATGTTGGGACTATTTTACGTAGTGCACTGGCTGCTGGTGTTGAAAATATTGTGCTGAGTAAAGACAGTGTTGATGTCTGGTCGCCCAAAGTATTACGTGCGGCAATGGGGGCGCATGCTTATCTAAGTATGCACATTGTTGCAGATTTGGCTGCATGGTGTGTAAATTATTCTTACCCACTATATGCTACTGCATTAAGTACTTCAGCAACAAGTCTCTATACATTGAATCTGACTCAACCTGCCGGCTGGCTATTTGGAAATGAAGGCAGTGGTTTGAGTGCAAAAATACTACAAACTGTATCCAGACATGTGATTATTCCGATGAGTGGACACACAGAGTCGCTCAATGTAGCCATGGCTGCAACTGTTTGTTTATTTGAACAACAGCGACAGCGGTTACAAGCAGATAATAAGTAATTAATATTTTTATCAAATTGGCTGTGTTGATTGGTTTAGATTCTGAAATAAAGGTGTTATCACCGGCAAACACGGCGGACAAACGGTCAGTTTGATGTTATCCTGCAAATCTTCCAGAATGTGGATATATAAGACATTTCGAGCATGAATAAACGAATTGTAACGATCATCGCCCCTATTGCGGCAGTCATATTGCTTATTGCTCTGGCTTTGCCTTTTTATTTAGGCATCAAAGCCCAGCAGAGTCTGGACGAACAACGTGCTTTACTGGCTAAAAGTCCTTTTCTTGTTATTGATAAACACAGTTATGAGCGTGGCTGGTTTACATCTACAGAAACGATGCAGATTCGCTTTAAGCCAAGTTTCTTTGCTGGAGTACAGCAACAATTACCTGATAATGTGCGTACGGTGTTGCAACAGCCGATTACTTTGGTTAATCATGTTCAACATGGTTTATTTGCTGGCAGTATCCGTCCGGTACGGGCTCGTGTGGAAACAGAATTGCGCTTCACGCCGCAGGCTCAGCAAATTCTGGCACGTTTTTTCGGACAGGAAGCACCCGTTAAACTGGAAAATACAATTAACCTGAGTGGTAGCGGGCAGATGCTGGTAGTGATACCAAAATTCAATTATGAAGAATTGTCTGGTATCAAGATTAACTGGCAGGGGCTGGAATCAACGATTGACTATGCTGAAGATTTTAGCAGTTATGATAGCCATACTGTTAGCCCGGGGCTGGATATGATCCTTGCCAGTAAAGGACGTGCTTCCTATCAGGATTTGCAGCTTAACAGCCATACTGAACATGGTAAAACATCACTGGCTTTAGGTAACAGCGATCTGAATATTAAAGCTATTACCTTTACCTGGAACGATACTACAGACAATACTATCCGTCTGGATCAGCTGGTTAATCTAGTTACCAATTTGCAGATTGGTGCCTTCATCAGCCCAGCCGGTAACAGCATACCTACTAAAATCATTATTCAGGATTTGAAACTGGCAACTTCTACTCAGGAAAAAGATCAGTGGATTAATAGTAATGGTAAATTCGGCTTTGCCAAATTACAGTATGGCAACGATGTTTATGGTCCATTAAATATTGATGCCTCAGCTGAGCATTTGGATGCAGCCAGTTTAGTGGCAATTAACAACAAAATTATCCAGCTGTCGTCCCAGAATTTGAATAATGAACAACTTCGTGTTGCGATAGTTGACGCAGTACGCAATGAGGGACAGGGTTTGTTTACCCATGATCCGCTGCTTAAACTCAATAGTTTTAAACTGCAAATGCCGCAAGGGTTGATTGATATACATGGTAATCTGGGTTTTAAAAATCTGCTTGCTTCCGATATGCAGCAACTGGGGTTAATGCTGAATAAGACCAACGCGGAAATGGATTTTGCTATTCCTCAGGCTATTATGGAGAATTTCGCCATAAGTCAGGCACGGACATTGTTTACAGTAGATGCCAGTGCTGGTGGTGCTGAAGCTCTGGAAGATATTGATCATACAATTCGTTTGATGATTGATAGTGCGATTAAATCCATGCAGGCACGCGGTTACGTACAGGTAGCTAATGGTATTGTTAAAACTCGTCTTAAATTAATTAATGGTAAAGTTTATTTGAATGGCAAAATATGGAATATAGAGCCAGAACCAGAGAATGAACCTGACTATGCTGAATTGCCGGCAGCATCGGAGTCTACCAATATGCACTAATCTGTAATGAAATTATTAAAACCCTCTTAATTATTTTGATTAAGAGGGTTTTAATAATAAAATCATGTCAGCAAAAGTTGCCAGTCAATCCAGCATCGCTAAACAGCGGGAAATTTTATTGTCCTCGTAAAAATAAGGCATCCAAATCCTGCAAACGTAATTTTACCCAAGTAGGGCGGCCATGATTACATTGATTTGCCCGTTCTGTCTGTTCCATATCACGTAGCAGAGCATTCATTTCCGGCAAGGTTAATTTCCGGCCGGCGCGCACTGAACCATGGCAGGCTAAAGTAGACAAAATACGGTTTTCACGTTCTCTGATTACATCACTACTGCCAATAGACATGAAATCAGCCAGTACCTGCTGTACCAGTAGCTGAATATCACTTTTTACCAGCATCGCGGGTACAGTGTGAACCACTAGTTGCTGATTATTTTCAATAGTAATCTCCAGACCATAATCACTCAGAGTAGCTATATATTCGCTTGCTGAAGCAATTTCTTCATGGCTGGCAGTAAAGCGAACAGGTATTAGTAATTTCTGGCTGTTTACTTTTCCGCTAGCATCGCGTTGCTGCTTCATCTTTTCATAATTTACCCGTTCGGCAGTGGCATGCATGTCTACCAGAATTAATGCTTCTTCAGCCTGTGCCAGAATATAAATATCCAGTAACTGAGCAATAGCATAGCCTAGGGGTGGAGCATTTGATTCATTTACTGCTACCTGTATTGGAGATTGTGTAGCCAGAATACCTTGCGCTTGCTCCCAGCCAGCCAATTCACTATCAATTTCTGCACTATCAGAAGTAGCAACAATGTCTGTAGCTGATGGTGTTTCTGGTTTATACAGTTCGGCATAAGTATTCAGGGCAGCCTGAGATTCTTTTAAGCTCAAGCTGCGTTGTACTGGTGCAGGGCTGCGGTGATAGGGAGCCGGTGCCCGCTTTGAGTCAGTTGTTTCCTGCGCAGAAAACAGTTGCTGTACACTAGCCGGCTGTTTGTGCATGATGTCTGCCAGTACCGTGGCTGGCTGCGAAATGGATTCAGTTTGAGTAGCATTGGTGGCAGCTAGACATTTATTTAAAGCATGAAAAACCAGCTGATGTACAGCTTGACTCTGCCGGAAACGTACTTCGGTTTTGGTGGGGTGTACATTCGCATCTACATCCGTTGGCGGCAGCGTAAGAAAAAGCACAAATGCAGGTGTTAGCGCCTGATGCAAAACATCGTTATAAGCTTGTTTTACTGCGTGTAAAATAATTTTGTCACGTACAAAGCGCTGATTGACAAAAATGTATTGTTGACTGGTTTTTCCTTGGGCAAAAGTTGGTTTGCTAATGAGCCCATGTAAACGCATTCCATTTATTGTTTCATCTACACTCAGACTGGCTGCCGTAAAATCTGCTCCCATAATCTCAGTGCAGCGCTCCGAGAGTGATTGTGCAGGTAACGTGAATATATTCTTGTTGTTGTGCTGTAAGTCAAAAGCTACGTCAGGATGCGCCAGTGCCAAACGCTCAACCATAGTACGGCAGTGAGCAAACTCTGTACCTGATGATTTAAGAAACTGGCGTCTGGCCGGCGTGTTGAAAAAAAGTTCAACAACTTCTACCGTTGTACCTAATCCGTGTGCTGCCGGTTTAACAGGACTCAGCTTGCCATCTTCTGCATAAATCTGGGTAGCATGTGCTGCATTAGTGGTGCGACTGGTTAAAGTTAGACGGCTTACTGAAGCAATACTAGCCAGCCCTTCACCACGAAATCCCATGCTTACTACCTTTTCCAGATCCGCCAATGTACTTATTTTGCTGGTGGCATGGCGTTGCAGCGCAAGAGGTACGTCTGTCTCATTCATGCCTTGTCCGTTATCAGTCACAGACAAGCGTTTGATACCACCGGCTTCCAGCTGAATATCAATCTGGCTGGCTTTAGCATCAAGGCTATTTTCAATAATTTCTTTAAGAGCATTGGCCGGACGTTCAATCACTTCTCCGGCTGCAATTTGGTTAACTAAATGATCGGGTAATAGATGTATCTGGCTCATATCTTGCCTGTAAGTTTCGAAATCAGCAGCAGAATAAAATTAAATATTTAATTGCCCCTATGTGCTGCCAGCTTGTGACGCAGCATTTCAATGATGGCCGGTAATAACGAGATGGCAATAATAATAATCAATATTAAAGAAAGGTTCTGCTTAATAAATGGAAGATTACCAAAAAAATAACCGGCATAAGAAAACAGCACTACCCAGAGAATAGCGCCAATACAGTTATAACGCAAAAATTGACCATAATGCATATGACCCATACCGGCCACAAAAGGAGCAAAAGTACGCACAATTGGTACAAAACGCGCAATAATAATGGTTTTTCCACCATGTTTTGCATAAAATTCTTGCGTTTTTTGTAAGTAAATCTGCCTAAATATCCGAGATTGTGGATTAGCAAACAAGTGAGTGCCGAATTTCTTCCCGATTGAGAAATTTATCGCATCACCAATAATTGCTGCCGCCAGCAACAGGACGACCATTAAATGTATATTCATCTCGCCAACTGCGGCTATTCCTCCCGCTGCAAACAATAAAGAATCACCCGGCAGAAAAGGGGTAACCACCAATCCAGTTTCGCAAAAAATCAAAACAAACAGAATAACATAAATCCATATACCATATTGAGTGACAATAAATTGCAAGTGCTGGTCAATATGTAAAATGAAATCTATCAGGGTGGTGATGATACTCATGAGGTATAACGCAAGAGATAAAAGGAAGCATTTTAACGCAAAGCATTCCGTGACAGCAGTTATATGCATGTTAAAATCAAATCTATAACTTTCAGTCTGCAATTAAGGCTGATATAGACTAATTTAATCTACTGAAAATGCTATGAGCCAATATGTATATTCAATGCTGCGCGTAAGTAAAACCGTGCCGCCTCAAAAACAAATCATCAAAGATATTTCCTTATCTTTTTTTCCGGGTGCCAAAATTGGTCTGTTAGGACTTAATGGTGCCGGTAAATCTACTGTGCTGAAGATCATGGCCGGAGTGGATACCGAGTTTGAAGGTGAAGCCATTCCAATGAGTGGAATCAAAATTGGCTATCTGCCACAGGAACCGCAATTAGATGCTGATAAAACTGTACGGGAAGAAGTGGAATCCGGACTGGGTGATGTAGCTGGTGCGCAGAAAAAACTCGAGGAAGTTTATGCTGCTTATGCCGAACCAGATGCTGATTTTGACGCACTGGCCGAAGAGCAGGCACGTTTAGAAGCCATTATTACTGCTGGTGCCGGAGATAATATAGAACATCAGCTTGAAATTGCTGCCGATGCCTTACGTTTGCCCGACTGGGAGGCACGGATTGGTAATTTGTCTGGTGGTGAGAAACGTCGTGTAGCTTTATGCAAGCTATTATTAAGCAAACCAGATATGCTATTGCTGGACGAGCCAACCAACCATCTGGATGCCGAATCTGTAGAATGGCTGGAGCAGTTTCTGGTTCGTTTCCCAGGTACAGTAGTTGCTGTAACACATGACCGCTATTTTCTGGATAATGCCGCTGAATGGATTCTTGAATTAGACCGTGGCCATGGTATTCCGTGGAAAGGCAACTATAGCTCTTGGCTGGAACAGAAAGAAGCACGACTGGAGCATGAAGCAAAAGCAGAAGCTGCACGTATTAAAGCTATGAAACAAGAGCTTGAGTGGGTACGCCAGAATGCACGCGGACGTCAGGCAAAATCAAAAGCCCGTCTGGCTCGCTTTGAGGAAATGAGTAATTATGAATACCAGAAACGCAACGAAACACAGGAAATTTTCATACCGGTGGCTGAGCGTCTGGGAAATGAGGTTATCGAATTTGAGAATGTCAGCAAAAGTTTTGGTGACAAATTGCTGATTGATGATTTGAGTTTCAAAATTCCGCCGGGTGCTATTGTCGGTATTATTGGCCCCAATGGTGCTGGTAAATCCACGTTATTTAAGCTCATTACAGGGCAGGAACAGCCAGATCAAGGACAGGTGAAGATTGGACAGACTGTTAAATTGTCCATAGTGGATCAAAGTCGTCACGGGTTGCATGAAGATAAAAATGTGTTTGATGAAATTTCTGAAGGCCGTGATATTTTGCAGGTAGGACAATTTGAAATTCCGGCGCGGGCTTATCTGGGAAGATTCAATTTCAAAGGCAGTGACCAGAGCAAAATTGTCGGTAAACTCTCTGGTGGTGAACGTGGCCGACTGCATCTGGCTAAAACACTAATTTCAGGTGGCAATGTTTTATTGCTGGATGAACCTTCTAATGATCTGGATGTAGAAACCTTGCGAGCACTGGAAGACGCATTACTGGAATTTGCCGGTAGTGTACTGGTAGTATCGCACGACCGGTGGTTTCTGGATCGGATTGCCACACACATTCTGGCTGCGGAAGGTGAATCCAGATGGGTATTTTTTGATGGCAATTATCAGGAATACGAAGCAGATAAAAAACGCCGTCTGGGAGAGGAGGGCGCCAAACCCAAACGTATTCGTTATAAACCGGTTACCCGCTGATGCATTAAGGCCGGAAAGTTTGATATCGGATAATCAGATTTTTCCGGCTTATCCCTATATTTAATATTCATAATAATTAATGTACTAAATATTGAACTACTTCAATGGGAACTGCGCCACAAAAGTACTTGAAAAATACTGGTTCAGCACCATTTTTACATTCAATTTTATTGCATATTTTCAGGAAAGATTGAGGCATTACATGGCTGAAGTTTATGATGTTCCTCCGGTGCAGCCAACCGCAATGGCAATGTTACCTCTGCGTGACGTTGTCGTTTACCCGCATATGGTATTGCCCTTATTTGTAGGTCGGGAAAAATCCATAGCGGCTCTGGATGCAGCAATGGAGCATGACGAGCCGGTATTCTTACTGGCACAGAAAAATGCTGATACTGATGAGCCACATGCAGAAGATATGTATGCTATGGGTACAGTAGCCAGTATTTTACAAGTGCTCAAATTACCTGATGGTACCGTTAAAGTGCTGGTAGAAGGCTTGTATCGGGCTCAAGTACAGTATATTGACGAAAGTGGTCCATACGCCGAAGCACATATCGAAAAATGTGAAGATACCAATGTTGATACACATAATGATGAAGCGTTGCGACGTACATTACTATCCCAGTTTGAGCAACTGGCAAAACTAAACAAAAAAATTCCGGCAGAAGTCGTCACTACTATCCACGGAATTGAAGAATTAAGCAGACTAGCAGATACTATCGCCGCCCATTTGCAGCTAAAGCTGGATCAACGCCAGCAGATTCTGGCCATGATAAATGTCACCGCACGTCTGGAGCATTTGCTGCACTTGCTTGAGTCCGAACTGGATATTCTACAGGTAGAAAAACGTATCCGTGGCCGAGTAAAGCGGCAGATGGAAAAATCACAGCGTGAATACTATCTGAATGAGCAAGTAAAAGCGATTCAGAAAGAGCTTGGCGAAGAAGATGATGATCTGGCTAATCTTGAAACACAGATTCGCCAGGCTGGTATGAGCAAAGAAGCTGAAGAAAAATGTTTGTCTGAGTTCAGAAAACTACGCATGATGCCACCCATGTCTGCGGAATCAACTGTCGTGCGTAACTACATTGATACTTTGCTTGAATTACCGTGGAAAAAGAAATCTAAAGTTAGCAAGGATATTGCTAAAGCCGATGTAATTCTGAATGCTGACCATTATGGTCTGGAAAAGGTTAAAGAGCGCATTCTTGAATATCTGGCCGTGCAGAAGCGAATGAATCAGCTCAAAGGTCCTATTTTGTGTCTGGTCGGGCCACCTGGGGTAGGTAAAACCTCACTGGGTCAATCTATTGCCAAAGCTACTGGCCGTAAATATGTTCGCATGGCATTGGGTGGTGTACACGATGAAAGTGAAATCCGTGGCCATCGTCGTACCTATATTGGTTCTATGCCCGGTAAAATTCTGCAAAACATGGCCAAAGCTGGTGTAAAAAACCCACTTTTTTTGCTTGATGAAATCGATAAATTAGGTAATGATTTTCGCGGTGATCCTGCCAGTGCTTTGCTTGAAGTGCTTGATCCTGAACAAAATAATTCATTTTCCGATCACTATGCTGAGGTAGAGTTTGATTTGTCGGATGTTATGTTTATTGCTACATCCAACAGTTTGAATATTCCTACGCCACTGCTTGACCGTATGGAGATTATCCGCCTTTCCGGTTATACCGAAGACGAGAAAATCAACATAGCCGTAAAATATCTGGTAGCTAAGCAAATCAAGCAAAACGGTGTGCGTGAAGGTGAAATCTGCATCGAAGAATCTGCTGTACGCGATATTATCCGCTATTACACCCGTGAAGCTGGTGTACGTTCACTTGATCGTGAGATTGCCAAGATTTGCCGTAAAGTAGTTATGAAGCAGGCTGTTGCAGAAGAGCATGCTAATGCTGCTGGTAGAGGCAAAAAAGCTAAATCTAAACCCGAGATGATTGTTATTAATGCTGACAATTTACATGATTATCTTGGTGTGCGCCGGTTTGATTATGGAGTGGCAGAAAATGAGAACCGAGTTGGTCAGGTTACCGGTCTTGCGTGGACTGAAGTAGGTGGTGAACTCTTAACTATTGAAGCCAGTAAATTCCGTGGAAAAGGTAATATTCTTCGCACCGGCAAACTAGGTGATGTTATGCAGGAATCTGTGAGTGCTGCGTGGAGCGTAGTACGCTCCCGGGCTGAAAGTCTGGGTATAGAGCCAGATTTTTATGAGAAGAATGATATTCATGTTCATGTTCCTGAAGGTGCCACACCTAAAGATGGTCCCAGTGCAGGTAGTGCTATTACCCTGGCTCTGGTTTCAGCTTTTACCGGTATTCCAGTACGTGCAGATGTAGCCATGACGGGAGAAATTACCCTGCGTGGTGAAATTCTGCCGATTGGTGGACTGAAAGAAAAACTATTGGCGGCTTTGCGTGGTGGTATTAAGCATGTACTAATCCCAAAAGACAATGTTAAAGATCTGGAAGAAATTCCGGCTAACATTTGTGAAAAGCTTACTATTCATCCTGTACAATGGATTGATGAGGTGCTCAATCTGGGGCTGGCATATCCACCTAGTCCCTGGCAAAGCGTTGCAGAAGAGGCGGTATTAGCTAAATCTGCGACTAAGTCAACTACAAAAACCGTAAAACATTAATATGCAGCCATTCACCAACACTAATTGGTGAATGGCTTTATTTTTGGTATGATTTAACTCACTGCTGCCGTATCGATGCTTGACATAAAGAATTTGAGCTTGTTATAAAGTAATCGTAATGTATTGTTCAGGTTCCACCAGACATGTGGTGCCTGAAAATTATATGAACATAACAACAGAAAGGGACTTTATTGTGAATAAGTCTGAATTGATTGAAGCCATTGCCCAAGAAGCCGATTTATCTAAAGCTTCTGCCGCTAAGGCTCTGGATGGAATGATCAGCGCTGTTACCAATGCACTGAAGGGTGGTGATACGGTAACACTGGTAGGTTTCGGTACATTTTATGTTGGTGAGCGTGCTGCTCGTGCTGGACGTAATCCCAAAACAGGTGAACCGTTGGAAATCAAAGCAGCCAAAACGCCTAAGTTCCGTGCCGGTAAAGCACTGAAAGATGCTCTTTAATTTAAATTTATGTAACAAATCAAGGCGGGCTATCCCGCCTTTTTTGTTGTCTGTCGTTTTTGTGCATTAGCGCTGCAAACAGATTGGTTTAGGTTAATAAAAAACGTTACAATAGGACATTATCTGCTTTAGAAAAGTTAACTGAATCTCATGTTCCACATTGTAGAAAAATATAGAACACCGGCTCAGATTATTCTGGGTGTAATTTGCCTAAGTTTTGTGTTTGCAGGTGGTTATTCACTAGCCGTTCCCGGCGCTGATTACATTAGCCAAATTGGTGATACTAAAATCAGAATTAATGATGTTAATGATTTTCAGCGGCAAGTACAGAATGCCTCTGGCAACTCAGTGAGCAAACAGTGGGTTTATGATAACTTGGTTGAAAAGGCTTATATCCAGCAAGGTGCCTATGATATGGGAATTAGTGCACCAATCGATCAGATAAAGCAGGTTATTGCATCTGATCCGAGTTTTCAGGAAAACGGTAAATTTGTTGAAGCTAAATACCGTGCTTTTTTGCAACAGGCTGGCATGTCTGAAGCAAATCTGGTGGACGGCATGCGTAAACAGTATGCCGTGCAGACCATGCTCAATCTGATGAAAGCCGGTAATCTAGTAAGCGATGTACAAGCAAAGCAGATGGTTAATCTGCTGCAAGCTAAACGGCAATTACAGACAGTAACTTTTCCCGCAGCAAATTTTGCTAAACAAGTAACCATAGACGACAATAAACTTAAAGCTTATTACGAAGCAAATAAAAAACAGTATTACCTGCCGCAGGCTGTGAAATATGAATTTGTACAATTGTCTGCTACTGAACTGGGTGCCAAGGAAAGTGTCAGTGAAGCCGAATTAAAGGAAGCCTATGACCAGATTCCATCTTCTGCCTCTGCACCAAAACCAGATTTAGAGAATGTAAAGGCACAATTAACTCAGGAAATTCAGGCTCGCAAAGGTACAGCACTAGTTGCTAAAATGAAAGAAAATGTAAGCGATTTAGCTTTTAATAATCCTAAGACATTGCAACCGATTAAAGACAAACTTGGCTTACAGATTCACAAGGTTGATCAGGGCTGGATTACCAGAGATATGGCCAACGCTGGTGGTATGCCAAAAGCCTTGCAAGATGTTTTGTTCAGCAATGATGTACTGGTTAAACGCTACAACTCCGAACCGGTTGATATTGGTAATGGAACGTACTGGGTGGTGCGTGCTCTTGATGTACGCAAAGAACATCAGGCATCCTTTGCAGAAGTGAAAGCACAGGTACAGCAGCATTATATTGCTGCGGAAACCAAAAAGCTTGCAACCGAAGCAGCGAAACAGACTTTGGATGCTATAAATAAAGGTACTAATCCTGCCCTGTCATGGTCACCCAGTACTGATATAACGCCACAGCAGGCAGCAGCCATTATGTCCAAGGACGATTTTCAATCCTGGATTAAAGCCAAACCAGCAAATAGTAAACCTGCATATATTCTACTCAATGATCAGCAAGATCCTGTGCTAGTAAAAATTGCTGCAATCACACCACCACAGAATATGGATAATGTTCTGCCACAAGCTAAACAGGTGATCAGCGAGAATCTGGCACAAAATCTGGCTACCAGTAATATGCAATGGTTGAAGAGTCGCTATAAAATCAAGCACGGTGCCCAGAAGCTGGAAACTGGAGACGAGCAATAATTTTTATCATTGACCTTATAAGTTTTATAAGGTCAATATTATTTGATGGCTTGTACTGTACAGTATTGCATACTGTCCGATTTACAACATTTCGCAGTTGAAGGATTGTCGTGTTATATAACAGTTATCATGCCATTACAGGTGAAGTTCTGTTCAGCCGTAAAAGTCTGACTAAAGCTGAATTTGGACTACAGTATCAACAACTGGCTCGGCAGCAGCAGTCTTTTGCCAATGAAAATGTACAGACACGTACCCACTATTTACTTGCCTTAGCACAACGTCTGGAACAGGCTAAAGCTGAACTGGCCTATCAGATTTGTATTGAAGTAGGACGCTGTTTGCGCGAGTGTGAAGCAGAAATCAGTAAATCAATTGCATTAATTCGTTATTATGCACATCTTGCACCTGAACTGCTGGCACATAAAACTATTGCCACTCAGGCGAGCCTGAGTCAGGTGCGTTTTGAACCACTGGGTACTATACTGGCTGTTATGCCTTGGAATTATCCAGTATGGCAGATTCTACGTTTTGCTATTCCGGCCTTATGTGCGGGCAATGCCTGTCTGGTAAAGCCTGCTCCTTCAGTTGGCCTCATCAGCCAGATGTTGTTTGAACTGGTGGGTAATGATTTACCTTTACAACTAGCTTGGCTGGATAATGATGACATCGAATATGCAATTGCACAAACGCAGGCACTGGCTTTTACCGGTTCTACTCAGACTGGGCGTTATCTTGCCGCACTGGCCGGCCGGCATTTGCGTAAATGTGTTATGGAGTTAGGTGGCAGCAATGCATTTATTGTATTAAATGATGCAGATGTGGAACAGGCAGCTTCTGAGGCGTGTTATTCACGTTTTCGTGATGCCGGACAATCATGTAATGCAGCTAAGCGGCTTATTGTTCATACGGATATTGCAGAAGAATTTCTTGCAGCTTTGCAACACTATTGTCAAAAATTGCAGATGGGTGAACCATGGCTGCCATCGACCACTTTAGCACCATTGCACCGGCAGGACTTGCGTACAGCAGTTCACGCCCAAGTTCAAGATGCGCTGGCTCATGGTGCTCAATGTCTGCTGGGTGGTGAAATTCCAAGTGATATGCCGGGCTGGTTTTATCCTGCAACAATTCTGGATAAAGTGAATACGGATTGTCGCGTGTATCATGAAGAGGTGTTCGGGCCAGTGGCTATTATTCTGCATGCTCAAGACAATATTCATGCTTTGAATCTGGCTAATGACAATCCTTTTGGTTTGGGTGCCAGTATTTATACTAAAGATGTTAATTTAGCGTGGCAGTTTGCAGAACAATTAAATGTGGGTAGTGTGTTTGTTAATCGTCATACCAGTAGTGATTTACGTTTACCATTTGGAGGCGTTAAAGATTCCGGATTTGGGCGTGAGCTTTCTGAATTTGGCATTTATGAATTTGTTAATGTTAAATCTTACTGGCAAAAGTAGGCAGTTAAAACTGGCAGTGATTGCCATTTTTGAAAAAAAATGTAATAACGATAGAAATAATTTTTATTGCATAAAATAATGACTCTGCTTAGTAAAAAAGGGATAAAAGTCATGTATGTAGCCAGACGTTTTTACTGGTTCGTACTCGCAATAATACTCATTCTGATAGCGATTGTGTGGCAGGTTAAGTTACACCAGCATAAGACTGCGTATTTTGATGCAAATGTTCAGATTGTTCAAAAACAGTCTGAAGTACAGCATGTGCAACAGTTTCATGCCGAGCAAAATCATATTGGTGTACCGGATTCATATCATCCGTCTAAAATCAAATACAATGACAGCTATGCCTTACCCATAGATAAACTGCAACAGTTTATTCCGGCAATGAAAGAGGGCGAATTACAGCTATCGTATCCAGATGGCAAAAAAAAATTACAAGGTGAATATAAAAACAGCAAGCCTGTTGGAAAATGGCATACTTGGTACCCCAATGGTCAGATGGCTATTGAAATGAACTGGCAAAAAGGTATGCCGAGTGGTCGTACTTTAAGCTGGTATGAAAACGGGCAGAAACGTGGGGAGCTGTATTTTATCAATGGAAAAGTAGAAGGCCGCTGGCAGCGCTGGTATTCCAATGGCCAGATAAAACAGGATATGAACGTACATCATGGGGAAGTCCAAACCATGACAACATGGGATGATAAAGGACGTTTGCTTGCTGATGTGGCCATACATAACAATAAGATAAGTGGTGTCGTACTGAGCTGGTACGAATCTGGTGCCAAAAAAAGTGAATCGGTATTTGAAAAGAATGAACTGGTACGTAAAACAGAATGGGATGAAGACGGTCTGGTTGTTGATTTGAATGATAATTAAAGAATATTCGTTAACCAATTAATTAAAATAAATATTTTTGTGTTTTGCACAGCGCGGATTGAATGATGCCCGACAGAATGGGCAGGTATATTGCTGATATTGTTTATAAGTCAAAAGATTTTTGCACTTTCCGCACATAACCGGCTTACTGTTTTCAGTTGTCATGGGCGTGAACAGATGGTCGCATATATGGTTATGGCATTTAAAACAGGCATAATATTGCTTACATTGGTCACATTGGAGTGCAGCGATATCTTTTTCATCATGATAATGTACACAGCGGCCGCATGAGTCAGTTTCAATTCCTAAAATCACGTTTTCACTCTTTAATCGTGTTTAATTGAAATGTATTATAGGTTAAATTATTAGTTCTTATTACTGTCCGATATCAACTAAATCTACATAATTATTATACGAAGATACTCATATCTTTAAGACTAAGTATTATAAAAAACCGAATCTATTTTGTAGATTCGGTTTTTTATAGCTAAATAAACGAATTGAGATTACATGCGCTCAATTAAAGCTTTGCCAAAAGCAGAGCAGGAAACTTCTTTTGCACCTTCCATCATGCGGGCAAAATCATAAGTAACGATTTTATCCGCAATAGCTTTTTCAATAGCAGCATTTACTAGTTCTGCAGCTTCTTTCCAGCCCAAATGGCGCAACATCATTTCAGCAGAAAGAATGATGGAACCTGGATTAACTTTATCCTGACCAGCATATTTAGGCGCTGTACCATGAGTGGCTTCAAATACGGCATATTCATCAGAAATATTGGCACCTGGAGCAATACCAATACCACCTACTTGCGCAGCCAAAGCGTCTGAAATGTAATCACCATTCAGATTCAAGGTAGCGATCACATCATATTCGGCCGGACGCAATAAAATCTGCTGCAAGAAAGCATCGGCAATACAATCTTTGATAACGATATTTTTGCCAGTTTTCGGATTCTTGAATTCACACCATGGGCCTTCACCAATTAATGTAGCACCGAATTCATTTTTAGCCACTTCATAAGACCAGTCACGGAAGCCACCTTCGGTGAATTTCATGATGTTACCTTTATGAACAATAGTAACACTATCACGATCGTTATCAATAGCATAACGAATGGCTGCACGAGTCAGGCGTTGTGTGCCTTCTTTGGATACGGGTTTGATACCAATACTGGAAGTTTGCGGGAAGCGGATTTTGGTAACACCCATTTCGCTTTGCAGGAAGTTAATAATTTTTTTTGCATCTTCTGTTTCAGACAACCATTCAATACCGGCATAAATATCTTCGGTATTTTCACGGAAAATCACCATGTTAACCTTGCTTGGGTCTTTTAATGGAGAAGGTACACCGGTAAAATACTGTACAGGACGAACACACTGATATAAATCCAGCTGCTGACGAATGGCAACGTTCAGTGAACGGATACCACCCCCAACAGGTGTAGTCATTGGACCTTTGATGGCTACTTTATATTCTTTGATGGCTTCCAGCGTTTCTTCCGGTAACCACACATTTTCGCCATAAATTTTAGTGGCTTTTTCGCCAGCATAGACTTCCATCCAGACGATTTTCTTAGCACCGTTATATGCTTTAGCTACGGCAGCATCAATAACGTCTTTCATCACTGGTGTAATATCAACGCCGATACCATCACCCTCAATAAATGGAATAATAGGATCATTCGGAATGGCTTGACCGGAAACGATTTTATGACCTTCTGTCGGCACTTTAATGTGACTCATGGTAACTCCTGTGATGTTACTTTTTCTGATAGATGACTACATACGTCCACTTGCAGTCTGTCAAGTTGATTATCCTTTATTTTGTTAACTTAGGCTAGAGAAATGTAGTGCGATGTAGTCGGTAACCTATTGTACGGCAGAACAGTGCAGATACAGCCAGCATTTGGCCAGAACTTATCAGTAAGTGCTTTCTGATGCCCATAAATCGGATTGATATTCGTGCTGATGAAAGTGGCTTATACCCAACCCAATCAGTCGAAACTGGGCACTATCGTCGGGCATGCGTTTGAGCAAATTCTTGCCGGCTGCAACCAGTGCCTGAGCATCTGGTATGGGCGAAGAATAGGTTTGGGAGCGTGTATAAATCTGGAAATGAGTATTTTTTAATTTTAAAGTGACACAATTGCCTTGAAGCTGCTTATGCTGCATGTTCTCTACCAGCGTCTGTGCCAGTTCAGGCAGATGATGGGCTATTTCACTCAGGCTTTCGTTATCATTTAATGTAATTTCAGTAGAAATCTGCTGACGATTACGTTCTGTTGTAACCTCACGATTATCACGACCTTGTGCCAAATCAAATAGGCGGTACCCCCAGCGGCCGAAATGGTGTACTAAAACAGATAGGCTTACCTGTCTCAAATCACCAACTGTAGCCCAGCCCAAGGCATGCATTTTTTGTTCGGTAACTTTACCGACACCAGGAATTCTACCTAATGGCAATTTGTGCAAAAAGGCCATAACTTGTGATGGTGCAATAACAAACTGGCCATTAGGTTTGCGCCAGTCGGAAGCAATTTTAGCCAGAAATTTATTGGGAGCAATTCCTGCTGAAGCTGTCAAGCCAGTTTCATTCAGTATGGCAACACGTATTTCGCGCGCTATATCGCGTGCATAGGGTAATGCTCCCCGATAATTGGTTACATCCAAATAAGCTTCGTCCAGAGAAACAGGTTCAATCTGAAGAGTATAGCGGCTGAAAATACTATGTATTTGTTGTGATACTGCGCGATATTTACCGAAGTCTGGTGAAATGTAGATTGCCTGGGGACACAAGCGTTTAGCCGTGCTTACGGCCATGGCTGAATGCAAACCATATTGGCGTGCCACATACGAAGCGGCACAAATAACCGATCTGGGACCATCCCAGGCAACCACAACAGGTTTATTTTGCAATTCAGGCCGGTCGCGCAATTCTACTGAAGCGTAAAAAGCATCCATATCAATATGGATTATTTTTCGTTCGGGCATATTATTCTACGTGATATACAATGATTGTTTTTAAATTATCCTGTTCTGTTTTTGATGAAATTAATAAACCCATCGCTTCCGTACTATTTTTAATGGCTTTCATTTCATTAAATAAAACATGATCCAATAACATTTATATTGTACTATTTTTGCTCGCATATAAACCAATATGTAAATATAAGCTACTTTATTTCCAGCATTCATGTTCATCTTAACATTATCAGTTTTTTTGCCTGTTTCAATAGCTGGTAATGTAGTAACATTTTTTAACAGATTATATTGATATTGCAGTTAGCCACTGAGACATTATCTACTTTAATATATTCTTATTCGTTTACTTAATATTTTTTGGATTCTAAATGCTCTTAGACACAGTAGTGCCATTAATCAGGATATATCACTAATACTTCATCCTGATGACGCATATATTAAAAGTTAGGTAATAATTCAAAGACATCAGTAGAGTAATTGCTTATGTTATAAAATCATTTGGTTCATATTTAAAGAAGAATGTAAGTTTAAACTTTCAGCTTGCTACATTATTCAATGTGTATTTATTATAGAATTTTGTTTTTACAATAAATCGTCAATGACTGATTAAATTCAGGCACCAGTAATAAACAGGAGTACTGGTGCCCAGATTAAGCTTATAAATTAGTGTAATGCATAACCGCTAAGATATTTGATACGTTCATTAGTCATCTGAGTATCACATTCAAGTCGCAGGAATTCTGCATGAGCCGGTGAGTCTGCTTTAGCTGCTTTCTCCTGACACTGACTCGTTTTGCGGGCTATCCATTTCTGTTGTTCATGCTGTAACGTTTTACGTACTGTATCATCAAGATTACGCCACTGTGTATTGATAACACTATTGGCATTTCGGTTATTATCTCTTGTCATCTGCAACTGGTTAGCCGTAACGTCAGCTTGCTTATTACTATCTTCCGGATTTTTCTGTATGTGATTGCCATCAACTTGATGATCGCTATTCATTGCAGGTAGATGGCCGTTCAAAATGGCACTGGCCATTTGTGCAGTAGGACTTGGCTGATCTAAAGGTAAAACTTTTGCATTTGGATCGGTTATCAGAGTAATGGCATCGGCGCGATTATAGGTGTGTCCGGCAATAACTACTGTATCTTTGATACCATACGGCAGCAGAGTATTACCTAAAACTGTACCTAATGTTTGAATACCCGCCTGATCGAAATTGCTGGCAGCATTGGTAGCCGAAGCAGCATTAGTATTGCTGGCTACAGGAGCATATTTAACAGGCTTAGTGAACACACCATCATGCAGTGTAACGCTATTGCCCTGTAGCTGCTGATTTAGGCGACCGATAAAATCGGATTTGCCAAATAACAGCGGTGCATTGGTTTGAATTTGCTGCCAGATGTTGGCTGGAACAGTAATCTTTAATTCACTGCTGCAAATTGGATTACCATTGCTGTCTTTATCTAACTTGCCATCTGACAAAGCAATATTCAATTCATGGCTAGCACCAATTACTTTTTCCGCATCTACAAACTGCCGGCTGTCATTTTGGGCAAACTGGCGCGCATTATTATCGATACCAGTTTGCAGGGTTTGCTGAATCTGATTACGCAACTGTTCACTATTACAGCTTAATTGGGGTGATGAGGACGCTGTATCATCGCGAGAACAGGCGGCCAGAGAAAGAACGCTGATGATGCTGTACACAAATATGCTTTTTTTCATGATTGTTTCCTAAGCATTAATGATAGATATAGACAACATAATTACAACTAACCCACCTTTATTATGCTGCGTATGTAATTTTTAATCATTTGATTTTACTAAAAAATACAAAAATGTATGAAATGTATTCATGCTTGAGATACAACATGTTGTAATTAACGCAAGTTATCAAGTATGGCGTAAATCGGGCTTAGAATTGCTTCCCCCAGACGTAGTGAGCGTTGTCCATTCCAACCGAAATCGTCATCTGGCCACTGATGATTATCCTTAAACGGCATTTCTAGTGTATAGGCTAAACATTTGAAGGTTTCACCGATATAAGATGTGGCCATGCTTAGATTTGCTTTACCTGAAGCATCTTTTTCATAACCATATTTATCTTGAAAATCTGGGCTAGCCAGCAGAAAGGCCTGTTTAAACTGTTCCTGCAATGTGTATAGGCGCTCATCAAAGGATGGTATACCCTCATTACCGGCAACAAACACATAAGGTATGGATTCATCACCGTGAATATCCAGAAATAAGTCAACGCCGGTTTCATGCATTTTTTGACGAACCACAAAAACTTCTGGGCTGTGTTCCATGCTGGGTTGTAACCATTCACGATTTAAATTAGTACCGGCTGCATTAGTACGCAGATTTCCTAACACAGAACCATCTGGATTCATGTTAGGGACAATATAAAAAGTGGCTCGATCGAGTAGTGCGCGAGAGGTTGGATCCTGATGATCAAGTAAACGATTGAGTAGCCCTTCAACAAACCATTCAGCCATCGTTTCACCCGGGTGCTGACGTGCAATAACCCATATTTTAAGGTCACTGGCTGCCTGATTGCCGATGGTTAATAAGTTGATGTCACGTCCTTGCAATGTGCTGCCTAAATCTTCTATCTGGCATAAACCGCTACTTTGTGAATCTCCTAGTAAATTAAGATGCTGTTCATAAGAATAGGGTTCAAAATAGGCGTAATAAACACTATTTGCCAATGGCGTGTGGTTGATACAGAGTATTCCGTTTTCGTAAGTGGTAGGAACACGAAACCAGTTGATGCGATCATATGAGCACATTGCCTCATAATCTTCCCATCCAGCAGGATAGGCAGATTCAGCAGCATTGATAAAGTGTAACTGAAGATTCTGGTAGGCAGCTCCCTGTACGCGGAAATAAAACCATTGACGGAAATTGGCTGCGTTGTCTTTTGGTAATTTCAATTGAATATTGCTAGGGTTTTGAGCATCTACAATTTCTATGTTGCCACCATCAAACTGAGTACTAATTTTAAGCATGAAACCACTTTCTTATGAATCATTAATTTAGATTTAGGTATATTGTATTCTTTTTGTAGGTGATTTTCGATATTGAGTATCTATCTCGCTGTTAGAAAGTATTGTTATTTTCTACAAACTTGTAATATCTGTGTTTTCAGTGTAACCGGTTACTCTTCCGCAGAGAAAGTTATTGGCTCTGGTTTTCCTAAAAATTTCGGTTGTTTGTGTCTGATATACAGATCACTAACAGCTTTGACCCGGGCTAAGATTTCACGCAAAATTACTTTTGCATAATTCTTCCCGGTTGGAGCGGGTACTGCATAGCATTGTGTATCCAGTTGGTGCTTACGGGAAATAAGTATGGCGCGGTCGCAATGAAAACTTTGCGTAATAATGGTAAAACTGTTAACCTGAAAAATTTTTTTGGCTCGAAGGATAGAGTCTAAAGTCCTTAACCCGCCATAATCCAGAGTCATGGATGAAGCAGGTATACCTGCTCGAATCAAGTCTTGCTGCATAGTTTCTGGTTCATTGTAATTTTTGCGGGAGTGGTCTCCGCTCAAAAGCAAATGTTTAATTTTTCCCTGTTGGTAAAGTTTGACAGCGCCCTCAATACGATATTGGTAAAAAGGATTTAGTTTGCCATTGCGCAGATATTTTGCCGTACCTAATACAAGACCTACAGACCGAGGAGTAAGCTGATTGCTGTCTGTGAATATATAAGGTGTGGCTTGTCTGCTTATCCATTGATAGATGGATATTAAAATAATAGTAAAAGCTATTGTGCTAAAAACCGTATATTTAATTATTCTTTTTAATGAAGTTATAGTCATACGAATAAAGCTCCACACTAACTAATTAGGATGTTTACAAATAAATTTTTGCGGAATAAACATTAATGGCAATTAACATTAAATTAATATAGCATATTTATTGTTTGTGCCGCAGTTTTATGATATCGATACTGGTTAACTCGGGTTTACTTGTTTTTTAAAAAAATTTTTGCTTTGTATAAATTCTTCGGCGCACTTTGGCACATTCCGTTAAAATGGACAGTTATTTTGGTTTTCTAGTATCTGGTATTAGAGATGCTGAAAAACTATTGACTGAATTAACTAATTATTGGCTTGCATGAACAATATACGTAATTTCTCTATTATCGCCCATATTGACCATGGGAAGTCTACACTGGCTGATCGTTTCATTCAGTATTGTGGTGGTCTTGAAAATCGGGAAATGAGTGCTCAGGTACTCGATTCCATGGATATTGAAAAAGAACGTGGCATTACCATCAAGGCACAAACAGCAGCCTTGCAGTATAAGGCACGAGACGGGGAGATATATCAGCTCAATCTGATTGATACTCCGGGACACGTGGACTTCTCCTATGAAGTATCGCGCTCGCTATCGGCCTGTGAGGGTGCATTGCTTGTGGTTGATGCTTCACAAGGTGTAGAAGCGCAAACTGTAGCTAATTGCTATACCGCAATTGATTTGGGCGTGGAAGTACTGCCGGTATTAAATAAAATTGATTTGCCGGCCGCAGAACCAGAGCGGGTAATCGAAGAGATAGAAGACATTATCGGTATTGAGGCTATCGATGCCGTACGCTGTTCGGCTAAAAGTGGTATCGGTATTGAAGATGTGCTGGAAGAAATTGTCAAGAAAGTTCCTGCACCTACAGGAAAGGCTGATGCCCCGTTAAAAGCATTGATTATTGACTCATGGTTTGATAATTATGTTGGTGTAGTGATGCTGATCCGCATGGTGGATGGTGTCGTGCGTCTGAAAGATAAAGTGCGGTTTATGGCCACGGGTGCTGAAACACAGGTTGAACAGTTGGGCGTATTTACCCCTAAATCTGTTCAGAAACCTGAGTTAAAAGCAGGAGATGTAGGCTTTTTGATTACCGGTGTGAAAGAACTGGGTTCCGCTAAGGTGGGTGATACAATTACTTTGGCACGTGAACCAGCCACTGATCCCTTGCCGGGCTTCAAAGAGGTGCAACCTCAAGTGTTTGCTGGTCTCTATCCGGTAGAAAGCCATGACTATGATGCGTTACGTGAAGCGCTGGAAAAATTGCAGCTAAATGATGCGTCGCTGAAATTTGAGCCGGAGGTTTCTCAGGCGCTGGGCTTTGGTTTTCGCTGCGGCTTTCTCGGTCTGCTACATCTGGAAATTGTTCAGGAAAGACTGGAACGCGAATTTGATATGGATTTAATTACCACTGCACCAACAGTGGTATATGAAGTGTTGCTGAAAAGTGGCGAACGCATTGAAATTGAAAATCCATCCAAATTGCCGGACATCGGGACGCTTGAAGCAATTTATGAGCCCATTATCACTGCTACTATTTTGCTGCCACAGGAATATGTTGGTGCTGTAATGACACTATGTAATCAGAAACGCGGTGTTCAGAAAAATATGCAGTACATGGGACGGCAGGTTATGCTGACTTATGAAATGCCGATGAATGAAGTGGTAATGGATTTCTTTGACAAACTGAAATCTACATCACGTGGTTATGCTTCACTGGATTATGAATTTCTAGAGTTCAGAGCTGCGGATCTGGTGAAACTGGATATTCTGGTAAATAGTGAAAAGGTGGATGCATTAAGTCTGATTGTGCATCGCAGTAATTCAGTTCATCGTGGCCGAGAACTAGTAGCTAAAATGCGGGAACTGATCCCTCGTCAGATGTTTGATATTGCTGTGCAGGCGGCAATCGGTGGTAAGATTATTGCCCGTGAAAACGTCAAGGCGCTACGCAAGAATGTGCTGGCTAAATGTTATGGCGGTGATATTACCCGCAAGAAAAAACTATTGGAAAAACAGAAAGCCGGTAAAAAGCGTATGAAGCAGGTTGGCAATGTGGAAATTCCGCAGACTGCCTTTCTGGCAATTTTGCAGGTTGGAGATTAATACATGTCGAAGACAATGATTATAGGCGCTGCGGTATTATTAGTGCTGGGTATTCTGCTGTTTTTCAAGAGCACAAAAGTGCGTGAGGAAAATGGCGAGTGGAGCGGTACATTACAATGGGGCTATCTGCTGATGCTGGTAGGTGCTTTTGGTCTGCTATCAGCATTCATGAGTTTTACTGCAGTATTGCTGTTATTTGTGCTGTTTACCGGTATAGCTTGGTGTATACACCGGCGCAAGAAGAAAATGAATTCCGGCCTGCTGGATGATAATCATTTCACCGATTATATGAGTGGTTTCTTCCCCATTATTCTGGTGGTATTTATCCTACGTACTTTTGTGGCAGAACCCTTTCAGATTCCATCCAGCTCAATGCGCCCGGGTTTGATTCCCGGTGATTTTATTCTGGTGAATAAATTTGTATATGGAATTCGCCTGCCAGTTCTGAATAATGTGCTTATTCCGGTAAGCAATGTAGAGCGCGGTGATGTGATGGTATTCAATTATCCTGAAGACACTCGAAAAAACTATATTAAACGAGTGATTGGTTTACCGGGTGATGTTGTCACATACAAGGATAAAACTCTGTCAATTAATGATAAAGTGGTCAACGATATTGATGAGCAGAAGCTATACAACTATGCGGAACAGGTACTTAACTTAGGCACAATGACAATTCACGCCCGGCAATTGAATGAACAGCTTGGTAACAAATCTGTTCAGGTGTTACAGATTCCGCAGCAGCCTGCTGTTATCCTCCAAGGTGTGCGGCCTGATTTTCCCGATCGTGAATTGTGTACCTATTATCCAGATGGCAGCGGATTCAGCTGTACAGTTCCGGCCGGAAAATACTTTATGATGGGTGACAATCGCGATAATAGTGATGATAGTCGCTACTGGGGCTTTGTAGACGATAAGCTGGTTGTAGGCAAAGCGTTTCTGATATGGCTGAATATTAGTGATATGAAGCGAATCGGCACAAAAATTCAGTAATGTCTGATTTCAAGCGCAAGATTCTATCTTGCGCTTTGTCTATGCAGCAAAGCTGTATTGATTCTGATAGTACAGGTTGATTAAACAATCTTTCCTGAAAGACAATTAATTCAATTATTAAAGAATATTAAATGAAAAAAATTGATGTACGCCATGAGAATGCTTTGGGTTATGTTCAAAAAATGCTTGGCTATCACTTTAAACAATCGAAATTTCTACAACAGGCATTGACCCATCGCAGTTACAGCGCGTTACACAATGAGCGGTTTGAGTTTATTGGTGATTCAATTTTGAATTATGCTGTAGCCAAAATGTTGTTTGATGCCTTTCCGCGTCTGACAGAGGGTGAACTATCACGAATGCGTGCTAATCTGGTGAATCAGGACACACTCGCACAGATTGCAGCAGAATTAAAAGTGGGTGATGCCCTGCTGCTGGGGACCGGAGAATTGAAAAGCGGTGGCTTCAGACGGCCATCAACGCTGGCAGATGCAATGGAGGCATTATTTGCAGCAGTGAGTTTTGATGCTGATTTTAATACAGCAGAAACTGTAGTGCGCCGTTTATATGCCGAAAGAATCCGGCATATTAATCCGCAGAATAGTGGTAAGGATGCAAAAACACGCTTACAGGAAGCCTTACAGGCAAGGCGTATGCCATTGCCTAAATACAGAATTGTAGAGCAGATTGGTGATGGGCATGATCTGCAATTTGTGGTGCAATGTGATTTAGGAGAAACTGGTTTTCAAACTGAAGCAGCTGGACATAGCCGGCGTGAAGCGGAACAGCAAACGGCGAAGACTGCTCTGGTCTGGCTGGAAGAGAATTTTCCGATATCAAAACCGCGAAAAAAATAATTTACCAGCTACTGATTTGGTATAAAAAATGAAATCTTTATGGTTTCTTGTCCTGTTACTAAGCAATAGTATATGGGCAAAAACAGTGCATTCTCTTGAAGAAGTCTATCCCAACATTAATTATTCCGCTGGTCGGGAGTTTGTTGCAGAAGAGCTGGGAGGGGTAAAGCCAGTTGATTATTTTGGTCGTGATTTTTTTTCAAAATCAGATGAATTTAAAAAAATTCTGGCTTTAGCTGATACGAAGAAGGCAGATGAGGAAAACTGGCATTTCGCGGGCATTAAGGCATGGCCAAGTCAGCCTGATGCCTATATTTTTATAGCCTGTTCTAGTATTCAGAAAGATGATAACGATTACTGTCATTATCGGGAACAAGGTAAAACAGTCATTGCTGTGTTGCATTTTGATCAGATAAAAGGCTTTTCATTGATGGCTAAGCCATGGATTGAAAGCGGCACTGATCTGGAAAACAGTGGCTTTCTTCTGAATAATGATTCAGGTGTACAGGTTATTGGAAATCCGCGACGTTATGATTTTGCTCCATATCGATTAAGCCCAGATGTATTAGCTTTTGGTGTACGGCATAATACAGCTACAAGCTATGCAGGCGGAGGAGCTCTTGATGAATCGGTAACGTTATTTGCTGTGATTAACGGTGAATTACTGCCAGTGTTCAATGCACCGACGTATCACTTTGCTAATTATGCAGGAAACTGGCATGACGATGGTACACGTGACCATGAAATTCATGAAAATGTTTATGTTATTAGGATTCTGCCTACTTCACATTATGGAATGAAAGATATTCTGTGGTCGGAAAAAGGGAACGCAAAAAAGGTATCGAAGATTTACCATTGGAATAAGCCAGAGAAAAGATATATTTCTAATAAAAATTGAGCTGTTAATTTATTTTCAATTTGCTGTATTATTTAGGTTTACATATATTTTATATTTGATTCATAAAGATAGCTTTTCGTGTGCAAGTCAGTCTTAATGCATCATTTAATGATCAGAAAATCAGCATTTCCCGTAAGAAATGCTCAGACTATCTGCTATAGCGTGAATGATACCAATAGGGAGAAAAAATGATTAGCAGGCAAAAGGCAATTTCCAAAGTACAGCGTGAATTACCAGATAATGTCACTATGATTGCCGATGAATTAGATTATCTGGATTGCCAAAAGAAAGAAATCTGTAAAAATATTACGGCATATGAGGCTTATAAAATGATGACATCCCATCAGCCTGAATGGTTAAGGATGTTATTTAATCTCAGGGATATAGTTGTCAAACCGGCAGGCGTGCGGGCTATAAAAGGGTTTACCAATCTAGAAGAAAACAAGTATCAATCCGGCCAGATAAACACAGCCCATTTTTTTACCATAACTGAGGACATAGCGGATAAGCTTACTTTGATTGTGAAAGATTCACATTTAGATGTTTGCTTATGTTTGCGGATTACTGAGAATATTTCCAATCCCGATAAAAATTTACTGTATCTGGTTGCATCGGTAAAAAATCATAATTTCTGGGGGCGGTTATATATGTTGCCAGTTTCAGTACTTCATCCGTTTATTGTGCATAAACTGTTTGAAAATATTGATTAGTCAAGTTGTGACAATCTAATTTGTAAAATGTAATCTGCTCTAAGCCTTATGTGTAGTAGGGCGACAATGCTGATGTGCTGATGAATCAACCATGCGGTATAAAATGAGTAAAGAAAAATTTGCAGAACAAGCAATGTATTATTTATGAACTCAATAGTTTCTATTTTTAACTATACAGATTCATCGCCTATAATCTGTTTTTGAAATGTTGAATTGGTGACTTTTCTGCCTTGTTAAATTCCATATTTTGGAATGCTCCAGTTTATTTTAGCCACGCTGTGGTTATTTTGTACTTTTTAGAAAGAATGTATGTCTGAAGTGCCCAGTCACAATTATCCGTCACAGTCAGAAAATTTTCGCTGTGGATTTGTTGCTATTGTTGGTCGTCCGAATGTAGGTAAATCTACATTAATGAATCATCTTATTGGCCAGAAAATCAGTATTACCAGTAAAAAGGCTCAGACTACCCGACATAAAGTTAATGGTATCTATACTGATAATGAAGCACAATTAATATTCGTAGATACACCGGGCTTTCAGACGTATCACCGCAATGCACTGAATGACCGTCTAAACCAGAATGTTACTGAAGCAGTAGCCGGTGTAGATGTGATTGTTTTTGTGATTGAGGCATTACGGTTTTCTGATGCGGATCGCGAAGTATTACAGCAATTACCGCAGCGTATTCCGGTGGTATTGGTAATTAATAAAGTAGATAAGGCTAAAGCAAAAGATCAAAGTGTTCTGCTGGCTTTTATTGAAGAAGTACAGCAGGCTTTTACTTTTGCTAAGGTAGCACTGGTAAGTGCCAAGCATGGTTTAGGCATTGCTCAACTGGTGCATACGCTTAAACCTATGCTGCCTCATGGAATTCCGCTTTATCCTGAAGATATGGTAACTGATAAATCAGCACGGTTTCTGGCCATGGAAATTGTCCGCGAAAAACTGTTTCGTTATCTGGGTGAGGAATTACCTTATGCAATGAATGTTGAAGTAGAACAGTTTGCCGAAGAAGATGGACTATACCGGATTTATATTGCGGTTCTGGTAGATAAAGATAGCCAGAAAGGCATTCTCATTGGCAAAGGTGGCGAAAAATTGAAAAAGATTTCTACTGAAGCACGTCTGGATATGGAAAAGCTGTTTGATACAAAAGTATTTTTAAAGGTTTGGGTAAAAGTGAAGTCCGGCTGGGCTGATGATATTCGCTTTTTACGTGAATTGGGTATGTAAAGTTCGACCAGATATTCATTTTGTTTGTGTGTTCGTATATGAAATCAGACATTACTTGCATTAGGCAACGGATAATAGTGAGTTTATGCTTTTAAATATTTTGGACTTTGTTCATACTAGTATCCAGCAAGTAGTGCGGGCTGGGGATACGGTTGTCGATGCCACAGCAGGTAATGGGCACGATACTCTTTTTCTGGCCACATGTGTTGGAGCGTTGGGTAAAGTCATGGCCTTTGATATCCAGGAAGCTGCGTTACAGGCAACCAGTAAAAGATTGGTCAATGCAGGTATGCGTGAACGGGTTGAGCTGATTAAGGCCGGACATGAACATCTGGATGATTATATTGAGGGTGAAGTTAGTGCCATCATGTTTAATCTGGGCTATTTACCGGGAGCTGACAAAAGGTGCACGACTACAGCCAGTACAACACTAGAAGCCATGCAGGCCGGATTAGCTCATCTGGCGATTAATGGTGTGCTGGCTGCGGTTTTATATCCGGGACATGAGCAGGGCAGAATTGAGGCTGAGGCTGTGCAGGCATGGGCGGTTGGCCTGCCTCAGCAGCAGGTAGCGGTATTGAAATATGCTTTCATTAATCGTGTGCATGATGCCCCATATGCTTTGTTATTACAAAAGCGCATATAAATTACTGCAATTTTAATTAAAAGGAAAATAGGTGAAACATAAAGAATTGATACAGCTAGCTACAACAGTATTACAGCGGCTGGATGCCATTCTGCCGCCATTAACTCAGGAACCAGACTGGACAGCAGTTGCTTACCGCTGGCATAAGCTGGGTAATAAAGGTGTTCTGGAAAGTCTGCCTCATCCGCACACTTTTGCTCTGAACTGTCTGGCAGCTGTAGATGAGCAACGGCGTCAGCTGGTGCGCAATACCGAACAATTTCTTGCTGGCCGACCGGCAAACAATGTACTAATGACAGGTGCGCGTGGTACGGGCAAATCATCACTGGTTAAAGCTTTATTGCATCAATATGCTGCCCAAGGTTTACGTCTGGTGGAAGTGGATAAAAGTGATTTGCTAACTTTACCGGCGCTGCTTACTATGCTGGCTCAGCGACCAGAAAAATTTATTCTTTTCTGTGATGATTTATCGTTTGAAGACGGTGACGATGCTTATAAAGCGCTGAAAACCACGCTGGATGGTGGCTTATCGCAACGTTGTGACAACGTACTGGTTTATGCTACTTCTAATCGCCGTCATCTGATGCCGGAATATATGGCTGAGAATATTGTACAGACTGGTAACGGTGGTGAAGTCCATCCACAGGAAGCGGTGGAAGAAAAGGTATCATTGTCTGACCGTTTTGGTTTGTGGCTGAGCTTTTATCCATTCGATCAGAATGCTTATTTGCAGGCGGTGGAAAACTGGCTGAAAGAAGCAGGCTTGTCCTTGGATGAAACAGCTACACGTGCTGCACTTAACTGGAGCCAGAGTCGTGGCAGTCGCTCGGGCAGGGTGGCCTGGCAATTTGTCTGTGACTGGGTCGGGCGGGCACCGCAAGAAAGAAAAATTTGATTTTTTTCTGCGTGAAAATCTTTTTGGTTCTGCAACTTAAAAAATAATATAATTAATTATGGAGGAGATTTAATAAATCTTTTTGTAATAATTTATTTTTTTTATATATTGTTAATGAATTATCTTGAACAATATATAAATAATCATTGTTTTGAAATTGATAGCCTAACAAACGATGAGATAAATAATCATTTATTGTTTTTCCTTTTAACTGTATGAAAGATTTATCTATCTTTCTTGTTCCTTCATAATAAACATTATCACAATCTAATTCTCCTTCTTTACAACAAGAAACTATTTTAATGGTATACCTCGCTGATTTATAATTATTGGTATATAAACAATCACGAGTAAGTTCTTCTGCGGAGCAAGTGAAAGACAATAAAATCATTAGTATAATCAATACTTTCATATTTTGTACCTTTCAGTATTATACGGTTATAGCTGGTATATTTTAATTTTGATGAATGAATTTAAATAGTCGGTTTTAATTGATTACTTGGATGACTATCTATACGTTGTATTTTAGACAAATTTTTGTCATGGTTAATTCTGCCAATATAAATTTTTTTAATTCTTAACCTTTACAGGATGCAATATGGCTTTTTTGTCAAAATAATATTCTCTATTAGGCGCAGTAATTAAATCCCATTTTTAAATTATGCTTCTGTAAAGTAATGATAGCTATACCGTTTTTGCCACCAAAAGTACTATCAGAATGAACCTTAATTTGATGATTCGCCAGTAATTTTATTACCAAAATGAGCAGTTGAGCACAACTCTCCCTCTACGGCATCATCTGTATTTATTGTTAACTGTATTGAAAAAATACTATATGGTATTTCGCTATTATCTAAATAAATTTTATTGGTTCAAAGTCCTTAAATATTTACAGCAAGTACGCCTCCTGATTGAAATATAAAAAAGAGAAAAGGAATAAATAGCGTATAAAACTAGGTTTCATAGATTTTTACCTTTTGATGATTAGCTTTTTTTTTCAGCAGCTTCTTAAATCAGAGAAAGCTTAATTATCAAATAAATCAGACTGAACTTGGGGCGGAGCCACCTGTACACTGCGTTCGCCTGTGGCGAAGCGGATATTAAGATACTGGCCGGTTTTCAATTTGCTGCTATCACTTATAATCTGCCCACGCTGATTGGTTACCACGCTATAACCTCTGGCCAAAATTTGTAAGGGTGACACAGCTTCCAGTATTGAAGCTTGCTGTTGTAGCCGTTGTTGAGCGTGCAGCAGAATATTGTGCCCATATTGCTGCAACTGTTGTTTTCGATACGTGAGCGCCTGCTGCGCATGAGTAGTTTGTGGCCGCAAATTGTTTAAGCTACGCTGTTGCTGTAACAAATTTTGTTGTTGCTGTCTGAGCTGACGTTGCATATTTAACTGTAGCTGGCGTTGCAAGTCTGTCAGTTGCTGCTGCTGTAGCTGCCACTTTTGCTGTGGGTGTTTTAACTGGCGTGCCAGCCAGTCCAGTCTCTGAGAAGCATCATAATAGCGTTGTTGCAGTAAATGGTGAATGCGTGTTTGCCATTGAGCTACATTATGCCGGAGTTGTGCCATATCCGGGCTAACCAGTTCTGCGGCAGCAGTAGGTGTAGGTGCGCGTATATCTGCAGCAAAATCGGTCAGTGTAAAGTCGGTTTCGTGGCCAACGCCGCTAACTGTGGGAATGGCGCTATTAGCGACAGCCCTTACCACAACTTCTTCATTGTAAGACCATAAATCTTCAATACTGCCACCTCCACGGCAGATAATCAGTATTTCTGCCTGTGCATGCTCGTTAGCGCTGGCAATGGCAGATGCAATCTGTTTTTCACTGCCAGCACCCTGTACAGCAGTCGGATAGATAATCACTCTGATGCCGCTATGACGTCGACGTAAGGTTGTGACTACGTCACGCAGAGCTGCTGCCGCCAGACTGGTAACCACTCCCACGACTTTCGGATGGGTAGGTAACTGGCGCTTACGCTCAGCTGAAAACAAACCTTCCGCTGTCAGCTGCTGCTTTAGGCGTTCATATGCCTCATATAATTGTCCTAAACCTTTGTGTCGGACAGCATTGATGGTAATCTGAAACTCACCACGGGCTTCATAAATACTGATTTTTCCTGATACTTCAAGATCATCGCCTTCCTGTAAAGGCTGGCTTAATTGCTGTGCTACACCTTTGAATAGCACGCATCTGACCTGCGCACGGGCATCTTTTAAAGAAAAATAATAATGCCCGCTGGCGGCGCGGGTTAGATTGGAAACTTCACCAGCTATCCACAAACCAACCAGATTCTGTTCAAGTAATTGCCGTGCACATGCATTCAGTTCAGAGACACTTAATGCAGCCGGAGCAAAGAGTTCAGACATAAAAGACACCGCCATATTTAATACAATTTTGTTCTGCAAATATTATACGGCTTTTTTCAATTGCGGTTCAGTTATGCATATGCACCGTGGTATAGTGATATTTTGTCGTTTATGAGCAGAATTATGGGCTGGTTAGCCAGTTTGATACAACGCCACTGGCAGCATCCTTATACAGTGCTGACAATTTTGTTATGGCCACTGGCACGGGTTTTCCAGATGATTGCAATGTTGCGTTGCTGGTTCTATCGAGTTGGGATATTGTCCAGCAAACGGCTGTCCTGTCCGGTAGTAGTAATCGGCAATATTCATGTTGGCGGTGTTGGTAAAACTCCTTTAGTGGCTGCTTTGGTAAAGGCATTGCAGCAGCGGCAGATTAAGGTTGGTATCATCAGCCGTGGTTATGGGCGTTCCAGTACTGATACGGTAATTATTAATGCTCGTACTAATGCTTCAGAAGCCGGCGATGAGCCGCTGATGCTGTTTCAGCAAACTCAGGCACCGATTGCCGTTGCTACTACACGCGAGGCTGCGGGTAAAGCATTATTACAGGCGCATCCGGATTTGCAGCTTCTATTAAGTGATGATGGTCTGCAACATTATGCGCTTAAGCGGGATATTGAAATCGTGGTGTTTCCGGCAGCGGATATTGGAAAAAAAATGGATTTATTACCTAATGGTCCATTACGTGAATCTCTTGGCCGTTTGCAATCTGTTGATGGCGTATTATTTAGTCAGGGCGATACAATAGCTGTGCAGCGGGCACAACAGTTAGGCATGGTAAAAACACAGTGGAGTGGTTACAGTGCATTAAATTATGCTGATTTTTACTGTCTAAACCAACCCCAGCAGACTGCACAAGCTATAGAGTTTGCGGGCAAGCATTGTGCTGCTATCGCTGCCATTGGCCGCCCCCAAGGTTTTTTTCAGGCATTACAAAGCTTAGGCATTGATCTGAAACAAGCCGTCGCGCTGAAAGATCACGCTGTGATTAAACCGGCAGACTGGCCTGTGGCAGATGTGATATTTATTACCGAAAAGGACGCAGCCAAACTGGTAGCGCCTTTGCCGCATAATATCTGGGTTTTACCTCTTTCGGCTCAGATCTGTCCCGATGTGGCAGAGTTTATTCAGTCTCGATTACAACTGCGCAATAGTGACACAATAAAAGCATGACTGTGACGAAAAAGATGCTATGAACACTGGCTGCTGGTAGAATTTCTGTAAATTGTCCAGCACAGCATTTATAGATTACACAGACTTGTTTGGCTGGTAGTGTATGTAAGGAAATTTCTGTTCAGGCTGAATATTTCCGCATGCTCTGTATCGCTATTTCAATATATGGTAAAGTCATTCATCGATGATATTTGTAAATTATTAACTGGCAGTACCTCATTCGGACACTAGCCTGAATGACAAAAGATAGATATTGCTCACCACTTTTGTGGGACTAAGGACTAAAAATGGATCAAAAATATCTGGATATTCTGGTATGCCCTCAATGTAAGGGAAAGCTGCAATGGCATGCACAGCAACAGGAGTTGTGGTGTAAGGCTTCGCGGCTGGCTTATCCGGTTAAAGACGGTATTCCTTACATGCTGGTAAATGAAGCACGTGAATTATCAGATGAAGAATGTACAGCTAGCTCATGAGTGATTTTGTCGTATTGATTCCGGCACGTCTGTCTTCAAGCCGTCTGCCAAACAAGGCTTTAGCCGATATTCATGGCAAACCGATGGTAGTACGGGTGGCTGAGCGTGCCCGCTTAAGTAAAGCGAGTAGGGTAGTTGTAGCCACAGATCATGCAGACATTCAGGCTGCATGTCAGGCTCACGGTATTGAAGTCGTATTGACAGCTACAGATCATGAAAGTGGCACCACACGTCTGGCCGAAGCGGCCAGCATCTTAAATTTGGCTGAAAATGACTATGTAGTCAATGTGCAGGGTGATGAGCCACTGATTGAACCGGAACTGATTAATGCAGTGGCCGCACAGCTACAGCAAAGCTGTGCCCCAATGGCTACAGCCGCACACTTGTTAACTGATTACGCAGATTTTATTGACGCTAATTGTGTTAAGGTAGTGCTGAACAGCCAGCATAATGCATTGTATTTCAGCCGCGCAGCCATTCCCTGGCCGCGTGAGCTGATGCGCAGCGGTGCCGAAATTATGCCGAAAGATATACCGGTATATCGCCATATTGGTATTTATGGTTATCGGGTACAATTTCTGCATCAGTATGCGGATTTGACACCATCCCCATTAGAGCAGGCTGAATCGCTTGAGCAGTTACGGGTGTTATGGCATGGTTTCAACATCGCCGTCCAAATCACTCCACTCGCGCCTGCTTCAGGTGTAGATACTGCTGCTGATCTGGAACGTGTTCGTGCCAGTTGGCCAGATATACTCAAATAAATATTATTATTTACAGTATTTATATAAAATTACAGACATATTCAGGAGTTGAAATGAAAGTTTTATTATTGGGTGCACCCGGTGCAGGAAAAGGCACTCAGGCACAGTTTATTACCGCAGCGTTTAATATCCCGCAGATTTCAACCGGGGATATGTTGCGTGCAGCGGTAAAAGCAGGCACACCACTGGGCATCGAAGCCAAAAAGATTATGGACGCTGGCGGCTTGGTGCGTGATGATATTATTATTGGTTTGGTTAAAGAACGTATTGCTCAACCTGATTGTGCTAATGGCTTTTTGTTTGATGGATTTCCACGTACATTAGCTCAGGCCGAAGCCATGGAAAATGCCGGTGTGCATCTGGATGCTGTAGTGGAAATTGCTGTACCTGATGATGTGATTATTGAACGCTTGTCTGGTCGACGCGTACATCAGGCTTCGGGTCGTACTTATCATCTGATTTATAATCCCCCAAAAGTAAGCGGTGTTGATGATGAAACAGGCGAACCTCTGATTCAGCGTGATGATGATCAGGAAGAAACCATTAAAAAACGCTTGCAGGTGTACCACGAACAAACAGAGGTGCTGATTGATTTTTATGGCAAACAAGATGGTGACACTGCCCCTGACTATATCCGTGTCGATGGCACCCAGCCGGTAGAAGCAGTTAAAACTCAAGTATTGGCAGCGTTAAAACTTTAACATTTTATTCAGGCTGCCTGTTGCACATTTAATTTCAAGCGCAGGCAGCCTGACAAATAAAGCTAAATAAAAAATATTCAGCCTCGGAGACTTTAGTATGAATATTGCCAAAACCGTGCTGGCGACCATGTTGATTGGTTTTTGTACTCTGGCTCTCGCACGTAAGGAAACCTTGTATAACGAACATTATATTGGCCCGGATGAAGATCAGATATGGGAAGAACAGGCTGTACCAATGCCAGCCTATCCGACAGGCAATGAGCAATGGGTAAACATTTATGTTAGCCAGACTTATACAGGCCAGCCAAAGTTAATGTTGAATAGTATTCATATTAATACTGATCGTACAATACATTATATTCTGAACCAGCAATCCAGTCAGGGCATTAATAATCTTTCTGCTGAGGCCATTCATTGCCCCACGCGACGCATGAAAGTGTTTGGCTTTGGTGATGATGTCAATAAACGCTGGATACAACCGCGCAACAGCCAATGGAAAGTAATCGGTACTACTTTGAATGAGCTGGATAAAGTGCGCTCAGTGCTGTATCAGACTTTCTGTGAAGACGGATTGCCACGTAATCAGCAGGAACTAATGCAACGTATTACTACTCGCGCTATGCGCTAGACAGGATTAATCGTGGAATGGTTCAGTGATGCTCATATCTGGAGGCTGCTAATCATCGGTTTTAGTGCCGGTTTGATGGATGCTGCTGTAGGAGGTGGCGGGCTGTTGCAGATACCCGGGCTTTTTAATGCTTTACCAAAAAATACCATTGTGCCTATTGTCATGGGTGTCAATAAATTTGCATCAGCCAGTGGTACGTTCGTAGCAGCCGTACAATACACTCGACGTATACCTGTACCATGGGCAATGCTGTTGCCCGCAGCTGTGCTTGCGTTTGTTTTTTCCTATCTGGGTTCGCACATTGTGGTGTATCTGCCCACAGCATGGATGAAGCCATCCATTCTGGTTATTTTAGTTGTAATGGCGGTTTATACTTTTCTCAAAAAAGATCTCGGACAGGTTCAGCGCCGGAGCCATCTTAGTCGGCGCGAATATGTTTTTGGTCTTTTTATGGGGGCATTAATCGGCCTGTATGATGGTATTTTAGGCCCGGGTACCGGCAGTTTGCTGGCTTTTGTATTTGTGCGCTTTTTTGCCTTTGATTTCATTACGGCAACTGCATCATCCAAAGTCATCAACCTGACAACCAATCTGGCCGCGCTGGCTTTCTTTATTCCAAACCAGTACGTGGTGTGGCACTGGGCAATTCCACTGGCTGCTGCCAATTTAACAGGCGGATTAATCGGAAGCAGAATGGCTATGATTGGTGGCAGTGAATTAATACGTAAAGGATTTATTATCGTGTTATGTATTATGATTTGCAGCTTTGGCCGTGATTTACTTATGTCTTATTTAAAATAATATATTTTTGTATCTCATGCTTGAAGTATGTCGTAGTTGCTTGTTTATATCTCTGTACTTCCAGCAGATATATCTGTTATTTGAACCGATTGGCGTTTATGCCGGAAAAATTGCTGCAATAATCCTTTGGATTCAGCTGCCAGCACGCCGCCCAGAATTGCGGTATGCGTATTTAGCTGGCGATTGGCAAATAAATTAATCACACTGCCGGCAGCACCGGTTCTGGTTTCAGCAGTACCATAAATTACTCTTTTCACTCTGGCCTGTATTAAGGCACTGGCACACATGGCACAAGGTTCCAGAGTAATATATACATCACAATTTTGTAAGCGATAATTGCCCAGCGTACTACTGGCCGCTGCCAGAGCCTGAATTTCAGCATGGTGGCTGACATTATGGTCGGTAATACAGCGATTATAGCCATAACCAATAAGATTATTTTCGTACACCACAACTGCACCCACTGGTACTTCATTCAATAATTGCGCCTGCTGTGCTGCACGCAGTGCTTGCTGCATCCAGTGCTGCATGATTTTTTCAGGCGGAAACTGAGCGACAGGTGGATGTTGTTTCAACTGTTTACGCCAAAACATTTTTTCTTCACAGCTAAAAGTTTGCACAGAGCGATTTTGTATTAAAGCAATAAATTGCCATAGTATGCTTTCAGTACTGCTTGTGTTGATATTTTTAAATTGCAAGAAAGTAGTTATCGCGCCACGCTGCTGTAAATCTTGTACGCAGTGTATATCAAGCTGTTTCAGAATAGCTATGGTTTTCGGTGCCAGTGGTGGTGTGGTGAATGGTGTATTCATAAGTAAAAGAAATGAATGGTAGCGGTTATCCTACTATAAATCCGATTAAACTTGAAAAGGGAATCTGATATACGAAATGGTGTGATTATCAGTGGGCATCTTCGTGGTTACAAACATGCTTAGGCAATCAAAGTTGTCTGTCTTTAGTGACAATAGCTGGAACCGTCAGTAAAACACGATAAATGAGGTGATTCAGATTAATAATCTCAGAAAGGTAGAAATATAATATAAGAATATTGTGCCACTTAATAACGTCTTTTCCTGTTAAGAAGCACAATTAATCCTATCTGGTAAATTTGCATATTGTTTACTCTGAAAGTATTCCGAAAGCTGCTGGATTAGCTATATAGCTTGTAGAAAATATGTTTATGCAGCGGCTATCCAAAGTTTTCTGATTGATAAAAAGATTAACTATACGTAGTGAGCACTTTGTTGTGCAGTCTTTACTCACTGCAGATCACTTTTTTGTTGATAAAAAGTACAAAGAGGTCGTTAATATCGTCAATCAAACCATAACCGAAGTAACAAGGACGGAATAATACTTCGTTTGTTTATATAATACCATTAATGCGCTGGGAGGATATTATGGCAATACCTGCATCTAAAAATGAGTTAATTGAAGCGATTAATAAAAACTACGCTCTGTTAGCCAAAAAGCTAGCAGCAGTACCCGCACAGAAGGTCTTTCAACCCATAATGGAGGGGCATGCCAAAGGCACAACTATGAGTGTTGCACAACTAGTTTCTTACTTAATAGGCTGGGGGGAATTAGTTTTATCTTGGCATAAAAAAGAAGCACATGGGAATGAGATTGTTTTTCCAGAAGTAGGCTTTAAATGGAATGAATTGGGAAAACTGGCGCAGAAATTTTATTGTGACTATCAAGATATCAATGATTATAAGGTGTTATTGCAACGGTTAGAAAATAATAAAAATGAAATCATCAAACTTATTGAAGGTCTTAACGACCACGACTTATATGGAACAGATTGGTGCGAAAAATATACACGCGGACGAATGATCCAACTAAATACCTTATCTCCATATAAAAATGCTACTGGTCGCTTAGCAACATTACTCAAGACCATCGGCACTTAATGTCATTCTCGCGTTAGCAAGTGAGTTAGGGTGAGTTGCCAGTTTATGGATTCTGCAATTCCCAGAATTTATAAAGTAGTAATTAGCTGCTAAATAAAACTCATGGTTAAGCCTTGGTAGTATCGTTAAGCATACTAGTTTGATGTTGTTCGATAATAGCTTGCTCTATAGCAGCTTGATGCACTTCATCACTATAATCTTGTCGTTGCTTTGGCCTGATCCCCAATTTAATAAGTAATGCCTGATCTTTTTCTATCTGTGGATTAGCTGTTGTTAATAGTTTATCTCCACAAAATATAGAGTTAGCTCCTGCTAAAAAAGCTAGTGCCTGTGTTTGCTCATTCATTTGCTGCCTTCCTGCCGATAAACGTACATAAGATTTTGGCATCATAATACGAGCTACAGCAAGCATTCTGATGAAATCAAACGGTTCTATATCTGGTTCATTTTCCAAAGGTGTGCCTTTAACCTTGACTAGATTATTGATAGGAACACTTTCTGGGTGTTCTGATAAATTTTCCAACTGGATTAATAGCTTAGCACGATCTATTACTGATTCCCCCATTCCCAGAATACCACCCGAGCAAATCTTCAAACCTGCTTCTCTCACATAAGCTAATGTTTGTAGACGTTCGCCGTAAGTATGAGTGGTGATTATATGGCTATAGAATTCTGGTGAGGTATCCAAGTTGTGATTGTAGTAATCCAATCCAGCATCGGCCAAAGCATGAGCTTGATCTTGAGATAATCTCCCTAAAGTCACACAAGTTTCCATCCCTAATGCTTTCACACCTTTTATCATTTCTAAGACATAAGGCATATCTTTAGCAGTAGGATGTTTCCACGCCGCACCCATACAAAAACGGGTTGAACCAATTGCTTTAGCTGCTTTGGCTTTCGCTATGACTTTTTGTACCTCAAGTAATTTTTCTTTATCTAATCCTGTATTGTAGTGAACAGACTGAGGGCAGTATTTGCAATCTTCTGGGCAAGAGCCTGTTTTTATTGATAATAATGTTGAAATTTGCACCTCGTTTGTATTGAAATACTGTCTGTGTATGGTTTGTGCTTTGAAAATAAGATCATTAAAAGGTAGTTGGAATAATTCCATAACTTCAGGCAGAGCCCAGTTATGACGAATAGCACTCAAGGACATAATAATTTCCTTTAGATAGCAAGTTTACGATTCACAATAGGGCGTAATGCTTAACTCCTTATTGTCAACCATTTTAAAATATAAGATTTACATTAGACAGGAATTGGCTTCCGAAAAGATGATGTTTTATTTGTATGCGCCAGACTACTTTCTTTTCTGAGATAAAGTGCATCGGGATCAATGCCAGCGCCACAATTTGCCATAATACGCTAATCAATATTGAATATGCTGATTTTTATTAATTTGTAAATATGCAGGAATGATGGCACGTGGCTGTAAATCTCCTACGCAAAGTGTATCAAGCTGTTTTAGAATGATCATGATTCAGGAGAGTAAAAATGGTGTGGTTAATGGCGTGTTTACAGGTAATAGTATTACTTGGCGCTCATCATCTTACAAACCTGGTTAATTTTGAAAAGGGAATTTGATATGCAAAATTGTGTGATTATCACTGGCCATAGCCGTGGTTTAGGGCGTGCTCTGGCTGAATACTACTTAACTCAGGAAATTAGGGTTGTTGGTTTGTCACGGCATGGCTGGGACAATCCGCCGGAACGATTGCTGCAATACGCAATTGATTTTGCTGATGCGGAGGCTGTGGCTACATTAGTAAAATCGGCTAGCTGGCAAAGCGATCTGGAAAACAAAGATAAGGTGATTCTGATTAATAATGCTGGCATAGTAGAACCGAATGCACTCACTGGCCAGCAGGACTGTGATGCAATTATCAAAGCTATCACAGTAAATATTACTGCGCCGTTATTGTTAACTAATGCGGTAATTGCTGCCGCCACTAAAGCCGATATTCGTATTGCGCATATCAGTAGTGGTGCTGGTCGCCATGCTGTGGCAGGTTGGAGCGTTTATGGCGCAACTAAAGCTGCATTGGATCAACATGCAGCGGTGATAGCTGCCGAAAATCATCCACGAGTACGTATTGCCAGCATTGCACCTGGCGTAGTGGATACGAATATGCAGCAGAATATTCGTTCTGCTGATGCGACTCGGTTTCCGCAGGTGAAACATTTTATTAATTTAAAAGAGAAAAATCAGTTACAGAGTGCTGAAGACACGGCACAAAAAATTGCAGCTATGATTGCCAAAGAAAATTATGGTCAGCAAACTCAGCGTGATGTGCGGGAATAAACAGGGCTTTGTTATAATAGCTCCCTTTTTGTTTTGCCTGATTACGCCATGACAACTGCCGCTTACGAACAACAACTGTCTGATAAACAACTTTATCTTGATAAATTATTTGCAGACTGTGCTTTCCCGCCAGTGCAGGTTTTTAATTCTCCTGCATCGCATTACCGGATGCGTGCCGAATTCCGTATCTGGCATGATGGTGATGAGTGCAGTTATGCTATGTTCACGCCGGGTGAAAAAGCCAGTGCCAGTAATGTACACAAACTGCGTCATTTTTCTATCGCTCATGAAAATATAAATTCCTTGATGCCAAAGTTGCTGGATTGCATACAGACTAATGAATTGTTAAAAGCGCGGCTTTTTCAGGTTGAGTTTTTAACCACATTGGCAGGTGATACGCTGGTTACGCTGATTTATCACAAAAAGCTGGATGATAATTGGGTTCAGGCTGCGAGAATGCTGGCGGAAGTGCTGGGTGTTCAAATTTTAGGACGCAGCCGTGGTCAGAAAGTAGTTCTGGAACGTGATTATGTCATTGAGCGGTTAACAGTTGATAATAAAGTGCTTCAGTACAAGCAGCTGGAGGGTGGTTTTACGCAGCCTAATGCAATAGTTTGTCAGTATATGTTGAGTTGGGCAACAAGTGTTGCTCAGGCAATTAATACCGGAGATTTGCTGGAATTATATTGTGGTAATGGTAATTTTACTTTACCTTTATCCCGCCATTTTCGCCGTGTACTGGCCACTGAGGTATCTAAAACCTCTGTTCAGGCTGCGCGCTGGAATATTAAAACTAACCAGATAAATAATATTGCTTTGGCTCGGCTGTCGGCTGAAGAGTTTACTGAAGCTTATACCGGTGTCAGAAATTTTCAGCGTCTGGTGAATGAGCAGATTTGTTTGAGTGATTACCAATTCAGCACAGTTTTTGTGGATCCGCCACGAGCCGGTATTGATCAGGCGACGCTTGAATTATTGCAAAAATTTGACAATATCATTTATGTTTCCTGCAATCCTGTTACTTTGCATGAAAATCTGCAAATACTCTTAACCACGCATGAAGTTAAGCGGGCAGCGATGTTTGATCAATTTCCCTTCACACCACATATTGAATCAGGTGTCTGGCTCCAAAAGCGTTGATCCATTATTGACACAATCCTAACTATAATTCTTTGTACTGAAATTTTTCACTCTGCTTCTGGTTTGGATTATTCTCATTATTAAAATCTGTTTTAAATTCCAAAACATGGTTTTATTTCAATAAAAAAACTGCCTGATGAATATCAGGCAGTTTTGACAATTGAATAAAGAATTAATTCTGTTCTTCAGTTTGGACTTTCTGGCGTAAGCGCAAACCCAACTCACGTAGCTGTTTTTCATCTACATTATTTGGTGCATCTACAAGTAAGTCCTGTGAACGCTGAGTTTTCGGAAAGGCGATAACATCGCGAATGGAATCAGCACCAGCCATTAAGGTAACCAGACGATCCAAACCGAAAGCAAGGCCGCCATGTGGCGGTGCACCAAATTTCAGGTTGTTCAACAGAAAACCGAATTTATTCTGTTGTTCTTCTGGCGTAATTTTGAGTGCAGCGAATACTTTTTCCTGAATATCAGCGCGATGGATACGAATGGAACCACCACCGATTTCCCAGCCGTTTAGCACCATATCATAAGCACGGGCAATACATTCTTCTGGTGCAGTTGCCAATAAGTCTTCATGGCCTTCTTTGGGGGCAGTGAACGGGTGGTGCATGGCAGACCAGCGTTGTTCTTCCTCATCATATTCAAACACCGGGAAATCTACTACCCATAATGGGCGCCATTCATCGGTAAAGTAGCCATTAGCAGCACCATGTTCATGGCCAATTTTAGTACGCAGAGCACCAATGGCTTCATTCACAACTTTGGCCTTGTCTGCACCAAAGAAGATAATATCGCCATTCTGGGCACCGGTTTTTTCAATAATTGATTGCAATGCGCTATCAGACAGGAATTTCACTATCGGAGACTGCAAGCCGCTGTCTTCGCTATTGTTTACCTTGCTGATATCATTTACTTTGATGTAGGCCAGACCTTTTGCACCATAGATGCCCACAAACTCAGTATAGGTATCTATTTCCTTACGGCTTAATCCTGCACCATTAGGTACACGCAATGCTACAACACGGCCGTTTTTCATGTCGGCTGCCGCACGGAATACTTTAAATTCTTCCGTTTTCATGACATCTGTGAGTTCAGTAAATTGCAGGTTTACGCGTAAATCCGGCTTGTCTGAACCATACAGGAACATGGCATCATGCCAGCTCATGCGTGGGAAAGTTGGTAAGTCAACAGACAATGCTTCCTGAAATACCATTTTTACCATGTTTTCAGTGATGTCCATGATTTCGTTCTCACTCAGGAACGAAGTCTCTAAGTCAATCTGGGTAAATTCAGGCTGGCGGTCGGCACGTAAGTCTTCATCACGAAAACATTTAACAATCTGGTAGTAACGATCAAACCCAGCTACCATTAGTAACTGTTTGAATAATTGTGGTGATTGAGGCAATGCAAAAAATTCACCCGGGAATACACGGCTGGGTACCAGATAGTCGCGAGCACCTTCAGGGGTAGAGCGGGTGAGCATCGGTGTTTCAATATCGATAAATCCCTGACTATCCAGATAGCGACGTACAGCCATGGCCACACGATAACGCAGCCGCAGATTATTCTGCATTACAGGACGGCGCAAATCAATTACTCGGTTGGTCAGACGAACATTTTCACTAATGCTTTCATCATCAATCTGGAAAGGTGGTGTGGCAGCAGTATTGAGTATATGGATTTCTTTAGCTAAGAGTTCAATTCCGCCAGAAATCATTTTGTCATTTTTGGTGCCTTCCGGGCGTGCACGAACACGGCCAGTAATGCTCAGTACATATTCATTACGGGCAGAATCGGCCAGAGTAAATGCTTCTGGGGTATCAGGGTCTATAACTACCTGCACGATACCTTCACGGTCACGCAAATCTATAAATATTACACCACCATGGTCGCGGCGGCGATGTACCCAGCCTTTTACAGTGACGGTCTGGTCGAGATATTGCTCGTTAATTAAGCCACAATAGTTGGTTCGCATTTTTATGCCTTTGTTGCTGTGATTACGGTTAATTGTGTCATCAGGAATATTATCCCAGCCAAATCCAGCGCTAATGCGGTTTGGTTGGTTTCTGTAATGGGAAAATAGCCTGTAGTGACTGTTTATGTGGGGGTGTGTCTGGCTGTACCATACCCAGTGAAATAACATATTTCAGCGCATCGTCTACGCTCATATCGATTTCGCGTATATCTTTACTGTTGACCATAATATAGTAGCCACCGGTAGGATTGGGCGTAGTAGGTACGTATACAGAAATATACTCATCTGCCGGTGTATTACCTGCCTGATGAGGCAGGGCAGAAGCAATATTATCAGGTATATGGCCTGATACAAATCCGACTGTCCAGATATCTGGCTGTGGAAACGGTATCAGTACCGGTGTTTTGAATGATTGACGTGAATCTGACAATAGTGATTCAGATACTTTCTTTACACCTGAATAGATGCTTTTCACAACAGGAATGCGTCCCCACAAAGTATCCCATGCAGCAAGTATTCTGCGTCCGAGCATATTTGCTGCCAGTAAACCGGTGAAAAATACTATGATGATGGCTGCAAGTAAGCCTAAACCGTGGATTTTAAATCCGAAAATTGCTTGTGGTTGCCAGTGTGCAGGTAAAATATTGACAAGCTGATCAGCTATGCCAACGATGTAACTAATTACCCAAATTGTCACAATAATGGGCAACCATACCAGCAAGCCAGTAAGCATATATTTTTTTAGGGATTTTTTCAGTTTTCCGCCTTCGGCAGGCTGTTGCGCCATAGTATAATTAAGCCCTTCTTAGTCTGGTCAGCTTACAATTATCAAACTTTATATTATACCTATATTTCGTTGTTTTCACATCGGCTATTACTGATGTTAATTAAATTTAATTTTAGGCTGGTGGTTTGGGAACTACAGGCTGTCTTTATCTGTCCATATTTGTTTGTGGTTAACTTTTTAAAAAAGCGTTGCTGATTACGACAAGAAAATCAGTTTTAAAAAATATTCGCTATTGACGCTTAGAACTGGATGTGTATATAGGTTCTTTTGTACAAGTCATGATATGTTTTCGGGTATAAATTTAGGAAGCTAATACTACATAGTTATTTTTTTAATCTATTATAATTAAATAGATATGTTATTTTATTGCAAATTTGTTATTTGTTTTAAGATAACGCGGTATCCAGTAATCAATGCCTGAGTGGTTTTAAAACTAAACTGATTTAATCTTTATTCAGTCGATGAAATATCCTAAAAAATATTTATATTTATCAAAAGTTTAATTTGGAAATTATATTTATTTAATCATCTAAATTTACAAATACATTTTTATGTTAATTTATTTGGTATAAAGTACATAGTCAAATATAAACTTAATTATAGATTTTTGGAGCATTGCAGCTGTCTATATGGCCAAAATCCGTTTTGTCTGTGTCTGGTTACCATGGTGGGTTGTGGGTGTTTGTGGTTCTTATTTATTGCCCCAAGCTGGCTTTTTGCCGTGGATAGGTGCTTTGTTTACTCTGGCCATATTAGCTCTGTGGTCTGGTTGGCAATGGTGTCGCTGTGTTTGTGCAATTTGTGCAGGTGTGCTATTTGCGTTATGGCGAACCGATATGGTATTACAACAGCAATGGCCGCTAATCGATAAAACTAAGTTACAACATGTTGTTATTAAAGTAACAGATATTCCCCAGCAGGATAAGCAGCGCAGCCGCTTTGTTGCCACGGTAGATTTACCCAACGGCCAACAGCAGCAATGGCTACTGACTGATTATACGAAACAACAATGGTTGCCCGGCAGCAGATGGGAGATAAAGGTTAAGGTACGCGCTATTATCGGCGAGACCAATAAGGTTGGTTTTAATCGGGAAGCCTGGGCACTGGCTAATCATATTGGTGCTATGGGTACGGTTGTCAAAGGTCAGCGTAAAGCGTTACCAGCTTCATCTGGCTGGCAAGAAATACTAGCACGCTGGCGCCTATGGTGTAGTGCACGCTGGCAGGCACAGATTCAGGCTTACCCGCAGGGTGTGGCCTTACTAAAAGCACTTGCTGTTGGTGAACAATCTGCATTACCAGCTACAGCGTGGCAAATATTTCGTCCGCTCGGATTAAACCATCTGGTTAGTATTTCCGGCCTGCATGTAGGTATGTTAGCCATGTTGGCAGCATGGTTATGTGGTAAGTTTTTACAGTATTTACCCATACGCATTCACCAGCCGTGGATATACACACGCTGTGTAGCCGTACTGACAGCTATTGTGTACAGTGCACTGGCTGGTTTTGCCGTACCTACTCAGCGCAGTATGCTGATGATTATTATTGTTGCCTTAACCTGGCGGCGCGGATATTTACACGCTTTTCAGGTATGGTGGTTAACAATAGCGATTGTGCTGCTGTATGACCCTTTGGCCGTATTAAGTATTGGTTTCTGGTTGTCTTTTTTGCTGGTTGCTGTGCTAATGTGGGCAGGTGAGGGTTATGGTGGTAGCGCTAAATGGCGCCAAATAGTACAGGCACAATGGGCAGCAGGATTAGCTTCGGTGGTACTGGTGGCTTTTTGTTTTGGTTCCGTACCGATCATATCGCCGCTGGTGAATGCGCTGGCTATTCCATGGTTTACATTAATTCTGGTACCACTGGCCTTACTATCATTAATTGTGCCAGTGAATACACTGCGTACTTTTGCCGCGTATCTGGCCGAACAAACCATGCAGCTGTTACATTGGATAGCTGACTATGCACCCGAATACTATCCGGCTCATGCACCTTTAGCATTATGGCTGCTGGCAGCTATTGCTGTTTTGCTGTTACTGCTACCACGTGGTTGGTATTTACGTCCATTATGTTTGTTAATTTTACTGTTACTACTTAGTTATCGGCCACCACGTCCTGCACAAGGCGAAGCTATTCTCAGGATATGGGATGTTGGGCAGGGTTTGGCAGTAAGTATCAGTACGGCAAAACATGAATTATTGTTTGATACAGGTACCGCTTATGCAGCACAATCTGCATTGTTACCTAATTTACGTGCGGCTGATATCAAACAACTGGATATGCTGGTTCTGTCTCATAATGATAGTGATCATGATGGTGGTGCAACGCTGATTAAGCAGTATCTGCAACCACGAAGTATTATTGCCGGACAGCCGAAAGCATATACATTTCCAGTACAATTATGTAGAGGTGGTTCAAACTGGCAATGGGATGGCGTATGGTTTGAATTTCTCAATCAGCCGGTGGCGGTCAAAAATGGAAAAAATGAATATAGCTGCGTGTTGCGCGTTGTAAGTGCTGATAAAGCCGTACTGATTACCGGCGATCTGGGTAAAAAAGGGGAAAGAGCTTTACTGACTGCTTATGGTGATAATTTATTTAGTCAAATTTTAGTTTTAGGCCATCATGGAAGCCGTAATTCAAGTGATATAAATTTTATTCGTACAGTGGTTCCACAATACGCCGTTGCCAGTGCCGGTTTCGCCAATCCATATGGTCATCCGCATGTTGAGGTAATGAAATTACTGACACAGCAAGATATTACGCTGTTGCGTACAGACCATATGGGAGGAATGCAGACAACCTTATCCGCACGTCCTTTGCACTGGCAGCCATTGCAGAGTTTCCAACCTTATTGGCAGCGTAAGCCTGTTTCAGAAACAAGCTTTCAATAGCAACTGGATGCCATAATATACTGGCGTATAATAAATAATATTCTGTGTCTGTTAACTGGCTGGATAGAAGGAATTAATATGCGTTGGTGTAAAATTTGCTTTTTAGGCATGGCGGGTTTATTACTGGCAGCTTGTGCCACACCGGAACAAAAAGCTGCCCGGGCAGCGGCAGAAAAAGCTGCAGAACAGAAACTGAAGCTGGATTTAGCGGCACAGTGTGATACTCGTACTGCTGAATTGATGCAGGCACAGATGCAAAATCCGGCTTTTTTTTCAGATCCTGCTAATGCCAAAATTGCGGAAGAATACCGCCAAAAGGTTAATTTACCAATTTTTCAGAGTTGTTACAGACTGGCCTGGGACAATTATATGAATCAGGTAAGATTACAACAGGCGCAAGACTGGGCAATGCAGCGCAGATGGGATAATGACATGAACTGGATGATGTTTAGGCCACGCTGGTGCCGCAGCTCCCATAATGGGCGTTCATATGTATATCGTTGCTGATAGTGAAATAAAACAGGCAGGTAAAATGTAAAACCTACCTGTTTGTTTAATCATGCCTGCTGTTACTGCGTCAGTACATCTACACCTTTGGGTGGAGTAAATTTAAACTGGCCGCGGTTGAATTGAGGGTGGGTGTTGATATTGCTAAAAGTGATGGTGGTCTGATTACCAAAACTGTCTTTTAGCTGCATATTGGCCAAAGTGTCACCACGAAAACCGATACGAATATTCTGATAACCGGTATTACTGCGTTTTGGTATGGCACGTACATAATCAATACCATCGCTGTTGCCATCGTCTGACAGGGAGTAATTAGCATTCAGTGCTGATTTATTAGAAAGAATAGCGGCCGGAGAATCTCCAATCGTTTGATTCTGTGTGCTTTTGGTTACCTGAGCCAAATCCTGATCATATAACCAGACAACTTTCCCGTCGCCGACAATGGTCTGTTTATAAGGTTGCGTATATTCCCAGCGAAACAGTCCCGGACGCTGGATAGAAAATGTCCCGGAAGTTGTTTGAGTACGCTTTTTACTATGAACTGTTTGAGTAAACTGACCAGAAATACCATCTGTATCTGAGTTAAATTTTTGCAGGGTGTCTAAACCACTTGCACTAACCAGTACACTACTGATGGCCATAACGCCGCTAAGCACAATCCTACTTAAGATTCGCATTAATCATTCCTTTGCTTAACTATTAATAAATATTTTAGCTGTAACTGGATAATGTGGGAACAGAAATTCATTGTTTGACTATTCAATTCAATTTAGTAAGTATGCCTGAAAACAATCACACAATAGAGCAGCAAACATGCAAAACTATTCTAGTAAACTAACTAATAGCTATGAATAGACTCATGCGTTCCACTGGCAAATAGTAATAAATTACAAATTAATAATGTTTACTATAAAACGTTCTATGTATTATTTATCGATTAAAGTAAATAATTTAATGTTAAATTATATTAAACAATTAAAATAATATTGCCATGGTTAACGGCCAAATAAATTTAATCATCTAAGAAAAAGCTACTGGTAAAATCTCGGTATCATCTGATCTTTCAGCAATACCCACTGATTTGGTCTACTGCTTGGCAGCCTGCTCAAAGCGAGCAAAGTTCTGTTTTGCCTGTTGAAGTTTTATCTTGTTTTCATTCAATTTATTTTGCAAATTTTCAACATTAGCATTGTTGCCTTTAGACTGAGCCTTGGCCAGTTTGTGCTGGGTTTCGTTAACCTTATTATTTAACTTATCAATCTTCTGGATGTATTTCTGCCGCAAAACTTCATTTGTACAGTTTTGGGCAAGATCAGTTTTCTGACTAGTTAGTCGATTAATCTGATTCTGGTTTTCGTTGGCACGAGCATATTGCAATTGCTTCTCAATTTGTTGCTGCTTTTCCTTACAGGTGTACCAATTGTTGTCTGCCAAAACAGGTAGTGTAATTGCTAAAGCCAGAGCACAGACGGTACTTTTGGTCATACGTGAATAATTCATATATTTTCATCTTTCATATTAAATTTTTGATATTGTAAAACTAATAAGTTGTTTGTACTACATAAAAGGTTATATCTATTTATTAATTAAGCCAGAGGATTTCATTGAAGGTAGTAACTTCTAAAATCTTTATAGGGATATCTGTAGAGTTATAGATAAACTGTCTCAACGTGATGTTGTAAATACCCCAAAGTTAGTACAAGACTCCGGTAGAAAATTATGCTGTTTGCTTTAGGGTTTTATATTCACTCGGTGTCATATTATTTAATGCTTCATGAGGTCTTTCCGTGTTATAAATGGTTAGCCACTCTTCGGTTACCTTGCTTGTTCCAGATTATTAAACAGATATAAATCTAGTACTTCTGTGCAATAGATGCGATTAAATCGTTCAATATCCCGTTTTGATATGGGCTACCCGCTTGAATATAATCAATGGTTATACCATGTGACTTTGCCCAGTCAATGAATGTTTTTCCGGTGAATTCCGATCCATTATCTACTCGTATTGTAGGCGCATAGCCATGATATTCGGCCAGTTTATTCAGATAACGGGTAACCCTGCCAGCCGGTAAACACGTTTATGATTCCATTTATAGCCGAACTTTTGGGTGCGATTAAAACACTTAGGAAAGCCTCAGCGTAAATGCTTATCCGTGATAGCACTTAGTATCGACATAATCACCAAATCGTCCGGTAACTTAGGTTGATAATAGTAAGCACAGTGGTTTAAGCCAACAATAGCGTAGCTCATGGTAAGTAACTGAATTATTTTCTTGCAATTCACAGCACAGGCTTTAGTGCTTGAGTTGGTACTATAGCTTTTTTATGATTTCCTTCTGAAGCTGAGATTTTAAACTCAGCTCAGCAAACATCTGCTTGAGCTTACGATTTTCAGCTTCCAGTTGCTTTAAGCGTTGATATCTGAGGTTTCCATATCACCATATTTATCACGCCATTTATTGAACGTTGAATTCCCCATACCATATTTAGGGCAAAGTTCTTTGACGGGGATACCAGCTTCAGCTTCTTTGAAAATAGCTACGATCTGATGTTCAGTCATTTTTGTATATTTAAATCCGCAATGGATTAATAAAGAGAATTTTATACTTTTATGCTGTACGATTTTAGGGGATAGTTACAAGGCAGTGATACTGATCACGATCTAATCCAGCCATTAGGCATGCTTTAAAACTGTCCATCAACTTAGTTTTTTGCTTTGGTGTATTGTGCGCTTCCTCAAAACCCAAAACACATAATGTGTACTTTAATAAAAAGGGGCAAGACACATTATATAGAAAATGAGTATGTTTAAATGATGGTTTATTTTGTATGGATAGGGCATGTATACTAATCTGTAATTTACATTATATCTGCTCATGAAAATGTCTATCGCTGCTTTGCTGGAATCTGCTTTACTTAGTTGTCAACCAGATGAAAAATGTGCCACTACGATAATGGCACAACAATTATGTTTACAAACACCAGCCAATGCTTTGCAACGAGATGAAAGTGCTGTAATTAAGGATTTTCGTTTTGCCGGACATCCGGTGAAGCCAATGCTGGTGCCACCTGCCAAAGTGAAAAGCCGCAAGTTTACGACAGTAGAGGGTTATGCTGCCTTATTACATGCAGTTTGTCACATTGAATTTAATGCAATCAATCTGGCACTTGATGCAGCATATCGTTTCCGATTACTACCGGAAGAATTTACTCGAGATTGGGTGCGGATTGCCGCCGAAGAAGCGCATCATTTCCAGCTTATGCGGCAACGTTTGCAAGCTTTGGGCTATGATTATGGCGATTTTTCAGCACATAATCATTTGTGGGACATGGCCTATAAGACGGCATTTGATCCGCTGTTACGCATGGCTCTGGTGCCTAGAGTACTGGAAGCGCGCGGGCTGGATGTTACCCCGGGAATGCGAACTAAAATAGCACAAAAGGGGGATCATGCCACTTGTGCCGTTTTGGATATTATCTATCGCGATGAGGTAGGGCATGTGCAGGTGGGGAATTATTGGTATCAATATCTTTGCCAACTGCGCGGTTTGGAACCATTGGCTTTATTTCGACGTTTACTCAGCCGCTATGATTTATTTATTTTTCGTGGCTATGTGAATATTGATGCACGTGAGCAGGCTGGTTTTTCACGTTTTGAATTGGAAATGCTGGAAAATTTTGAGCAAAACCGCCAGTCTAATGTGCATAACTGGCGGCAGGCTCTGCAAAATTAAAAGCAAAATTATTGATAGAACATATAAGTTTATTGGGCTACCAGCCTTATCTCATTGCAGCACTTATGGCGTTGACATTATAACGGAACATATCAATATACGTTGCAGCAGGTGCACCTTTACTTAGTGCATCAGAATACAGGCGGCCGCTAATTTTGGTTTGGGTTTCACTGGCAATCCGTTGTACCATTTTTGGATTTTTAATATTTTCAATAAAAATAGCTTTAATATGGTCGCGCCGAATCTGGCTGATGATTGCTGCTACTTGACGTGCAGATGGCTCTGCCTCTGTGCTCACTCCTTGTGGAGCGATAAATTGAATCTGGTAGCGTTTTGCCATATAGGCAAAAGCATCGTGTCCAGTCAATACTTTACGTTTTTCCGGTGGTACGGTATTAAACGTTTTAGTAGCCCATGCATTTAGTCCAGCAAGTTGTTGCTGATAGGTAGTCAGCCGCTGCTGATAGTAGGCTTTACCCTGCGGGTCTACACTAATCAATGCATTGGCGATGTTACGCGCATAGGTCTGCATCAGAACCGGGTCATTCCAAACATGCGGGTCGGTATGCTGATGATGATCGTGCCCATCATCAGCCATCATTAGTGGATGGATACCGTTGGTAACGATAACCAGAGGAACGTGGCTTTGTTGAGCCGCACGTTGTAAAGATAAAGGTTCCAGCCCCAAACCATTCAGTAAAATAAGTTTGGCTGTACGCATTTTACGTAAATCCTTGCTTACTAACTGGTACATGTGCGCATCCTGATCGGTATCAATCAGATTGTGTACTTGAATACGCTCCCCCCCAATTTGTTGGGTAACATCTCCCAGAATACTGAAGCTGGTAATTACTGGCATGGGTGCAGCACAAAGTAAGCGGAAAAAGCCAGTCAGATATAGAGCTAAAAGACAGATAAAAAAGCCACGTTTCATTATCACATATCCTAGAATGGGTTTATAAACAGTGATTCACTTCAAGCAACATGATGGCGTTGACGTTTATATAAACGCCACAAAATACCGCTTTCGCTACCGATAAATAACGACAAAATATAGATAAAGCCACAGCACAGAATAATGGCAGGACCCGAAGGCAAATCGATATAGTAAGACAATAACAAGCCAATATAGCCACAAACCACTGCAATCAAAGCAGCTATTGCCATAATGCCCCCCATGGTTTTATGCCATAAGCGTGCACTGATGGCGGGTAGCATCATTAAACCTACTGACATCAGTGTACCTAGTGCCTGAAAGCCTGATACCAGATTCAATACCACAAGTACCAAGAATATAATATGCCAAAGTGTGCCTTTGCCATTTACAGAGCGTAAAAACAAAGGGTCAATACTTTCGAGCATCAGAGGCCGATATATAATTGCCAATACAAGCATGGTTATACTACTGACAATAGCAACCAACGTTAATGCTGCACGGTCTACAGACAGAATAGATCCAAATAATAAATTAAGTAAATCCACACTATTGCCACCTCTGCTCACCAATACCACCCCAAGCGCCAGACAGGTGAGAAAAAAAGCGGCAAAACTAGCGTCTTCGCGCACATTGGCAAAGCGGCTGGCCAGTCCGGCCAGCAAAGCCATGAGCAGGCCTGCTATAAAGCCTCCTATACTCATTGCCGGTAAGCTTAAACCAGCCAGCATATAGCCTACTGCTGCACCCGGTAAAATAGCATGACCAAGCGCATCACCCACCAGACTCATACGCCGCATCATCAGAAAAACACCCACAGGTGCCGTTCCTAGTGCCAAAAATACAATTGAGCACAAGGCAAAACGCATAAAATCGTAATCGGTAAAAGGGTCTAGAAGGAAATGGGTAATATTCATTGATTTACCTGTCGCACCACTGGTTTTGTTCATATTGCTGCATGGCTTTCGCAGCCTGTTGCAAATATTGATCAGTCAGCACTTTATCTGTTTTCCCAGCGGCAATTTTTTCACGCGCAATTAGTAAAGTATTAGGAAAATAGGCCTGTATTTGTTCATAATCATGCAAAACTGTAATCACAGTACACTGTTGTTGTTGTTGGTAAGCCTTAAGGATATCCAGCAAAGCAAAAGTAGTGGCGGCATCTACAGCATTAAATGGTTCATCCAGTAACAGTACTTTAGCATTCTGAATCAGCATACGCGCCAGTAATACACGCTGAAACTGGCCATTAGATAATTGGGCAATACTGCGTTCCTTATATTGCAGCATACCTACCTGATTTAACACACTAAGAATGCGGTGATGCATGTTTGTTGAGACACTGGAAAAGAAACCAATTTCATACCACAAACCCATTGCTACCAGCTCAAACACACTCATTGGCTGGCTGCGATCAATATCGGATTGTTGCGGCAGATAGGCAATATCAGACCTTTGCAATTGTGGCCAGCGAATCTGGCCGCTATCAAGATGAACAAGATGCATGATAGCTTTCAGCAGAGTCGATTTACCCGCACCATTCGGGCCGAATATTGCCCACATTTCATTAGAGTTAAAATCAATACTGATATGGTGGATAGCCGGTCGGTGTCGATAGCTCACAGTAACATTTTCAACTTGAATACTCATGATGCGCACACTGCCCAAGCATACATCAACCACAGCAATCCCAGAATCACACTTACCCAGGATAAGCGTTTACCCACTCCACACAGCAAAAGAGAAAACATATTATGCCTTTACCGATTCAGCCTGTTAGTAAATGTTACTATATAACATTACAGCAATGATACCCTATAACATTATCACAGTGCAAAATGTTATTATGCTCAAATCTATAACCGGAATGTCTGGTGATGTGTCAGCGACCTGATTGGTACGCGATTAGGGTGTAATGCATGTTGCAGCCGTGCAGACAAAGGAGAGGGCAGTCCCAGCATAGCTGCGGCTATGGCTTCTGAACATAGCGGTGCGGTTACCAGCCCACGGCTGCCATGAGCTGTATTGATAAATATGCCCGGCTGCCACGGGCAGGGTTGGGTGAGAGGATAATTTTTATCCAGACGTAACTGGGCATATTTTATTAGCATGGCAGAAGTATCACCAACCGGACCAACTAATGGTAAATGATCAAAAGTATCACAACGTATTGCAGCATGCCCTTGCGGGCTGGCATTCGGATATAAATCTGCAGCCAGACGTGGCAGCCATTGGCGTAATTGTTGCCAGTTAAAATTTTCATCTTCGGCAGATAAACTATCATTGGTTTGATTAGGAAGAAATGTGGCGCCAAAGCATAGTTTATTTTGCCATTGTGGCGTGATATAACTGGTACCGCTCAGGGCACACTTTGGTTGAAGTGCTTCGGATCGAATGCTGGCGGTAGTGGTTTGCCCACGTATCTTGTGTAGAGGCCAGCCAGCAACCGGGTACAGAGAATCACTCTCGGCACCAGCACAAATCACAATATGAGATGCATTAAGATAAAATGATTTTTGCTGATTCTGACAGGCAATCTGCCATAAATCATTCTGGCGGGAAATTGCATTTACCTTAGTAGCTGTTAACACTTGTATCAGCGGGTGGTTGAGTAAACTCTGAACCAAGCTATACGGGTTAATAGCGGCACCATAGGGCCACCATAGACCACCATATGGAACTTCCATACCTGCAATCTGGCTGGCTTCTGCCGCAGTAACTGACTGAAACAGCATGCTGTGAGGATTTTGCAACGCCAGTAAGTTATTACGCTTTTGTTCTGCGGAGTTGTAATCCAGATGAATTACACCACAATCCAGCCAGCCCTGTCCGGCAGATAAGCTGTTCTTGAGAAGTGTACGACTGTATCCATAGCCAGCCAGCAATAATTCCGTTTGCACAGTGGCATGCGCCGAAATTTTTGCATATAACAGACCCAGATGATTGCCTGAGGCTGCACTGGCAATTGTATGCTGCTCAATTACTGTTACCGCTATACCACGTCTTGCCAGCGCATAAGCTGTTGCCGCCCCGGCAATACCGGCACCAATAATTATTACTGAGTCAATCGGGATCGGAGGTGGCAGGGTTAGCCATGGCTTGGATACAGATTCAGAAGAAACATGTGTGCTGTTAGCTAAGCCTGAATTGAGCTGAACCCATTGCTCGTATACCTGAGGCTGGATAAACGTAAATTTACCAGACCTGCGGAAGGGATAACAGAACACTGGTTGCTGCTGCCAGAATAATTTTGCCTCAAGCCACTGCTGCATAATAGTCTGGCCGGCTGGTGATACCGCAGTTAAAGATGACGGCCATTTTTCGGCAACAATCACTATCTCTGCCTGCTGATCATTTCCTAACTGCTTAGCTAACTCATCCGGATCCGGCCATTTATGAAAAACGTAAATATTCATGGCTGGTGCGTATATTCATGATTCTCAGATGATGCACTGCTTCCCTGATTGAGCCATAACCATTGCTGCTGTAATGTTTGCCGCAAACTGTCCTGCTTTTGCTGGGACGTATGCAAGCCAGCAGTCAGTCGTTGATAATCAATCGTAAAGGATGGTCTGGTAAATGTACCATTGATACGCAGTGGCAGCAGATTTTGCTGTTTTGCGCGTCGCGTAGCAATCAGCACATTATAATCCATCTGCTGTTGTAACCACTTAATGTTGCCTGTACCTTTAATATCAAAATTATCCGCATGCAATTCAATGCGGCTGTTTTTTGTGTATCCATTATTTAATGGAATAGCCAACCTGATAAACCGAAACGGCGTATGGTTGGTTTCGTTATAAGCCACTGTGGTCTGACTATCACTGTTCTGTAGAATATTATTGATATCAATGCCATTCCAAACACCCTGACGAATCAGAATGTGTGCTTGTCCAGTCAGGCTAGACAACCATTGCTGGCGGGTAAAACCAACACCATGAAAATCAAAATCTGCATCACCTTCACCAGCCAAATTATGCAAACCAAATGTATCCTGTAGAAAGGATTTCATTTGTACACGGCTTGCGCGTTGCTGCACTTTCCATGTTAATGGATTAGTATTGCTCACCTGTAACATACCATTACTACTACCGCCGTATATTTGCAGGCTGATTGGTTGCAGGGTGAAAGCATGTGCGTCTATGGCAAGTTGAGTTTTAATCTGACTGAGCTGCACGGTTGGAGTAAGCACTGAGTCGATAGACAGTTGTGTATTAACCAGACAGTTTTTAAACCAGTTTCGCCAAAGTTGTTGCCAGTCAGCTGGTAGTAAGCTTGGAGTATGGTCTATGTAAGGGCGCAGATTCAGCTGGGCCAGGTGAATATTGCCGCTTATTTTTCCCAGATGCTCATCATTTTGATAATCTATAGCAATATTTATAGGCTGATTATCAAATTGGCCTTGTAAATTAAGATGTCCATTACCAGCATTGTCACCCTGTATAGTACCTGATAAATCACTAATAAAACGTGAATTAGGCAGAGCATTTACTGCATCTTGATGGCTGTTCACTGAAAAATTATCAATTTTCCAGTGACGCATATCCAGCCATGATAATTGACCGCTCAGTGTTAGAGCAGTTTGGTATAAATGGTTTTGCCAACCACTATCAATCTGAAACTGAGGCAGTGTCCAGTGATTCTGCAACCAACTACTATTGCTGGCAGATAAAGTTGCATTAATTGAATTATCACCAATCTGTGCAGTAGCGACACCATTTAACTGCGGTAATAACAATTTGTTCCATCCTAGCTGCCAGTTTTGTCCGTTACCAGTAATATGCAACTGATTACGCTGACTATGCCACTGCCATTGCACTGCTGCTGTTTTCAATAATTGCTGTTGCGGCAGCCAGCGTGCATCAAAGTGCCACTGACCATCACTATCACCCAAAGCTGACAAATTAGTTTTTACACCGAGTTTCACATCCTGCCATTGCATTACAGCATCAGGATGGTATACAGCACTCAACTGATATTGAAGTGGTTGCATATCTTCACCACTTAACGTTCCGTTTAGCTGAAGTAGACTGGTGCTGCCAAGATTATGCCACTTTAAATTTAACTGATTAATCTGTTGCAGATTAATCCCATCATGAATGCGAAAACTAGCATTGTCTAGAATCAGACGATTAACTTGTAGCCGATCGCTTTTACGCGACTTCTGCCATAAATCAGTCAAATTCCATTGATCCTGATTATTCCGAATCAGATTGATATGAGCATTAGCCAGCTGCAATTTTTCAATAGTCAGACGGCCGAACAGACTTTGCCAGCTAAGACCGATTCTCATACTGCCGATATTGATATCATCTGATTTAGTAGCTTTATTTAGAATACGTACCTGATGCAAAGTTACAGTCGGACGTGGAAACATTGAACGGCTGATATCCGAATCAAAAACAACCTGACGACCGCTATCCGACACAAGCGCATTGGCACGTTTATTAATTTCTTCTGCATTGAATAAATAATGCAGCACAGCCATATCGATGGCCAGTAACAAAAAGATGCCCAGGCAGCTAAATACCATCAGTTTCAGCCAGAACTTGCCTGAATGCAATAAAGAAATCATAAACAGTTAAAATTAAATTATTTTCAAAAAAAGCAGTAATCCACTTGCTATAGAACTATAGATTTGAGAAATACCTGTTGTTGACAGCAGATATAACTCACGCTGAAAACACAGCAATGATTAAAAAAGCTGTCACACGGATTATTCAAAAAAACAGTTACACAGAATTACCTGAAAAAAATCAGGTTTAGAATTTAAGTAGACCAGTTTAGTTATCTAATACCTAACAGGCTAAATTAGTGATGCATATGTGTATTTTCCATCACAGCAGCGTCTGTCTTAGTAACAGGAGCTACGCTGACCGGCACATTAAGCATTATCGGTTTGGCATGGCGAAAAGTTAGACGTACAGGAATCGTAGTTCCTTTTGCCAGAGGTTTTTTCAAACCCATCATCATAATGTGCATCTTGCCCGGCTGCAATTGGGTCACCTGTCCAGCAGGCAAGGGCAGTCCATGCGCTATTGAGCGCATTTTCATCACACCATTTACCTCAACAGTTTCATGAATCTCACTTGACATTGCTACCGGAGTAGATGCACTCAGCAATACATCATCCTTATCAGAATGATTATCCAAATCCATAAATATACCGCTAGCAGACATACCTGGTACGCTGAATCGAGCCCATGCATTATTAACTACAATATCCTGTGCCAATGCCAAACCAGCATATGAAGCCAACAAAGTAGTAAACAGAATTTTTCTCATTATTATCGCCCCTATCAAAGACAGATATAAAATCTTGGAGTAGTGATTTAACCAAAATTGGCATAAACCACTACAAAATATATTATATTGCTAGATGAGGTGCAATAATTTGCAATAATTGTGCCAGAATTTTCGGATTGGCAGCTACGATATCACCACAATCCAGCCAAGTTTGTTCCCCCTGCATATCGGTAACAATACCGCCGGCTTCCTGCACAATTAAAGCACCACCAGCAATATCCCAAGGTTTCAGGTTAAACTCAAAATATCCATCTACACGGCCACAGGCTACATTACATAAATCCAGTGCTGCAGAACCTTCGCGGCGGCCACCGGCCGTTTTCGCCAGCACATCTTTCAAAATAGCCAGATATGAGTCCATCATACTCTGGTCAACAACGGGAAAGCCAGTTGCAATCAGGCTGCGCAATAAATCGATACGGTTACTCACCCGAATACGTTTATCATTCAGCAGAGCGCCCTGACCACGGCTGGCCACATATAAATCATTCTGTTCTGGTGCATAAACCAGCGCTTCCGCTAAAGTTCCCTTATGCAGCAATGCCATAGAAATGGCATATTGTTTATGGCCGTGTAAATAGTTTGTCGTTCCATCCAGTGGATCAATAATCCATTGATATTCAGCATTTTCGTGACCGAGATAACCAGCCTCTTCACTCAGAATAGCATGGTTCGGGTACACTTCCTGAATAGTATTGACAATAATACGTTCTGCTTCACGATCAACATCAGAAACAAAGTCATTTGCAGCTTTATTATCAATTTTAATAGTATTTAAATTATTGCTGGCACGATGCATCATTTGGCCAGCTTTGCGTGCTGCTTTCCAGGCAGTAGTTAAAATAGGATTCATGCTAATTCTCAAGGTAAGGCTGATAACAGCTTAAAACAGATACAAAATGACGTATGTTAAAGAACAAATGCCGCACTTCAAAACATTGCGGCAATTAAATATATAGAAAGTAATTATACGGCAAAAAATGCATTTTCCCAAACCGGCATGTCTGACTCGGGGTTCGCACAGAATGATTTTGCTATAATATATAGAATTTGTCAGTATTCAGCTGCCTGAGAGCACCATCCCTATATTAATTGCAAATATGAATAAACCCATACTACCTGACTTTCTCGATAACATTACTGTTGTTCTTACCCGTACCAGCCATCCAGCAAATATTGGTTCAGCAGCACGAGCCATGAAAACTATGGGGTTAAATAGATTGACTCTGGTTGCACCGAATTTGATGCAGACCCCCATGACACCAGAACCTGCTGTATTTGATTACACAAATCCTGCTGCGTTTGTGTTGCCTGAAGAAAGTTTTACTCTTGCATCAGGTGCACATGATGTACTGGAAAATGCGCAAATTGTTGCTTCGCTCAATGAGGCACTGGCAGATACAACACTGTCCTGTGCATTAACTAGCCGACGTCGTGAACTGACTGCACCATTACATACACCTCGCGAAATTATGCCATCACTAATCGAGGCCGCGCGTGCAGGGCTAAAAATAGCACTGGTATTCGGTAATGAAACTTTTGGGTTGAGTATTGAAGAAGTACAAAGCTGTAATCGTCTGATTACTATTAACGGTAATCCAGATTATTTTTCTCTCAATCTGGCGCAGGCTGTACAGGTAATCTGTTATGAGCTGTTCAGTCACGTGGATATCAGCATGGCTCATTTGAAGCAGGAAATAAATTTAGCTACACACCAGCAGACAAGCAGTATGGTAGAGCATTTACATGAGGTAATGAATAGAGCCGGATTTTTTAACCGCCGCAATGAAGAAAGGCTAATGCGGCGCATGGCTGCCATGTTTGACCGTGCTCAGTTAAGCACTGAAGATATTGATGTCTTACGTGGTTTTTACAATACCATAAGTCAACAAATACAGAAAAAACAATAGTACCCAACTAAATATTTGTCTATACAGGAAGAGAAAAATGTTATGAACTATGCTTCTGATCCAATCTGGTGGCGCCTAAGAAAAACGATTGTACGTGATTTGGCCAGCTTATTAACAGCGCCATCACCATGGTTATCCTCTACAGAACTACCAGTCTCAACATTATTGGGAGATGAAGGATTCAGATTTCTGCTATCTCTAGATGAAGAACCGAATAATCTGTACTTGTTCCTGAAACAGCATGGAGCATACCACACTCATCTGGGAGTATATGCAGAACGTTTACTTTACTACTGGTTTTTACATGCTCCACATAGCCGTTTGATTGCACACAACTTACCTGTCCAAGATAATCAACGCACATTAGGCGCCTTTGATTTTATCGTACAGCTTAATAATCAGATTTTTCATCTGGAATTAACTTGCAAATACTATGGCGGCCTTCCAGAAAAAACAGAAAGCTTTATTGGTCTGAATAAAGCCGACAGGTTAATAGATAAAATGTATAAAATCGAGCAGCAACTAGCATTAAGTACTAAGCCTGCCGCTAAAAGTGCCTTGAAAAACCTGTCACTTGAGCCCAATCAGTTACAACACGCCAGTATTATCCGTGGCATGCTATTCAAACAACCAGCCAGCCAAAATTTACAGGTACCATTAAATCCCTTATGTTGGCAGGGACAGTATATTGAAAACTGGTCAGAATTTGAATTTCAGGAACATTATCGATTCCATGTGCTTGATCATTTATCCTTAATATCGCCAGTACGTGTAAGCAGTAATGCTATTGTTAATTTCAATCAGATTAAGCAAATCCAGCAGGGGATGATAGCATTGGTACAACAACATGCTGATGGCTATTGGCATGAAGTAGAACGGATAATGAAAACAACTAAACACAGCTAATCAACCATAATCAGCAGATAGTGTTTGTCATTACATAGGCTTTTATAAAGGCTTATGGTACACTTGCCATTTAATTTTTGTCTGCATGAGTGAATGCCAGTGTGCGTACAGCCCAAGCAGTACTTTTAAGACAAATGAACCAAATCAGATCAACTGACATCTAAGGGTTTACGATGAGCGTAACAGTAGAAAAATTAGATAATTTAGAGCGTAAAATTATTTTGGCTCTGAACTGGGAAGACATCCGAGCAAAAGTCAACGCACGCATGAAAGTGGCACAAAAACGTGCCCGTATTGATGGCTTTCGCCCCGGTAAAGCACCGCTGAGAATGATCGACTCCATGTATGGTTATGGCATTCGTGATGAAGTGTTAAACGAAATGACCCATAAAGCCTTTGAAGAAATCATCGTAGCTGAAAAACTGAAAGTTGCTGGTCTGAAAAGCCTTACAGCACTGGAAGATGCTGAACAAGATGATGAAAAAGTATATAAAATTGCCGTTGTATTTGAGGAATTCCCTGAAATTAAAATTGGTGATTTGAGTGCTCAGGAAGTAACTAAATTCAGCACTGAAATTGGCGACACAGAAATTGATAAAACCGTGGATATCCTACGCCAGCAACGTACCCGTTTCAATCACGTAGAACGTGAGGCGCGTAATGGTGACCGGGTTATTATCGATTTTGCCGGAAAAATCGATAATGAAGCATTTGCAGGCGGAACTGCAGAAAATTATCCTTTCCTGCTAGGTAAAGGCCAAATGCTGCCAGACTTTGAAGCAGGTATTGCGGGCATGAAAGAGGGAGATGTAAAAGAAGTTTCCGTTACATTCCCAGAAGATTATCAGAGTAAAGATCTTGCTGGCAAAATAGCCATTTTCACCATTACCCTGAAAAACGTTTCTGAAGCAGTTCTGCCAGAAGTAAATGAAGAATTTGCCAAATCATTGGGCATTGAAGATGGCGATGTACAGAAAATGCGTGCTGAAATCAAGAAAAATGTCAGCCGTGAAGTAAACCGTCGCGTTAACGAAATGACTAAAGATAGCGCCATTAACGCTTTACTGGCTGCTACTCCAATAGATGTTCCTTCTTCACTGATTACCGAAGAAGCAAAAACTATGGCTGCACAAATGAAAGAAAACTTTGCAGCACAGGGTATGGATCAGAAAGATCTAGAATTACCTCTAGATATGTTCAATGAACAGGCCAGCCGTCGCGTGGCCATCAGCCTGATTATGGGCGAATTGTTGCGTGAAGAAAAACTCGAACCATCTGAAGAGCAAGTACGTAACGTTATCAATGAATTTGCTGATAGCTATGAAGACCCACAAGAAGTTATTGACTGGTACTATAGTGATAAAAAGAACTTACAGGCACCTACTTCACTGGCTATAGAGCAGAATGTAGTTGATTTCGTTTTAAGTAAAGCAAAAGTTTCTGATAAAGTACTGTCTTTTGATGAAGTTATGGGACAACAGGCTCAAGCCTGAATGTAATACGCATTAAGCAATAAGCAAAGCACCGAAGTAGTTGTGAAGCTGCTCAGGTGCTTTTATTTCAATTGAGGAAAAAACATGTCACATATTGAAAATCTGGGTCTAGTACCTATGGTTGTAGAACAGAGTGGCCGCGGTGAACGTGCGTACGACATCTACTCACGCCTGCTCAAAGAACGTATTATATTTATGGTTGGTCCGGTTACCGATGAAACCGCCAATCTGGTTGTAGCTCAGTTATTATTTCTGGAAAGTGAGAATCCCGATAAGGATATTTCTCTTTACATTAACTCTCCGGGCGGATCCGTTACTGCTGGTATGTCAATCTTTGATACCATGAATTTCATCAAACCTGACGTTGCGACATTATGTCTGGGACAAGCTGCAAGTATGGGAGCCTTCCTCTTGTCGGCAGGAGCCAAAGGTAAAAGATTTGCACTGCCGAACAGTCGGGTAATGATTCATCAACCACTAATCAGTGGCGGATTGGGTGGTCAGGCTTCAGACATAGAAATCCATGCACGTGAATTACTCAAACTAAAAAAACAATTAAACGAGCACCTAGCTCGCCACACCGGACAAAAACTGGCTCAAATTGAAAAAGACACCGATCGCGATAATTTTATGTCGGCTGAGGAAGCAAAAAAATATGGCCTAATTGATGAAGTATTAACTCACAGGCCAAAGTAAAAAGCTTAGCTAGTTAGATTCAATTAATCTAAAAAAATCGAAACCGCTTATTCAGGTTTCGATTTTTTTGCAACCATTATCGCAAGAACAAAAATTAAGTAGCAACTTGTCCCACTAGTGTTTACGCTGATTACTGATACCCATCAACATTGCTAAAATAACCATTACTGACAAAGTAGCTGTCCCACCATAGCTCACTAGCGGTAAAGGCACTCCAACTACTGGTAAAATACCACTAACCATGCCCATATTTACAAATGCATAGCAAAACAGAGTCATGGTTAAAGCACCAGCTAAAGTTCGGCAATACAAAGTCGGTGACTTAAACGTAATATATAATCCTCGCACAAGAATAAATGTATACACACTTACCAGCAAAATATTCCCAATCAGGCCAAATTCCTCACCAAACACCGCAAAAATAAAGTCTGTTGTTGATTCAGGGATATAATCTAAATGAGTTTGTGAACCTTCTAGCCAGCCTTTACCCCATATACCCCCAGAACCAATTGCAGTCATTGATTGCAGAATATGATATCCGGCACCGAGACGGTCTTTGGTGGGATCAAGCAAAGTTAACACCCGCATGCGTTGATAATCATGCATTCCATAATTCCAGATTAAAGGCAGCATAGCCAAGAAACCAATAATTGCTGAAATAATAACTTTCCATGGTAAGCCAGCAAAAAATATCACAAACAAGCCAGAAGCCATGATTAATGTAGCTGTACCCAAATCCGGCTGTTTTAAAATCAGCGATACAGGAATAAAAATTAGCACAAAAGCAATAGTATAATGATACCAGCGAATGTTACTTTCATGTTTCTGGAAGTACCATGCCAAAAGCATTGGAACTGCAATTTTCATAATTTCTGAAGGCTGAATACGGGCTATACCAATATTTAGCCAACGGGTTGAACCATTTACAGTAATTCCGACAAAATGTACACCAACCAGTAGCAATATACCTAAACAATATGACGGTAAAGCAAAATTACTTAAAATCTGCGGTGGAGTACGGGCAATTACCCACAACAAAATAAAACTAAGAATAGTATGCAGAGTTTTATTTTCTAGTTGGCCAAAATCCTGCCCATCGGCAGAATATAGTAGAAATAGACTCATTACATAAATGATTAACATGGCATAAAATAACCATACATCCATTGGCGCCCACAGTTTGTACCACAGGCGTTTGAACCATTGTTTTTCATTAATCATTATTTATCTCGCAAGCCAAACTGGGAACGATAGGCGCGCAATAACGGAGGCAAAGCAGCTTGATTATGTTCATCATGCAACTGAGCATCCATCATGGCATTATTGGATAAATCATTTACAGGTAGATCTGATACATTGGTTGCTTGACTAGCGCTAGGCAGATTTTTTAATTTCAACAGATAAAAATCAGCCAATTGCCGAGCAAGTGGTGCAGCTGTAGCGCCCCAGCCATTGTTTTCGAGAATAACAGCAATAGCAATTTGTGGCTTATCAGCCGGTGCGAAAGCGATAAACCAAGCATGATCCCTTAACTGCATTTTGAGCGCAGCAGCATTATAACGGGCACCCTGTTTAATTTGCACAACCTGTGCTGTACCGGTTTTACCACCCATGGTATAGCTCAGACCTGAACCGATAGCCGCGGCAGTACCGCCCGGTTTTAAAACTTTTTGCATTGCGTCCTTAACATACTCAAAATTACTACGCTTAAATGGCACTGTTCGAACTGGCTGCGGGTCAATTAAGGTCATTTTTTGAGAATTATGGTCGAGTAAAGCTTGTACCAGATGAGGACGATAAACTATGCCATCATTGCTCAAAATTGCTGTAGCAAAAGCTATCTGTAAAGGAGTGTAGGCATTATAGCCCTGTCCAATAGCCATACTGACACTGTCCGCCGGCTGCCATACCCGCGCCTGAGGCTTATTACGTGCAAATCTTTTTTCTTTCCATGCTCGTGTGGGTAATACTCCTGCATATTCATGAGTAATATCGATACCGGTCTGTTTACCCAGATTAAACTGAGCTAAATAAGGCGACATACGATCCACACCCATTTCATAACCCAGACGGTAAAAAAATGTATCCGATGAAACTTGAATGGCCTTGCTTAGATTGGCCGAACCATGTCCGCTACGAGCTGCATCGCGAAACTGATGAGTGGAGCCGGGAATACTCCAGACACCTGGCGCGGGCAGAACTGTATTTTGACCAAGCTTGCCGCTTTCGAGCGCAGCCATCGCCAAAAATGGTTTAAAAGTCGAACCGGGCGGATACATCCCCTGAGTAGCACGATTCAATAAGGGATGACGCCAGTCTTCATTCAGGCTTTTCCAGGTATCCGTATCAATCCCATCAATAAACAGATTTGGGTTATAACTTGGTTTAGACACCATGGCCAGTATTGCACCCGTTTGCGGGTTAATAGCTACCAGAGCGCCCCGTTTATTACTCATCAGGCGATCTGCTTCTTTCTGTACACGGATATCTAGCCCTAAGCGAAGTGTTTGCCCAGGAATTGCCGGAACTGTTTTAATTGTACGGACAATATGCCCCTGAGCATCCTTTTCAACTTCACGATAGCCGGGAACGCCATGCAGTTGACGTTCATAATATTCTTCCAGTCCCATTTTGCCGATATGCGTGCTACCACGATATAGCGAAGTTAGATTAGCCTTATCAAGAGCAGTCATATCACGGTCACTGATACGACCGATATATCCCACTATGTGTGCCAATAATTCCCCATACGGGTAATCTCGAAATGTTCGTGCATTAATCTCCACACCCGGAAAATGATACAGTTCAGCGGCGAGCCGACTGGCTTCCTCCATAGTCAACTTGAGCTTTAAGGGGACTTTGTCATAGGAACGATAGTCAGCACGAAATTTTTTAAAACGTTTCAGATCACCAGGTGTAATGTCAACATATTCGCGCAATGCATTAATTGTGTCTTCAAGCTTGCCAGGTACTTGATTTGGTGTAATTTCTAACGAATAAGCTGGGTAATTGTGTGCCAGTACCACCCCATTAACGTCAACTATTTCACCGCGTATAGGGGGAGTAGGTATCAGCGAAATGCGATTATTGGTAGCAGCAATAACATAGTCGTCATATTTAATTACCTGCAGATACACAAAGCGTGCAATTAGCATGCAGAAACAGACGATAATTAATATAAAAGCAACCGCAATCCTCAATCCTAAATCACCATAATGTGCAGGTTTGGATGGGCGTTTTTTTTTGGTTCGGAATTGCAGTGCTTTCATAGACGTCTGGAGTAGGCGAGATAAAGCATGAATTTAGATAAAAGAGGCCAGAGCAGAGCACTGATAAATGGAGAAACAAACAGATTCCAACCAGTGAACTGATGAGTAGAGAAGAAGTGTACAATCACTAAAATCAATGTCATCAGCATTAGGCAGCCAAAAATAGTCAGAGCCTGAAGTCCATAGGAATAACCAAGTATCTGATGCCGGTTTTGCTCAACCAGATACACTGCTGCCATTATACCAAGCGCATGTTGGCCAAAGGGAGTCCCCAAGCCAACATCCATGATCAGACCAAGTATAAAAGCCATACCGATACCAATGTATTTCGGCCGGTGCATACTCCAGTACAGAGTCATCATAGCAGTGCAGGCTGGCAACCAGCCATCCAGCGGTTGAGGAAAAGGAATCAGGTCGAGAAATAAAGCAGTCACCAGACTCAAAACAATAAGCCGTTTTCGGGTATGACGGTGCAGGCTGTCAACTTCATTCATGATTGGCAGAGGATCGGTTAGTAACTGCTACATCAGCAGAATAATGAGCAGTCTGCCCATGTTTTTGTGGAATAACCAGAACAAAATTACTATTGTGCAACTGCGCAATAGGTTCAACCTGTGCACGATAATAAGGCGAACCATTCCCACTTTGTGCTTGTTTTACAATAGCAATAGGTATTCCAGCTGGATAAATACTATCCATTCCTGAAGTAACCAGTAAATCGTTACGCAACAGACTTGCATTGGCCGGGAAATAGCGCAGATCCAGACTGCCTGAACGACCATAAACCAATGTCCGTACTCCTGTTCGCATTACCATCGCCGGAATAACGGTATTGCTACTGGTTATCAACGTTACTTCAGAACTTAATGGCTGAACAGATGTAATTTGACCAACCAGGCCATGTTCATCACTCACTGCGTCGCCTTGGCGAATCTGATGATGGCTGCCTTTATCAATAACAAAGCGGTCAGCCAGTGGATTGGAATCATTAGAAATAATCTGTGCCACCTGTGCCTGCGGCAGTGCTGCTTTCTGAAGCTGAGTCAGATGATCTAAACTAACCACAGATTTTAACTGTACTTCCATCTGGCTGATCTGCAATTTTAGCTGCGCATTCTGAGTCTTTAACATTTTGTTTTCATTACTCAGATGTTGCTGGCTCTCAAAAAAAACCATGCCATTAGAAACAGCATTAACTGGTTGCAGTGCCAGCCATTGCAAAGGATATAAGGCCGTACCGATATAATTGCGGCTAATTTTAACCACATCATAACGATTATCAAGCAACAGCAATGCTACCGCAACCAGTGACAAAACAACAAGTTTACTGGTACTGCGCAGGCCATTGTGAACAAAATTAAGTGAAGGCTCTGCCATTATTAATTACGTTAAACAAACATTACAGCGTTTAAGGATTAGATACAAATACAGAATTCATTTTACCAATCATATCCAGTGCATGACCAGAACCACGAGCAACACATGTCAGAGGATCCTCTGCAATCATAACTGGCAGGCCGGTTTCTTCTGAAAGCAGGCGATCCAAACCTTTCAACAATGCACCACCACCAGTTAGCACCAGACCACGGTCAGCGATATCAGCACCCAGTTCAGGAGGCGTCTGTTCCAGCGCATTTTTAACAGCCTGCACAATCTGATTTAATGGTTCAGTCAGCGCCTCCAGCACCTCATTCGAACTAATTGTAAAAGCACGGGGAATACCCTCAGCCAGATTACGGCCTTTAACTTCAATTTCCTTAACTTCCATGCCGGGGAAAGCAGAACCAATATTCTTCTTGATTTCTTCAGCAGTTGATTCACCAATCAACATACCATAATTGCGACGTACATAGTTGATGATTGCATCATCAAATGCATCTCCACCTACACGGATAGAGTGAGAATAAACCACGCCAGACAGGGAAATCACGCCAACTTCAGTTGTGCCTCCACCAATATCAACCACCATCGAACCCGTTGGTTCTTCAATAGGTAAACCTGCGCCAATGGCAGCGGCCATTGGTTCTTCAATCAGGTTAACAATTGACGCTCCAGCAGCCAGTGCCGAGTCACGAATGGCCTTGCGTTCAACTTGAGTAGAACCGCAGGGTACACAGATAACAATACGCGGTGCAGTAAAACGACTATTATTTACTTTTTTGATAAACTGCTTAAGCATTTTTTCAGTGACATTAAAGTCAGCAATTACACCGTCTTTCATCGGCCGGATTGCCTGAATACTGCCCGGAGTACGTCCTAGCATTTTTTTTGCTGCCGTACCTACAGCCAACATGCCGTTTTTGGCATTTATGGTATCGTTTTGCACAGCCACAACCGATGGCTCATTCAGCACGATTCCTTTGTTTTTAATAAAAATCAAAGTATTAGCTGTACCAAGATCAATAGCAAGATCATTGGATAAATATTTGGTAAAGAAGCGAAACATGAGACTGTCCTAATGAACTTTAAAATTATAAGTATGGCAAAAGCTATTGTGCGACACATTAACTAAAGCAAATCAATGCGCCAAAGAATAGGGTTTTCGGTTATAATCGACACTATGTAATAACCGAATCAGAACGCGCAATGATACCGCAGTTTGCCCGTTTTGCTAAATCAAATTTAAGGATTTTTTGATGGCTTTAACATTAAGTGATGTAGATAAGCTTGCACGCCTCTCTCGCTTGAGGCTTTCAGAAACAGAGCGAAATAACATGTTGGCAGAACTTAATCATGTATTCGATCTGGTCGAAAAAATGCAGGAAGTCAACACAGACGGGATTGAGCCGATGGCACACCCGCATGAACTGGCACTACGCTTACGCGATGACAGCGTTACTGAAAAAGATGAACACTACGCATTACAATCCTGCGCTCCTCTGGTAGACAAGGATATGTATCTCGTACCCAAAGTTATTGAATAGGTACATATTTCACCACAGCAATCTTAATTTTATTTCGTTTGAATTTATTGCAGGCAACCTCAAGTAAGTGTTACCTGAAAGCTATAAAACCATTATGCCAAAAAATTATACATTAAAACAGTGCAGTGATTTACTGCAATCAAAACAGGCATCGGCCATCGAATTGGCGCAGGAATATCTGGCTGTAATTGAAGAGGACAATGCCGGCCTGAATGCCTATGTAACATTGGATAAAGAACGCACCCTTGCAGAAGCCAGAGCTGCTGATGTACTTTTGGAACAAGGTTCAGCTACAGCATTAACAGGAGTGCCCATAGCTTATAAGGATATCTTCTGCCAGCAGGGTTGGCGCAGTGCCTGTTCAAGCAAAATGCTCGATAATTTTATTGCCCCCTATACGGCTACTGTAGTGCAGAATTTACTTGATGCAGGTATGGTTACTCTTGGACGAACCAATATGGATGAATTTGCCATGGGTTCGACTACTGAATCATCTCACTATGGCATCACCCGTAATCCATGGCAGCATGAACACGTGCCAGGCGGTTCCTCTGGTGGTTCAGCTGCAGTTATTGCTGCACGTCTTGCACCGGCTGCACTCGGTTCCGATACCGGTGGTTCCATCCGTCAGCCAGCTTCACACTGCGGTATCACTGGTCTGAAGCCAACTTATGGTGTAGTTAGTCGTTTTGGTATGATAGCTTATGCCTCCAGCTTTGATCAGGCCGGGCCAATGGCACAGACAGCTGAAGACTGCGCACTATTACTCAATAGTATGGCTGGTTTTGATGAACGTGATTCCACGAGTATTGAGCGCGATAAAGAAGACTATACCCGGGATTTAAACCATCCGTTACACGGTCTGAAAGTAGGATTGCCACGTGAATTTTTTGGTGAAGGGCTAGATAATCAGGTACATACATCTATCAATAATGTTATAGAAGTACTAAAAAAACAGGGTGCTGAAATTATAGATGTTACTTTGCCACATACCGAATTATCCATTCCCGCCTATTATGTCCTTGCTTCAGCTGAAGCAAGTACCAATCTATCACGCTATGATGGTGTCCGCTATGGCCACCGTGCGGCAAAATTTAGCAATCTGGAAGAAATGTACAGTAACAGTCGTGCAGAAGGATTTGGCGATGAGGTAAAACGCCGAATCATGATAGGTACTTACGTTCTGTCACATGGTTACTATGATGCCTATTATCTGAAAGCACAAAAATTACGTCGGATAGTAGCAAATGACTTTCAGGCTGCACTAAAACAGTGCGATATTATCCTAGCACCAGTTGCACCTACTGCAGCACCTGCATTAGCAAGCCATAATAGTGATCCAGTGCAAATGTATCTATCTGATATCTACACGGTTTCACTTAATTTGGCTGGCCTGCCTGGCATAGCATTACCAGCAGGTTTTACTACTGATGGACTGCCAGTAGGCGTTCAGCTCATTGGTAACTATTTCGCAGAAAGCCGTCTGCTTGGTATTGCGCATCAGATTCAGCAACATAGTGACTGGCATACCAGAACACCATTTGCACAATAACTGCCAGTATACGAATTGAAAGAAGATAGAATGAATTGGGAAACTGTAATCGGTCTGGAAATCCACGTTCAGTTAAATACACATTCAAAAATTTTTAGTGGTTCATCAACTGCATTTGGTGCAGCTCCTAATGCTCAGGCCAATGTCGTGGATTGTGCCTTGCCCGGTGCCTTACCAGTAATGAATCGTGAGGTGGTTAATAAAGCCATAAAACTTGGGCTGGCATTAGGTGCCACAATAAACCGGAAAAATATTTTTGACCGTAAAAACTACTTTTATCCAGATTTGCCCAAAGGGTATCAAATCAGCCAGCTGGATTTACCTATTGTAGAGCACGGCCAGCTGGAGATTGTAGTAGGTGATGTAGTAAAAACCATTAACGTTACCAGAGCACACATGGAAGAAGATGCCGGAAAATCTATCCATGATGAATTTGAACACTATACTGGTATCGACTTAAACCGTGCTGGTACACCCTTACTGGAGGTAGTATCCGAACCGGAAATGCGTTCAGCAGCTGAGGCTGTTGCATACGCCAGAGCCATGCATAGCCTAGTAACATGGCTGGATATTTGTGACGGCAATATGGCTGAAGGGTCTTTCCGTATTGATGCCAATGTTTCGGTACGACCAAAAGGGCAGGCTGAATTCGGTACTCGTTGTGAAATTAAAAATCTGAATTCATTCCGATTTTTGGAACAGGCGATTAATTATGAAGTTGAGCGTCAAGTTGAACTGATTGAGGATGGCGGCAAAGTTATCCAGCAAACACGCCTCTTTGATCCAAATAAAGGTGAAACTCGTGCCATGCGCAGCAAAGAAGACGCACATGATTACCGGTACTTTCCTGACCCTGATTTACTGCCAGTGATGATTACGGATGTTATGCTGGATGCAGCCAAAGCAGCAATGCCGGAACTACCAAAAGAAATGGCTTCCCGATTTATCGAACAGTATGGTATTTCTGACTATGATGCGCGTTTACTCACTAGTAATCATATACAGGCCAACTGGTTTGAACAGGCAGCGAAACTAAGTGGGCACGGCAAGCTGGTAGCCAACTGGATGCTGGGAGAACTTGCCGCCGCACTAAATAAAGCAGGTATAGATATCTCAGCTAGTCCGATCAGTGTTGAACGTCTGGCCAACTTAGTAAGCCGGATTGCAGATAACACCTTAAGTAACAAACTGGCTAAACAGGTATTTGAAACCATGTGGGATAGTGATCTTACTGCAGATGCTATTATTGAACGTGATGGTCTGAAACAGATGACAGACACTGGGGAAATTGAGAAAATCATTAATGAAGTACTCGCCAATAACCAGAAATCTGTAGAAGAATTCAAATCGGGTAAGGAAAAAGCATTTAATGCATTAGTTGGACAAGTCATGAAAGCCTCACGTGGTAAAGCCAATCCACAACAGGTTCAGTCTTTACTGCGCAGCAAACTTGCATAGGTATTATAAGGATTAAACATGAAAAAATGGCTGGTACTGGCTATCTTATTCGGATTAACTAGCTGTGGCTTCCATCTCAAGGGCACTTCTGCATTTGACACGCCCATGCCTTATCATAGCTGGAAAGTTGATGGTGGCAGCATGCAACGGGAACTGGAAGCAGTATTGCGGAGACAACCTGATGTTGTCGTAGATACCGAGAAACCAGATGTGATAGTTAAAGTCATTTCTGCTACTCAGGATTCGTCTACATCAGCAATGGATTTATCCGGAGGAACCAGCGAATACTTGCTGTCACTAAACGTTAGTGTACAGGTCTATCGCCATGATCAACCACTAGGAAATCCTATACAAGTAACTGTAAATCGCTATATGGATTATTCTGATCATGAAGTATTGGCCAAAGAAGATGAACAGCGCATGATCTGGCGTGATATGCGTACTGATGCTGCCGAACAAATAGTACGCCGCTTGGCTTTTCTGCCTGTAATAACTGACGAATGAGTGACTTATCCATCCAGCCTTTGGCCGCGGCTTATCTGATTTATGGTGAAGAAGATTTGCTGCGGCTAGAAGCGATAGACAAAATCCGTGAAGCTGCGCGCGAACAGCACTATAACGATCGAGAAGTTATTGTTATCGAAACAGGCTTCGACTGGACATCCTTATTGGCTTCGGTACAGTCCGTAGGTCTGTTTGCTGATAAAAAATTACTAGAAATACATATACCTTCTGGCAAACCTAGTAAAGAGGGTGCTACAGTACTACATCAGCTAGCAGAACAATTGCCTGAAAGTACCTGCCTGCTTCTGGTATTACCCAAACTGGAACGCCTGCAAACTCAGAGTAAATGGTTTGCAAGTTGGGTCAAAGTTGCTCAAGTATTGGACGCAAAAGCTGTCAGTCAGACAGCTTTACCACAATGGATAAAGAAGCGACTGGCTGAACAGAAATTAGCTATCGAAAATGATGCACTGGCATTATTTGCAGAAAAAGTAGAAGGCAATCTTTTAGCAGCACGGCAGGAAATTGATAAACTGGCGCTAATCCATCCGGCTGGTCATGTAGTTACCTTAACTGAAGCGCAAGCAGCAGTAGCCAATGTAGCACGTTTCGATGTTTTTCAGCTGTCTACAGCATGGATGAGCGGTAATTCCATGCGTATATTGCGTCTGCTTGATGGTCTAGCAGCAGAAGGCAATGAACCAGTATTATTATTGTGGGTTATCAGCGAGGACATCCGTACCCTGTTACGCTTACTCGCTGCATTAAAACAGGGTAAATCCATCAATGAATTACGCCAAAGTCTGCGCTTATGGGGTGACAGGCAAACACAAGCACCGCAGGCAGCAAGACGCATCGGAGTAAAACGTTTACTAAGTGCCTTACAGACATGCGCGCGCATAGACCGGCAGATTAAAGGCGTAGAAGACGGCGATGCATGGACAGAAATCAAGCACTTATTTTTGTCTCTGGCAGCTTGAACTGCAAGCAGACAACTTCATCATATAAGCTATTAATGTGACGAAAATGAAAACAGTTGAAAAAAGCGTTTTAGTGCTACATAGTGCCGAACACATATTCGATTTGGTCAACACAGTAGAAGATTATCCAAAATTTTTACCTTGGTGTAATCGCACGGATATCTTAAAACGGGATGAACAATCTCTGGAAGCCGTTTTGCATATGGATTATATGAAAATACGCCAATCCTTTGCTACCAGAAATATCAATCAAAGACCCACTCAAATCCAAATGAGTTTACTCAATGGTCCTTTTCGTAAACTGGAAGGTCTCTGGCGATTTACTCCTATCGATAATCTTGGCTGTAAAATTGATTTCCGTCTGGAGTATGAATTTTCAAATGCTGTGCTTTCAACATTGATTGGACCAGTGTTCAACCACATTGCCACTACACTAGTAGATGCTTTCATTCAAGAAGCTGACAGGCGCTATGATGACTAAGCTAGACATCATTGTAGAGGCAGTTTATGCGACTGCTGAAAAACAGTATCTCTGGCAGGGAAAAATCCCTGCTGGAACCTGTGCACGCCAAGCATTATTGCAATCAGAATTGCCTCAACATTTTCCGCAAACTGATTTTCATACAGCACCTATAGGTATATTTGGCAAAAAAGTTAAAGATGAATATGTGCTGTGCAATTGGGATCGCATCGAAGTTTATCGACCATTACTTATTGATCCTAAAGAAAACCGGCGGCGAAGGGCGCAACAGAAAGACTAGTTTCTTTCTTTTAAACTCATTCAGCTTATTACATACACTGAGGATGATATATGTCTCATATCCGGCTCATAGTTGGTCTGGGTAATCCGGGCACAGAATATGAACATACACGACATAACGTAGGTTTCGACTTTATCGACGAACTGGCCAAATTATGGAAAACCAGCTTAAAAGCAGAAAAGAAATTTTTTGGACAAGTAGCGCGGGTTAATCTGGCTGAAGGTGAAATCTGGTTGCTCAAGCCAACAACATACATGAATAAATCAGGCACTGCAGTACAGGCGCTGGCTAAATTTTACAAAATATCACCCGAAGAAATATTAATTATACATGATGAGCTGGATATTCCCTGTGGACAGGTAAGATTTAAAAAAGGTGGAAGTAATGGTGGCCATAATGGTTTGAAAGATATTCAGGCCTGGTTAAGTACGCCAGATTTTTATCGGCTGCGATTAGGAATCGGCCATCCTGGACACCGAAACCTAGTTGTCCATTATGTACTGCATAAGCCTCAAGCACATGAACAGGCATTAATAACAGAAGCCATGCAAAAGTCTGTGGCTATCATGCCCTTGCTGCTAAAAGGTGAATATAGCAGTGTACAGCAGCAATTGCATAGCAAATAAATATGAAAGATCATGTTATGAAATATCGTGATTTACGTGAATTCATTAGCGTTCTTGAGCAGCGACAACAATTAAAACGAATTCACGTACCGGTATCTCCACATTTGGAGATAACCGAAATTGCTGACCGGGTATTACACAAGCAAGGACCGGCATTACTATTTGAGCAGCCTGTCAGTAAAACTGGAAAACCATATTGCTTTCCAGTTTTAGCTAATCTGTTTGGCACCCCTGAACGTGTAGCAATGGGTATGGGTGCAGATAGTACCAGCCAGTTACGGGAGATAGGCCAAACACTGGCTTACCTGAAAGAACCGGAGCCACCCAAAGGTATCAAAGATGCATTTTCCAAACTGCCATTACTCAAAGATTTATGGAGCATGGCGCCCCATATAGTAAAAAAGGCGCCGTGTCATGAAATTATTATTGAAGGTGATGCTGTTGATTTAACACAGTTACCTATTCAGAAATGCTGGCCAGAAGATGCAGCGCCACTAATTACGTGGGGATTGACCGTTACACGCGGACCGGAGAAAAAACGCCAAAATCTGGGTATTTACCGACAGCAATTACTGGGTAAAAATAAACTCATTATGCGCTGGCTGGCTCATCGTGGTGGCGCACTGGATTTTCAGACATTTAAACAGAAATACCCCAACAAACCTTACCCAGTATCGGTAGTACTGGGGTGTGATCCAGCAACTATACTGGGGGCAGTTACCCCTGTGCCAGATAGTCTGAGTGAATATCAGTTTGCCGGCTTATTACGTGGCGCACGTACCGAACTGGTTAAATGTATTGGCAATGATTTGCATGTTCCGGCCAGAGCAGAAATCGTACTGGAAGGAGTTATCAAACCTGAAGAAATTGCGCTTGAAGGTCCGTATGGTGATCATACCGGTTATTATAATGAGCAGGATTATTTTCCTGTATTCACAGTAGAACGCATTACCATGCGTGAAAACGCTATCTACCACAGTACCTATACTGGTAAGCCACCAGATGAACCAGCAATATTGGGAGTAGCATTAAACGAAGTATTTATTCCACTGCTGCAAAAACAATTTCCTGAAATTGTTGATTTTTATCTGCCACCAGAAGGATGCTCCTATCGCATGGCTATTGTGAGTATGAAAAAACAATATGCAGGCCATGCAAAAAGAATAATGATGGGTTGTTGGAGCTATCTGCGTCAATTCATGTATACCAAATACATCATTGTTGTAGATGATGATATCGATATACGGGATTGGAAAGAAGTTATCTGGGCTATTACCACCCGTATGGATCCAGTTCGAGATACAACCTTAATCGACCATACCCCAATTGATTATCTGGATTTTGCCAGCCCTATTAGCGGGCTTGGCGGCAAAATGGGACTGGATGCAACTAACAAATGGTTGGGAGAAACAAGCCGCGAGTGGGGTAAAGTAATCCACAAAGATGCAGCAACCATAGCCAAAGTTGATGCCTTATGGCAAGATTTAGGTTTATAAATTCATTTAGGCAATATGCAGCTTTCAGTTTTTCAGATTAATAACCCACATACGGTACACACATGAATAGCAAATATATTAATCATGTCTATACCTTATGCCTGAATCTATGCATACTCTGCATGCTAAATGCATGTCAAAGCCTACCTTCACTGCAAGAGCGCAGTATCGAAATACACATAGCTGCCGATGTTCCTTCTTCCTTAGCTTACTCCAACGCTTCTTTGGTTGCACAGCATCCGGGATTATCTGGCCTTTATCCGTTAGACGATGGCCATGAAGCATTTGCGGCACGGATGGCTCTGATTCGCGCCGCAGAACATAGCTTAGACGTACAGTATTACATCTGGCGCAATGACACATCCGGTCAGCTACTTTTTCATGAGCTTGTTTTAGCCGCTCAGCGTGGTGTACACGTACGTTTACTACTGGACGATAACAATACCGTTGGTTTGGATAAAGTATTAACTGCCCTTAACCAAGAACCTAATATCGAAATACGTTTATTCAATCCCTTTATGCACCGCCACTGGAGAGCACTAAGTTACATAACAGATTTTGCCCGTTTAAACCGGCGCATGCACAATAAATCAATTACAGCAGATAATCAGGTAACGATACTCGGTGGACGTAATATCGGTGATGAATATTTTGATATGGGCAAAGGCACACTTTTTGTTGATCTGGATATTCTTACCATAGGGTCTATCGTCAATCAGGTGTCCGATAATTTTGATCGCTACTGGAACAGCGCTTCAGCCTATAATTTCAGTAGCATCGTTCATCGTCGAAACAAACTACAGGCTAGTATGCCAGTATTTAAGCGTCGCAGTTTCAACCATTTGCGAGCAGATAGCTACGGTAATGCCTATAATCGTGACAACTTCATCAACCACTTACTGGATGGTTCTCTCAATTACCAGTGGGCACATCTGATTCTCGTAAGCGACAATCCGAACAAAGCTTTGCCTAAAAATAAATCAAATACTAACCAGCCAGCCGATAGTCTTTTAGTTGCACCAGATACAGCCCAATTACCAGTAATAAAATATGAAAAGGCGAGTTTAACCCTGAATGCACTTGCTGCTTCTGTTGTAGAACCACAAAAAGATTTACTAATTATCACACCATATTTTGTACCAACACAAACAGGATTAGAATATTTATATAAACTCAGAGAAGAAGGAGTAAAAATACGTATCCTCACCAATTCTCTGGCTGCAACAGATGTACCTGCCGTACATTCTGGTTATGTGCACTATCGCACTCCCTTATTAAAAGAGGGTGTTGAAATTTATGAGCTTAAAAATCAAGGATTCTTAAAAGGGCCTCGCGATCGGGCTTTTACCGGTAATTCTGAGTCAAGCCTGCATGCAAAAACCTTTACCATAGACGGACAGCAACTTTACATTGGTTCCCTTAATTTTGACCCGCGTTCAGCCCGACTAAATACAGAAATGGGTGTAGTTATCCAATCACCCGAGATGGCACAATTTATGAATCAGGCCATCAATGAAGCATTGCCAGATGTTACCTATCAGGTAAAACTTTCAGCACAAGGTAAACTCGAATGGTTGAAAACTAACGACAAAAATCAAACCAAGGTTTATCATCATGAACCAGACACCAACCTCTGGCAGCGCATATGGGTTAAAGTGCTCTCGTGGCTACCTTTGGAAAGCTTACTTTAAAACAGTAAGCGAACTGCTTCTATCACAAAATCATACCACCTTAAAAGGTACAGCTAATGCTGCTATTCATTGATAATTACGATAGTTTCACCTACAACATAGTACAATACCTTGGCCAGTTAGGCGAAGAGATAACCGTTAAAAACAATGATGAAATTACCTTGGAAGATATAACTGTTCTGGCACCAGAAAGCATTGTAATCGGTCCCGGTCCTTGCACCCCCAAAGAAGCAGGTATCTCAGTAGCCACCATTAACCATTTTGGTGGCAAAATACCTATTTTAGGAATTTGTCTGGGGCATCAGAGTATTGGGTATGCTTTCAGTGGCAATATAGTACGCGCTAAAAATGTTATGCATGGTAAAATTTCTCCTGTTTACCATCATAATAACTCTCTGTTCTCCAACTTACCTAATCCCGTAAATTGTACCAGATACCATAGTCTGGTTATCGAAAAAGAAACATTACCTGAGTGTCTCGAAATTACCGCATGGACTGATGATAATGAAATCATGGGAATCAGACACAAAGCTCTGCCCATTGAAGGAGTTCAGTTTCATCCTGAAGGATTACTCACCGAAAACGGCTACAAGATGTTGCATAATTTTCTGCAACAATACCAAAAGTGAGAGCAGTAATAAAGCCGTTTAACATACTAGTTACTTTTAGAAAGAATCAATATGATTACGCCGCAGCAGGCACTTAACCGTCTTCTGGACAACAACGAATTATTCTATGATGAAATGACTGATTTAATGCGCCAGATAATGAATGGAGAAGTGGCGCCGGAAGTAATTGCCGCCATTCTTATCGGTTTGCGTATCAAAGTAGAAAGTGTATCGGAAATTGCAGCAGCAGCTACAGTAATGCGCGAGTTTTCAACAAAAGTTCCGGTGCTGAAGCGTGAACATCTGGTTGATATTGTTGGCACCGGTGGTGACAATGCACATACATTTAATATCTCCACTACCAGCATGTTTGTGGTGGCCGCTGCGGGAGCCAAAGTAGCAAAACATGGCGGACGTTCAGTATCTTCATCCAGTGGTTCCGCTGACATAATTGAGGCGATGGGCGCAGCACTTGAACTAACTCCAGAACAAGTAGGCAAGTGTATTGATGAATTAGGAGTTGGATTCATGTACGCACCAAATCACCACAACAGCATGCGCTACGTAGCTCCAGTACGCAGAGCATTAGGTGTACGTACTGTATTTAATATACTTGGACCACTCACCAATCCGGCAGTAGCTTCCAATCAGGTATTAGGTGTATTTCATATCGATTTAGTAGGAATTTTATCACGGGTATTAAAACAGCTTGGAAGCAAACATGTTTTAGTAGTACATGGCAGTGACGGTCTGGATGAAATTACGCTCACTGGTACAACCCGTGTTGCTGAACTAAAAAATGGTACCATAATGGAATATGATATTCATCCAGCACAATTTGATATGCCTGTTATTGATGATTTGAAACCCATAAAAGTCGCCAACAGTGAAGAATCGCTACATATTATGAATGCTGTATTAGGAGGTGAAAAGGGTCCTTGCCGCAATATAGTTATACTTAATGCAGCGGCAGCAATTTACGCTGCAGACATTGCATCTTCATTGGAAGAGGGTGTAGATTTAGCCATAAAAGCCATTGATTCAGGCAAGGCTAAAGCCAAACAGACCGAATTTATCCAGAAAACACAACAATTTGCTATGCAATAAAATATTTTAAGCCAAAGAATTGGTACTTACAATTAATCTAGATAGGCCAGATTAATTGGAACTCTCCATTACAGCCACTAATCGTTTACAATAATGGCTATAACCTGTCACTAAACACATTATTATCATGCTAGACATTCAATTACTCCGTCAAGATATCACCAATATTGCTCAGAGATTACAGACCCGTGGTTACAGCTTGGATATCACCGCCTTTTCCCAGTTGGAACAACAACGCAAACAATTGCAAATGCGCACAGAAGAATTACAAGCTAAACGTAATAACCTGTCCAAACAGATTGGCGCGTTAAAAGGGCAGGGCAAACATGATGAAGCCAACGAAGTAATGGCTGAAGTTGCCCGGATTAAAACAGAGCTTGAACATACCGACCAAAATTACCAGAGCATACAGAATCAGATTGACAGCTTAGTTCTCACCATTCCCAATTTGCCACATAGCGATGCTCCCATAGGTAAAGATGAAAATGACAACGTTGAAATCCGTCGCGTAGGTACACCACGGCATTTCGATTTTCAAGCCAAAGATCATGTCGATTTGGGTGAACCACTGGGATTAGACTTCAAAACTGCATCAGAACTGTCTGGTGCTCGGTTTGCATTAATGCGAGGCCCAATAGCACGATTACATCGGGCATTGGCTCAATTTATGCTTGATACCCATACACAACAACATGGCTATACAGAGTATTACACCCCGTATATTGTTAATCCAGAAATCCTAGTCGGTACAGGGCAATTACCAAAATTTGCCGCAGATATGTATAAAGTGAACTGCGGAGAAGAAAATACACAAGAACAGTATCTGATATCAACCGCAGAAATCACACTCACCAATACCGTACGTGAACGTATCCTCAGCAAAGATGAATTGCCAAAAAAATTAACTGCACATTCACCATGCTTTCGCTCCGAAGCCGGTTCATATGGTAAAGATACACGTGGACTGATACGGCAGCACCAGTTTGATAAAGTAGAAATGGTACAGATTCAGCGTCCAGAACATTCATATGAGGCACTGGAAGAAATGGTTGGCCATGCAGAGAAAATTCTTCAATTGCTGGAATTACCCTATCGCGTAATCGTATTATGTACAGGTGATATGGGATTCAGTGCGGCCAAAACTTATGATCTGGAAGTATGGATACCAGCACAAAATACCTATCGCGAAATTTCAAGCTGTTCAAACTGTGAAGATTTTCAGGCACGCCGCATGCAGGCACGCTTCAAAGACAGCGATGGTAAAAACCAGCTGGTACATACATTAAATGGTTCTGGTTTGGCAGTTGGCAGAGCATTGGTTGCAGTATTGGAAAATCATCAGAACGAGGATGGAAGCATCAACATTCCTGCAGCTTTACAGCCTTATCTGGGTGGACAAAGCATATTACGAGCATAAAATGTGCTCCAGAACATAAAAATTGAACTTTAATAAATCTTTAAAAGGCAGAGAAGGGCAATTTATCTAAATCACAGTAATAGATATTGCCCTTCAATGTAAAGACGCGTACAATCACAGCTATTAAAGTTGGGTCGTTAGCTCAGTTGGCAGAGCAGTGGACTCTTAATCCATTTGTCCAGGGTTCGATCCCCTGACGACCCACCACTGATTATCACATTATATTCAATACCTTATCTAACCCTTTTGATGTTAATGAATAGTCCATCGGTTCGCCGGTTTTGACATTTTTTTGACATGTGTCTGTCATGAGGTTGTCAATCTTTGCTGCTTGCATGTGCAAATTTTCATTGTCCAGATGAGCGTACTTTTGCACCATTTCTAACGATTGCCAGCCTCCCATTTCTTTTAGTTCATATAGCGATACCCCATTCTGTACCAACCAGCTAGCCCATGTATGGCGTAAATCATGCCAGCGGAAGTCAGTAATCTGCGCTTTGTCTAAAGCTTTGTACCATAATTTGTAATTCAGCCTTAATACAGGTTTGTGTTTGGTGTTTAAAAAAACATATTTCGGATGCTTTCCTAACTGATGTACTAATACCCCCATCGCCGTATCGTTCAATGCTAAATCAAACGGCTCCCCCGACTTCATCTCGTCCGGGTAGTATTGGCACGTTCGTCTGAGAAAATCTATCTGATCCCATTTCAAACTAAATATATTGTGCTGCCTGAGCCCCGTCGCTAAATTGAATCTTGCCATCAGTGCCATGTAAGGCGGCAAGCAATTCAATAATCTGGTAGCTTCTTCCGGCCTTAGCCAGCGAACACGCTTCTTCGCTTCCTTGAATTGCTTAAAATAAACTTGTTCATCTAACATGTCCCATTCACGTACACAGGCATTTAAAATCGCTCTGATCAACGACAAATACCTGTTTTTAGTGCTTTTAGAACAATCTTTTTCATTGATTATCGACATAATCATGTTTCTGTTTATTTCATGTAAATATACTCCGCGTAGTTGCTGTAAATTCCTCAGCCGACTTATATCAGTGTCAATACTCTTCTTTACTCCCTCCTTTTCATCTAGCCATCTAAGCGCAGCATCGTCCCATAAATACTTGGGCTTATCGCCTAGCCGTTCTTGTCGCCATAGTTCGTGCTTGAATTTATCGTGGTATTCCTCCGCAAGTTTTTCATTTTTGGTTTTAGTCGAGCGTCTAATTCTTTTTCCACTTTCTGTTTGGATATCAATGTACCAGACGCCATTGGGGTGCTTAAACAACATGTTTGGTTCCTATCATTCCGAACCGCCTGCGCGGTCAATTCTTCTTTATTGCTAATGTATTCGTCAAGGCGTGCTCTTCTAATAACATAGCCTTTGCCAATTTTGGCTGCTGCCAGTTCTCCATTTTGGATAGCATCCCTGATGGTTTGCACTCCGCATTTGCAGTATTTGGCGGCCGTTTCGCATGTGAATGTTTCTTCCATCTGATTTTGCTCATATAAAAACCGGTTGCCGGCATGGGTTGTGACATTGGTGTTAATAAAAAAGCCAGCTAATGCTGGCTTAAACATGTTACAGAATCAAATAATAAACTTAGAATGTAACTCTTCAATGGGTGCATCTAATCTTGAATTGCTGCACTCACCGTCTATTACTCTCATACGTTTTGCTAATTCCAGTAAATATTCAGCTTGTTGCTTTGTTTGCATCCGTAGTTTTTTAAACACATCCGCATTGATACAGTTGTAACCATTTATATTTTCAACATGGGTAACAGTGTTGTTTTTAACTATTACTAACCAGCGTCCATTCTGATTCAGATTTGGCAATGCTGGTTGTTTATCCGAAGCTTCCAGAAAAAGCATCGCATCATCAAAATCTTTAGCCAGAATGTCCTGATAACGCGGTACGTTGAACTTGGCATAAAGGCTTTTATATACAGCGAAAAATCTTCTATGTGTTTTAGCTGCATTAGCATGAACAGCTTCTTTAATTTGGTACTGCTGTTCTGTAGTAAGAGTAAGAGAGTAGCTGCCAGTTTTGCGGATGGATGGTAGAACTTGTTCAAATACCCAATTCTGAAAATCTACAGCTTCTTTTTTATTGCTACGAAAGATAACCCTATATAAGTTAGCTTCATCAATAAAAGTCAGCTCCTGTTTACCACCATTAGTGAGGGTGTAGATTTTTTCTACTCCCTTGGGGTTTAGTTGTTTACTGGCTAAATCTCTATGATTTTTAATATTCAAAGCATCAGCAACATCAGCCAAGCAAAATAACGGCTCATTGTTTTTAAGTTCGATGCGTATGTTGGAATTCTTGAACTGATATGCAATTAGATTAGACATTTTAGTCTCCTAGTTTGTTTTAAATCCATGTGTTCAGCATGGGGTGTCGGGTGCTTGAACACTGCAAACTAGAACAGCCTGTAACTTTCCCTTACGGTATTGTATAGTTACACGCCACCCGACATAAAACCGGAGACAAAAAAATCCGCTTAGCTATCGGGTGCGGTTACCGCTAGTTTATAAGTGTGTTCAGCACTTAAGGTTATAATAACCGCTTTAATCATCGTTTTCAACTCCTAATAAAAAAGCCACATAAGTGGCCAGCAGTGCAATTTTTTCATGATGATATTTGTATTTAAAAAAGGGGGAAGTTTATTCCCCCGCTTGATTTTCAAAAAATGCCAAATTTAACTTAGCTTGAGGTGCTGTCACGGTTAATTCCTATCAGTTCCATTATCGTCGGGTGCATATAACCAATACAGCCATTAATCCCGCCTAATAGTGCTGTTAGTGTGCTGGTAAATCTCAAAAAGTCCTCCTGGCTTAGCGCCTTAGTGATATTATTATCTCTATAGCTGTCAACTAATTTAGATAATGTTTCCATAATAAACGTTGTTGTATCTAACACATGAAAACAATATTCACTAAGATATCCTAAATCTTTTCTGCTTATCCGTTCTAGTGTTTCATCTGGACTCTCATCAATATCCTGTATGATGGCAAGCAACTCGGCGTTATCTATTAAACTGGCTATTGCATCATGGTAGCGGACGCGAAATTTGTTTTCTACTTGCATTGCTATTTACTCCTGTTATCAATAGATTAGGTTTGATGGTTATGGTATCAATTGGATTGTGCAATCCAATAAATAAAGCAATCATTTGATACTATTGCTATTAAATCCTTTGTTTTTTTGCTGGGGTGTATTGCGTTTTGATATACATTCCAGCCAGTGGCGTCTGATAATGGTTCGGGCATTTCTTAGATGTCCCACGCCGTAATGTTTCTCGGTATTTCTTAAGAGTGATTGGGTGGGAATGATTACCTCATACAGTAATATGCCATATCTAACGACCAGTGCGCCTGTTGGTCTATGCTGCCAGCAAATACGGTTGCCATAAGGATGATTCTTTAGTTCATGCAGATGTATTTTAGGTTTCATGATTAACTCCTTTAGTTTTATTTAAATTTAAAAACTAAAGCCCGCTGGTTGGCGGGCTTGGCTATTTAGGTCTAGGAATTTCGGATAGAAGCATATAGTGGGTAACATGAATATTCGGATCACCCTCGTAATCCTCCCATATTTTTATCCCGGGTTGATAGTAAGCTAAATCAACCCCGTGTATACCCTCTCCACAGGTAAGATAAAAGTCTTTTCTATCTGGCAATCCATCTTTTTCAACGCTTTTCCAGTTGAGAAAATTATCCATTGCATTGTTATCCTTAACCATGTCCAATGACGCTGATCTTATTTGACCTCTAAGCATTTCTGAAAATTCATACTCTATTCTTTCTCCTATAAACAATAGGATTAACTGTTCTTTTACGCTTAGATTCCTTGATACTTCTGCATAACCGTTTGCTGGTGTCATCCCTAACATCGCTAAGGCAGCTAGCTGAGCTGGGTAGGCTAAAGCACCTACTTCATCAGTGTCCTTTAAATCTAGTTCTGAAAATTTATCCTTAATCTCCTCAATATCATAATCATCAAAATGCAAATATAGCGATTTATACTTATGATAAATTGCTTTTGCTGATTGAGATTTGACTCCGGCTTTGATGGTTAATTGAAAAAACACAACGATAGTAATTATGAGGCCGGATATTATTGCGCTACACAATCCAGCTACCGTGCAAATAGCCACGAGCATCAAAATAAGCGCAGCCAACTTATCTAGTCGACCGAAAAACTTATACATAAATTTTTCATACCAAAATGAATAGGCAATCGAAAATTTTAAGTGTTGCGCCGTTTGTTCCCTGTTATCCATGCGTATTACCTCCATTTGTTATCAAGCTCAAAAACTAAAGCGCACTTGCTAAGCAAATGCGCTGCGATTTTTAAACTCGTTTATTACTTTTCTCAGATTTTTCGGCATCTTATTTAAAGAACAATGAACAATCCATTGTCGCTATCAACTTATGCAGCGTGGCAACCTAGCCTGTACTTCATTTTGCTGCGTTCCCCCAGTTCTTTTTCATACTGAGGTCATCGGTGTCTATGTTTGTTCGACGCAATAAGTATAGAAAACTAAACAAGCAAGGTCAATAATAAATTTAAAAAAATATACATTATTTCCTTAAATTTATTATATATATTTGATTTTTAATTATAAAAATGTATACAAAACTATACCAGAGAAGCTCCAACCTCTGTAATATTTTTCATTGGTAAACATGTATAATTTATTATTTTTAACTAGGAACATACATATGAACAACCGAACACTGAGGCTGCGTTATTTAATTGAGCGATATTTTGGAGGTAGTCAAACTGAATTTGCAAAAGCAATTAAGCGCAATACTACCCAAGTTAATGCATTGGTTAAAGGCGGAGAGGTCAAAGGCGGTAAGAATCTTGGAGATGCTTTAGCCTTATATATTGAGCGGACATTAGGACTAGTAATAGGGTGGTTTGATGAGCCAATTGACGGCGATAACAGTCTTTCAAAGCCCAATAAAACAGACAACAAAGTATTAGGCAGAGAAGCAGGCTTGTTGAGAGTAGGGTTTGTTGAGGCTTTCGATGAGTCAAATGATTTTCTGGATTGGGGGGTTGATATCCCACTTTATACTGATATACGCCTATCAGCCGGCAATGGATTTTCGGCTGATATTCAAGACTATAATAATTTAAAATTAAGATTTTCAACCAATATGTTGCGTCGTTATAATGTTAAACCTAATTATGCTGTATGCATAACTGTGGACGGAAGTAGCATGGAACCTGGGATACCAGACGGAGCAATAGTTGGTATAAATACAGAAGATAAGATTCTTCGGAATGATAAGTTATACGCAATAAATTATGATGGGCTTTTGTGCATTAGAATTTTACGCAAACTTCCTAGTAGTAAAATATTGATTCAAAGTTATAATACAGCATTATACCCTAATGAAGAGGTTGGTATAGAAGATGTAAGTATTATAGGGCGTATATTCTGGTGGTCTGTTTTTATTTGAAGTTAACGCATATTAATTTGTTTGTTTCATTGAAATATTATCTCCCTTTTATATGATTTCAACATAACAGATCATAGAAGTTATTAGAAAGATAGAAAAACTAATTATAAGCAAACATGTAAGATGGAGGATAGATAGGATTAAATATCTATAAAATCAAGTGGCAATGCTTTCCAAAATTTCCCATGAACAATTAAACGGTCAAGTTCATCTGGAGTAATCTCAAAGTCAGTATCCTTATATAACTCATTATCAGATATTACTTTAATAACTCCAGATTTACCTCTTGCTAGGCGTTTAATATATGTATAACCATCAAAGGTAATTAAATAAACACCGCTATCTTGGAATTTATCTATATCAGTTTTAATTAAAGTAATTGAGCGTCTTGGGATGGTTGGTTCCATACTGTCGCCATCTGGTGGCATTAACTCAACACCATTTAGATTTTGTGTTCCAAGTAGTTCAACAAGAGCATTATTAGGAATTTCTATTGTTCTTAAAAGTTCGGGAAAATCTGGATTACAAGACCCGAAACCGCAGGATGCGCGCATATCATATAGTCTCAATATGGTTGTATTGCTTTGTGTAGATACAGTTATATTTGACAAGGTAGTTGTGGTGACTATGTCATTATCTCTAACTGTTTTATATTTACTTCCAGAACCTTCTGCTAGCCATTGAGAAGAAAAATTTGTTTTCTTATCAAATTCTAATAATGGTTTTTTACCTAGCCCAGTATCACCTTTGAACCATTGATTAACTAGCCCTTTAGAAACCTTTGCAAAATCTGCTAACTCTTGTTGCGTAACAAGCCCATGTTCTGACATTAATTCCTGTAAACGTTCTCTTAGTGTACTCATGTCAAACAATCCCTTTTATTTTGTTCAGTAGTCTAAACAAAAAGACGTATAGTATGCTTGACTTCTTGAGGTATAGAAAACTATACTAATTTAAGTTTAATTCTTGAGGCGTAAGCTATGCACGCAAAAGACAATGAATTCATTGATGCATTAGGAGGCGTTACAAAAGTTGCAAAAATTTGTGGGATAACGCGGGGAGCCGTTTCTCAATGGAGGCAACGAGGGATTCCTAAAGCCCAACTCAACTATTTAAGAATACTGCATGAAGAAATCTATCTATACATATTTCATGGAGGGGCTAATTAATGATGACTAAAACAGCCCAAGCAAACCAGATTTTGAATAATCAAGATACAGAAGCAGCAGAGGTTGTGATTAACCTTGCTGCTATTCGATATCAAGCGAAAAGATTACAAGCGCATTTTCTTAATGCTGGCTTTCAATTCAGCGATAGCGAGTTCTTTAATTTGGCTTTTGATTTTATCGAGATCGTTTCTAGTGAAGACGTGCCCGCATTTATCGCACAGCAAGCCTGTGAGCCGAGAAAAGTCGTTTTTTTCCCCTTTCTTCATCTTAAGCCCTTTTTTGCCGCACTGAGGACGAAACACTGGCCAGAACTGGAGGATACCCACGATGACAACTAAAGCAACTCAAATCTATCTGCAAGATGGTCAATCTGAGGTTGATTTTAAATTTAATGATGAATGGTGCCAGCTTAAAGAGCTGATACGCGCGGGCAGGACAGACGAGGCGCATCAGTTATTGGATGTGCTAAATGAAATATACCGAAACCGCCCGACTGAGGTTGTTGAGGCGTTGGAAGAGGAGATGGGGCTGAGATGAAGAACAATAAAAAAAAGCCCATGAAACTGGGCTTTCGGGGAACGGCTGATTTGGCAGTCGTTCAATTCTTTAAATAACTACAGAAAACTACAGGTGTAATTATGACTTCAGTAGTAAATCTTGTCAATGATAACTCTTTAAAAATAGGCGATATTATCGGTGATATTACATGCGCCTACAATCCGCGTCTGAAACGTATATGTAAGGGCGATATTAAGGCTGGGCTGGTTTTAAACCAGTTGCACTATTGGTGGCAGTACTGTACCAGTATGGCAAAGGGTTTTTATAAGTCTGTTAAGGAATTGGCTCATGAGCTGGATTTAAGTGAATATGCGGTAAGGAAATCCATCAAGATGCTGGAAAGCCTTGGCTATATCCGTCGCAAGGTTAAGAAGCTTGAGCATAAAACTTATTATCTGATTGATGAGGCTGCGATTAAAAAGGCGGCTGAGTGTCTTGATGCTGATAAAGCAGACAAGCCTAGATATCGTGTATTTACTGGTGTGCTTGGTCGTATTAGCCGAGGTGCAAAATATGACATTTCCCGAATGACGACATGTCGCAGTTCGGGAGTGTTGACATGTGACAACTCGGGAGTGACGACATGTCAACACTCGGGAGTTGCGACATGTGACAGTTCGTATAAAGAAGAGATTTATACAAAGAATTATTCAGAGAATTATTCAGAGATAGAGCGCGCTCGTGATTCTGAGGATTTTGAGTTAACTCCAGATGGTGAACAGTCAGAATCGAATGATGGTAATGCTGATGATGACGGTGTGGTGTATGCGCCGATAGGGTTGCATAAGAAATGTGGCTGGGGTGAAAACTGGGTAATGCCGGATAAATATCTGGATTATGCGGCAGCTAAGGGGCTTGTTGGGACTGCGCTGGATATTGAGATTGAGAAGTTTGTGAATTACTGGCTATCTGGTGATGCTAAAGCCCCTAATAAACGCAATTGGGAAGCTACATGGCGCAACTGGGTTTTAAAGTGGCTGGAGTATGGTTCTGGCAGGATGGGTGCCAATAAACGCCGGAATGAATGGGATTGTACTAATGCGCGCTATGTGGAGGTAAGGCCGAATCTGCGGGTGTATGGGGTAGATGTTGGCGGACGCAAGGTGTTTGTTTCTGTTCTTGGGCAAGCTGGGGAATGGAACGCGCCGAGATGGGAAGATGTAGGCTATAGCTCAAGTGCTGATGAGTTGTTTATGGAAACTTTGCGTCTGTGGAATGAGGCTGATTATGGACGCTAAGGAGGTATCTCAATTGCTGGCAGATAAGGCGTTAAGCGTGTCTGAATATCTGCTTCCCAATGGCAAGAAAAATGGCAATGAGTGGTGCTGTGGCTCGATTAATGGCGAGGAGGGTCAATCGCTAAAGGTGCATTTATCTGGCAGTAAGGCTGGTGTCTGGAAAGATTTCAGTGATCAGGACAAAGGTGGTGATTTGCTGGATTTGTGGGCAGCCTGTAGGGGATTGAGCTTTGTTGATGCGCTTAAGGATGCCTGTAAGTGGCTGGGGGTTGAGTTTTCTCCCAAGTTCTCAGTTGCCGGTAAAAAATCATTTACGCGCCCATCTGTACGCTTGGGGGAGGTGATTCAGCCAAAAGAGGATGGTTATTTTGACAGGCGGCGCATTAATGGCTGTACGCTTAAGGCTTACTGTGTGGCCAATCATGATAGGGAGATTGCTTTTCCGTTAATGGTTGAGGGGGTTATTTATAACATCAAGTACCTGACACCACGGCGAAAGGGTGAGGAGAAAAACCGCTGGCGACAAGAATCAAACTGTGAGCCATGTTTGTTTGGGTGGCAGGTAATCTCGCCTGATGATGACAAGGTTGTGATTACTGAGGGTGAAATTGATGCCTTGAGTGTTTTCCAGTCTGGGGTAAAGGCACTGTCTATGCCTAGCGGTGCTAAAAATCTGGAGTGGATTGAATACGACTGGGAGCGGTTGCAGCAGTTTAGGGTGATTTATCTGGCCTTGGATAATGATGATCCGGGACAGTTGGCCACGAGGGAGGTTTTGAAACGGCTTGGTGAGCACCGGTGCAAGTTGGTTGATTGGGGCGATTTTAAGGATGCTAATGAGTGCCTGTGTAGGGCTGGTGAAGCTGCTGTACTGGATGCAATCGTCAATGCCAATTACACCAAACCGGAAGATTTAAAAAACGCTATTGAGTACGCGGACATTTTGTTTCAGGATTTTAATGGATTACTTGAAGCTGCCGCAGGTAATACTACGCCATTTGCTGGGATGAAGGATTTTAAGTTTGGCATGGATCAGTTGACGGTATGGACTGGTTACAGTGGGCACGGCAAAAGCCAGCTATTGGGGTATTGTATGTGTGAAATGATACTGAGGCAGAAAGAACGCATTTGTTTGTTTTCCGGGGAGATGAAGCCCTACAAGGTATTAAATCGAATGGTTAGGCAGGTATGTGGAAAGCAGCGCCCTGATACTGCGGATTTAACAGAGGCATTAAATTTGCTATCTGGGGGCATGAATATCAGTGGTGAGCGTTGCACGGAAGAAAATGGCAATGAATCTGGCGGGCTATGGATATATGACATTAATGGTGCTGCCAGTCTGGAAAGGATGCTCAATGTATTTAAATATGCTAAGCAACGATATAACTGCCGTCATTTTGTTATTGATAGTTTGATGATGCTGGGGGTGGCTGAAAGTGATGTGGACAGGCAGAAAAAGATAGCGGAAATGCTGCGGGATTTTAAATCTCAAAACAATATACATATTCACCTTGTTGCACACCCTCGCAAGCCTGATAACGGCGATGAATCTAAGCCTCCTAACAAGCATGATGTCAGGGGGTCGGCAGGGATTACTGATCTTGCTGATAATGTTTTGGTTGTATGGAGGAATAGTGATGCTACAGGTTACGGGACAGACCCGGATGCCAAGCTTATTTGTCAAAAACAACGCGATTCGGGTTATCAGCCGATGGTTAATCTGTTTTTTGACCATGAAAGCTGCCAGTACCATGAGCGTGGAAGGGAGGCTATTAGCATGATTACAGGTGAAAGAGTTCGGCGGGATTTTAAGCCACAGCATGGGCGATGATGCTGTCAAATTTGGGAAAAAGTGAAGATTTAAGGGTATGTTTGATGATTAGTAAGATTGAAATAGACACTGCTGCAGATGTGCTGGCTGCGTATGAGCGAACTATGGCTGACCGGAAGAGGCAAGGGCATTGTCTGAGTGCTGAATGGCGCTACGGGAAAGAGAAAGTTATCAGGGAATATGCTTTTGATGGTGTGCACTATAAACCTGAGGTGTTTGCATTGGTAAAAAGTGCGTTGTCGTTATTGGCACAAAACAATCGTGAGGCGTTTAATGTGCTTAGTATTGAGTATGGACGTAAAAGCCCTTATTTTAAGCGCCGTTCAATCACTGCACGCCATCGTGCTATGGTTAACAGGAGCGCATGGGCTGAACAAGTAGAAAGGGCGTTAGTACTGTTTTGGGCGTATATGCAACATTGTGAAAATTTTGATAAATATTTTTTTAATTCACCCTTGTACATGACGTGAATATTTAGTATATTTCTAATCACTACTCTGTTTTTTTCTTTTTAATGCCGGTGGCAGCTTTGCTGCACCCAAAAAAAGATATTAACATTGTATTCTCCTTTTAGTTGATAAACTTTACTACTACGCCCGCCATCTCCCTGGCGGGTTTTTTTTATTGGGTATCTGGATGATCAATATTAACCTCGATACCAAATATCGCTTTGACGGGCTTTGATCATGCAAGTAAGTCTAGTTGACCCTCATGAATACCCAATGCGGTAGCCAATTTAATTCTTGTGGCTTTACGTGGTTTTTTTGATGATTCCAGTTGTGAATAAGCTGGTTGAGTTATGCCTAATTTTTTAGCACATTCTTCTTGTGTAAGTTGCAAGTACTCGCGCCATGCCCGAGCAGGTGAGTATTGTTTGTCGAACAATAAATCTACCACTTCACTAGGAATGGCATTTTTAAGGTTAATAACAGATTGATTGGTTAGCTGTCTAAAATCTTCATAGGGGATAACAACAAACTGAGGCATACCTTGTTTATCGTTGATGATTTGATAGTTAGTATTAATATGCGCGTTCGTCACGTTTTTTAACCTCCTCCACGGGAATATTATACAAGTAAGGGATAGATATGATTGATGGTTGCGACGATAACCAATCCAATATTGGATTAAGACAAGCTCACGCATGCGATGGGCTTTTTATTGGGGTTCTAATATAGATTAAGCCAGCTTAACTGCTGGCTTTTATGTTCTAGTAATCGGTATTAGGCGATACTAATTTCAAGGTGTTTGCCTAATTGGTTTAACGCGGCGTTAATTGTATCGATTTTGGTTGAGTGATTAAGGTTTGTTAGTCGCTGCACGTCTTGAGGTCGTGTAAGTAAACGTCTAGCTAATTCTGCATTAGAAACATTTTGTTTTAGCATTTCATTAAGTAGAAGAGCCTTTGCAGTAACGCTTAGAGGTAAGGAAATTAATTCCTCACCTTTTTGTTTTTTTGATGGTAGTGGGATTTGGCGATGGTTTTCAAAATAGAACTCCATGGCAGTTAATAGCGCATCAGCGGCCATATCACGAGCATCTTCAAGAGTGTCGCCGCAGGTTAACGCTTCGGGGATATCACGAAAGGTTACAGTATAGCTATTATCGTCGCGCGTTATTAAAACAGGATATTGCATAATTATATTCACCATAACGATTATTAAAGAATGAAGCAAAGCTTGAGATATAAGCCCTCATAAAGAGGGCTGTTACTACAATCCCAATTGTTTTTTTATTGCTTTAACCAGACCCGTAGGGATTTCTTTACTAGGATGTCTGGGTAATGTTGATTGCTTATTAGCGTAATAAAGTTTTAAATGTTTGGTCCCATCTTTAACTTGCACTCCTTGAGCTATCAACCAGCGTAAAAATTCGCTTTGTTTCATTTCCTTAATATTAATTTAACATGGATTAATCATAAACAAAAATGTTTATGATTGCAAGTGCTTTTATAAACATTTTTGTTTATTTGGATAAGTGAACTAGTAATATGAAGTTAACAGCTAAAGCTGGCAGACTGACTCCCGCAGGTTGTAACAGTCGCCTTTCATCTCCCTCACGCATACGCGTGGGCTTTTTTATTGGAGTTGGGATATGAGTAACCCTATAGATTTTGCACAGGCGTATTACAATGGCCTTGAAGCAACGCTTGCCGAAGTACTGCAAAGCTATAGCGCAGCCCATAAGATTCACTACCTACTGACATGAAGCTATGAAGATACCAACGCTTAAAAGTAGCCTGCCTGAGTTTAACAGTTCATCTGCCACGGTACTCAGGGATAAACCGGGGGCTACAAAACGCATACGAGGCTATCAATGGCAGGGGATAAAGAAGCGGGTGCTGGCACGGGATAGTTTTCGATGCCGATCCTGCGGTTGCATTGGTGGCAGCTTACAGGTTGACCACATTATTCCGCTGGAGTTAGGTGGCAGTAATGATGATAGTAATTTGCAAGTGCTATGCGCGGATTGTCATAAGCATAAAACCACTAAAGAACTGCGGCAGCGTTACAAGCGTGCTTGGTGATGTTATTCGCTGCTGCAAACGTTTGCTATTTGTTCTATATCCGGGGGTGGTAGTAAAGTTGGGTTACTACGGCCGCCGACACCGCGCGTCCCCTCATTTATAAAAAAAATGGCCTGAAAACACCTGTTAATTAACAAAATCTGCTCAAAAAATAGGCAAATTGCTATGTCGCTTAATGATAAACAGGAATTGTTCGCGCTTAGTGTCGCGGCGGGGCTGAATCAGACGGAAGCCTGTATTAATGCGGGCTACAGCAGGAATGGTGCAGCTGCTGCTGCATGTCGGTTAATGAAAAATCAGGCCGTTTTAGCGCGCATTGAGGAGCTGAAAAAGCAGCAAAATGGACTTAACAAAAATATTAACAAAATTGTTAACAATGATGTTAATACGGATGTTAATTCTGTTAATGCTGTTAAGTCTGTATCACCACCCAGTGATGATCCTTTGCAGTTTTTGTTAAAGGTAATGAATGATGAAGATTTACCGCCAAAGTTAAGGGTTGATGCCGCTAAAGCATTGATGCCTTATAAGCATGGGCGTATTGGTGAGACCGGCAAGAAAGAAGCGGCAATGGATTTTGCGATTGAGAAATCACGCGCGGGCGGATTATCGGCACGTTTAGAGCAAAGAGGTTTGAAAAAGGTGAAATAAATGGCTGATTGGGTAACAGCCTGCCCTGACTGGGAAGAGCGGATTGTTAACCGGAGGTCACTAATTCCATGTACTCCGCTGTTTCCCGAAGTGGCAGAGATTGCTATTGAAGTATTTGGAGATTTAATAGTTCCTGATATGACTGGGTTGCCAAGAATGCGCGAGGTTATGCCGCCTTGGGTGCTTGATTTTGTCGGTTCTATTTTTGGCGCGCTTGACCCGTATGCGCAGCGGAGATTAATTAAAAAGTTCTTTTTATTGATTAGCAAGAAGAACGCTAAATCAACTATTGCCGCAGGAATTATGATAACTGCGCTTGAGCTGAATGAGCGTAATTTAGCTGAGGCTATTATTCTGGCTCCAACGAAAGAGGTGGCTGATAATTCGTTTAAACCCGCTGCTGGTATGATTGAGTTTGACCCTCAAATGAGGGATAAATACAACATATCCAAGCATACAAGGACAATAACGCATTTAGCTACTAAGTCCACTTTAAAAGTCGTGGCAGCGGACGATAAAACAGCAGGCGGGTTGAAAGCTGCCTTTGTTCTGATTGATGAAATGCATTTATTCGGTGCGATGGCCAATGCGGAATCAGTCATTAAAGAGGCTACTGGCGGGTTAATGTCAAAGCCTGATGGTTTTTTGATTATTTTATCAACGCAATCCAAAGAACCACCCGCAGGTGTATTTAAAACAGAACTGGAATACGCCCGATCAGTAAGAGATGGTAGTACGGCAGATGGCAAAGAACTGGTTGATAAAACCTATTTACCGGTTTTGTATGAGTTTCCGGCTTCGCTCATTAAATCGGGAGCATACAAAAAGCCTGAAAACTTCTATATAACCAATCCAAGCCTTGGCTACTCGGTAGACGAGGCTTTTTTGATTAGTGAGTACCGGCAGGCCGAGCTAAAAGGCGAGCAGACGCTGATTGAGTTTGAGGCTAAGCATTTAAACAAGGAGGTTGGGCTAAATTTACGCTCAGACCGTTGGAGCGGTGCGGATTACTGGCTGGCACAGTCGGACGATACGTTGACGCTGGATACATTGCTGAGCCGCAGCGAGGTGGTAGTGATAGGGCTTGATGGTGGTGGTAATGATGATTTATTTGGTTTGGCCGTGGTTGGCAGGGAAAAAGGCACTCAACGGTGGTTAACTTGGTGCTATGCGTGGGCTAACCCGCCGGTGCTGAACAATCGCAAGGATATCCTGCCACAACTGGAAGGCTTTGTTAAAGACGGGGATATGACCTTTTGCCAGAACGTGGGTGATGATCTGAAAGAAGTGGCCGAAATATGTTTAAAGGTTGGTCAGACTGGTTTGCTGCACTCTATAGCGGTAGACCGCTATGGCATGGAGCCGGTATTACAAACCATTCATAATAAATTTATTGACAATGGCTATGCTTTCCCTCCGGATGGCTTGTTTAAAGCGATATCGCAGGGCTTCAAAATGACTGGCACTATCAAGGCCACAGAGCGGGCTCTGGCCAGTAAAGAGATGTGGCACGCCAATCAGCCTCTGATGAATTGGAATGTCGGGAATGCACGTGTTATTCAATCAGGTAACGGTATTCAGGTAACTAAACAGTATGCTGGCTTTGCCAAGATTGACAGCCTGATGGCGCTATTTGATGCGGTGGCGGTAATGGCGACTAATCCGGCATCGCGATACAGCGGCGGAATCGATTCTTTTTTGGATAATTTCATAATAGGTTAGATAAATGGCTAATTTGCAGGATGTAGGCTTTTTCCGCCGTATTGTAAATGCTTTCAGGTCTCAGTTAAGGCTAGGCAAAGGCGAGAGTATTTCGCTGAATGACAGCGCGTCATCTGTCAGTGGTGTTCTGGTGACGCCCGAAAAAGCGTTAAAGCTTTCGGCGGTATGGGCATGTATTAATTTGCGCTCTGGGCTGGTATCTACCTTGCCTTTTGCATTGAGAACAGCAGATAAAAAGATTGCCACTGAGCACCCTTTATATGACATTTTCCGCTATGCACCCAATGCCAATATGAATCCCAGTGATTTCTGGCAGGCGTTGATGACCTCAATAGACCTGCAAGGTAATGCGTTTGCGGAAATTAAACGTAAAGGGGAGCGGATTATATCGCTGGAAGTCCTTGACGCCACCAGAATGAAAATAACCCGCCTGCAAGGGGGTGAGGTGGTGTATGAATACGATGAGGGAGATGGAACGCGCAAGTTGCCGGACAGAAATATTTTTCACCTGAAAGATTTTACGCTGGACGGCATAACAGGGCTTTCGCCGCTTACTTATGGCGTAGAAACACTGGGGCTGCAAATCCATGCTAACGATACTACAGCACACGATTACAAAAACCGCTTTAAAGGACGTGATGTGATCGTATATAGGGGTACGGGACAAGGTGGGGCGCCGGTATTGACTGAAGAACAGCGTAAAAAAACCCGCAAATTTCTGCAAGAGTTTTCGGCTGCAAGTGAAGCGGGGAAGACTCCGATATTGGAAGGAGGTTTTGATATTGTGAACAGGGCTCCATCCTTAAGTCCAATTGATGCGCAACTGCTTGAGTCGCGCCAATTTGGTATTGAAGAAATTTGCCGCTGTTTTTCAGTACCGCCTCAACTAATCGGACATACCAGTAAATCATCCAGTTGGGCGTCCAGCTATGAAAATACTGTACTCAGTTTTCAGGCATTCACAATAGTGCCGAAATTGCAGCGCATTGAGCAAACGATAACACGTAAATTACTCAGCCCAGCGGAGCGCAGAATTTATGAGCCTAAATTTAACGCCGAGGGGCTGCTGCGCGCTTCTCCGGCTAATCGCGCTAGCTTTTATACATCAATGGTGCAAAACGGGATTTATTCACGTAATTATGTTCGCGATCTTGAAGATTTGCCGGCGGTTGATGGTGGTGATGAATTAACCGTACAGCTTAATATGGGTACGTTGAATCATGCAGCAAATGAAACATTAAAGAGGCAGGAATAATGCAGACAAAACGTCTTGATATGCCGCTTGAAATTAAATCCGTCAAAGAAGACGGTTTTTTTTCAGGTTATGGCTCGATAAATGGCAATATAGATTCTTATGGCGATGTAGTAGTGCCGGGGGCGTTCGCAAAGTCGCTGGCGGAATGGAAAGCCCGCGACCGAATGCCGCCAGTGTTATTCAATCATGACTGGAATACGCCTATTGGCTGCTATACCAAACTGGTTGAAGATGAACGAGGGCTGTATGTCGAGGGTAAATTGCTAATCGACCAGATAGAAAAAGCGCGGGAAATGCATGCATTATTGCAGGCCAAGGCGATTGATGGCCTGTCTATTGGTTATAGCATCATACGGCAGGAATACGACCGGGAAGCAGATATCAATAAATTGATAGAAGTAAAACTATATGAAATATCCGTTGTTATTTTTCCAGCTAATCCGGAAGCCAGGGTGGACTATGTCAAGCATGATTATGGCTTACCCTCATCCGAACAGTTCAAAGCGCTGTTAACGCAAAACGGATTTAATGCAAAACAGGCCGCTGTCATTCACGACAGCGGTTTTTTTTCGTTGTCACAAAAGGCAACACCAATCAACCACGTGTCTGAAATAGACGAAGTTATACGAATTTTAGGAGCTAACTAAATGCCTGATGTAAATGAAACCAAAGCAGTTGAACTGGCTAAAATGCTGAAAGAAAAGCAGGAAGCGGTTAATAAGGCAGTTGACGAAGTCAAGGGAATTGGCGAGGAGCTTAAAGGCAAGCTTGCGAAAGGTGACAAAGTTACCGAAGAACTTAAAAACGATGTTGACAAACTGCTGACCGAAGTTAACGGCCTGAAGTCGCAAGTGCATGATATGGAACAGGCGCAAGCGCGCAATCCTGTCACCCCTGAAGGTGCAAAGACTTTGGGGAGTATGGTGGTTAAATCAGACCAGTTTAAAAGCTGCGCCAACATATCACAAGGCGACAGGCTGCACATTCCTATTAATGTTAAAGAGTTGGGCAGTTCAGATAGTATGAGTTACAGCGCGGGTGCGTTAGTTCAACCGCATGTTACTGGTTTGGTGTCTTTGCCGGAGCAGAGATTAATGGTGCGTGATTTGCTTACGCTGGGCAATACCGATAGCAACATGATAATCGTACCCAGAGAAAATACTTTTGTAAATAGCGCTGATGTGACGCCTGAGGGACAGTATAAGCCAGAATCAAATTTAGGCTTTACGCAGGAAACGGTGGCGGTTGTAACGATTGCCCACTGGCTTAAAGCAACCAGACAGATATTAAGTGACGCTTCCGGTTTGCAGTCTATGATTGACGGCCGCCTACGATACGGCCTGAAATTCAAGGAAGAGCAGCAGCTCTTAAATGGCACCGGCAATGGCGTGCAGCTAACTGGCCTGATACCTAACGCTACCAAGTTTAAAAATGAAAGTAACATCAAGACTTATACCATTATTGACCAGTTACGTCTGGCCATGTTGCAGGTGGTATTGTCTGGCTACAGTGCTACCGGCCATGTACTTAATCCAGTGCAATGGGCAGAAATTGAAATGGCTAAGGATGACATTGGCCGCTATGTTATCGGTAATCCGCAGGGGCAGGCAATCCCGACATTATGGGGGCAGCCGGTTGTTGCCACGCCATCTATGAAACAAGGTGAGTTTCTGACTGGTGCTTTCAAAATGGGGGCACAAATCTTCGACCGGTGGGATATGAGTATTAATATCGCCTTTAATAACGATGATGATTTTGTTCGCAATATGGTAACCATATTGTGTGAGGAGCGGCTGGCACTGGCTATTTACCGGAAAGAGGCATTTGTGACAGGTACATTGCAGGGTGTGAGTGCTGAGCCTCAAAAAGCAGCACAAAAAGCAGCTCAGGAGGCAGAGGGTAGTAAAACAAAATAACCAGCTATTCCGCCCCTCAAGGGGCGGCTGAGGGCGATTATGATTAGCATTGAAGATATTCGTAATAATTGCCGGATTGATGACGATAGCGAAGATGACTTGCTTAGAATTTATCTAGCAGCGGCGCAGGACGCAGTAAAACAGTTCACCGGACGCAACTGGTACGAAAATGAAGTGCCAGATACAGACCCAACCGGCATGTTGTACAACCGCGCAGTTGATATGGCAATGTTGTTGCTAACTGCCCACTGGTATAAAAACCGTGAGGCGGTTTCGGCTTTGAATTCAACATGGTTACCCTTTGGTTGGGCGTATCTATTGCAGCCGTATCAGATTATGTGGGGGGATTCATGAGTATAGCAGCAGGAAAGCTTAGTAAACGGGTGTTGTTGCAGCGTCCGGAAATCAGCAAGGATAGTCTGGGAGGTATTGAAAAAAAATGGGTTGATGTTGGATTAGTATGGGCAAACATATCCTATCTGTCCGGACATGAATTTGTTAAAAACGGGCTGGATTCAGCAAGCTGTACCGTGTCAATACAGATACGTGCAAGCAAACTTACAGCCGACCTCACCTCTGAGTATCGAATTATCCATAAAGGTCGTATTTTCAATATTCAGGCGGTGCTACCAGATTCAATTCACACCGAGGTAATTAATCTGCCTTGTACAACCGGTTTAAATGAGGGCTAGCAATGGGATTCAGTGTCAAAATTACAGGGCTGGAACGTTTGCAGAAGAAATTAAGGCGACTTGGTGACAGCGTTTGGGATGATATAGCCAAAAAAGCCACCGGCAAAGGTGCAGCCATCATTCGGGATGAGGCAAGGGATAATGCCTACAAAGCGCCAAAACCTTATAAGGTTTACAACAAGGACGGTAAAGGAGGTAAAACCTGCACAGTAGTACAGCCCGGCCATGTGGGTCGCAGCGTGATTATGAAACGTATCCCGGCATCAGAGCGGCGGGGGCTGGCTTCCAAGCATATCGTCACTGTTTCCAACTCAAAAGAAATACCTAAAGGAGCAAGACAGATTGCCACCTTTGTAGAGTACGGCATTAACATGCCACAACCGCACCCATTTATGCGTCCAGCTTACGACAATAAGGGCGGAGAAGCCAAAAAGGAAGCTACTAAGGTATTGATGAAAGAGGTGAAAAAAGCATGGAAGAGGTAGCTATTTTTTACAGCCTCATAAAGGACTTATGCGGCGGGCGAGTTTATCCCGACATAATACCGGTGCAAAACAAGGCAACAGACCCCGCCATGTGGCCGGCTATACGTTACTTAGTTGTTTCCGGACGGGTGGAATCAACGAATTGCTACCAAAGTTTTAACCCGCGCGTGCAGATTGACATTTATGCACATACGCCGCAGGAACGTGCACAGTATGTGCAGCAGGTGATGGAGACTATACAACAAGAAAATGAAGAAATTGACTGCCTGCTGAAAACAGCGCCAGTCTATTCTTACGATATTGACAGGCAGAAATACCAAGCCACATTTGACTATATGATTATCTGACAATCATTTTTTTACCAGCCACGGTTATTCGTGGCTTTTTTTATGGAGTTTTGTTATGGCAAAAGCCCCAGTTCGGAACCGTCGCAGTACAAAGCGCGGTATGAGCTTTAAGAGCAGTACCTATTTTTATGATTTGCCGGACGTACCAACTAAGGAAATTAGCGCCTTAACCAACACTAAACCGGCTATTGCTACTTCAGTAGGGCACGGCCTGAAAACCGGCGATGTAGTTTGGTTGGAAAGTGAAGAAAACGGCGCGATTAATGGCTATTACCTTGTAGACGTGAGCAACGAGGATACCTTTGCTTTGATGATTCTGGATGGCGAAGATATAGGCACGATTACCGATGCGAAGTTTACCACTCCTAAGCGTTATAGCTTTTGTGATGCTACCAGCGTAAAGATATCCGCCTTTAAGACTAAGGAAATAAACGTAACCACCATCTGCGATGAAGACAGCGTGGTAGAACTGGAAACAGAACCGGGCACCATCAGCCTGTCCGGCTTGTGGGAACCAGATAAGGCTGTGCAGAGTTTTCTGGAGGATATGGCTGAAGAAAAGGAAACCATATTTTTCACTATGAAGCCGAAAGGCAGCAAGCGTATGCGTGGCTATCAGGTAAAAATTACCAGTTACGACTGGGACGGTAAAAGCGAAGACAAGTGGCAGTTTGCCATGGAACTAAAGATTAACGGCCGTGGCCGTAAACTTGATATGACAACCGGAGCAAAATAACATGACTAACACAACAAACACAAAAGAAGCCTTTGTCAATGCTGCCCGCCAGTATATGAGCAAGGCAGTAATCAGTGCCGTACCGGATATTGCCCCGTACGGTGGCCATCTGCATGTCAAGATGTTCAGTGTGCGTGAAATGACTGATTTCTTTCAGCGTTGCAGTGAATTTGAAAGCAGCTACGATGATGGTTTAAACAGCGTACGGGAAAAAGCGCTGATGATTGTCGACCAGAATGGTAAGCCCATGTTTTACCCGGATAGCCGTGAAGATTTGGAGTTTCTGGCTGAACTGCCCAGCAAAGTACTGGCGGCCGTACAGGATCATTTCTTCCTGATCAACGGGGACGAAGGACTAAAAAAGCAATCACAAGGCGCGAAAAGTTCATAATTGAGCTGTCTTTTCTGCTGCATATTCCGGCCAGTGAAATAGATAACTGGCCGGTAAACGAGCTTAACCGTTATCTGAATTACTATAACCGCTTTGGTTTTCCGCAATGGCGTATTGAGCAGTATCTGGCCTATAACACCCTAGTCACAGCACGGGCGGCAGGCAATGATGAGATTCAATTACAAGACCTGTTATTGCCAGATATAGCGGATGGTGAAACGGTGAACCAAACCGATGCAGATTCGGGCAACCACGAAGACAATATAGATGAGATTGACGCGTTTCTGGATACGTTTGACTAACACAGCGGCTAAGTGCCGCTGTTTTTTATAGGGCGTTGGTATGGGATGTGATTGTAATCAAGAAGTACAGGCGCAGCGCGACAGCAGCAGTAACTATGAGCGCAAAAAGGCCATCTGTGCCACCTGCACGGAAATTAACCGCTGGGTATCAGGAACACCGCCTGGAGCACCGATACACATGTTTGACCGGTGTTCCAAGTGTGGTTGTTTTATCAAACCCAAAGCGAAAATTTGGGGGTTACAGTGCCCATTAGATAAATGGTGATGATAAAGGTATAGATATGTCTGAAGATTTAACCATAGGTTTTGGACTTGATGCGCGCGGGTTTATTTCCGGCGTGCGCAGCACCGAAGAGCAGGCAAAAAAAGCCGCACAGGCATTAACACGTGCCTATCAGTCCTCTGCACGCAGCGTTAATGGCCTGTCGGATGCACTAATTGCCACCAGAGCCCAAACTTTGTTAAATCTGGGCGTCACCATGGAACAGGTGAATGCTTTCAAACAGACCGCGGTTTCAGTACGTGCATACAAGGAAGAATTAAAAAAGGTTGGTAATGAATATGAAAACGACTCAGCACGCCTGAACGCCTATCTGATTAAATTCGGCAAACAAAATGAACTCTTATCGCTGGCGGCAATCAGGACACGGGAATTAAAAGCGGAAGAAGCAGCCCTTGCCGCTCAAAGAAGAGTGCTGCCGGCAGCAGAGGCGACCAAACCGACAGCACCAGTAAAGCCAAAGCAGGAAACCTTGGTTGCAGATAAAAGCGGGGTTATTGATGTAAGAAGCCTGACTGAATTTAATACCAAACTTGATACTGCTGCCGTCAAGGTAAGAAACCTGACCGTGGCCATGCTGGGTATTGGCAGTGTTAAGCAAATATCAGCAATGTCCGATGAGTGGACAACCGTCAACAACCGCTTAAAGCTGGTGATTGATTCTACCGCCGAACTGGCACAGGTGCGCAGCCAGTTAATAGCCAGTGCCAACAAAACCGGCCAGGCATTAGGCACCGTGGCAGAGCTGTATAACAAACTGGCCATGTCGCAGAACCAGACCGGAATCAGTGGCAGCAAGCTGCTGAAACTAACCGATACCATCAATAAATCCATGTTAATCGGCGGGGGCTCGGCCGAATCACAGGCGGCGGCACTGGTGCAGTTGTCACAGGCGTTCGTTTCCGGCACATTACGTGGGCAAGAATTAAATTCCGTACTGGAACAGGCGCCCGGGCTGGCGATGGTCATTGCTAAAGGCATGGGGGTAACAGTAGGACAATTACGTTCACTGGCTGCTGCCGGTAAACTGACATCTGAAGTAATAGCCAATGCCATCCTGAAACAGGCACCTGAAGTTGATGCGCGGTTTGCCAAGATGAATAAGACTATTGGTCAAGCCAGCACCAGCCTTAAAAACAAAGTGATGTCTTTTGTTGGAGCACTGGATGAAACCACAGGAGCCAGCCGGAAAGCCGGTGCAGTACTGGAATGGTTAGGTAATCATCTGGGGCTGGTTGCTGCTGCCGTTGGTACTGTGGCGGCTGTCTATACCGGTAAATATGCCGCATCTATTGCGGCGGTGATTATCCGCAAATATGCTGAAATTGCCGCATCGGAAAAATCCACCGCGGCCATGCTGAAAGAGGCGGCGGCCGCTAAATTGCTGGCGACAGCCAAAGCGGGCAGTGCAGCCAGTGGTACAGCCAGTGCGGCAGGTATGGCTGGAGCAGCAGGAGCCCGCGCAATCGGCAATGTTGCCGGTGGCTGGGTTGGTTTGGTTGCCAGTTTGGCCACGGCAGTATTTACATATTACGAAATCAGTAAAGCTACCGATGTGGCCACCAGCTCCCTCCGGACACAAATAGGAACCATAGAAGAGCTAAAAGAAAAATACGCCGCCGCGGATGCAACAGAAAAAACGCATCTGAAAAATGAGGTGGAAAAAAACTATCACGAGGCTATTGAGCAAAAAAACAAACTAGCCGACGGGCTGGTTAGGGAATCAGTAGACGTTAAGAACGGCCTGTTTAGTAAAGGAGATGTAACAGATTGGCAATTGCTTGCAGCAACGCCTGAAATTAAGAAGATAGAGGAAGCTTTAAAAAGCGGTAAATTAGCAGCAGAACAGGCAGGCAAAGCTGTAATTACACTTCTGCATTTAAAGCCCGATTCCAAATCCGCCAAGGCTATTGAAGAGCGTCTCTACAAGTTTGAACAGTTTCGCAGGCAGGCTGTTGACTTGGCTAAAGAAGCGAATGCCTACGGCCTTAACATACCCATTGAGGAAACAGCGGCGGATAAAGAACGCGCTGCGGCCAAGGCTGTGGAGGCTGTAAATCAAGCCTTTAAAGATTTAATAACTTCGCAAGAACAGAGCAATGAGCTGCTAAAAAAGCAACGGGAGTTAATGGCTGGCGGCATGTCGGAAAAGGTTGCCGCGGAGGTAGCCAAAGCGAGTACCGGTACGTTAAAGGGTAAAGATGGGCAGTTAAAAGAATATACTCAGTATTTATCAGCTAACGAAAGCCTGCAAAAGCAGATCGACAACATTAAATCGGTATCTGATACCCTGCGGTCCCTAGGTGAAAGTGCTGATGCAGCTAAAGCAGAGCTACAAGGTGGTAAAGAGGGTTTAGCCCTGTTTCAGCTATCCACCAAAAACGCCACCAGCGCGCAGCTTGAACAAGCCAAGCAATACATGGCACAAAGCAAGCTGTACAGGGAGCAGTTACAGAACCAGCAGACCCTGAAAGACATGGTGCAGCAGGCACAGGAAGCAAAGGCGGAATTAATCGGCGGTAAAAACGGACTGATTGCATTCCAGATGGGGTTAAGAAACGCCACTGCTGAACAGATACGGCAGGCGCAGGCGGTCAACGCCTTAACTGAGCAAATACAGCGACAAAAATCTGTTTTATCTACATTAGAGAGCTTAAAAGAACAGGTTGAGACGCTGGGCATGGATTCCATCCAGCGCCAGCTATACAGTATGCGCAAGGATGGAGCAACACCGGAGCAGTTACGTTATGCCGAGGCGATGCTCAGGCAGATTAAATCATTCGATGAGGCGCAAAAAGATACCAAAGCGGCAGCAAGGGATTTAGCTGATGCAGCCGCAGAGTTAAAAGGCGGTAGTGAAATAAAAGATGAGCAAAAGCCGCTTAGTATCTTCAGCAAAGAGTATCGCGCCAGGGAAGAAGCCTACTGGAAGCAGAAGCGGCAGGAAGAATCACAGGTAGGTGGTGCCTCCTACTTCACCGGAGCCAAGCCTGCCGCATCCGAACTGCCACGAACAGCCTCCATACCAATGCCGCCATCGGGATTTGGTTCAGGCAAAGATACCGGCAAGGGTATCGATGACATGGTCAAGGTAACCGAAGTAATCAAGGTAGATATAACCAATGGTGATAAAAACGTGACATTCAAAGCACTTTTTGATGCACCCAACGGTGCCAATGAATTCGTGCAGATATGGAAAAACGCATTGCACAGCGTTGCTAACGATTTGAGATAACACCGGCCGGATGGCCGGTTTTTTTATGAGGTTTTAAACATGCCTTTTATTTTGTACACAGATGCACAAATGACCATGGAAGCGGTAAGCCCCTATCAACTGAACTTTAACGGCGCAGGTAAAAACGACTTTCAACTATTTTTTGGCAGTCCACACCCAAACGAAACCCTGAAACCAAAAACCGACCAGCAGATTATGCTGGTGCCGGCCAGCCGCCTGAAAAAATGGGAGCCAAACCGCGTGTATAGTTTTGGCAATATCGTAGAACCGGTTGTCTCTAATGGCTACATGTATCAGTGTCTGGATAACGCCCAGACCGGAAACAACGAACCTGCATGGGGAAGAGAGCGCGGCAGCAAATGCAGTTCGGGCAGCACAATATTTATAAATTTAGGGGAAAAATTCCAGCCGGCCAACGTCCAGCTATCCCTGACACAGGCCGGACTAGAAACAGCCGGCGCAGGGGTCGCGCTAGAACTAGGGACGCAGTTACAGGGAGGCAGAGCCATCCCGATTTTTATCCGCGTAACCAATCCGAGCAACAGCGTGCGCAGTGACCGCTCCGACCCGTGCATCAGCATTATGCTGAATGCCACCATCACCGAAACAACCGCCTAAACAGGAAGTACCATGCTTGGCACGTCACCACTCAACACAACCCTGCTAGCCACCGATACCGGCGAGGCAGTACAGGCAGAAACCAATCGCAGCACCGAATTAATCCGCATTGGTTGCACTGTACGAGCCATAGTAGAACAAAGTGGGGATTTAATCGCCATTACCTGTAATGTTTACCAGAGAACAGAAAGCGGGGGAGATTTACTGCACATCGCGCAGGTGGCCAATCCAGTATGTGACAGAGAATTATTGCAGGTTAGTCAACATGCATTTAATCCGGCACCAAACCGCTTTATGCGCGCCAGATTTGCAAAAGGCTTTGATGGTGAGAAATACGCTATCAGGATATTTGTGGCTGGTGTTGAGCTGTGCAATGTAGTGCGCACCTGTGAAGTGCATTTTGCCGAGGGAGAATCCGCCAAGGCCAGCCTGTACCTGCGGGAGCCGTGCGGCGCGATTGACTTATACCGGTACTATAACCGGCAGATAGATATTTACGCGCAGACAGATAAATACCTGTACCAAGTATTTTCCGGCATCATTGATATGCCCAAAATAGACTATTCAGACCGTCTGCGCGTACTCAACGCCACTAAAGACCGCAGCAAATCGGTTGAGGAACTGAATATCGACACTATACACAGCATTGGTTACTGGTCATCTTCAATTTTTGGCGAAGAGGAGGGTTACGAAACCAAAAACGCACAACTGACCGACCGTTTAAGCACCATACCTGCTTCATTTGATTTTGACGCACAGGGGCAGGCGCACATAACCTCGTGGCTCCCCAGACAGCGCGCTGACTGGACACTGGGTAACTGTGACGTATACGCGGCTAACATGTCCTTAGAGATGGGGAGCGCCGTTTCCATTGTCAATCGTGTTGAGATTGAATTGCATCACCAGTTCGACCGCCTGATACATCGCGAAATCAGCTTTAATTACCGCTATCTTAACTTTATGAGCGATTACGACTATATCGTCAGAGTTGCCGCAGAGGGTCCCGCGCCAAAGCTGGCGGAAGTACAGGGCGCAGCCAATGGCGGCGGGTGGACAACCGGAGAATGGTGGGTTAAAGGCACACCGCAGCCGGGCGTTTACAACGGCATCAGGTGGAAAGCTGCGGAGTACAAATATGATTACGAGCCAACCGGTGAAAAGGATGAAAACGGTCACGACATCGTCAATGTAGTACAGATACCGATTGGCAGCGACAGCAACTTATATGCACTGGCGGCATCATGGAAAGCAATGCGCCGCTGGAAACAGGCAATTGACGAAAAATACACCATTGTTTTACAGAACCCAGAATCAATCACCATACACGGCGAGAAAAAGGAAAAGGTTACCTACAGCATCAAACACGAAAGTGACGACGATAAGGTGGCCAGAAACTGGGGGAGTGAAAAGCATTACAAAAGGCCAAAAGGGGTAAAGCAGTTAAATGGCGACTATACAACCAATATCGACAACGTTATCCCCGGAGAATTCATTAACGGCTGTCGGGTTGCTATGCAGATAGGCTATACCAGAATGCTGGAAAGCCACCGGCAGAACAGCATAGAGATGGATTGCAAGTTTTTACCGTTTGCCTGCCTGACTCATACCGTGCATGTAGCAACAGAACGCTTTGATGCAAACGTCAAAATATCGGCATACAGCCATAGCTGGGATTTCACCAGCAAGCGCGGCAAAACCACCTTAACCGGTAAATTCTTCATGAATCCGGTCAGCGGCGAGCAGGCATTCAGCAAAGTAGAGCCGCCAACCAAACGGCCGCAATTACACTGCAACACATTTCAGCAGGATTTCATATTAAATGATTATGTCGTACCTTATGGCGTTGAAGTAATTGAACAAGACCCCAATGCGGATAAAGATGAGGACGAAAAAGAAGAAGAGGAAGAAAAGGACAAAGGTAATTCCATCACTATTGGCAAGCCAAAATTCAAACTCTATGAATGTAATGGCTATGTAAGAAAAGAAACCGGTTACACCTTTAAAGGCACCAAAATGAAGCGCGGCATAGCATTCAGAGTAGAAACTCCAGACATAGAAGAAGAGAGCACAGACACACTGGATGTCGATGTTGCAGCGCAGGTGTTTAATCTGGCCATACCACACAATGAGCCATTTCCGCAGTTAACCTGTCATAAAAAATGAGTGTTAAACATGAGTCTTGAAGAAGATTTCCGCAAACTGTTTGGTAAACGCCGCCCGGGCTACGAGCGCACCCCAAACCGTCCCCGCCTGCTTGGCAGCGCCGGCATGACCAAAATACCTTACGGCGGCGACAAGCCAAAAGATAACGTATGTCTGGATACGTACGCCCTATTGCACTTTAACGACAAAGGCCAGCCCTCAATTTCCAGTGCACGCGCAATTGAGGGCTTATTCGAAGTAGAAACCGGCCGGCAGGTGCGCGTATTTCTCGACCCCAGTGCAGTAATTTGTGAGGATAGCGATGTAAAACGTTTCAGTGATTACATATGGTACAAGCTACAGCTTAAAAACAACCATGAAGCTGTCTTGATGGGTACAGGGCTCCCAGGGGATCTAAATTTTGATCCAGTAGTATGGTGGGTGGTGCTGGATGTGTTAGATATACGGCATACATCTGGGGATGTTATGCAAATTAACCCCAAACGGATAGGCGTCGATACACTTAAGGATGTGGTTTATAAAATACTGAAAACAAAACCATTAAATGCCAAAGCATTTTTTACAACCATACCGATAAAAGAAGACCTGCTAACAGCGGACCGTGATGAGTACAAAAAAGCAGTTAAACAGATTTTTGATTTCGTATGTACCTATGTCAACGAAAGCAGTAAATACAATCGTTACACATGGCTGGCTTTATACGCTGCATATCAGCAAACAAACAGCCTGGTAGTTGAAGATAGGAATTTTACTAAACTGAAGAATCTGGTTTACGCTGCCGAAAAATACGCCGGCAAACAAATTCCCAAAGATGGAGAAATGGTTTATACATGGAAAACACCGACAAAACCGTTTATATACGCTTCCGTTGAGAATTGGTCATTAGAGGCAAAAAAGGCTTACTGGGGCTTGCCTGCGGATAACTTCAAATTGTACGAATCCCGTTGGAAATTTGCCGATGATTTAGTGTGCGGTGCCAGCCTGATTAAAGATTATGCACTGCAAAACGCAGGTGTGGCCGCCGATGAGGAACTGGATACAGGCAATGTCGCCAATATGAAATATGGTGACCACTTCATACACTCATTTGACTATGAGGAAACCGGTGCTAAACAGTACTTTAATCAGGATGTAACCTTTTATTATCGGAACAAATACGATGAAGATGGAAACGAAAGAGGCGAAGATAAAAATATACCTTTCGTAACGTTATCCGACAAAGGCGTGACCCGATTATGGAGCGTCGACATCTTTCCGGACAGCGCCATTATTGACCTGAGATTTGACCCTAAAACAAGCACCTTTATACCGTCCCATCCCCTAAGCACAGACCTAATCCCAGATGAGCTAAACGGTTTAAGCGGATTAAGCCTGAAGGATGAAAACGAAAACCTCTACAGCATCGCCTTAACCGACGGCGGTTTTTTATTGCATAGCGCAGCAGCAGGTAGAACGTGGAAAATTGAACACGGAGATTATGGCCTGCCTGATAAAAAATAAGGTAGCAAAATGAGATACTATAAAAACAACTTTAGTACCAGTCTGCTTGAAGAACTGGCAGTAAATAAAAAAGATACCAAACTAATCCTTGATGAAAAATCCACAGAATTACTTTTACAGAGCATACCGAAGAGCCGTGGCCAGCATTACATGCGGCTGACGCTGCAAAGTGCCGATGCGGCTGAATACGAACTGATAGATGTCTATAACCGGTATGGGGAAGACCTGATAATCTGCCGTGCTGGCATGGAAGAGACGCCGCCAGCCTCATGGCCGGCAGGGACGCGCATTTTATGCGCACCTACAGCGCAGAGCTTTCATAACAGCCAAATAACCTATATCAACGACAGATTCGAGATTGCTAACAGGAATACCCTGATTATAGACGCACGTAACGGTAAGACACAGATATTACTACCAATAGATGATGTGGACGGTGAAACAAAGGAATGGTACCCCGTCGTTTTCACACATATGCATGATGGCGATGAAATGTTACTGGAATTAAGAGGCATTGACAGCGCAGACCAATTGCCCGCTTTTATAAACGCAACGCTATTGAAAGGCTGAAAGATGGGTATGTTATTAAAAGTTTATAAGCATAACGGCTGGTGTTATGTCCGGTCACTGGGCAACATCTCACCCCATCCGGTTGCATCTTTTCCTTTTGGGCGTGCCCAGTACCAGAATAGTACAGCATGGCAAGACAAAATTACCGGCCGCTATGTCATGCCAACAAATACAGAAATGAGAGAGACATTTAACCCAATACATGGCAGCGATGAGGGCTTATTAGTGAATAGCTATAAAACAGCTACAAACAAGCCAGGCAGCCTCGCACGAACCAGTTCTCAAGAATCAATTCTGTATGGGAATGCGCTGACTATCCGCATCAAGCCGGGGCAATTTGCCGGCTTCCCATTGATTTTATGCGTGCTGTACGGTGAGAAAGGAGACAATGGTAACGATGAATTGCTGATTGTGGCCGTACAGGATTTACAGATTGTCACATACTATCGTAAGCG
>NZ_MEIO01000027.1 GCF_002777745.1 Snodgrassella alvi
AGTACCGTATAATACCATTCCTTCTGTGCGCAATTGTTCCAGAGTAACCGTCTTATCCTTAAATACAAAGTTTTCTATGGCATATTTATCACCTGCATAAAAGAAGTCTCTTACTTCAATTGAATCTCCTTCGTTATAGCCATAAATAATTAAAGTATTACCATTCTTGCGGAACTTAACTTCATCAAAATTCACATCCAGAAATTGAATTGTATCTGATTTACCACCACTGTCACTAACATAATCCTGACCATGCCCCTTGGCAAATACATAGGTATCATTTCCTTCTCCACCGTAAAGTCTGTCATTTCCTTCTTTACCAATTAAAATGTCGTCCTGATTAGTACCAGTCAAATTATCATTGTTTATACTACCCTCTACCAGATTAATATTATTATTTTGCTCAGCTGATAAAATTTCTTGATAGGTATTTATTTCTTTAAAAGTATTCAAGGTATCACCTCTTTGTTAAATATTAAATCAAAATAATTGTTTTAATTTACTACTACAATTTGATATTTATACATTAAAAACTTTACGTTAAATAATTTTTTTGATTTTACCTCCAGTTTAATTTATTTTAATATATATTAACCATTTAGATACTTTAAACTTATTTTTAATTCACAAAAGAACTTAACAAACACAATTTTAAAATTAAAAAATATTAATTATATTTTATCTAATTTTAAAAATATATTTTTATGATTATACTTGGATTAAATAATTATATTGATATTTTATTCACATCCCCCGTAAAAACAGTTATATAAAATAATTTAACACATTACGAGGATTTAAATCAATTCCCAACTTCAGAAACTTCTATCATTTTTTATTTGCAAAATTTAAAACACCAATAAGCTAATTCAAATATTAGCTTTACACTGTATTTTTTGTTATATTTGTGTTAAGTTATATACAGATACTTAAATAATTATTTTGAAATCTATGTCATTACCACCAGAATCTTCCATACCTGCTAAAATCCAGAAGCCTAGTATTGCAGTTTCTGCTCTGGTTCTTTTAGCTCATTTTCATGGCATGGCTGTTAATCCAGCTGATATTACGCATAGGTATGCTGAGAAAAATGATTTAAATATTGAGCAATGGCTACTTGCAGCTAAAGACTTGGGTTTGAAAGCTAAGCTGGTTAAGCAAAATATTGAACGTCTACCTTTGGTAGCCTTACCAGCAATGGTGTGGCGTGAAGATGGTCAGCATTTTATTTTAGCCAGAATAGATGGAGAGCGATATCTAATTCAGGATATTGAAGTAGGTAAACCTGTTATTCTGACTAAAGAGGAGTTTGCACAGCGTTACTCAGGTCAATTGATTCTTGTTGCTTCAAGAGCATCTATACTTGGACAACTGGCTAAATTCGACTTTACTTGGTTTATTCCAGCTGTAATCAAATACCGACGCATTTTTCTCGAAGTATTGGTAGTATCAGTCTTTATTCAGCTATTTGCGCTAGTGACGCCGATGTTTTTTCAGGTGGTAATGGATAAAGTGCTGGTACACCGCGGATTTTCCACTCTCGATGTTATTACTATTGCTTTGCTGGTGATTACTATTTTTGATGTGGTTTTAAATGGATTACGTACTTATATCTTTGCTCATACCACCTCACGTATTGATGTCGAACTGGGTGCACGATTATTCCGTCATCTGCTAAGCCTACCTCTGGCCTATTTCGAGCACCGTCGAGTAGGAGACACTGTTGCCCGGGTACGCGAACTGGAACAGATACGAAATTTTCTTACCGGCCAAGCCTTAACTTCAGTGCTAGATTTGTGTTTCTCTTTTATTTTTCTGCTGGTGATGTGGTTTTACAGTGGCTGGCTTACTTTGGTAGTAATTATATCTCTCCCCTGTTATGCCATTTGGTCTGCAACTATTAGCCCTATTTTGCGTTCACGTCTGAATGATAAATTTGCTCGTAATGCTGATAATCAATCATTTCTGGTTGAGTCGGTAACAGCAATCGGTACGATTAAAGCTATGGCTGTTGAACCTCAAATGACCAGACGCTGGGATCAGCAGCTGGCTGCTTATGTTAGTTCCGGTTTCCGCGTTGCCCGTCTGGCTACCATTGGCCAACAAGGTGTGCAGTTTATTCAGAAGCTGGTAACTGTTGTAACTTTATGGCTGGGTGCTCATCTGGTTATTAAAGGTGAGTTAACAGTGGGTCAGTTGATCGCTTTTAATATGCTTGCAGGTCAGGTTGCCGCGCCTGTTATCAGGCTGGCTCAGCTCTGGCAAGATTTTCAGCAGGTGGGCATTTCGGTTTCCCGTCTTGGCGATATTTTGAACACACCAACTGAAAATCCCACTTCTCGGATGGCACTGCCGGATATTAAAGGACAGATCGAGTTTGAAAAAATTTCCTTCCGCTATCGCCCTGATGGTGCGGAAATTTTACGTGATCTGAGCCTACATATTAAATCGGGTGAGATTTTGGGCATTGTCGGACGCTCAGGTTCAGGCAAATCTACCCTAACTAAATTGGTGCAACGTTTATATATTCCTGAACGTGGGCGAGTATTAATAGATGGTAATGACTTGGCACTGGCTGATCCAGCATGGTTACGCCGTCAGGTTGGTGTGGTACTTCAGGAAAACGTACTGCTTAATCAAAGCATTCGCGCCAATATTGCTCTTGCTGATCCGGGAATGCCTCTGGAAAAAATTATGTATGCAGCCAAAATGGCTGGTGCTCATGATTTTATTATGGAATTACCAGAAGGCTATGACACTATAGTCGGCGAACAGGGTGCCGGGCTTTCCGGAGGGCAAAGGCAACGGGTAGCTATTGCGCGAGCGCTGGTAGGAAACCCGCGTATTCTGATTCTTGATGAAGCCACAAGTGCGCTTGATTATGAATCCGAACGAGCCATTATGCAAAATATGCAGGCAATTTGTAGGGGACGCACTGTTTTGATTATTGCCCACCGCCTATCTACTGTTCGTATGGCCAATCGTATTATTGCTATGGATAAAGGAAGTATAGTGGAAGAAGGTACACATCAAGAATTACTGGCCAAGCCAGATGGTTACTATCGCTATTTATACCAGCTACAAAATAACTGATATTGAAACCAGAATAAGAAAATAAGATATGGGTATTCGCTTTCAAGCTTTTAAAGATTTCCTGCAACGCTATAGCACAGTCTGGAAAAATGTCTGGGCTGTCCGCTTTCAACTGGATCCCCCTAAGCGTGAAGAAGATGAACGTGCATTTTTACCGGCACATCTGGAATTAACGGAAACACCTCTTTCCGCTGCGCCCAAATGGACTGCGCGTCTGATAATATTGTTTGCTGTTATTGCACTTTTATGGGCATTAATTGGTAAGCTGGATATCGTTGCTTTAGCTATGGGTAAAACTACTCCCGGCGGACGCAGTAAGATAATCCAGCCACTGGAAACTTCGGTGGTAGACAAAATTGCTGTTAAAAATGGTGATCATGTAAAAAGTGGTCAAGTGCTAGTTCAATTAAGCGGCATAGGTTCTGATAGTGACTATGCGCAGTCAGAAAAATCCTTACAGGCTGCGCGTTTAAATAAATTGCGTCTGGAAGCTGTTATCCGTGCTATCGATACGCATCAGTCTCCCCAACTGGATCGGGAATTAGCTGCACAATGGCATCTTAATCCCGACCAGATTCTGGAAGCACAATCGCTGGCATTACATCAGTTTCAAACATGGTTTACTCAGGATGCTCAGTTACAAACAGTGTTGCGAGAACATCAGGCACAGCTCCAGGGAACGCAATCTCAGGTAAGCAAACTTGAGCAGACTACCGCTATTGAACAGAACCGTACAAAGGATTATAAAGACCTGCTGGCACAGAATTTTGTTTCTAAACATGCTTATTATGAGCAGGAAAGCAAGTATATTCAGAATAAAAATGATTTAGCCAGCCAGCGCAGCCAGCTTCGGCAGATTCAGGAAAGCATTCGTGAAGCCGAGCAGAATCGTCAGTTGCAAACCAACACTCTTAAGCGCGATACGCTTGATCAGTTGCGACAGGCAAATGAACAAATCCAGCAACTCACTGAAGCAACAGAAAAAGCATTACAGCGCAAACAGTTAATGACTCTGAAGTCTCCAGTTGATGGTACGGTACAACAGCTTGCAACCCATACTATAGGCGGAGTCGTCACTGCTGCCCAGCAGATTATGGTAATCGTACCTGATCAGGATCAGATGGAAATTGAGGCATTGGTACCAAATAAAGATATTGGTTTTATTAAAGCTGGCCAAGATGCTGTGATTAAAGTTGAATCTTTCCCTTACACCCGTTATGGCTATTTAACCGGTAAGGTAAAACATGTCAGCTTTGATGCTATTGAGGATGAAAAACTGGGACTGGTTTTTGCTGCAACCATCGTTATGGACAGAAATTACCTTATTGTAGATGGTAAAAAGGTAAATTTAACAGCAGGCATGAATGTGACCGCTGAAATTAAAACTGGAAAGCGTCGTGTTATCACATATTTGCTAAGCCCGCTGCAAACCAAAGTTGATGAAAGTATGCGAGAACGTTGATGCAAAAATATATTCGTATTGGTAGTTGGAAAGCTATCTGTACTCTTATTGGCTGCGGTGCTATCTCGGTATCTGCACAGGCATTCGATTTGTTTGATGCATGGCAGGCTGCAATAAGTTATTCAGCAGATTATGCAGCAGCTCAGAGTGAACGGGATGCTCTGAAAGAGCAATCGGTGCAAACAAGAGCAGCGTTACTGCCACAGGTAAATACTAATTATATCTATCAGAAACAGCCCTCCTCCCTGTCCAGTACTACCCAGACACACGGCTGGAATGTACAGGCAAGTCAGGCGCTGTTTGATAAAGCTAAATGGGCACAATACCAGCAAGGTAAAATTACCACTAATATGGCTGACTGGCAGCTTGAAAATGTGAAGGAAGATCTGTTATTTAAAGTAGCTAGAGCCTATTTTCAGGTATTACTGATTGAAGACAAGCTGGTTTCAATTGAAAAAGAACAAGAAGCCTATGCAATGCAGATCAGGCAAGCATTGGCCTTATTTAATAAAGGTGCAGCCACTATTGTAGATACTCATGAAGCGCAGGCTGGCTATGAAGCTGCTCGGGCAAAAAAAATCAGTGCGATGACAGATCTGCTGGTAGCACAAAATAATCTGGCGAACATTACGGGACTGGACCCGAAGAAAATTAAGCGTTTAAAAAATACTGATTTTGGCGATTTACTCGGTAAATCAAGTAAAGCAGACTGGATAAATCTGGCGCAGAAAAATAATCCAGAATGGCAACAGCAAAAGCTGGCATTGGAAAATGCCAGACAAGCTTATATTGCTGCTAAAGCAGAGCACTGGCCAAAGTTAACACTTAATGGCGGCTACCAGGATAATCATCAGATCCAGCAATTTTATGGCATGGATCATGGTACCCGTAGCAAAGGCGGTATTGTTACAGTTCAACTTTCAGTACCCGTATTCAGTGGTGGCCTGATTCACAGTAAAATTAAAGAAGCTGCTGCTAAAGAACAACAAAATAAATTCTTATTAACAGCTACGGAGCGTAAAATTGAACTGAATGTTGATCAGGCTTATCAGACAACGCTGGGCAATCTGTATCAGATTCAGGCGCAACAGCAGTTATTAAAAGCTAATTCAGTAAAATTACAGGCCACTCAATTAGGTCGTAAGGTGGGGATACGCAGTAATCTGGACGAATTACAGGCATTACAGGCCAAAGCCGATGCCGAACAAAAATTGGCTGAAGCACAATATGGCTATATCACCACTTATATCCAGCTCCTGCAAAATGCTGGTATTCTGACTCAAACCGATGAACAGAAAAAATTGCATAAAATTCTCTATTAGTTATTCTTTATGCTTTATAAACACATTTATTTGGAATATTATTGAGATAACTATGTCTGGCATGATCTGTTTTGCGCTTGCATATTAGTGAGTTATAAAGTAATTTATTAAATTCAATTTATATTCAATAAATCATCTGCCTCATACAGTAAGATGCAGATATAAATGATGGTAAATCAATTAACTTTATTAATATAATATGTATTTTCGTTCAAACATTAAAAATAATATCTGTAGTGAAGCAATATTATTGCTAGAAATCCCCACCGGTTCGTTTAAGAAATATCTGGTATATCTTTTGCATTACATGTTTTATCCAACTTCAGATCTACTGTATATTTTAATCTGAAATAATATAAAGATAATCTTTGGTAAAAATAACATGATTAATTGAATCTCACGATAATCAACGATAAATATTAGTGCTGGAAATCAAGATAATTTATCATCTTTATTGCCATGCATTTAAGGGGTTAGGCTAACTCATTACTAACAATAATTTTTATTTTCAATTATAAATAAAACGAAATCTCAAATTTACTAATACTCTTATTCATTTTAGTGATTTGTATAAAATGGTTGGAATGAGCCTTATTAGCTGATTCAGCAATAGCATCGGGTGACACCAAGTTGTCTTATTATTCCACGTAATATCTATATATGTGTACAAAATCAATAAATAAAGCTTCTTACTGTCTACCGTTTATTGATTCTAACTGCTGAAAAATATTCAAAAATTAATTCACCAATATCAATTTTTGAAGTTAGTGGTCATTTAAAGTATGTTTGGCCATTGAAATATGATCCAATTAGCTTCCTATAATTTTTAAAAATAATGATTTTAATGAATCTGGCACTATCGTTTTTCTTGCCGTCTAATCAGATATATAGCTAAGCATAAAAATAATAGTGTAGGCAGAAATGCGGCAATGAAGGTTGGTATCCCATATAACTGACTGGTAAATCCAAACAGTCGCCCTGAGAAGTGAAATAACAGTCCTAAACAAATTCCATTAAATAGTTTTAAACCCATATTTCCATGTCGGCTTTGCTGTGGTGTAAAAGCCAGTGCTACCAGTGCCATAACAATGCAGGCCAATGGATAGGCAATTTTGCGCCACCATGCCAGCTCGTAGCGGGTAGTTTGCTGGTGATTATTTTTCAAATGTTTGATATAAGTAGAAAGTGCCATAATAGACATCTGTTCGGGCGTTACCAGCAATATATTAAGAAGCTGGTGATTAACAGACATATGCCAGTCCAGATTTTCCAGTTGATTCACTACTATCTGATGCTCTTCCAAAAGTGACTGGTCTACCTGATGCAGGTGCCATTTCGACTTTTTACCTTCCTGAGTATGAGAATCAACATTGGCACTGACTGCATGCAAAGTTTCTATTAGATGAAACTGTTTATCATGACGATATATGCTGATATTCTTTAAGCTGCCGTCAGGTAACATTTCAGCTACATTAACAATATCATCACCTTGTTTCAACCAGATACCGCTATCTCCTGCACTAATGCTATTCTGACGAGCATGCAATTGATATTGCTCTGCATAAGGACCTGTTTTAGGTACTATATATTCACCCAGTAATGCTGCAATAATGGCAAATAGCAAGCCAAACTGTAACATCATACTGATAATCCGAGTCAAACTGATACCTGATGTTCTGATTACAGTAAATTCACTGTGACTGGCCATCTGATTAAGACACACCAGCGCACCTATCAGCACAGCCAGAGGCATAAGCTCATATGCATGTGTGGGAATCAGTAATAGAACATAATACAGCATTTTATTGGCAGTATATTTCCCATCACCAACATGGCTGATTTCACCCATAATATCAAAGAAGCTGTATAAGCTTATCAGTGCCAGCAATGCATACAGAGTACAAATGGACAATTGGCTAATTACATAGCGATTAAGCAAACGCATCAGGAGCGACCTCCTAGTAATGATGTAAATGCTGTTTTAAATGATGCTGAGGGAAGATCCCGCCACCGCAATAAAAACAAAAACACCATAAACATCAAAAGATGCATAGGCAATATGCCAAGCCAAAACGGAATGCGGTCATTTTCAACCAAATCCCGTAAAAAGGTTAGTCCATTCTGGTAAATTAAAAATACAGCAATCGCGATCAGAATATTGTAAGTATGGCCGGTACGCGGATTAAAATAAGATAGAGGTAAGGCCAGCAAAGCCAATATAATTACACTTATTGGCAATGATAAACGCCACATCAGCTCAGCCTTGTAAATGGCTTTATCACTGGCAAATAATGCAGCGGTAGGAATGGTGTGACGGTTTTGTTTTGGATCGATAACCATTGTATTAACGCTGATGACTAGGGTCATTTTGTCAAATGAAGCTCTTTGATAATCTGCTTGTCCGGGCTGTCCATAATAGCGGAAACCATCTTCCAGAGTCAGAATACGCTTTTCTCCATCCTGTTTGAACTCACCACGCTTGGCAAAAATCGTACTGTCTTTGCCATTTTTTTCTTTTTCCTGTACAAACAGGTTGCTGGCAAGGCCACTATCAGGGTTAAATGATTCAATAAAATAAACCCGTGGATGGCTTTTACCTATTTCTCGGAAGACACCCGGTTCCAGCAGTGACATTTCCTGCTTCTGTTTCAGCAATTCTGCAAATTCGCGGCTACGCCACTCTGCCCATGGCTGAATCAGCATTGCTACCACCCCAACCAGAACTGCAAACGGAAGAGCAAATTTCATTAAGGGGAAAATCCAGTTTCTTAATGATAAGCCACTGGACAGCCAGATAACCATTTCGCTATCACGCCAGTAACGAGTAAGTACCGTAATGATGCTAATATAAGCAGTTAAAATAAGTAATACGGGCGTCAGTCCAATTGTCCAGAACCCGATTAATGCTGTTACTGCATCAATAGCTACGCGGCCGCTGGCAGCTCGACCCAGCAGATTAATTGCTTGCGTGGCTACCAGTACTACAAGCAAAATCACGAAAATGCCAACGGCAGCCCATGATAATTCTTTAATAAATTGGCGTTGATAAATCATAAAATAATAAACACATATGCGACTGTCCGTATTTTAGTGACAGCCTGCGTTACAATAGGGCCATCCAAATCAGCTTTGGGCATGATTTGTCCAGAATATATACAACGCCCTTATATTGGGAGAGGAAAAGATGGAATTTAACATAAAAGCCGAACAATTGCAGCCGCAAAACAATAGCCCTTTACTTATTGTCTGCACTGCAAACAGTAAACACAACAATCCTGTAGCAGGTACTTTACTATCTCAATTGCAACAGCAACCGAAAGATTTTATTGCTACTCATATGGTTGAGCAGAACCATATACAGGCTTTGGCCGTGGCATGCTTAGAAAAAGAAGACTATGCCAGTATTCAGAAATTGGCTTCAACGGCAGCCAACTGGGCTAAAGAGCAAACCCAGATTAGTGTTGATTTAAATTCCTTGCCTGAGGTACTGGCACAACAGTGGGTACAGGCATTCACGATTGCAGTAGGTGAATCTGTTTACTGCTTTGATATGTTTAAAAAAGATTCTAACCCTGTATCACTTAAGCATATTTATTACTATACTGTTCACGCAGTAAGCGAATATCTAAACAAGGGTGAAGCCGTTGTTTATGGTATGAATATCTGTAAAGATCTGGGTAATGCACCGGGTAACCTATGTACTCCAGCCTATCTGGCCTCTTTTGCTTCTAAAACTGCAACTGATGTGGGTGCCCATGCTCGAATTATGGCAAAGGCCGATATTCAGGAAATGGGTATGAATGCTTTGCTGGCAGTTGCACAGGGCAGTTCTGCCGGAGCTTATCTTATTGAGCTGCAATATCACGGCGCTCCGGATGCTGAAGATAAACCCGTGGTTCTGGTGGGCAAAGGTATTACTTTTGACTCTGGCGGTATCTCCCTGAAACCGGGAGCTGCAATGGATGAAATGAAATTTGATATGTGTGGTGCTGCCGCTGTTATTGGTACTTTTGCAGCTGCTGCCAAGCTTAAACTACCACTAAATCTAATTGCTATTATTCCCACCTGTGAAAATATGCCTTCCGGTAATGCAACCAAACCGGGAGATATTGTTAAGGCAATGAATGGTTTAAATATTGAAATTTTAAACACCGATGCAGAAGGTAGACTAATTTTATGTGATGCCCTTACCTATGCTGAACGCTTCCAGCCAAAAACTGTAATTGATGTAGCTACTTTAACCGGAGCCTGTATCATTGCTCTGGGACATGTTGCACAAGGTGTACTGGGTAATAATCAGTCAGTTATTGATCAGTTATTACACGCAGCAGCCAGTATTAATGATAAAACATGGCAATTGCCTCTGTTTGACGAATACAAAGAACAGCTAAAATCCAATTTTGCTGATTTGCAAAATATAGGCGGACGCCCTGCTGGAACAATTACTGCTGCAGCTTTCTTGTCCTGTTTTACCGAAAGTTATCCATGGGCGCATCTGGATATTGCTGGTACAGCCTGGCATTCAGGCAACAATAAAGGTGCTACAGGTCGCCCTGTGCCGCTGCTGCTTGAATATCTGATTCAGCAATCATGAATTTGAGACGATATGGCTATTACTACTTTTTATACTCACATTACTGACCCAGTCTCTTTTACTTGTCGACTGACTCAAAAAGTATATAAAAGTGGAGCAAGCGTTCTGATCTGGTTAGAAAACGAAAGCCGTGTAAATCAATTTGATCATGCTCTATGGTCGTTTCAGGCTACCAGTTTTATCCCACATGAAATCTGGTCACCTCAGCAACCGCAGCCGCTTACTGCACAATCGGTGTTACTGGCTTATGGTTCAGATTTACCTACAATACAGAAGGATTGCGTGGTTATTAATCTGGCGGATGTTTATTGGTGTGATGCCCCCATAATACCAGACCGGGTATTGGAGCTAGTGAGTACTGATCTAGATGAAATAGCAGCTGCACGACAGCGTTTTCGTACTTATCGGGATGCTGGCTTTGTTATTGAGCACCATGATATGCGTACACAAAAGTAATGCTGGCAGACATTAAAAAGCGGGTTAGCCATTAACCCGCTTTTTGCACATTCTTTTAATTCAGCAATTTAGTGATAATGTGTGTTAAAGGTGTATCGACTACTGGTTCTGGGAGCATGTTTTGTAAGGTACGGCTATCCAGAATACCAAACTCAGGTCGTCTGGCTGCCGACTGATAATCAGCAGTGCCAATACGCTCAACTTTGACTTGTTGGTAGCGCTCATCGATTTCAGCTGCTTCAGCAAAAATACGTTGAGCAAAATCTGCCCAACTCATTTGCTGGCTACCAGCAAAATGCATTAAGCCGCGTGGAGAATCGGTTAATGAAGCAAGGCGGATAATAGCTTCAGCCAAATCTCCCGCATAGGTGGGGCAACCAATCTGATCGTCTACCACTCGGATAGTGGATGTTTCTAATCCTTTTTGTAACATGATTTTTACAAAATTGTGTCCATATTCACTGTATACCCATGAAGTACGAATAACAGCGGTGTCAACATGCGCGTTTAAAGCCAGTAATTCACCTGCTAGCTTACTGTGACCGTATACATTTAATGGATTAGGTGCCATATTTTCTGTCAGAATTACGTGATGATGACCATCAAATACTTGTTCAGTAGACAGATGAATCAATCGCGCACCAATTGCTCTAGCGGCCTGAGCCAGATTTAATGTTCCTGTTGCATTCACCGCAAAAGCTTTGGCTATATCAGTTTCTGCTGCATCAACCTTGGTATAACCTGCTGCATTTATAATTACATCCGGTTCAAAGGTTTTCACCATATTGAGCACATTATGTGCATCAGTAATATTCAATGTCTGCGAGTCACTGGCAATCAGTTCCCAACTTTCCGGCAATCTGTCTCTTAAACAACTACCCACTTGACCTTTTGAACCTGTTAATAAAATACGCATGGCTAAGCCTTTGTTTTAAATTACTAATAAAATAACTACAATGCAGCTAAATATGATGTTGCACACATGAAGTGCTCAAACAATAAGCTTATTGTTACACAACACTAGTTTATTTTCAGCATGGTTTTTTATATAAAATAAAGATTGTTTGTATAAATAAACTGGTTATTAATATTAACCCACGATCCCTGTTAACCAAGTAGCGCTTTGTTGATGGCGCAATAACCAGCGACAATCCTGATCCATAACATCTACAGCAACAGTCTGCCATTCAGAATCGGTTAATGCCTGCGGATTTTCCGGTAACTCAATAGCATTACGTGCTGTTGCCCCGAGAATTTTCGGAGCCTGATAATAAATTATTTCATCTACGGCATTAGCGGCCAGTAAGGCTGAATTCAGAATAGAACCTGCTTCAACCAGTATCAGACCAATATCACGTTGTGCCAGAGCAGGCCATAATTCTTGCAAATTAATCTGGCCATCCTGATTTGCTGGTACAGTCAAAATAGAAACATGTGGGTAAGGGGAAAAAACAGCTTTTTTAGCAGTATCAGTAATAGTGGTAACAATCAGTGTAGGGCTATTTATATCATGGATTACCTGATAAGCAGGTGTGATTCGTAGCTTACTGTCCAGAATGATACGTAATGGCTGTCGTAATGCTGAAAAGCGTCGCACATTTAATTGTGGATTATCTGCCAGTATAGTATTGATACCCGTTAACACTGCACAGCTTTCAGCACGTAATGTCTGGACGTCATTACGTGCTGCCTCTCCTGTTATCCATTGGCTTAAACCGTTACTCAGCGCTGTCTTGCTGTCGAGACTCGCAGCGATTTTCAGCCTGATATAAGGTCTGTATCTTTCCAGCCTGGATAAGAAACCCGGATTCAGTGCACGTGCCTGCCGTGTATACAAACCACTCTCAACCTGTATACCAGACTGTTGCAACATGCTTAGTCCATTACCTTTAACCAATGGGTTGGGGTCACTCATGGCCACAACCACACGCTTGATATGAGCATCAATCAGAGCCTGCGCACATGGGCCTGTCCGGCCGGTATGGCTGCAAGGTTCCAAAGTAACATAGGCAGTAGCATCCTGTGCCAGTTGCCCTGCCTGTCGTAATGCATGCACTTCGGCATGTGGTTGCCCTGCTCGCACATGAAAGCCTTCGCCGACAATTTGCTCACCACGCGTAATTACACAGCCTACCCGCGGATTAGGGCTGGTAGAAAACCGCCCTTGCCAAGCTAGCTCAAGGGCGGTTTGCATGAATTTTTTATCAAGCTCAGAAAAGCTCATCTTTTAACTGTTCTGTACATTAATGGTTTTCAGCGTAGCAGCAAGTGCAGCATCACTGGCACTATCGCTGCTGGCGCAAACGGAATAAAGATTATTGCTTCCAATCAGAGCAACGCAGCTTTCGTTGAGTAAAGCACCATTCTGCTGATGACTGAAGCGATAATTCATACGGTTTTCTGTAGCAATACCTACCTTGATATTACTGATGGCTGCATTGTTTTTCAGACTATCAGCCAAATTCTTGAAATACTCATTTGCCTTAATTTTTATCTCACCCAAATTACTAACTGCAAGAGTAATGTTACTGCTTGCATCATACTGTAATAAAGTAAGGCTATTTATTTGTGCCTGATCTACTTTGTCGTTTGCGCTATCCATTGCATCAGCGAAATCACCATTTACTACAATACTCAGCTTACCATCCTTACTGGTTAGAGTCTGGGTAGATGTTACGGCAGTAGCAGATGCAACATTGCTTGCAACACTACTTGCAGCCTGAGTATCACTAGCATCCATCGTCACAGAAGTATCTTTTTGTGTACACGCAGATAAACCTAACGATGCGATTATTACAAACAACGATAAACGAAATTTCAACATGATATATTCAAGCTTTCATGACAAGGCACAATAATTACAAAGTATAACAAGAATTAGCGCCTAATGCAGCGAGCTATTTCAAAATAGCCAGACAAAATAAATACTTTTAATCTACCTTTTGTAATGTCGCAATTAGCTGAGTAAATTCCGAAACATCATGAAAGCTTTTATACACTGAAGCAAAGCGCACATAAGCAACCTCATCAAGTTTAGCCAATAAACTTAGCACCATATCTCCAATCATGTAACTGGGAACTTCTTTGACACCCATGTGGTAAAGATTGGTTTCAATCTTTGCTACAGCATTTTCAATGCTTTCCCGATCCATTGGCCGCTTATGTAGTGCCCTGCTAATACTGGTATACAGTTTAGCCGGATCAAACAACACCTTTTCTCCAGTACGCTTGATAATCAGCGGCATTCGCATCTCCACTACTTCCAGCGTACTAAAACGACTATCACAGGCCAAACAGCGACGACGACGACGTATACTGTTATTACCTTCGCTCAGACGCGTATCAATCACCTGTGTATTATGATGCTGGCAAAAGGGACATTTCATACAAATGCAAATTAATATTGATGGAATTGAATGGCTATTGTGGCAGGCACTACTATGGCTGGCAAGCTCATTTATTTTTTATGTCAGTACAATATAACCAATTATCGCAGACTTATCCACCTGTACACAGAATCCAACGCAAAACTTCAGGTAAAATATGGGGATAACTACCATAGAATACTGATTTTTATTATGTATTTTACGTTGATTAAAAAATAGGCAAGTCATAATAAATGAATTGTTTTTCAAGTGGTACCAAGCAATGACAAGAATGGCAGTACAAGTAATAATCAAAAATTTAATTAATCAAATCATTTAATAAACTTAAAAAAATCATCCACTGTATAAGAACGAATTCGTTGTCATTGTTGATTCATTCAATTGAATTAAAAAACTGGGCTTATTAATTATTTATATAGATTAAGAAAAATAGGAATTCTAAGAATTTTCACCTTTCACTGACAAACAACAATAATAAATCAAATATTTAAGAAACAAACAGACTACTCACTCCTAAGCTACAGGCCAGATAATAAATTTGTACTTTTACAAGCAAATCTACTCAGTTAAATATTTACGCATTAGTAAACAGTTAACCGTAACCTCATTATTGAGTGGCAGAGCACATTCACCCAGCGAAGTATATCCATTGATTTCATAAAATTTAACCGAATTCAGCGATGCATACAATTTCAACAAGCCCAAACCTGCACAACTGGCAACATCTTCAGCACGCTGTAAAAGTGCAGTTCCTAACCCCTGATTATGCACAAAGGGATGAATATATAGCGCATCCAATTGTGCTTCCACTAAATCCATCTGAAAGAAACCCTGAATATGCCCTTTATAATCTACTACCCATAAAGCTTTATTCGCATCCGTCATCGTATGCAGATAACTTTCAACATTCAATAATGACAACCATGTTTTCAATACTGTTTCATTATATTTGCGCGCACAGGTATATTGCACCGCATAGCGATGAGCATTGAAAATATCTTCGCAGTCTTCAGGTCGTGCCGGACGTAAATAAGTAATAATACTCATATAATCTTCAACCAATACAGCAATACATAAATTAACCAGAATCGAATACAGATTTTATATCACCCATATATAATTAAGCAAAACAACATCTTTCATTCAATACAAGCTAGTGCTAGCATATACACATACATCACACAAGGATATGAAATAACATTATGAATATAAAAATTATTTATCTTGCCGGTGGCTGTTTTTGGGGTATGGAAGGCTATTTTAAACGATTAAACGGTGTGCTAACTACGCAAACAGGTTATGCCAACGGGCATACCGAAAACCCAAGTTATGAAGAAGTTTGCAAACAAAACACTGGTCATGCCGAAACCATAAAAGTTGAATACGATGCAGATGTTCTGCCCTTAACCGATATACTGCGCCATTTTTTCCGTATCATAGACCCCACTAGCCTGAACCGTCAGGCACATGATATTGGTACTCAATACCGCAGTGGTATTTACTATACTGATACTGCCGACCGAGATGTTATTCAGGCTGCAATCAAAGCTGAACAGGGTCGTTATGAAGCAACCATCGTAGTCGAAAACCTGCCTTTACAACAATTTTTCCCTGCTGAAGAATATCATCAGGACTACCTGAACAAAAACCCTCAGGGCTATTGCCATATCGATCTACAAAAAGCCCGCGAACCCTTGCCTGAGCTTCCCAAAACGGCAACTGCCGTTCAAGCATATGATGCCAGAACTTTCCATAAACCCGATGCTGCAACTTTACATCAGCAGCTAGGTGAAGAAGTTTATCAAATCACACAGAACGCAGGCACTGAGCGTCCATATAGTCATCCGTACGATGAATTGTTTGTTCCTGGTATTTATGTCGATATTGTGAGCGGAGAACCACTTTTCAGCTCACGAGACAAATTTAATTCCGGCTGTGGCTGGCCTGCGTTCAGCCAACCCATACAGCCAGAAGTAATCAGCGAACATCAGGATAACAGTCTTGGTATGCAGCGTACTGAAGTACGCAGCCATCAGGCAGATTCACATTTGGGTCATGTATTTCCGGATGGCCCACAGGAACGTGGAGGATTACGTTATTGTATCAACGGAGCCAGTCTGCGGTTTATCCCTTATGACGAAATGGATGCAGCAGGTTATGCTGCATATAAGGATATGGTCAAATAATCTCGCCTTCAGCCATGGGCAGTATGTACTGCTGAAGCATGCATATTGCCCGACATTAAGCCTGTCCAGATCATCCAGATTGCAATAAATTATTAATAACCACAACATGCCTGAGCTTAAATTAAATTCACATTAAATTTCATTTTCCAACGCAGGCGTGAATTAGCAATAAAAAATCACCTTAACGCTTTCAAACCGGTATCATGTAAACTAACCCAATCATAACCTCTCAGGAACACCCCGTTATGCCCTGGAATTTTCCGATATTGCTCACATGGTTGCGTATCCTTATCATTCCTGTATTTACCTTATTGTTTTACTTGCCTGCAGACTGGATTAGCGATCGTCAGATTATTAACTGGCTGGCAGCAGGCTTTTTTGCCGCAGCCGCAATAACTGACTGGTTTGATGGCTATCTGGCACGCCGCTGGGGGCAGACATCCAATTTCGGTGCTTTTCTCGATCCGGTTGCTGATAAGCTGATGGTAGCTGTAGCGCTGATATTACTGGTAGCCACTGGCCGCACTTATGCCATATTTGCCATGATTATTATTGGTCGTGAAATCACTATTTCCGCTTTACGAGAATGGATGGCTCAACTGGGCAAACGCAATAGTGTTGCCGTAGCTAAACTGGGCAAATTCAAAACCGCAGCACAGATGGGAGCTATTTTTCTTCTATTACTGACATCACCACCACTGGCTGAACCCAATCTGCTGTGGAAACTGGGAAATATTCTTATGCTTATTGCCTGCATTCTGACTATCTGGTCAATGTTTTATTATTTGAAGATGGCCACCAAAGAATTTAAATCCTGAAGAATCATAGTGAAAGCAAAAAATACCCCATTAATCCCGCTAATAACCTTGACACAATTTTTTTCATCGCTATAATGTTGCTTCTTCATTCAGCACGAATGAGAAACGCGGGAATAGCTCAGTTGGTAGAGCGCAACCTTGCCAAGGTTGAGGTCGCGAGTTCGAGACTCGTTTCCCGCTCCAAAAAACATGCTCACATGTATAAAGTGAATCTGCGGGAATAGCTCAGTTGGTAGAGCGCAACCTTGCCAAGGTTGAGGTCGCGAGTTCGAGACTCGTTTCCCGCTCCAAAAAAACATGCTCACATGTATAAAGTGAATTTGCGGGAATAGCTCAGTTGGTAGAGCGCAACCTTGCCAAGGTTGAGGTCGCGAGTTCGAGACTCGTTTCCCGCTCCAGATTTTTATTTAATAGTTGCTCTACCCGATTGAGTAAATATTTAAGGCGGGATGGCAGAGTGGTCATGCAGCGGACTGCAAATCCGTGTACGCCGGTTCGATTCCGACTCCCGCCTCCAGATACTATGTAAATAGCCTTTATGGCGGGGTGGCAGAGTGACTATGCCACAGTGTGCAAAGCTGTGTAGGCCGGTTTAAATCCGCGCCCCCGCCTCCAAAATGAATTTAATGCACTTTGTGTATTAAGATTTATTACTACCCTGCCCGGGTGGTGAAATTGGTAGACACAACGGACTTAAAATCCGTCGGCTCTTAAAACGGCCGTGCCGGTTCGATTCCGGCCCCGGGCACCATAAAAACAGAAAAAGACCGCGTGAGCTGGTCTTTTTTTATTTTATCTTCACTAGTCTTCTAAATATTTATTAATCCAGCTTGTGCGCCTATGCGGATTCCTATTACTGCGCAAAACGCTTCTGAACAAAATTCTGCCTATTTCGTCATATCATACTAGACTGTGAATAACTACTATTACTGCGACAATCAGCTCTAGTGTTAACGCCAAACTACCCATATCAAACTGACTCAGTCTGAAAAATTACCACGATTAAACTATATAAATCAGAAAATATATTTAACTAATCGAATTACTCATGAGCAATAAATCCAGAATGAAATATAATTTTATAATTTCATACGAGTAGATAGGTTAATTTATATACATTTACACTGTAGACAACTCCAAAATAACTTTTCAATATATTTGCTAATATAATATAATTAATTATAATATATTTTAATATTTAGAAATATTTATTAATTATATTTAAATTAACAAATAGAATATTTAATTTTGTACAGGAGTATTTGACTTGAAAAACGCTGTAAAATGAATTGTAATTATTGTTGTTATTTTAATTATATTAGGCATTGTATTTGGTAAGAACGACACTAAACCAGAAATAAATCAGAGTTCTTCTGCTCCAGCAGCTTCAAATGCAACAGCCTCTGCAACAACTACTGGTAATCATACCGATGTAACAGAAAATGAAGAAGCATTAATTAAAGTTACGTCAAATGAGTTACTGAAAGCCTATAAAGCAAATGAAGTGGCCGCAAATAAAAAATTTAAAGATAAAAAATTATCTATCAGTGGCACTATTAACAGTATTGAAGCCGGATTGGGAGATGAACCATATGTAGTACTTAAAGCTGGCGATGAATTTGAAATAGATATGCCTCAGGCGAAATTGGCCACTAGCGAAACCGATAAAGCAGCCAACCTGAAAAAAGGTCAAAAAATCAATATGATTTGTACGGGTGATAGCGAATTTGCTGGTACACCAATGCTGAGTGATTGTATTATTCAATAAGCTAAGTTAATCTGATTGGCCTTTAATTCAAATATATCCTCTCACTTCTATGATTATTAATTATTAATAACCATAGAAGTGAGAGGCTATTTCATTTTCAGGACTCAAAGATTTTCAATACTATGAATGTAAGTACTCTTACATCTTCAAGCGCGAACTTTTAAATAGAAGCTTTGATCACATAATTTATAAAAGCAAGAAGTAAAAACTAAAATATAACTCTGCGTAATAAGTAAATTAACCTTACTGACTGGGAAAGTACTACTAAATTTAATGTCTGACTTATAATTAACAAACGCATGCTCAGAATAACATTAACGTTTCTAAATTGTTGAATAATAGATTACAATTAACTTCCAAAACGTTAGTATGAAAGTTTAGGGAGAATATAATATTTGGGTAATATCGTTATAAACCCATAGCCTGACGAATCAGCCTGTTCTTAATCATCCACGAATAATCAACCAAATTTAGTCCCTGATTACGCAGCCAGCCTATGCCGGGTAAATCATCATTGGCAAACAACCTGAACAATCCATCACATCCATGCTGCATCATACGTACCGCCAATAACCTTGAACGCTGATATTGCCTAAGCAATGACCAGCTCCCTATGTCACTGGTTTGTGCCAGCAGATTACTGAGACACTGCACATCAGCAAAACCCAGATTGACCCCCTGTCCTGCCAGCGGATGAACAGTATGTGCTGCATCACCAATCAAAGCGACACGTTGGCTGATAACTGTTTTAGGCTGACGTTTTATTAGATCAAAAGTGAACATTGGTGTGGTTGACGTTAGTTCGCCCAATTTGAACTGGCCAGCCTGAGCAACTTGCCAAGCAAAATCCTTCTCAGCCAACATAGTTAGTTTTTCGGCATTAGCCGTTGACCACACGATAGAAATCTGTTGTTGTGGTAAAGGCAAATAAGCGAGGATATCGCCACCTCGGAACCATTGGTATGCACAACCTTGATGTGGCTCGGCTATACTAAAATTGGCCACTATGGCCTGCTGCTGGTAAGGAGAAGCGATTACCTCAATTCCAACCTGTTCACGCAACCATGAATTTGCACCATCAGCTCCCACTAATAACTGACTACGATAAGACTCGTTATTTTCAAGAGTTATCTGTGCTGACCAGATATCGGTTTTAACTGACCGTGGCCGGCTTTCTGCTACCATTACACCATTTTCTGCCAGTGCCAACCATATTTTTGCCAATAAATAGCGATTTTCCAGCATATAATTCAAACACGGCACTTTTACACTGGATGCTTCAAAGCTGATATATCCATGATCATCACCAAACACTTGCATACTACTTACAGCCTGTACCCTTTCTGCAGGCCAGACATCTAATTTGCTTAGAAACTGCTGATTAGCCGGACTGACAGCATAGATACGCGCATCCCAGGACTGAGACAGAATGCTTAAACTGGTTTGTGGTGGCTTTTTTTCCAGTAACAGCACCTTTTTACCCTGCTGATGCAAAGCCAGAGCCAGTGTGGCACCAACAAGCCCACCGCCCAAAATAGTGACATCAAAATCATACTGCTGGTTATTACTCATATTACCTTCCACATTGATAAAGCAGTTTCATTTAGCCAGATGATTAGAATGCTGATTGAGGCCAAAAACCAATTGTTTAGTAAACCTGTACCTTAATGCAGGTAGCGCACCCAGAATACCCATACCCAGGCTTTGTGCGTATTCCAGCTCGCTATGGGCATGATCAAATAGCTGTACCAGAATATGGGTAAAGCCAACAACTGCATGAGCGTCATAAGCACGTGCCTGCGCATATTCTCTGGCTAAAGTAGCATTATTCAATGCTTTGATATCAGCCATGCCAAATATCTTATTGAGCGTTTCAGCATCGCGCACACCGAGATTGAGACCTTGAGCCGCAACCGGATGCATGGTTTGGGCTGCGTTACCGATACAGATTACCCGCTGACTATATACCTGATTGAGCTGACGCAATCTGAGCGGAAAAGTCGTCGGCTCTCCCATCTGACGCAACTGACCAAATCGGTTTCCCAATACAGCCTGTAATTGCTGATTAAATGCATATATATCCTGCCGCAGGCGTTGCTGCGCTTCTTCGGGAGTACAAGTCCATACCAAACGAAAATCATCACCATAAGGCAGTAATGCAAGCGGACCATTTCGGGTAAAACGTTCATAGGCAATAGCCTGATTACTCGATTCAAATCTCAAAGTATTTACCAGTGCCTGCTGTCGGTAATCATGGCTGCGTACCCGAATATCCGGTAAACTGGCGGCCAGATTCCCTCCCTCAGCGAGAATTAGCCATTGCGCAGTCAGAACATGCTGTCGTTGCTGGTATACACATTGTATTGAAGCCCAATGAGCGGTACTGTGTATTTGTTTTACTGTAGTCTGCCATTGCACCGGTACACGATATTTTTGCAATGCCTTTTCACAGGCACGTAATAGTCTCACATAATCAATTGTGGCTCCAAGATAAGGTAGATTAATTTCCTTGGCTGTAAGCAATACGCGACCAAAATGCTGTTGTCGTGATACATGTACTTCCTGAATAAAAGTAAATATATCATCAGGTAAATCTACTCCTGCCTGTCGAAAAGCCTGAATACTGTGATACGACAAAGCCAGCGTACGCTGGTCGGTTAGATTGCTATCAACAGCACGCGCTTCCAGCAGTAGCACGGGTTTACCCTGCTGCTGTAACATCAGGGCGGCAAGCATACCAACAGGGCCAGCACCGATGATAATAAACGGATAATGTGACAATGGCTGCATAGTTCGCCCTTTTACAAACAAATAATCTGATTCTAACGTAATTCATCAGTAAAGAAACGAAAAACCGTCTGAAATAAACTGAACAATAAACAATCAGAAAGATATAAAGCGAACCAGAATAGATAGCGTGCACATTATCTGTTAACAGAAAAGCGAATAATATAAAACACTCTGCTATCAATTAGCATTGGACTTAATTCAGATTATTAAGCTGGGGTGATACCAATTAGGCCATTTTTCCTTAAAGAAATATGAATAAATTCAGCACACGAACAAAACAGAGCACCACCTGACACTGGTGTTTTATAACGTAGTCAGTTATTGCAGTTCATCTCTTTTCGCATCAAAACTCCGCCAATCAACATCGCCATCAATTGTGCGCTAATCAAAGTAACTGCGGTCATAAACCAACCACCATTCTCAAAAGCATGACCACAAAGCACAGAACCAGCAAAACCACCTGCGTAGTAACACATGTAATATAGACCGGAGGCCAGTGAACGTCCTTCAGTAACATTAGCAGATATATAAGTGATGGTGGAGGATTGAGTAATGAAAATACCACTACTCATAATAGCCAGAGCCAATACAATCAACCATAACGGATGCAACAGCGTTAGCAAAACCCCAATAATAGACAAGCTCATGGCAATTAAAACTGTGAAATTGGTACCAAACTTAACAATCAAACGTGCCGATAGCGGTGTAATGACCATACCGATTAAATACACGGCAAATATATTGGCTAATTGTGCACTGGAAAGATTATAAGGTGGCTGATCAAGATACAGATTGATATAGGTAAAACAGCCAACCAGAGAAAATAGCACACAAAAACCCAGTGCACAGGCAGCAAGAACATAGCGGTTATGTAAATGATGCCAGAGAGTAACCAATGCAGTTGAAACTTGTGGTTTGGCTTCGAATTTTTGCGATGCTGGTAGATTACGCCATACTAAGAAAGCTCCAAACGCACTGATAATACCCATTACCATAAATGCATGCCGCCAACCCATAAATTCAGTCAGGTATCCCATCAGAAACCGGCCGAGAAAACCTCCCAGTACAGTACCAGAAACATAAAAACCCATTAACCTGATGCGCGCATTACCGGAAAACTCCTCACCTATATAAGCCAGCAAAACCACTGTTATGCCAGGAACAGCTAGCCCCTGCATAAAACGCAGCCACCATAATAGACTTATATTGTGAACAAAAGATAACGCAAGAGTAGGAATAGTAATAAAGATAATTGAACCAACAATAAACGCTTTGCGCCCTAATGCATCCGATATCATGCCTAAAAGCGGGGACATAAACGCCACAGCCAGAATGGTGGCGCCTACCGTAGAACCAATTGTTGCGGCACTTGCCTGAAATTCCTGCATCAGTACAGGCAAAATAGACTGAACGGAATAAACCTGAACAAAAGCCAAAGCACCGGTTATCAGCACAGTAATAATTAAGGCAAGATTCAACCTGATTTGAATAGAAGCTATAGAGGAGTTGGACATAATCAATTAAACCATTCTTTATTATTCGTCAATCATCTGACGTGATTTGAATAATTGCAAAGCTAATATTACTAATAATCATTTGGAGTTAACTTTTTGTTGCGAGCTGATTATACCGCTTATTGGGATTGTTGCTTTTCTGGTTAACAATTATTAAAAAGCCAAATATTTTAATTTTTTTATGACTGTATTTATTTTGATTATTATTAGCTATTAAAAATATACCAAAAGTTAATAAATTTAGTTACTAGAGAGAATGAATCACAAGACATAGTAGCCATAGTCTATTATGGCCAGAACTTTAATAAATTTTAATAATTTTAAAACAAACTTAATAAAAGAAAGTTTAATTAATAGTTTGAGCTGAATTGTTTTTAATTATTGCTTTTATTACTTCTTTTTAGTGTAAACTGAAAACAAGTCGGAACATAAATGCTATGCAACTTTAACCTAAGCATTAATTTTTCATTTAAAACATATTATTATCATCAGTTTTTATATAATCAAGGAAAACAGATAAACAAAAATCATTTAGAATAACTAGTATAAATTTTAGATTAATGTCAAAATAACATCTATTTTTGTAATTAAGTGCAATTTTGCAAGCTATGTAAACCTTTATCTTAATTTATTTATCTCCGCCTGTAGCATTGCTGCAGCAGCAAACCTCAGGATCCTTGCATTATGTCAATAAGTTTTTTAGATAAAACCGACCTAAAAATTCTGCAAGTTTTACAAGACAACGGTCGTCTTAGCAATGTTGAACTATCCGAACGAGTAGCTTTATCGCCTTCCCCTTGTTTACGCCGATTAAAGCAGCTAGAAGAATCTGGCATTATCCGCCGCTATGCAGCCCTGTTAGACCCGTGTCATGTTGCACTTGGGCTTCAGGCATTTATCCGCGTGAGTGTCAACAAAAGCAAACAATCCCGGGATGAATTTACTCTGGCTGTGCAGCGCTGGCCACAAGTACTAAACTGCTTTGCACTTACCGGTGAATCCGACTATATTCTTCAGGCTTTTTTTTCCGATATAAATTCTTTTTCCCATTTTATATTGGAAACGCTACTGGCCACACCCGGTGTTGAAGATGCCAAATCAAGTTTTGTCTTAAAAGAAATTAAGACAACTACCTCATTGCCGCTAGAACATCTGAATATCGGCTAGTGGTCACAGTACGAAACAGAAAGCTGAATAACACGATTAATGGGATTTCAGCCATTCATTGATTCAAGCCGTGCAGCTGTATCTGCCCTCAGGTAAAATTAGAGCTTATGACTATATCTTCTACTGCTGATGAAAATGTTATCGAAGCCTGCCGCCAGTGGCTGGAAATGGCTGTTATCGGCCTGAATCTTTGCCCTTTTGCTCGAAAGCCCTATAATTTGAACAGGCTTCGATTTACTCTTAGTCATGCCAGACATCTGGATGCATTTCTCGAATTACTTGAACGGGAAATCCTGCTTTTGTTGCAGACACCAGCAATTGAAATAGAAACCACTTTAGTAATCGAACCACAATTATTTGCTGATTTTGATGTTTTTCTGGATGTAGTGACATTAGCAGAACAAATACTTCAAGATGTTAATGCCAATGGTACTATACAGATAGCCCCCTTTCACCCCGATTTTCAGTTTGCCGATGAGCCATATAATGACATCACTAACTATACTAATCGCAGTCCTTACCCTATTTTGCATCTGATTCGTGAAAGCAGTATAGATCAGGCTGTTGCAGCCTTTCCTGACGCAGCAACTATCTATGAACGTAATAAAGCACTATTGCGCCAGATGGGCACTGAAGGCTGGGCAAAATTGGGAATAGAATATCCGATGAGAAAACAGAAAAAGCATTAAGCTGATGAATACATCAAGCCTTGGTCGAATATTTACTTATCTACAAATTTGCAGCAACTTATACTTTCAAAGTTAAAAACATGGCTAAAAATATCATTAGCCAATCCACAATCTTTAATAACAGCCGTTCAATTATCAAGCAGTTCTTCAACCTAGTATGGTTTTGTTGTTAAAATCACTGTTGTTTACATAATACATAGTACAGAATGACGCCGGTTAAATTTCATTATTCGCAGTCAATTATTTCATCGTTACGCCAGAATGGCCACATACTCCAATTGCTAACCGCAGTCATTTGTATCTCTTTCCCGTTACCTGCGCTGGCTTCCAGCTTGCCTGTCAGAGAATTAAATCTGTGGTGGTGTATCCCTTTTGCTGGGACACTGCTGTCCATTGCAGTGTGTCCAATGCTGCTGCCAAATATATGGCATAAGCATAGTGGTAAGATTATTGGCCTTTGGTGTAGTTTATTTCTGCTACCTCTAAGCTGGCGCTATGGTATATCAACTGGTATTTCTCTCACGTTACATGCCCTAATAGAGGAATATATCCCTTTTATACTTTTGTTGCTGTCGTTATATACTCTGTCTGGCGGCATTGTGATTCAGAATAATAACATTGGCAGCGTCAGATTAAATATTTCACTTTTGGCTACAGGTACACTTCTGGCAGGCTTAATGGGGACTACCGGGGCAGCCATGCTGCTTATCCGACCATTATTGCGTGCCAACGCACATCGGCATCATTGCACTCATGTTGTTGTATTTTTTATTTTTCTAGTGGCCAATATCGGCGGTGGATTAACACCACTTGGTGATCCTCCGTTATTTCTAGGATTTCTGAAAGGCATTGGTTTTCAGTGGACATTAAGTCATATGTTAATACCAGTGCTAGTAAACACTCTGGTCTTACTATTAGTCTTCTTCTGTATTGATTCCTATTTGTGGAAACATGAACCAAAAGCTACTTCTGTAGCACAGCAAACTACTGCATCCTTAACTATTCAAGGCAAAGCTAATCTGGTGCTATTGCTTGCAGTAACTTGCGTAATACTGTTTTCAGGTATATGCAAGACTGCGCCAGTCTGGCATGTTTATGGAATTGAAATCAGTCTTCTCGCATGGCTGCGTGATGGTTTACTGCTGATAATCACCTTATGCGGGCTGAAATTAACACCAGAAAAATTGCGCCGGCAAAATGACTTTAATTGGGCGCCAATGCAGGAAGTAAGTAAACTGTTTATCGGGATTTTCATTACCATTGCCCCAGTGATGGCCGTATTACAACTGGGCACATCCGGTGATTTTCAGGTAGTAGTACAACTGATTCAACATAATGGTGAACCAGTAAATGCTCTTTACTTCTGGATGAGCGGGCTATTATCTGGCTTTCTGGACAATGCACCTACCTATCTGGTGTTTTTTAATCTTGCCGGTGGAGATGCAGAAATACTGATGCAGTACTTTCCTAAAACATTATTGGCTATTTCAATGGGTTCAGTGTTTATGGGCGCGCTTAGTTATATTGGCAATGCACCTAATCTCATGATAAAAGCCATTGCCGAGCAACAGCGTGTTATTATGCCGAGCTTTTTTGGCTATATGGGATGGTCTGTAACTCTGCTTATCCCATTGTTTGTGCTGGATACACTACTGTTTTTTTAATTTATCTCAAAGGTAACCAGCCAATAAGGTTTATTTAATTATGCAATTATTAAAATACCTGCAAGCGCAGGGGTTGGGTAGTCGCAAGCAATGTCAGGCACTAATTGCCGATGCAGCGGTACAAATAAATGGAATAGTCTATACTGATGCACGTACGGATATTGATCCACTGAGTGTTAGTAGCCTAAAAATTGATGATGTGAATCTGACACCAGTACCCCTTCCCTATTTTTATATTCTCTTACACAAACCAGCCGATTATGAAACTTCGCATAAACCGCAGTTTTATCCAAGTGTTTTCAGTTTACTGCCAGAACCGTTGCGGCATCTGGATATGCAGGCTGTCGGCCGGCTTGATGCCGACACAACCGGCGTCCTGATTCTTACTAATGATGGTCAATTTAACCATCGTTGTACTTCACCCAAGCATAAACTGCCAAAAGTTTATCGAGTTAGGTTGAAACATGCGGCAGATGATGAGCTGTGTACTACGCTAAAAAGCGGAGTTTTATTACATGACGATAATGAAACCGTACAAGCCGAAGCTGCCGAATTAATCAATGCTTATACCCTGCACCTAACCATTACATCTGGTAAATACCATCAGGTTAAACGCATGGTTGCGGCTGCTGGTAACCGTGTTGTTGCCTTACACCGCTGCACCTTCGGCCCATGGCAGGCTGATGATCTGCCAGTTGGCGGCTGGCGTTTTTTTCAACCAGAATCTGACTAATGAAATATGCTTAATACTGATCTTATTTTCCAGCTAATTAACATCATAGGAACAGCAGCATTTACTGTGTCTGGCTATCTGGTTGGTTTTCGCAAAAGACTTGATATTCTTGGGGTGGTGATTGTGGCCTTGCTTACTGCGGTAGGTGGCGGCATGATGCGTGATGCTCTGATTGGACACATTCCTATGATTTTTAAAAGTAATACGGCATTATGGACTATATTTATCACGCTTTTATTATCATGGATATTCCATTTACAGTATCAACGGCATCGGATTCTAGCCGTGTGGTTTGTGGCGGCTGATGCACTGGGACTGGCTGCATTTAGCTTAACTGGTGCGCAGGTTGGACTGTCGCTGGAATTAAACTGGTTTGGCGTGATTACACTGGCATTCTTCACTGCTGTAGGCGGTGGTATTCTGCGTGATATTCTGGTTAATGAAGTGCCAATCATTCTGCGCAGTGATATTTATGGCACTATTGCTATTATACTCGGCCTGCTATTATGCCTGCTGAATCACTGGAATGTAGTTACCCCATTAAGCATCAATTTGTTATTTGCCGGTGGAGTAATAAGTCGTTTACTCGCTTATCACTACAACATTACTCTGCCTGGATTTCAAAAAAAGAAAAATTACAAAATATAACAAAAGTACAAGAACTTTGGCTGCAAAAAACAGTCTAAGTCATTAAGATAATGTCCATACGCGGTAACAAGTGTATAAGATTAAGATTTAAAATCAGTTTTCAGTATTCTCTTGTCGAAATATTATTTTAGCCCTCTGCTGCTTCTCCCCTTGGCACAGAGGGTTCTTTTTATCCTGCATTTATATTCAGTAATACCTTATTACAGAAAAAAACTTATTTATCCATATTGATAAACAAATAATTATTCTTATTACCTTATCATCTGCGCTAAATTTTTTGACTGTATTTCTACTAAACTTCATACAACAATTATCTTTACATTACTATCAATCAATAATGCCTTTACACACAAAATTCTAATTCTTAATCCCAAAAGCAACCATAAAACTGTAAAATAGCTTAAATAATGCATATTTTTCCGCTTGAAATATTATTTTTCAGCGCTATGTACAGTAAAGTTAGTTTTAATATATTAGATATGAAAGTATCCAAGTGATGGACAATCGAAAATTACGTTGTATTGCTTCTGCGGTTATTCTCAGCCTGACACTGAGCCCATTAGCTGAAGCCAAACGAGTTGGTGGCGGTAGTAATCGCGGAATGTCACGTTCCAACTATTCCAGCTCATACAGCAGCCCATCTTACCAGTCCAACCGCAACAGCTATTCTAATTCATCTTCAAGCAGACTTGGAGGGGGCAATAATGCGGGTATGTCGCGTTCTTATTCCAATTCGGGCTCCAATTCGGGACGCAGTGATTATCGCAACAGTAATCAGAACAGTTATTCCAATCAAGCTCAGCCACGTGGAAACAACACTGCCCGGGTAATTGGTGCAGGTGTAGCTGGTGCAGCTATTGGTGCAATGGCAGGTCATGCAATGGCTAACCATAACCAGCAACAATCAGGTGTACCAGCTTCAAATACCGATAGTAATCACAATAACGCTGATACTGGTGGTACAGTAACTGACGATACCACAACTACTGCATCTACTAACGCCGATCAACAACAAGCACAACAACCACCTAAAAGCGGATTTAGCTGGTTTTGGTTAATTATTATTGCACTTGGTGGCTTTTACCTTTATCGCCGTTTCGCCACTAAAAAAAATAATCAGGCAAATATGCCTTATAGCAGTAATCATAATGCCAGTAATTTCACTTCGCTAAACAATAATGGCAATAGCAATCGTACCAATATATTCGGGCAAAATCTTGCCGCTAATAGCAATGGTACGATACAACACAACTCATCAGGTATGGCAGACGGAAGTAGCGCTGAAGCATTCCTACGCTTTGCCCGTCAGCGCTTTAATCATGTTCAATCAATGAATAATGCTTCTAATCTGGAAGAAATCCGCCGTTACTTTACACCAGAAATGTTTGCTGATATCCGCAATGATATCGTTAATAATCAGGACACTGCCGAATTCAGTAATCTGAATGCCGATCTGGTAGAAAGCACCGATGAGAACGGCCAATACATTGCCAGCGTCCGCTTCAGTGGCCTGGTAAGTGAGGAGTTAGGCAGTCCGCAACAACCTTTCAGTGAAGTATGGCATTTTATCAAACCTGTGGGTAGTCAGCAGGAGTGGTTAATCGCCGGAATTCAGCAAGATTAATCATTATTTGCCAGTAGATAATCGGAATCTAGTTACCTTGTTTCCAAATAAAAAGCACTGATTAAATCAGTGCTTTTTGTTTTAATCAGAAAATTTTCCCGAATGGACTGGTATTGCACTACATGCCGCCTGCCTGCATACATCATGGCATACAGACTGTTATGTTCGTTTATAGGTTTATCCCATGTAAAACCAGTCTGGCTCTGGTCAATTTCCTTGCGCATATTATAATTTTTAACGTTATGAGCTATCCGGCAAGGTTTTTTCTGTCATTGTTTACGCGTAATCTCACCGAGGTTAGCAGCCCAGATACGCACCTGATTCATGACTCAGTTCAAAGCACTGCTATCATTCAGATTCCAAGTAAATTTGGCATTATTCAGCACTTTGCGTGCATCACTGTTTTCTCGATAGCCATTGATTTCAAAGTAACTGGAATTGATATTATATGCTGGTAATAAGGCTGTATCGCTGCCTCCCTATACATGCAATAACGCTTATTGTTTAGAAAAATGGCCAGTATTGAAACCCAAACTGACACTAGGTTTACCTTCGTCTTCTCCTGTAGTCGCCAGAACAGTTCCACCTGAAGAATTACCATATAATGAAAAAAACAATCTGCTAAGCACTTCTATTTTCAAGAACGTTGAAATCAATATTAGAAGTTTGCCCCTGCCTGTTGGCATTGAAGCCAGAATACCATCAACATAAACCCGGATTCCCCCACCCCAAAGGCTGAACGAGCACCAAAACCGCGCATGAAAATCTGTATATCCTGAACGTAGTTCTCCCTCTTCAAAGCCTGTAATGCCTTTTAAGGCATCAGACATGTTAGTTTTAGACGTATTTGCCAGTTTATTCGCATTCACAGTGTAAATAAATGTTACTGCATTCAACCATGTTGCATTAATGCTTAAGGCATATACTGCAATATCCGACAGGTGAGCTTCAGCTTTACCGTTAATATAAGTTACAACCGGCTGTATTACCAATGATAAAACTAAAGCCTTAAATTGCGTGCCACACTATAGCTTAATACACTGAAAAATAAATATAAAATAACTACAACACCAACTAAGGCAAACGAATAGCATTTATGTATATTCTGCCAACCCAAAATCCTCTGCATCAGTATATTCCACATTTACAATGTAATCAGTTATTTATAAAAATCATTATAAATAAACATATTAATCATCAGAAATAAACCTGAATGCCGAAATATAAGCTTGGCAATAGAAATGTTGCTGACGAATGAACCACATTACAGCCAGCCTGAAAACAAATTTATAAGTAGGTTTGAACACCATTATCAGGCAATAAAAAATGCTGCCGGTTATCAGTCCAGACAGCATCTTTAAAGTTTTATTCAGTCTTACAGCAATGGGCCAACCAGACGCACTGTATTTTCTACCAGTCCCCACCATTTTGAACGCGCTTGCCATGCCTTGAGCTCAATAAATTTACAATCATGTAAATAACTGTTTTGTAACGCTACCACTCTCTCGGTCATACCTTCATCGTAAATGGCCAGACTAATTTCCATATTCAGATAAAAGCTGCGCATATCCATGTTTACAGTACCAAACAAGGTATAATCGCTATCAATAGTTAAGGTTTTAGCATGTAACAACCCGCCCTTAAACAGAGCAATTTTAACTCCGGCCTGTAGCAACATCGGATAATAAGCACGGGAAGCATATTTCACCAGTTTAGAGTCAACTGCTTCCGGTACAATCAGCGTAACATCCACACCACGGATAGCAGCCGTGGTTAGCGCCAACAACAAAGCATCATCAGGAACAAAATAAGGGGTGGTAATAATAATCCGGCGTGTAGCCGCATGAATGGCATTGACAATAGTGTCATATATAACCGGACTGCCTTGTTCCGGTGCAGACGGAATTACTTGCACTACCATGCCATTTTGCTCTTGTTGGGCAACCTGCAAATTATGCATAAGCGCCTGTTTGCCATAACTATCTACCCATTGCTGCACCTGCATAAGATTAGACTCAGTTTCTACCGCCATATCACCGGCAAACACCGCAGCCAGTGGTTGCACCAGACTACCCTCACAGCGCATCATGACATCTACCCATTGCCCGACACCGGCATCCTTCTTAAAAAAGCGTGGATCCACCAGATTAAAACTACCGGTATAGCCGATTTTCTGATCAATCACCGCAATTTTGCGATGATTGCGCAAATCTGCACGTACAAAAAAAGTACGCCAGATCTGAATGGGTAAAGCTTCAGTCAGGGTAATACCTGCACTGCGCAAACGATGCGGCCAGTCACTGCGCCAGAATCTGGCGCTGCCGATACTGTCAACCAGCATACTGGTTACCACACCACGTTGAGCTGCTGCCATGGCATCGTTGAGCAATGCTACAACTTCACCTTGAGGATCAACAATATAAAATGCCAGCAGACAACTAGTTTTAGCCTGCTGAATGTCGTGGCGAATAGCAGCAATGATTTCCTCATCATTCGTGAGCAGGGTTAGATGATTGTACTCCGTAGCGTTAAAACCGGTTTTATCTGCTGCAATCAGACTGATACCATGATAGCGTTCATTCAATCCACAACAGGCATGCTGATTAAAATCATGCAGATACGTTTCGCTAAATCTTTGATAGAACTTCACCAGCTCATGCTGCCGGCGCAAACGACGTGAACCCAGCCTTGGTTCCCCAATGAGTAAATAGCCCACGGCTCCAACTAAAGGGAAAGCCACCAACATCAAAATCCACGCAACAGATACTCCTGTATTACGCTGATGATATAGCACCCGTACCACTAATACAGTTACCACCACCACGTGTAACACAACAATAATTTCTGCCCATGGTATATTATGTAACATATAAGCCAACCTGTTGTTTCTGAAGCCCTCAGATACAGTAAATTATAAAGGGATAATCAGAAATCTGAAAAAATCAATTAAATAATGGCCAGACAAAAAATTCTGGCAGGTACAGGGAGTATCTCCTGTGCCTGCCGCAATAATAGGCTGTATAACCCTGCTTTATCTTTTTTAACTGGCCATTTGTTTACCAATATAATAACAATTAGTTTTGATGGTATCCAACTGACAAGCGGTGCACTTCATCTACAACATACTTCACCATTTCCGGATCAGTAAACTGATTAATACCATGTCCCAAATTAAATACATGTCCACTGCCAGCGCCATATCCTGCCAGCAAACGCTTAACCTCACATGCGATACTTTCAGGATTACCAAATAATGCCAGTGGATCCAGATTACCTTGTAAGGCCACCCGCTGCCCTACCTGCTGACGAGCCTGTTGCAGATTAACCGTCCAGTCTACACCTAAAGCATCAACTTCCAGTGCAGCCAGCTGTTCCAGCCACTGCCCGCCACCTTTGGTAAATACGATTACAGGTACCTGCCGGCCATCTGCCTCACGCTGTAAGCCTGACACTACCTGTCGCAGATAAAATAAATCAAACTCTTGGAATGCTGCATCGCTGAGAATACCCCCCCATGTATCAAAAATTTGGACTGCCTGAGCACCCGAAGCGATCTGTTCATTCAGATAGGCTGTCACTGTCTGCGCATTAATATCCAGTATCTTATGTAATAATTGCGGACGTTGATACAGCATGGTTTTCAACAAACGAAAATCTCGGCTGCCTCCTCCTTCTACCATATAACAGGCCAGAGTAAACGGACTACCGGAAAAACCAATCAATGGTATACGCCCATTCAGCGCCTGCCGTATACTGCTTACCGCATCAAACACATAGCGCAAACGGCTCATATCAGGAACCTGCAAATGAACTATATCCTGCTCATGCTGTAGCGGATGAGTGAATCTTGGTCCTTCGCCTTCCACAAAGTGCAAACCCAATCCCATAGCATCGGGCACAGTCAGAATATCGGAAAAAAGAATGGCTGCATCCAGTTTAAAACGTTCTAGAGGCTGCAAGGTAACTTCTGTAGCCAGTTCGGTATTGTGGCATAGTTCCAGAAAACTGCCGGCTTTTGCCCGTGTTGCTCGGTACTCAGGTAAATAGCGCCCGGCCTGTCGCATCAGCCATACCGGCGTATAATCCACCGGCTGTTTCAGTAAAGCACGTAAAAATGTATCGTTGTGTAAAACTGCCATAATCAACCTCAGGTAGTTAGCACATTAAGTACTAACCACCTGTTAAATTAAAACTAAAATCACGGTTCATCATCATTACTGATGCTAGCCAATATCTGGTTGCGCTGCTGCTCAGCAGCTTCGCTCTGCCCAGACTGCTCCAGCACCTTAGCCAGCAGCAATCTGGTGACATTATTATTGCCTGATTGCAGGCTGGCTTCCAGATAGCTTTTAGCCTTACCCCATAGCTGCTGCTGGTAGCTCAGTTCACCCATCAATAATAATAAATTTGGGTCTTGCGGCTGCTGCTGTAACCACTTATCTGCCGTTACCATATTTTTTTGCTGCTCTTTACTGCTTAAATACAGATTTGCCTGATTAAAAGCCGGTAACAGTGCCGCATCATGGGTACGCGGATAATATTTTTTTACCCACTTTAATGCCTGATTATACATACCTAGCTGAAGATATTTTTCTACAATATCCACACTAAGTGTGCTTTCCCGTTCGTCTACCGGTATTGACCTGAGACTGTTTTTCAGCTCAGCCGGATCTTTGGCTTCTGCCAATAATTGTCGATAAGCCCAGTAACGGTATTGTTGCTGTTCACCATCACTTAAAGCACCCGCACGGACTAATTTATCAACCTGCTGCAACACTCCCTGTGCATCACGCTGTTCCCAGTCATAACGTAATTGCAGCTTAACCAGCTGGGTTAAATTCGGATTGATTCTGGCTGCCGCTTCCAGAGCATTTTTTGCCTGCTGATCATTATGCTGTGCCAACGCAGATTGTGCGAGCAACAGATAACGGGATAGCTGCTGTTTTTCCGGTAATTTGGCCACATCATCCAAATACCGATCACGGGTTGAGATGTCATCCATCTGATCTGCACTGTGTGCAGCCAGTAATAACGCCAAAGCGCGGCTGTGCTGCCCCTGCTTATTGCGTAACACCCGTTCTGCCTCACGTGCTGCAAACTGAAAACGCCCTTCAAAATAAGCCAAACCTGCATGATTCAATGCTGTTTCAACCTGATGGCGCTGATGATTGATACGCCAGTGCTGCCAATGTCCGGGGAGATGCACAAAGCCCATGACAATACGTAATAAAATATACAGTAACACCACAGTTAACAGAACAATGCCGATAAAAAGCTGTAGATTAATGCGTACCAGAGTCTGCTCAACCACAATGTATACGTCACCACTGTAATATTTCGCGCCCAAAACCACAGCAACCGCAACAATGAACAGAACAATCAGCCATAACAAAGATTTCATAATTTATGTTCTCCCTGCTCAGCAGAGTCTGAAGACACATTATTACTGTTTTCCAGACTAGCAGACCTTTCAGCATGTGAAGCTATCGGAGCAGAAGCACTGCTGGCAGCAGAAGCATTGAAATCAGGCAACGCTGTAGACATATCCATTCCAGACTGATTCTGATATTCACGAGTAGCAGCCAGACTAGCAGCCAGATTGCCATCATGATTGTTCTGCACATTGAGCATTTTTAATTGCATCAACTCTTTCAACCATGATTGTGTAGCCACTGAACTAGCATCGAAATACCGTTTTACGGTTGCTTCCGCGCCATTCAGATCAGCTGTATACACTTCACCACGACGCTGAATCAAAGCAATACGGGCATCCAATAAACGCAAGCGCAGATTTTCACGCACAAAATATATCTGCTCTGGTGACATTAACATCGAATCGTTATGATCAATATGACGTACTTCTACCATGCTACTCAGAGAGTTCATAGTATTCTGCCACGTTCGTTGCCACCACGAGGCATTCGGATTAACTGGTGCACTGACTGGCGCAGCACCAGGCTGTAACTGACTATCTATTACCAAAGGCAAGCCGGCAACGGCTGATTCTAGGCGGTTCAGACGTAAGGAAGCACTGGCCACGTCAAGATATGGCCGGCTTTTGAGATTTTCCAGATCAGCGCTGATGGCTTTTTTGATTGGCAATAATTGTGGTTGATCAAAACGCGATAAACGGCTATCCAGATTCTCGAGCACATTTACCGCCACCGGCACATTGCCAGAAATCAATAACTGCTGCGATGCCAGATTAAGCGTAGCTTCAATTTCATCTACAAGCCAGTCTGTCCGGCTTTTTACCAACTCCTGATAAGCTCGGGTAAGGCGATCAACATTTTCACCCTGAGTTTTCTGCTGCGATTGCAGTTCCTGTAGCTGTCGACTCAGTTCATCAATACGTGACAGGCTTGTTTCCACAGTAGCCGCAGTTTTACTGGCTCCAATGCCAGCATTATCAATTTTCTGATCAAAATGTAGTTGCTGGGTTTTAAGCTGGTTCTGGCCTTCGACAAATAAAAAGCCACTTGCTCCTAATGCCAATAAAGATAATACCAGTGCCCCCAGCGCAATTCCTTTACCTGAGCTGGAATGATGCTGTTTTACAGAAGTTGACTGGCTAGGTATAGTACGTGCAGACATGCCTGATCCTGTGTTGTTTTTTGGAGAATCCATAGTTTCACGTGAGATATCTTTGTCTGTCGCTTCAGCAGTCGCAGAAGTAGGCGCTACAGGAGGAGTCACAATCTCTCCCTGCTTGTTTACCAGTAATGGCTGCTTCCCCTGTTCAGGAGGCTGACTAGACTGTGCATCTTGTTGTTCACTCATTCCGTATACTCCCTACTTAATAATTGGGATAAATAACACAGCTGGTGCCACTATCATAGCGTGCTGTGTGAATGTAAAATTTCCAGTCCACGACATAAATCTGGTACCAACAGTGCCGAAACACCATACTCAGTCAACGCAGTTGCTATACGTGGATGGTGAATCAAGTATAACAAGCTTTTGCTAACTGCGTACAAATCTGGCGGTAGTTGCGTAAACCAAGCCTGCACAGCTGAAGATGTTGTCATATAAACTGCTTTCAAACTTCCATGCTGTGCCTGCTGTGTCAATACCGACCAGTTAATAGGCTGTGGCAGGCGCTGGTACACCTCGGCTACCTCAATCTGCCACCCTTGCTGACGCAACTGATCAATAAGCAGGTCACGCCCACCTACTCCACGAATCAGCAATAACCTGCCTTTTTGCTGCTGCCATAAAGGCAGGCGTAAAACCGCTTCACTATCATGTCCGTCAAACGGATAGATAATCTGCTTGAATCCATACGCGGTTAATGCTCTGGCTGTAGATGCACCCACGGCTACATGGAGTAAATTATCAGAGTGGGCAATATATTTAGCTGCAATATGCACAGCGCTGGGGCTAACCCAGAGAACAACATTCTGAGCCAGACTTTGCATAAATAGCTGCTTTAAAATTACAGGTCGTGGCTGCAACTGCTGATATTCAAGCAATAGCGGTATCCAGCCTGCGCGAAGGCAACAATCCGCATCAGCCTTCGCAGCCAATTTCGGGCGCATTAACGCCAAACAAGGCTGAGTGCTCATCGTCCAGATAATATGCCAGAAATTAACTGATGTGCCCCCTGTTGGGCTAACTGCCGAGCAACTTTCAACCCCAGCTGTTCCGCTTCATCTATGTTGGCCTGTGCACTAGCACGCAGCACAGTGGTGCCATCAACAGAAGCAACCAGACCACGCAACTCAAGCATGCCAGATCTCTCAATACAATATGCAGCCAGAGGAACCTGACAGCTACCGCCTAAAACCCTTGCCATAGAACGTTCTGCAATAACACATGCTGCTGTAACAGGATGATGAAGTGGTTGCAGCAGTCTCAGTAAATCCTGACGGTGAGCCGCAACCTCAATCGCCAATGCGCCCTGTCCAGCGGCCGGTAACGATATTTCTGCTGGTAATATATTTCGGATGCGCTGCTCTAACTTCAGCCGCTCAAGTCCAGCTGCGGCCAGAATAATTGCAGCATATTCCTGTCTGTCCAATTTATCCAAACGTGTCTGCACATTTCCGCGCAAAGGCTTTACCTGCAAATGCGGATATTGCAACCGAATCTGTGCTTCGCGACGCAGACTGGAAGTACCCACTATTGCTTTGGCAGGTAAATCAGCCAGACTGGCATAATCATGAGAAACAAAAGCATCCAGCGGATTAGCACGCTTTGTTATGGCAGCCAATATAAAGCCTTCCGGCAATTGCATCGGTACATCTTTAAGAGAGTGAACTGCAATATCAGCAGTTTCCCGCTGCAAAGCCAACTCAAGCTCCTTGATAAACAGCCCCTTACCACCTATTTTTGATAAAGACTGATGTAATATCTGGTCGCCCCGCGTTGTCATACCCCGAATATCAACAGATAAATCAGGGTACGCCACCTGAAGACATTGCTGCACATAACGTGCCTGCCACATGGCCAGAGCACTTTCACGACTGGCAATGACTAATTTGTTTTTTGTCATACTGATACACAAGAATCAAGAAAATCAGAGCTGAAATTTTAACACTAACTAAAGAAAGTACAGTTTTTAATGATCACCATTCTGGCTGGACAATGACTGAGCTTCAGAGCGCCGTAATAATTCACTTACCAGACTATTTACACCAGCCTGAGCAGATGCACGAATAATCTGTACATTTTTCAAACCTTCATAAGGCTGTGGATCAATTAGAAAAATTTCTGCTTTTGGCGGTATATACTGCACTAAACCTGCTGCCGGATAAACCTGTAAAGAAGTACCGATGATTATCACTATATCAGCAGCACGCATTAATTGTATTGCTGGTTCAATCATCGGTACCGCCTCACCAAACCAAACTATATGTGGACGCATCAGGAAACCATTATCATCAGTATCTGCCAGCGTCTGATCACTAAAGCAATCTACAATATAATTCTCATCGACACTGCTTCTGGCTTTTAATAGCTCACCATGTAAATGCAATACATAGCTACTCCCGGCACGTTCATGTAAATCATCTACATTTTGAGTAATAATATTAACATCATAGACACTTTCCAAATACTTCAAGGCCAGATGTGCTGTATTGGGCTGAGTATTTTGCAGCTGACGACGTAAACGATTATAAAAATTTAGCACGTGCCGAGGCTGACGAACAAATGCCTCAGGTGTCGCCACATCCTCTACACGCTCTCCAGCCCACAAGCCACCGTGATTACGGAAAGTCTGCAATCCACTTTCGGCACTAATGCCAGAACCTGTTAAAACAACTACCCGCTGCCTGACTGATAAAAAAAACATAATCAGATATGCACAAAGGCTGTTATTGCTGCTTTTAACCGCTGCAAACCAGCTTGCAAATCAGTATCAGTCAATAACAGACTAGGCGCCAGACGCAACACATTGTTACCAGCAATTAAAACCAGCAGACCATGCTGCAATGCCAGCTGCATCAACTGTGCAGCTCGTCCGGCATATCCCTCAGACATCACACAGCCAAGCAGCAACCCTTGCCCCCTCACCTGAGAAAACACACCAGTTGCTGCCGCTAACTCCCGTAATCCAGCCTGCAACTTTTCTCCCTGCTGAATCACATTGCGCATGGTTTCAGGTGTATTGATAATATCAAAAGCAGCGCAACCAACAGCACACGCAAGCGGATTGCCACCGAATGTGCTCCCATGACTGCCGGGCGTAAAACTACTCCCAACTTTGGCTGTAGTAAGCATGGCGCCAATTGGAATGCCACAACCCAAAGCTTTAGCACTGGAAACAATATCCGGCTGCACATCATAGTACTGATGAGCAAATAATTTGCCAGTACGCCCCATACCCGTTTGTACCTCATCAAAAATCAATAATGCCTGATGTCGGTCACAAGCACTTCTGGCTGCCTGCAAAAATTCTGCACTTGCCGGCAATACACCACTTTCCCCCTGTATCGGCTCAATAACAACAGCACAGGTTTTATCACTAATTGCAGCTTCAATAGCAGCAACATCATTAAACGGAATATGCCGAATTCCACCCGGTAAAGGTGCGAAGTCATCACTGTATTTGGATTGACCACCAACCGAAACTGTAAACAGCGTGCGCCCATGAAAACCATTAATACAGGCTATAATCTCATGTTTATCAGCACCAGCAAAATGGTCGCGTGCATATTTGCGAGCTAGCTTGAATGCGGCCTCATTTGCTTCAGCTCCAGAATTACAAAAAAACACCTGCTCTGCAAACGTATGTTTTACCAGCCGCTGCGCCAAATCCTGAGCTGGTTGTGTAGTATAAATATTGGAAATATGCCACAGCTTGTGTGCCTGAGCCGTAAGCGCCTCAATCAATACCGGATGACAATGTCCCAACGCATTAACAGCAATACCACCAGCCAAATCAATATATTCCTGCCCGTTTTTATCCCAAACCCGACTGTCTTGTGCATGATCAGGTAGCATAGGCGCAAAATTAAAATTAGGTGTTAGATAATTATTCATCTTTCTCTCTATTCATCGATACAAACATCATTTGAAAACATCATAAAATTATAATAATCAGCAGTCATCAAAATCCTGATAATCGGTTGTATCATAAACTTGATAAACACAAATAGAAACCAAACCACAAGCAGATACTATATACATAAAGAGACTTCATCAATTGAAGCAATACTACCAATAACAATGCTTACTACAGATTTTATCAATATGCATAGCATCATTATTAATCTGATTAGTAGCTTGAATCGGACTACTTAACATTAGAAACCCATCAAGTACAAGCTATGAATGATACTCTACGTTTCTCCTAATTCCTGTTTCTATTATCTTAATACTAATATTATATTTCTCCTGCACTGCCCACTTCAATATCTCTTTAGCATATACATATAATAATCAAAATTTTCCCACCCTAGCCCACTTAATTTTAGATCATATTTAGCTCAGTACCTGAACTTCATCAGAAAATATACTAATCAACCTTCATTCAAATTAAAAACAACACAAATATTTACCATACGATATCAGCACTATTCTCATAGTCAATTACATCAATTCATTATCTCTTAAAACAAACCATACAGGATTTAAATACGGCTTTAAAACATATCAAATAACAATAAAAAACTTACTCAATTGATGAAACCCATATCTAAATACTATTTGTTAATACAGCAAACGATGATCAAACAAGGGTAAATGAATGCTGGAATACGTTATTCAATATTTTTTATAAAAGAGATAGAATGCAAATAAACAAGGCTCCTAAAGTATTTACTTTACCGCAATATTGAGTTTGTGCTGATATTGGCCGCTCTAAACCTGAATGGTATGAGCTATCCATTTCTCTTGCAGCATACGAGGCAGAATTTATAATATTTAATCCCCCCCTATGGGAAAAGAGTTTAACTAGTCAGTTAAACTCATAGAATCAGCAAATCACATCTGACGCAAGCGATTAATCCGGTTATCCAGAGTAGGATGAGTACTAAAAAGAGAATCAGCTGCTTCGCTAGCAATACCCAAAGCTAGCATATCATCCGGCAAATGACTAACTTCACCCTTCAAGCGCTGTAAAGCTGCAATCATTTTCGGAGCACCTACCAAACGGGCTGCACCGGCATCTGCCCGATATTCACGCTGGCGGCTAAACCACATCACAATCAAGCTCGCCAGACAACCAAAAAGCATCTGTAAAATCATACTCACCATAAAGTAAGTATTCTGCGACACCTCATCATCTTTATTTCTGGCTACAGCCTCTGCAATACAACGAGACCAGAAAAAAACAAAAGTATTAATCACCCCCTGTAACAATGTCATTGTCACCATATCACCATTGCCAATATGCGCCATCTCATGAGCCAGTACCGCTTCTACTTCATCCTGTGACATACCATGCAGTAAGCCAGTACTGACAGCCACCAGAGAGCTGTTACGCGTAGCACCAGTAGCAAAAGCATTAGGTTCAGGCGCATCATAAATAGCCACTTCAGGCATAGTAATATTCCACTGACTGGCCTGATTGGCAACAGTATTTAACAGCCAGGCCTCAGCGGCCGTTTGTGGCTGACCGATTATTTGACCATTAACTGAATTGAGCGCCAGTGTCTTTGACATGACTAGAGAAATAAAGGATCCAGTAAAGCCAACTACAATAGCCAGCAATAACAAATTACTGGTACCATTACCATTGATATTAATTCCCAAAAGTGCACAAAGAATACTCAGAATAACATTAATAACGATAATAACTGCAAAATTGGTAGCAATAAACAATACAATGCGTTTCACATCATGCCCTTTTATTTCTGCAAAATTTAACCAGCACAACATTAGTGACATATTTAAACATTAATAATCAGTTTTTTTTATCACACTGGCCGGTAACAATTAAAACCAGAACTTCCATAAAAGAATTATATAAAAAAGATCAGGAATTATAGAATTTAACCATCTTAATTATGACAAAGTAGCATATCAACAAATGAATATTTGTCTTTATAGTATAATGATATCAAGAACAGATAAATTTCAAAGACGTACTTCTCCATGACCTAGAACAATCCATTTCTGACAGGTCAGCCCATGTAGACCTACCGGACCACGCACATGAATTTTATCAGTAGAAATACCAATCTCAGCCCCCAACCCATACTCGTATCCATCTGCAAAACGGGTCGACGCATTAACCATTACACTGGCAGAATCTACTGCACGTAAAAACAATTGTGCATTTGCTAAATCATTGGTAATAATAGTATCAGTATGATGACTGCCATAATGATTGATGTGGTTGATTGCCTCATTAAAATCGGTTACAACTTTGATAGACAAAATTGGTGCCAAATATTCAGTTGACCAATCTGCCTCAAGTGCCGGAATAACTTTATCACCTAAAATTTGCTGAGTACGTGCACAGCCACGTAACTCGACGCCTTTTTCAGCAAACTTCTGCTGCAACAAAGGCAATAACTCCACTGCACGACTGGCATGAACCAACAAAGTTTCCATGGTATTGCAGGTGCCATAGCGAGAAGTTTTCGCATTCACAGCAATGTTAATCGCCATTTCCGTTGCCGCAGCAGCATCAATATAAACATGACATATCCCGTCCAGATGTTTGATAACCGGTACACGAGCTTTCTCATTCACCCGTTGCACCAGTCCTTTACCTCCACGGGGAATAATCACATCTATATAATCAGGCAAATTCACTAAAATATCCACACCCGCACGATCTGTTTCAGTAATCAAATTGACAGCAGCCTCCGGTAAACCTGCCTTTCTTAGTGAGGATCTGATTACAGCAGCAATTGCGCGATTACTGTTAATAGCTTCACTTCCTCCTCGCAAAATACAACTATTACCAGATTTCAAACATAGAATTGCAGCATCAAGGGTAACATTCGGCCGTGATTCATAAATCATGCCAATCACACCTAATGGCACACGCATTTTACCAAGTGTAATACCACTGGGCAGAGTACGGAACTCATCCATCTCACCCACCGGATCAGCAAGCGCGGTAACCTGATGTATACCATCAATCATTGCTTCAATACCGCGCCCGGTAAGTTGTAAACGATCCTGTAACGCGGCATCCAATCCTTGCTGCCGTGCCAAGTTCATATCGATTTCATTGGCTGCAAGAATTACATCCTGCTGTGCGGCCAAATCTTCCGCTATAAAAAACAAAGCCTGATTCTTTTGTGCTGCTGATACAGTAACTAGAGAAAAATAAGCTTCTTTGGCTGCTTTAGCCGTCTCAGTAATATATTTGGTTAACTCCATGCGAATTTACTTTCCAGAAAACAACACAAAAATCATTCTTATTCTCATATAAAATCACACTGGACACATTTACCCAACTAAAATAACCCTTGCATATAACCTGAAATCCAAATTATACGTAAACATTATTACGCTTAAAAAGCAGGCAGAATAGTAGCAAAAACTAATCAATATGCGTATCTGTTGAATCTTTAAACTGAGTTTGCGGCTTGAGTACAATCAGATTATCAACAGCACCTATCGCATTGATATCCTTACCCGGATAATCAAGTTCGCTCAGAAAATGACGAATACAATTGAGACGGGCACGTTTTTTATCATCAGATTTAATTACTGTCCACGGCGCATCACCGGTATGAGTATGAAAAAACATATCGTTTTTGGCAGCGGTATAATCATCCCAACGATCCAGAGACTGAATATCAACAGGAGAAAGTTTCCAGTGTTTTAACGGGTCATCCCGTCTAGAAATAAACCGGCGCAACTGCTCTTCTCTTGATACAGAAAACCAGAACTTAAACAAATAAATACCACTGTTTACCAACATACGTTCCAGCTCTGGCGTCTGACGCATAAACTGTAAATATTCATGCGGCTGACAAAAGCCCATTACCCGCTCCACACCAGCGCGGTTGTACCAAGAACGATCAAAAAACACCATTTCACCATTAGTAGGCAAACGTTCAATATAGCGCTGAAAATACCACTGGCCTTTTTCAGTCTCGGAAGGTTTTTCCAAGGCCACTACCCTTGCGCCACGTGGATTGAGATGCTCCATAAAACGCTTGATTGTTCCTCCCTTACCTGCGGCATCCCGTCCTTCAAACAAGGATACAATCTTCTGGCCAGATTCCTTAACCCAGTTTTGCACTTTCAGTAATTCAATTTGCAGTCTGACTTTTTCACGTTCATATGTCGCACGCCGCATACGTGTTCGATAAGGATAGCTGGCCGGTAAAGGCGCGGTAGAAGAATCTTCATCCGAATGTTTACCCTGATACTCCAGTACACTTTTTTTAAAAACATTTAATTTAGCATCTTTATCCTGATCATCGATTTCATTATATTGATCAGACTGTAGTTGCTGCTCACTCATATTATCCCTGTCCTCTCTGGCTCCGAGTAAACCAAAAATTTTCTTCTTAAAAACTTGATAATTCGAATAAGTATTGTAACCCAATGTCGCACTTACTTACCAAATAATCCGTCATTCTGTAAATAATTGATTGAATTATTGATATATATCTATATAACCTCTTTGTCCGGACATCTGATTGAATATTAACATTCATGTTAGTAAAAAGCGGGTAATCAAAACTGATTACCCGCAGCATTAGCCAAAAACCCAGCCGATTACTAAAACAGTGAGTCTAGCTGGCCATTATTGCCTGACTGTGGCGCTATTGGCATTTCACTTACATCACCATCACCAGCCCCACCATCATTATTATTTGTTCCTGACGTTACCGGACCATCTGCACGATTATCCAGCGGCAAATCAGGATTAGTTGTCTGGTATTCCTTAAGAAAATACTCACCAGATTTTTGCACCATACCAGCTGGAACTGGTGTATTAACAATCGGCTTACCTTTTAACGCATACCGCATATATTCCAACCAGACTGGTAAAGCAATTGTACCACCAAAGGCTGACCGTCCCATGGTACGAGGCCGATCAAAGCCGATATACACAGCACTGACCACATTCGGATTAAAACCAACAAACCATGCATCTTTATTATTATTGGTTGTCCCTGTTTTACCTGCAATGTCACTGCGCCCCAGCGCACGAGCGCCATAAGCTGTACCATGATTAACCACATCCATCATCATGTGATATAAAATAAATGCATTACGCGGATCAATAACCAGCGGCGCATTCTGATTGGCTACCAATGGCTGCATTTGTGCACGTAGATTACCACGACTGTCATAAATCCGATCAATCACATAATTGGAAACCTTAAAACCGCCATTAGCAAAAACAGCATACCCTTCAGCCATCTGCATTGGTGTTACCTGACCACTGCCAAGAGCCATAGATAAACTGCCCGGAATCTGATCTGGGCGAAAACCGAAATGTTGTACATACTGTCTGGCATAGTCAACGCCCATTGCCATCAATATACGGATTGAAACCATATTTTTGGATGCTGTTAATGCCTGGCGCAGCGTAATAAATCCGGCATAGCGTCCATCTGAGTTTTTCGGCGCCCACACACGCCCACCTGCCCCCATACCGGGCAATACTATCGGAGCATCATTGACCATCGTTGCAGGTGTAAAGCCCTTTGCTATAGCAGCAGAATAAATAAATGGCTTAAAGGAAGATCCTGGCTGACGTTTAGCCTGAGTAGCACGATTAAAACGGCGCCGATGGAAATCATAACCACCTACCAGCGCCCTGACCGCCCCAGTCTGTGCATCCAAAGCAACAATTGCACCCTGAAGTTCTGGCTGCTGCACAACATGATAGCCTTTACCATCACCACGCACATGTACCACCGAACCAATGCGAAGAGAAGCTTCTCCTAATTTATCATTATTAACAGCACGCTTAATCCAGTTATAGCTATTGCCACCAATCCGGCTTTCACCTACTCCGGCTATATATACCACAATAGAATTCGAACCCAGTGCAGTCACCACAGCTGGCACCATACCATCCACTGCTGAACGATTAGTTAGATACTGTTCTATCTGCTCATCACGAACATCATCCGGAATATTACTCAGATCAAAAAAACCTTCTGCTCCCCGATAGGCAGAACCCTTGTCAAAATTACTCAGTACCTTACGTAATGCCTGTGTAGCCACAGCCTGATCCTGCGAGTTAACTGTGGTATAAACCCGAAAACCCTGAGTATAGGCTGCATCACCATATTTTTCATACATCTGCTGGCGTACCATTTCCGCAACATAAAGAGCATTCTGGTCTATGGCTTGCCGATATTGCACATACTGTAGCGGTTCAGCAAAGGCAGCATCGGCCTGAGCAGGAGTAATTTTGCCCATCTCTACCAAATTGTTCAGGATGTAACGCTGACGCATTTTAGCTCGTTGCGGATTTACAACAGGATTAAAAGTGGAAGGTGCCTTGGGTAAACCAGCCAGAATCGTTGCTTCAGCCAAATCCAGTTTTTGTACAGGTTTATTAAAATACACCAGAGATGCCGCTGCAAAGCCGTAGGCACGTTGTCCCAGATAAATCTGATTGAAATACAGCTCAAGAATCTGATCTTTAGTCAGTTTCTGTTCAATTTTGTACGCAAGAAGAGCTTCATTAAATTTACGTGTATAAGTACGCTCATTAGTGAGATAAAAATTGCGTGCTACCTGTTGGGTAATCGTACTGGCACCTGACTGCACACCACCTGTCATATTGTAAATCAGGGCGCGGGTAATACCAATAAAATCAACTCCACTATGCTCATAAAAACGCTTATCTTCAGCTGCCACTACTGCGTCTTTCAGCACCTGAGGAAAGTCATTGATCCGAGTAAAAGCACGTCGTTCTTCACCAAACTGCCCCATTAACTTACCATCAGCAGAATAGATTGTTAGCGGCATCTTAGGTTGATAATGTGTCACAGCTTCCAAAGATGGCAATTTAGGATATGTAACCAGAATTGCAATTGCCACCAGACCAGCAGCAAAAAGCCCCAACCCAACAAACAAACCTACCGTAGATAGTAATAATTTTCTAATCATAATCAACTAATTTTCATTTAAAGGCTGCGAAACATATTAAAAATAAAGTAAACTTTGTTCTTCATTTTGTTAGCAAGATATAAGAGCTTTTTTTAAAGCACGATATCACCCGTTTGATAAACAGACAGAAAGCCCTTTCATGAAACTGAATAATTTCAAAATAAATTCAAAGAATAAGAAGGTGGCCACAACTTCCTCGAGACAGTGTCTTGGTATCAGTATTACTGATAAAAGCATTAACATGGTGCTTCTGAATGCACGCAGTTTAAATCAATTTCGTCTCGAAAAATACGTTGTTGTCCCTCTGCCAAAAAACATAATTGGTAATGGCAACGTCGAAAATCACGAAGAACTTGTTGCTCATTTGCAACAGGCAAACCAAAAACTCCGAAGCAGTTGCCGCAATATTACCGTAGCCATTTCCCAAAGACAGGCTTTCATCCAGTTTCTCGATCGGGATGAGGATACAGAGTATACCGAAGAAGAACAGGTTATGGCTGAACTAAGTCAATATGACTCTCTGGATGACGTAAGTTATGATTACCAGAGTGTCAGCATTAATGGGCAGGGCAAAGAAAATCTGTTACTAGTCAATAGCAAACGGGATGATGTCAACATCCTGATGGATGCGTATACTGATGCCGGAATCACGCCCACACAAATGGATGTAGATTTACTGGCGGTTATCAACAGCGCCATTACTTGGATCAATGTCAGACAACCAGAGCTGACGAATAAGTGTATCGCTGTATTTAATATTGATTATAGCGAAACACAGGCTATCATCATGTGCCACGGCAAATTACTGTACAAACAGGAAATTAATCTGGGCTATGAACATCTGATGCAGTCTTTACGACGCAGCTATCAACTGACCGAAGAAGAAGCCTGGGACATGCTCTACAGCCCATCTAAACCTGAAGATTATAATTCGACTGTTGCACAGCCTTTTCAACAACAGTTTATTCAGGAAATTCAGCGAGTTTTGCAGTTTTACTTTACCTCAGCCAGTCAGGAAAACGAAATCGAGGAAATTCTGATTTTTGGCTATGGCAACAATGGCGCCAATGGATTTACCGAGAGTATCAGGCAGCAAACTCGCATCCCAGCACAACAGATTAACCCTGTACTGTTAGCAGAACTCGGTGATGGTATCGAGCCGGCAAAATTACAACAGGACAGTAGTTTATTAACCGTTGCCTTTGGTCTGGCCGTAAGAGGATTATAAGATGTTACCTTTATTAAAAATTAACCTGCTGCCTTATCGTGAAGCATTACAGGCCAAAGAAAAAAAGCAGTTTCAGACTTTATTGGCCGGAGCAACCCTGATTGGCCTTGGACTGGCAGTTCTGGGTTATATGGCTTTTGATAGCCGAGTGAGCAGTCAGGAAAGCCGTAATCTGGTTTTAAAAAATGGTATAAGCAAACTGGAAGAAGAGATTAGCCAGATTGAAAAGCTGCAAGATGAACGAAAAAACTTTATGGCACGGCAGGAAAAAGTGGCAGAATTGTCTAATAAGCGTTTTGAAGCAGCACGTATACTGGATACACTGAATACTGTGGCGCCGATGGGATTATATATAACCAGCATAACAGCTCAGGATGCAAATAATTATACAATTAATGGCAAGGCATTCAGTGATGCCAAAACTGCTGCATTTATGAGTGCATTACCAGGAAGACTTTTCAGTACCCCTGAACTGTTGAATATCAAACGGGTTAACAATACGCAAGAATTCAGCATCCGCATACATTTGAATAATAATATTGGTCAGCCGGAATACATGATTGAAACTAATCAAGCCATTAGCTCAAATTCAACACCTGCTGAACAAAGTCAGGCAACAGAAAAGCCACAAAATCAGGTTGCATCTGATGCATCAGAAACATCAAATTGAAGGAGTAGCTGAATATGGCAACAAACATTGATCTCAAAGCAATAGATTTAAACTCCCTATCCCAGCAAGGCAAGCCTGTACAACTGGGTATAGCCGGAGGCATCATTGTTATTATTATCGTTCTGGCCTATTTCTTTGTTTACAGTGGTTTAAATGCACAATTAAGTCAACTACGACAGGAAGAGGAAACACTAAAGCAGACTTACGCTGAAAAAAGTAGACAGGCAGCCAATCTGGATGTATTGAAAGCAGAACTAGAAAGTATAAATGGTTCATTTAATTTATTATTAAAGCAACTGCCAACACAGGCAGAAATTCCCAATCTGATTCAGGAGCTGCATGAGTGTGCAACTAAAAACGGATTGAATATGGATAGTATTACCCCAGTGGCACAAAATGCTGATAATAAAGCTGAACAACAGGTTATTCAGACATTACCTTACAAGATTACCCTGACAGGTAATTACAATCAGATCAGTCAGTTTATACGTGATGTGGGAAAATTATCACGTATTGTGACGTTAAACTCCATTGTTCTGAAACGTAATGATAAAGATAACACACTTACCTTAAATGCAGTTGCCAATACCTACAAAGCGTTAACCGCTGCAGAAATCAAAGCCCAAACTGATGATAAAAAAGATAAGAAATAAGCTTACTTTCTTTGTAATCACGGCACTTTAAATATATGAGCAACGGATTAAACATGAATAAATATCTACTCTGCCTTTGCATTCTGACACTGGGTGCATGTTCGGCAGCAAATGAAGATTTGCATGAATGGATGCAAAATACCAGTCAGCAGGCAAAATCCAAACCTATTAAACGTGAGCAAGCTGAGCTAAATATTCAGCCCAGTTATACTCCTCCGGCCCAGCCACAAATGAATATCTTTGATCCAGCACGTTTAAAAGCCGGATTACAGGGAAAGAATGCCCCCGATCTGAACCGCCCCAGACAGATTCTGGAAAATTACTCTTTAGGTGAATTACATTATGTCGGCTTAATTAAAGCTACAGGTAAAGCACCCTCTGCTTTTATTGCCGTGGATGGACATGTATATACCGTCAATCTGGGTAATTATCTGGGACAGAATTTCGGACGTATCACAGCGATAACACCGGATGAAATCGTGATTTCGGAGTTAGTCGAAGACTCTTATAGCAACTGGTCAAGCCGACGCGCCAGCATACCGTTACAGGCGGCAGATAGCGCTTCTGCAAAAACATCCAGTCAGAACTGAAAAAGTAACCCATTTAAAATTAAGAAGGTATCAATATGAAAATTAAAACCATATCTATTTTATCCACTCTCGGTCTGGGTTTACTGAGTCAGAGTCTACTGGCAGGGAATATCACCGCTATTAAGGTCGGCACTCTGCAGAATCAACAGCGCCTGATTAAAATCCAGTTTGATAAAGATCCTGTACTACCCCGAGGTTTTACTACTGAGAATCCCGCACGGATTGCACTGGATTTTGCTGGTACCGGATTAACAGTACCACAAAATCTACTAAAATTTAATGACACAATTCTGCAGCAAATTGAAGCTGGTCAGACTTCCAACCGTACACGTGTGATGCTGTCTTTAACAAAGGCAGGACAATACAATGCTACTGTCAAAGGTAACGAAGTATGGGTATATGTACAAGAACCACTTGCAGCAAAAAATAAAGCTAAAAGTAAACAGCCTCCGCTTGTCAAATCTACTCCTGTACTGAATCCACCATCCTACCCGACACCCAACAATATATCAGCACAGGTAATCAACCGTCAGCCGGTAACAACTGATAATACATATAATACTACTACTGCAGTTAATGTAGATTTTCAAAAAGGTAAGAACGGTAATGGAGTTGTTTCCATTATCGGGCTAAATGGCAAAGTCGAACCTATAATTAAACGTAATCCGTCCAGCCTGACATTAACCTATAAAAATGTCCCTTTGCTAACCGAACAGCAACGCAATCTTGATGTTACCGATTTTAGTACACCTGTACGTGCAATCCGTCTGCACCGAGTAGGTAATGATACTGAGGTTAATATCCAGATGCAGGGCAGCTGGGAATTTAATCAGATCAAGAGCGGCAATAATCTGATAGTAGAAGTATCACGTAAGTTTGAATTAGACAGTGAAGGATTAAAAAATACTAATAAATCTTTTAAAGGGAAACGCGTTTCTTTAGATTTTCAGGACATTGATGTACGCACTATTCTACAGATTCTGGCCAAAGAATCGGGTATGAATATTGTTGCCAGCGACAGTGTTCAAGGAAAAATGACTATTTCTTTAAAAGACGTTCCTTGGGATCAGGCATTAAATCTGGTTATGGAATCACGCAACCTGGATATGCGTCGCAATGGTAATGTAATCAATGTTGCACCACGCGATGAATTAATGTCCCGTGATACCAATACTCTCGAGCAGCAAAAGAAAATTGACGATTTAGGTCCATTACTTTCCCAAACTTTCCAGCTGAAATACCGGAGTGTAGAAGATTTCAAAAAAATTCTTAACCTTTCGGAGGATGGAAAAAGCTTGGATCCGGAACATAGTATTTTAAGTCCGCGAGGTAGCGCACTACTGGATCCAGCTACTAATATATTAATTATTACCGATATTAATAGTGTAATTAAAAAATTTGAGAAACTGGTAGCACAAGTTGATGTTCCATCCCAACAGGTACTTATAGAAGCACGAATTGTAGAAACTACCGATAGTTTCGCTCGTGAACTAGGTACCAAGTTTGGTTATACCAGACATACAGGCAGAAATATAATCGGAGGGCATCTTACCGAAACGAATCGGGATAATGCCAGCTCTTCAGCTAAATTTGACGCCCCCAATATTAATCTTGGTGTAACTAATCCAACTTCAATCGTTTCTTGGGTACATAATTTTGCTTCAGGTGCATTGTTCCTTGAACTTTCAGCTTCGCAATCTGCGGGCAAAACCAAAATTATTTCTTCACCCAGAGTATTAACTCAGGATCGCAAAGAAGCCAAAATTGAATCTGGTTATGAGGTACCTTATCTGGAAGCATCTTCTAGTGGTGCTACGTCGACTAGTTTCAAAGATGCTGTATTAGGGTTAAAAGTTACACCACAAATTACTCCGGATGGCAATATTATCATGACATTGGAAGTACAGAATGATCGTCCGATTGCCTGCTCAAATGTTGCTCCGGATATAGTCCGTACTAGTGATATCTGTATGCAAAAACGGACTGTTAATACCCAAACCATGATAGAAAACGGTGGTACATTAATTATTGGTGGTATTTACAATGAAAATAATGAAAACGGTATAGATAAAGTGCCTTTATTAGGTGATATTCCAGGTATTGGTAATTTATTCAAACATAGAAAAAATACTCAACAACGTAATGAAGTACTGGTTTTCATTACTCCACGTATAGTTGAGTCTACCAATGCGCCGTTAAAATATTAAGGTAAATACTATAAAATTTAATTCAGCCAGTCTGTAAACAACAGACTGGCTTTTTACTTAAAACAATATATAAATTTTGGGTTTCAGATTATTTTGCCAGCCTTTTAAATCTTTAATCAGTTAAGCTATATCCAGCATATTTGTTCCTCAGGTAGCTAAACAAGCCAAAAGACTTTTTCTATTAATTAAATAGATATAGTTTATAAATTTAGTACCATTCTTCAATATTATATCTTCAGTTTACTAATGCATAAATTGTGGTACTCAGTTACAATTACAAACATGGATAATATAGCTGGCAATCTGATTCTGATCGGTTTGATGGGAGCAGGAAAAACCACTCTCGGTAAACAACTGGCAAATAAATTACGTTGTACCTTTTATGATAGTGATCAGGTAATCTGTGAACGCACAGGTGTTTCCATACCAACCATTTTTGAACTTGAAGGGGAATCCGGATTTCGTAGCCGTGAAGCAATGATTCTCAGCGAACTGGTACAAAAAAAAAATACTATCATTGCTACCGGCGGAGGTGCGGTTTTACAACTCGAAAACCGGCTTAAACTACAACAGAATGGCCACGTAATTTATCTGCACGCCCAGCCCGAAGTTTTACTCGGAAGAATTCAGCACGATAAAAATCGCCCCTTATTACAGGTTTCGGATCCACTGGCCAAATTGCAGGAATTATATACCATACGTGATCCTATTTATCGCGCTACAGCACATACTGTAATGGATGTAGGCAGCCCTGATAGTGCTCATACCGTTAATCGATTAATTCGATTACTGCATCCTCCTTCTCAACAACTGTCTTTGTTATAAACCATCATGTATACCCTTTCTGTTGCAACCGCCTCACATCAATATCCAATTTTTATAGGCAGTAACTTACTTGAATCTGCGCAACAAATTCTTACTCCCTATCTTAATAACAAAATCGCCATTATCAGTAATGATACAGTTGCAGCATTGTATCTGTCGGAATGGCAGCAAATTCTGACCCAGTCTGGTTATAAGCATTTCAGTATTATTCTGCCTGATGGTGAACAATATAAAAACTGGCAGACACTGAATCTAATCTATAATGGCTTAATGCAGCATCGAGCAGAACGCCAAACTACTTTACTAGCTTTGGGTGGAGGGGTCATTGGCGATATGGTGGGATTTGCAGCTGCAACATACCAGCGTGGCGCTCCTTTTATTCAGATTCCTACCACACTTCTTAGTCAGGTAGACTCATCTGTCGGGGGTAAAACAGCAATCAATCATCCCTTGGGAAAAAATATGATTGGCGCGTTTTATCAGCCTCAGGCAGTATTTATCGACTTAAACAGTTTACAAACCTTACCTGCCCGAGAATTTTCCGCAGGCCTGGCAGAAGTAATTAAATACGCAGTATTAGGCGATATAGAATTCTTACAATGGCTGGAAAACAATATCACCGCATTAATTGATCAAAATCCGGCCATACTGGCTCAAGCCGTTTACCGATGCTGTCAGATGAAAGCCGATATTGTTGGCGCAGATGAAAAAGAAGTCGGGATCCGCGCTTATCTGAATCTGGGACACACATTTGGTCATGCCATTGAAGCAGAAATGGGCTATGGCAACTGGTTGCATGGAGAAGCTGTTGCTGCCGGTACAGTGCTGGCATGCCGATTGTCGGAACAACTTGGCTATCTGCGTTCAGAGGATACTGCACGTGTCATTACTTTATTAGCCAAGGCTAATCTGCCCGTTGTTCCTCCAGCAATGTCTTTGCAAGCGTGGCTTACGCATATGAGTCATGATAAAAAAGTAATTGATGGAAACTTGCGTTTTGTAGTGGTTAAAACCCTTGGAGAAGCCGTACTGGCTGACAATATAACAACAGAAACACTGACAACAACATTGAAACAATTTATCTCTTGAAGCATGTTAGAATCTCTGTTCGCTAAATTATCAACTTTCATGTTAAACACAAGATAAAGTATGACCACCACTAAACCCGATCTGCAAGTAGAAAGCAATAAAGATCACGTTCGTACCATCCGCAGTTTTGTTCTTCGCCAAGGCCATATGACTACTGCACAGCAACGTGCCATTGATACACAATGGACACAATTTGGTGTTGATTTCAATAAACACGTAGTAGATTTAAATACCATATTCAATAGAAATGCACCCAAAATTCTAGAAATCGGATTCGGTATGGGCGTAGCAAGTGCTGCAATTGCCCACAATCTTCCTGAATGCGATTTTCTGGCTATTGATGTACACGGACCTGGCGTAGGCAACCTATTAAAACTGATTCAGGAACAAAATATTCAGAATATAAAGGTGATGCGCCATGATGCGGTAGAAGTGGTCAATCATATGCTCAGTAACAATAGCCTGCATGGTATTCATATTTTCTTTCCGGATCCATGGCACAAAAAGCGCCATCACAAACGCCGCCTGATTCAGATACCCTTTATTGCCCAGTTACTTCCAAAACTGCAAAAAAATGGCTATATTCATCTGGCAACCGACTGGCAGGAATATGCAGAACAAATGCTTGAAGTATTAAACAGCTTCCCAGAATTACAAAATACGGCACATGATTTTGCTACTACACCAGCCTATCGACCAGAAACAAAATTTGAAGCTCGCGGCAAACGACTCGGACATAGTGTGTGGGATTTGGTTTTTGTAAAGAAATAACAGTAGAAATTAATAAACAGTAAAGGCATTTAAGGTACAATCAGCTTGGATTGCATTACAGCAATTCATCTTCCGTCAAATAATATTGCTGTCTTCTAAGGAACTGAAATGTTTCAGAATGTCGAATACTATCCAGGAGATCCTATACTAGGACTGATGGATCAATACAAACAGGATTCACGCAGCCAAAAAGTGAATCTTGGTGTAGGTGTTTATTATGATGATACTGGTCGTGTACCTGTACTGGAATGCGTAAAGACCGTAGAATCGCAGATGGTAGCCCAACATCTCCCGCATGATTATCTACCCATGGATGGACTGTCCGGTTATAGACAAGCCTGCCAAAGACTATTACTCGGCAGTGAACATGAAGCCATCAGAACCGGTCGGGTAGCAACTATTGCCAGCCTTGGTGGTTCTGGTGCCTTGCGCATAGGTGCAGAATTTATTCACCACTGGTTCCCACAGGCAAAAGCTTATGTCAGCAACCCTACATGGGGCAACCATATCAGTATATTTGAGGGAGCAGGAATAGAAGTACATAAATATCCCTACTATGACCCTGAAACCATCGGCATTAAATTTACAGAGTTAAAACAATTCCTGCTGCAACTGGAAGCAGGCAGTATTATTTTATTACATCCCTGCTGTCACAATCCTACTGGCGTAGATCCAAACCAGCAGCAATGGGATGAATTGCTGGAAATTATCAAGCAACAACGATTAATCCCTTTTATGGATATAGCATATCAGGGATTTGGAGATGATATAGATACTGATACTTATGCCATTCGTAAAGCTGTTGAAATAGGCTTATGCATTTATATCAGTAATTCATTTTCCAAAAATCTGTCCATGTATGGTGAGCGTGTTGGCGGCTTAAGCATAGTTTGTCCAACAGCTACAGAAGCCCAACTGGTACAGAGTCAACTTAAATTCATTGTTCGCCGTATATATTCAAGCCCTCCAGGATATGGTGGTCACATTGTTGATCAAGTGATGAATAATAACCAATTATTTCAACAATGGGAGCAGGAAGTTTATATGATGCGCGACCGCATTCGTGCTATGCGCTCCCGCTTGTATGAAATATTGCAGACTAAAATCCCCGAACGCGATTTCAGCTATTTCATTAAACAACGTGGCATGTTCAGCTTTACAGGCTTAAGCCCTCAGCAAGTAACGCGCTTAAAAACTGAATTTGGCGTGTATTTAGTCGAAAATGGTCGTATGTGCATGGCTGGTTTAAATAGTAGTAACATAGAATATGTGGCCAATGCTATGGTTGAAGTATTGAAATAAAATTCTCTTTACTTCGAGTAATAAAACTGGCTGGTCTGATTGATTACCAGCCAGTTTTCAATAAAAATTAATTTAATATAAACATCATTTCTAATTTATCTCTGCGGCAGAAAATCGGCGGACACGAAAAGCCAAAGCAATATTCACAACACCAAATAATGCCGCATAAACACCAATAACCCAGGTCAATGCTATACCACCTTGCAAAGGATTAACCAACAAAATAATGCCCATCAAAACTGATAAAATTCCCGCCACAATCATCCATCCCTCACCATGAATAGATTTACGTAAACGAATAGCAGCGATGATCTGCAATACTCCACTAACTAATGCCCAGATTGCAATAAATGCAATCAAAACCAGCCAAGTTATTCCCGGAACGAAAAAAGTTACCATCCCTGCCAGAATACTTACAATACCCCAAATCAGCATCAGCCACCAATCCTGATGTGTCCTGCGTCCATTAATAGAAATTACAATGCCCATCACACCATCTATTAAAGCATAAACCCCAAAGAAGATCATCATAACCAGTATTGATATAAATGGGTAAAACCATGTCAGTAAACCAAAAATTAAAGCGGCAATACCACGTATCAGTACTATCCACCAATTTTCAGAAAGTAAATCAGCCAGTGGACTACGAAAAGAAAGATTATTCACGATATTTCCTTAATTTAAATATAAATCACACATCATAAATTTTAAAAACGTAATATTTCAGCAAGCTTATTGATAACGCTTTCCCTTATATAATAACCAGCCATCAGCATGGCGATGTGAAGGATCATGATGTGTCCAATGTATCAGGCCACCCCGTTCATTACTGATGTATTCACCAGTAAAAGAAACCTTATCTCCGCGTTGCAAACCATTTAATCGGGGTGCCAGATCAATATTATGCACCACTAAAAGAGTACCGTTATCAGTCTTTAGTATAAATCGCTGATGACGTATACCTTTATTATCATCGGGCAAAGTTTTAATAACATTGCCTTCTCCATATACCTGAACCTTATCCAGATTTTTATCCTGAGCCTGCTTAACAGGAATAGCGACCCGAATCTGATCGCTGGGTGCTGATGCTCCTCCAGTAAAATTATTCCGAATTGATTTAAAAGAATCTACTATCTGCTCTTGAAGCTGACTTTTTTGTTGTTCATCTACTGTGCCATGCTGCCACCACCAGAATCCCAGAGCCACAATGATCAGTAAAATAATATTTTTCATAGCGAAAATCTTGTATACACTTTTCGTAAACATTTAAACCATCATACAAAATGTAATCAGCTATAGCAAAAATATTATTAGTTCTGAGCAAAAAAACAGGCTACCCAGAAAAACGGGTAGCCTGTTGAGCAAACAAAAATACTGATTTATTTCTTATAAGCCAAGGCAGCCTTAATAAAAGCAGTAAATAAAGGATGGCCATTTTTAGGAGTTGAGGTGAATTCGGGATGAAACTGACAGGCAAAGAACCAAGGATGATCCGGCAATTCAATGGTTTCCACCAATTGTTCATGTCCTGTAGAGACTCCTCCAATTACCAGTCCTGCCTGCTGTAACTGTGGCAGATAATAATTATTAACCTCGTAACGATGCCGATGACGTTCACGAATTAACTCATTACCATAAATATTCCTGGCCAGAGAATCAGCAGCCAGCCTGACTTCCTGTGCACCCAAACGCATTGTGCCACCAAGGTTAGTATTAACATCGCGCTTTTCAATCTGACCATCACGATCCTGCCACTCACTAATCAGGGCAACAACAGGATGCTGAGTTTTCAAGTTAAATTCAGTAGAATTAGCACCTTCCAGATTAGCCACATCCCGCGCATATTCAATCAGGGCAATTTGCATACCCAAACAGATACCCAAATAAGGTATTTTCTGTTCGCGTGCATAGCGTACGGCAGCAATCTTACCCTCCACCCCACGAGTACCAAAACCACCAGGAACCAGAATGGCATCCATATCCTGTAAACAGGCTGTTCCTTCTGTCTCCAGAATCTCACTATCAATATAATGAATATCTACTTCTGTCTCCGTTTGAATACCGGCATGTTTTAGTGCTTCGGATAAAGATTTATATGACTCAGTCAAATCAACATACTTACCGACCATAGCAATTTTTACTTTATGCTTCGGATGTTGTACTGAGTATACAATTTTATTCCATGCAGTCAGATCAGCCTGCTGCACATTCAGCTGTAACTGTTCACAGATGATACTGTCAATACCTTGATCATGCAGCATTTTTGGCACTTCATAGATACTGTCCACATCATAACAACTGATAACAGCCCGTTCTTCAACATTACAGAACAAAGCAATCTTGCGTTTTTCCTCTTCCGGCATCGGCCGATCCATACGGCAGATCAGCACATCCGGCTGAATACCGATTTCACGTAATTCCTTAACAGAATGCTGTGTCGGCTTGGTTTTGATCTCACCGGCAGCAGCGATATAAGGCACATAAGAAAGATGTACAAAAAGAGTATTAGCTCTTCCCTGCTGGCTACGCATTTGCCTGATTGCTTCCAGAAAAGGAAGTGATTCAATATCACCTACTGTACCACCGATTTCCACAATAGCAACGTCATAGCCAGAAGCGCCTTCATGAATTTTGCGTTTGATTTCATCAGTGATGTGCGGAATAACCTGAACTGTGCCACCCAGATAATCACCACGCCGCTCTTTATGAATTACACTTTCATAAACTTGGCCGGATGTAAAATTATTGCGCTTTTGCATAGTGGCATCAATGAAGCGCTCATAATGTCCCAAATCCAGATCAGTTTCAGCACCATCATCAGTGACGAATACCTCACCATGCTGAAAGGGGCTCATTGTACCCGGATCAACATTGATATAAGGATCCAGTTTAAGCATGGTCACTTTCAGACCACGAGATTCCAAAATAGCAGCAGTAGACGCAGCGGCAATGCCTTTACCCAATGAAGAGACCACACCGCCAGTCACAAAAATAAACTTGGTCATGACAATCAGCAGGAAATTGAATTTAGCATTTTAGCCGAAAATAACACTAAAAGAAAGCTATTACCTGCCTCAGACTATGCAATAATATGCAATAATCCCGTCATCCCGATTGGCGTAATAATCACGGCTGTGGCATAATTAGTCACCGTAATCCATAAATTTATATTATGTTGCAATCTGGACATATTTTCATTGTTTCTGCTGCTTCCGGAACAGGCAAAACCACTTTAGTATCACGCCTGAGTGCCCATCAGCCGGATATTCGTATTTCTATTTCCCATACCACCAGAGCACCGCGCGAAGGAGAGCAAAATGGAGTGCACTACCATTTTGTCAGTCGTACCGAGTTTGAGGAAATGATCGCAGGCAATATGTTCATTGAGCATGCCAATGTATACGGCAATTATTACGGCACCAGTTTAAAAGCAGTAGAATCATTAACACAGCAAGGCTTTAACGTTATTTTAGAGATTGATGTTCAGGGAGCAGAACAAATGCGTCGTTTGCTGCCAGAAGCAACCAGTATTTTTATACTGCCACCTTCAATGACTGAGCTGACCGAACGTCTCAAAAACCGCGGCACAGATAGTGAAGATGTAATTGCCTACCGTCTGAAAAAATCACGCGAAGAAATTGAGCAAAGCCTGTTGTTTGATTACGTAATCGTCAATCAGGAGCTTACTCAGGCAGAACAGGATTTACTGGCAATTATCCGCTCTGTTGGATTACGTGCACAAGCACAAAGTCAAACAATTACCCGGATTCTAACCGGAGAGTAATTTACTTAAACTATTTCTTACTTACCAGATATCAGGAATGGAATTCAGATTATGGCTCGTATCACTGTAGAAGATTGTATCGGACGCATTCCCAATCACTTTGACCTAACCATGATTGCCGCATTGCGTGCACGCCAGCTAGCCAATGGTGCTACTGCACTGGTCGAAGAAGACCATGACAAACCCACTGTAATTGCCCTGCGTGAAATTGCCAGCGGACAAATCGGAGCAGAATTACTTAACCAGCAAAAATAAACAGACAAATAGCCATGCTTCCACCCAGCCTATCTTACCCCTCCCCATTAAATCAATGGCGGGATAAACTGTTTGCACAGACCAAATACCTGAACAAACAGGAACGCTGGAAATTACTGGAAGAGGCTTGTGCCTATATTTATTCTCTGGCTAGCAAAACAGGCAAAACTGCATTACTCGAACGCAGTTTTGCCATTACCACTTTACTGGCGCAAAACCAGCAACGTGTACAAGCACTTGCAGCAGTCTTAATCAAAATAGCTTTTGAAGACTTATCTATTACCACTACAGACAACCATATGCCCTGCACAACCATGGGACCTGTAGGAATGAAAATTTTTAATGATATTAACACTTTATCATATACCAACATAGCTACCCAGCTAGAATGCTGTCAGCAGCAAATAGAAACCAGCTATCAAGCCATCATCACTGACGCACAAAAGAAACTTCTACATACCGCTTCTTACCTTAGCACAGAAGAACTTCATCTCCTCGACAAAGCATGTGAATTCGGTGCCATAGCGCATCAGGGACAGTTTCGCAATAGCGGCCTACCCTATATCACCCATCCTCTGGCAGTTGCCACCCAACTGGCAGAGTGGCATGTAGACATTCAGGCTTTATGTGCCGGCGTACTGCATGATGTACTGGAAGACACCGGCACCACTAAGCAAGAAATCATTGCAGAATTTGGCGAAACCATCGCCAATATGGTTGATGGATTATCGAAGCTGGAAAAGCTCGAATATAATAGCCAGCAGGAAGCACAGGCCGAAAGCTTCCGCAAACTGATTATGGCAATGACCCAAGATGTACGCGTGATTATTGTGAAATTATCAGACCGGTTACACAATATGCGTACACTGTCGGCAAAAAAACCAGCCAGCCGAAGACGTATTGCCCAAGAAACCATGGAAATCTATGCCCAGTTGGCGAATCGAATCGGATTAAACCACGTTTATCGTGAATTACAAGATTTAGCCTTCAAGCATTTATATCCCCATCGCTATGAAGTATTAGCAAAAGCCATTCAGTCATCCCGGCGCAACCGGCGTGACGTAGTAGGTAAAGTATTGCGTGCCTTCAGCCAACGTCTCGTCAGCGCCAATATCGAAGCTCAAGTAAGAGGCAGAGAAAAAAACCTTTACAGCATTTATGAAAAAATGCGCCGGAAAAATCTGCACTTTGCTGACGTAATGGATATCTATGCTTTCAGAGTTATTGTCAACAACATTCCTGCCTGCTATACCGCTTTAGGCGTTTTACATAACCTGTATAAACCCAAACCGGGACGAATCAAAGATTATATAGCCATTCCCAAAAACAATGGCTACCAAAGCCTGCATACCATTCTGGTCGGACCATATGGCTTACCGATTGAAGTTCAGATACGCACTCATGAAATGGATACCATAGCCGAACGTGGCATTGCCAGCTACTGGATGCACAAAGATGGTGAACAGAACAGCTTTGATCAGGCACAAATGCGTACCAACCAATGGCTGCAAAGCATTCTCGACATTCAGGCTCACAGCGCTAACGCCATCGAATTTCTGGAACATGTAAAAACTGATCTGTTTCCCAATGAAGTATACGTTTTCACTCCAAAAGGTAAAATCATTACCTTACCAGAAGGCGCCACACCCGTGGATTTTGCCTATGCAGTCCATACAGATATTGGCAACCGCACTGTTTCAGCACGCATCAACCATAATCTGATGCCATTGCGCACCCGCCTACACACAGGTGATATAGTAGAAATCATCACCTCAAGTAATGGTCATCCTACACCAGCATGGTTGGGCTTTACCGTATCCAGTCACGCACGCAGTGCCATTCGCAGCCAGATAAAAAAAATGAATCGCTGCGATGCCATCCGCCTGGGCGAAAAACTATTGCAAAAAGCACTATCCAGCCTGCTACCAGAAAATGTTTTATTGTCTGACAGCCTAAAAGATAAATATCTGGCTGATTTACACCTGAAAAATACCTCATTTGAAAACATCCTGTGCGAAGTTGGCATGGGATTACTGCAACCTGTTTCAGTGGCGATGCATATCGCCGAGCTGGCCGGAGAACACTTTAACAACACCATCAAACTGGCACCAATTAACCTTACCGGCAATGAATCAGCCCATATTCATCTGGCTAAATGCTGTGGCCCTATTCCCGGAGATCCCATCAAAGCCTTATTGATTAAAGATCAAGGTATCATCATTCATCGAGATACCTGCAACACCATTCTGAAAACAGATCCCGAACTTCAACTAGATGCCAACTGGGATATCCTACAAGCAAACAACTATCAGGTCACCCTGCACCTGAACGCTATTGATAGCCATGGACTACTAGCCACCATAGCAGAAGCCATCTCTTCTAATGGTTGCGACATCAAATCAGTAGAAACCACCTCAAAAAAACTTGAAGGCGTAGAAGGATTTATCGAGTTTCGCTTTGTATTACAAGTAAAAAACCTAGACCAACTCAACCAGATTACCCGCGAGCTGCACTCCATACCGCAGATTCGCCGAGTAAATCGTATTTAAACACAAAAATTCATAGAAAATATCGGCATTAGTCCATCAATATCATCTTGACGAGCTAGGTTTAATCAGCCATAATTACCCCTTATTTGTCCAAAATACTCCTATATTTGTTTAAACTTTTATACTTGCAAATATAGCTATCATTTACACCTTGGGAGGTGATGTTGTAAACGGTTGTGCGGTACCGTAAACACCGCCTTTGCCTTATATGGCAGTAATTCAGCATTTACCATACTGATTAATAACTCAGTAACGAAATTAATTTACTCAGGAAAAAGACATGCCTTCTGTACGTGTAAAAGAAAATGAACCCTTTGAAGTTGCAATGCGACGTTTCAAACGCTCTGTAGAAAAAACCGGTCTGATGACCGAACTACGTGCCCGCGAAGCTTATGAAAAACCAACTACTGAGCGTAAACGCAAAAAAGCGGCTGCCGTAAAACGTTTACAAAAACGTTTGCGCAGCCAGCAATTGCCACCAAAATACTATTAATCTGGTATCGCCGGCTCATAAAATCCTGTAGCCGAGTAAACACCACAAAACAATACCGCAGGCTATTGCTTGCGGTATTTGCATTTTAGCCAGAAAAAGCTGTAGAAAACCAAATTATAGCAGTAAACTACTCATCATCATTTAACTTAACAACTATTCATTGCGAGCATCCATTATGAGCCTGAAACAACAACTGCAGGAAGACATGAAAACAGCCTTGCGCAACCATGATACAGCCACCCTTACGACTATTCGCATGGCACTAGCTGCAATAAAACAGATTGAAGTAGATGAACGAATCGAAGTAGATGATGGCCGCTTCACAGCAATCATCAGCAAAATGGTCAAACAACGCAAAGAATCCGTACGCATGTTTACCGAAGGTGGCAGAGACGATTTAGCCCAAAAGGAGCAGGCAGAAATCAACTTGCTGCAACAATACCTGCCTAAAATGCTGGACGCCGCCGAGATTGAAACCGCAATCAAAGAGGCCATTGCCAGCCTAGGCGCCACACAACCAAGCGATATGGGTAAAGTAATGGGGGTTTTGAAAAAGACACTGGCTGGCAAAGCCGACATGAGTGAAGTCAGTAAAAAAATTAAACAGCTTTTGTCCTAATTATCAAAGCCGCAGCACAAACAAACCTAATACACAGATCTCAAAACATTAACCATTATCATTAACAGGCGTAGTTGGCATGATTCCAAGTGAATTTATTGACGAACTATTGAATAAAATCGATATCGTCGATGTAATCGAAGAGTTCTTACCGCTTAAAAAAAGCGGAGCCAACTACATGGCCTGCTGTCCGTTTCACAAAGAAAAATCCCCCTCCTTTTCAGTAAGCCCCACGAAACAGTTTTATCACTGCTTTGGCTGTGGCGTGCATGGTTCCGCCATAGGCTTTATTATGGAATATCAGGGACTGAGTTTTCAGGAAGCCGTACAGTTTCTGGCCGACCGTATTGGCACAACCGTCCCCAAACAGACCGGCAACAGTAATCCACAGGCACAAAAAGCACACAAACAGCAACAACAAACCCTTGAGCAAACCACCGCCGCAGCCGCCACATACTATCAACAACAGCTAAAAACCTCATTGCGTGCCCAAAATTATTTACAGCAACGCGGCCTCAGTGACGAAATCATCATACATTACGGACTCGGCTATGCCCCGGATGACTGGCAGGCACTGGCCAAAGTCTTCCAGCCCTATCCAAGCAACGCATTAGTAAACAGCGGCATGGTTATCACCAAAGATGACCGCCATTACGACCGCTTTCGCGACCGTATCATGTTTCCCATCCGCAACACACGTGGTCAAATAATCGGATTCGGTGCCCGCATCATAGAAACCGGCGAACCTAAATACCTCAACTCACCAGAAACCCCCTTATTTGACAAAGGCCGGAACCTGTATGGCCTGTATGAAGCACGCGCAGCAATCAAAGAAGCGCAACGGGTACTGGTAGTAGAAGGCTATATGGACGTAGTAGCACTAGCACAGTTTGGTCTGGGTTATGCCGTGGCAGCTCTGGGCACGGCCACCACGGCAGAACACGTGCGTCTCTTGATGAGACAAAGTGATCATATCTATTTCTGCTTTGACGGCGATACAGCCGGTCAAAAAGCAGCTTGGCGAGCATTAGAAAATGCCTTACCTCAATTAAAAGATGACAAAATTTTACACTTTCTGTTTTTACCCGCAGAACACGACCCAGACAGCTATGTACGCAGCTATGGCTTAAAAACCTTTGAAGATGCCCTACTTAATCAAAGCCAGCCATTATCAGCCTATTTTTGGCAAGTATTAACCCAAAATATCGATCTCGACACACAGGAAGGCAAAGCCGAGCTGATTAAAACAGCCAGCCCCTTACTGGCACAAATCAGAGCGCCAGCACTATCTTTTCTATTACGTCAAGAACTTAGCCAAAAAGTAGGCATAGACGAACATAATCTGGCACAGCTACTGGGGCAAGAGCAGCCCAGACAACCAGCCATAAAACAGAAAAGCTACCGACTACCCCAGAATACATTCCGGCAGCCTCCAGTCATGTCACTGGCACAAAAGCAGATACGCGCACTATTGATAAATCCGCAATGGGCCGTATATATAGAACTACCAGAATATCTGGACCTGCACGGCGAATATGCATGCCTCGCCGCGCTGGCTGAACGCATACAAGCCTCCGTTACACCACTGAACAGCGGTGCCGTGCTGGAACTAATGCGTAACACAGAATTTGAACCCGTCATCCGGCAGATAATCCACGACTATCTGGATTCACCGGATGTCATGCAGCCAGGAAATGAAGATGACTGCACCACATTCAAACAGGGCATGCAAAAATTACTGGACAACCTTAAGACACAGCAGATTGATGCGTTGAAGCGCAAACTCCAGCATGGAAAACTAAGTGCCGACGAAAAACAGTTACTACTGCTGCTCTTAAGCCCACCCAAAATACCGTCAGCATAGAATGACGACCATTACAACCGCTTGCAGCGACAAAGCCGCTGCAAATACATCGAGCAAACCATGGCAAACTCAACACCGAAAAAAACTACCATCGATACCAGCCAAGAGCAGGACGATGCACGCCCACTAACCGCAGAAGAACAGCGCGCCCGCTTGCGCCAGCTCATTATTCAAGGCAAAGAACGTGGTTACATCACCTACGCCGAAATCAACGATGCCCTGCCTGACGAAATGTCAGATGCAGATCAGATTGACAACATCGTTTCCATGATTTCCGGCCTCGGCATTCAAGTCACCGAAGAAGCACCTGATGCCGAAAGTCTGTTGATGGGCGACAACACCGCCAACATGACCGACGATGACGCAGTGGCAGAGGCAGAAGCAGCACTATCCAACGCAGACAACGAATTCGGCCGTACTACCGACCCCGTACGCATGTACATGCGCGAAATGGGACAAGTAGACCTGCTCACCCGCGAAGATGAAATCATCATCGCCAAAAAAATCGAAAATGCCCTGCGCAACATGATTCAGGCCATTTCCGCCTGTCCCGGTTCAGTGGCAGAAATACTTACCCTCATCGACGCCGTACGCAAAGATGAAATTAAAGTTGATGAAGTAGTCGAAGCCATCGTCGATCCACATGAAGAACTACTGGACGAACTCGGTATTGGTTTGGATAGTAAAGGCGACGACACCGAAGTTGTTGACGACAGCGATGAAAGCGTTGACGTTGACGAAGACACTGAAGAAAGCGACGAAGAAAACGCAGCACTGGCAGCATCAGCCAATCTGGAAGAATTGCGCCAGAAAACCCTCGAACATTTCGACGGCATACAGAGCCTCTATGAAGCCATGGTTGCCGCCTTACAGGAAAAAGGCAGCCAACATGCCGACTACCTCAAACTGCAACAGGAAATTGCCGAACAGCTATTGCAAGTTCGCTTTGCCACCCGTCAGATAGAAAGCCTGTGCGACAACCTGCGCATGCGCGTCAATCAGGTACGACAGCTCGAACGCGACATCCGCGATATCGCCCTGCACCGGGTACACATGGAACGCGACTACTTTATCAAAAGTTTTGCCAACCGTACCACAGACTTGGGCTGGGTAGACGAAGAACTCACCCTGAACCGCGTCTGGAACGAAGCCCTGCGCCGCTTCCAGTATGCCATCATCGAAAAGCAAACCGAACTGGCCAATCTGGAACAGACCGCCCAAATATCACTGGACGAACTCAAACAGATTAACAAAAACATGGTCAAAAGCGAACAGGAAACAGCCGCTGCCAAACAGGAAATGATACAGGCAAACCTGCGTCTGGTTATCTCCATTGCCAAAAAATACACCAATCGCGGCCTACAGTTTCTCGACCTGATACAGGAAGGCAATATCGGCCTCATGAAAGCCGTAGACAAATTTGAATACCGCCGGGGTTACAAATTTTCCACCTATGCCACATGGTGGATTCGTCAGGCCATTACCCGCTCAATCGCCGATCAGGCACGTACCATCCGCATACCGGTACACATGATTGAAACCATCAACAAAATGAACCGTATTTCCCGCCAGTACCTACAGGAAAACGGCGAAGAAGCAGACTCCGCCAAACTGGCAGAGTTGATGGAAATGCCGGAAGATAAAATCCGCAAAATCATGAAAATTGCCAAAGAACCCATCTCCATGGAAACACCGATCGGCGATGATGATGATTCACATCTGGGCGACTTTATCGAAGACGCAAACAACGTAGCACCAGCAGATGCCGCAATGTATTCCAGTTTGCGTGAAGTAACCAAAGATGTACTTGAAAGCCTTACCCCGCGTGAAGCTAAAGTACTGCGCATGCGTTTTGGCATCGACATGAACACCGACCATACCCTCGAAGAAGTAGGCAAACAGTTCGACGTTACCCGTGAACGTATTCGCCAAATAGAGGCCAAAGCCCTGCGTAAACTGCGCCACCCTACCCGCTCCGACCGGCTGAAAAGCTTTCTTGATAGCGATGAAAATAAACAGTAAACTTTTTATCGTTTAAAACCAAAATCATCCGCTTCCAGCGGATGATTTTTTATGTAAAACCTTGCAATACCTACCCACATTGGCTACAATACGCGCTTAACGGGTCTGTAGCTCAGGGGTTAGAGCAGGGGACTCATAATCCCTTGGTCGTGGGTTCGAACCCCACTGGACCCACCAAAAAACCTCACCAAATTTTGCATCAGGCAAATTATCATCAAAAACCGCTATCAAGCGGCTTTTTTATTCCAACACAGTCCCAACATCAGCAATCAGGCAAAAAATTAATTATCCAACCTAACTGCTAACATTCTTCTTTTCAGTACTACTAAAAATCCTCAAAATAAACAGCCATATAAACAGCTCAGATAAAAAATCCTGATAACAACCTTCCCTTTCCAATTAACAAATATTCCACAACTACCTCCAACAGCTTCCTTTCGACGATTTCTCAATTAATAGCTCAAAATAAGTAATAATAACTTTAAAGCCTTATATTCTATTGTAAATAGTCAAATAGTGAACCAATTAAAAGACAAACAATGAATCTAAACAAAAAAATATTATTTATCATTTGGTTATACAAAAAAAGTGTTACTGATTTAGAAGACACCAAAACCATCTTGCCCACTGTTAACACCACAGGAATAGAATGCACCAAACACCTGAAAGCAGAATAATTATTCTAAGTATTGCCATAACAGGAAATTACTAAATTACACATAATAGCCAAAGCCGCAACGCCAACACTAATCAGCTCAAAATACGCTCTTCCAAAAACAAATACCCAAAATCAAAAAGCGTATATCTCATACTTCTTCCACGTACAGGTACCAAATTAATCGAAAGACTACATTACCAGCACAACCTTGAAATTGAAAAATAGCCAAAATTTATCTAAACAAAACCAAATAAAATTAAAAACTTCACAATAAGTTTATAAAAATACAGCAAAAAGCAACTACTAATAAAAATAATTGAAGAGTTCCAAACACTGCTGCAAGATATGCTTGCTTACCCAATTAACGCAAGAAATATTCACCGTAATAGCAAACTTATCCTAACAGTCATCAATCAGCAAAAATTCAACTAAACAATTTTCGAGCAACCAGACCAGCAACTCTGAGTTTTAGAGGAAATCGGTGTCTATTTGGTGTAAAAGAATTAGAGCAGCTTCAAAATAACTTTGAACTGGCTACACACATTAAAGACCTTCAATTTATCACTATATCCCTGCACGGTCTTGTAGTTCGCACTCAATAGCGGCAACATCATGCCATGAATCCAACCATCGTATCTGGCAAGTGGCTGAGCAATATGATTTAATATTCACATTAGCAGATGTGTATTAGAAAAATATACAAGGAATTGAATGCTATCTTGCCAAACTTTAATGCCGTTGAAAGTTACTGATTACCCCTATCTGCAACTAATATTATTGCCCAAAACAAAAAATTCTTTTTCACAATTGATTGAAATATAGAAGAAAAATTAATCTTCTTAATAATTAAGCAGTTATTTTTATATTCAATTAGTACCAGCCCAAATACAATCTGGCCGTTAACCGCATTTCATTCAATATTTATCACATTAAGCCAACATCAATACATTTAATCACTTAAAAAAAGATTGCTCATATTTAAACCCATTTTGGAAAAAACATAATCTAACACCATAGATACAAAAAAGAACCAAGCCAACAAAATAGCTTCAGCCGAGCTATTGCAGAATCCGCATCACAATAGTTTAGATTATATAAAATACAAATAGCATATATATTTTAAATATTCCATATCCTATATTTATACCCAAAAACTATCAGAATACCTTTCGAACCAGCCCAGATTATTCCACCAAACACCAAAACATGCTAAATATTGAGAATAAACATACAAATGTTCAAACAGCATACCTTCCTTATCTTCATAGTTGCAAAATTAACACACCTATTTATATTTTTTGTTATCTTTATTTATAGCTTACAATACCGCCAATACAGCCTCTGTATCCAACCACATACCAACAACATAAAATATCATTATCAATAAATTACAAAAACTTCTATTAACATTTATAATCATATTAATAACGTCGTTGACTGTTTTAACCTGAAAAGTATTGTTTTATTAAGTGCAACTAAAACTTTTTACCCCTTACCATATATAGCATAAAAAATGAGTATTATTATGAAAATATTATCCTTTTTTCATCCTATCCACTCAGACTAGCTCTACCATATCATCAATATACAAATAGCATTAATATACCTTAATTTTGATATGATATAACTTATCTTATATAATCAAATTATTGGTAATTTTTTTATTTATCAACAAATATCATATTTATTATATATATAGTAAATCTTAATTAAATTTTTAAATTTTATCTTAGATATTTTACACAATTTAGGAAAGCTGATGAATAACATCTACAAATCCAAATGGAATGAATCTACTCAGACATGGGTAGCCTGCTCAGAACTAGCGCGAGGAAAATGCAAAAGTAATGGTCTGAAAATAGTAGCAGCCGTGGCTCTGGCATTAGCTAGCACTAGTGTTGTTGCTGCTGATACGATACATAGGGTTGGTGCGAGGGTATGGGGAAAGGATCAGCCCTATTATCATAATGAGAGAGATATGAATACCACCGTTGAAATTAATTTTGACACCAAGCATACGTCAGAAGCTGATATAATTCAGAATGACTCTGCTACATTGGACATCAATATTGATGGTCACCATATGTTATCAGGCAACATTGTGAGTAGAAATACGCCTCTCAGCAGTAGGAAACCAGGTGATCTGACTATTGAAAACAAGCATGGAGAAATAAATGGTGGTATTACTAATGAAGGAGCGGGTGATATTACAATTAATAACTCATTCCAAATAAATGGCAATATCACGAGTACAGAGGATAGTACTGGTAACATCACTATTAAAAATATTCCTAATGGTGCTAACGTACCCAAGGATGCCGCGCATAGTAAGAGAGGCATAACCAACAATATTACTAATAATGGAGCCGGTACTTTCACAATTGATAATAAAACACTTCTAGAAGGAACTATTAAAAATACAGGTATTGGTAAAATTACTTTAGATAATAGCGGTAAAAGCACCGGCGATATTATTAATGACAGTGATTCTAAAGAGTCTCAAATAAATGTAACTAATAATACTGGTACAACGTTTGACAGTACGATAAGCAATAAAAAAGCTGGTAAGATTACATTGACTAATCATGGTACAATTACCAAGAGTATCACCAACTCAGGCACTCAAAATGCTTCTATAGAAATAATCAATGGAGCTGATGCACTACTTGGAAGCGATATTAAGAATACGGGTGCTGGTACAATTTCTTTAAATAATAGCGGTAAAAGCACCGGCAATATTGTTAATGAAAGTGATTCAGCATCTTCTAAAATAGAAGTAACCAATGATGTTGATACAACGCTCGCCAGTACGATATTCAATGCGAAAGCTGGTACGATTGAATTGATTAATAACGGTACAATTACCAAGAATGTTGTCAACTTAGGTACTGGTACAATCACTTTGAATAACAGCGGTACAACTACCGGCAACATTATCAATTCAGGCCAGCTAGATTCTCTTATAAATGTAACTAATAATAATGGGGCAACACTTAATGGTAACATTAACAATACGGGTGCTGGTACAATTACTTTAGAAAATAGCGGGGTAATAAACAACAGTATTATTAATAGCAGTGATTCTGTCGATTCTAAAATAATAGTAACCAATAATGCTAATACAACACTTGGCAGTGCGATAAGTAATACTAGAGCTGGTAAGATTGAACTAACTAATAAAGGTACAACTACTGGCGATATTACCAATTCAGGCCTGCTAGATTCTTTTATAAGAGTAACCAATAATAATGGGGCTACACTTAATGGTGACATTAGCAATACGGGTGCTGGTACAATTACTTTAGAAAATAGCGGGGTAATAAACAACAGTATTATTAATAACAGTGATTCTGTCGATTCTAAAATAATAGTAACCAATAATGCTAATACAACACTTGGCAGTGCGATAAGTAATACTAGAGCTGGTAAGATTGAAATCACTAATAAAGGTACAACTACCGGCGATATTACCAATTCAGGCCTGCTAGATTCTCTTATAAGAGTAACCAATAATAATGGGGCTACACTTAATGGTGACATTACCAATATAGGTGCTGGTACAATTACTTTAGAAAATAGCGGGGTAATAAACAAGGGTATTATTAATAACAGTAATTCTGCCGATTCTAAAATAATAGTAACCAATAATGCTGATACAACGCTCGCTAGTACGATAAGCAATACAAAAGCTGGTAAGATTGAACTAACTAATAAAGGTACAACTACCGGCAATATTACCAACATCGGTGATGATTCTTCTATAGACATAAACAATGAAGCATCCCTTAAAAGTAAAATTGCTAATATGAGAGCTGGTAAAATTACCTTAATAAATTCGGGCACCGTTGATAACACTGAAATTATCAATTCTGGTGACGGTGAAATTACGGTACACAATAATAAAACCTTACTCAACACAAATATTATCAATGAAGTACACGGAACTGGAAATATTTCATTTACCAACAGTAATCAATTCGAAGGCAAGCTTATCAATAATACTGACTTAGGTCGTATTGACGCCATGAATACAGGAACCTTCATCGGTACTACTGGTACTACCAACAGTTCCGGTGCAGAAGGAAAAATAAATCTGAATAATCAGGGCACATGGATAAATACCGGAGATTCCACCTTATCACAGCTGACGAACACGGGTATTATTGAATTTTCAAAAATACCTTTAGCTGATATCAATGATGAAAATAAATACCATACCATCACAGTAGAAGGTGACTATACCGGTGGCGGCACGATATATGTCAACACGCTCTGGAATGATGATAGCATCAGTAAAAATGGCGCCGGTTATACTGACCGCGTTAATATTAAAGGTGATGTAACCGGTGGCGTCACAACAGTAACGACCAGAGAAGGTATCTACGGAGACATAACACAAAAAGAGATACCGATTACTCATCCAGAAACTGTTATTCATGTAGATGGACAAATCACTGGACAAGGTTTTGAAGGTACATCTGCAACTAAGAATGCTGGTGAAGCTCAGCTCAAGAAAATAGATCAGAGCGTATACGGAACTGGCACTGATTATGCATGGACATTAAAAGCTCAAATACCTACAAATCCGGCTAAACCTACTCCACCTAAAGAAGTGCCAATTTATGCGGAGCCGGTATCTGGTTATGTACAAATGCCTACAGTAAATATGGAGCTGGGCTTTACCACTATTGGTACACTATATGAGCGACGCGCTGAAAATCAGACCTACAACATTACTGGCACCAACAATACTGCCCTTGCCAATAACCAGCAGCAGACATGGGGTAGAGTTCTGATGAAACATCTGGATAAGAATGGCAAACGACGTCTGGATACAGTTGGTAATCAATCCGTACTCCAGATTGGTCACGATTTTATTCTGGATGAAAACAATAAAACCGGAACCCGCCGGCATATAGGTGCCTATGTATCCTATGGGCATAATGAAAACGATTTCCGCGATCAGTATCGTGCCGAGAATGGCTATGTTGTTGACGACCATTACACCGGTAAAGGCCGTACTGATGCAGTAAGTGTTGGTAGTTATGGCACATTCTATGGCAATAATGGCGGCTATATTGACTTGGTTGGTCAGGTAAGCTATCTGCGCAACAAATACAATGCCCGTTCCAATGAATCTGTACATCAGAATGGCTGGGGTGCCGCATTATCAGCCGAAACTGGTAAAGCTTTCACCGTATATGGAAATAACTGGTTTGTCGAACCACAGGTTCAGTTGGCTTACCAATATCTGTCTCTGGACAATTTCAATGACGGGATTCGCCAGATTGATCAGCATAATCCATCTGCCCTGCGCGGCCGTGTGGGTATGCGTTTTGGCTACAATGGTACTACAACTGATAATTTGCCGCCTTCATCTTTCTATGGCATTACCAACATCTGGCATGACTTTGTCAATCCGAAATCTGTTGATATCGGCCGCGATACACTGAAAGAAGAATATGCCAAAACCTGGGGTGAAGTTGGTGTTGGTATCCAGCTACCGATAACCCGTCAAAGTCATTTCTATAGTGATGTGCGTTATGAGAAAAACTTTGGCAGTGCTAAACGCAAAGGTTTCAAAGGAACACTGGGCTATAAATACACTTGGTTATAACCATACTCATAGCAGTGGCTGTGTGATACAGCCACTGCTATGTCTCCCTGACAGGGCAAAACTGTAAACAGTTTTGCCCTGTTTTTACTTATATGATTAACTAAAATTACTTTCTGGAAAGCTGGCTTTAGCTTCTATGCAGATAAATAGATATATACAGACAACAATAACGTTAAAGCAATGCAGCCACAAATCCTTGAAGTGAAAAGCCCCACAAAGCCAAAAGCTTTGCGGAGCTCGCTACTGAAACAAGATTATTGAGGTGCGTTGGTACGAATCAGATAATCAAAAGCACTTAATGCTGCTTTAGCACCTTCACCAGCGGCAATAATAATCTGCTTGTATGGCACATTGGTACAGTCACCAGCGGCAAATACACCCGGCACATTGGTTTTACCATACGCATCAATCACAATTTCATGCATTGGTTCGGTTAACTCAACTGTTCCATCCAAAAAGCCGGTATTAGGTAACAGGCCAATCTGCACAAATATACCTTCCAGCGCCAGATGCTGCTGGGCATCAGTTAACCTATCCAGATAGTTCAGACCGCTAACCTTGCCATTAGCACCAGTAACTTCAGTAGTTTGAGCATTGCGAATAACCTTTACATTAGGCAAGCTGTTCAGCTTGTGCTGCAATACCTCATCCGCACGCAATTTATCGGAAAATTCAAGCAAGGTAACACTTTTAACCACACCAGCCAGATCAATGGCAGCTTCTACCCCAGAATTTCCCCCGCCAATCACAGCCACATCTTTACCTTTGAATAAAGGGCCATCACAATGCGGGCAATAAGTAACCCCTTTAGTACGATATTCCTGTTCACCGGGCACATTCATGGAACGCCAGCGCGCGCCGGTAGATAGAATCACAGTGCGTGATTTAAGCACAGCGCCACTTTCAGTATGTACCTCAATCAGCCCACCTGTGCTGGTAGCTGGAATCAGCGCGCTTACCTTTTGCAGATTCATAATATCTACATCATAACTGCGCACATGGCTTTCCAGATCGCGAGCAAAACGCGGGCCATCTGTACGCAAAACTGAAACGTAATTTTCAATATCCATCGTATCCAGTACCTGACCGCCAAAACGTTCAGCTATAATTCCGGTACGAATCCCTTTACGCGCCGCATATACAGCTGCTGCTGCACCAGCCGGACCACCACCTACAACCAGCACATCAAAAGGTTCTTTTGCATTCAGTGCCTCAACAGCCACATCAGCTGCATTGCTATCCAGCCTGGCCACAATTTCGGCCAGCTCCATCCGCCCCTGACCAAAAGGTTTACCATTCAGGAAAACTGCCGGTACACCCATAATCTCCTTTGCTTCAATTTCTTCCTGAAACAATGCCCCATCGATAGCAGTATGGCTGATATTGGGATTAAGAATACTCATCAGATTTAGCGCCTGAATTACATCAGGACAATTATGACAAGTAATCGAATAATAGGTTTCAAAATGATAGCTACCTTGCAGATTCTTTATCTGTTGCTGTAAAGATTCTGCTTCTTTAGAAGGATGACCGCCCACCTGTAGTAAAGCCAGTACCAATGAGCTGAACTCATGTCCCATCGGATTACCAGCAAAAACCAGCCCAGTATGCGTACCGGGATTGGTAATTTCAAAAGAAGGTTTACGCTCAGATTGACCATCAGTACGCAGGTTGACCTTATCACTTAGCGCTTCAACTTCCTGTAATAGTGCCTGCATGTCACGAGCACCTGCACTATCGTTTAGTGTGGCAATGATTTCAACCGGCTTGGTTACATATTCCAAATAAGCTTTTAATTGGCTTTTCAGGGTGTCGTTTAACATTTTACAGCTCCATTACATTAAAATTAACAATCGATATTGTATTTTTGATAGCCTATATTTTTGTTTTACTAAAAAGCCCGGATACCGCAGCCGGTATTCGGGCTGAATAGCTGCTATTTAACAGCAGAATGATTGATGTGTGTGTTTAAGTGTTATTAGATTTTGCCAACCAGCTCAAGAGAAGGAGCCAGAGTTTTGTCGCCTTCTTTCCATTTAGCTGGACAAACTTCACCCGGGTGAGAGGCCACATATTGTGCAGCTTTAACTTTACGTACCAGATCAGCAGCTTCACGGCCAATACCTTCAGCAGTTACTTCTACACTCTGGATAATACCTTGCGGGTCAACCAGGAAAGTAGCGCGATCAGCAGAACCCTGACCTTCACGCAGCACACCAAAATTAGTAGCCAAAGTAGCGTTGCGGTCGCCCAGCATAAAATATTTAATTTTAGCAATGGTTTCTGAAGCATCATGCCATGCTTTATGAGTGAAATGTGTATCTGTAGATACAGAGTACACCTCTACACCCAGTTTCTGCAATTCTTCATAATGGTCAGCCAGATCACCTAATTCAGTAGGGCAAACAAAAGTGAAGTCAGCTGGATAGAAAAAGAATACAGACCATTTACCTTTAACATCAGCATCGCTGATATCTACAAATTTACCATTGTGAAAAGCAGTGGTATTGAATGGCTTGATTTCAGTATTAACATTGGCAACCATAAAGTATCTCCTTAAATGAAACAGGTTGAATTAAGTAATGAAAGTATAGTACACAAATTCAGGTCATAAATATAATCAAATGATTTTATACAACCCATAGTTTTTATTTTCAATAATAATCAAACACCTAAAATATTGATTTAAGAAAAAAGCTTATATCCCGTAAAAAAATTCTAAGAAACAGATTATTATTCATAACTCCAACATTACATAAGCATATACATCCCCACAACACAAATAGACACACATATCTTGTTACAGCAAAAAACCAAACAAGCCTTTTTCCAGCAATATCATCTTGTTTGCCATAACCACTTATTCAGATTAACATGCTGATATTAAACTAAAACTAATGGAATATCATCTTTATTATCGATACAGACTATCACAACCAACAGAGCCTTTCCTATTTATCCGCATCTACTGAACATTTATAGGCAATGTATCCCATGAAAACCCATATTGTGCAATTGATGATTTTTATAATGGTATTCATTTGGTCTGCTTACCGGCCACATGACTACCCAACCTGGTTTCTGGAAGTTTTACCAGCAGTAGTGGGCGTAGTGATACTTGCATGTACATATTCGCGTTTTCACTTCAGTAAATTGATGTACTGGGTAGTCCTAACTCATGCAATCATACTGCTTGTTGGCGGGCACTACACTTATGCAGAAGAACCGGTTTTTAATTATTTGCGTGGCGTATTTGACTGGTCACGCAATAATTACGACAAACTCGGACATTTTTTTCAAGGTTTCTCGCCTGCCATTATCACCAGTGAACTACTCTGGGGCTTACAGATAGTGCGCGGCCGCGGTTGGGTTGTTTTTTTAAGCGGCTGTCTCTGTATGGCCATTAGTGCCATTTATGAACTGTTTGAATGGCTGGTGGCTGAAATCAGTAATCAACAGGCAATAACTTTTCTTGGGACACAAGGCGATGTATGGGACACACAAGAAGACATGCTATGGTGCCTGATTGGCTGTAGCATCATGCTAATTTATTTGTATTGCAGCAAACAACACCTACAACAGCCGGCCACAGCAAAAAGCTAACGCAAGAACAAATAGCAAATCTGCTTATCATCTGCCAGCTACAACAGATTCAATACACTAATTACAAAAAATTTTCCTATATGCTCAGGCACAGGAAAATCAGATTGAGACAGATACTGTTTTTTCCAGTTTGGTTTTTATTTCATTGATATCTTCTTCAAATATCATAATCACCCCCAGATAGGCCATACCAAACATCATAGCTGTGATAAATGAACTGGCAATTGCCATCACATTCATCCATACCAGACCTAGAGCAAATACCAAAAAACACAGAGCAAAAATAACATTAAACCATAATTTTACCCTTTTAAATTTTTGTTCTTTTTGCGTTAGCTGCACGCTTAATTCATTACTGGCTGTTGCGGATACAGTAGTTTGGTTCATATATTCAAACCCCAGAAAATGCAAAGATAATAAATATTTATGTAATATTAAATTATTAAACAACAGTATTTTAATCCAACTTATCATTCAGCGTGAAGTACAAATTTAATAAAAATTTGATTATAAAATTACCGAATAAACAACTTAGTAGCACAATACTTGCCTAATATGTACCAACACCAGCATAAAATATATATCTGTATAAATGCAAACCCACTTTATGGAAAAACAGCCCTAATAAGCTGTAAACATCAGATATAAAAAAGGGCTAAAATCAGCGAATTTCAGCCCTTTTTACAATAATACAATCTAAATACCTCAAAAATAAAGTTTAAGCAGAGAACAATCAGCTATTTAACAATTTTCAATCCTTTTTTACCACCAGACTGAGCACTATCCTTTGCCGCTTTGCTCTCTGCTGCGATTTCAGGTTCTACTGTCTCATCGACCTCAGCAATAGCCGCGTTATCATCATCGCTAAGCGGTTCTACCTCAAAGCCCATGCCCTCGCCAGTTTCACGGGCAAAAAGACTGATTACATGACCAACCGGAATCCAGATATCATGAGATACACCATTAAAACGAGCCGCAAAACTCACCCACTCATTATCAATATTCAGATTGTGCGCGGCTACGGCACCAATATTGAGCACAATCTCATTATCGCGTACATACTGCCGGGGTACGCAGGTTTTATCATTTACCCACGCAACAATGTGCGGTGTATAACCACTGTCCAGCGCCCATTCATATAATGCACGCAGAATATACGGTTTGGTACTTAGCTTGCTCATTGTCTTCACCCCTCATCAAGATAATTTAGCGGCGCATTGCCTTTTCAGCCGGCGTCAAAGCGTTAATAAACGCCTCACGCTGGAAAATACGTTCAGCATATTTCAGTAACGGTGCAGCTGATTTCGGCAGCTTAATATCATAGTGATCCAGACGCCATAAGAGCGGAGCCAGAGCCACATCAATCATAGAAAAATCATCACCGATAATATATTTATTTTTGCTGAATGCCGGTGCCAGCATTGTTAAGCCCTGAGTAATCGCTTCACGGGCTTTATTCATATCTTTATTACTGGATTCAGGATTTTCCAGCACCAGTACATGACTGAACAACTCTTTTTCCAGCCGATACAGTACCAAACGACCACGACCACGCATAATCGGATCAGCAGGCATCAATTGTGGATGAGGAAAACGCTCATCAATATATTCATTAATAATATTGGATTCATACAGAATCAGGTCACGTTCAACCAGTACAGGCACCTGATTATATGGGTTCATTACGGCCAAATCTTCCGGCTTATTGTAAACGTCAACATCCTTGATTTCAAAGTCCATACCTTTTTCATACAGGACAAAGCTGCAACGCTGACTAAACGGACAAGTCATGCCCGCATATAATGTCATCATAATTAATTTCCCAAGATTACCGTATAATATCAATACAGTGTGATGTCTAAAGATTATCTAATTATAGACAAATGACTCTAATTTTACCAGAAAAATAGCTTAAAATCATGTTTATTAATGATTTTTCTCTAATAATTATTATACTTATCCCCACAGTTACGGCTTAAGCCGGATTAGATTCATCAAAAAACTGTTGCCTTATGCCAAACTCCCCGACCAAAGCACAAGCCAGTGCCTGTATACCATACCGCTCCGTAGCATGATGCCCCGCAGCAATAAATACTACCCCGCATTCCCGAGCCAGATGATATTGAGGTTCAGAAACTTCTCCCGTGATAAACGCATCTACATCCGCCTCAATAGCATACTGAAAAAAGCCCTGACCACCGCCGGTACACCAAGCTATCCGACGCACAGGCTGCTGCTGGTCTGCACATAAAAGCACCGGCACCCGGCCAAGACTGAGCTCCAGTTGCCATGCTAACTCAGCCGCAGTAAGCGGCTGTGCCAATGAACCATACTGCACCAGATTCTGCTCACCACCACAACCGTCTACCTGCCAGCCTAAGCGTAATGCCAACTGCACATTATTGCCCCATTGCTGATGCGCATCCAGTGGCAGATGATAGCCGACAAGATTAACATCATTAGCCAATAATGTCTGGATACGGCGTTTTTTCCAGCCTGTAATCGCTGCTGCTTCATTTTTCCAGAACATACCATGATGTACCAGCAACATATCAGCTTGCTGCGCTACAGCAAAATCAATAGCAGCCTGACTTGCCGTTACCGCGCAGACAATACTATTAACCTCATCCCTGCCCTCCACTTGCAACCCATTCGGACTAAAATCACGAAACTGAGCTACAGCAAGCTGCTGCGCGCACCAATCCAGAATTTCTTTTCTCATAACCATAAATTATCCTTAACCATACTTAATTACATTAAACATATCATCTATATTTTGCCGATAATAGCATCAGCCTGATTCAAACCGGTTCATTTTATATTCAAGTTTTTTATGTAGTTGATTATGTACAATGTAGACTGTTCCTTACATTGAAAAACTACACAGGAACACCTTATATATCCTCTAAATAAAATTTAATTAGTGTATTGATGATATATTTTCAGATAGTTAGCATAAATAAAACACTTAAAACACTTACTGATTATTACATTGATAAAAGATCAAAAAGAATCCAACAAATAATAATTTAAAACAATCAAATAGATATAATCTTTATACATCCTACTATAACAAACTATTCATGATTTTTATCATTAAAAAAACTAGAAGATAAAAAATATTGTTTTAAATATTCAGAAACTGTTTATAATTACTTTACTACTATTAACCAAAGGTTTACGACAATTACATCAACACAGAAAACATAAATAACTGGATTAATCAATTAACCAATTAATCAATTTACAGAGGTGAAGACTGACTAATATTCTGGCGATGATCATTTTTAATTAACGCAACCTTAATGAAGGAATGAGAATGGCAATACCTTTAATTATTGCAGGTGCAGTGGCAGCCGCAGCTGCTGTTGGTGGAAAAAAAGCATATGATGGGTATCAGACTAAATCAGAAGCTGACGAAATATTAGAAAAAGCTAAAAACAAATTTGATGCACGAAAAAAAGAAATAGATGCCTTAAGTAAAATTTCAGAAAAAAATTAGAACGATTAGGTCAACTAGAACTTGATATTGGCAAATTATTTCTAAAATTTAAAAAACTTTCTAACGAATTACTAAAACAATTGAAACGAGATGGCAATAGAAATCTTGAATTGTCAATTCCCAAACATAATATAAATAAAGTTGAAGAATACACTGTCTCAACAATAGAATTCTTAAGTACAGTCATCGCTTCAGGAGTATCAGGAGCAGCTGCTAGTTTTGCTGTATACAGTGGTGTCATGGCTTTTGCAGCCACATCAACAGGAACACCAATTGCCGCTTTATCTGGTGCGGCGGCTTACAATGCAACAATGGCTGCCATTGGTGGTGGTTCACTTGCTGCCGGAGGCTGGGGAATGACTGGTGGTGCAATGTTCTTAGGTGCTGCCGCAATTGCTCCTGTTTTGGTTATTGCAGGTTGGTCATATGCAAACTATGCAGAAAAAGCATTGGAAAATGCAACAAAAGTGAGAAATGAAATTGACGATGCAATAAAAAAAATGGATTTAGGTGAAGAACACTTAGCTAATATAAATAACTATGTAGATAAGATTTATTATTTACTAGAAAAAATTAATAACACTTTTACTACATATTTATATGCATTAAAACGGATGCACGAAAAAATAGTGGTTCTTGGTGGAGGAAGAGCAGCCGACGACATATCACAACAAAGTCTGAGAATTATTAATAATGGCTATTTATTGGCAGCAATCATGACCAACATTATTACCACTCCTCTTTTCCAACCAAAGGATGTATCCACAGACGGCGTTGTAGAAATCGAAACAGATAGTGATGGATTCAACGTTCTCAATACAAAAGAATTAGATAATATATTAAGTACTGGAGAAGAAGAATATTACGACTTTACTTTAAAAAAATGATAACCGATCGCCGAGTTTACTCGGCTTTTATCTTTAAGATAATTTACTAACGAGGAATTTTAAACAATGATTAAACAGGAAATGGACTGGAGTAAAGAGTTACACAATACAATTATTCAATCATTGGTAACTACATTCGGATTAGATTTTTTATTATTTGAAGATAAAAAAGGTGGGGACGTTGATACTATTCATAACGTGCGCCAAGGCATTTATGCAACAGAAGAAGAAAGAAAAAAATTTGAGCAACAAGCACAATATAATTCACATGAATATCATAAACACAATAATTATATTCAGACAAATAAACAAGCAAAAATCGATCATCAATCAAATAAATTAATAGACGCGTATACAGGTCAGGTCTTTGCACCTAATGATAAAATAAATTTAGATCATGCAATTTCAGCAAAAAAATACATAACGATCAAGGTCGTGTTTTAGCAGAGCTATCAGGCCCAGATCTAGCCAATCACAGTAGTAATTTATATGCTACCAATCAAACACTAAATAAATCTAAACAAGCTAAGGATATGTCTGACTATGTGAACCAACTGAAAAATGAAATGTCTCAAATCAAACAAGAAATAGCAATATTAGAAAATAAACCATCGTTAACCCACCAAGAAGAAAAAAACTAAAAAACTTAAAAAACTTAAAAAATAAAGAAAAAGCAGACCATGATAAAATGCTTGAAATAGACAAAAAAGCACGAGCAAGATATGAAAGAACAATTAATACAGCTTATTATACTAGTAGCAAATTTGCCAAAAAAGTTGCTAAGCAATCATTAATTTCTGGTGCCAAAATGGGAACAAGGCAAATGTTAGGACTTATTCTTGCCGAAGCATGGTTTGAACTACGAGATCAGTTTCCTGCTATTTATCATAATAATAAAATTAACTTTTCCATCAATAATTTCCTGAATGATATTAGCAATGTCTTTAAAGCCATATGGGAGCGTATAAAAATCAAATTTAAAGATTTTATTTATTCTTTCAAAGATGGAGCAATTAGTGGCGCATTATCTAGTGTCACAACGACAATCACCAATATTTTTTTCACTACAGGGAAAATAGTTGGAAAAATGATTCGTGAAATGTGGGGGCATATTGTTCAAGTAATTAAACTTATCTTTTTTAATCCAAATTCATTACCTACGGGTCAATTAATTAAAGAAGCCAGCATAATTATTAGTTCTGGAATCTCTGTTATTTGCGGCACTATGATATATACCACGTGCACACAATTATTTGCATTTCCATTTGGAACTGAATTATCTGCATTTTGTAGTGCCCTAGTTACTGGTATTCTAACATTAGCATTTAGTTATTACCTTGAGCACAGTGATAAAGCTCAAAAAATCTGGTCATTTTTAGACACATTTAAAGATAAATATTCAAAAGAATTAGATTATTTTAAAGCTGTAAATACAGAGTTGGATATTTATTTAAAAAAACTTGCAGAACTTGAATTTAATTTAAATACGCAACAATTAGAATCATTTACATTACGTCTTACAAGCACGAATAATGAATTAGAACGTAGCATACTCTTAGAACAAGAAATTCGACGTCGCAACATTAAATTACCATATGAAGTAGAAAATACTGAATCATTAAGATCATGGATAGGATCCTTATGAATCATTTACTACCATTACCCTTATATACTGGGTAATGGTAGTAAAATAAAATACTGGTAGGATCTTAAACCCAATCAGCACTTATGCTTTTTCATATTACTTAAGAGTTTATCAACAAGTATAAGTTTCAAGGCCAGATAATAGAGAGAAAGCTACCCAGTAAAATACCTAGATAGAGTTGTTAATCAAGGTTTTGTAATAAGTCCAAACACAGATATATTAAGCTTTAGACTCTTATTAATCATAATGGATAAGAATCGTAAAAATTTTCAACAGATACTTGAATCTACAATTAAATACTAAACTATTCTCAATTATCCTAAGATACTACTGCCAAAAGGCATACATAATTAAAATAATATTATAAATTTTGGGCACGTTTATCTAGAAAATAACCATCATATCGAAATAGCTAACAATAAGTTTTTATCTCTATAATTTATTGATTTATTTATACAAACAAATCAATAATAAACTTGATATTATTAGGATTTATTGGTATATTATAGTTAACTTTAGTTAGTTAAAGTTATAAAATAAAGAGTAACTAAGTTCTGATGCTTTTAAAATCAACTTAATAAAGGTTGAAATATGAAACGTTGGCTGTGTATTTTGATTCTGTGCTTAGCTGGCTGTATTGATGGGCGCAGTGAAGAAGAAAAAAACAAGCAATTACAGGATAAATTAGCTATGACAGATACCACTGAAATTACGGTTTTGATTCCTTCCAAGGTTTCAAGCAAAAAACTGGCGATTACTCTGCCACGCTGCTTTTTTGGGCCTAACTTGAAAAATAAAGTTGTTGATGGAATAGTTGAAGAGAAAGCAGTTAGCATTATGTATCAGCTACCTACTTTTTCCAACTTTCCTAATGATGAAGCAGCGTTGCATCAATGTCCTGATTTTTCCAAGCCAATTTCCGGTATAGGTATACGGCCGTTGTTTCCTAAGCCAAACAAAACTGAACTGGAATATGGCAATTACTGGTTTAAACAACAAAGCTATCAATATGCTTTAAAAGAACAACGAAACAATCAGACACTATATCGTGTTGGTATTGCTGGAAAGTTAACCACGTTTGCTAATCAGTCCGATACAAATCAGCAAGATATCAGCATTGATTTCTGGCCATTTGATGCAAAAGATGCAAGTGACTCCTACCCTCACCAGATTGATATTCATTCTGTATTGGATAAGGAGTTTGGTCTAGGGTATACCGTGTATTCCTCAAGATATCTGCATGGCAAGCATAAGCCATTGCCGAATCAGTGGTATTTTGCTGATGCCTTGATTGATATCTATAAACATAATGAAAGCTTACTAGATCATCCAGAAATTGTCCAAGGCTTTATCGAAAATAATAATCGTATTCTGGATTATATTCATCAACACAGCAAGGTCATTGACTAGAAAGGAGTAAGTATGAATTGCTTTATTAAAGGCGAAGGTTTCCAAGGATATCTTAATTTAGAATCATATATGGCTGAAAAGGCTTCCTATGATTTAACTGATGATCAAAGAGCCGAATTGCAATCGATCATAGATGATATTGAGAATAGACTTGCTCATGGCGAAGATGCTGATTTTTCCAAAGCCTATGATTATTTAAAAGGCACCATTCCAGCCGGCAATCCGGATGCCAATGGGTTAAATCTGTGGTTGAATGTAGCAGTGGGCACCAATAGTCGCGGACAGGCCGGCGGTTTCTGGGGCAATGTGATGGATAAAGCACTGCGCGCAACCACAGATGTGATCTTGCGCTCTCGGATGGGGAGATATGATAACAATAAATATAATCGCTTTTCTAATGATATGGCTCAAGCCTTACTGAATAATATCGCTCAGTCTGGCACAGTTTCTTTAGATGGTATTTTAAAATCGGATGCACAGGGTTTTACCCGTTTTGACCCAGACTGCCTGTCTCCCAAAGACTGGCCGGGTTCGGCACTTGACTGGCATAATTTATATAATATAGATTCGCTCAATCCGCTTGACCTTGCAAGGGCTTTCGGTAATCTGGCTATCGGAGCTGAAAGACTGGTTCGTGATCCATTTAATTTTGGCAACTGGATTTGTGAGCATCTGAGAGATTGGGCTGATTTAAACCGCGATGGTAAATATTATGTTTATGACCCGATAGTACTGGATCTGGATGGTGATGGTATTGAAACCGTAGGTTCGAGAAAATTAAGTGGCGCGCTATTTGACCATGATGGTGATGGTATCCGCACGGCTACTGGCTGGGTAAAAGCTGACGACGGGCTGCTGGCAGTAGACCGTAATGGCGATGGGATTATTAATGATGGTACGGAGCTGTTTGGTGACAGTACGTTGCTGGCAGATGGCAGCAAGGCTGCTAATGGCTATGCGGCATTACGCGAGTTTGACAGTAATGGCGATGGCCGGGTGGATGCACAGGATGCGCACTTTGATCAGTTGCGCGTGTGGCGTGATTTGAATCAGGATGGTATCTGTCAGAGCAATGAGCTGTTTACGCTGGAACAGGTAGGCGTAAAAGCGTTGAATCTGGAAAATAAAAACAGCAATACCAATTTGAAAAATGGCAATACGCTGGCTCAGATCGGCAGCTATGAAACCACTGACGGGCAAACCCGGGTTATGGGTGATGTGAATTTCGAGCATAAGCCGGTTTTCAGTGAGTATGCTGAGGAAGTAAAACTAACTGAGGAGCAGAAGCAGGCGCCCAATTTGAAAGGTACGGGGCGGGTACACGATTTACGTGATGCAGCGGCGCTGTCTAAAAATCTGGCTGCGGTGTTGCAATCTTATGCGCAGGCTGAAACGCGCGCGGAGCAGCTGGCGTTACTGGACAAGCTGCTGATGGAATGGGCTAAAACTGATCCGCAGTTTGATGGAAATGCTGACTATACCTTAGGCATAGAATGGGTTAATACTGGTTCTGCCAGCTCTGGCGGTTCTGCTATCAGGCCATCAGAAGAAAGTAAGCTTACTGTTGTTGATCCGGAATGGGAGAAGAAGTTTAAGACTTACAGCGATAAGCTGAATGTGCTGAATGCGTTTACTGGTGAAACTTCAAGATTATTTTATGCAGGTACGCCAAAGCAACGGCAGCAGCTTCTGGATACGATTGATAAGACTTATAACGGGATTCGCAATAGTCTGTATGAGAGTTTATTATTCCAGACGCGGCTGAAGCCATATATGGAAAAGCTTACCTTTAAGCTGGAAAATGATGAAGTTTCGCTGGATTTTTCGGAGATTGCTGCTACTTTTAATCAGGTTTTCCAGCACAATCCGGAAAAGGCGTTTGTGGATCTGGGGGAATTTCTGGCTTATCACTATACTGGTTTCTGGCCGGATGGGATTACTCTTTTCAATGAATATGCTGATTATGCAAAAGCACATGATGTATTTGATCACTGGTGCAGTCTGCTGGGTAAAACGGTACAAGATAAGCTGAGTGTGCAGTCTGGCGGCGATGGTAATGATATTCTGATTGGTACTAATCTGCTTGGTGGCGGACGGGATATTTTGAATGGTGGTGCCGGAGATGATTTGCTGATTGGAGGTATCGGCAATGATGAGCTGGATGGTGGTGCAGGCTCGGATATTTATGAGTTTGCGCGTGGCTTTGGGCGGGATATTATCCGCAATCATGATACCGGGGTAAATAAGGTTGATAAAATTCGTTTTACGGATGGTATTGTGCAGGATGAGGTGCTTTTTGCCCGCGATGGCAATCATCTGTTATTGAAAATCAAGGATACTTTTGATCAGATTACGGTAGTCAATTTCTTTAATGGCGATGGCCACGGCGGCGACCAGATTGATGTGGTGGAATTTGCTGATGGTTCACAGCTAGATGTTGAGGAAATCAAGGCGTTGTTGTTAAAGCCGACAGAAGGTAATGATTTTATTATTGGCTATGAATCGGATGATACTTTAATTGGTCTTGGCGGTAATGATGTGCTGAAAGGTCATGGCGGTAATGATATTCTCGATGGCGGTGACGGCGATGATAATCTGGATGGCGGCGCGGGCAATGATGTGCTAATTGGCGGTGCCGGCAATGATTATATCTATGGCGGTGACGATGATGATACTATTATCGGCGGCACAGGCGATGATTATCTGGAAGGTGGAGAAGGTTCGGATTTGTTTGTGTTTGATAAAGATTTTGGCCACGATCAGTTGCTTGAATTCAATCCCACTGGTAAAGATGTTAATACTGTGCTCTTTAATAATTGGGTAAAAAAGGATTTTACTTTTTCGCGCAAAGGGCTGGATCTTTATATTGTGGCGAAGCGTTCTGATGATTCGCTGAAAGTGATTAATTTCTTCCGTGAATCAGGTATTAATCAGATTGATTTTATTAAGTTTTCTGATGGAAGCCAATTAGATGTTGCGGATATCCGTACGCTTACTCAAGCCGGAACTAATGACGATGATGAGTTATATGCTTATGGCTCTGAGGATACTTATCTGAATGGTGGTAAGGGTAATGATAAGCTGTTTGGGGCTGATGGTAATGATAAGTTAGTTGGTGGTAAGGGTAATGACTATCTGGAAGGCGGTGGTGGTGATGACCTTTTATACGGTGGTAGCGGTGATGATATCCTTGTAGGTGGGAAAGGTAATGATTATCTGGAAGGTGGTACTGGTAATGACATTTATGTTTTCAGCAAAGGACATGGCCAAGATACTATTCTGGAACACAATTCTAATAACAAGGATGTAAATACAATCAGATTTACGGATGTTCTATCTGATGAGATTGTTTATCGCAAAGCTGGTTATGATCTGGTGATGTCTGGCTACAATGGTACAGATTCGGTAGTCGTTAAAAATTTCTTTTGTGGCGCTGTGCATCAGATTCAGGTTTTTGAATTTGCGGATAAAACGTTGACATTAAATGAGCTTGAGCTGGATAAGCTTAAATCCTCTGCAAAAACTGATAAATTTTCTGTTATGAATCTTACAGATACGATTCATGCTGATAGTCTCGATGCAGGTGATTTATTTAGTATGAATTTTGCGCGTTATGCTGATAATCATTCGGTAGACGCTGGTAATCTGCTGCATTTAAATGGGATGGATTATTTATTTGATGACAGGGGTGCAGGCTTGCACAATTCAGGAAATGCTGATGATGTGCTGGCTGCGAAGCAGGTGCAACATTTGATTACAGCAATGGCTAATATGGGATCTAATAATGCTGACATTTTGCCGGTTCCTGAACAAGTGGGATTGTCTCAGCAGCAAAATGTGATAACGGCATACTGGGGTAATTAATTACCGGAGTTACCCGAAGCCTGCAAATGATTTTTGCAGGCTTTTTTGTATGCATGGGTGTATTTGAATTTTTATCCTGCTTTAGGTAAATATCTATTTTTTAATTTGAAGCTTTATAATTTTAATTGTGTATATGATTTTATTCTTTATTCGTCTTTTCGGATTTAAATAGTTTTGTCTGCTGATCTAAGAAGCTCAGTAAATCTGGCATGCGATATTTTCCAGCCATTAGTTTGATGTTTGCAGCTGCATTTTCTAATGGTATGCCGATTGCGGTAATATACAGTGGCTGTTTACTTTGACCACGAATAATTTCGATTAAATACTGGCTATTTCCGGCAAATGGTTTTTTGGCTATACCTATGATGGGGATGGTTTTATTTAAAGCATGATAAAGATGTCCACCTAAGCCGATTTTATTTTCAGCTAAATGTACATATCCATCTATGAGGATGGTTGAGATGGTGGATAGGTCGATTTTATCTAATAGTGACATTATGCAAGGTAATTCTCGCTGATAAAACTGGCCAGACTGATAAGGTGCAATATTATTTCGATAATCGGTAATTATGGTATTGATATCTGATTTTGTATCAGTCCAATGTTGAAATAAAATCCCTACTGTTTTTGCCTGATTTTCTATATAGTAAACATCAATTGCCAGTATCATTTTTTGTGATTTACCTTTGTCTTGTTTAATTATTTATATTTTAGAAATAATTTTGAATATGGTTGATGGTATATTTAGCTGTTTTGATTGGTAAGAGGCTACTAACTGCGATGTATGCTGTTAGTAGCCTACGCTATCTAAATAATTTAATCTTAAGCTGTTACTGACTCTATACGCTGATGCAAGCTCTGAATGCTGTATACATCGGTATGAGACAACTGGCTTACGCCTTCGCTCATGGCCAAAGCCCCAGCGATGGTGGTATACAGTGGTACGCGCATATTCAGGGCACTGCGACGGATGGAATGGCTGTCTTTAATTGACTGCACATCACTACTTACTGTGTTAACTACTAGTGCAATTTCGCCATTCTTGATTATATCAACGATATGGGGACGGCCTTCGGTTACTTTATTGACTATTTGTACGTTGATGCCGTGCTGTGCCAGAAATGCGGCTGTACCGCGTGTGGCACATAAGCCATAACCAAGTGACTGGAAGTTGGTGGCAACCTGTATTACTTGTGGTTTGTCTTCATCGCGTACAGCCAGAAAGACTTTGCCAATCGCCGGCATTCGCTCTCCGGCACCAAGCTGGGCTTTGAGATAGGCTTCGGCAAAGGTTTCCCCTACGCCCATTACTTCTCCGGTTGAACGCATTTCTGGCCCAAGTATGGTATCGACACCGGGAAATTTGATAAATGGGAAAACGGCCTCTTTTACGGCAAAAAATTCGGGAATGACTTCCTGAGTGTAGTTCTGCTGTTGCAGTGATATACCTGCCATTACTCGTGCGCCGATTTTGGCCAGTGGTACGCTGGTAGCCTTGGAAACAAATGGAACGGTACGTGAAGCGCGTGGATTGACTTCGAGTACATAGACTATGTCGTCCTGTACGGCAAACTGTACGTTCATCAGACCAACGACTTGTAATTCTCTGGCCATAGCCGCTGTTTGGCGGCGAATTTCGTTTTGAATAGCTGTTGTGAGTGAATAAGGTGGTATTGAGCAGGCGGAATCGCCGCTATGTACGCCAGCCTGTTCTACGTGCTGCATGATACCGCCAATGACCACCTGCTGACCGTCACATACACAATCTACATCTACTTCGATGGCGTGGCTGAGGAAATAATCCAGTAATACGGGGCTGTCGTTGGATACTTGTACGGCTTCGCGCATATAGGTTTGTAATTCGGCAGCGGAATGCACTACCTGCATGGCACGGCCACCCAGTACGTAAGATGGACGTACTACGAGTGGATAGCCTACTTCTTCAGCCAGTTGCAGGGCTTCGGTCTCGGTACGTGCTGTGCGGTTTTCTGGCTGGCGCAGGCCTAATTTATGCAGAATCTGCTGGAAACGTTCGCGGTCTTCTGCTGCATCGATAGCATCGGCTGATGTACCGATGATTTTTATTCCATTGGCTACCAGTTCATTTGCCAGTTTTAATGGTGTCTGGCCACCATAATGCACAATCAGTCCGTCTGGTTTTTCGGTATGGCAGATTTCAAGTACATCTTCTAGTGTGAGTGGTTCGAAATAGAGGCGGTCGGAAGTATCGTAGTCTGTGGATACGGTTTCTGGATTGCAGTTAACCATGATGGTTTCGAAACCGGATTCGCGTAAGGCTAAAGCGGCATGTACACAGCAATAATCAAATTCGATTCCCTGCCCGATACGATTGGGTCCACTGCCAAGAATCATGATTTTTTTGCGCTGGCTGGGTTCTGCCTCACACTCTTCTTCATAAGTGGAGTAAAGATAGGCAGTGTTGGTGGCAAATTCGGCCGCACAGGTATCGACTCGTTTGTATACCGGATGCAGCCTGAGGGTATGGCGATGCTGGCGCACGCTGGTTTCATCACTGCGCAGTAGCTGTGCCAGCCGTTTATCGGCAAAGCCTTTACGTTTCAGTCTGCGCATGTAGGTATAGTCTATTTCATTCAGTTTGCGACTGATGAGCTGCTGTTCTTCTGCCACCAGATCGGCAATCTGTGCCAGAAACCATGGGTCAATGGCACAGATTTGCTGGATTTCGGTGAGTGTGAATCCGGCACGAAAGGCATCGGCCACATACAGGATGCGCTCTGGCCCGGGGTTGGCCAGTTCGCGCTGAATAGCTGCACGATTGCTGCTGCGGCTATCAAAGCCACTTAATCCTATTTCCAGCCCGCGCAGTGCTTTATGGATAGATTCCTGAAATGTGCGTCCGATGGCCATAACTTCACCAACTGACTTCATTTGTGTAGTAAGGCGGTCATCCGCGGAGGGAAATTTCTCGAAGGCAAACCGCGGTACTTTGGTGACGACATAATCTATTGATGGTTCGAAGGAAGCCGGTGTACGGCCACCGGTAATGTCGTTCTGCAATTCGTTAAGGGTATAGCCTACCGCCAGTTTGGCGGCAATTTTGGCAATCGGAAATCCGGTGGCCTTGGAAGCCAGTGCAGAAGAGCGGCTGACACGCGGATTCATTTCAATGACGATCATTTCACCGTTTTGCGGATTGATTGCAAACTGTACATTGGATCCACCGGTATCGACGCCGATTTCGCGTAATACAGCCAGCGATGCATCGCGCATTAGCTGGTATTCTTTATCGGTGAGTGTCTGTGCCGGTGCTACGGTAATGGAGTCACCTGTATGTACGCCGCACGGATCGAAGTTTTCAATTGAGCAGATGATGATGCAGTTGTCGGCGCGGTCACGCACTACTTCCATTTCATATTCTTTCCAGCCCAGTACTGACTGTTCTACCAGTAGTTCATGGGTAGGCGAAGCATCGAAACCGCGTTCACAGATGGTGATGAATTCATCTTTATTGTAGGCAATGCCACCACCACTGCCGCCCATGGTAAAAGAGGGGCGAATCAGTGCCGGAAAGCCTACCTGTGTCTGTGCCTCCAGTGCCTGATCCATGCTGTGACAGATAAAGGATTTGGGTGTAAGCAAGCCGATTTTGTTCATGGCTTCTTTAAAGCGGCCACGGTCTTCTGCTTTATCTATGGCATCTTCCGATGCTCCTATGAGCTCAACCTGATATTTTTTGAGGATTCCGTTATGAGCCAAATCCAGAGCGCAGTTGAGTGCTGTTTGCCCACCCATGGTTGGTAAAATTGCATCCGGACGTTCTTTTTCTATAATTTTCGCTACCGTTTGCCACATAATCGGCTCAATATAGGTCACATCAGCCATATCCGGGTCGGTCATGATGGTGGCCGGATTGGAGTTAACCAGAATGACTTTGTAGCCCTCTTCACGCAATGCTTTGCATGCCTGAGCACCGGAATAGTCAAATTCACATGCCTGACCAATCACGATAGGGCCTGCACCAAGAATAAGAATGGATTTTAAGTCTGTGCGCTTAGGCATATTGATACCTTTTTAATGATTGTCTGTTTAGTTTAGCGGCTTGGCCGTGGTTCTTTACTGCTATTTAGATACTCAGTTGATAGTTGCTGTCCATAATTTCAGCGCAAACGCTATAAACATCAGTCCGACTGTGGCCACCGCACTGGCAGCCAGCCGCTGATAATGACGAAACCACTTTACCAGCGATATACCACTGAATATTAGTACACTGAGATAAGTTAGACTGCAAATTTGCAAAATAATAGCCAGCAACAGAAAGCTGAATGCTGGATATATGTAATGCGGGTCAACAAACTGGACAAAGAAAGCCAGAAAAAACAGTATGGCTTTGGGATTTAACAGGCTTAATAGCAGGGCTCGTTTAAACAAGTAGTGTGCTGGAGGTGGTTTATTAGCTGTATCAGTTGCAGACAGTGAATGTCTGAAAGCTTCGGCTGCCTGTTGATGCCTGTTCCATTGTCTGACTGCTGAACGGAATAACTGCCAGCCCAGATAACATAAATATGCTCCTCCAGCCAGTTTCAGCATTAAAAATAATACAGGAATGGTTTTAATAATTGATGTTACTCCAGTAGATGAGAGTAACATCAATATGCTGTCACCTAAAAATATGCCGGCTACGGCACAATAAGCTGCTCTGGCACCATATTTTCCCGCCATTGTCAGACAGTACATGGAATTGGGTCCGGGCAATAAAACGATGGCGATGGCACCAATGATATAGGTTCCCAGATCTGTAATACCAAACATGGTGTTTCCTTTACATTTTTGCTCTTCTCAATGGCTTGGTTGGTGAAAGGTGTCCATTTAGTCTTTGCGTGCTGCCTGCATATGTTCGATAAACCGGTCAAACAGATAGGATACATCATGCGGGCCCGGGCTGGCTTCAGGGTGTCCCTGAAATGAAAAGGCCGGTTGTGTGGTCAGGCTGATGCCTTGTAATGAACCGTCAAACAGTGATTTATGGGTAATACGCACATTTTGCGGTAAGGTATCTGCATCTACTTCAAAGCCATGATTCTGACTGGTAATCACTACTCTGCCAGTATCGATGTCCTGTACCGGATGGTTGGCACCATGATGACCAAAAGGCATTTTACGGGTTTGTGCACCTAACGCCAGACCAAGCAATTGGTGACCCAGACAGATACCAAACAGTGGCAGTTTATGTGCCAGAATTTCCTGTACGGCAGCGATGGCATAATCACAAGGCTCTGGGTCGCCAGGGCCGTTGGACAGGAATACGCCATCCGGATTCATTGCCAATACTTCTGTAGCAGGCGTGGTAGCGGGAACAACAGTCAAACGGCAGCCACGCTCGCTGAGCATGCGCAGGATATTGGTTTTTACTCCGAAATCATAGGCTACTACATGATATTGTGCTGCCGGAGGTTCAACATAGCCCTGCCCCAGTTGCCATTCACCCTGTGTAAATTCATATTTTTCTGTACAACTTACTTTCTGTGCCAGATCCTTACCTGCCATGCTGCCAAAAGCTTTTGCCAGTGTCAGTGCCTGCTTCTCGCTGGCATCTGCACCGGTTAGAATACAACCGGCTTGTGCTCCTTTATCTCGCAGTAAGCGGGTAAGACGGCGTGTATCTATGTCGGCAATTGCTACGGTATGATGACGCTGCAAGTATTGAGCCAGACTTTCTTCTGCGCGGAAATTGCTGTGCAATAAAGGCAAATCCCGGATAATCAAGCCAGCAGCATAAATCTGCTTACTTTCGGTATCTTCTCTGTTTATGCCGGTATTGCCGATATGCGGATAAGTGAGGGTAACCATCTGCTGGGTATAAGATGGGTCGGTAAGAATTTCCTGATAGCCAGTCATGCTGGTGTTGAAGACTACTTCACCAACTGCCTGCCCGGCCGCACCAATGCTGACACCATGAAATACGGAACCGTCAGCCAACACCAGAATTGCGTTTGTAGTCATGATTGATTCCTGTAGATTTTAGTAGACTATTGCCGTGACACCAGTCTGTTTAGTTATGGATAAATAATTGTGCTTTCTGTTACCAGTTACAGGCAAAAAAAAACACGCCACCTCACGCAAAATGGCGTGAGCTACGTGCTTGATGATGGCAGGTATATGTATTATCTGACGCTGCCATGAAAGCAATGTATTTTAGCTAATCCTTTCTGTTTTGGCAATGCAGGTCTGAATAATAAAAAAGAAATTTTTCATTATTCCACTGGGTAGCCTGCCGGCTACCCTTTTATATTAATACCTGATTTTACGCTAATATTTTAGCGAACATGGTAATTCGGCGCTTCTTTGGTAATCTGCACATCGTGTACATGAGATTCGCTCATGCCGGCAGCGGTAATTTCCACGAATTCAGCCTTGCTGTGCATATCCTGAATGGTTTTGCAGCCAAGATAACCCATGCTGGAGCGCAACCCGCCCACCAGCTGGTGAATAATCTGGTTAATCGGCCCCTTGTAGGGTACGCGTCCTTCAATGCCTTCTGGTACATATTTATCAGCGCTGGCCACATTGTCCTGAAAATAACGGTCTGATGAGCCCTGACTCATGGCACCCATTGAACCCATGCCGCGATAGGATTTATAGGAACGTCCCTGATACAGCTCGATTTCACCCGGTGCTTCTTCTGTTCCGGCAAACATGCCACCAAGCATCACTGCTGAAGCACCAGCGGCCAGTGCTTTGGCCAGATCACCAGAAAAGCGGATACCGCCATCAGCAATCAGTGGCACGCCGCTGCCTGCCAATGCAGTAGCAACATTATGAATTGCTGTTAATTGCGGCACTCCTACCCCAGCGACAATACGCGTTGTGCAGATGGAACCCGGACCAATACCTACTTTAACTGCATCAGCCCCCGCAGCCACCAGATCACGTGCAGCAGCGGCTGTAGCAATATTACCGCCAATCACGTCTACATCCGGGTAATGCTGTTTTACCCAGCGAACACGCTCGATCACACCTTGACTGTGTCCATGCGCTGTATCCACTACCAGTACATCTACACCTGCCTGTACCAGAGCAGCTACGCGCTCATCTGTGTCCTGTCCCACACCTACGGCAGCACCAACGCGCAACCGGCCTTCGCTGTCTTTATTGGCATTGGGAAATGCGGTATTTTTCAGAATATCCTTGACGGTAATCAAACCTTTCAGTTCCCATTCGGCATTAACCACCAGTACCCGTTCAATTTTATGTGTATGCATTAATTCTCGTGCATCATCAATGCTGGTGGTTTCACTTACTGTTACAAGACGCTCACGTGGCGTCATGATACTGGCTACTTTTTGTTGCAGATTGCGCTCAAAACGTAAATCACGGTTGGTAACCAATCCAACTACTCTGTCATTTTCGAGCACCGGCAAACTGGACACTTTATATTTGCGCCCAGGGCCAATCAGATCACCAATCAGGGTATCTGGTGTAATGGTTACCGGATCTTTGACTACGCCACTTTCATAGCGTTTGACATTGGCAACAGCACGTGCCTGCCGCTCAATACTCATGTTTTTATGAATAATACCAATACCCCCTTCCTGTGCCATGGAAATAGCCAGTCTGGCTTCGGTAACGGTATCCATCGCGGCAGAAACCAGCGGTAAATTCAAATAAATATGACGGGTAAGCGGGGTTTTCAGTATAACGTCGCGCGGCAGTACTTCAGAGTGAGCAGGTACAAGTAGCACGTCGTCAAAAGTGTAAGCTTTTTCGACTATACGCATTTTAGAGCTTCTTTTTCGAGAACGAGGAGAAATTAGGTGGAGGAATTGGCGAGCAATTTTAACAAATTTACGACACACTGGCAAAATATACTTTTACACAATCCTGTCAATTGGCAAACAGAAGTTTTTTTTATCGTATAATAGTCAAAACATATATTTTCAAACGCGAAGGAAAAGTAAATATGCGTCACAAAATACTGAAAATGTCACTGGCAATGGTATTGATGAGCAGCACAATAATAGCAGGTGCTGCGGAAGTCTACACATGGCGTGACAAGAAAGGCATAAATGAATACTCAGATGCCCCTGTTCAACTTACTCCGGCTAAAGCCAATCGATTCAACATACGCACTCAGGCTTCTACTCCGCTGGCTACTCCCCAGCCCGATGCTCAGGCCAGTTCTGACTCACTGAGCGAACAACAGGCTCAGCTTAATCGCAAGATTGAAGAGCAGAATAAATTGAGAGAAGAAGAGAATAAGAAAATTGCAGAACAAAACAAGAAAAACCGCGAAGCTGCTTGTAAAACAGCAAAACTAAACCGCAATATGGCTGATAGTCTGCGTACTAATAATCGTGATGCACTGATTCAACGTTATGATGAAGATGTACGCATTAATTGTAACTAATTTTTCCTCTTGACTATTTCGCTCATTATCCATAAGTTGTGTATGCAGCTTATGGATTTTTTTGTGGCTGTACAGTTGTTAACCTGATAAATCACCACCATGAACGATACTGCCATTCCTTCATCCAGCCCCACAGACAATAACAAATTTGATTTAGCTCTGTTTCTCAAGAATCTGCCTCTAGTGCCGGGTGTATATCGCATGCTGGATGCCAATGACAAGGTATTATATGTAGGCAAGGCGGTGAATTTAAAACGCCGGGTTAGCAGCTATTTTCAAAAAACCGATTTGTCGCCCAGAATTCAACTGATGGTTAAACAGGTGGCGCGCATTGAAATTACGGCAACTCATTCGGAAACTGAAGCGCTAATACTGGAAAACAATTTTATTAAGGCGCTATCACCAAAATACAATATTCTGTTTCGGGATGATAAAAGTTATCCTTATCTGATGCTTAGTGGCCACCGTTTTCCGCAAATGGCCTATTACCGTGGCACCTTGAAAAAACCCAATCAGTATTTTGGTCCTTATCCCAATGGCTATGCGGTACGCAACAGTATTCAAACGCTACAGAAAGTATTCAGACTGCGTACTTGTGAAGACAGTGTATTTGAACATCGCGATCGCGCCTGTCTACTGTACCAGATTAAGCGCTGCTCCGGCCCTTGTGTTGGTCATATCAGTATTGAAGATTATCAGAGCAATGTCAAAGCCGCTGTAAGCTTTATACAAGGTAAAACCAGTGAATTAACTGCCTCCTTACATGCAAAAATGCAGCAGGCAGCAGAACAACTGGATTTTGAAACCGCTGCGCAGATTCGCGACCAGATTCAGGCTTTAGGGCTGATGCAATCGCAGCAGTTTATAGACAGTAAACATGCACGCCACAGTGATATTGATATTCTGGCCTTAACTGAAGAAAACGATATTGTGTGTATTCACTGGGTAAGCATTCGTGGCGGCCGCCATGTTGGTGATAAAAATTTTTTTCCAGATACGCGTTATCGTGTTACTGAAAAACTCAATCATTATGGAGAAGCGTTTGTTGCCCAACATTATCTGGGTAAAAGCAAACCAGACATTATTATCAGCAATTTTCAGTTACCCAAAACTCTGCGTGATGCTCTGAATGCTGAAAATAGCCGGCAGATACAGTTTGTGCATAATACTGTCGGGGAACGGAGAGTGTGGTTACAGATGGCAGAACGCAATGCAAAGATGGCTCTTGAACAATATCGTTTGCAACAGCACAGTCAGCAACACCGTATTGAAGCTCTGGCACAATTGCTGGATATGGATGCTGAAAGTCTGAACCGTATTGAGTGTTTTGATATCAGCCACACTCAGGGTGAAGCCACCATTGCTTCTTGCGTGGTATATGAAGACGAAGCTATGCAGCCAGCTAAATACCGCCGCTACAATATTACTACTGCCAAAGCCGGAGATGATTATGCTGCCATGCGTGAGGTATTAACCCGTCGTTATGGCCGTCTGGCTGATAATGATGAAAGCATTGGTACATGGCCGGATCTGGTGCTGATTGATGGCGGTAAAGGACAGGTGCATATGGCGCTGGACGTATGGCAGGAGCTGGGCATTCATATTCCAATAGTTGGCATTGCCAAAGGTCCGGAACGCAAGGCGGGTCTGGAAGAGCTAATCATTCCCCACCAACAGCGTAATATCCGGATAGAACCCCATAATCCAGCGCTACATTTACTGCAAACTGTGCGTGATGAATCTCACCGTTTTGCGATTACCGGCCATCGCCAGAAACGAGCTAAAGCCAGAGTGACTTCATCACTAAATGATATTCCGGGTATTGGCAGTAAACGTCGGCAGGCATTACTGACCCGTTTTGGCGGCTTACGGGGTGTGGTTGCCGCCAGTGTCCATGATCTGAGCCAGACCGAAGGCATCAGTCTGGCATTAGCAGAAAAAATCTATGCAGCTTTACATTAAGATACATACATAAATATAATAGTTTATACTTAATTTTACAGAGAATAATAAATGTTTGAAAAAATTTTTAATAAATTACGCACAAAAAAGCTATATAAAGAATTAGTAATCTTACTGACGAGTTATTTTGTACTCATCTTAGGTACTGTTGGCTGGTATTACTTTGATAATTGTGAACAGGGTGGTTCGTGTGCATTTTTGGGAATATGCGGGTTAATTACCTTTTTTGTATATTTAATTATTGTCAACTATAAAACTATTAAATCCATTTTTGCGCCTTCTGACAATAACGATTCACCTTCTTTTAAAGCATTGTCTATTCAATTAACATTATCGATACTCGTATTTTTCTTATATTTTTACGGCTGTGGCTATTTATTAATTTTATTCGGTATTGGTTTGAATCCAGAATCACTGCTTACAGCTATTTATATATGGATACTCCTCTTTTTGCTTTGTTGCTGTATAAGTTTATTTATTCTTTTTATCGCCAAAACCATAAAATGCCTTTTTCTGCGCCTAGCCAATAATAGTATTACTAGTTGAAAAGAGTATAGGGATTGCAGACTTATTTGTAGCGAATTGAAGCAGGATAATACATAAACAACGGAAAATATTTTTTCTTACTGGCAGAACTGATAATTCCATATCAACAATGTAATATCCGACCAGATTTCACTACTTTTCCATCCCACGCCACTGCAAGGTGTGGGTTATAAAATCACAGCGCTTTAAAACTACTAATTACCACCCAAATATGTAAATACAAATGCAATTATGTCTCTAAACATTATTCCCAGTAATGGCAGTGAACAACAGCAGGTACTGCTAGCTGCTTTGGGTGGTGTGTTCTTTATACCTACGGCCAGTATGTATAATTTAAGGTAAACTTTATGATGCACGCTATTTTATTTATGGGCAGCTAATATGTTAAATAAAATTAAAAATTACATATATACCAAACAATTAATTAAAAAATCAGTAATATTTCTAATTGTTCTGTTTATACTGACAATATTTATATTTGGTAGACTTTACGTTGAAAATTTTAAGGAGATAACTCCTGTTTTTATTTTCTGGAGTGGAGGAATTTCTTTTTTCATTTTGTTAAATATTATCTTCTTTTTTAAAACTATCATAGATATTTTTTGTTGTTTCGGCAATAGCCAAGCGCCTTCATTTAAATCTTTACTTATTGGTATAGCATCATCAGCATCTATACTCTTATTATTTTTCTTTGCGGATACATTATTAAATAATCTACATTTGGATTGGCATCCAAGTGAAGATACTGTGTTTATGGTTATTTCAACTGTTGTTGCTTTTTATTTAACAATACATTTCTTTTTAATTTGTCGCAGTATTGTCTTTTTTATTCTTCTTCTCAACAAAACTGTTAAATACCTTATTCTGCGATTAGCTAAGGATAAAAATATTTATTGACTTGGCTACAGAATTTGCTGGTTGTAAGATCAAACTGAAGGCTATCAGTAGTGGGTATATAAAATCATATTCTTTTCACCGATAGTATATTGTATCAATACATTATACTGATTAATAACTATACCTTTATAATTATAAAAAATTTTCATTAAGAATATATAGGCAGATTATTTTTTTCACAAATAAAATATTGCTTAATAAAAAATAATTTATATAATGTAATATCTCTTTAATATATAAATTAAATTTTTAATTTAATTTCATAAACGAGAAAGTTAAAAAAACAAGTTACAAAGGAGAAAATAAGATGTATATATTCGATTATAATAGTTTCCGGTCTGTTAGCGGTTTCAATCAGCGTGTACGCTTTCTGATTTTGCATTACACAGCAGAAAATTTTGCCGATGCTATCAAATCACTATGTGGTTCTGGTACCAGTATTCATTATTTGATTCCAGACGAAACCGAGGCCAGTTATCAGGCAGCAGGCTTTAAAGAAATGCGTATTTTTAATCTGGTGGCAGAGACAGATCGTGCGTGGCATGCAGGTGCCAGTAGCTGGCAGGGGCGTAATAATCTGAATGATACGTCAATTGGTATAGAGGTTGTTAACCTGGCTACTGATAATAATGGCAATTTTACTTTTCCATCCTATCGGCCAAGTCAGATTGAAGCAATTAAACAGTTGATTTTGAACATTCTGCAACGCTATCCAGATATTACTCCAACCCATGTACTGGGTCACTCGGATATTGCTCCCCAACGCAAAAGTGATCCGGGCGCAGTTTTTCCCTGGAAAGAATTATATGATTCCGGCATTGGTGCTTGGTACGATGTAAAAACTAAGCTTTATTACACTGCTCAGTTTAAAAAACTGGGCATACCAAATAATACAGCTATTTTGAGGCAATTAAATCGCTATGGTTATGATATTACGGGTGCAGCTACTGATACAGAACAATTCAGAAAATTAATCCGTGCTTTTCAGCTCCATTTTCGTCCGAAAAACTATGACGGTAAATTAGACTGTGAAACTGCGGCGATCTTATATGCTTTGGTAGATAAATATTTTCCGGCTACGTAAACCTGAATAAGAAGGGTATTAGCACATTATTTAATAATGCATTCACTTTCTGCTTGTTCTTAAATAATAGTGTTTGTTAATTTTTAATAGGACTACTTCAAATTTTAATACTGTTGGTGATTTCATGCTTAATCACCAACAGTTGATCTTTACTCTTTCCACCTGCATGTTATTCAAGGGTATCTTGTAGAATATTCTAGGTATAAGCGATGGTTTTTATATGTTTGCTATAGCGAATGGATATTTAGGGTAAAAATATAATCGATTGTCGATATCAGATCTCTGAACTTTTTTTCTCTCCCATAATATTGACAATGGTTTGAGGTGTAAAACCATGGCTGCCGCCACTTCGATATATGGGTTTATGTCCAATTAGGTGAATGTATTTGTACTTTTCGATAATCCTCGGGAAATTCACCAAGGTGCTGCGACCCTGTATTATCCTTAAATTATAGAGTGTATTTTTTTCACCTCTCCATTTTCTATGGTTTGTGTCTTTGATAGCTTTTTAAATTTGGGCAGATACATGTCAACAATATGCTCGACTACCACTGTTTTAGAGCCAGCATTTAAAGACATTTGTACATTCAGGCATTATGCACCGGATATATTGTTGTTAGTCGGTGACTTTTCTACCAGACAAATGGATACGTTCCCTGTCATATAAAACCCTATTCTATAATCGTGTCACAGCCAATACACCTTTTACATCGCTCAGTTGGCTGATCACGCGCGGTAAATCATTTACCTGATGTACTTCTACTGTAAAACGCAGCTGTGCTTCGAGGTCACGCGAAAGAGTCTGCACGGCGGTGACGTTAAGGCGGTTGCGTGCCAGTGTTTCAGAAATATCGCGTAACAAGCCACTGCGATCCTGAGCACGGATTTCGATATCAATAGCAAAAACCTGATTGGCTGATTCTTCAGCCCAAGAGGCGGGTAATACTTTGTCTGGTGAGATATGCGCCAGATACTGAAAAGAGGTACAGTTGCTGCGGTGGATGGAGATACCACGTTCACGCGTTACAAAGCCGATAATATCGTCTCCAAACGCTGGTTTACAGCATTTAGCCAGTGTAGTAAGCAGACCAGATTCACCATCTACCAGTACACCGCCAAAATTGTTTTTAATTTTGCTGCGTTTGACTAAATGGTTTTCTGTTACTGGAACCTCTGGTTTTTCCAGCAAGGTATCCACTGCTCTTTGAATCATGCGCCCGGAAACTTCTCCATGCCCCATGGCCAAATATAAATCGTCTACATTATTGAATCCGAGTGCTTCAGCCAGTTTGTGAGTATTCGGCTGTACCTGCATTTTTACCAGCTGTTTTTCCAGCGCGGTACGGCCAGACTCGCGTACTGATTCTCCATTCTGCTGGCGAATATAAGCGCGAATTTTGCTGATGGCTTTATTGCTTTTCACCCAGCCATCATGTAGCCAGTTAACTGAAGGTTTGCCTTCCCGTGCGGTAATAATTTCTATGCGCTGACCATTTTCCAGTGGCGTGGATAATGGCACAATCTGTCCGTCCACCTTAGCACCGCGGCAGCGATTACCAATATCTGTATGTAAGGCGTAGGCAAAATCAATCGGTGTAGCACCGGCTGGTAAAGAAAATACTTTGCCATGCGGCGATAAAACATAAATGGTGTCGTTAAAAAGTTCTGTCTGAAAAGCACGCGACAAGTCCTCGCTATCAGTACCGCTTTCGGCAATATTTTCTCGCCAATCAAGTAATTGACGTAGCCAGGCAATTTTGTGCTCGTAGGCTTCATTGCCTTTACCGCCTTCTTTATAGCGCCAGTGCGCTGCCACTCCAAATTCTGCATAACGATGCATATCAAAGGTGCGAATCTGGATTTCCACCCCCTTGTCTTCCGGCCCCACTACAACGGTATGCAGGCTTTGGTAATCATTGGGTTTGGGATGGGCAATATAGTCATCAAACTCGCCCGGAATAGGCTGCCACAGGCTGTGCACGATACCCAGCGTGGCATAGCAGTCAGAAACAGTATCCACCAGAATACGCACGGCACGGATATCGTATAGACCACTAAAATTCAGCTTCTTTTTTACCATTTTGCGGTAAATAGAATAAATATGCTTTGGCCGCCCCGCTACTTCAAAGTGCATATTCAGCCTGCTTAACTGCTGCTTAAGGGTCTCAACAAAATGCTCAATATAATCCAGCCGCTCTGTGCGTTTTTCATCGAGCAGGCGGGCAATTTTTTTGTATTCATCTGGATTCTGGTAGCGAAAGCTCAAATCCTCAAGCTGCCATTTCAACTGCCACACCCCCAGACGATTAGCCAGTGGCGCAAAAACAGTCATGGTTTCTTTGGCCACTGCTTTTTTCAATGCTTCATCGGTAACCTTACTCAGATAATTCATGGTTTGGGTACGCATGGCCAGCTTAATCAACACAACCCGGATATCTGACACCATTGCCAACAGCATCTGGCGCATTGCTTCAGCCTGCTGCTGACGTTCCTCCTGAGTAGCCATTGGGCTGAAGCTGACAAAGTATGTAAGTTTCTGTACCTGATACAAACCAGCCACCAGCTGCATAACACTATTACCGCATTGTTCCTCTATAATATTTTTCCAATCAGTTACATAATTGGGCAGACAGGACAGCATGGTAGCAGCTACAGCATCAGCCATTAAATCCATATCCACTACTGTTTTGGCTGCAATCATCAGGTTGGTATACAGGTTTTCGCCACAAAAAGTAACCGCATCCTGCGGATAACTGCTGTCCATCAAAATCTGTGCTTGTCGTAGCATTGTCGCCATCGCCGGTGGCAAACTGGCTATATACTCTTCCAGCCAGTCACTCGGTGAGCAGGAATTGGTGGCAAGAACTTGATCAGGCATGCTAACCATGTTATCAACCTGTTGATTTGTGTAAATTATGATGGCAATTGTACCAAAAGCCATCATTTTCTGCTTCATAATGGGCTGTAGAAAAATGGGAATAGTGCTATTATGCGCACCTTTCGCATACACTATATGCAAATAACTTCGCTCGTCCTGCGTTTATAACTTTCGCATATAGTCTTTATTTTTAAAGGATTTATTATGCAGACTCACCCAGAAGTCATAGGTATTGACGCGATGGCTGCAAAAATTCGCAAAATTCCCAACTGGCCACAGGAAGGAATTTTATTTCACGACATTACGCCGGTATTGCAAAGTCCGCAGTACTTTCGCTTGCTGGTAGATTTAATGGTCTACCGTTATATGGATCAGAAAATCGATGTTGTTGCTGGACTGGATGCCCGCGGTTTTATTATCGGAGCTGCTCTGGCATATCAGCTGAATGTCGGTTTCGTGCCTATCCGTAAAAAAGGCAAGCTGCCTTTTACTACCATTGCAGAAAGTTACCAGCTGGAGTATGGACATGCCACCATTGAAATGCACACTGATGCAGTAAAACCCGGCACCCGTGTACTACTGGTAGATGATCTGGTAGCAACTGGCGGTACTATGACCGCTGGCGTAAAACTGATTCGCAAGCTAGGTGCAGAAGTGGTTGAAGCCGCAGCAATTATTGAATTTACCGACTTACCCGGTGGCAAAAAAATCCGTGATGAGGGTGTCCCCCTCTTTACTCTGTATCAGAATTCCGGTTCGGTTGAGTAATAGCTACTATCTAGCCGATCTCCGGCCAGACAGATAAAAAAAGCAGAGTTATCAAACTCTGCTTTTTTAGTGATAATGTATTCAGTTAATATTCAATACCGGCATGGTTTTCACTAAATCATCCACTGCTTTTACCTGTGCCAGAAATGGTTCGAGCATCGCTAATGGCAAGGCACTGGGGCCATCACAGCGGGCTTTGTCAGGGTCTGGATGTGCTTCAAGAAACAAACCGGCCAATCGGGTTGCCATACCGGCCAAAGCCAGATCCAGTACTTGGCTACGACGCCCGCCTGAAGCGGCTGCATCTGCCTGACGTTGCTGCAATGCATGGGTGACATCGAAAATAATCGGCAAATCTGCACAAACTTTTTTCATGACGCCAAAGCCCAGCATATCCACCACCAGGTTATCATAACCAAAGTTGCTGCCACGTTCACACAGAATAAGTTGTTTATTGCCGGCTTCATAAAATTTTTCAACAATATTTTTCATCTGGTGCGGACTCAAAAATTGTGGCTTTTTAATATTAACCACTTTGCCGGTTTGTGCCAGCGCCACAACCAAATCAGTCTGACGAGCTAAAAATGCAGGTAACTGCAACACATCAACTACCTCTGCCACAGGTGCAGCCTGAAAAGGTTCATGTACATCAGTAATTACGGGTACGCCAAATTCCTGCTTCACGGCCGCAAAAATCTTCATTCCTTCTTCCAGCCCCACACCACGGTATGAGTGAATTGAAGAACGATTAGCCTTATCAAATGATGCCTTAAACACCAGCGGAACATTCAGTTTCCGTGTTACTTCTACATAATGCGCACAGGTACGCAAAGTCAAATCCAGATTTTCCAGTACATTCAGACCACCAAACAGCACCAGCGGCAAATGATTGGCTACTTCAATATTGCCTACACGAATAATCTTGGTCACAATCAATCCTCAGTAAGGTTCCGGCTCATGGACATCAGTGCCCAGACCACCACAAAACCAACATTTTACAAAATAGTTAACCCAGCGTCCAAACCGGTATGACTCTGATAACTACTAACCATATCAAACCTTTCAATACTAATCAGTAGATATATTTTACCCTACTCTGGAAATAGCACCGCTCAGGTATAGGTTTAACAACTATTTTCGCGCTACAATAGCAAAATACCTTTGTTAAACCCACCTGACATACGTTTTATTCTTTTAAAATAAAAGCAATACACTTATAACCACACAGGATTAATCTTGGCATACTTCACGCAGAAACGCCTGCACTGGCTGCTATTGAGTACGTTACTGTCTTCCCTTACCTCACTGGTATGGGCAGCCAGCCTGCCAGCGGATAGTGATGATGCAGATGACGATATCCCACCACCCAAAACAGGATTGTTGCACAGATTGCTGCATGGTCGGGAACATAGTGAAGAAAGCAAATCCCAGCCACCAAAAAATCCGCGGGTTCCTATTACCATTGATATAGATAATTCAACCCTGAAAAAACTGATTAATGACCATCTGCCGCTGATTACGCAGCAGTTAATTGAAGACTTAGATGACGAACAGATCAGTTTTCTGGCTGAAGAAGCACCCGAACAGACACAAACCATGCTTGAAACCGAAGGCTATTTCAATGCCAGAGTAAATCTGGAGAAACAGCCCAATGGTTACATTATCCATATCGACACTGGTCCCCGCACTCACATCGACAATGTAGATGTTTCCCTTACTGGTAACGTTACTGCTGATGACAATCTGACCAACTACTACAAAAGTGCCATTGACAACTGGGTATTGCCTGTAGGCGATCCATTTACCCAGAGTAACTGGTCGGCAAGTAAATCATCCGTGCTTACCGCCATAGTGCGCAAAAAATACCCGCTGGCCACCATCAGCGCCAGCCGTGCCACCATCGACCCGCAAAGAAATCAGGCTGACCTGTCGCTTACCGTAGACAGCAAACAACCCGTTTATTTTGGTGATATTAAGGTTAGCGGTAATGAGCGTTATCCTGTTTCCATCGTTACCGGCATGGCCAGCTTCAGCCCGGGCTCACCCTATGATCTGGACAAATTACTCGACTATCAGCAGGCGTTGGAACAGGATAGCCATTATGGCAATGCGGTAGTCAGCGCAGATTTCGACCATATGGAAAACGACCATGTTCCGGTAATAGTAAAAGTAAGCGAAATGCAACGCCAGAAACTCACCTTTGGTTTACGCTACGATACCAAAAACGGTCCGGGTTTCCGTGGTGGCTATGACCATTATAATGTTTTTGATAAGGGCTTTGTTGGTTCGACTCTGCTCGATACCGATCGCTATGAAACCACTTTCGGCCTCGGCCTGAGCCAGCCACGTAACAATCGTGGTCATTACTGGACCAGCAATCTCAACTATACCTATTCTACCGTACAACATCTTCAAAGCCGCGCCTTATCCAGCGGCATCTGGAAAGTACGCGATCGTGACGGAATTGACTCTCGTGTTGGTATTGAATACGTCACCGAAAGCAGCAAAATTGAAGACGGTCCCGACCTCGGACACAGCTATGCCACCATGCTGACCGCCTCGTGGAAACGACAGAATATCGAAACCCAGCTGCGCCCAGCCAATGGCTATTATCTGGAAGGAAAAGTTGGTACTACTATAGGCAAACTGCTCGCTTCAGCATCTATGCAGCGGGTAACAGCCAGCGGTGGCTACTATTTCACGCCAGAAAACAAAAAATACGGCACTTGGGTAATGCGCAGCCAGATTGGCTATGTACATACAGGCGATACCATCAATGTCCCCTCCATCCTGATGTTTCGTGCGGGTGGCGCCAACAGCGTACGTGGTTATGAAATGGACAGCATCGGTATCAACAGCTCACAAAACTCGGTTTTACCCAACCGTACACTGGCTGTAGCCAGCGTTGAATACCAGATTCCGGTGTATAAAGATTTTGCACTGGCACTGTTTCACGATGCCGGTTCAGTGTCAAAAAGCTTCAGTGACATGCAATGGCATCATGGTAGTGGCTTCGGCGTACGCTGGTTCAGCCCTGTCGCACCATTTGCATTTGACATTGCCTATGGCCATCATGATAAAAAATGGCGCTGGTCAATCAGTTTAGGAACCAAATTCTAATGGCTGAAACCTCAATCAATACAGGCGAATCTTCAGCCACTACTACAGCACCCGTACCGCCACATAAGCCACGCCGGAAAAACTGGCTGAAAACCAGCCTGTATACTCTGCTTGGTTTACTCATCATTATCATAGCCATATTGTATTGGCTGGTCGGTACCGAATCAGGCTTGCGTTTTAGTATCCATACCATACCCAAATGCTTTGGCGTGCACATCGGCACAGAAAAGCTAACAGGTACTATATGGCGTGGTTTTGCCAGCACAAATATTCGCGTCAGCCATCGCGATTTTGATTTATCCATTGATAAAGTCCAGCTCAGCTGGAACAACCGCGAATTATGGCAACGCCGCTTCCATATCCGACTGCTGGATGTAGGTAAAATCAATTACATCAATCACAGCGTACCCAAATCCAAATCCAAGCCCGTTCCCACTCTGCCCAACAGCATCAGCCTGCCGCTACAGATTAAAATTGATAAATTACAGCTTGGCGGTTTTAGCCTCGGCAAAAATCACACCCCGATTATACTTACCAGTCAAGCCAGCTATATTTATGATCATCACAAACACCAGCTTGTCTTCAACGAGCTGAATACCCCGTGGCAAAACATTCAGGGCACAGTAGCCATCGCTACCCAGACACCATTTGCCCTGAGCGGACAATTTAACGGTAACGGCACCCTCGACAAAACCGCAGTTGAAAGTGCTGCCCTCATCAAAGGCAGCCTGCAACAACCTGACCTCTTTGCCCGTTTGGATGGCGGTGATATCCATTTCCGTACCCATGCCATCCTTAAACCTTATGCCCTGCAACTAAACCATAAAATCGTTAAATTCAACCTGCAAAGCCGCCACATTAATCCGGCTGCCTTCAGCAATAGCCTGCCCTTTGCCGATCTCAATCTCAATCTGGATCTGGCGTCTGCCAATAACAACAAAAATCAGCTTACCGGCCACATCAAATTCGGCAATGAACAACCACGCGCCTATAATGGTTCCAAAACTGCCGGACTACCTATTCGCAGCATCGACGGTGATATCAACATAGATGACAATGGCAAAATCATATTACCTGCCTTGACTACACGCCTGCTGCAACAGGGGCAAATCATTACCCGTGGCAGTGTAGACAGCACCGCCAGACAGCTTGACATTAACAGCGAACTGTTACGCATTTATGCCAACGACGCCCTTACCACACAACTGTCCGGTTCACTCAATGGCCATATCCGCGTTTCCGGCAGCTTTAATGACTTAACCACTCAATGGCTGCTGGCCAGTGAAAAAGGCAATAGCGATGGCTCCATCCAGATTATTACCGATGAAAAAAAACATCAGCAAACCCTGATACTCGACAAACTCAACCTTAAACCCAATGGTGGCGGTAACTTCAATGCCAAAGGCAGTCTGGCACTGTATCAGAATAAAGCTCTGCAACTTACCATCAACAGCAACAGCTTCAATCCTGCTAAAATTAATTCCGGCTTTCCCGCTGGTAACATTAACGGCCACATCAGCGTCAGTGGTCAGCTGGCACAACAACCAAGCATTCAAGCAGACATGCTGTTGCATAACAGCATACTTTCCGGTGCTGCGCTTTCAGGCAAAGCCATCATCCGTTATCGCAATCAGCATCTTGAACAAGCCAACATCAACCTTAATGCCGGCCAGAACCAGATTGTCACCAATGGCAGCTTCGGCAAAGCCGGCGACAGGCTTAATCTCGATATCAACGCACAAAATCTGGGGCTATTCGGATTTGGCCTGAAAGGCCTGCTCAACACCAAAGGCTTTATTGCCGGCGAACCGAAAAAAATCACAGCCAGCTTAAACGGTGCAGCGCGCAACCTGCAAATCGGCCAACTACTCAACATCAATCAACTGGATTTCAAAATCGCTGGTTCTCCAGATATCAATCAGCCCCTGCTGATAAACATGCTTGCCGACCACATCAGCATCGCGGGCAGTGATGGCAGCAAACCCACCGTAATCAACAATACCGACATCAAAATCAATGGCCGTGGCAGCCAGCACCAGATACAGGGCAGCAGCAACCTGTCTCTGGATGGTAAACCCTATCATCTGAACATCAATGCTCATGGCGGTTTGGATAAAAAATATCAGTGGCGTGGACGAGTCAATGCTCTGGATATCAGTGGTGCCCTCAACCTGAAACTGCTCAGCCCCATCCAGCTCGAAGCCGGAGCCGAACGTGTGAATATGCAGAATGCACACTGGGCTGCACTGGGTGGCAGCCTTAACCTGAACAACCTCAGCTGGGACAAAAACAAAGGTCTGATTACCCGTGGTTCTGCCAGCAATCTGGCTTTACAAGAACTGCACAACGTCATTGAATTACCCGTAGAACAGAATCTAGTAATAGGTGGTGACTGGAACTTCAGCTATAGCCGCAACATGCAAGGTTATCTGAAACTCTATCAACAGGGCGGCGACATCACCCTGCCTCAGCACCAGCAAAAACTTGGTTTACAGAATGTACGACTGGATACTCAGTTTCAGAACGGCCATATCAATAACCACCTGAACGGCCTTACCCGTTACGGCACTACCGATGCTTTACTGATTATTACCCCTAACAACAATGGCAAAATCAGCACCGCACCCATCAGCGGACACATCAAAATCGACAGCTCCGATCTCAGCACCATCCGCAATTTACTGCCCATCGGTATGCAGCTTAATGGCAATATGCATGCTGAAGCCACCATCAGCGGCTACCTGAATGAACCTTTGCTCAATGGTAATCTTATCGGCAACAACCTCTATTACCGCGATCAGGCCAACGGCACCATCCTTGAAAACGGCAGCCTCAGAAGCCATTTTCAGGGACGGCGCTGGCTGATTGACAGCCTCAGCTTTGCCCGCCGCGATGGCTCCATCAAGCTCAGCGGCGTTGTTGACATGACCAGACTCACTCCTGATATCAACGTTAACGCCCACTTTGATCGCTACACCATCTTCGACCAGATAAACCGCCGTCTCACCCTCAGCGGTGACGCTCAGCTACTCTATACCATTACCCATGGCATTGTCTTAAGTGGTAAACTCAAAGTAGACAAAGGTATCTTTGGCATGCAGAAATCCGGTATGCCGCAACTGGACGACGACGTTGTTGTACTTGGTCGTGAAAAAACGGCCGAGCAACAGCGTACTACCCCAATACGTCTCAACCTCGATTTAGATATGAATAACGCCTTCCGCTTCAGTGGCGAAGGCATAGACGTTCTGCTAGGCGGGCAGCTTACCGCCACCGCCAACCCCGGCAGCGCCATTCAGATTGTTGGTACCGTAAACGTAGTTCGCGGCCAGTATAAAGCTTACGGACAGTATTTAGTTATTCAGCATGGCAGCACCATTTCCTTTGTCGGCCCGATGGATAACCCCAACCTGAAAATCCGTGCCAAACGTCGTTATTCACAGGTAGGAGCCGGCGTAGAAGCCTTAGGTCGCCTTGACAGCCCGCGCATTAACCTCATAGCCAACGAACCCATGAGCGAAAAAGACAAGCTGTCATGGCTGATACTGAACCGCCCCAGTAGTGGCAGTGCCGGCGACGAAGCAGCCATTGCCGCGGCAGCCAGCGCCTGGCTTGCTGGTGGACTGAACGACAAACTCGGCCTGCTTGATGAAATCGGCCTCACCAGCCAGCAAACCCGCAACAGCCAGACAGGTGAAATGAATCCGGCAGAACAGGCCATCACCATTGGCAAACATCTATCCAACAACCTGTATGTCAGCTATTTGTACGGTATTGAAAGCGCTACACAAACAGTCAGCATTACCTACCAGATCAGCCGCGCCCTGCAAAGCATCATACATGTAGGTACAGATTCAGCAGGTGGAGAAATCCGCTATACCCACCGTTTTGATTAAATTACATCACAAACCAGAATCTCCAGAATGTAAGATCAAAATACTTTCCTAATATAGCCTTAAGCACCCTGAAAACTTTATATGTAGCTTAATCTTTAACCTGTTCGGAGCTGATTAATCAAGTGAAGATAATAATGATTTTCACCAGTTATTATCCAGTTAACTCTATATAACAATTTAGAAAATTTCAAAACTTCTGATTTTTTGCATAAATACACATGGCTTTATTATTTTTACCCTGCATCAGACAGACTTTTAATTATAAATTTTTCACGTCTAGCGCAGAAATAACAGCCCACTAATAACAATTGAGTTAGATAAATATTGATATTAGCAATTTTATAAACAGCCGAATTTACTTATAAAAATAATAAAATTTATCCATCGACAAGGTCAAAACCAAAAAACGCACCAACATATGCCTAAATCATTATTTCCAGCCAGAGTATTTTAATACATAACACAAAATACCCTTAGCATAAATTTAGCGCTTATTTTAATTTTGCCACCATCAAAATAATTACCCATTATTGATATAAAAACCATCACTCATAACTGACAGCTTTATCAAAACCAGCATCATTACATGAGTATCGCGCATACTTAGCTGATGTTCCTGTCCACACATACAACTTCAGCAGATATGTCAAAACATACCTGCTGAACCATACACCAGAAAATCAAGTACCAACTTTAACCCAAGAATGCTTTACGCCGGTTGTCCAGTGCCATACGGCCACCACCTGCAACAGACAGATACAGGAAAATAAAGCAGTATAATATCGCCATCTCTCCCTTATTTAATTGTGGCATCAGCAAAGTATGCATACCAGCAGACGGAGTATGAACAAATAAATAAGCCACGGCCATCTGCCCGCATAAAATAAAAGCCGTAGGCCGCACAAACAAACCAATCAACAACAGAATCCCACCAACCAGCTCCAGCACCCCTGCAATTCCCATCATCGAAAATAACGGCACTGCGCCATGACCATCTGTCATAGATACCGGCCATTGCCAGAATTTCGCTGTACCATGCTGGATATATAAAAAAGCCGTGACCAGACGCAACAAACCCAAAGTATAATCATTACCCTCAGCATAAATTTTATGTGTATTAATCATGGTAATTCCTTCTCTTCATTCATAAAAAAAGAAAACGGCAGTGTATTGAATTTACCATTGAGAAACGATATCATTTTTATAGAATAATTATTTCCTGTAAAGAAACACTAATGGACACATTACAAAGCATGTGGGTTTTCCGCTATGTAGTAGAACTAGGCAGCTTTACCAAAGCGGCTGAATTCATGGATATTTCCACTGCAATGGCCAGCAAGCACCTGCATCATCTGGAAAAAAGCGTACAGGCTAAACTGCTCAACCGCACTAGCCGCCGCATCAGCCTTACTGAAGCCGGACAGGAATACTATCACCGCTGCGTAGAAGCACTTAATACCCTCACCGAAGCCAAACACATTGCCCAGGCCGGTACAGTCAAACCACAGGGTTTACTCAAAATTACCGCTCCCAACTGGTGTGCTTCACGCCATTTCGGCGAACTGCTGGCCGAATACCGGCAGCAATATCCAAATGTGAGCTTATCCATCAATCTCGATAGCCGGCGTACGGATCTGGTGGCCGAAGGAATCGATCTGGCACTGCGCGTCACCAATCATCCTGAACAAAACCTGATTGTCAAACCCATTACCAAAATTGATTTTTTTTGGGTAGCCAGCCCGCAATACCTGCGCCAATATGGCACACCGCATAGCATAGACGATATGAAACAGCACTATGGTCTGTTACCACAGTATATCCATCTTGATTTCCCTCTCATTCCTGCCTGCACCAGCAATAGTGCCCTGCTGTTACACCAGATGGCACTCAATCATATGGGGCTGGCCTACCTGCCTGAGTGGATGGTAAAAGAAGATATCGAACACCAGCACTTACAGATTATCGAACACATTGTCTGTCCGGAAAGCCCTACTCTGTATGCCGCTTATATGAATCGCGAATTTCTCAGTGCCAAAGTCCGCAGCTTTATCGACTTTCTGGCTATGAAATTTGAAACAGATAAAAACCACTAAAACTCAACCTGATAACTAAAGCGGAAAACTGCATGCTCAACCACACTAACGCCATCAGCTTTTTACAGCAACTGTTTCTGTACACCATAAAAGAAGCCAGCCCGATTAACAAAATGAGCTCATGGCTGCCAGCGCAAAAACCACGCGGACAGGTAATTGTCGTAGGCGCAGGTAAAGCAGCAGCAGCCATGGCTGCCGAATGGGAAAGAATCTGGCCACAGAACTATCCCCCACTATCCGGCGTGGTTGTTACCCGTTACGGACACAGCGTACCAACTAAGCATATCAAAGTACTGGAAGCCAGCCATCCCCTGCCTGATTCAGCCGGACAGGCAGCCGCTCAGGCATTACTCAATGCCGTGAGCGGATTAAATGCAGATGATCAGGTTTATTATCTGGTATCAGGAGGTGCCTCAGCTCTGACCACTCTGCCGGTAGCTGATATTACGCTAACAGACAAGCAAAATATTAACCGCCAGCTACTCAGTCATGGCGTCCCCATAGACGCGATGAACACCCTGCGCAAACATCTGTCCCGTATCAAGGGAGGCCGGCTGGCTGCCGCAGCAGCGCCGGCACACATCACCACACTGGCCATATCCGATGTAGTCGGCGATGATATCAGTACCATAGGCTCTGGCGCCGCAGTAGCCGACCCAACTACACTGGCCGATATTGAACGTATTGTAAACCAGTATCAGATCGACCTGCCCTCCAGTGTGGCTGCTTATTTACATACCGCCGAAGCAGAAACACCCAAAAATCTTCCTAACAGTAGCGCACATATCATCATTACCCCTCATCAGGCTCTGAGCGCCGCGCAACACTGGGCACAAGATCAAGATATTGATGTACTTTATCTGGGTGACCGTATCGGTGGCGAAGCACGGGAAGTTGCTCAGGTTATGGCCGGCATTGCCTTGTTTCAGCGTAATCTGCGCCAAAACACCAAACCATTATTAATTCTCAGTGGCGGAGAAACCACCGTTACTCTGAACCAGCAACAGGGACGTGGCGGACGTAACAGCGAATTTCTACTGGCACTGGCCATTGCCCTGAATGGTGCCGATAACATCTATGCACTGGCCGCAGACACTGATGGAATTGATGGCAGCGAAGACAATGCCGGCGCATGGCTTACACCGGACAGCCTGTTCAAAGCACATGAGGCCGGTTTATGCGCCACTACTCTGCTCCAGCAGCACCGTGCTTATGACTTCTTTGCCACAACAGAACAGCTACTGCTGACCACCCCTACCCGCACTAATATCAACGATTTTCGTGCCATACTGGTGCTATAACAAATAATTCGGTATTTACGAGGAGACCATAACAATTATGAAAAAATAACGTTCTTGCTCATATTATTTCTTTTAGCAACATGTGCTCAAATGATTACTTTTAGTTGTGATAATTTGCCTACTATTATTGTCAGCAAGCCATAATATGCCAGACTTAAAATCTTTACCGGAGCAAGTAAGGCAAGATTGATATCTTCCGTTATAAATCTTCCTGCATTAATTGTTGCAGGTATGCATAAAGGTGATTTAGTTGATTATAATTATTTAATTATAAATGATATTTATAAAGTTCCAGAAATGATTTTCTGAAAATATTATCGATAACTTAATAGAAATTTATATTGTCTGTTGGTACTATAAACAAATTTATTACACCGTAAATTTAAACTTTATATTCCATATATCTGACCTGAAATTTGCGGTTAGATTTTCAATATCATCTACATCCTGCACTATATAATTTATTTCAGTATATACCAGATGAATTATAAATCTAATATTAAATTAAAAGATATGATTTAATTGAATTGATTCTTTTTACCTTTTTATTTTCCCATTTATTCGATAGCCATTCTATTTCTTGATAATAGGTGAAAACTCCTTTTCTTCTGCGAATCTCTGCTACTAAGGGCGCAATAGCTTTCCAGATTTTTAGCAAATTTGTACAATTATATTCTTTATAAATTTTCTCATCAAAAGCTTTGTTACGGATACCTGAAGCAATAAATTCGAGTCGATTCAATACGTATCGTATATTATTTAATTTCTCATGTTCAATATCAATAAATCTAGCATAATCAACCAAACAAACATCATTAATAATTAGTTTGCTGATACTTGCATATTTTTCCTTATAAACTTTGTCTTGTTCCGTAGCAATGACTAAATCAATAGTAGTGCGTCTGCGCTCTCTTTTCCCATTTAAATAAATAACATAAACAGCGGCAATCGCAGATAAAATTACAGCTCCTGTTGGAACCCAGAAGATGTACGATTCACCAAGTATTAAATTGGCCTGCTTTGTAATTTCAATTTCCATCCCAACCTTCAAAATAAATTCTTTTCATCAATTCAATCCTTTATGGCTGGTATAATTCGATTTCAAAATAAACCAACTAACCATTTACATGAAACATTATTATCAAAAATTTACTAATAGCAAATAATTATTTATATATATTAGGATATGGTTAATCCGATTATTACTGTATCAATAATAGCCAGTTTACTATTATATCTAAATCGCAGCCGGTACATTCATATCGATATGGAATTTTATTTATTAACTTAAGTTTATTTTCAACCTGATAATATAAAATCTGAGTATTTAAAATGGTTCACTGTTCAATAAGCTCCATTGATAAATTTAACTACAGAGACCATATTTATTTTTTTAAAATGATAAATTCAGCCTTTTATACCTATCTCAAATACAGTTTCTTTTACGAATGCATAAATCATTATTAATAGTGTAGCTATTTTTAATAACAATACTGAAACAGGAAATATGCTATGACCAAATTATCACCAGAACTGGCAGACGGTGCCGCCACTCTTCTGCTCAATGCCCAGGCCGTAGGTATTATTCGCAATCCAGATTTATCGGTAGCAGAAAAAGCCAGACTGATTAGTCCAGAAGACCTTGCACTGTTGCTGCACTGCTGTGAATCAGAAGATTATATTTTGCAGGAATTGCTGCAAACATTGGGCAAATTGTTAATTGAACGAGAAAATCTAGGTGGCGTGGCTACAGTAAGTATGGCAGAAATACTGAGTTTTTCTGGCAAACTGAATACGCTGATAGGGGGATTATGGTGCTGTGTGGCAGAAATCAGGCTACAGGCACATGCCATCAACTTATATCATGCAAGCACCATAAAGTATTAATGCTTTCAATCTGAAAAAAGCCAGTATACCTGTTTGACAGACATACTGGCTTTTGTGCAGCATACAGACACGATTGATAACTATGTATGCTGATATATTCGGGGTTTTACAGGGTTAGCTCCATCTGGATATTCACTCTGTTATATGCGCTGGGATGATCAGTGATTTCTTTAAAGCCAGCTTTCTGGTACAGATGAATGGCCGGTTTAAGGCTGGTATGGCTTTCTATATACAGTTTTTTCGCGCCCTGCTCCCGAGCTTTGGCTATCGCAGACTCTATGAGATGTTTACCTATATGCTTGCCCTGTGCTTCTGGAGCTACAGCCAGTTTGGCCAGCTCAAAATCGTAGGGATCACCGTCCGATTTCACCAGCGCACATACGCCTACAGGTTTACCATTATCCAGTGCCACCAGTATGTGACCACCTCTTTCGATAATGGCCTGTCTGGGATTATCCAGTAGCTGATAATCGCTATCTTCCATTTCAAAGTATTTGGCTATCCATGCTGCATTTAAATCCCGAAAGGCAGAGTGATAGCGGTCGTTATAATCGACAATCTGCATTTTTTCTGTTGCGGTCATGCTGCATCCTTTACATGAAATTAAGTATTGGCCAGCCATGGCGATGGGCATACTTCGCCAGTTTTTCGTCAGGATTAACGGCCACCGGATCGGTTACTTCTTGCAGAAGTGGCAAGTCGTTATGAGAATCACTGTAGAAATACACTTTTGTAAAATCGCTCAGTAGCTGGCCACGTTGTGCCAGCCATTGATGCAGACGGGTAACTTTACCTTCCTTAAAACTGGGTGTACCGATATAGCGTCCGGTGTAATTACCCGCCACATCTGTTTCTAACTGTACGCCGATAATATTCTGAATACCAAATGTTTTTGCAATCGGAGCGATAATAAATTCATTAGTGGCAGATAGTAGCAACATTTCATCACCGGCATCACGATGTCCCTGTACTAGCATTTTTGCCATAGTAGAAATATGTGGCACGATAAAATCGCGCATGTATTCGACATGCATTTCAGCCAGTTCGGCACGGCTGAAACGTGCCAGAGGTGCAAGCTGAAATTGCAGGAATTCATCAATATCCAGACAGCCGTTGAGGTAATCCTGATAGAATTTATCGTTTTTCATATCGACAAATGATTGGTCTACCAGTCCTTTTTGCATCAGATATTTCGGCCATTCATTATCCGAATCACAGTTAATCAGAGTGTGGTCAAGGTCAAAAATAGCCAGATTCATGCATGTTCCTGTTGTTTGAGTAGCTGGCGCAATAATGTTAAGGTGATGCGCCGCCCCTGCGCCAGTGAATAATCATTCAGGGTGTTAAGCATCAGAAGCAGGCTGTCCAGATCGCGCCGCCAGTGAGCAAGCAAGTAACGGATAACTTCAGCATCCACCGGTATCTGCCGCGCATGCGCCATGCCTACCAGTGCATTGAATTTCTCTTCATCACTTAATGGTTTGATTTCATACACCAGACAAAAGGCCATGCGTGTACGCAAATCTTCACGAATCATGAGCTGTTGAGGCGGAATGGCAGAGCTCAAGAGTAAGTTGCCATGACGGCTGTTACGAAAATGGTTGAAGAGAGAAAACAGTTGTTGCTGCTCAGTAGCACTGAGTAATTCAATCTGGTCTACGGCAACATAGTCGAGGTCAAACAGCCAGTAGCCAAGACCTTCTCTGGCGGCATCAACATATTCAGCTTTCAGCCCGCGCGACTGTGCCTGTGCCACCCATGCTTTGAGCAAATGGCTTTTACCGCTGCCTGCCTCCCCCCAGACAAAAATAAATGGGTCGGCCTGCTGTTGTAATACGTAAATCAGTTCTGCATTGGTATGGCCAAGAAATTTATCAAATCCGGGATAGCTGCGATCATCAAAGTCAAATATCAGTTGGTTCACTACGGTAGACCAGTTTGAAAAGGTAGTGCGGCCTTTGATTGTACGCTGTCTGCTTTGTTTATTTCAAGCAGCACAATGGAGTAATTCTGCTGAGGAATAAGGATTTTATGTCTGCCAGTACTGTTTGAGCAGGTACATGGAAATATTCACTCAGTCGGCACGGCGGCAAATACTTGTGTCCATAGCTGCTTCACCACCTCATAATGCGCCAGTAAAGTGGTGTCTATGGGGGTAGTGACGGCATCACGCAGGCGGGTATTATGCTGTTGCTGACGATAATAGCGGTAAGCAGCGCGGCTGCCTTCGGCCAGACTGCTGTCTGCCAGCCCTAGTTCGGCTGCGATGCTGAGCAGGGCAATATTGCCGTAATTCTGTAATAATTGCGGGTACTGATGTGCGTAGGCCAGTATCAGATACTGCACGATAAATTCCACATCCACGACACCACCACGGGCATATTTAACATTACTGTCAACAGGCGGATGAGTTGGAAACATTTTTTCGCGCATAGCAATGATTTCAGCGCGCAACTCATCTGTATCACGCCGGCGGCACAAGATTTCGTCCCGCACCGCATCAAAACGGGCACCCACTGTACTGTCTCCGCCAATAAAGCGCGCCCGGGTTAAGGCCTGATGCTCCCATATCCACGCACTTTCGCGTTCATAACGTTCAAATGCCTGTATATGGGTAACAGTAAAACCTGAATCGCCGTTCGGACGCAGACGTAAATCAATATCATAGAGCATACCGGCACCAGTAGGTACGGTAAGCCAGCTGGTCAGACGGCGTGCCAGACGGGTGTAGATGTCGATAGCATCCGGATGATCATCGGCAAATACATAAACCAGATCCAGATCCGAGGTATAGCCTAGCTCTTTACCACCCAGTTTGCCATAGCCAATCACGGCAAAATGAGGAGTATCGGTGTGCCGGTGCGGCAATTGTGCCCACACTCTTGCCAATGCGGTTTCAATGATTAAATCAGCCAGAGCAGAAAGCTGGTCAGATAATGCCTCCACCGTCCACAAACCCGCCAAATCCTGCACAGCCAGACGAAAAGTCCACGCATGCTGAAACCGGCGCAAAACATCCATTTGTGTTTCAACATCACCATGACAACCATCCAGCAGGTGTGCCAGTTCTTGTGCATGAGCCGCCCAGTTGGTATCTGGGCGCATTAATTCATTGCTGAGCAGTTCGTCCAGTAGTACCGGATGCTGTTGTAAATAGGTAGCCACCCAGCTACTCTGGCTCATCAGTCCGGCCAGTTTTTCCAGTGCTTCTGGGTGCTCATGCATAAAAGCCAGATAGGAGCTGCGCCGGCCTATGGCTTCGAGAAAATCCAGTAAGCGGGTTAATGTCGTATCTGGCCGGGGATATTTGGCGGCAACACTGAGTACGGATGGGATGATTTCATCAAAACGCTGTTGTGCATTGGGCGATAGTTGCCGGTACTGGCTGCCATGATGTAGCTGTTGCAGACGCTGCAACACGTTTTTAGCATCAAAACCATGCATCGCCAGCAGTGCTGTACTTTCTTCGCTGTCACTTTCATCTTGCCATATGCGTACCATATCCGGGTCTTGTGGCTTGGCTTTATCGTCCGGATCAGTGAATATAGCATTGAAAATCTCATTCACAGCCTGCCTGTGCACATTTAATGCGGTCAGATAATCGGCATAATTGCTATAACCCATACTCTGTGCCAGCCTTTGCTGTTGTTCTGCACCTGCGGGCAACATCTGCGTTTGCTGATCATCCCAGTATTGCAGCCTGTGTTCGGTATCACGCAGAAAATGGTAGGCTTGCAGCAATTTATCCACGCTATCCTGTGGCAACATGTCTTGTTGCAGCAATACTTGCAGAGTCTCCTGTGTACCTTTCAGTTGCAGGCTGCGTACCTGTCCACCGCGTATCAACTGGAAAATCTGAGCAACAAATTCCACTTCGCGGATACCGCCGGCGCCAAGCTTAATATTATCGGCCATGCCTTTACGGGAAACTTCGCGCTGAATCTGCTGATGCAAGCTACGCATGGCATCATAGGCATTAAAATCCAGATATTTACGGTACACAAAAGGCCGTACCAGTGCAGCAATATTATTCGGATAATTAGTAACCAGACGCGCCTTTGTCCATGCATAGCGCTCCCATTCCCGCCCCTGCTGAATCAGATACTGTTCCAGTGCCGTTTCGTTAATCACCAGTGCTCCAGCATCTCCATCAGGACGCAGACGCATATCAACACGAAATACCTGCCCGTCACCAGTAATATTATTTAACAGGGCGATGATTTTCTGACCGACTTTAGTAAAAAATTCCTGATTACTTTTTTGTCGTTTGCCATTCGTGTCGCCGGCTTCGGGAAAAACAAAAATCAAATCGATATCAGAAGAAACATTCAGCTCATAACCACCCATTTTGCCCATACCTACTACGCTAAGGCGCTGAGGGGTGGCACTGTAACAACCAATCGGCTCTCCGTACAGGCCTGCATAATAGGCATGTGCATATTGTTCGGCGATATTGATGGCAAAGTCAGCCAGATGAGTAATCGTAGTCGTAACTTCATCCAAATCACTTACGCGCGCCAGATCACGCGCCATGATATGTGCCATCACATAGCGGCGCAACAAGCGCAATTGCCGTGCCAGTTCGGTTTCGTTTTCACTGGCCTGTAATTGCGCCCAATCGGTAAAACTGTGAAAATCCTCAGGCCTTAGGCGCCGTTCCAGCCAAAGATAAAGCTTATCTGTGTCAAGCAGACGATTATCCAATAATCGACCGAGAAACAATGAATATTGGCGGGCAGTGGCGAGAATTTGTGCTGGAGTCATGGTGCCATCAATAAGAAATTTAACACATAGTTACATCATACCGTCTGCCTTTGGAGCTGTGAACCGGCAACCACAATACAATTGTTTTCAGCCTATCAGAAAAACACTGATCATCGCCAGTTTGCAGCCAAGATAAAGGGAATATTCAGCCCGGAGCGAATATTCCCTTTAATTGCATTCTCAGGTATAACCACAAAACAAAGTGGCTGTATCAGTGATTAGTGATGGTGATGGTCGTGCGCACCATGTACATGACCATGTTCCAGCTCTTCAGCAGTAGCCGGACGAATGTCTTTCACAGTTGCTTTAAAACGAATGCGCTGGCCGGCCAGCGGATGATTACCATCTACCACTGCTTTACCATCGGCCACATCAGTAATGCGGTATACCATCACCTCACCAGTTTCTGGGTCGTCAGCTTCAAACATCATGCCCACTTCTACTTCAACAGGAAACACATCCAGCGGTTCAATGCGAATCAAATCTTCTTCTTGTTCACCAAATGCATCATCCGGTGCCATCGTTACATCCACTACATCGCCTACTGCTTTGTCGTGTAACTGTTCTTCTACTAGTGGGAAAATACCGTCATAACCACCATGCAAATAGCTAATCGGTTCTTCGGTTTTGTCTATCAGCTGGTTATCAGCATCAAACATTTCATAATCCAGCGTCACAACAGAGTTTTTGGCGATTTTCATAACATTTTCCATAATTGATAAACTGCACAAGCAGCAAACAGTATCTAGTTTAACATGGAACAGACAAAGCCACATGTCACAGCCGTAAAGTGTATCTTCAGGACTGCAAGCTATCCAACCGCGCCATCATGCTGGCAAGAATACTTTTACCCTCCGACTGGCTGACGATGGGCTCACTGCCTTTGCGTCCGAGTAAACGAATGTCTTCTGCCGGCATCTCATCAATAAAACGGCTGGGTTCATGAAATTCCCATGATCCGGCACGTTTGCGTTTATGACAATGAGTCAGGGTTAAAGTTTGCCGTGCCCGGGTAATACCTACATACATCAGCCGTCGTTCTTCATCAATGTTACCTTCTTCCACACTATCAGCATGGGGAAAAACGCCTTCTTCGCAGCCCACCAGAAACACATGCGGATACTCAAGCCCTTTGGAAGCATGCAGTGTTGACATACTTACCATATCCGCATCTTCATCTTCTCTGCCGTCTAACAAAGTCATCAGAGCAATAGTCTGAGCTATTTCAAGAATATTTTTGCCATCTTCTTCGCCTTTCCTGCCTATCCAGCTAAGTAAATCCTTAACATTGCACCATTTAATTTCTCCGGTACGCCCTTCTTCGGTATTGAGCAAATGTGCCTCATAAGCAATATCGGCCAGTAGATTATGCAGCAGGCTACCAGCAGCTTCAGTAGTGGCACGTGCCTGATAATCAGCAAGCATGGCCATAAATTGCATTAAGGGTTCGCGGCTTTTGGGCGACAGCTCCACCAGTGCATCCATACTGCGCGCAGCCTCAAACAGGCTGCATTGTGCCACCTTAGCATAATTATTTAGTCTGGCCAGCGTGGTCTCGCCCACCCCTCGCCTTGGCGTTGTCACCGCGCGTAAAAATGCCGGATCATCATCGGGATTGGCCAGCAAACGCACATAAGCGAGCACATCCTTAATCTCTGCCTTATCAAAAAAACTCTGTCCGCCGGAAAGCCGGTAAGGAATACGCCGGCTGCGCAACGCTTCTTCAAATACTCTCGCCTGATGATTACCCCGATACAAAATAGCAAAATCCCGGTAATGTACCGCATCACCACCAATCAGTTTCTGATGAGCAATCCGGCTGACGACCAGATCGGCTTCATGAGTTTCATTTTTACAGGCAATCACATCAATCATATCGCCGAGACCATATTCACTCCACAAGGTTTTGGCAAACAGCTTAGGATTATGTGCAATAACTTGATTGGCAACACGTAATATACGTGCCGTAGAGCGATAGTTTTGTTCCAGCTTGATAATTTTCAAATCCGCATAATCCTGCTGTAACAGTCGCAGATTTTCCATATTGGCGCCACGCCACGCATATATACTCTGGTCATCGTCGCCTACTGCCGTAAATTTTCCCTCCGCGCCAGTAAGCAGGCGCATCAAAGCATACTGGCAGGTATTGGTATCCTGACATTCATCTACCAGCAAATAACGCAGACGTGCTTGCCATTTACAGCGAATCTCTGCTTCAGCTTGTAACAGCTCAACCGGTATGCGGATTAAATCATCAAAATCCACAGCCTGATAGCTGGTCAGAGTATCCTGATAAGAAGCGTATAACTGCCCGATCTGATGAGTCCACGGATCTTCTGCCTGCTGAATAATTGCCTCAGGTGAAAGCAGGCTATTTTTCCACAGCGAAATCTGGTGTTGTGCCTTGAATACCATTTCCCGCCCGCTACTGCCAAGCAATTCACCGATAATTTTACCAGCATCGGCACTGTCCAGAATGGAAAACTGTTTTTTATATCCGGCGGCAGCCGCTTCTTCGCGCAGAAACCGCATACCCAGTGAATGAAAGGTACATATAGTCAAACCGCGTGTTTGTGGTTTGCGCAATAAATGTCCTACCCGTTCCTGCATTTCCCGTGCTGCTTTATTGGTAAAAGTAATGGCGGCAATCTGCTGTGCCGGATAATTTGCCTGAGTAATCAGATAGGCAATTTTCTCCGTAATAACACGTGTTTTGCCACTGCCTGCACCAGCCAGTACCAACAGCGGCCCATCAAGATAATGAATAGCTTCATGTTGTTGCGGATTCAAATTTAACATGGTTTTAATGATGCTTTCTGGCAAGGCAAAAAAATTTATCTGCCTGATGAACTGATAACCACAGCACCAGTTTACCTGATAACAGGCAGCATGCTTTATAACTGCCAGTCAATCGGCGTCATTCCATGCTCTTGCAAATATGCATTGGCCCTGGAAAAGTGCTTGCAGCCAAAAAAGCCGCGATAAGCAGATAATGGCGAAGGATGTGGCGCAGTCAGCACCAAATGTTTATGCCGATCAATCATGGCACCTTTTTTCTGCGCATGGCTGCCCCAAAGCATAAATACTATATGCTCACGTTCGGCATTCAATACTGCAATTACCTTATCGGTAAAAGTTTCCCAGCCCAACTCCGCATGAGAATGTGCCTGTCCGGCGCGTACAGTTAAAACAGTGTTGAGCAACAGCACACCCTGTTCCGCCCAATGCTGCAAATAACCATGCTGCGGAATGCGAAAACCGGGAATATCATCCGCCAGCTCTTTATAAATATTAACTAATGATGGTGGAATGGCAATACCCTGCCGTACAGAAAAAGATAAGCCATGTGCCTGCTGCGGGCCATGATAAGGATCCTGACCAAGAATCACCACCTTAACCTGAGCAAACTCAGTTGCCTTGAACGCATTGAACACATCCTGAGCAGGCGGAAAGATGACCTTGCCCGCTAGTCTTTCCGCACGTACCACTTCAAGAATACGCTGAAAATATGGTTGCTGTTTCTCTGCACCGATTGCCTGATGCCATGTCTGCATTAGCATTTCCCCTGTCTGAATAAGAGTAATTCCTGCCTTACCCTGATTAGCTGTTAAGTCGCCAATTTTAACATACAGATAAAACTATTAATCACGCTTTATGCGCCAGAAATGGGCTAAGGGGCCATAGCCATGACCAAGATGCCAATGCCGGCCAGCATCAATCGCACCATGTACATAGCTTTTAGCAGCTGCAACTGTATTGGCCAGACTTTCATGCTGCGAACGCAATGCAGCAATTGCAGCCGAAAGTGTGCAGCCTGTACCATGAGTATGAGAAGTATTAATCCGTATACCTCTGAAACATACCGGCTCACAATCCAGCTCCATTAGCCAGTCAGTAGCTTCTTTATCATCATTGCGGTGCCCCCCCTTAATCAGTACAGCCTGACACCCTTCATCCAGCAATATCTGTCCCTGTTCCAGCATTTCCTGATCTGTAGTGGCAATCGGTTTCTGTGTTAGTACAGACAGCTCAAACAGGTTAGGTGTAAGGATATCAGCCAGTGGCATCAGCAGTTGCTTCATTGTCTGTACAGTATTTTCTATCGACAATGCCGAACCAGAGGTAGCCACCATCACCGGATCCAGCACAGTAAAAGGCAGATGATACTGCTGTAGTACTTCCGATACTGTACGAATACTGTCAATATCGGCAAGCATACCGATTTTAACTGCATCAATCCGAATATCCGACATCACAGCAGCACACTGTGCCTCAATCATATTTGGAGGTACAACCATAACCTGCTGTACACCAAAAGTGTTTTGTGCAGTAATGGCTGTAATGACACTGGCACCATATGCGCCAAGCGCAGCAAAAGTTTTTAAATCCGCCTGAATGCCAGCACCGCCACTGGAATCAGAACCGGCAATAGTCATAGCACGAGGGTAAGGCTTGGCCAGCGCCATAAGCATCTCCCTAAATATTTTTATTAGTCAACAAATTAACTTATATATACTTCCTGTAAAAAAAACAAGCCCACACAGATATCTGCAAGATAGCCGATCTGCCCGTTTGTAAAGACAATAGCGGGCAGAGATAGAACATTTTCAAATATAAACAGAACTTTAATTTAATCCATTAATCAGTAAAACTGTGCTCCTCACCCGGAAAAATTCCTGTTTTCACCTGATTTACATAAGTACTCACTGCGGCCTGAATACTTTCATTTCCTTGCATAAAATTTTTAACAAATTTTGCTGTTTTACCCGGGTAAATACCCAGCATATCGTGCATCACCAATACCTGTCCGTCACAATCCACACCTGCACCGATGCCGATAGTAGGACAGCTTACTGAAGCGGTAACCTGTGCAGCCAGTTGTCTGGGTACACACTCCATCAAAACCATATCAGCCCCTGCCTGAGCATGTGCCTGAGCATCGGCCAGCAATTGAGCTGCTGCCTCACCACGACCCTGTACTTTATAGCCTCCCAATGTATGAACGGATTGCGGAGTAAGACCAATATGCGCACAAACCGGAATACCGCGCTGCTGTAGGAACTGCGTGGTTTCTGCTATCCAAGCACCACCTTCCAGTTTAACCATATGCGCACCCGCCACCATCAGGCGCACCGCAGCGGCAAAAGCCTGCTCCTTACTTTGCTGATAGGCACCAAATGGCAAATCGGCCAGAATTAATGCCTGCTTATTGCCACGTGCTACAGCAGCCGTGTGGTAGCAAATATCCTCAACACTAACCGGTATGGTAGAAGTTTGCCCCTGTACTGTCATGCCGAGAGAATCACCAATCAGCAGTACATCAACGCCTGCATCACTCATCAGACGAGCAAAACTGGCATCATAACAAGTAAGCATAACGATTTTTTCGCCAGCCGCTTTCATTTTTCTTAAAGTATGAATTGTATGCATAAACAGATAAATCCGTTAATTATGTTTATTGAGAACATCCTGCCAGCAACTACCGCAAATTTGCGTAGAATCAGCTCACATTGATAAACTAAAACTGCAAAAGTTAGCGCAAATAGTATCCAGCCTGTATTAATGACCGGCAAAATACCACAGACACCTGCCATACCAGAGCAGATTAACAAACATTTTGCTATCAGTCGTATTTCCATCAACCCAATAGATAATGACTATCAGTTAATTCAGTTCAGGCAAAATATTCAGTCTTTACGACTAAAGCCAGCAGCATAGTCATATCGCCAGACTTTAGTTTTATCTGCATCTGAACTTTGCTGCCGCCAGAGTACTGTTTCTGTAAACTTATATACAAAAACTGTACCTTTCCATAGAAAAGTACAGTTTATAACTGTGATTATTTGCAAACATATCTGATAATAATCAGATAAATAGCATAATTTAATTTATATTTATTTACATTGATTAAACAGCGAAATCAGCACAATTAGCAGATTTACGACAGACCCATGCAATAAAAACCACTACCACCAACAGGCTTCAACAGCTTTTTTATAAGCCATCCCAGCCTGTTACTCACTCAGATTCAGATAGTTGCGACTACCCTGCATATTGGCAATGGTATTAAGTAATAGCGCAAAATGATCGTCATTACCAAGAAAATCCAGTTCATTGGTATTGGCAATTAACAGAGGAGCATGTTGGTATAAATGGAAAAAACGGCGATATTCCGCATGAATCTGCTGTAAATAACCCGCAGGAAATAAATTTATCATCTTATCATCCCGCTGACGCAGGCGCTTGTCCAATAATTCGTCATCTGCTTCCAGATAAATCACCAGATCGGGTACCGGAAACTTCGGCATCACTTTCTGCTTGATTTGCCAGTACAGTGTCTGTTCATCCTCACGCAAAATTACCGGCACATATATCTGATCCTTTTCCAGCAGAAAATCCGCAATAGTCCGAGAACGACGCTCATCTTCAGCATAAATCACATTGATTGCCTCGCAACGACGCATCAGAAAATGCATTTCAGTAGCTAGCCCGTGATTAGTAGCATTCAGATAGAATTTTTCCAGAAACGGATTGCTTTCCGGTATCTCCGACAGCAGCAAAGCATCAAAATGCTTCGCCAGACGGCGGCTTAAAGCTGATTTCCCACTGCCAATAGACCCTTCTACGACAATGTAGCGATAATCCATACTTTTCTCCTGCTTTAGTCCTGAACATCAGCAATAATCGTTACCGCGTCTGGCTCTGCCTTCAATAATTTTGCTGCTAAAGCTGAAGCGCTGCCATATGTGCCAATCACATAATATGGGGCAATTGCCGCCAGCGGCACCATTACAAAAGCACGCTCATGCGCGCGCGGATGAGGCAGTACCAGATCAGCCTCATTAATAGTCTGATGATGATAGTCAATCAGATCCAAATCAATAATACGCGGACCATTAGGGACATCGCGTATCCGACCCCGCTGGTTTTCCAGCTCCTGCAAAGCGCCTAACAGCTCCGGTGCACTTAGCGAGGTATGAACCAATACCACCGCATTAACAAAATCAGGCTGGTCTGTCAGCCCTACCGGTTTAGTTGTATAAAGTGGTGAAATGGCTTTGACTCGTACTCCTTTAATTTGATTTAAAGCAGCCATGGCTGTTTCAACCTGCTGGCGCGGATTTTCCAGATTAGACCCCAAAGCAATAACCGCTGTTACTGTATTCATACTTCCTCCTGCTTGTTTTTTCTGGTTCGTCTGTTTCGATATCTTTTTTGTTTTGTTGATGTTTTGTCCGTTTGCATGGCAGCACAAATCAATTGCTCACGCTCCATATCCGAGCCTTGCTGAAAGGCTTGCCACCATTGCACGGTTTCCTGAGATAACTCGCCCAGATTTGCACGCAGACACATAAAATCAAAAGCAGCGCGAAACCGCGGCTGACCAAGTAAACGATAAGGCCGCGCTCCGCGCATAATTTCAAACTGGGGTTGCAAAGACCAGATTTCGCGCATGGTAACACTATACCGCTGTGGTACACCCCAGCTCTTGTCCACATAATGGCGTTCCGATGCAATTGCTGCATTCATAGCTGCATTACTACGCATGCCAGCGGCCTGTTCACGCTGCCATGCATCCCTAATGTGCGGCCATAACACTGCTGCAAGCACAAAGCCCATCGAAACTGATTTATCTGCCCGCAGGCGCTCATCCGTATTATGCAAAGCCAGTGCAGCAATATTATCATTGCTTGCGCCGCCTAACATCAGCGCATCCAGCAATGGATGAATATTTTTCAAGCCAAGAGCATCCATCTGGCGCAAGCATGCCTGAGCATAACCACTGAATAAAATTTTCAGTACTTCGTCAAATAACCGTGCCGGCGGCTCGCGCTGAAGCAGTTGCGCACATTCAGCAATCGGCTTAGATGTATGCTTATCTACAGTAAAATCAAGTTTGCCTGACAGTCTGGCCGCACGCAACATCCGTACAGGGTCTTCCTGATAGCGCTCCAGTGGATTGCCAATCATTACCAGACGCCGGTTACGGATATCTTCAACACCATGATGGAAATCCAGAATAACCTGACGTTTCGGATCATAGTACAATGCATTGGCGGTAAAGTCCCGGCGCATTGCATCCTGTTCAAGGGTGCCGAAACTGACATCTTTCATAATCCTGCCCAGCTCATTGTGGCTATCGACAACTCCACCCCGGAAAGTCGTAACTTCAATCGTTTCCGGGCCAACCATAACATGCACAATCGGAAAACGGCGGCCAATAATGCGGCTGCGCCGGAACAGTTTACGTACCTGCTCCGGCGTTGCATCAGTCGCCACATCAAAATCTTTAGGTGTCACACCAAGCAATAAATCACGCACAGCCCCGCCCACCACATAGGCCTGATATCCTTCTTTCTGCAAGCGGGAAATTACTTTCTCCGCAGCAAAACTAAGTTCATCTGCCTGAATATGATGTTGTGCCAATGGTATTTCCCGTTTTCTGCCGCCACGGGCAGTCTTTCGCGGCAAAACCCTGTGTAACCACTTTGTTAGCATAAATAATACAAAAATTTATGAAAAAATACTCGTGTGCCGCAGCAAACACGACCGACAAAATCGGCATAGTATAACCTATCTGTTCGCCTCTCATCATTATCCTGCTGCTAAAACCAGTACAATCAGGCCAGCATCTACACCAATACAGTCTAATTTGTATATAATAATACCTTCGTTTCTGAATAAAACATGCAAGAAGAAACCAACTATGTACAATTATCAGTCTGACACTACCCAATTTCTGAATGAATTTCTGGCTAAACATCCGGAAGAAGCGCAGGTTCAGCTAAAACATCGCAGCATGCTATGGGATGTTCAGCTCAATCCGGAAGATGAAGCCAACTTCGCTGCAGCCAAACTGCCGAAAAAAGGCTATCCCTATCTGACTGAGTAATTACCGGCCTACTTTTCATGAGCCAACACGCTTGCCTGAATACTCCCGCACTGGAACAATATCTGGCTGGAATTAATCCTGCAGAAGAACCATTGCTGGCACAGTTGCGTGCTGAAACTGCACGGCATCGCAAGGGTGCCATGAGTATTGCACAGGAACAGGCAAAATTAATGGTATGGCTGGCACAACTGATTCAGGCGCGCAACTATCTAGAAATAGGGGTTTTTACCGGTTACAGTAGCACGGCAATGGCACTGGCACTGCCCGAAGATGGGCAAATTACAGCCTGCGACATCAATGTTACCTATACGGATATTGCCCGCCGTTACTGGCAGCAGGCTAATGTTAGCCACAAAATACAGCTACACCTGCAACCGGCATTAATCACCTTGGATCAACTGATTTCCAGAAATCAGATCAACCATTACGACATCGCCCTGATAGACGCCGACAAAACACCTACCCCACATTATTTTGAACGCTGCCTGCAACTGGTTCGCCCCGGCGGCATAATTGCCATCGATAATGTACTATTGCATGGCCGTGTTGCTCAGGCAATTCATGGCAGTGAATCTGAAAGTGTCCGCATCATGCGCCAGTTTAACGCCGGCCTGATACACGATCAGCGTATACATCCGCTCACTATACCGCTCGGCGATGGCCTAACACTTATTCAGAAAAAATAATAACAACTACTTAGAGGAGAAAAGCACTTCATGCCACTTTTAAACTATCGGTATTTCAGCTTGGCGCTGCTGGCTATTCTCACCATCAGCGCATGTAATACCCTACCTCCTTTCTCGGACACAACAGTTACCGTTGCGGCAAGTGAACCACCTTCTGACTCCACGCAGACTGCTGACCAGTTCAGCCAAGTTCAGGCACAATTGGCTAACCTGCAAATCCAGATGAATGATCTGCAAAATCAGGTGAACGATATTCGCCAGCAACAGACAACCCTGTCGCGCTATATGAATATACATATTCCGGTCAGTGGAGTCAGCACAACCAGAGATCCCGCTGCTAACGATAATACCAGCGACGCACGCCATTTATACAATGCAGGGCTTTATGCACAAAGTATTCGACTGCTTAAACATGCTGACAGTGGTGGTGATGGTGATACTCTGGCACAAGAACGCATGTGGTTACTCCTGCAAAGTCATGCCCGATTAAATAATTGCGAATCGGTTATCAATATTGGCACACGCTTTGCCAGTCTGTTTCCGCAGAACAGCCAAAGTCCCAATGCCCTGTCTCTGGTGGCGCAATGTCAAATACATTTACAGCAACAGGATATTGCCCTTACCACCTATCAGCATATTATCAACACTTATCCCAACAGCAGTGCAGCCATCAAAGCCAGACGTCATTTAAAAAAATAACCCTCTATCAGCAAATAAGGTACAGCATGAATACTCCATTAATCGGCATCATCATGGGCAGTAACAGTGATTATCCCGTGATGCAGCAGGCAGAACAGTTTTTGCAACAGTTCAATATTCCATATGAGATACGTATCGTTTCCGCCCATCGTACCCCGGATTTAATGTTTGAATATGCTGAAAGTGCGCGTGCGCGTGGTTTAAAAGCGATTATTGCCGGTGCCGGAGGCGCAGCTCACCTACCCGGCATGGTAGCCGCCAAAACCACTGTTCCAGTTCTGGGTGTACCTGTTCCGAGTAAATATCTGCGTGGTGAAGATTCATTACTGTCTATTGTGCAAATGCCTAAAGGAGTGCCCGTAGCCACATTCGCTATTGGTGAGGCTGGTGCAGCCAACGCTGCTCTGTTTGCCACTTCCCTGCTGGCCAATGACAATCCCCAGCTAGCGCAAAAACTGGCCGATTTTCGCGAAAATCAGAAACAAAGCGTACTGGATATGAATCTACCTAGCCAGCCAGCCTGATTGCCATAACTTCTGTAGTTATCTTCTGAATAACAGACCATTCTGAACAGAATTCAAGATTGCTACTACAAGCCTTTTATTCAGATAACACTCTTAATATTACTGTTACCATAACACATACACCCTCCTCATTCAGATTAGGTATCACACCGGTACCTATCTGCGGCTATGTTGCCAAACTATTGCAAAACAACAGCACAAAATGAATATATTTAATAAAACACAGAAGTATAAATATATTAATTAGCCAAAGAGAATATCCGCCTTCTAAATCAAAGCTCATCAGATAAGATACAAGCGATAAAACATATTATTAAGATTTAGTTAATACAGTTTAGTAGAAGATAGCTATTATTGAATATTTAAAGAATGTTCCATGTAAACAATAAATAACCATCTATTAAAATAATGGAATCGTAATAATACATACAACAGTCAGCCATCATTTAATAAAAACGGTGTACAAATACTCCATTTTACGCAAGGTATTGTTTGGAATCAGGATGAACAGTTGGTTTATATTGCAATCAGCCTTGGAATAAGTTCAGATAAACAATTAACTTTTATTGATCAGTTAATCTAAAAGTTAATATAAAAATATGACGATGACAATAAAATTAAAAACCTAAAATCTGTCGAATATATTATTAAACTTAATGGTTTTCTCATTGAATGAAATAAATTTTCAAATTTTAGATTCAATATAAATTTCTGGTCTTTTATGCCATATGTGGAACCAAGCGCCTACAAAAAATCTAGCCTAAGTTTAACCATCTATCGTTTACTGCCACTAATCCTTATTAATTGCAAATTCACCAATGGTTTTAAAATTAAATAACCTGACTAAAACAGCCTATGCATAATAAATTTAAAAGAATAATGACATATACAACAGCAATTTCTTATCAAATAACAAACAGATCAGCCATATTGATATGTGAATTTATTGCTTGTCTTTAAACGCTTAGCTATATACATAATATTTAATTTTCCATTTTCACCAATAACTTTGTTACATAGAAATAAACATTATTGCTACTTGCGAAGCCACATCGATTAGTACAGAATCTATTTTTCAAATACTTAAAAGAAATTATTTTCTTTAAAATTCTAAAAACCATTATAAACATGAACAATGGTTAATTAAAATACTCATAGACAAATTAGTTAATATATAAACTAATTTCATTACCTAAAAATATAAATTAGATTTGAGTAAAGTTTAATCATAGCTAAATATCACAAATTAAGCTGACTAATAGCTGATTACAAAACTTATCAGCATAATCATTTTTATTCACATTTTATGCTATAGCTATTAGCATTTCATTGTAACAGAACCAACTATTATCCTATCTGTAGATAATACACCCGCATAGAATAAAAACGGTTACCACATAATCGCAGTAACCGTTTTCAATGCATCATAAAGAGTTATTTTTCGGTACGTAAGTCCTTACGCAAAATCTTCCCTACCGCAGATTTGGGTAACTCAGTGCAGAACTCAATATCTTTTGGTACTTTGTAGCCAGTCAGATTCTGGCGACAATAGGCAATAATCTGTTCACGTGTCAGATTCGGGTCGCGTTTTACCACAAATAATTTAATCGCCTCACCGCTTTTCTCATTGGGTACACCAATACAGGCTACTTCCAATACTTCGGGCATAGCGGCTACTATTTCTTCCACTTCATTCGGATAGACATTAAATCCTGATACCAGAATCATATCTTTCTTCCGATCAACCAGTCGCACAAAGCCTTTGGCATCAATTTCAGCCATATCGCCAGTAGCCACAAAACCACGACTATCCAGTACTTTGGCAGTTTCTTCCGGCCGGTTCCAGTAGCCCTTCATAACTTGCGGCCCCTGCACCCATAATTCACCTACTTCACCAATACCCAGCACCTTACCATTATCATCACGGATTTCTATATCCGTATTTGATACCGGCAAACCTGCCGTACCCGTGTATTCTGGATTGTTCAATGGATTGGCACATACGCCCGGACTGGCTTCAGTTAGACCATAAGCATCGATAATCGGTACACCGGTAATGGCTTTCCATTCCTGCGCTACCGCTTTCTGAGTTGCCATCCCGCCACCCAGAACCAGCTTCCACGATGAAAAATCAATATTTTTGAATTCTTCATTGTGGATCAAGGCATTAAACAGAGTATTGACCCCACTCATCACCGTTACCCGATTATTTTTCAATACTTTAACCAAAGCATTGATATCACGCGGATTGGTAATCAAAATATTTTTGGAGCCAGCATTAGCAAAAATCATGATATTCACTGTAAGTGAAAAAATATGATACAGAGGTAATGGAGTTACCACCACTTCCTGCCCCGGCGTCAGGTTGGCTTTAATCCATTCTGATGCCTGTTGCATATTAGCCACAATATTGCCATGCGTCAGCATTGCCCCTTTAGAAATACCTGTCGTGCCACCGGTATACTGCAATAAAGCCAAATCCTCCAGTGCCAGTGGTACCGGAGTAAAGCGCTGTTTTTTCCCCAATGCCAATGCTTGCAGAAAAGTAATTGACTGAGGAATATGAAATGGCTTCACCATTTTTTTAACTTTGCGCAGCACGAAATTGACTATGGTGCCTTTCAGCCAGCCAAGCATATCACCCATACTGGCGACAATAACCTGTTTGATTGCTGTTTTCGCCAAAACATCAGCCACTGTATGCGCAAAATTTTCCAGCACAATAATGGTAGTAGCGCCCGAATCAATCAGTTGATGTTCCAGCTCGCGTGGTGTATACAGAGGATTGACATTTACCACCACGCCACCAGCCTGCAATACACCAAACACAGCAATCGGATATTGCAATACATTAGGCATCATAATTGCCACCCGCTCACCTTTTTGCAGCTTCAGTACATTCTGCAAATAAGAAGTAAACTGATTCACATAAGTAGCAGTTTGCGTATAAGTAAGCGTTGTGCCCATATTGGAAAAGCTTGGCTGCGAGCTAAACTTCTTCACGCTGGTGTGCAGCACATCAATAATCGATGAATAAGCACGCACATCCACCTCTGCCCGCACCCCTTCCTGATAACTTTGTAACCAGATTTTTTCCATTATCTTTTATCCTTTGCAACGATGCGGCTGATTTAAAGCGAAGTAAAGAAATTTCAGATGAAACCAACTGCGAAGAAAACATCAAACCAGAACTTTGGCATCATTGCTAGCAAGATGACTGCCTGTATCCAGACAGTCTGTTGAAATCAAACTAATTATTATAAATACTGTGGCTATCGGTATCCTTGATGATACCACCACCCAGACAAATATCGCCAGCATATAGTACCGCAGACTGCCCGGGAGTCACTGCCCATTGCGGTGCATCAAACACCAGCTCGACGCAATCATCATCCAGATAACGCAAAGTAGCTTGTGCATCCGGCATCCGGTAGCGGGTTTTTACCCCGTAACGACCTTCGGCCGGACGCTCTGGAGTAGTAAAACTCAAATCATGCATAATCAGACTGTGGCTAAATAACAGCGGGTGATCGTGCCCCTGCACAACCAGAAGCTCATTACGCGGCAGGTTTTTACCAGCTACAAACCAAGGTTCACCATCACCGCCGATACCCAGGCCTTTACGCTGTCCCAGTGTGTAATACATCAGACCTTCATGTTCGCCCACCACCCTGCCTTCCGGTGTCTTCATCGCACCCGGATTGGTAGGCAGATAACGTTGTAAAAACTGTCTGAACGGCCGCTCACCAATGAAGCATATGCCTGTGCTGTCTTTTTTCTTTGCTGTCGGCAATTGTGCCTGTTCAGCCAGCAGGCGTACCTGAGATTTTTCCAGGTCACCCAGCGGAAACAGAGCACGTTGTAACTGATAGGGCTGTAGACGATACAAAAAATAGCTCTGGTCTTTATTCTGATCCAGCCCTTTAAGCAGGTAGTGCACACCATCACGCACATCCTTACGCGCATAATGTCCGGTAGCAATTAAATCAGCGCCACCGGCAAGAGCATGTTCAAGAAAGCACTTGAATTTAATTTCAGCATTACACAGCACGTCTGGATTAGGTGTACGCCCAGCCTTATATTCCTGCAAAAAATATGCAAAAACATTGTCTTTATACTGTCCGGCAAAATTAACAATATCGATATCCATACCAATCAGATCGGCCACTGCTACCGCATCAAGTGAATCCTGCTTGATGGAGCAATACTCGTCATCGTTATCGTCTTCCCAGTTTTGCATGAAAACACCGCGCACATCATAACCGCCCTGTCTGAGCAGCCAAGCAGTAACCGATGAATCCACACCACCGGACATACCAACAACAATACGTTGCGATAAATTTGCTTTTGTATTCATTTAAATCCATCCAAAACCGGCGCAGATTGTGCCATAGCCGGAACATAGCCACAACCTACCGGCATAACCAATCCTGCATCAAACTAACTTTCTGTTAGCATAAATGAACAATACTAAGCAATAACAAGTATATTGCTTACATATTAAAACATTTAGCAAACACCGCTAGAATAAACAACACAGGCTGCTGGCATTGCATTATCTGCCCATATGGGCAAACAATAACAACACCGGCAGCCTGTACAAATGCAAATCAGACTCAATTCTGGCGCAGACGGCGCAATACTTCATCACGTCCCAGTAACGCCAGTACCTGATCAATCGAAGGAGTTTTACCTGTGCCACATACAGCCAAACGCAAAGGCATACCCAATTTACCCATTTTAATGTTTTCTGCTTCACAAAATGGCGCAAACAGCGCATGAATACTTTCCGCATCCCATTGCGTTAACTGCTCAAGTTCAGTAGCAAAGCGCTGCATACGCTCAGGAGCATCTGCATCCCAGTGTTTGGCTACTTCTTTCTCACCCGGAGTGGCTTTCGCATAAAAATATCTGCATTCTTCAGCCAATTGATTTAAATCCTGAGCACGCTCCTTAACCAGTGCCAATACATCGGCTAAAGCCGGTTGTTCGGTAGCCTCAATACCCAACAGTGCCAAACGTGGGCGCACCAGTTCTGCCAGACGGACATCATCGCTAGCCTTAATATGCTGCGCATTCAGCCACAACAGTTTCTCATGGTCAAACCGGCTGGCTGACGGGCTGACATCCTTTAAATCAAACCATTCAACAAATTGTGCCATCGTGAAGAATTCATCATCACCATGTCCCCAGCCCAGCCGAGCCAGATAATTCAGCAAGGCTTCCGGTAAAATACCTTGTTTATCATAATCAACCACACTCACTGCATCTCGGCGCTTACTCATTTTCGCGCCTTTTTCATTCAGTATCATCGGTAAATGAGCATATTGCGGCAGTGTGGCTCCCATGGCACGCAGAATATTTATCTGTTTGGGAGTATTATTGACATGATCATCACCACGGATTACCTGTGTGATACCCATATCATAATCATCTACGACAACACAGAAATTATAAGTAGGCGTACCATCAGCACGTGCAATAATCAGATCATCCAAATCCTGATTAGCAATAGCGATATGTCCTTTAACCAAGTCATCCCACGCTGTTTCACCAGTTAGCGGCATTTTAAAACGCACCACCGGCTGCACACCATCAGGTATAGGCGGTAAGGTTTTACCCTCATCTGGACGCCAGCGGCGATCGTACCAGAAATGCTCGCCACGTGCTTCAGCTTCCTGCCGCATCGCTTCCAGTTCTTCACGGCTGGTATAATCATAATAGGCATGGCCGGATGCCAGCAATTCACGCAGAACCTCCGCATAGCGTTCAAAGCGCTGTGTCTGGTAAAACGGACCTTCATCATAGTTTAAACCTACCCAGTGCATACCATCCAGAATTGCCTGCACCGATTCGGCCGTAGAACGTTCCAGATCTGTGTCCTCAATGCGTAACACAAATTTACCCTGATGTTTACGCGCAAACGCCCATGAAAATAAAGCTGTGCGCACACCGCCAATATGCAGAAAACCGGTAGGACTAGGAGCAAAACGAGTACGTATCATGATAACCATTCAGACACAGAAAAACCGCTATTGTACGCGCAAGCAGCGCTAAACAAAACCCGTTCGTGCTATGCTTGCAACTGATACTTTCTACTGTCTGAAAGGCGGATATACATGACAACGCCGAAACATGTCGCTGTTTACTACACCGGCGGCACCATAGGTATGCAGCAAACCCCTGCCGGACTGGCACCAGCAGCCAATCTTGCCAGTCTGGCTGCACCCATCTTTCAGGAATACAGTCATCAGCTTCAGTGTGACTGGTTTATCTGCGAACCATTAATCGACTCTTCGGCCATTACTCTGGACAACTGGCAGACGTGGCTCAATTGGATAGATAGTAAGGCTGCCGATTATGATGGTCTGCTGATCCTGCATGGTACCGATACCATGGCTTACAGTGCCAATATCATTGCACTGGCACGGCCACAACTTAGTATTCCTGTCATTCTTACCGGCGCCATGCTGCCACTGGCTGCGGATAATAGTGATGCGCCACTGAATCTGCACACTGCGCTGGCTGCTTTCAGCCTGTCTGGTTTTACCCAGACAGCGATTGCCTTTAACGGCCAGCTCTGGCCAGCTATTGGCAGCAGTAAAATCAGTACGGAGCGAGCAGAGGCATTTGCCAACCCACAATTTGGCACACTGGCACAGTGGTCGGCAACAGATGGCTGGTTTAATACCAATTTGCCTGTCGGCACACCACCTGCTGCGCCTGTGCGCTATAGCATTAGCTCATCTGCCAGAATTCACTGTTTTACCCTTACTCCGGGTGCCAATCTCGACATGATTACTGCCAGCCTCACCCATAACCCGCCCGATGGCGTGGTTTTGCAAAGCTATGGCAATGGTAATACGCCAGCAGATGCCGGTTTTCTGGCTGCAATCAGGCACCTTGACCAGCAATCAATACCTGTTCTGAATATCAGTCAGGTTTTGCAAGGTTGTACCTCAGCGGTTTATGCGCAAGGGCATGAACTACGTACAGCCGGCATTATTAACGGCGGGAGATGTAATCTGGAAACTGCACTGGCCATCCTGACTCTGGCCGCAAGCAATCACTGGAACAAGGAACAGATTGAAAACTTACTGCATCAACAGCATCTGCTCTGAACCATTTTGTCAGCGCAGGATTATTCGTTTAATTTAACAATGTTTAATCCTGCACTCTTTAATCCAGATTAATAATTAAGCCAAAATCATAAATAACATACCATCAAGATTTAAAAGATTTGTCTGAATAAATAATCCCTATTTAAAAGCATTTATAATAATCGACCTATTATCTCTCCGATCGTCGCTTACTTTTACCGTCATTCAAATGCTGGCTTCAAGCATACGCATATCAGATAAATAATAAAAATTTAACGCCAGATATCAACCTAATTAACAGATTAACAATAATTTATCTTATTCATGCTTTAAGCATCAGCTTATTCAGGTAGAATTTTAGCTATCCATCAGCATCAGGTGTGATATAACTCTTTATTTTCTGAATAGAAAAGTTAAACGTGGAAGAGAAAACTGCTATAAAACAAAAGACTTATATTATTTTGGGTTCTTTTCTGGTAGCGGCATTTATCATTGGTATTGCCGGTGCCTTACAGGCGCCTACTCTCAGCCGCTATCTGACCGAGGATGTTAAGGTAAATCCCTATCAGGTAGGGCTGTTTTATTCAATCAATGCTATTGCCGGAATAGTAGTGAGCTTTTTGCTGGCACAATACTCGGATAATAAAGGTATACGACGCAATATTATTTTATTCTGCTGCCTGATGGGCATTGGCAACTGTATTACATTTGCATTCTCGCGCCAATACCTGATATTGGTCACTGTCGGTATCTTTTTTTCCGCACTCACTTCGGCAGCCATGCCACAGATTTTTGCCTCAGCACGCGAATATACCGATCAAACTGGCCGCAATGTTGTGGTATTCAATGGCATTTTACGGGCACAGTTATCATTGGCGTGGGTAATCGGACCTCCCTTGTCATTTGCGCTGGCGGTAAATTATGGTTTTACCACCATGTATCTGAGTGCCGCAGCAATGTTCTTTGTAGCCTTGCTAATTGTTTTTCTGTTTTTTCCTGCCATCAGGCGTCCTGCGCCTGTGAGCAAACAGCAAGAGCAGAAAGAAAAGATTTTCAGTAATCGCAATGTACTTCTGCTTTTTATCGCCTCAATCAGCATGGGTACGGCCAATATGATATATATAATTGACATGCCTTTGTATATCGACAGCATCCTGCCCGATTCACCCTCTTTACCCGGACATCTAATGGGTATTGCCGCAGCGATTGAAATTCCTGCCATGCTGGTGGCCAGTATGCAGGTGCCGCGTTTTGGTAATAAAAATCTGATTTGCTTTGCTGTTATTTGCGGCATCATATTTTATATCGGCATGATTTTTACCCAGAACGAATTAATGCTGATAGCACTACAATTGTTCAATGGTCTTTTTATTGGCATCGTGGCCAGTATCGGTCTGATTTATTTTCAGGATTTACTGCCCGGGCGCCCTGGTGTTGCCTCTACGCTGTTTAATAACTGTATGTCTTGCAGTATTATTCTTGCCGGTATGCTACAGGGAGTAATTTCTGCCAATTTTGGCCATCATGTGATTTATGTGATTGCACTGGTAATGGTATCTGTTTCCTTTGTGTTTTGTCTGATTATCGACAAGCCTGTCCGCGTAAAGGTACAGAACAGCTAACCAAAGAAATTCTATCCTCATCTGAATTTTTAGCGTAACAGCATATCGGTTTGATATCTTTTCAGGCTAAACCGGCATGGTTTAGCCATATTCCTGACAAAGCCAGTTGCCCGATAGAATATCGGTACAAATAATCCTCTATCTATAAGAATATCTGCATAAAATAAGCAATCATTAATACAAGTTGCCAATACTCATGGCATCAAAATCATTTAATCTTATTGATATGACATTTTTGCCTATAATCTATGCTACAGTACTCTCTCTGGCCGGATTGACAGCATAAATTTAATCCCGTAACTTGCCAGAATAAGGCTGTTGCCCCTGCTTGACTGACTGATTTCAGCCAGCTGATTATATTGTTACAACGCACATCATACCGATTGTATGCACACTATACCTGCTTATGCCGGTCTACATTTTTCTGGAGAGAAATTATGAATCAAACAAACAACGTCCGCCAACGTCAACTTGCTGCCGCCCCTCGTGGTGTCGGCTTTATGTGTGATTTTTACATTGACCATGCCAAAAATGCCGAGTTCTGGACTCCTGAAGGCAAGCGTTATATCGATTTTGCCGGCGGAATTGGCGTTCTGAACACCGGCCATCTACATCCTAAAGTGCAACAGGCAGTGGCTGCCCAGCTACAGAAATTTTCACATACCTGCTTTAATACCGTGCCGTATGAGCTGTATGCCAAAGTAGCAGAAAAAATCAATGCCCGCGCTCCCATTGCCGGTGATAAACGCACCATGTTTGTGACCTCCGGAGCTGAAGCAGTTGAAAATGCCATTAAAATTGCACGCGCCTATACCAAAAGACGTGGTGTAATTGCATTTAATGGTGCTTTTCACGGGCGAACCAATCTGACTATGGCCTTAACCGGTAAAATTGCCCCTTATAAAGTGGATTTCGGACCATTTCCGGCCGACATCGTGCATGCTCCCTATCCCAACGCCTTACATGGCGTTAGTGTAGAAGATGCGCTACATGGTCTGCACAATATCTTCAAATGCCATCTGGCTGCCAGTGATGTTGCTGCAATCATTATCGAAGTGGTACAGGGTGAAGGCGGCTTTAATGTCACACCAAACGAATTCCTGCACGCCTTACGCCAGTTGGCTGATGAACATGGAATTGTACTCATTTTTGATGAAATCCAGTCTGGCTTTGCCCGCTGCGGCAAACTGTTTGCCACCGAACTGACCGGCGTACAGCCAGATTTGATGACTATTGCCAAATCTCTGGCCGGTGGTTTTCCCTTGTCTGGAGTAGTGGGCAAGGAGGCCATCATGAACGCCCCTGTAGTTGGTGGTCTCGGAGGTACTTATGCCGGCAGTCCACTGGGACTGGCTGCTGCCGATGCCGTTATCGATGTTATAGAAGAAGAACAATTATGTGAACGCGCCAATATTCTGGGTAACCGGCTAAAGGAACGCTTCAACCGCCTGAAACAATCCATTCCGGCTATTGCCGAAGTACGCGGTCCCGGTTCAATGGTTGCCATGGAACTAATCAAACCGGGTAGTACCGAACCAAACCCTGAAATGACCAAAAAAGTACAGCAACTGGCACTAGAAAACGGCCTGATGATTCTGACCTGCGGCCAGTACTACAACGTGATTCGCTGCCTGTATCCGTTAACCATCGAAGACAACGTGTTTGATGAAGCACTGAATATTCTTGAAGCCGCCCTGTATCAAGCTCAATAATATCCAGTGTCTGGAGGCTGCCAATACAAACTGGTTTACTGGCAGCCTGTTGTGTCTGTTTCAGTTACTTTGGGAAAAACCTATGCAATTGCATGATTCTGCACTATTAAAAACACAGTGCTATATAAATGGTCAATGGCTGGACGCCGATAACGGCGCAGTTATTTCTGTGATTAATCCGGCTAATGGAGACAATCTGGCAGATGTGCCCCGAATGGGCGCAGCAGAAACAGAACGTGCCGTAGCAGCAGCTCATCAGGCACTGAAACCATGGCAGGCTAAATCAGCCAAAGAACGCAGCAATCTGCTGCGCCGCTGGTTTGAACTGATGATGCAACATCAGGAAGATCTGGGCATCATACTGACTTCAGAACAGGGGAAGCCACTGGCTGAAGCCAAAGGCGAAATTGCTTATGGTGCTTCCTATCTGGAATGGTATGCAGAAGAAGCCAAACGCATTTATGGTGACACCATTCCTGCTCCGGCAAACGACAAACGGATCATGGTATTAAAGCAGCCCATCGGCGTATGTGCAGCGATTACCCCGTGGAACTTTCCAAACGCAATGATAACACGCAAAATTGCACCAGCTCTGGCAGCGGGCTGTACTTTTGTTATTCGCCCTGCTTCACAAACACCACTATCAGCACTGGCCATCGCCGAGCTGGCACAGCGCGCCGGTATTCCTGCAGGTGTGATAAATGTGATTACCGGCAGCTCAAGTGAAATTGGCAAGGTATTAACCGAAGACGACCGGGTTAAAAAATTCAGCTTCACCGGTTCCACCGAAGTAGGTCGCAAACTGATTGCCCAATGCGCCAGCACCGTAAAAAAAATCTCCATGGAGCTGGGCGGTAATGCACCTTTCATTGTCTTTAATGATGCTGATATCGATGCAGCAGTTGAAGGTGCCATGATTTCCAAATTCCGTAATGCCGGTCAAACCTGTGTCTGCGCCAACCGCATATATGTACAAAGCGCAGTATACGACCAGTTTATTACCAAACTGGCACAGGCTATTGCCAAACTGAAAATCGGCAATGGGCTGGAACAAGGTGTAACTGTTGGCCCACTGATTGACGCAAGTGCAGTCAACAAAGTTCAGGAACACATTACTGATGCCGTTGGCAAAGGTGCAGAAATCGTTACCGGCGGGACAGCAGATCATCATGGTGAACTGTTCTTTCAGCCTACCTTACTGAAAAACGTTACTCAACAGATGAAAGTTGCCCGCGAAGAAACTTTCGGCCCGCTGGCACCGGTATTCCGCTTTGAAACCGAAGAAGAAGTAATTAACTGGGCAAATGATACCGAATTCGGATTGGCCAGCTATTTCTATAGCCGTGACATCGGCCGGATTGTGCGTGTCAGCGAAAATCTGGACTATGGCATGGTGGCCATCAATACCGGCCTGCTTTCAAATGAAGCAGCTCCGTTTGGCGGAGTTAAGCAATCTGGTCTTGGACGTGAAGGTTCCAAATACGGCATTGAAGATTACGTTGAAATCAAATATGTACTTCTTGCTGGCATAGACCAGTAAACCTAGAATCTGTGGCAGCATCTACATACGGTGCTGCTCAGATTCCATGCTGCACCGGCAAAAAAAATCCTGAATGCCCTGCATAAATCAGGAGTGCCGACTGCCGACTGCAATCTGCTCATTCCAGATTGCCAGTCCGGCCTTTACTACCACAGAGGAGAACACTTTGAGTACATCATCCACACTCAAAAACGGACTTAAAACACGCCATCTGACCATGATATCCATCGCCGGTGTCATCGGTGGCGCATTATTTATTGGCTCCGGACCTGTAATCTACCATACCGGACCAGCCGCCATTCTTGCCTATGGCGCCGGTGGCATACTGGTTATGCTGATTATGCGCATGCTCGGTGAAATGGCTGTTGCCCATCCAGACAGCGGCTCTTTCTCTACCTATGCCGATATCGCTATCGGTCGCTGGGCAGGTTTCAGCATTGGCTGGTTATACTGGTACTTCTGGGCACTGCTCATGGGCTGGGAAGCTTATGTAGCCGGTAAAATTCTTAATAACTGGTTTCCGATGGTACCCATCTGGGGCTACATGCTGGCAGTAACAATAGCATTAGTTATCATTAACCTGATGGATGTCAAAAATTACGGTGAATTTGAATTCTGGTTTGCCTTAATCAAAGTAGTAGCCATCGTTCTGTTTCTGATTGTGGGCAGTCTGGCCATTATGCACCTATGGCCGTGGGGACAGGCCGATGCTAAAGGTTGGTCGCATTTAAGCAATCAAGGGTTTATGCCTCACGGCATATCTGCGGTTATTACCGCACTACTAGGGGTAATGTTCGCCTATATAGGAGCTGAAATAGTTACCGTTGCCGCAGCAGAATCCAGCCATCCGGCTACAGAAATTCGCAAAGCCACTAAATCCGTGGTCTGGCGTATTATCCTGTTTTACGTTGGTTCGATTTTCATTACTGTATGCCTGATTCCCTACAATGACCCACACCTGAGCGACCCTACATGGGGCACATACAGTGTAGTATTAACCTCTTTAGGTATTCCGCAAGCTCGCCATATTGTGAATTTTGTTGTACTTACCTCAGTACTGAGCTGCTTTAACTCAGCTCTGTATACCTGCTCACGTATGTTGTACTCACTGGCCAAACGTGGCGACGCACACCGGATAATGACCTATATCTCGAAAAATGGTAGCCCTCAAATCGGCGTGCTCATTTCCTGTATCTTTACCCTGTTTGCCGTTTACCTGACTGCTACTGCCAAAATGAACGTTTATGATGTACTACTGACTGCCACCGGCACCATTGCCCTGTATGTTTATCTGGCCATCAGCTTCTCACAATTATTTTTACGTAAAAAACTAGAAAAAGAGGGACAGACACTCACATTCAAAATGTGGTGCTTCCCTTGGCTGACCTATCTGGTTATCGGACTAATTATCGCCTCCATCATCACCATGATTATCGAGGGAACCTATAAGCATGAAGTAATTTACACCAGCATACTAGCAGCCATCATTCTGGTTATGGGCATACTGGCACAGGCATTAAAATTCGGTAATAACAGAACTTCAGCAGAATAAAACCGGCATATGGTATTAATCAGAACGCCATTAGCATTTTATATAACTGTATTTACGCAGATTTATAAATACAATCATTTTGATAAATTAATTTAAAATTTATTCTCCATGATTGGCAACAATTCTGTACACTATTCATTTTCCAAATTCTACCTGCACAAAATGATTACACTAGAACAATGTCAGCAATGGGATGCCGCCGACACTCTGGCGTCACTAAAAAATCAGTTCGAATTACCACAAGGAGTTATTTATCTGGATGGTAATTCTCTCGGTGCCAAACCCAAACAGGCAGCAGAACGGGCTCAGGCTGTGATTAATCAGCAATGGGGTACAGATTTAATTAATAGCTGGAACAAGGCTGGCTGGTGGGATTTACCAGTACGGCTAGGTAACAAAATCAGCCGCCTGATTGGTGCACAGGAAAATGAAACTGTAGTTACCGATACCACCAGCCTGAACCTGTTCAAAGTTCTGGCTGCTGCGGTACACATTCAGCAGAATAATGACAATACCCGTAAAATTATTATTGCCGAACGTGACTCCTTTCCCACCGATATTTACATGATTGAAGGTTTTATAGCTCTGATTAATCAGGGTTATCAACTTCATTTAATCGACACCCCTGCTGATCTGGCTACCAGCATTAATCAGCATACCGCCGTTGTCGTGCTATCACATGTTAATTACCGCACCGGCTACCTGCATGATATGGCTGCAACCAATGAACTGGTACACGCCCATGGCGCATTACTCATCTGGGATCTGTGCCACTCAATTGGCGCCGTCCCCATTGACTTAAATGGCAGCAACAGCGATTTTGCCATTGGCTGCACCTATAAATACCTGAATGGCGGCCCCGGTGCACCAGCCATGTTGTGGGTACATCAGCGTTACCAGACTGCATTCAGCCAGCCTCTTTCCGGCTGGTGGGGACACGCAAAACCTTTCGATATGGCCGTCAACTATACGCCTGCTGACAACATACGCCGCTACTTATGCGGTACACAGCCGATTGTCTCCATGAGTCTGATAGAAAGTGGCGTAGATATCTTTTTACAGACTGATATGCACGCCCTGCGGCGCAAATCCCTGCAACTAACTGATTTACTGATTGCACTAACCGAACAGGAATGCGCAGGCTTTGACCTGACCCTAATTACCCCACGGGAACATACACACCGTGGCAGCCATGTCAGCCTGCGTCATCCGCATGGTTATGCCGTAGTTCAGGCACTGATCGCCCGCGGAGTGATTGGTGATTATCGCGAACCTGAGGTCATTCGCCTTGGCGTAACTCCCCTGTACCTGAGCCATGTCGATATCTGGCAAGCTGTGCAACACTTGAAACAAGTACTACACAATCAGGAATGGGCACAGCCTCAGTTTCATACGCGCGGGCAAGTAACCTGATTTTCATTTTCAACTCAGATAGTTACAGGCCGAGCGTGAATATTCTGCTCGGCTTGTGCTTCTCATCATAAGGAAAAACGATGGGTAATTTCGAGCGTATCCAATCGCGTGAAACGGGGTTACACAAAAAACTGTCGGCCAGCCAGATGAGTATGATTGCCATTGGTGGCGCGATAGGTACAGGGCTGTTTCTGGGCAGCAAATTTGCCATAGGCTTTGCCGGGCCGGCCGTAATTATCAGCTATGCCATAGGCGGGCTGATTGCACTGGCGATGATGGGTTGTCTGGCTGAAATGACTGTCCAGCACCCTACTTCCGGCTCTTTTGGCGCCTATGCCGAATTTTATCTGCACCCACTGGCCGGCTTTCTGGTACGTTACAGTTACTGGGCATGTATCGTACTGGCAGTGGGCACGGAAGTAACCGCTATTGCCGAATACATGAAATTCTGGTTTCCACAAGTGAATTCATGGATATGGATTGCACTGTTTTCCTGTAGCCTGATTGGCGTCAATGCCTATAGTGTTAAAGCATTCGGTTCAGTAGAGTACTGGTTTTCTACCATCAAGATTTTTGCCATCATGGTATTTATCGTGCTGGCGATAAGCGTATTACTGTCACAAGGCAATATCAGCAGGATTGAACAAAATCTTTTTAGCGGCGGCTTTGCTCCAAATGGATTTTCCGGCATATGGACTGGCGTTATTATTTCCATATTCAGCTATCTGGGTATCGAAATGATTGCCATAGCCGCAGGCGAAGCCACCAATCCCGAACAAGCCGTAAAAACTGCATTCAAAGGCACACTGGCACGACTGCTGATATTTTACCTGCTGGCACTCAGCCTGATTGTCATGCTGGTACCTTGGCGCGAACTGATTCAAGAAAGCAGCACCAGTCCGTTTGTAACCGTAATGCAAAACGTAGGCATACCCTTTGCCGACAGCATACTTAACTTTATTGTCATTGTGGCCGCACTTTCAGCCATGAACAGCATGCTTTACATAGCCACCCGCATGATGTTCAGCCTGTCTCGTGCCAACGAAGCACCACAAATATTCGGTAAAGTAAAAAACAATGGTGTACCGCTTAATGCACTGGCTTTATCTTCTGCCGGCATTGCCGTGGCTGCGCTGGTTTATGTATTTAACCCAGAAACCGCCTTCCCCATTATGATCGCCCTGTCCATGTTTGGGGCGCTGTTCAGCTGGGGTGCAGTATTTCTGACGCATCTGTGTTTTCGCCTGCGTATGCAACGGCAACAGCAAACACCTAAATTCCGGGTACCAGGATTTCCATTCATTACACTGGCGGGTTTGATTGCCATCATCAGTATCATGATTACTACCTGGTTTACACCGATATTCCATGCCACATTATTATTTGGTATCCCTTTTCTGGCTTTTCTAATTCTGGTGTATATTATTCAGGCATATCATAAAAAAGCACAGGCAAATAAATAAGCCCATGCTTAATCGTATATAATAGCAGCTTCAATAGTAACAACCATGAAGCTGCTATTTCATACTTCCATATCAGGATTTAACCGTAACAAATATAAATAACAGCTTATTTAGCAGTGGCAAATATTGTCTGAAATTAGAGCAGAAATTCAATCAACAACTTGAAAGATATACTAAAATTTACAGCATACAACTTACGTAATCTAATTAATTACACCTATGCTGCACATTCTCCAGTACAAGCCCTCTGAGTTCTCCATGAATATCATCAGCAAAACTTATATTTTTCAAAATAGACAATAAATAAAACGGCTAAATAAGGCATTCCCAAGAACACGACAGATAGCCGTTATCAGTAACATCTTGCTCAAGCTATTAAAACAATCCCTCAAATATATTAAAGGATTTGGATTTTTTTACTCTATGTAAATAATAGGCCGGATTAGCAATTGTCATTGACAAAGCAGCATAAGCACAGCTGGTAATATTGTTATTTACTCCACTGATAACTAAAACCAGCTTAATAGTAAACAAGAACAACACTAGCGTTATTGCTTTACGCCACATACCTAAAAATAAAAAATAAAAAGGTCCGAAAAAAGCTGCCCAAAAATTACAGTTTAATGTAATCCTCCGCCCAACTGATAAAGCTTTAAAATTTTCTTTGTATTGAGCAGTTGATTTTAATTTTGGTAAACCATTCTCCTCAAAAAATTCGAATCTGAACTGCCATGCCTTACTAAGCCCCCAATTGGCGAAATCAAAATTCTTTTCAGTACCGTTATCCATAAATGACCTTTTAATATACAACTCAAAAAAAATCCTAATATTATATTTAACAAAAAATAATAATTTTAGAAATAAAATACAAATTTTTAACGCAATTTATTATTTTAACCTGTTTTATTAATATAAATATATTAAAATAATTTAATCAAAAATTTCTTTACATTTTATTTTATAAAACAGCTTCTGAAACTATAAACCTGTGTTGAACTAACATATCTGAGCAATAAAAATAGTATGCAATCTTATAACCACTAATCATACTTTTGAACTTATTAAAGCTTTATTATCAAGCTACGCTTCTCAGAAAAACATTATAATCACAGCAAAATAAATAATTGAATTTATCTACCTTATGCCATACCACCCTGCCATAAGCCCCGTCAATAAAACAACTATTCAAACAGCAATAAAAAAGGCTGCCTCAGATGAGACAGCCTTTATAAACCATACAAACAGCTTTACTGGTTTAACGTCAGCAACAAATGATTCATGCGTTTCACAAAGGCAGCCGGATTTTCCAGTTTGCCGCCTTCGGCCAGCAGCGCCTGATCATACACCAGCTCCGCCAGCTCATTACGATGCGTTTCGTCCTGTTCTGCTGCAATCTTCTTAATCAGCGGATGTTCCGGATTAATTTCCAGCGTAGGCTTGGTGTGCGGAAGCTGTCCTGCTGCGCCAGAAGCTTCCAGCATACGAGCCAGATGCTGGCTCATATCATGCTCACCAACCACCAGACAGGCAGGGCTTTCAGTCAGACGTGCTGTTGCTCGCACAGCATCTACTTTATCACCCAAAGCAGCCTTAATCTGCTCAACCAAGTCCTTATTGTCTTCTTCAGTTTTAGCCTGTGCCGCTTTTTCTTCCTCATCGGCCAGATTACCCAAATCAAGTGAACCCTTGGCCACACTCACCAACGCCTTACCATCAAATTCTGGCAGACTGTTTACCACCCATTCATCGACACGGTCAGTGAGCAGCAATACCTCAACACCTTTTTTCAAGAAGATTTCCAGATGCGGGCTATTCTTGGCAGCAGCATAACTATCGGCAGTAATATAATAGATCTTTTCCTGCCCCTCCTTCATGCGGCTAATATAATCGGCCAGCGTGACATTCTGCTCATTGCTGTCATTATGCGTAGAGGCAAAACGACACAAACCAGCAATTTTATCTTTATTATTATAATCTTCAGCAATACCTTCTTTTAGCGTATTACCGAATACCTGCCAGAATTCAGCATATTTCTCCGGCTGGTTTTTCTTCAGGTCTTCCAGTAAAGACAATACCTTTTTCACACTACCTGAACGAATAGCGTCCAGATCACGGCTTTCCTGCAAAATTTCACGCGATACATTCAGCGGCAAATCACTGCTGTCAATCACCCCGCGGATAAAACGCAGATAAGATGGCATCAGCTTTTTCGCATCATCCATAATAAACACACGTTTAACATACAACTGCACCCCATGCTTAGGCTCGCGCTCATACAAATCAAACGGCGCATGTTTAGGCACATACAACAACCCAGTATATTCATGCCTGCCCTCTACACGAAAATGCGTCCACGCCAGAGCATCATCATAATCATGCGATACATGACGATAAAAAGTCTGATACTGCTCATCAGTAATTTCATTTTTCTGCCGTTGCCACAAAGCCTGAGCCTGATTTACAACCTCTAGCTCATCCGAATGTTTTACATTACCTTCATCATCATATTCCGGCGCTTTCTTCATATAAATCGGCACAGAAATATGGTCACTGTATGTAGTCACAATCCGGCGTAAAGTCCAGTCAGACAACAAATCCTTCTCATCTTCCTTCAGATGCAGAATGATATCAGTACCACGCTTAGCCTTACTGATGGGTTCAACAGTAAACTCACCGTCACCAGCGCTAACCCAGCGCACTGCCTCATTCTCAGCCACACCAGCCTTACGACTTTCAACCGTTACCTTGTCTGCTACAATAAATGCAGAATAAAAGCCCACCCCAAACTGACCAATCAGATTAGCATCTTTCTTATCATCACCAGTCAGCTTTTCCAGAAATGCTTTAGTACCGGATTTGGCAATCGTACCCAGATGTTCAATCACATCCGCTTCATTCATACCAATACCATTATCAGATACCGTAACCGTTTTAGCTTCTGCATCCGCAGTAACAGTAATCCTGAATTCAGCATCATCCCCTAACAAAGAAGCGTCATTTAATGATTCAAAGCGCAACTTGTCGCAGGCATCCGCTGCATTAGAAATCAGCTCACGCAAAAAAATTTCTTTATTACTGTATAAAGAATGAATCATCAACTGTAATAACTGTTTTACTTCAGTCTGGAAACTGTGTGTCTGTTTCATAATCTTTCTCAAAGTACCCAAAAATGATTGTTGTAAATTCAAAATAAGGGCAGCACAATCCAGTTTCAAGCCAGCCTGTCGCCCAAATCAACTTACACCGGCAAACAAACACATACAGCCGGATCAGCATATTCTTTTCAGCTGAAGCTTATTTGCTACAATAGCGCCTTTACACAAGTCTACTAAAATTGATCCAACATCATGAACACACATCACTGCCTACCAGATACACGTGCATTTCCAGATGACCACGTTAAAAACGAACTGTTACTTCATGCAGCCAGTCTGGTAACATCTACATCAAAAGCCCAAACCACCCTCGCCCGCGAAAGCCTGCAGACAGAAATCACTCGAATGCTGGCACAAAATCACTACACCAACCTCTCAGTAGCACTGGCTATGGCTGCCAACAGCGATATTTACAATATCCTATGGAACACCATGGAAACAGTATTACAGGCGCAAAACCAGACCGAAGTACAATGGCTGGCTCTACCCGTAATAGTAGTAGGTGGTGCCAAAGAAAATATCCGCCTGCCCGAAACCATACCCGCCGCAGCCATTGCCGAAACCTTTAAAAACCAGCCCCAATCTGAAGTCTGGAATAAAATTCACTGGGCTGCCCATCTCATCAATGACACAACCCTGAGCCATATCAAAGCCAGCCAGTGGTTTGCAGCCAAACAAAACCCACAAATTGCCGCCGACTTCCTCAGCCAGTTACCATATTCACCGCTGCTGGTAGAAAGCGGGCAATCAGTGCAGACCTTTTACGCCTTAGGTTTTGCCAGCACAGACATCCAGCCTGCCTTAAACAGCAATCTGGCAGATACAGCCCTGCCCCTGATGCAAGTCTGGCAGACCCATCTTACTACCGCCGGTGCTACTCTGTTCACCAACCCACTTTCTCCGCAATCTCCCCTGAATGCCTTACGTTCAGGCAATGCCATGCGCTTACGCATGGCCTGCGACGTATTTACCACCAACGCCATCCGCGCAATACGCCTGCAAAGTCCGCGCGTAGGTGTAGTTATCGCAGCACAGGAAGGCGGAAACATCCTGTTTGGCTTCAACGCTACCGACAGCGCATTTGAACTACAGCCACAAATTTTCTGCTGGCCACTTACTCAGGCTGATAACATCGACAGCATAATCCAAAACTTCATCGACTTACTGGCCGAGTGCCATGTTGAAAACATTCGCCTGTTGCACGAGCCCATCAGCACAGAGAATGAACTGCCCAATTATGCCCAGTCCATCAACATGGCAGGACACAATCCCCTTTTTCCACGGAATCATTGATATGCCTGCAACCAAAGTATTATTTGTCTGTTTAGGTAACATCTGCCGCTCTCCCATGGCTGAATATGTTCTGCGTGATCTGGTAACCCAAAAAGGCCTTAGTAAACAGATTGAAATTGCCAGCGCCGGTACGTCTGGCTGGCATAACGGCGAAGACATGCATCAAGGCAGCAAAAACATCCTGCATGCGCACAACATCAACACTCATGGTTTCCAAAGCAGCGAAGTAAGACCGGAAGATATCGCCATTTACGATCACATCATAGCCATGGATGACAAAAATCTACAGGATTTATCACGTATTTTTGGCAGCAGTAGCCGTGACAAAGTCTATAAAATTACCGATTTACTTCCAGACAGCGAATACGATTACGTACCTGACCCCTATTTCAGCGGCAACTTTAACGAAACCTACACCATCATCCATGCCGGCTGCATCGCATGGCTAAAGCACTGGCAAAGCAACAGCACAAAATAGCTTAAGATTACCCCACCATTTATACAAACCAGATAGCAGCCTACTCAATAAAAAAGCAATATGGTAAAATTAATACCATATTTCAATTATTTGATGGCGTTCACACCTGCCAAAGCCGCAAGCTTTGGCTTTGTTTTAACGCAATAAAATCATCACAAAAAGGATTTAAAAATGGCAGGACACAGCAAGTGGGCCAATATCCAGCATCGTAAAGGACGTCAGGACGCCAAACGCGGCAAAATATTCACCCGTCTAATTAAAGAAATTACCATTGCCGCCAGACTCGGTGGCGGAGATCCAAACGCCAATCCACGCCTGCGTCTGGCGATGGATAAAGCCACCGATGCCAACATGCCCAAAGACAACATACAGCGCGCAATAGACAAAGGAACAGGCAATCTCGAAGGTGTTGAATATGTAGAACTGCGTTACGAAGGCTATGGCATCGGCGGCGCAGCGGTCATGGTAGACTGCCTCACCGACAACAAAACCCGTACCGTTGCCGACGTACGCCATGCATTTACCAAACACGGTGGCAATCTCGGCACCGATGGTTCCGTAGCATTCCAGTTTACCCATCAGGGCTATCTGCTCTTCAGCCCGGATGTAGACGAAGACAGCTTAATGGAAGCCGCACTGGAAGCAGGCGCCGAAGACGTTATCATTCAAGAGGACGGTTCCAAAGAAGTTATTACCGAACCTTATCAGTACAGCAGCGTCAAAGAAGCACTGGAAGCAGCCGGCTTTCATGCCGCAGATGGCGAAGTAACCATGCGCCCAGTCAACGAAACCGTACTGGCAGGAACCGAAGCAGAAAAAATGCAGCGGCTTCTGGATGCACTTGAAGATCTGGATGATGTCCAGAACGTGTATACCACCGCCGTACTGGAAACAGAATAAAACCAAACGGACTGCAATCCAGTCCGTTTTTTATTACTTACAGCTTAACAACCCTCATCATCTTCAGATTCATGCAAGCCACAACCCAACTTTTCCAAACAGCTTCAGCCGGAGAATGTGCCGAAGTTCTCGATTTTTGGTTAAACGAATGCAGCCTTGATCAAGCACCAGATGCACATACCGTGCAGCAATGGCAGCAGCTCTTCCAGCAGCGTGGCAACAAATTTATCCGACTGGCTTCCCTATGCCAGCAATGGCTAAACGAAACAGATTTAACATGAAAGCAGCATATATAAACAAATGGCTATTACTAGCCATCTGCTGGTTTATAGCCAGCATCTACTTTCTGTTTTTCAAATCCAGCGGCAATCCAGTACCCATTCCACAATTCGACAAAATCTGCCACCTAGGTTTATTTTTCGGACAGTTCTGGCTACTGGCCAAAGCCTGCTTCAGTGCCAGCATTACCATACCACAGCGCCTGTTCATCATCACAGCAATCATCTGGGCAGCAGCCAGCGAAACCATTCAGGCACTATTCACCACCCGCGAAGGCGATATAATGGATGCAATCGCCAACCTAACCGGCGCAGCACTGGCACTCTGGCTGGCTCAACAAATACAAACAGCTCGCCACAACAGCAGCAAGGAGAAATACTAACCATGGATATCGACATCACCATTTACCAGCAACGTCGTCAGAAAGTGCTGGAAAAAATCGGCGAAGATGGCATTGCCATTCTTTTCGCTGCACCGGAACAGCGCCGCAGCAACGATACAGAATATCCTTTCCGGCAAGACAGCTATTTTCATTACCTGACCGGCTTTCCCGAAACCGGTGCCGCACTGATACTGAATGGCCGTGAACACAGCGCTACCCTGCTGTGCCGCAATAAAGACCCCAAACAAGAAATCTGGAATGGCTTTCGCTATGGCCACACAGCAGCACGGGAAATATTTGCTTTCGATGCCACCGACGACATCAGCCAATGGCCGACTTATCTCAGAAATGCCCTGCCCGGCCATCGCCGCCTTTTTGCCCTATGGGGTTTGTATCCTGAAAACGACCCGAAACTAATCGAATTATGGTACGAAGTTGCCCGCATCGCCAACTATCGCAGCGCCAATGGCAGCACCCTCGCACCAGACAGCATGGTCAATCTTGCCACCATACTCGACCCAATGCGGCTCATCAAAGATCAGCATGAACAGGCATTAATGCGCACGGCAGCCGAAATCAGCGCACAAGCACATATCCGCGCCATGCAGACCACCCGCCCGGGACAATATGAATATCAGATAGAAGCCGAAATCCTGCACGAATTCATGCAGCGCGGAGCACGCTATCCCTCATATAACAGCATCGTCGCCAGTGGCAGAAATGCCTGCTGCCTGCATTACGTCAGCAATAACTGCCAGCTTCAGCACAACGAACTACTCATGATAGATGCCGGTGCCGAATACCAGATGTATGCAGGTGACATCAGCCGTACCTTCCCCATCAGCGGCCGCTTCAATAGCGCGCAAAAAGATATTTACGACATCGTACTGGCCGCTAATCAGGCCAGCATTGCCGCTACCGTCAAACAGGCCAACTGGCAAACCATCAGCGCCACAGCCATCAGCATGCTGACTCAGGGGCTAATAGATTTGCGTATCCTGCATGGCAGCCTGGAACAGAACATCGAAACACAAGCCTACCGGCGTTTTTACATGCATGGCCTCGGCCACTGGCTTGGTTTGGATGTTCATGATGTTGGAGGCCGCTTTGATGAAAAAGAACAGCCCATCCTGTTACAGCCTGGTATGGTAACCACAGTCGAACCCGGCTTGTACATCAGCGCTGCCGATGATATACCATCCGCATTCCATAACATCGGCATCCGCATAGAAGACAACGTCCTCGTTACCGAAACAGGCAACGAAGTCCTTACCGCTTCCGTACCCAAAACCATCACAGAAATAGAAGCATTAATGCAGCATTAAAACCACAGAATTACCAAATCAGCATACAAAAAAGCAGTCAACGAATTCCGCTGGCTGCTTTCTGTCTCAAATCTTTTCTAATGATTCAACTGCCGTGCTGCCAGCTCCTGCTGTGCTGTTGTCACAACATCACTGCCAAACAAAGCATTCACATCAGCCTCATCAAACACATAACGTGCATAACAGAAATCACAGTTCACCTCAATACTGCCTTGCTCCGCTACCGCCTCACCTACTTCCTGTCCGCCCAGCAACAGCAGCATATCCCCCACCTTCGTACGGGAACAGGTACAGGCAAATTCCACATCCTGTGGCGTAAACAGCCTTACCTCATGCTCATGAAACAATCGGTACAGCAAAGTCTGAGCATCTAATTGCAACAACTCATTTGCAGTAACCGTACCAGCCAGAGCAGACAATTCCGTCCAGCTATCTTCATCAACATCCTGCTCCGGTAACCTTTGCAGCAATAACCCACAAGCATGATTATCGTCTGCCGCCAGCGTAATATGAGTCGCCAGTTGTTCCGAGCGCGCCATATAATTCATCAGCATCTGCGCAATACTATCACCAGCCAGCTCCACTACCCCCTGCCATGATTCACCCTGCGCCGGTTGCAACGTCAGCACAAACATGCCGCCCTCACCCAGCAAATCCACCAGCTTCATATTCTCATCAATTACCGCAGTCTCATCCCAGCGCGCAGTTGCCCGGCAAGTAGCTGCTGAGGTAGCTTCTGCCACCAGCATTTTCAACACCCCCTTACCTTGCACCTGCACAATCAGATTACCGTCAAACTTCAGATTACTGGCCAGCAATACCGCAGCTACCGTTAATTCGCCTAAAGCCTGATGAATCGCCTTCGGATAAACCTTATTTTCCGCCACATGCCGCCATACCTGCTGCAAATTCACATGCAGACCACGTACCGGACAGTCATCAAACATAAAGCGCGTTAACTGATCTGCCTTAGCCATCTTATTTTCTGACATCATTACCATCCCGACAAAATAATCAGCCAATATGGCCGCACCTGCCAAAAAAATCAAGTCAGATTACCATCAGACCAGAACCGAAAATTTCCCCTTAATCAAATCAGCATACAAAATGTAAAAACTGCACAAACAAAAATCCATACACAGGAATATCAATACCCAACAACTACACAAATAATATATAAAAAAGAAACAATGAAACTATCTATAATTTTGAAATTACAATTAATAATAGTATATTAATATACTTCGGACATTCTGACATTCAATGTCTTCTCAGGTGTGAACCCAGCAACAAATATTACAGAATGAGCCTCTAAAGATAAGGCAGGTTTACTAACCGTGTACAAACTTTCATAAATGATTATATGAATGGTACAAACCATAGTGAATAGTTTAGACTACATAGCAATTCAACAATGAGTAATCCTCTTTTTGTTCATAGCATTGAAGCACATGAACAAGTTATCATTAAGAGAACACAAACTATGCAAACTGCAAAGTCAAATAGCCGCATACATATTATTGCATTATTTATTATCATTTATACAATTTGCCAAGCGATAGTATTCTTCGTCCATCCTGTTTGGCTGCTCATCGAAAAATTATCATTTTTCATTGACGATTTACTTAATACAACAGGAATTGCATTAGCTGACGGCGAATTCAATCCGGCCGGATTATGGGTTATCTTTGGTATTCCTCTATTATTGGCCTTAATCATTTCCTACCTCATTAAAAGTAGCATTAAAGCTCACTGAGATAAAGTGACTACATCCAGCAAACTAACATCTTTATGGTTTAGCGGTACTACATCACTATCTAGCGCTATCAATATATTGCACTCATAACACATGCAAAAAACATCAAAAATACGCATTACCACAATAAAATATTGACGAAACCACAGCTACCAACCATTTAGAACACAGCAAATTTATTCTAGTTTGCAGCAAGCAGGCTTTAGCATTACCCTCAAAGTATACGACTAAACATTATCAGATATACCAAACAGCAAACAATAGCGTAGCAACAAATAAACAGTTACAACGACAATTGAATACGAGTACTAACAGCAAATTATAGCGACAGACTAACCTATAATCGTATTAATCATTGCAAAAATGATTAACCTGTATAACTTGACCATCTAATCAGCCAATTGCCAGCTATGGCTGTTAGCCTGCATAAAATAGATTTAGTAATGTCTGCATTAAGCAATCACAGCCTTAATTAAATTCATCACATCGGCATAGAAGAAAAGAGCCTCATATTCAATTGTCAGATCAATATTCAACACACTAAACATTCACTTGCCGAGTAAAGAATGACATCCATAGACAATGCAGTAGCAGCATTTAAAATGACTAAAACCAAATTTATTAAAAAATAAAAAACTTATAACAACCAAGTTGCCCACGCTTATTACTACCAGCACAAAAAAATTACATTCCCCGTTAAACTCATTGTCTGCTACGGAAAACCAATAAATATCCCTTAATTTTGCAGTTCAAATAAGCATTGTCATTCCAAAATTGTTATATCACCAACAATTATAACTTATCAAAATGGTGCACCCGGAGCGATTCGAACGCCCGACCCTCTGGTTCGTAGCCAGATACTCTATCCAACTGAGCTACAGGTGCATGATTTATTCAGGTTTAAATAAACAGATACAGCCAAATTCCCGTATCCAATATATTCAAAGCATAAAAAGATGCCTCCGGAATTTGCCTCATTGCTTCTTAATTCAGCACTCCTCCCTAAAATCTACAGCAGATTGAGAGAGGAGCCAAACAACACAAATTTAATAATTATTTTGTCAATATCATCATAGATGCAGTCAAAATAATTATATTCATAATCAACAGAATAACAATCGGCCGTCCCATAAATTTCAGCCAAGTACTATAATTTACTTTAGATAACTGCAAGCCACCCATCACAACACCAGAAGTTGGCGTAATCAGATTGACTAAACCACTACCAGCTACAAAAATCATAATCATAATATTAGGATCCATACCCAATTTCGCAGTTAGCGGCCCCAAAATAGGTATAGAAACAAAAGCCAGAGCAGATGTTGAAGGAATTAAAAAAGACAAACCTAAATAAATAAAATAGGCTACAGGAACAAAAATAACTGGCGATAATCCCGTTAACAGATTCTGGGCTTTATCCAAAATAAATAAATCTAAATGCGTTTCACCCATCAATACAGAAATAGAACGTGCAACAACAATGATCAGAACCACTGATAAAATATCACAAGTTCCCGCTATAAAATTATTAATAATTTCTTTTTCCGACATCTTCGCTGCAATACCAATGACTACAGACATCAACAAAAACCACATTGCCAAATCACCAAAAGTCCAGTCTCCGAAATTATTTCCAGTCAGAAATGACGTCCAACCATTAAAAACAGTTACCTTAAACTCGCCCCAGGGTATTAATGAAATAATCATCACAACGAAAGTAAATGCAAATAAAATCAGAATATTTTTTTCACGACGACCAAAATTAAGATGTTCTGTATTTTCTGCATTAAAATTCACATTCATTTCAGTTTGTTCACGCTCTGACAACAACGTCATACTTTTATCTTTTTTAACCTTCTTGGCATAGCGCATAACATACCATATAAAAAAAGCGAGCGTTGATAACCAAAGGACTGTTCCTACAGTGATTATTGTTCCCTGATTCGTATTATAGCCAACACCCTTAAGAGCATCACCAGCCACACCAGTAGCGAAAGGGTTAACAGTAGAACCCAAAACCCCGGCCCCTGCTCCCAAAAGAATAACCGCTACAGCTATTATGGTATCAAAACCGGCAGCAACTAACGTGGCAGTAATAAGAACATAAAATGCAATAGTTTCTTCAGCCATTCCATATACAGTTCCACCTATAGAAAACAAAAACATTAACAGAGGAATCAGCACCAGTTCTTTACCCTTTAACTTTTGAACCAACGCAGAAATACCCGCCTCTAAAGAATTTGTTTTCATCGCCACATTTATAAATCCACCTAAAACAAGAATAAATACAGCTATATTGATAGAATTCTGAAAAGATTTAAATGGTGCCATCACAAGATCACTAAGCGATGGAGAAATAACCGTAGAGACCACTTCTGAACTTTCAGGAAGCATTACCGGAGTAAATGAATGACCCGATAGCAATTTAGAAATAATCCATAGCAAAGTCAAAATAATAAATAAAATACTAAATGCTGATAAGGATTTCTTTTCTTTTGGTTGAGTATTTTTTTCAGCTTGCATAATAAAGAATCCTAAAAAAAAAGTATCGCATTTATTAAATACGATACCTTGTTTGGTTTAGTTAGTAGTATGTCAACTCGGCAGAAAAAGAAGTATTAATTTTCGTACCAGCAATACCTTTAACAATATCATCAATATCAGCCAAAGAACCGATTACCGCTGATTTTCCCGGATTATCCCGAGCAAAATTTATGGCTGCCTGCACTTTCGGACCCATAGAACCAGCCGCAAATCCCATTTTCTCCAGCATATCCGGATGGGCTTCTTTAATGGCTTGCTGATTTGGTTTCCCCCAATTAACAAAAGCTGCAGATACATCTGTTGCAATTATAAAAATATCAGCCGCAACCTGCTTTGCCAAAACAGCAGAACAAAGATCCTTATCAATTACCGCTTCTACTCCCTTTAACGTACCATCATCATCGTAAAATGTTGGAATACCACCACCGCCAGCACAAATAACCACCGTACCCTTTTCTAATAACCATTTAACTGGCCGAATTTCAAAAATACGTTTGGGAATTGGGCTAGGAACAACACGCCTGTATTTGTCATTATCAGGAGCAATACTCCAATTTCTTTCTTTCGCCAGCTCCTCTGCCTCTTCCTTCGAATAAACAGGACCAATAGGCTTAGTCGGATTCTTAAATGCAGGATCGTTCTTATCAACCTCCACCTGAGATAACAATGTTGCCAATGGCGTTTCTAAAGGAAGAAGATTACCTAATTCCTGCATAATCATATAACCAATCATCCCAATAGACTCCGCCCCTAACACATCCAAAGGGTATGAAGGAACATCAGTATATGACAAAGACTGTAACGCAATCAGCCCCACTTGCGGACCATTACCATGCGCAATCACCAATTCATTTCCCGGATAAACCTTAGCGATTTGTTGGCATGCAATCTTAGTATTTTGACGTTGATTCTCAGCCGTTAAAGGTTCACCTCTTCGCAAGAGCGCATTACCACCTAAAGCAATAACAATTCTCATTCTAATTCCGATCGTTTTTATTTTAAATTAAACTGGATACAATAACTGCTTTAATGGTATGCATTCTATTTTCTGCCTGTTCGAATGCAATATTAACAGGCGATTCAAATACATCCTCAGTAACTTCAATACCATTTTTAAATTGAGGATATTGTTCCGCAACCTCTCTGCCCACCGTAGTTTCAGAATTATGAAATGCAGGTAAACAATGCATAAATTTAACCCGTGGATTGCCAGTTGCCGCAATTAATTCCTTATTTACCTGATACGGAGTTAACGCATCAACACGCTCACCCCATGATTCGATAGGTTCACCCATCGAAACCCAAACATCAGTATGAATAAAATCAACGTCTTTCACCGCCTTATGCACATCATCAGTCACAGTAATGCGTGCGCCACTTTCTTGTGCAAATCTTTCACACATTGCCACCAGCTCAGGTTCAGGTAACAATGATTTAGGGCCAGAAATGCGCACATCCATACCTAGTTTCGCACCGATTAACAATAATGAATTTCCCATATTATTGCGTGCATCACCTACATACGCGTACTTGATTTCATTTAGCGGTTTGCCATTAGAATACTCCAGCATTGTTAACACATCAGCCAGCATCTGCGTAGGATGAAATTCATCTGTCAAACCATTCCACACAGGAACACCTGCATAATCAGCAAGCTCTTGCACAACAGATTGCTTATAACCGCGATATTCAATACCATCATACATACGCCCTAAAACACGGGCCGTATCTTTCATACTTTCTTTATGCCCGATCTGAGAACCACTCGAACCAATATAAGTCACATTTGCACCCTGATCATGGGCCGCAACCTCAAAAGCACAGCGAGTTCTAGTTGATGTTTTTTCAAAAATTAAAGCAATATTTTTGCCTTTTAATAACTGCTGCTCAGTTCCAGCATATTTAGCCCTTTTAAGATCACGAGCCAGATCAATTAAATAATTAATTTCACGTTCAGTATGATGAACCAAACTAAGCAAATTACGATTTTTTAGATTGAAAGCCATAATAAATATCCTTTATTTTTATTTAAATGATTGAATCACGAATAATCGGGCAAGTCATACAATGACCACCACCACGCCCACGCCCTAATTCCCCCGCATCCACCTCTAATACCTCTACCCCGTGATCACGCATAATCTTATTTGTATAAGTATCACGGTCATAAGCAATGCAAACCCGTCTATCTAACATAATTACATTATTGGCATCATCCCATTGCTCTCTCTGAGCCTGGAAATTGTCCCCGCCAGTTTGAATACGGGTAACCTGCGCACCAGTTACTTTACCCATAGCCTCTGCAACAACATCAACAAAATGTTGACCTTTATGCTCTTCAATAGTAATTTTTTCTTCAGTACTGCTACTAAATAAGCTATAACATTTAATCTGATCGACAACTTCTGGGAAAACTGAAAATAAATCATAATCCAGCATTGAAAACACAGTATCCAGATGCATTGCAGCACGTGATTTTGGCATTTGACATGCAATTACCCTTGTTGCACCATCCACTTTTCCACAAATACTTTTTGCCAATTGAGATACCATTTGAGGATTAGTACGTTCACCCATACCAACCAACACAACCCCGTTACCTACCGGCATTACATCCCCGCCCTCAATAGACAATGTTCCTAAATCCTCATCCGTATCACCCCACCAGATCTTAGCTTTACCAGCAAAATAAGGATTAAACTTATATATTGTTCGCATTATCAGAGTTTCTGGACGACGTGCAGGCCAATACATCGGATTTAAACTGACACCCCCATAAATCCAACAACTGGGATCACGTTGGAAAAGAGCATTTGGAGTTGGAGCAATTAAAAAATCATCTTGAGCCATGTAATTAAACATCAGATCACTACTGGTTTTAAAAGGTAAATCTGATTTTGTAATACCGCCGAATAAAAATGCAGACAGATCTTCAGCAGGAAGTTCATTTAACCAGGTACGCACATCACTTAGCATATGAACCCCGATATTTTGAGGAACAAAAAGACGATCAAGAATCCAGTTTCTATGTTCTTTATTTTGTAATACTTCACTTAAAGCGATATTTGCATCAATAACATGAACACCGCGATCTTTCATTATATTCACAAAGTTATCATGATCACGCTGAGCCTTTTCAACCCAAATAACATCATCAAACAAAAGCTCACGACAATTGGATGGCGTCAATCGATTATGGGCTAAATTAGGACGACACACCATTACACTTCGCAATTTACCGCATTCTGAATTAACACCTAAATTTTCAGACATTATAAAAGCTCCTCAATACATTATTTAACATGAAGATACTGAATCCATAACTATTATGGCTTTTTTGTATTGAAATTAAATTTTTTAAATTATGAAATTGCGATATATTTTGAAATTTTATTTCAAATAATCCATGATTGATAGAATCCGATTTTAATTGTCATTATTGCCTTAAAAAGTTCTGCAAAAATGTTTAAAATTCTCTATCATTGAACAAAAGAGAATTGTGAAAAATTGTTGATCTTCAAATTGCAACGATATCGAAAAGCTGAGGCTGGAATACATGACAAAGAATTTTGCTGCAAATAAAAAAGAAGTGATCATATTTTGTATAAATGACCAGATAACCCATATCCTGAGATTAAAAGCACAGGAGTAAGTGTATTCAAAACTCAATCAACAATACTTAGCGATCAAACCAAATACATTGATCACAAATATTCGATTCATATCTGCTTGCTAACTTCCAGCATACAAGAAGCGTAACAAAGAGTGGTTAACGATATATATAGCTCAGAGCATCCTCATAAGGAATTAAGCCATATGATACCGATAGAATATAAATAATTTAAATAAATACATAAACTTCTATGTAACTGCTGTACTAACAATAAGGTATTTATAATGAAATTGGATAATATAGACAAAAGAATACTTAGAATACTTCAACGAGAAGGCAATATTCAAAATAACGAACTTGCCAAAAAAGTAGGATTATCCCCATCTCCATGTCTGCGTCGTATTAAAATATTAGAAGATTCTGGATTTATCAAACAATATGTTGCCTTGCTGGATAAAAAAACCATTAATAAGCAATTAATAGTGTATGTCAGAATAAAGATAGATATCGCAAACACAAACTCCGCCGCCATAGAAAGATTTATATATGAAGTGAAATCATTGTCACAAATTCAAGAGTGCTACGTGATGGCCGGAGAAAATGACTTCTTACTGCGAGTATTGTGTAAAGACTTAGAAGAGTACAGAAGCTTTCAAGTAAATACCTTATCATTATTACCCGGTGTCTGTAATATCAGAACAGAGATACCATTACAAGTTGTCAAATGGACAACAGAAATAGATATCTAAACAAAAAAGCCTGAATTTACAGGCTTTTTTATTTCTCACATTTTATCTAATACATCTAATCCCAAAAGATCCATCCCTTGTTTCAAGATTCTTCCCGTTAATCTGGCGATCTGTAAACGACTATTCCTGATTTCGTCTTTTTCCTTCAGAATCGGATATTTCTCATAAAATTTAGAGAATGAAGAAGCAAGCTGAAATAAATAGTTAGCAAGATAATGAGGCATACATTCTTTAGCCACAGAAACAACAACATCCTCAAACTGGATTAATAGACATAACAGGTTTTTTTCATCCTGCTCAGATACAGTAATAACATGATCTGCAATGGGTTCAATTGATTGCCCACTTTTATTCAGCAAACTTTGAATACGTGTATAAGCATACTGTAAATAAGGCGCAGTATTCCCCTCGAAAGACAACATACCTTCCCAGTTAAAAATATAATCACTCGTTCTGTTTTTAGATAAATCTGCATACTTTATCGAAGAAATACCAACAGCAGTTGAAATCTTAGTAATTTCATCATCAGATAACGCCGGATTTTTCTGGCGTACCAAATCTGAAGCCCTTTCAACAGCTTCATTCAAAAGATCAATTAATTTAACAGTATTACCATCCCGGGTTTTAAATGGTTTCCCATCTTTTCCCATCATAGTACCAAAAGCGATATGCTCCAGCTTAACATTTTCAGTAGCGAATCCCGCTTTATGTACAGTTGCAAAAAGCTCTTTAAAATGTAAACTCTGGCGAACATCAACAACGTACAGAATTCGATCTGCCTTTAAATGTCTGACACGATATCGAATACATGCTAAATCAGTGGTCGAATATAGAAAACCACCATCGCGCTTCTGAATAATAAAAGGCGTAGGATTGCCATCCTTATCTTTAATCTCATCCAGAAATACAACCTTTGCGCCCTCACTATCTACCGCTATGCCTTTTGCAACAAGCTCATCAACAGTTGGTTGCAAATCATTATTATATGTAGATTCACCTTTGAAATTACTTTCATTAACCAATAATCCGAGTTTCTTATAGACTTCTAAGCAATGTTTTTGGGACACTTGGACAAAACGACGCCATAAAGCGAGAACTTTTTCATCTCCGCTTTGTAATAACACTACATAGCTTCTGGCTGTTTCTGCAAATTCTTCTGACTCTTCAAATCTCTTTTTGGCATTCCGATAAAATGCTTCCAGATCCACCAGCGCCACATCACCTTCCCCAACATTTTCTGTTTCAACCATATAAGTAATGAGCATACCAAATTGCGTTCCCCAATCGCCAACATGGTCTTGACTGAAAGCATCATGCCCTAAAAACCTCAATACCCTGTTTAAAGCATCACCAATAATACTGGCACGCAAATGACCAACATGCATCTCCTTAGCTAAATTAGCAGAAGGATAATCGATAGGTATAATCTGTTTCGGTTGTTTTTTTACACCTAATCTATCATCAACCAGACTTTCTAATGCCCTCTGACTAAGAAAGCTGCCTGATAAAAAAATGTTAATAAAGCCAGAACCTAATACCTCAATAGTCTCCGCAATCCCCTCTGCTTTTAAACTGGCTAAATTACTTACAATTTTTTCAGCCAGCTCTCTAGGATTTAATTTTAAAGATTTTGCAGCCGCCATAGCGCCGTTAATCTGATAGTGGCCAAATTCAGGTTTTGATGCAGGACGCAGCAAAGTAGCGTAAGAAGATAAACCACTATCTTCAAAAGCTTTATCCACATAACTATTTAAGAATTTTTGTAACTCCATTACCTCGCACCTCATCTTTATATATTTATACTTGTATATATAACATAAAAAAATATAAAAGAAATTATAATTATTTATAGAATTTATTGATAAATTTGCTTTTTATTAAATTACTCAACAAAAAAAATAAATACATTGATACTAAACATATACTTATAAAAAATATATACCCATACTAAAAACAAAAACATTAGCACAAATATAGCAGATAAAATATAAACCATAATTTTTCTCATACAATTCAGAATTTCATCAATATACCAGCAACATGAATGGCATACTTTACTTACACAGACTTTATTAGAACAATAATAGCCACACGCTGAAAAAGGATTATAAATATTGCATAAATTATTGAGTATCAAACTAAAAACAACCAGCCCAATAGCAAAATCGCATCAACATCAAAACAGGCAGAAATTAAGATAATTATCAGTGATTCCGACCCGGATATAAACATAGATACTTAATACCTTGATAAACCAATAAAAAATATGTCAGTATAGAAACAATCAATATCAGATAATCAAAAATTTTAAACCTATTCAAAACCACATCAATTTATTGCGCATGCCCGTTAATAATATTTTTATCTATAAATTCGTTTATCTGACACCAGACATATATCAGCAAAATAAAAAAGTCAGCTTCACATCCAAAAACAAACAGCAAAAAATAGCAATAGATGTTGCCATTTATTTTTATCAAACTATGCTTTTTCACCATTAAATTCTACTTATTCCCCCACCGTGCACTTATAGTAAAAAATAATTATTGCTTTCAGCTTACCATTTCATTACATAGATTAATTTTTGTATAACTGCTTATTTATTTTAGATTAAAACTGTGCTAATTTCTATACTCGTCGCTACAGAGGATACATCAGTATGAAGAGCATATTTAAACCGTATTTCAAGCTTATCTGTTTAAGCTGCCTGCTACTGCTGGCCGGTTGTGATGATAAGCAGGCTGGTGATAAAGCGGCGCAGCAGCAGCCGGTGCTGGCACGTCATCAGGACAGATTTGGCCGCTATGATTCTATTGGTAATCTGGGCGGCAAGCCGGTAAGTATCCCCGGCGGGGTAGTGTTTACCTGGGTACGCTATATCGGCGACCCGGGCGATTTTGATTCCAGCAAACAAGCGCAAAAGTATCAGCGCCCGCCGATTACTTACCAATTGCCTATTGAAGATATTGATTTTCAGTACCGGCTGACAGATGGTGCAGTTAAAACCAGAAGAGAGCAAACGGAAGAGGATTATCTGCGTGATAACAGAACTTTGATTCCAGAGGGGAAGCCGTTTCCATGGGGCTATACCATTGTTTACAATATTGTTGATCCACACCAGCCACTTAATTTTAATAAAGCACTAGCTGACGAATTACAAGCCACCAAGAAAGTCTGGCACTTTGACTATTTTGAACAACCACAAAAAGTATATGGCTTAACTTATTTCAAAGCCAATAATGGGATTGATCCCAGCACCAATCAGCCATGGCAGGATAATATCGCCGGGCCGGATATTTTGATGTCCAAAAATGCGCAAGGTGAGATTAAAACCTATATTCTGTGTGATTTTGTTGGCGAAGTTCTGCAATGCAACCATCGATTTTATCTTGATAATTTACCTATATTGATAAGCATAACTTATAACCGCCAGTATTTGAAACTCTGGCAGCAAACCCAAAAAAATATAGCCGGCATACTGGATAGCTGGGTGGTTACGGATAAAGGCGCATTAATTAAGAAGCAGGCAGGGAAGGTGTAAAAATTCCTGCTGATTATGTCTGTTGGGAAGCAGGTGTCTAAACTACCGCTTTTAATAAAAACTGGCAGTCATCACTGGCAGAAAATCTTGCCATTTATTTTTATCAAACTATGCTTTTTCGCCATTAAATTCTACTTACCCCCACTACTGTGCATTAATCGTAAAAAATGATTGTTGCTTTCAGCTTACCATTTCATTACATAGATTAATTTTTGTATAACTGCTTATTTATTTTAGATTAAAACTGTGCTAATTTCTATACTCGTTGCTACAGAGGATACATCAGTATGAAGAGCATATTTAAACCGTATTTCAAGCTTATCTGTTTAAGCTGCCTGCTACTGCTGGCCGGTTGTGATGATAAGCAGGCTGGTGATAAAGCGGTGCAGCAGCAACCGGCACCTGTAGTGCCCCATCAGGACAGATTTGGCCGCTATGACTCTATTGGTAATCTGGGCGGTAAGCCGGTAAGTATCCCCGGCGGGGTGGTATTTACCTGGGTACGCTATATCGGCGACCCGGGCGATTTTGACTCCAGCAAACAAGCGCAAAAGTATCAGCGCCCGCCGATTACTTACCAATTGCCTATTGAAGGTTTTGATTTTCAGTACCGGCTGACAGATGGCGCGGTAATGAGCTATAGAGAGCAAACAGAAGAGGATTATCTGCGTGATAACAGAACTTTGATTCCAGAGGGGAAGCCGTTTCCATGGGGCTACACCATTGTTTACAATATTGTTGATCCACACCAGCCACTTAATTTTAATAAAGCACTGGCTGACGAATTACAAGCCACCAAGAAAGTCTGGCACTTTGACTATTTTGAACAACCACAAAAAATATATGGCTTAACTTATTTCAAAGCCAATAATGGGATTGATCCCAGCACCAATCAGCCGTGGCAGGATAATATTGCCGGGCCGGATATTTTGATGTCCAAAAATGCGCAAGGTGAGATTAAAACCTATATTCAATGTGATTTTGTTGGCGAAGTTCAGCAATGCAAGCATCGATTTTATCTTGATAATTTACCCTTATTGATACGCATAACTTATAACCGCCAGTATTTGAAACTCTGGCAGCAAACCCAAAAAAATATAGCCGGCATACTGGATAGCTGGGTGGTTACGGATAAAGGCGCATTAATTAAGAAGCAGGCAGGGAAGGTGTAAAAATTCCTGCTGATTATGTCTGTTGGGAAGCAGGTGTCTAAACTACCGCTTTTAATAAAAACTGGCAGTCATCACTGGCAGAAAATCTTGCCATTTATTTTTATCAAACTATGCTTTTTCGCCATTAAATTCTACTTACCCCCACTACTGTGCATTAATCGTAAAAAATGATTG
>NZ_MEIO01000028.1 GCF_002777745.1 Snodgrassella alvi
GTTATGTCTGTTTTGCGGTGACTGTTGCGGTATAGCATGTGGGTAATGCCTATATCGGTATTGTCGCTGTTACCACTATAGTCATAGTTTTCGTTATATCCGGCTACTGCCTGATGGTAACGGTAATGGTTACGGTTATAGGCGATAAGCCAGTTGCCTACCGGTATGGAATAATGCAGTGCATAACCATGGGTTCCGCTGCCTGTTTTGCCATCATCGCTGAAGTAGCTGTCTTTGCCGCCCAGATCATGGTTGTAGTTGACATAGAATAAATCACTTAATCCTAATGGGTTATCTACCGATAAGGTGGCACCGCCTTGATAGCGCCCAGTTGAATGGCTACCGGAATCGTCTACGCTGAGGCTTAAACGTAAGGGGACGGTGCGCTGAGCCCAGCTAATTACGATATCACTCTGGTTGGGTTCTTCTGCAGGTTCAATCTGGATATCAGCTTCGGCAGTTGGTACTCGACGCAGGTTTTCCAGTCCTTGCTCCAGTTTCCGCAGGTTCAATATGTCTCCTGCTCTGGCTGGAAATTCATTCCGTATATGGCGGATACGCCCAATATGTGTAGTAGCAGCATTGTCCAGATTATAACGAATGGCATGAATGCGCCCCGGTATAACACTTAGTTGTAATTTCCCGCTGCTTAGGTCTTGCGGACTGGCCAGAATACGGGTGGTGGTATAACCACGTTCAATGACGGCATTTTGTGCCAGTGTCATGAGTTGATTAACCCCCTTGGCTCCCAGACACATGCCGGGCGTGAAATGACTCTGACGAATGGCTTTTTTCAGGGCAAACTGAAAACGCCCCGCTTCTTCACCAGTCAAACTGATGCTATTGATAGCAAAGCAGGGTTTTTCATCTGTGATTAGTTTGCCTGCCTGCGGCAGGTTTTCTTCTTCTGGCTGCAAACGCACGTTAATATCCGGCTGCATTTGCTGCTGGAATTGCTGCTGCCGTTGCTGTTCGCGAATAATTTGCTGTTGCTGTTTTCGCTCGAGTTGATCTATCATTTCAGACATCGGTGCAGCATAGACTTGTAACAAGCCACTACCCAACAGATTTACCAACAGAGCAAGTTTCTTTATGTGCATTTTATGCTTATAAATTAGTGTTAATATTAGTAAATTTTAATGGCATTATGTATTAATTTCAACTTAATGCGCTATTGATGAATGACTGCATTCGGTTGGAAAATGTATTGATTGATGTTGAAATCTAGTTAGATAAATGATAAATGGGATAGAAATATATTCTAATATTTTGTTTTTACTGTTGAAAATTTTGTTGCAATTTTAAATTTACTGTTTTTGATATCCGCCATTTTATGTAAAACAATAAAATAAGAAAAGTTAGTTTTTTATGTTGCTTTCTACTAATTTTTTATTATAAAATTATAACTTTTGCTATATTTTTGTATTTATTAGTTTATTTTATTTAATTTTAGCAATATTATTGTTTTTTATTTGTATTAAAGAAAACTTGAATCTGTACACGGAAAATCGGTTAAAAAAACGGCCGGTTCAGACACTAAACCGGCCGGTGTCTGTACTAATGTAACTTTGGTCTGTACGGACATTTTGCTAATTGAATTAATAAAATACTTTAAAGCGTTCGGTGTCATCAATAAAGGTTTTTTCGGGGAAAGGTGCTTCATTGGAACCGAAAGGCATCATTGCATGTAGTTTCCAGCTGGCTGGTATCTGCCATTACCGGTAGTAACTGATCGCTTTCCGTTGTAATATAGACGGCAGAATTAAAAGCTACCACTGGTCAAATTCCTTTATGAATAATGCATTGCATTATCTATATTGCATATTATTAAGTCATTCATTAAAATATACTTTATCTAATAGATATGGGCGTTATAATAGTTAATTCATTGTTATTAGATTTAAATCTATTATGACTCTGCCTTTTTCATCCAATGAGCTTCAGCTAAATATTAAATCAGATTTGGTTTTAAGGGTGGGCAAAATTTGTCTGGCAGCAGGTACTGGTAGTTATCGCATCAAACAGTCAATGCGCCATGTTGCTCATATGCTTGGAGTAGAAAATCAGGCACATATTACACTGACAGAAATCAATTCCACTTGCCGCTGCGAAACACAGTTCAAAACAGAAGTTACTAATATTCAGGGTATTGGTATCAATACTAATAATATTCAATTACTTGAAACGTTGTTAATAGAAGTACAGGCACGTTATCAGGATATGAGTGAAAGTGAGCTTATCTGTTATCTTGACCAATCTCTGGCAATCATTGAAACTCAGCCAGCTCTATATGGTTTGTGTGAGTCAGCTTTGTTTGCTGCTATTGCCTGCTCCTCTTTTACTTTTCTACTTGGTGGTGGTCTGATAGAAATGCTGGGCGTACTGATTGCTTCTGCTTTTGGTCAGGCATTACGGCAGACACTGCTATATAAACATCTAAATCAGTTTGTGGTAACTATGCTGGCTGCTGCAATGGCTTCAAGCCTGTATTTTCTGATTATTGGCGTGAGCTGCTTAATATTAAAAGTAAATATTCAGCATACTGCCGGCTATATAGCTTCGATGCTGTTTTTGATACCCGGCTTTCCATTGATCACAGGTGTATTAGATTTGGCCAAACTGGATTTTTCCTCGGGTATTCAGCGTGTAACCTATGCGGTAATCATAATTTTTTGTGCTACTTTTGCTGCATGGGTGGTTGCTGCGGGCATTCATGTAGCACCAGAGGCAATGCTCACACCCAACCTTTATCCTGTCTGGACGGCTTTTTTCCGCCTAATTGCCAGTTTCTTTGGAGTACTCGGTTTTGCCCTGCTCTTTAACAGTCCGATTAAAACTGCATTGACAACTGCTTTTATTGGTATGTATGCCAATACTCTGCGCCTTGAATTAATAGATTTTGCTAATATTCCCATTCAGGCCGCCTCTTTAATTGCAGCCTTTATTGTTGGTATTAGTGCGTTTTATTTTAGTCATTACATTAAATGCCCGCGCATTGCTCTGTCGGTACCTGCTGTATGTATTATGGTTCCCGGTATCTACATGTTTCGCGCGATGTACTTTGTACAACAAAATGATATGGTTAATGCTATTAACTGGGGCACTCAGGCTTTGCTTATTGTTTTTGCGCTGCCATTAGGCTTGGTGCTGGCACGAGTATGTACAGATAAAGAATGGGCATTTAACCTGTTACCTGCTGATGAACGAAGGTAGTTTGTTTCGCTCTGTTTTGTTTACCAAATAGGTACTCATATAGAATGTTAAATTAAATATAATTTTATAAGAAGTTATTTGCATATTTGGAAATAAAAAAAGATATCTAATTAATTAGATATCTTTTTTTGAATTCTGGTGCCCAGAAGAAGACTCGAACTTCCACACCATTGCTGGTACATGGACCTGAACCATGCGCGTCTACCAATTCCGCCACCTGGGCTTATTCTTTAACACAGCCATTTCGTTGCTATGTTTATTGAAGTTGCGTATTATATATTTTCGGTACACGTTGTCAATAGACATGCTGGCATCCGTGACAACAATTACTGATTTATAAGGAAATTTTTTCGTTTTAAGGAAATATGCCAGATACAGTTTTTATCTGTTTAATTAACTGTTTATGGCATAAAAGTTGATAAGCTAATAATTCTTCGGGTAAAAAATTACTGCAATTTTGGTTGTGATGCTTTATTAAGTTAAATTAGTTAATACTGTCAATTAAACTGGCTATATAACAAATGCTTTATCAGGTACTGATGCGATTTATTATGTTTTAAATATAATATATACTTATCATAGTATATATTATTGTGTCTCTGCCTGATTTGTATCTGATTATGGCTTTGAGTCTGCTTTCATAGATCAATACATAATGCTATTCTTTATTTTGTATAATTTTAGATGACTATAAAAGGTCTTGCTATTTTTTCTGTTACTCAATTATTCTATTTTGAACTAATGATGATGTAAGCTACGTTTTATACAGCTATATTATATTTATAATAATGGAGAAAAATTTCCTGAGCAATGCTTAAACCCATAGTAAAAACACTTAAAAATTTAAGCACTTAACAAATATTGGAAATAAAAAAAGATATCTAATTACTTAGATATCTTTTTTCGAAATTCTGGTGCCCAGAAGAAGACTCGAACTTCCACACCATTGCTGGCACATGGACCTGAACCATGCGCGTCTACCAATTCCGCCATCTGGGCTTTTGCATATATTGCAACTTTCAGTTAAAGTATGTCTTTAACTGAGGAAATGCATTATATATTCTCTAAAGAGATTGTCAATACCCTATGAAAAAAAAATCAGATTTGCGCCATCAAGACCCTTATTTGGAACGAGAATTACAACGTTATCTTAACCCTTTACCCAGCCGTGAATGGATTATTGCTGTTTTGGAAAAAATCGGCATTCCAGTCAAAATGTCGGAGCTGGCACAAAAACTCAATATTACTACTGAAGAAGCCGCTTTTTTTGAACGTCGTTTAAACGCTATGGCACGTGACGGACAGATTTTGATTAATCGCCGTGGTGCTGTTTGTGTAGCCAATAAGCTAGCATTGGTTAAGTGTCGTGTTGAAGTACACAAGGATGATTTTGGTTTTGCTGTACCATTGAATGCGGCAGATGGCAGTGATTTTGTTCTTTATACTCGCCAAATGCGTGGGTTGATGAATGGAGATATTGTTACTGTACGCCCTGCAGGTAACGACCGACGTGGTCGGCGTGAAGGTCAGGTACTAGATGTGATCGAACGCGCTAATCGGGATGTGGTTGGCCGGCTGACTATTGAACATGGTGTGGCCATGCTGGTGCCGGAGGACAAACGTCTGGGTGCAAGTATTGTGTTACAGCCAAAGTCTCTCGGCAAAGCCAAAGCCGGGCAGGTTCTGGTGGCCAGAATTGAGTCATACCCGAATGCTACACAGGCCGCCGTTGCACGTGTTACTGAAATTCTGGGTGATTATGCTGACAGTGGTATGGAAATTGAAATCGCTGTACGAAAGCATCATCTACCTTATCAGTTTAGTCGAGAATGTCTGGCTCAGGCTGCTACAATACCTGATCATGTTAAGGCTGCTGAGCGCAAAAACCGTGTAGATTTGCGTGAACTGCCTCTGATTACTATCGATGGTGAAACTGCGCGCGATTTTGATGATGCGGTATATGCGGAAAAAGTTGGTCGTAATTATCGTTTGGTGGTAGCAATTGCTGATGTCAGCCATTATGTTCATCCTGATGATGCTATTGATCAGGATGCACAGGAACGTGCTACAAGTGTTTATTTTCCACGTCGGGTTATTCCGATGCTGCCAGAAAATCTGTCCAATGGTATTTGCTCGCTTAACCCAAATGTAGAGCGCTTGTGCCTGGTATGCGATATGGTTATTACTTATGCCGGTAATATTAAAAGTTATGAATTTTATCCGGCTGTAATGCGTTCTCATGCACGGCTTACTTATACGCAGGCATGGGACTATATTAGTAATGATCAGTTTGATGATCCGATAAAAACGCATGTAATGAGCCTATATCGTCTGTATCAGATTTTACTGAAAAGACGCTTGCAACGTGGTGCAGTGGAGTTTGAAAGTATTGAAACTCAGATGTTGTTTAACCCACAGGGAAAAATTGAGCGTATTGTGCCTGTTGAACGCAATGAAGCCCATCGCCTGATTGAGGAATGTATGCTGGCAGCCAATGTCTGCGCTGCAGAGTTTCTTAAATACCACAAGCACCCTGCCCTGTACCGCAACCATGCAGGTCCTACCAGTGAGCGGCTAAGCACTTTGCGTGAGCAACTGGCTTTGCTAGGTTTGCAATTGAATGGTGGCGATAATCCTACGCCAAAAGATTATGCAGAACTAAGTGAAAAGATTAAAAACCGGCCAGATCACAATGTCATTGGTGTTATGCTGCTGCGGTCTATGCAGCAGGCAGTATATGAACCACAAAATATTGGTCATTTTGGTTTGGCCTATCCGGCATATACTCACTTTACTTCTCCAATTCGGCGTTATCCTGATCTAACGGTGCACCGTGCCATTAAGGCAATTTTGCAGCACAGGCAGTATCAGCCGCAATCGTGGGCTGATTTAGGAGTACATTGTTCTCTGGCGGAACGCAAAGCTGATAATGCAAGCCGTGATGTTGAAAACTGGCTGAAAACTTACTATATGCAAGACAAGATTGGTGAGGTGTTTTCCGGTACTATTTCAGGCATGGCAAACTTCGGTCTATTTGTTACTCTAGATAATGTTTATATTGATGGCATGATTCACATTAGTGATCTGGGCGAAGACTATTTTAATTTTCATCCTGAGCTGATGGCGATTGTTGGCGAACGTAGTGGTATTCGCTTTAAGCTTGGTGACAAAGTGATGGTGAAAGTAGCCCGCGCTGATCTAGATACAAGCCGGATTGATTTGGTATTGGTCAGCACCAGTAGTGGCAAGCGACGCCAGAAAAAAGATGCACTGAAAACTCAGAAACAGCCTAAGATTTCTGTCAAAAAAACACACAAAATAGTTAACAAAAAGCAAAAAAATACTAGAACCCAAACAGTTACAGGTCAAAACTTTCGTTCAGCCAATACTCGGGGTAAATCAGGTCGCAAAAAATCTTGATTTCAATCTGATTGTTATTAATTCAGTAGCTAGTTTAAGGCAATATATCTGTCTGCTCCGGGTAAATTTGGCACGCTGTAAATAATGATGTTTTTATTATTTATAATCTATAAAGGCTGTTATCTGATATTTTCTCAGCAGCAGCTTTAACTCGGATATTTAACTTTTTCTATAACTGATGTTCTGTGTTACAACAGTTGTATGATAGGTTTTGTTTATGAATATTGAAATTTGCTTATTTTTTTGAGGAGGAGGACTGTTATACTGGTTGAAACCTGTTTACATATCTTTTGCATTAGAAATGTTTTAAGCTTTTAAGCAGTTACCTGTACTGTGTTTGTAATTACACTAATTTTTGTCAATACTGTATCTGAAAGTATAGATTACTACAAGTTTAGTTACTTATTTGTTTTTCTTAATTGTTAATACTGACATATTTACTAAACAGTAATTTTTCATTGAATCATATTACTATGGGTATGATGAAATAAAAAACTGAAGCCTGTAATAACAGACTTCAGCTTTTTATTGGGTATTTACCTGTAATAAGTTAAATACTTTTCAAATATAGGCTATATTTAATTTTTATAGCTTATTTGTTTTTACCGGTAGCAGAAGCAATAGCCAGATTTTCATTGCGATTTAAGGCAACGCTGGTAACGCCTTCTGGGAACACGAGATCAGACAGGTGACGAATTTCACCAGCACGGATAGTAGCAACATCCAGCTCCATCACGGCAGGAATGTTTTTCGGCAATGTATTCACTTCTACGCTGGTAGCCAACAAGGATACACGGCCACTCTGCAATTTCTCTGCTGGAGAAATAGCTGCATTTAACAAGTGTAATGGAACACGGATATTGATGGCTTTGTTTGCATCAACAGCCTGAAAATCAATGTGCTGTACCTGCTGTTTAAATGGGTGCATCTGGAAATCACGTACGATAACGTCGTAGGTTTTACCACTAACATCCAGTTTGATAATAGCAGTATGGAAAGATTCTTTTTCCAGTGCATACCATAAGGTACGATGATCTACAGTAATAGCTACCGGTTCGGTTCCTTCACCGTACAATACAGCCGGTACTTTACCTTCGCGACGCAGGCGGCGGCTCGCACCAGTGCCCTGAGCTTCACGGATTTCTGCTTTAATTTCGTAAGACATAACTACTCCAAGGTTAATAATGCCATCATCGGCCGCGACCAGCTTAAGACGGCTAGGGGTATTAAGGGAGAAACATTGCTCCCGGTATGGCCACATCTTCATTAAAGAGATATGACACAGATTCTTCGTTGCTGATACGGCGTACAGTTTCTGCCAGTAAGCCGGAAATACTTACCTGACGGATACGTTCACATTTCTGTGCAGCTTCCGATAATGGAATGGTATCCGTTACCACTACCTGATCAATTTCTGATGAGGCAATTCGTTCGATTGCTGCACCGGAAAATACTGGATGAGTGGCATAGGCCAGTACGCGTTCTGCACCGCGCTCTTTTAGCGCTGATGCAGCTTTACATAGGGTATTGGCAGTATCGATCATGTCATCAATAATCAGACAGGTACGATTCTGAACTTCACCAATAATATTCATTACTTCGGCCACATTGGCTTTTGGCCGGCGCTTATCAATAATGGCTAAATCAGTACCCAGAGTTTTGGCTACGGCGCGGGCGCGCACTACGCCACCGATATCGGGGCTGACTACTGTCAGATTATCGATTCGCTGTTTTTCAATGTCGTGCACCAGAATAGGTGTGGCATAGATATTGTCAACCGGAATATCAAAAAAGCCCTGAATCTGGTCAGCATGTAAGTCAACAGTGAGTACACGGTCAATACCGGCAGAATACAGCATATTGGCTACTAGTTTAGCTGAAATCGGTACCCGAACTGAGCGCGGGCGGCGATCCTGACGTGCATAGCCAAAATAAGGTATGGCAGCGGTAATCCGGCCGGCAGAAGCACGCTTGAGTGCGTCAGCCATGGTAAGGATTTCCATTAAATTATCATTGGTTGGCGCGCAGGTAGGTTGTACGATAAATACATCACGACCGCGTACATTTTCTAGTAATTCAATTGCAATTTCGCCGTCAGAGAATTTTCCTACCGAAGCACGTCCCAGAGAAATATCCAAATGTCTGGCTACGTTATTAGCCAGCTCCGGGTTTGCATTGCCGGTAAACACCATCAAACTGTCGTATGCTGCCATTTCTGTTGTACCTGAGTCCTGTTTAGGTTTGGTTTGGTTTGTATGAGGTAGATTAAACATTTAATCCAAGGCTTTCATATCACCACTGATGCTGGTGTATCTGTCATTTAAACAAGTAGTGAATATCAACCGGACAAAGTGGTTTTACTTTTCTTTCTCTCGGTCTGCATCCATTACGTTACTTTTAAATTTAAAAGTAATAACCACCTCTTTTAAAAAGATTTTCCAGTATGCACTGGCTAGCTACAAGTATCGGGGCTGAAACTGATTTAATCAATGGTTTTTACTGATATTTGATAGCAGCATGGCAAAATAGTGACACCATTTTATTTCAATGATTGAATCTATATTCTGTTCTACCCTTTAACTGGTTTTTCTTACCACAAAATGTGAAAGCTGCTTATACATTCTGTAACATCATTATGCCTGTATGAAGCCAGTATACTGATTTTCATCCAGACAGCCGAGCATGGTAATAATTATATCACTTCTGGCGATATACACATGCTCTTACGTAACAATTTGTCGTTTACACATTAAATAAGCGTGTAAGTAAACTTACACGCTTATTTTAATTGGCTGGGGAGGTAGGATTCGAACCTACGCATACCGGAATCAGAATCCGGGGTCTTAACCACTTGACGACTCCCCAAAAGGGTTTACTGCCTAAATACTCTAAATGTGGCTGGGGAGGTAGGATTCGAACCTACGCATACTGGGATCAAAACCCAGTGTCTTAACCACTTGACGACTCCCCAATGCTTTTTGTATTAAGCAATTGGCTGGGGAGGTAGGATTCGAACCTACGCATACTGGGATCAAAACCCAGTGTCTTAACCACTTGACGACTCCCCAACAACACACATCATTGATAAAATGGATGCCTCGCTAATGAAGCAACGCAATACGCCTGATGCGCGTGAGAAACTTTATTGTAAACAGCTTGTGCGGCACTTTCAGAATCAAATGACAAAAATACGCATGCACCAGAACCACTCATCATTGGTGAACCATATTCAGCCAAAACATCAAATGCTGCTTTTACTGCTGGATACTCAGCCAAAACAACGCTTTGCATATCATTGCACCAGTGCTGTCCTGCTTGGAAGTCTGGCATTATGCGTGGCTTAGAATCACGTGTCAAGTCTTTATGTGCAAATATTTTCGGTGTACTAACGTGCACAGGAGGCTTGATAATCACATACCATTGTTTCGGCAAGGATATCGGACTTAAAACTTCACCAATGCCACGAGCGAACGCACTCTGACCAAAAATAAAAAATGGCACATCTGCACCCAATTGCACCCCTAGCTGCAATAATTGTGCCTTATTCAGGCTAAGCTGCCACAAACGGTTGAGTGCCATTAATACTACTGCTGCATCTGCACTACCACCACCTAGTCCTCCTCCGATGGGAATCTGTTTATCCAACCAGATATCCACGCCCTGCCGTGTACCCGTATGACTACGCAGTAACTGTGCTGCACGCACACATAAATCCTGCTCTGCCATAATTTCGTCAATTGGTGTATGCATTGCTATATGGCCATTATTGTTTACTCTGAGCCAGATTTGGTCATACAGTTCAATTAGGGTGAAGATGCTTTCAAGTAAATGGTAGCCATCAGCACGCCTGCCGATAATTCGCAAATCAAGGTTCAGTTTGGCTGGTACCAGAAAATGATGAGCATCAGCTGCCGGATGTAAATTATTCATGTTCTGCTATTTATTAAATTCAGAAAAGTCTTTGACGCAATTCACATTGCGATGATATCTGGCTGGCAGTATCTGTATATTCATCAAAAACCAGTCTGATGTCAAAACGTGCATTATTTAGCTGAATAATGCGCGGATTACGGCTGCCATTTTGCAGCTGGCGCTGGATAATCCAGCCAGACTGTTTTAGCTTGCCATCTGGCAGTAACTGGTACGGTTCATCTGCAATCCAGTAACCTTGCACCCACTGATTAAGATGATCAAATGGCAGCGCAAAACCAAGCATACGCTGGCTTAATTCTTCTATGCTGGTGGCAGTGATAATCTGTCCTTTGCTATCCTCCGCAATTACTCCAATGTTGTCACGACACAAAATACCTACGCTGTTACCCAATGGTGTTTTGACTTCTATAGTTTGCACTGCGCCTAAATTCTGCCAGCTAAAGTTGGCATAAGTACCCTTACCCTGATCTTTAATAGCCAGTCGGCCTGAACTATCAAAACTGGAAACGGCCTGTTCATTACTAGCCTGCCAGTCTGAGGCTGTAGTTACTTTTTTCTGTACCAGACTACTACAGGCGCTTAAGACTAAGCTCAGGACAACTACTGCTGGCACATAAAGACGTGGCTTACACAAAAATGAATACATTGTCTTCCATTTCGGTAATTGTGATGGCGTTTATTGTAACGGTATGGCTAGCAACTGTATGTACTCAGACATGTTAATTTTCTGGTTATTTACAGATGTGAATCAGTAGCTGCCGTTTACACGATGTATATGCGGCAGCTTTTGCGATATGAAGATAATCTGATTGACTATTTAAGTTCAGCTCATAACCGTTATTGGTCTGATTTATTGATCTGGTGGCGCAGATGCAGACAAGCTTACCGGATTTACAGCAAATTTTTTCAAAGTCTGCTGTAAAACTTTCTGGTCTGAGTTTTTATTAGTTAGCCCTTGCGCCCAGATTTGCCGTGCCTGCTCCTGTTTCCCTAATTGCCACAGCACTTCACCCAAATGTGCGGCAACGGTACTGTCCTGCACAGTTTGGTAAGCAGAGCGTAATAGAGGTAAGGCTTTTTCCGGATCGCCATTAAGATAATACGCCCAGCCCAAACTATCTTGAATCACTTCAGATTTCCCGTCTAACTGATTTGCATGTTGCAGAATAGTTAGTGCCTCGGCCCAGTAGCGTTTGTGCATACTTAGCATGGTATAGCCCAGATTATTCCACCCATCAGCACTATCAGGATTCAATTTGATTAAGGCACGAAAATCTTCTACTGCTTTTTTCGGCTGATCCAGATTTTCTGCATAAGCCAGACCACGCATATACAGGATTAATTCCACAGGTTTGCTATCGTGCGTGATATTAGCAAGCTGCTGGGCTTCTTTCAGATGCTGTGTCAGTTTATGTACATAGGCTTTTGGCTGAAGTATTTTACGATCAATGTAAATTGAAAGTTCAAGTGCATAAAAGTTATCAGAATTTGCTGACTGCTGATTGTTCTGGTTTATGCGTTGCAACCATTGTTGGGCTGCTGGTATGTTGTTTTGCTCTACTTCAATTATGCCCATCAGATAGGCTTTATTTGTAGCAAATTTATTATCTGTCACCTTGCTTAACCACTCTTGTGCTGCAGCATTATTTTTATTGAGATAAAAATAAGATGCAGCATGAAGCGCTGCTTCACTGCGCTGGCTGGCATTACCTTCTTGAATCACTTTATTAACGTTATCAATAAAAACCGGTGCATTTGTATTCATAACTTCCAATAATCTGACTCTTCTCAGATAAAGCTCTGCATCGGCATGAGCTATTTCTGTTTTTGCAGTTGTAAGTGGCAAGCTGGCCGGTTTAATTCCATGCTTATCCAAAATCTGATTCAAAACTTTATGATCACTTTTTTTGTTAAGCCAGCCCTGAGCCCATATTTGGCGGGCTTCGTTTTCACGCCCTAGTTGCCAGTAAATTTCACCCAGATGGGCTGCTACTTCGCTTTCAGGTTGATGCTGATAGGCATATTCAAGCAAAGGCAGTGCTTTCTCGGCATCTCCATTGAGAAAGTATGCCCAGCCCAGACTGTCATTAACAGCCGGAGAATGGCTGTTTAGAGAATAAGCCTGTTCCAGCAACTTCTGGGCTTCTGGCCAGTTTTCTTTAGGCATGCTTAGTAAAGTATAACCCAGTGCATTAAGGCCATCTATCTGATTAGGCCGCATCTGAACAAAGCGGCGCATGTCTGCCACTGCTTTTGCTGGTTCATTCAATTTATCTGCATATAATAGTCCCCGCAGCAGTAATAATGGCGGAACATCCTGTTCTTGTGTTTTGGCGCTGCTCTGCTCGGCTTTCGCCAGCATTCTATTCAGATATTGTTCATACTGACGGTTTGTGAGTGAGGAGCTGTTTATAAATGTTTGCAGTCGCAGTAAATCTCTGGAACTGAAAAATGTGCCCTGTTTACTGGCAGACTGGGCTTTATTCAGCCATTTTTGTGCTGCTGACCAGTGTTTTTCTTCCGCTTCCAATGAACACATCATGAGCGCCTGATCAAAGGCAAACTGTGGATCATCGGCTTTTGCTGCCCATGAGCGGGAAGCAGGCAGATTATGCTCATCATAGTAGCGCATGGCTACCATCATTGCTGCTTTACTGCGCTGATTGCGATTACCTAGTTCAGCAATTCTTTCTGCATATGAAGCAATGGTAGCTGTATCTGATTTCTGGCTGACTGCCAGATAAGCCGCCTGCAAATACAGGTCTGCACTTTTGCTTTTAACCAGCAATGGTTGCAGAGTTTGGTATGCCTCCTGTAATTTGTTATTTTTAATTAGCAATTCTATATAGAGGCTTTGCCATTTAGCCGGCATGGTCTCGACGCCGGTTTGCTGATAGAAATCCAGCAAATATTGTGGTTGTTTAAGATTAATCAGATTCAGCGTAAGCTGGCTGGCAGGAAAGATATCTGTATCCAGACGCAACAGTGATTGTAATGCTTTGATGGTTTGTTCTTCGTGAGCACCAGTTACGCCATAAATAGCATCAGCAATTAATGCTTCTGCCATTTCTGGATGCAAAACTGCCGTTTTGTGAATTGGAGTATTTAGCTCATCAGTGGCATTTAGATTGTTTAACCTGAATTGCGCCAGTTTTAAAAACAGCCGGCGTAGCTGGTAATCGTTGGCATTCGACAACACTGCATCTGTATTTTTCAGTACTTGTGGCACATCTCTCTTTGCTATAGCCAGCTCCCACATCAGGCGCTGTTTGGCTGGCGTCTCTGTCGGCTGGATTTGCTGCCAGCGATCAGCAATAGTTTGCGCCTCTGTGATTTTATTGGCACCTAGCGCCATTTCCATAGCCCGCGCAGCGACTTCGGGTTCCTGCGTATGTTCAAGCATACGCATGTCTGCGGCCAAAGCAGCATCGGTTTTACCCTGAGAATAGGTAAGTTCGCTAGCAAACAGAGTAAAAATATCATTGGCTCGCCCGGCAATAGTCAAACGCCGTTGCAAGGATACGATATCATCCGGAGTGGTAATTTGATTTACGCGCTCAATTTTGGTTTGAATCAATGGTACCGATGTCTGCCGTTTCTGAGTACTGTTTGCATTGGCTAAACTTGCAGCCATCAAACTTAAAACAATTGGGGTAATACGATGAATCCAATGAGGCATTAAACTTCTCCATGTATGCTGATCAGTTATCGTGTACACTGACTTATAAATAATAACTATTTTCCAGTAAAGGAAATTTTTACTTTCTATTCATTGCAGAATCTGTTCAGTTGCCAGCAGTGATTCAGACAATTGATACAGGAATATCCGTCACCCATTTAAGATTAAACTATTAAGGTAAAATAATTGCTACTTTAACACAGGCATTTTCAGCTGCGCATGACTTATGTTAATTTTATCTGCTTATAGTTTAAGCAACATGGGCTTTCAAATTTATTTTTATGATGCTATTGTATCGATTTTATTCTGGATTTTATAGTTAAATCATGCCTGAACTGCCTGAAGTAGAAACTACTCTGCGTGGAATTACTCCTTTTATTCTGAATCAGACTATTTCACAAGTAGAAGTGCGTCAATCGCGTTTGCGCTGGCCTGTGATGGATAATCTTGGTTCACTGCTTGAGGGGGAAAAGGTTCAATCTGTTAAACGCCGAGCTAAATATCTGTTAATTGAGCTGGATTCTGGCACGCTGATCATTCATCTGGGCATGTCTGGCAATTTGCGTGTCTTCACGGATTTTAGCGCTCCCCCAGTAAAAAAACATGATCATCTGGATATTGTTTTTGCTAATGGTACTCTGCTGCGTTTTCATGACCCCAGACGCTTTGGGGCAGTATTATGGTTTGTTGGCCTGATTGAGCGCCACCCATTACTGGCTAATCTTGGGCCGGAACCACTAAGTGAAGATTTTAATGCTGATTATCTACAGCAAAAACTGGCCAAACAGAAGCGTGCGATTAAGCTAGCAATCATGGATAATAAAACGGTGGTTGGTGTAGGCAATATCTATGCTAATGAGGCTTTATTCCGCACTGGCATTCATCCAGCCACCATAGCCATGCATTTGGACAAAATGCAGGTTAGCGCGCTGACTGAAGCAATCAAACAGATATTGCAGGAGGCAATCAGCGCTGGGGGCAGCACCCTGCGCGATTTTGTGAATAGTGCTGGCAATAGTGGCTATTTTCAGCTACAACATCATGTATACGGGCGAGCAGGAGAACTGTGTCCGCAGTGTGGCCATCCGATTAAGAAAATGGTTTTAGGACAGCGTAGCAGTTTTTACTGTCCTCAATGCCAGCGATGATGATTAATAATAATGACAAAATCACAATATACTTCTTTACTTACCCGCTGTACACGTATTATCAGACTGGCGTTATGGCTACGAAAAACCATCAGGCGTGTGAAGCGCTTCAACAGCCTGAATGCAACTGAACGTAATAATGAGTTAGTCTCAATTGCGCAAAATTTACTGCATATATTGCATGTAAAAGTAAAACCTGAACAGGCAATGCCAGATACAGCCAGTATGCCATGGCTAACTGTTGCCAATCATGTTACTTGGCTGGATATTTTCGTATTGATGGCTTATATTCCGGGTGGTTTTATCGCCAAACAAAGTATCAAGTCTTGGCCTGTATTGGGCAAACTGGTCACTAATGGTGGCACAGTTTACATTAACAGGCAGTCACGGCAGGATATTAATCCGGTGATTAATGCTATTGAGCAGGCTCTGCACGAAGGTAAGAATGTGCTGTTTTTTCCCGAAGCCTACACTTCGGAGGGTTTAACAACGCTACCGTTTAAGGCTGCTTTGTTTCAGGCAGCCATCGATGCAGACAGACCGGTAATGCCGGTAGCAATTCGCTATTACGATATGCAGGGACAGCGCACTCCGAAAGTAGCCTTTGTTGGCAAAACTACTTTACTGCGCAGTCTGTGGAATATAGTTTCTCTGCCGGAAATCATGGTAAAGGTTGATTTTGCTGCTTTACTGAACGCTGATGATAATAAAATTACTGATCGTTTCAAACTAAAAACTCAGGCTGAAGATTTTATTCGGGCAAGAGTACTCAGCGATAGCCCGATTACATCTATTAATGCATCAGCAGATAATATATCTTCTCAATAACGGCGATCTGATATTCAATTCAAGAATAAACTATTAATCTAAGGTGATAAACGCTGTTTAATCCATAGGTTATTTTGCTTTATGTACTGGATACGATCATGTAGACGACTTGGCCGCCCTTGCCAAAATTCAACCTGCTCGGGCTGTACCAGATAACCACCCCAATGAGGTGGTCGCGGTACATCCAGCAGATATTTTGCACCCAATTTTGCTGCCCGTGCTATCAGCTCAGTCTTGCTACTGATAACTGTACTCTGTTCACTTGCCCATGCACCAATACGGCTGCTATATGGCCGGGAATGAAAATACGCATCGGAATCAGCAGCAGGCAATTGATGCACTGCTCCTTCGACCCGCACCTGACGTTCCAGCTCCGGCCAGAAAAATGTGAGTGCTGCATAGGGGTTATGGCTTAAAGAGCAACCTTTGCGACTATGATAATTGGTGAAAAACACAAATCCCTGTGCTGTTACTTCTTTTAACAACACAATGCGCGCATTGGGGCGTCCATGCTGATCAACAGTTGCAATGTTCATGGCTGTGGGTTCATTCACTTTGGCATGCATGGCTGCCGTCAACCACTTTTGGAACTGTTCCAGCGGATTGGCACTACATTCAGCCTCACTGAGTGACTGTTTGCTGTAGTCCTGACGAATATCGTGTAAATCCAGATTATTCATGATGTTTGTTTATGCATGCAAAAAATTTATTTATAGTGTCAATAGACTTGATTGGCTGCTTTTTCGGCACTAATAGCGTATAATTATCCGATTTAACAGCTTTATACTTAATCAGAATATAAAGTCTGGTTGGCAATCATCCTACCCGCGGTAGCGGGTAAACGCAAATTACTTCAGGTAACATGTCTTTAACCGTTATCGGGCTGAATCACCAAACTGCCCCTGTTTCCATACGTGAACGTTTGGCTTTTCCCGCCGTCATGCTGGCAGAAGCCTTGGCTGCACTTGGCAGTGAGGCGGAGATTGCGGAAGCGATGATTTTGTCTACCTGCAACCGTACAGAAATCTATTGTATTGGAGATGCTACCGCGGTAATACGCTGGCTCTCCAGCTACCATCAGTTACCGCTGGCTGAATTTGCGCCCTATTTATACCAGCTCCATGACAGAGAGGCCGTGCAGCATGTCTTTCGCGTAGCATGTGGTCTGGACTCAATGGTTCTGGGTGAACCACAGATTCTGGGACAATTAAAAGAAGCCGTGCGCATGGCACGTAACCAGCATACATTACACCAGCATTTGAATGCATTATTTGAAAAAACCTTTGCCGCAGCAAAAGAAATTCGTAATGAAAGTGCAGTTGGTGAAAATTCAGTATCTATGGCTGCTGCCGCAGTAAAAATGGCTGCCCAGATTTTTCCTGATATTTCTGCATTGAATGTCTTAATGGTGGGGGCCGGTGAAATGATTGAACTGGTTGCTACCTATTTTGCAGCAGAACATCCGCAGCGTCTGACTGTACTAAATCGTACACTGACACGGGCACAGGAATTGTGCAGCAAACTGAATGGCGGAGCTGATGCCCGCATATTAACTGATTTACCTCAAATTCTGCCTGAATACGATGTGGTTGTATCTTCTACTGCCAGCCCGTTTCCGGTTATTGGCAAAGGTTTGGTAGAGCGAGCACTGAAACAACGGCGTGGTATGCCCATGTTTCTGCTCGACTTGGCGGTGCCGCGTGATATTGAAGCTGAAGCGGGCGAACTGAACGATGCATATCTGTATAGTGTTGATGACATGATCAATATTGTGCAACACGGTCAGGTTGCACGGCAACAGGCTGCCGCTGCTGCTGAAAAGATGGTAACCAGCAAAGTAGCTGAATTTATTGCCTGGCAACAAACCCGCAACAGTGTTCCTTTAATTCGTGCTTTGCGCACTCATGGAGAAGAACAACGCTGCAAGGCCGTAGCTAAAGCACTACGCCGACTGCGTAAGGGTACGTCCATTGAAGAAGTGCTGCAACGTCTCAGCCACGAGCTAACCAATAGTCTCTTGCATGCACCCACCAGAGCATTGAATAAAGACAGCCAGCAGCATCCCGAGCTGGCTGAAGCCATCAGCCTGATTTATCACCTGCACGGCCAGAAGCGGCAGCGTTAGTGTGTTATTCAGAACCCAGTGCTCACTACACCTACTCAATACAGCTTTGATTAACTAATAGCTTAATTTAATACGGAATACCAGATGAAACCTTCATTGATAGACAAGTTACAGCATCTGACGGAGCGTCTGGAGGAAGTAACCGCTTTGCTGGCTTCTCCTGACGTCACTAATAATATTGACGAATATCGTCGCCTGACTCGCGAACATGCTGAACTTACCCCGGTGGTAGAAACCTACCGCCTGTATACACAAGCAGAAACCGATCTTGCCGCAGCAGAAGAAATGCTTGCAGATCCAGAATTAAAAGAATTTGCAGCAGAAGAAATCAATAACGCACGCAGCCAGATTACGCAACTAGATAGTGAATTGCAAAAACTGCTGCTACCAAAAGATGAAGATGACGATAAAAATATTTTTATTGAAATCCGTGCTGGCACCGGTGGTGATGAAGCAGCCTTGTTTGCCGGTGATTTGCTGCGTATGTATACCCGATTTGCTGAGCGCATGGGCTGGCAAGTAGAAATTGTATCCGCCAGTGAAAGCGATCTGGGTGGCTATAAAGAAGTAATTGCTCGCATTGCCGGTATGAATGTTTACAGCCAGCTCAAATTCGAGTCCGGTGGACATCGGGTGCAACGCGTACCTACCACTGAAAGTCAGGGCAGAATTCATACCTCTGCCTGCACTGTAGCCATCATGCCTGAGGCTGATGAAGTAGCCGAAGTACAATTGAATCCTAACGATTTACGTATTGATACCTTCCGTGCTTCCGGTGCTGGCGGCCAGCATATTAATAAAACCGATTCAGCTGTACGCATTACTCATTTGCCTACCGGAATGGTGGTGGAGTGTCAGGATGGCCGGTCGCAGCATGCTAATAAAGCACAGGCGATGCGTGTTCTCGCTTCCCGTCTGTATGAGCAGCAGAAACATGCAGCACAAGCCAAGGAAGCAGCGGAGCGCAAAAGCCTGATTGGCAGTGGCGACCGCAGTGAACGTATTCGTACTTATAATTATCCCCAAGGCAGGGTGACCGATCATCGCATAAATCTCACCTTACACAAACTAGACTTTATTATGGACGGAGATTTGGGTGAACTGACGCAGGCACTGATTGCCGAGCATCAGGCTCAGCAGCTGGCCCTGCTGAGCAATGCCAGCTAAGTCATTAAAAAAGCTGTTCTGAATACCAGAACAGCTTTTGAGTTTACATCCCCGGCAGCCATGAATTAAGCCTGCTGCCATAGAATAAAAACCAGATTGCAGCAATAGCAAGTACAATTCCGGCAGCATTTAAACCATTAATTTTTTCTTTAAATACAAAAGCACCAATGATGGTGGCTAGTGTAATCACCCCCAGATTCATGCCGGCAAATACCAATGAAGGATCCTGCTGAAACTGCTGATGGGCACGGATATAAAACAAAATATTGGCAAAGTTCAGACAGCCCAATAACAAACCGGCCAGAATACTGGCAGCATTCCAAACCGTTCTGCGTAAAAACAGATAACCTGTAATCAGAATAGCAGCCAGAATAAATGCCACCTGTAAAGTTGGTGCAAAGGCTGTGCCACTTTTAGACATCTGCTTAAACAGAATGTCAGTTATTCCATAACAGAGCCATACTCCGAACAAACAGCCAGCAGTACTGAAAAAACCACCCTGCCCCTTACTTTTGGCCGGATTCTGCCGATAAAGTAAAGTCAGCAAAGCCAGCAGAGCCAGCGCAATACCAATAATCTTGTTGGTACTCAGGCTTTCACCAAAAAACATAAATGCCGCCACAATAGGCAAAAACAGCGATAAGCGCTGTGCCGCATCGGTTTTAACCATCCCAGCCAGCTCAATAGCCCGCCCCAACACAATAAAACCCAGTGGTAAACCAATACCTAATGCCAGAAAAATAATCCAGTGACTGATGTAGGTATTCCAGTTAGCGAAATCCGGATGCAAGAAAAACCAACAGCATAAAGCAGCCACCGGATAACTAACTGCTACAGCCTGAGCAATATCAACCCCTTTTTGGCGCGCCAGTTTCAATAATACCGATACCGACACACTACACAAGATACTAATAATTAAAAAATGCATTTCTCCTCCCCTCAAACAAAATTTACAGACTGATTAGATATTGATTCAGGAATTTAAAAATCAAAATCCGCCTGCATCGATAATTGCTCCATCAGCTCGTCCCCGCCTTTGCCTGCCTTCTGCGCCAGCCACATTAACTGCTCAAGCTTGCGCCGGCGCAAGCGACATAAACGCAGTACATGCTGCTTCTGCGTATCAGACAGGCGCAGCCAACACAAACGTTCACTCCTGCTACGCAGACAGCCCTTGCAATAACCCTTCTGATTACTCTCACATACTCCACGACAGGGACTTGGAATAACAAAAAATTCTAACTGTTCCATCGTTCAGACTCCTGTAGACAATGACAGGGCTGCAATAGCAGCCAGCACCTGATAGTTAGGTTAGCTAATAATGCAAGCACTCGCGATGGTGCATACTCGGCCATAGATCAGACACTTTAACACAGTCAGATAAGCCTGATTTCACTAAAAATTCCACGAAAAGCAGAGTAAATGTTATAATTCAAGGTTAATTTACCATCTAAATAGCAAATACAACTAGGTTACACACTCCCATGAGTAAAAAAATTCGTAATATTGCCATTATCGCACACGTCGACCACGGCAAAACCACATTGGTAGACCAGTTATTGCGTCAGTCAGGTACTTTCCGTGCCAATCAGCAAGTAGACGAACGGGTAATGGACAGCAACGATCTGGAAAAAGAGCGTGGCATTACCATTCTGGCCAAAAATACTGCCATCGAATATGAAGGCTTTCACATTAATATCGTTGACACCCCGGGACATGCTGATTTTGGCGGCGAAGTAGAACGCGTACTGGGTATGGTTGACTGTGTATTACTCTTGGTGGACGCTCAGGAAGGCCCAATGCCACAAACCCGTTTTGTGACCAAAAAAGCACTGGCTCTGGGGCTAAAACCTATCGTGGTTATCAACAAAATTGATAAACCAAGCGCCCGCCCAAGCTGGGTTATCGACCAGACTTTTGAACTGTTTGACAAACTGGGTGCTACCGATGAACAGCTCGACTTCCCCATTGTATACGCTTCTGGCCTGTCTGGCTTTGCCAAGCTGAATGAAGAAGACGAATCCAGCGATATGCGTCCTCTGTTTGAAACCATATTAAAATACACTCCTGAGCCATTAGGTGATGCAGACAAACCCCTGCAATTGCAGATTTCCCAACTTGATTATGATAACTACACCGGTCGTTTGGGTATTGGTCGTATTCTGAACGGACGTATTAAACCCGGTCAGGTTGTGGCTATCATGAATGAAGATCAGCAAATTGGTCAGGGACGCATTAACCAGCTACTTGGTTTCAAAGGGCTGGAACGTATTCCCTTGCAAGAAGCTGAAGCCGGCGATATTGTGACTATTTCTGGTTTGGAGGATATCGGTATCGGCGTAACTATTGCCGACCGTGAACAGCCTCAGGGCTTGCCTATGCTCAGCGTGGACGAACCTACTCTTACCATGGACTTCATGGTTAACACCAGCCCGCTGGCTGGCACCGAAGGTAAATTTGTTACCAGCCGCCAGATTCGTGAGCGTTTACAAAAAGAATTGCTTACCAACGTGGCTTTGCGGGTTGAAGACACCGCCGATGCCGATGTTTTCCGCGTTTCCGGCCGTGGTGAACTGCATCTAACCATTTTGATTGAAAATATGCGTCGTGAGGGTTATGAGCTGGCAGTTGGTAAACCTCGTGTGGTTTTCCGTGAAATTGACGGCGTCAAATGCGAACCCTATGAAAATCTGACCGTTGATGTGGAAGACAACACGCAGGGTGCGGTAATGGAAGAACTGGGTCGCCGCCGTGGTGAACTGACCAATATGGAAAGTGATGGCAAAGGACGCACCCGTTTGGAATATCGTATTCCTGCACGTGGCCTGATTGGTTTTCAGGGTGAATTCATGACCATGACTCGTGGTCAAGGCTTGATGAGCCATGTATTTGACAACTACGCACCAGTAAAAGCGGAAATACCCGGCCGCCGCAATGGTGTGCTGGTATCGCAGGAACAAGGTGATGCTGTGGCTTATGCTTTATGGAATCTGGAAGATCGTGGTCGTATGTTCATCAACCCGGGCGAGAAAATTTATGAAGGCATGATTATCGGTATTCACAGCCGTGACAACGATCTGGTAGTCAACCCGCTAAAAGGTAAAAAACTGACTAATGTTCGTGCCTCTGGTACAGACGAAGCAGTACGCCTGACTCCACCAGTATTAATGTCTCTAGAAGCAGCGGTCGAGTTCATTGATGATGATGAACTGGTGGAAATCACCCCACAAACCATCCGTCTGCGTAAGCGCTACCTAAGCGAACAGGAACGGCGCAAACATTTCAAAAAACTGGATTAATTCCGGTTATTTATCCAAAACAGGCAGTTTTTACAAGCTGCCTGTTTTTGAATTAATATAAATACACTGGTAAACAATCTTTTTGTCTTCTAATTATCTAGCAACTCGTAAAATCCCGCTCATCTGGCTAGAGTACATTTTGCCAAACAAACAGCTTAAGCAGATTCACATATTCCATTGCATCTTAAATCATTTCAGACAATCTTTTAGCACCGAAATCCGGTACTCATATACAATCACGATTTCAAACTGTTAGAATTACCGATTGCCAAGTCCTAGATTACATACTTTTTATTTTTACAACAAAAATTACTCTTGTTTGTAACAAAAGTATCCCCCATTTCCATACCCGTTAATTTTGATTTGATTTCACGAGGATTAATTTGCCATGACCGCAGTATTGGTGATACTGGCTATTGTTTTATTGCTTATCGGTCTGTTAGGCACAGTTGTGCCTGCCTTGCCCGGATTGCCCTTGATGTTCGGTGGGGCTTGGTTATTAGCGTTAAGCAGCAATTACCAGATTATGGGTGCGCCTACATTGATTACTCTGGGTATTCTGACCATACTGGGCTGTGCTATGGATTACATGGCAGGCATGCTTGGTGCTAAACATAGCGGTGCGAGCAGAAAAGCCATCTGGGGATCATTTATCGGTGCTGTAATTGGCATGTTTTTTGCTCTCCCCGGCATGGTACTTGGACCTTTACTGGGCGCGGCAGCAGGTGAATTTATCGCCAGACGTAATTTAGTGGCCGCCGGCAGAGTAGGATTTGCTACTGTTATTGGTTTGGTTCTGGGCGTAGTAGCCAAAATTGGCTGTGCATTCGCTATCTTGATAACAATTGCAGTTATGTATTTGTATTCATTTTGTTAATTTAATAAATTTCACCGCAAAACAGTATGGCTACAGTATTTGAACAAGTACTGTAGCCATTTTCCCGATTTTCTACACCTATTTAGAATTATTTGGATTTAATTGCCTGTTAATACAGGCTTGTCTTATCATAGCTTGCCCATAAGTATTGGTAATCGAATTAATTATTACGTGTAAAACTTAAATTATGCCCGCTGTTGCCTCTTTTGCATTGCCCAAAGCCAAACAGACTATGTTCTGGCCAAATTTAAATGCTGGCAGTTTGCCCTTACTGCTCAGTAAACATTTACCCGAAAAAAAACTCAAAATCATCCTCACTGCCGACACTGAGCAGGCAATACGCATTCAGTCTGCCTGGCAGTTTTTTGACCCTGAAGCGCGGGTAGTTTTTTTTCCAGACTGGGAAACTTTACCATACGAACATTTTTCCCCCCATCAGGAACTGGTGTCCGAGCGTCTTGGTACATTATGGCAACTAAAAAACGGACTGGTTGACGTTTTACTCCTGCCTTTGGCCACGGCCATGCAAAAAATCGCACCGCCTTCATTTCTTCTCGGCCGCACTTTCTGGCTGAAAGTCGGACAGGAATTAGATCTGGATGCACTTAAGCACAGCCTAATTGAAGCCGGATACAATCATGTTACCCATGTTGTAGCAACAGGTGAATTCGCTACTCGTGGTGGTATTCTCGATATTTTTCCAATGGGCAGCGATACACCGTTTCGTCTGGACTTATTTGACAACGAAATTGATACCATTAAAACCTTCGATGCAGACAGCCAGCGCACATTAACAAGTGTAGACGAAATCCGCCTGCTACCAGCTCACGAATTTCCCACAGACAGCGATGCACAAAAAATCTTTCGCAGCCGCTTTCGTGAAGAAATCAATAGTGATGCACGTAAGGCCACTGTTTATGCAGCAGTATCTGAAGGCCACTTCGGTGCTGGTGTTGAATACTATCTACCTTTATTCTTTGAAGAAGAATGTGTCAGCATTTTCGACTATATAAATGAAGACGCAATTCTGGTTTGTTTAGGCGATATTCATAATGAAGCCGCCCATATCTGGCAGGATGTCAAACAGCGGTATGCTTTGGCACAGGGCGATCCAGCCTATCCACCGCTAGCACCCAACTATTTGTATCTGAGTGAAGATCAATTGGGTGCACGTATTAAACCTTACGCGCGTCTGGTACCTGAATTAAGCGAAGACAATATTTATGCCCTGCCCAATGTCGCTGTTGACCGTCAAGCAGATGACCCGCTGCATACACTGAAAGCTTTCCTGCAACAATGCTCTTGTCGGATATTGATTTGTGCCGAGAGTCTCGGTCGACGTGAAACCATGTTGAATTTCATGCGCGAATACAATTTACAGCCGAACGTTGTTAACGGCTGGCAGGATTTTCTTGACAGCACCAGCCGCCTGTGTCTGACAATTGCTCCTTTAAGTTATGGCTGTTTACTGCCAGAGCAACATCTGGCCATCATTACTGAAGCCGACTTATACCAGTATGTTGTACGCGGCCGCCGTACACGGCGCAAACATAGTGCCGTTTCCGATGGCATGCTGCGTGATTTAGCTGAAATCAAAATTGGCGATCCAGTGGTTCACGAACAGCATGGCATCGGCCGGTATCTGGGATTGGTTACACTGGATTTGGGTGAAGGCGCCAGTGAAATGATGTTACTGGAGTATGCTGAGGGTTCACAGCTATATGTGCCTGTTGGTCAACTACAATTAATATCACGTTATGCAGGCAGTGCTCATGAAAATGTCAGTCTGCACAAACTTGGCCATGGTGCATGGGATAAAGCGCGTCATAAAGCGGCTGAAAAAGCCCGCGATACTGCAGCAGAACTGTTGAACCTGTATGCCCAGCGCGAGGCTCAGCAAGGACACCGTTTTAGCTTGAATGAAATCGATTATCAGGCTTTCGCCAATGGCTTTGGCTATGAAGAAACCGAAGATCAGGCTGCTGCAATTGCTGCTACTATTAAGGATTTATGTGCAGAAAAACCGATGGATCGGCTGATTTGCGGTGATGTTGGTTTTGGCAAAACCGAAGTGGCCTTACGTGCGGCTTTTGTTGCTGCCATGGCTGGTAAACAGGTAGTGGTTCTCGCGCCGACAACACTGCTGGTGGAACAACATGCACAGAATTTTGCCGACCGCTTTGCCGACTTTCCCATCAAAGTGGCACAGCTGTCCCGTTTCAATACCAGCAAACAGACACAGGCTACATTGGCCGGTCTGGCTGATGGCACAGTAGATATTGTAATTGGCACACACAAACTGGTACAACCAGACGTACATTTCAAAAATCTGGGACTGGTTATCATAGACGAAGAACACCGCTTCGGGGTACGACAGAAAGAACAACTGAAACGTCTGCGTGCCAATGTCGATGTGCTTACGCTCACCGCCACACCCATTCCGCGTACCTTAAGCATGGCACTGGAAGGCCTGCGTGATTTCTCACTCATTACCACAGCACCGAGCCGCCGTCTGGCAGTGAAAACTTTTGTTCGCCCTTTCAGTGATGGTTTGATACGCGAAGCTGTAATGCGTGAACTGAAACGTGGCGGCCAAGTATTTTTTCTGCATAACGAGGTGGATACCATAGCCAATGCCTATGAGAAACTAAGTACCTTGTTGCCTGAAGCTCGTATAGGTATTGCCCACGGCCAGTTACGTGAACGTGAGCTTGAACAAGTAATGCGTGATTTTCTCCAGCAGCGTTATAACATTTTACTGTGCTCAACCATTATCGAAACCGGAATTGACATTCCTAATGCTAATACCATTATCATTGAACGAGCAGACAAATTCGGCCTTGCTCAGCTACACCAGCTGCGCGGTCGCGTAGGCAGATCTCACCATCAGGCCTATGCTTACTTACTGGTACCTGAAGCGATGACCAAAGATGCGCAGAAACGTCTGGAAGCAATTGAGATGGCAGATGATTTGGGTGCCGGCTTTACATTGGCAATGCAGGATCTGGAAATCCGGGGGGCTGGTGAAATTCTGGGCGAAGGACAGTCTGGCGAAATGATTCAGGTAGGTTTTACCCTCTATACTGAGATGCTGAAACAGGCTGTACGTAACCTGAAAAAAGGCCGCGAACCTGATCTGGACGCTCCACTGGGCATTACCAGTGACATCAAACTACATAGTCCTGCTTTGCTACCTGAAAGTTACTGTCCCGATATTCATGCTCGTCTGGTGCTCTATAAACGTCTGGCCAGCTGTGAAACTGAAGCTGAGATAGACCAGATACATGAAGAGCTCATCGATCGCTTCGGCCTGCCCGAACCTGCGGTTTCTACTCTGATTGCCAGCCACCGCCTGCGCATCGATGCTGCTCATCTGGGTATCGATACGATTGATGCCAGCAGCGAAGCCATAACATTTACCTTTGGTAAGCATCACAGCATCAATCCGGCTACGATTGTAGCTATCATGCAAAATGACAAAAATTACCGTCTCGTGGGCGCCGATAAACTCAGAGTTAATATTGCCATTGAAGATATATTGCAACGCGTACAGATAATTAAAAATATTATGAAACAGCTTGCTGTTGATGCTAGCCAAGCCTAAATATAATTGTGATAACAATAGTTCATCTCAAACAGAGAATAAAATCAGCCATGATTTCATCATAAAATCAGTGGTAATTCAGTTTAGACTGAATTACCACTGATTACTATTACCTAACCAGATTTGTATCTTAATAAATATTAGCCATATCTTATTTCAGCTCACATTATCTAGTGTAAACAGCTCTGTACCATGCTTTTTTAACCATAATCGAGCACTAACGGTTTCGGCCGTATATTCGGCCACCATCGCCCAGAATGCCTTACCATGATTGGCATGACGCAAATGACATAACTCATGAATGCAAACATAATCCACCACAAAGGCAGGTGCACCAATCAATCGCCAGTTTAAGCGAATACCAGTACGCCGGCGACATACCCCCCAAAAAGTACGCGCCTGACTTAAAGCCATTGCGGCCGGCCGCAATTGCATTACCTGTGCCCAATATTGCAAACGCGATAATAATTCAGTTTGTGCACACTGCTTTAACCAATCACGTAAAACTACATACGGTAATTGTGTAGTTGACAGCGGTAATAAAAAACTTTGTCGCGCATGCCAATGCACACGAGTAATCACAGCCACCGACATATAAGAATAAGTTTGACCACGAAACCAGATATATGCAGGTAAAGCTGTTGAGATTTCTGCTGCCTGCTGCCAGAACTGCTTGATAGAAGCCTCATTAGCCCTTAACCATTGATGTAAAGATTTCATGGATACAAATGGTGGTGCATTAATGTCCAGTAGACAATGCGAAGCTACGCGTAAAATAATATTTTTTCGCGCAGTGCGGCGCAGCTTTAGCCTGATGGCACAGTCATCTGTAGTTGTGTGAATAAACACCGACATAACAACTAATCTGTCAAAATCCTATGAAGGATAACCTTGTTATAGGCTACTATTTTTGCATAAATACACAAACCCGTTTATTCTACCTTGTCTACAGCCACCTCAGACCCGAATCAGTCGAAGTAGCAATTTAACATCTGAACATCAGACTAAATTTTACGAATAAAACGTTGTTTTCAATTTGATTAAAGATATTCAAGCTTAACAATCATACATGACTGCTAATACAACCAGATTTATAATTACCTGAACCACATGCTGCTAATGCTGTACTATCGGTGTAGGCACTTGTGGATTTACCGGTGCGAACGGGCCGACTCCCTGAATTTTTACCTGTTGGTCTTCTATCCACCGCTCACAAAGCTGGATTAATTCTTCTGGTGTCTGTGCAGCGGCATAATGAACTGGAGTACCAATCACCACCGTTACTTTACCCGGATATTTAAAAAAAGAATTTTTAGGCCAGAATTCGCCACTATTCAAGGCCACTGGCACCAAATCTATTTGCAGCGTCTGCGCCATCCTCGCTGCACCTTTCTTATAATGCCCACGGTATCCGGGCTTAATCCGTGTACCTTCCGGGAAAATACAAATCCACATACCTTTTTGATGGCATATTTTTCCCTGACTAATGATCTGAGCATTCGCAGCTTTAGGGTTATTACGATCAATACCTATTGTGCCACGCCATTTCAGTGCCCAGCCAAATATCGGAATACGGAAAAGCTCACGTTTAGCAACAAAGGCCAGATCAGGAAAAAAGGAAAGCATAGCCAGCGTTTCCCAGCCAGATTGATGTTTACAGCAGACGATACCCGGTTCACATGGAATATTTTCCCTACCAATTACCTCATACTTCAGGCCGATAACGTGTTCCAGCATCCAAAACAGTACTTTCGCCCACGCAGTAGTTGTCCATGTAACACCTTTGGGAATGAGCATGGAAATAATTACCACTACCAGCCATACCAGCGAAAATACACACAAACAAAACCAGTAAATCAAATTACGTAACAACAACATGTTAGATTATTCCTCGGCTGCCTTTTCAGCCTGTACACGACAAAATTTGGCAAAATCCAGCAAATCGTCATACACTTGTGTATCCTCCGGCAAGGTTTCCATTTTCAACGTGTCTTTACCTTTTCCCGTTAAAACAAGTACCGGATGCCCACCAATTGCTGCAATTGCCTGCATATCGCGAATACCATCTCCTACCAGCCATGTATTTTCAGGCTTCATATGCAAACGATCGAGAATGTCCAGCAATAAGCCCGGTTGAGGTTTGCGACAGTCACACTTGGCATTACTGGTATGCGGACAAAACCAGACTCCACTCAAACGGCCACCGGCTTTCTGAATATGAGTATGCATTTTGCCATGTACTTCATTAAGCTGCTGCATACTCACTTGATCGCGCCCAATTCCGGACATATTCTCAGCTACTACTACGGTGTACCCGCTTTGAGTTAAAAAGGCAACAGCATCCATACTGCCGGGTAATGGATGCCATTGGTCAGGGTCGGTGATTGGCTGCGGCTGCATTACATTCAATACGCCATCACGATCAAGAATAATTAATTTGCCTTTTCCACTCAATGCCATAATTATCCTTACTGAGCAGGTTTCAAACTTTGACGCCACCGAATCAGAGCACCATCAAATACACCATCAAGCAAAGCCTGATTTTCATCATTTATTTCCACATGATAAAAGCTTTCCAGAGCTGGGGTATTCAAAGTATGCACGTAGTCTTCCATAAAACGGCCATAGCCATCCTCTTCATCTTCATAATAATAAAGTGAAAAGCGACGGCCTTCATCATTGAAATCACTGTCTTCCAAACAACCAGCCATATTATTCAGAACGAATTCAGCTCCACTCATTACCTGCGCCTTTACCGCAGACATGTCTTCTTCTGCCGCTTCGTCCCATTGAGGATTATATAATCCCCGACGCACAATCCATGACCAGTAATAGCCCATGTGCGTAGCTGCATTAGCCATTGCCAGAGCTGGCGGATAATCTTCTTCTGTATGAAATACTACATTATCAAATATCATGATTTGGTTCTCATCCATTATAAGAACGGGCTGTACAAACAGATATTACTCATTCAGCAAAGCGATGTCGGCAACTGCATTCATCTGGTGTGACAAAAACAGTAATAAAGCCAAGCGATTATTCTTAATCGCTTCATTTTCATCCATTACCATTACATTAGTAAAGAATGTATCTACCTTTTCCTTAATGCCAGTCAATTCCGCTAATGCCTGAACAAAATCCTGCTGTTTCATGGCAGTTTGAATTTTTATTGCAACCTGTTCAGTTGCTTGATACAGATTCAGCTCATCCTGTTGCTGTAAAAGCGCAGTTGTAATAACAGGCAAGACAGAAAAATCGACTTTTCTCAGTAAATTGTGAACACGCTTGTTGGCAGCTATTAATGCAGCAGCTTCAGCCAGTTGCTTAAACTGCGTCACAGCAGCCAATCTCGCTTCCAGCTCACCCAGATTATCCACTTTACCCGCCAATACTGCGGCAACCACATCCTGCGCATAAGTATTTTGCAACAGAATAGCCAAACGCGCCTGCATAAATCCGGCTACTTCACTAACCGTATCCGCAGCCAGTTTGCCAGCGGGGAAAGTATCGAAAGCAGCTTGTAATAGCGGCGTTAGTGCCAGATTATGCTGCATCAGCATCCGCAAAATACCCAGCGCACTGCGACGTAATGCATATGGATCTTTGTCTCCGGTTGGAATAAGCCCAATTCCCCAGATACCCAGCAAAGTTTCCAGTTTGTCTGCCAGAGCCACTACTGTGCCAAGTAAGGTATCTGGTAATGCATCATTGGCAAAACGCGGCCAGTAATGTTGCTCAATTGCCACAGCCACATCTGTGTCTTCACCATCATGCAGTGCATAGTATTTACCCATCGTGCCCTGCAATTCAGGGAATTCACCTACCATATCAGTAAGTAAATCTGCCTTAGCCAATTCAGCAGTACGAGCTGCTTTATTAACATCAACACCTAAGAGTGGCGCAATTGCTTTAGCCAACTGGGTGACGCGTTGCACTCTTTCTGCCTGACTACCTAGTTTATTGTGGTACACAACATTTTGCAGACCGAGTAGACGACTAGCCAGAGAGATTTTCTGATCCTGACGGTAAAAGAATTCTGCGTCAGCCAGACGGGCACGCAGTACACGTTCATTGCCATGAATAATATGAACCGGATTATCAGTTTGTAAATTGGATACCAGCAAAAAGCGGTTGATCAGCTTGCCTTCACTGTTTAACAGCGGGAAATATTTCTGATTCTGCTGCATGGTTAAAATCAGGCATTCCTGTGGCACTTGTAAAAAGCGTTCATCAAAACCTGCCTGCAGGACTACCGGCCACTCAACCAGAGCCGTTACTTCATCCAGCAAACCCTCAGCATATGCCACCTGCGCATGCAATGCCTGCTCCGCCTCGCTCAAGTCCTGCTCAATGCGGGCACGGCGCTCAGCAAAACTAGCCACAACCTTACCCTGCTCCAGTAACTGCTGCGCATAATCTGCTGCATGGTTGAATGTAATTTTACCTTTGCTCAGAAAGCGGTGACCCAATGTCCAGTTCTGGCTGCTTAAACCCAGCACACTGCCCGCAACCGTTTCTGTACCATGCAGCATAACCAGTCCATGTACCGGACGGACAAAGGTATAGGTACTGCTCCCCCAGTGCATGACTTTAGGAATCGGCAGCTTTTTAATAGCCACATTCAAAATATCACTCAACAGCGCACTCAAAGGCTGGCCTGCCTGAGTATATTCATAAGCAAACACCATTTGCTTGCCATCATCAATCTGGCTGAGCTGATTAATTTCTATCTGATTACTGCGGGCAAACCCCTGCAAGGCTTTGGTAGGTTCACCATCTTTCATACCGGCAGCCACACTCGGGCCTTTTTTCACGATGCGCTGATCCGCCTGCACCGGTTTAACATTCTGTATCAGAACACCTAAACGTCTGGGCGCAGCAAATACCTGATAATCAGCTTCGCCACTGATGAGTTGAGCTTTCTCCAATCCTTCAACAACACCAGCTGCCAGACTTTCGCCCAGATTATTCAGCGCTTTTGGTGGTAATTCTTCGGTACGCAGTTCAATTAATAAAGGAGCATTCATGCAAGTATTACTTTCATTCGGTTCAGGCTGTCTGGCCGTTAGTATTTTTTTTCAATAACGGGAAGCCGAGCTTCTCGCGGCTTTCCACATATTTATGCGCAACCGCACGGCTTAAAGCACGCACACGGCCAATATAAGTGGCACGCTCCGTCACAGAAATAGCGCCACGTGCATCCAGCAGATTAAACGTATGTCCGGCCTTGAGTACCAGCTCATATGCAGGCAGTGCCAGACTGACATTCTCTACTGCCAGCAAGCGTTTGGCTTCTGCTTCATAATGGTTAAACTGTGCCAGTAACCATTCTGCATTACTGAACTCAAAATTATAAGTAGATTGCTCTACCTCATTCTGATGGTATACATCGCCATAGGTGATAATCTGTCCGTCTTGGGTTTTGGTCCAGACCAGATCGTAAACATTTTCAACGCCTTGTAAATACATGGCCAGCCGTTCAATACCATAAGTAATTTCACCCAGAACCGGCGAGCAGTCCATACCGCCTACCTGCTGAAAATAGGTAAATTGTGTAACCTCCATGCCATTGAGCCACACCTCCCAGCCCAGCCCCCATGCACCCAAAGTAGGATTTTCCCAATCATCCTCAACAAAGCGGATATCATGCTGACACGGATCAATACCCAGCTCCTGCAAAGAGGCCAGATATAACTCCTGAATATTATCCGGTGACGGCTTTAATGCCACCTGAAACTGGTAATAATGTTGCAAACGATTCGGATTTTCACCATAGCGACCATCCTTAGGTCGGCGCGACGGCTGCACATAGGCCGCAAACCACGGTTCAGGCCCTAGTGCGCGCAGACAAGTAGCCGGATGGCTAGTGCCCGCTCCCACCTCCATATCCAGAGGCTGCAACACCGCACAGCCATGTCGAGCCCAGTAATTTTGTAAAGTAAAAATAATTTCTTGGAAAGTCAGCATGAAGGGAAATTTCTGATAATCTGCAAAATTATCTATTTTACTGTGCTTGCCAGCAGTTGAACAGCCATCATCACATTCCTAAATAACCATTCGTGCTAATAATAAAATCAAAAAACACTTGCACCATCCGGCTGGCAGTGAAAGGATAGCCGTTTCATTTATCAGATTTCCTCTCTTAAAAAATGTATCATGGCGAGCGTTTCAACGCATATTCTCACCTTGCCGGCTTTATCCTTGCCTGCGTGGGTACAATATTTCTCCTAATTAAATCTGTACATTATGGTGATGTGTACCGTATTGTAAGTTCAGCCATTTATGGTACCAGCCTGATACTTCTGTATGGTATATCAACCCTGTATCATTCCGTCCATTCACACCGTGCCAAGGCAGTGTTGCAAAAATTTGACCACTGTGCCATTTACCTGCTGATTGCCGGCAGCTATACTCCTTTTACCCTCACTACATTAAACGGTAGCTGGGGCTGGTCATTACTTGGTGTATCGTGGGGACTGGCAATATTTGGTATTATTCAGGAAGTGACCATTGGACGCAAAAGTGAAACTCGTATCCTGTCGCTGATTCTTTATCTGTTGATGGGCTGGCTGATTGTCATTGCTATCTATCCGCTGACCCAGCGCATGTCTTCACCGGGTCTGTTTTGGCTGACTACTGGCGGACTGGCATACAGCATCGGTATCTACTGGTTTATTAATGATGAAAAAATTCGCCATGGCCATGGTATCTGGCATATTTTTGTCATGCTTGGCAGTTTGGCACAATTTATCTGCGTTTATGCCTATATTTGACATTGCAACAGACAGATATAGAGATACAACTGAAGTACACACTTAATTGAATCATTCAGCATCGAAAGAAGTTTAGTGAAGATTTATCTGAAAACCCTGCTTGTTAGTCTGTGCATGCTTATTGTGACAGCCTGTAGTGGTGAAAAAACCACGCAATCTTCTGTTTCAGCAGAACAGATAAAAAAAGAAATTATAATCGGTACCACCGTAGGCGATTTTGCTGATATGGTGCGCGATCAGGTGCAGCCTGAACTGGAAAAAAAGGGCTATAAGGTACAACTACTCGAATTCACCGATTATGTCCGCCCCAATTTGGCCTTAGCGGATAAATCCATTGATATTAATATTTTTCAACATAAGCCATATCTGGATGATTTTGCTCGATCGCGCCAGCTGGCCATTATACCGGTCTTTCAGGTTCCCACTGGCCCTCTAGGAATATATACTGGCAAATTGCACGAACTTAATGCAATAAAAAGTGGCTCTAGCGTCTCTGTACCTAATGACCCGTCCAATCTGGCTCGTGCTCTGGTTATGCTGGACAAGCTGGGCTGGATCACTCTAAAAGCCAGTATTAACCCTCTTAAAGCCTCGTTAACCGATATTGCCAGCAATAACAAAAATATCAAACTGATACCACTGGAAGCCGCCCAATTACCCCGATCCCGCCATGATGTAGATTTTGCAGTGATTAATGGCAATTTTGCCACCAGCTCCGGGCTGAAATTCACATCCGCCTTATTTCTGGAACCCGGCTATACCTATGTTAATTGGGCTGCAATCCGAACTACAGACAAAGACAGCCAATGGGTAAAAGACATAACAGCAGCATATAACTCCACGGCATTTAAAGAATATGCCTTTAAACGTTTTGCTGGTTACAAATATCCCGAATCATGGGGTATACAGAGCCAACTACCTTCATCTGCACAAGCACAATAACTACCTGTCTTAGCTCTGAACAGACAATTCGTTATAGGTATTTATATATTTATAACGGAATGTTTTTACTAACCATAACTTAAAAAACATGAAGTCGAACAATTTTATTCCCGGTGCTGAACTGCCATTAGAACAGAAAATCAATCTGGAAACTGCACGTATCAACTGGCATGAACTCCAGCCTCACTTTGCCCGTGGCAACTGTATTTACGTAGCACCGGAACTCGATTTAGTCGATATTGCACACAAAATAGCCACAGATGACAGTGCCACCATTGCACTTTTGATACATAACGGTAAAATTAGTAAAGTCAGCGATATAATGGCACAACAATATTTTGACCGTAACCAGCCAATGTGGGCCGTTGTAGTAAAGCCATATGTGCTGATACAGCCAGACAATACTATTGTCGAAAGCAAATAAAACAAGCATTCAAAATAGATAGAAAGAGAACATTATGCAGCGACGCAATCAGGGCTTTACGCTTATTGACTTAATGATTACCATCACTATTATTGGCATATTAGCCGCAATAGCCTACCCGTCCTACAATAGCTTTGTGATTAAAGCCCGCGAACAAAACGCCCGTGCTGATTTAGTGCTGAATATCAACAAACTGGAACGGTATTACGCCAAAAACAACACATTTATTACAAACACTACAGATCCGACAAATAATCTCGAACAAAATACACATACGCTCGAACAAAAAAATAGCGCAACATATTTTACTTTTAGTGGTACCTACCAACCCAGTAGTTATCGTCTGGTGGCCACGCCAACACCGGACAATAGTGGTGCAACAAGAGTGGTTGTTTATGACAGTTTGCATGGTATGTTATTGTGTGATGATATTAGGCAAGAAAGCTGTGATCCTTTTTAAATTTATGTTCATTCATTTCACGTTACAGCATATCCTGCTGAAATTGCATAATTTTCAGCAACATGCTTACTTAAGTAAATCTATTTCTTTATTTTAGTTAAATAATAGTTTAAAATTTACAAATATATTCAATATTTAACTTTTTATTTTTAAGAAAGTAATTAAATTTTTGATAAAAAATAAAAGAGCAAATATATGGAAAAGCTGAAATCAATCCTGCTAATATCGGCCACTTTAGCACTGGCCGATCCGGTATTAGCAGCCGGTTATCAGGCTGCTGACAATTATGGGTTCGATGATGCTGAAAGAATCATCATCCAGATGTATAATCAGCAACAACAGATTGAAAAAGAAATCGACAAATTATCGGCATCACTTTTTCAGGATGATAATCAGGTTAAATTATTTAAGAATTGTAAAAAGCATGAATGTCATCAATACAGTGAAATTTCCTCTTTCCAACTCGACCCGAATCTAAACTTTACTTATCAGAATCAGATTAACAGAGATGGGTTAATCAAATCAGTTACTCGACGTGGCAAATTTAACCAGCACATGCGCAAACAGAAGCTGATACTGGATAATGCAGATGGTCAACCAGATGTTTATCTGCATCAGTAAGTACTTAGAATTTCAGAATAGCAATTATCTAAAAAGGCAATGAAAAAATCATTGCCTTTTAATTTAACTATTTAACAGGTAAATTTTATTTATGCTTGTGCTTAGTTGAATTCACCTCAGAACGTTCAATTATCTGATCCAATTTATAAATATATTGGCTAGCAGCAGTATCATCCGCAGCACCGGCTGGTTTTACTTCATATACATTCAAACGCAATACCTGACTTTCAGCCGGATTAAACTGCCAGCCATCGATAGTGCCGGCAAAATTACGCCATACACCGGTTTTAACCTTTACACCTTGGTCATTATAAAAAATTTCACGAACTTTCAGACATTGCACCGCTCCATTATCTGTCTGACAAGTTTGTGTCTGCGGGCTTATTTCCCAGAATACCACCGTAGGCTGACCATATTGGGAAGTCGCTGTAGGCACACCACGCCAGAGCAGAGACTGACCGCGCTGATTTTCTATCCTTAACAGTGGTTGCGGATTCTGAGCATCTTCGACATTAAGCAATCCGGCATGTAGTTTTTGACCATTCATAAAAGCAATAACTGCCGCATCCTGTGCCATTACATCAGGAGCACAAGCCATCATAGTGCTCATTGGTGCTTGAATATACATATCCTGTCCGCTTAACTGATAAGCAGAACCAATACTATTACAACCGCCTGAAACATTCAGCCGCTGGCCAGCAAAATTCAGTTTTAAAGCTGAATTCGCCGCAAAATTGGCCAATGGTCGACCATGCCGGTCAGTTGCTTCTACCAACTGCCAGTTATAAGCACCTAACTGCTGCACACTTGCAGCACGCATATTCACCTTACGGTCTGATGTATGTGCACAGGCAGCAAGACTGCCTGCAATCAGAGCAGTTACTACCAATTTTTTAATATTCATAAGTATATCCTTGCTAAAACGATACAACACTTGCACATTAAAATAAATCTGGGCATAAAACAACTATCATGTTTTATATAACCGAAAGATTAGCTATTATGCAACAGCAGCCGCAAACTCTGGAGAATCAGTATGCAGATCGGTATTATCATTATCGGAGATGAAATCCTGAATGGTTCACGTCAGGACAGTCATTTTACTTTTTTCAGACAATTGTTCCAGCAGCATGGACTATATATGGCTTGGGCGCAATATTTACCTGATGATCGAGCAATAATTACCAGACAGCTTATCCTGTCATTTAAAGAGAAAATACCTGTTTTTGTCACCGGAGGCATAGGTGCCACGCCGGATGACCATACACGCCAAGCCTGTGCTAATGCTTTAAACTTACCTTTAACATCTCATCCTGATGCCCTGAAAGAAATTGAAGCCATTTCAATCAAACATGGCGATGCATTAGACAGCCCTGCGCATTTGCAACGGGCAAAAATGGCGGATTTTCCTCAGGGAGCAGCACTGATTCCGAATCCATTCAACAATATCGCTGGCTTTTCAATCAGAGAGCATTATTTTTTACCCGGCTTCCCCAAAATGGCACATCCAATGGCTCAATGGGTATTAGACAAGTATTACCAACAAAATTTTTTCCTGCACCGACTGGCTACCAAAGCCGCTCTGGTTGATGGCTTGCCTGAATCACGAATTATTCCTCTGATGGAGCAGATTGAACAAAAATGGCCGACTATCAAAACCTTCAGCCTGCCCACTATCCGCGATGATTTATCAGCCGATGAACAAATACATCAATACCGGCTGGAATTTGGTTTAAAAGCATGGGGCAAAGACTGTACCTGTCTGCAAGAAGTCTGGGAAGAGGCTGTACAGAAACTGATACATCTTGGAGCAACTGATATCACCCCATTGGATAAAAGTAGTGAAGGCTGAATCAAAGCCCTTCACAATAGTTTATATATGGATAAAATCTGTAACTAAGAGAAAAATTACCTGTTTAAACGCTAAAAAAAAGGGTTTAAAACCATACTTAGCCCGCTTACAGGCTGAAAAAACCATACTTTTATCCCTTTACATGCAAAACGGTTTTGTATTTGCGTTTCATTTAGCAAACTACTAGAATTCCAGCAACTTACAGCAGTGTCTGGTTTTGCGGTCAACCAAATACCACTATATGACTGGTCGATAGTGAACTGAACTCATCAACCGCACTACTTAGCAACAGGTATACATTTATTCATGACAATTCTGAACAAATACAATTTTTCTGCCGGTCCAGCAATACTGCCAGAGGCCGTATTACAAACAGCTCAGGCTGAAATGCTGGATTATAATGGTACTGGTAGCTCAGTGATGACCATGAGTCACCGCTCAGATGCTTTTATCAGTATCTTGCATCATGCCGAACAGGACTTGCGTCAGCTGCTGCATATTCCAAACAACTATAAAATATTATTTATGCAGGGTGGAGCCAGCGCTCAATTCAACATGCTAGTCATGAATCTCGCTAATGGCTTTAAACGGGTTGATTCAGTAGTTTCCGGTAACTGGAGCCGGATTGCCCACAGCCAAATGGGCAAGCTTTCCAATGCCGAAATACATTTAGCAGCACATGGCGGTGATTTATATAACTATACAGACGTACCAGCACCTGAAAACTGGGACGTTGACCCAAACTCAGCCTTTGTTCACTATTGCATTAATGAAACCGTACATGGTCTGCAATACCGTGATATTCCCAAACCAGACGGAATGCCTCCGATCGTATGTGATATGTCGAGTGAAATTCTTTCCCGACCGATTAATATTGCTGATTTTGGCGTTATTTATGCTGGTGCCCAAAAAAATATCGGGCCGTCAGGAGCTACCATTGTTATTATTCGCGAAGATTTGCTTGAACGCTGCTCCGAGCGGATTCCTGACGTATGGAATTATCAGAGCCATATAAGCCGTCAGGGAATGTATAACACCCCTGCGACCTATCCGATTTATATTTCAGGGCTGGTATTCCGCTGGCTTCAGGTTCATGGTGGAGTGGAACAGATACAGGCCATCAACACAATGAAAGCTGAAACCCTGTATTCTGCTATAGATAACAGTAATGGCTTTTATACCAATAATGTAAAACAACATGCCCGTTCACATATGAATGTCATTTTCCATACCCCTAAAAAAGAGCTAGACACGATATTTGTGCAGCAAGCTAATGCTCATGGTTTATGTGCATTACAGGGCTACCAATCAATAGGTGGAATGCGTGCCAGTATTTATAATGCCATGCCTATTCAGGGCGTAGAAGCACTGGTAAGTTTCATGCAGGAATTTCAGCGTCGATACGGCTAATTTTTTTGACGCTCACTCAACCGGTGTAGTAGAAAATCTGCTGCACCGGTTTTCAGTTATATCCTAAATAAATCATAGTTTTTTCTATCAATGATCCCCTTGAATCTGGATTTTTAATTAAGAGGATTAATAACTTCAGCCTTACTTTACTGAACAGTATTAGGACGATACCGCTCCAACAGCATATTACTGAATTTATTTTCTGGATCTACTCGCTTTTTAAGTTTGAAGAATTGCTCTGCTTGTGGGTAAGCACGCTGGAATTGCTCAGAAGTTGCATGCAATTGATAAGGTAAAAAATAACTTCCGCCGTTTGCCAGTGCTGCATCTATTAACTCTCGAGTCCAGATACCTACCTGCTCTTTACTGCGCTCATCAGTAGTTTGCTGATAATAAATAACAAAAGCAAATACTTCGTTTTTAGCCCATGCAAGCAGCGAACCGCTATCTCGATTGGCGTGACGAACAGAGATATTAACGACATTAACCTTATGTTTCTTCAGAATAGCAATTAATTCGGGATAAAAATCATCAAACCGTTCAACCGGTATAAAATATTCTTCCAGAGCGAAACTTTTATTTTTTTCAGCAATTGGTTCCAAAATGGATACATCATAACTGGCTTCGTAATTACGCCACATTACCGGTTGCTTTGCATAGTCTACCTCATCATGCAATTTACGCAACTCTTTGCCAAAATGAGATGAAGCTACAATTTTTATTCTTCGTTCCTGCTTGCGTGAATGTTCAAAGCGTGATCTCAACCTGTCTGAAATAGTCAGAGGTTCTTGCGTCTGTTCAAACGTTATTAAACGAACTTTCTTAAAATCAGGCGGATACATTACAGCATTGTGAAATATTGCAGCCTTATTAGACCGGATATTCTGAGAGAAATACTGGTAATACCTTGTAATTGGCATAACCTCACTAATACGTTTTACCTTAACATTATCAACAAGGCGCAAAGTTACTTCCGTGATAACTCCCAAACCACCATAACCACCAATAGCGCCATAAAATATATCCTGATTTTCTTTCGGACTGGCCGCCACTATCGAACCATCAGCCAGTACAATTCTGAATTGTTCTACAGACAGAATAATAGGTCCTTCGCCAATATAACGACCATGTACATTTACAGCCAATGAACCGCCAATACTGAAATTGGCAAAGCTTTGCATAATTTTTACTGATAAACCATAAGGATCAATTAATTCTTGTACCTGACGCCAGCTTGCCCCAGCCTCAATGGTTAAAAGCTTTTGCTCAGGATTAAAAGCAATCACATGATTCAGCTTTTGCGTATCTATTTGTAGCCCACCCTGAATTGCAGTTTGTCCGCCCATACTGTACTTGCCCCCGGCTATACTGATAGTACCCTGAGTACTCTTAACCAACTCTGCAACCTGTTGTGTTGATTCCGGCTGCACTACCGCAGCCACCTGTACAGGTGTCATCCCAGTAACATCATTTACAATTACAGCATGTGTTCTTAATGAGAAGAGCATAAAAAGTATGTACAACAAATTTACTTTTTTCATTATTTAGTGATCTATATTCAACAGATTGAAAAATATACCTACCCTGAATAAGCAAATCAAATAAATTTATTGTTTTATATCAACCAATAATCGATTTACATCCTAAACCAGAAATATTCTTATTTTCTTTACATTAACTGAATAATCTGATTATTTCAATAATTATAACCAGTAGTCCGAATCTTTGTAAAAGCTATCTGTAGCATCATTATTCTCAGCAGTGACCGCTAAATCTGAGCCTAAACCAATCTGGCTTAGTGTGAAAAGAACCGACACCACAAATGCGCTACAACTCAGATCCAGATATTCTTCTTTTCAGTCCGACAATGCTTTAACTTAATATAAACCATTACTATTATTAGAGAAATACACAACCTGTATTACTGTCTACAACAATGTTACCTGCTAACCATCCAGCAACTGAATAACCTGATGCTGGCAAGTGCCTTACAGACAATACAGAAAGTGGTCTTAATCAGCTAATAAACAGAGAAAGGTACACTTTAATCTTAAGCTACATGAAAATTTATAAGCGAACTTTGCGTCGCGCACACTGTTTTTTTGCTGCTTCAACTGCCTGATTGAGTCTGGCTTCAGTAAGCGTTCCCAGCAATGCTTGCTTAAACCCGCAGCCAGACGCCTGTACCAATGTATACGGTACCCCACCAACCTCATTACCTAATTGCTTCATCCACGCCCGACTATCTGTGCCAATGTAGCGATACAGTGGATAATGTACTGACACTTGCCGAGTAAATCGTTGTAAATTAGCATCATTATCCAGCGCCACTCCCACTACAGTAACCACATCTTTACCAGAACGTTGCTGCTGTAAATACCAGCGTGACAACATAGGCATTTCTTTCCGGCATGGCGTACACCAAGTTGCCCAGATATTAACCACAAGTATCGGCTTTTCCGTTGGTAAAACTGCGGCCTTACCTTGAGGCCAACTTTGCAATTCTGCCGCCTGTAAACGAACACAACTTAAAAACAAGACACTCAACAAAAAAATTTTCTTTAAAAGCCCGGTAGATTGAGACATACCCTTACCTGAATATTACATTTTAATAGCGTTAATTATAAAATATTTCCCATACAATATTACTAATACAATTTCGTTATACTAACTACTAACGCAGTAGTTACCATTCTTTTTTTCTATCCTTGCTGCATTAATCAACTGAATCATGTAACTAAATCAGATAATTTATTTATATCAACCACAACAAAATTAGTTTAACCTTTAGAATAATTAATAATACTTGTCAAAATTTGAAGTTTCGTCCACACTTACCATTTAGATTTTTCATTTCTTTAGAAGTTCAGGGATAATCATGACTGATACCGTCATACTGTACCACAACCCGAATTGTTCCAAATCGCGCGCTGCTCTGTCTTTACTTCAGGTACGCAATGTCGACACCAAAGTCATTCCCTACCTGACCGAACCATTAACCGAAGCACAGATTCGCATATTGAAACAGAAACTTGCGATTAGCTCTGCGCGGGAAATGATGCGCAGCAAAGATGATTTATTTACAAAACTAAATTTGCTTGATGCTGATGAAGATACACTAATAGCAGCCATGGCAGCACATCCAATACTAATAGAAAGACCAATAGCAGTAATCGGTGAACATGCGGCTATAGGTCGTCCGTTAACCAATATTGAAGCTTTACTTGAACAGTAAATGATCTCCAGCACACGTCTTGGCTTCTGGTACTGTTTGCGCAGTGTTATCATTGCAGGTGCCTTGTTTATTGGAACCAACTATGCCATCAGTGTTGCTATAGTTTATCAGTTCAGTCATCCGCAAGTACTCAGTGAAGCCGATGCAGCAATTGTACTTGGTGCAGCAGCATGGGATAAACGCCCTTCTCCGGTTTTTCGCGAACGCATTAATCATGCCATCCATTTGTACCGTACTGGCAAAGTAAAAAAAATTCTGTTTACTGGCGGCAGCCCCAAACCCGGTTTTATGACTGAAGCCGCAGTTGGTCGGCGCTATGCAATTCGCAACGGCGTTGATGCCAATGATATTATCTACGAAAACCATTCTCGGGATACTTGGCAGAATCTGGTTAATGCACAGATAATTGCCGAGGATAATGATTTAAACAGCTTTATCATCGTCAGCGATCCCTATCATCTGGCACGTGCTAACTTCATTGCACGTGACTTGGGGCTGCATGCTCAGGTTTCACCTACCCCAACCACCCGTTATACCGCCACCCAGTCTAAATTACGCTTTTTAGCACAGGAAAGCTATACACTGATGATGTATCAATGGGTAAAGTATCTGGCGCGTTTTCCACGGCTTATCCATATGCTAAGCACCAAAATTTTGTAATTATTTTAAGCTTACTATTTTCCTGTATATACATATCCTTTTATTACACGCACTTATAACTGGAATCAATGACAACAGTTTTAGCGAAGCAGAATAATTTGCACTATTATTTCTCTCAGTACGTCATAGAGATATCAATAAACACAATCGGATAATTATTTTGCTTTCTGTTACTCTGACTAACAAGCCCCACAAAAGACCATTAACCTCACCCGTCAATCGATAGTATGATTATTCCCTAAAACTCAATCATTCAACACATCCATTAGCAGAGGATCAAATCATGGATCGAAACCAGCAACTCTTCGAACAGGCAAAAATCATTATTCCGGGCGGAGTAAATTCCCCAGTACGTGCTTTTGGCAGTGTTGGCGGTATCCCTCGCTTTATTAACAAGGCACAAGGTGCATATATATGGGATGAAAACCAGAGCCGTTATATCGATTATGTTGGTTCATGGGGACCAGCTATTGTTGGACACGCGCATCCAGAAGTAGTTGAAGCAGTCTGTCATGCTGCCGAAAATGGTCTTTCTTTCGGAGCACCCACCGAAAATGAAATCCGCATAGCCGAAGAAATTCGCCATATTGTGCCCAGCATGGAGCAAATTCGTCTGGTCAGCTCCGGTACTGAGGCCACCATGAGTGCGATTCGTCTGGCTAGAGGCTTTACCGGACGCGACAATATCATTAAATTCGAAGGCTGTTATCATGGCCATTCCGACAGCTTGCTGGTTAAAGCCGGCTCCGGTCTGTTAACCTTCGGCCATCCCAGCTCAGCTGGTGTCCCTGAGGATTTCAGCCGTCATACTTTGGTTTTGCCTTATAATGATGTAGAGGCTTTACAACAGACATTTGCTAGCAAGGGCGACAGTATCGCCTGTGTAATTGTTGAACCGATTGCTGGCAATATGAATATGATTCCAGCCACAGCTGAGTTTGTTCAGGCTTTGCGCACTCTTACTGAACAACATGGCAGCGTGCTGATTTACGATGAAGTCATGACGGGTTTTCGTGTTGCTCTGGGCGGTGCACAATCAATTCATGGTATTAAGCCTGATTTAACCACCATTGGCAAAATTATTGGCGGTGGCATGCCCGTTGCTGCTTTCGGCGGTCGAGCAGACATCATGTCCTGTATTTCACCTTTAGGTGCGGTTTATCAAGCAGGCACATTATCTGGCAATCCCGTATGCGTGGCAGCCGGGCTGAAAACACTAGAAATCATACAGCGACCCGATTTTTATACATCTTTAAGCACACGCACTCAAGAATTAAGTAATGGTTTAGCAGCAATAGCACAAGAAACCAATATTCCATTCTGTAGTCGCAGTATAGGTGGAATGTTTGGTTTTTACTTTAATACAGAACTGCCAAATTGCTTTGCAGACATGCAACACAGCAATCAGATATTGTTTAAAGAGTTCTTCCATGCCATGCTTTCACGCGGTGTGGCCTTTGCGCCATCCGCATATGAAGCCTGTTTTGTGTCTGCTGCTCATAGCAGTGAAATCATTGCCGATACTCTTGGGCTGGCCGCAGAAGTGTTTACCGAAATCGCACGCACCATCTGATATATAAATGATTACCGGCGAATGTCTTATTTGGTTCATGCGCCGGTATCTTTTACCAGTTCAGTAAACGAACATTAACCGCTAGCAATATATTTTCGACTTCTCTTTTCAGCTCTGGTGCCACAATATATCTAATTGAATTTAATAAATTTACCTACAATATCGGTAATTTTTGTAATCATTTATCGCCATTTCATGTCTAATTGATATTCACTTTTCCTGCTATATTTACAGCGCAATAAAACCAGTTGCAGACAAATTCTTTAAATAGAACACTAAAACTAATAAAAACTTTCTTCCTACGCTACATAATAACTAAAAATTACAATTAATTAACATTAAAAAACAATTAACTAAGTCTAGCCTAAGTATTTAAAGCCATACTGTGTATTAACAAGAACCAAGATGGTTATTGTCCTAAACTAATTTTTAATGGAGATCTGTCATGAAAAAAATTACTGCTGCTGTTGTAAGTGCTATTTTCGGTTTAACCTCTGCTGCTTCTTTCGCCGCTCCTGTTGCTGCAACCACCACTACTACAACTGACACCACTACTGCTACCACCTCTGTAAAACCAGCAACCAAAACTGTTAAACCAGTTGCTAAAAAAACTCAGGTAAAAAAAGTACACACTAGAAAAGCACATGCCCCAAAAGCTGCTGCCAGCACTACTACCACCAAACAAACCACAACCACTACTGAAACAAACTAAGCAGGCTTTAGGTTAACGTTTGAATAAAAACCGTTTCAGAAATACTGAAACGGTTTTTGTTATCATAGACATCTCTCAGTCTGATTTAATACAGACTGCCCATTTGTCTATGCGGAAAAATGTTAGCCTATGCGAATTCTACTTCTCGAAGACGACAAAATGATTGCAGAAGCGCTAAGCGATATGCTCCATGGTGCCGGCTTTGCTGTCGATTGTGTTACAGACGGCCTAGCAGCAGAAAGTGCATTACAGCCCGATATCTACGATATAGCCTTACTGGATATCGGAGTGCCTAAACAGGATGGCCTTAGTGTACTTCGCCATCTGCGTACCAAAAACAGTGACTTACCCGTGATTCTGATTACTGCCCGTGATACTGTGGAAGAACGCATTAACGGACTGGACAGCGGTGCCGACGACTACGTAATCAAACCATTTGCTTCTGCAGAATTATTGGCTCGTATTCGGGCTTTATTGCGCCGGCATTGTGGACATGCCAGCCCAGTACTGAGCAACGGCACAATTACCTTGAATCCGGCTACCAGAGAAGTAAGTGCCAATGGTGTGGTTACCCGCCTGTCAGCGCGCGAATACGCTCTGCTTTACAGCTTATTGCTACAGCCGGGCACCATATTGTCACGGCAGGAACTGGAAGAAAAAATTTATGGCTGGAATGAAGAAGTTGAAAGCAATGCCGTAGAAGTAGTAATTCATGGAATTCGCAAAAAGCTTGGCAGCAACGTCATTAAAAATGTACGGGGGCTGGGATGGCTAGTAGACCGACGCGTATAGTATCCTCACTACAATGGCGTTTATTACTGGTTTTAACCATTTTGGTAACCTTTATCGCCATTATTGGCGACATTCTTGCCTATCAGACAGCTTTTCGGGAAACTCAAGATTTGCAGGATACCCAACTGGAGCAGATTGCACATTTACTTGACCCACGCAGTTCCATACTGCGCCGAGATACACAGGAAGATCTCAACTTTCCCGAAAGTGCCAGAACATTGCCCAAACCTCGTGTACTAGCACAAACGCTTGATTCCCCCTACCTTAATATCCTGATGGGTGATGACAACGCAGTACAAAATTTGCAACAGCTACCGGATGGCTTTCACAATTTTACCACCGTAGCTCGGCACTGGCGGGTATATATCCTTACCCGAGAACACCAACGAATTATTGTTGCCCAGCGCACCGCCTACCGCAATCACATCGCTAAGGACAGCGCACTGAGTGTGGTGTGGCCATTTCTTATCCTCATGCCCATCTTGTGGCTGTTCACCGCCATCTGGATTCGCCGCTTGTTCCGAGCAACACAAGAAATGAGTACAGAACTAACTGCACGCAATGCCAACGATTTATCACCACTGGATACCAAGCACGTACCAACTGAAATCCGTCCGTTCATCACCGCACTAAACCGTCTCTTCAGCCAGCTACAGGCTGCAATTGAACATGACAAAAAATTTATCAGCCATGCAGCACATGAATTACGCACGCCAATCACAGCACTTACCATACAGATAGGCCGTTTTGACGAACCGGATTTAACTATTCAGGAACAACACAAACTCATCAGACAAATCAAAGCCGGTATAGCACGTACCGAACAACTGCTTACCCAACTTTTATCCATGGCCAGAGCACAACATCAGCAACAACAGCACCTTGTGCCGAATAATGTTCACACCGCCCTGATGCCGCTACTGCGCAACCTGATTGCAGAATTACTGCCTCTGGCAGAACAGAAACAGCAGAACCTGAGTGTAGACATCAGTGAATACATCAGACTGCCCATCAGCAGCAATGATTTACACACCATTCTGAAGAACATTTTGGCTAATGCCATCAAATATACACCCGCCAATGGTCATATCTGTATTCACACCAGACAGAATGCAAACAATCAGTTGACTCTATGGATAGAAGACAGTGGCTATGGTATTGCTGAAACTGAACGAAAACTGGTATTCGAACCGTTTTACCGCATTCTGGGTAATAATGAAAATGGCAGCGGCTTGGGACTGGCCATTGTTAAAACCCTGTGTGACCAATGGCAAATTGCCATTGAACTGGCAGACTCAAGCCTGAAAAACAGCGAACAAAAGCCGGGACTGGCTGTTGGCCTGATATTCCGCATCAATAATACATAAATTCAAACAAAATATACCGCCATTAATACCTGCTGATATTCATTAAAATTGAATAGCATAAACAATATGCTTAAATATTTATTACCCAGAGCACCACTCAAAATATTTCTCTGCAATGCTAACTGCAATGGCCAGATTTCCTTACATCAAACCATACACTAAACTGGTTTTCATTTAGTATAAATTAAAAGACAGAATTCCCTAGATGAGAATTCTGTCTTTATAATTAGTACATCTCTCACAGTCTACCAACAGACTGATTAAAAACTTACCAATAGTTCACCAGTGTTTGGTTCCAAAAATCTTGTCACCCGCATCACCCAGCCCGGGGATAATATAGCCATTTTCGTCCAGATGGTCATCCAAAGCGGCAGCATAGATAGTCACATCAGGGTGTGCCTCATTAACCGCTTTCACCCCTTCCGGCGCTGCTACCAGTACCAGTGCCTTAATGTCCTTACAACCTTTTTTCTTAAGCAAGTCAATGGTTGCATTCATTGAACCACCGGTAGCCAGCATTGGATCAATAATCAGTGCCGGACGCTTATCCATCTGACTGACAAATTTTTCAAAATAAGGTACTGGTTCCAGCGTTTCTTCATCACGCTGTAAACCCACCACGCTAATTTTAGCAGTAGGAATTAAATCCAGCACCCCATCCAGCATACCCAGCCCGGCACGCAGAATAGGCACTATGGTAACAGTCTTGCCTTTAATCTGGTAAGCATCAATCTCACCACACCAGCCCTGCATTTTGACAATTTCCACATCAAAATCGCGGCTGGCCTCATAAGCCATTAACCGAGCCAATTCCTTTGTCAACGTACGAAAACGATAAGTACTGCAATCCTCTTCACGCATCAATGACAGTTTGTGCTTCACCAGCGGATGGTCAATCACATTAATATTCATAGCCAGTTCCAAAAAATAATTCCTTAAACACCTAAATCAAAACAGCTACCGGATTATTTGTCCGAACAGAATTTAGTCAGACAGAGGCCAGCAAAGTCTGCAACTCACCAGCTTCATACATTTCCAGCATAATGTCAGAACCACCAACAAATTCACCTTTTACATACAGCTGCGGAATAGTTGGCCAGTCTGCATATTCTTTAATACCCTGACGGATTTCATCATCTTCGAGTACATTAACAGTATGAAAATCCTTCAAACCTGCTGCCTGCAAAATCTGCACGGCACGGGATGAAAAACCACACTGTGGAAACTGTTTTGTCCCTTTCATGAACAACACAACCGGATGTTCAGTAACAAGTGTTTTGATTCTTTCCTGAGTACTCATGTACATTCCTTATTTCATTTTACTTAATGCGTGTTAGCACAGCGGCAAAAAAGCCGTCTGTATGATGTTTACCGGTATGTAGCTGCAAATAATCACCCTGCATCGCGGGCAGAGCATTATCCTTCAGCAAAGCCTGTACCGGCTCAATATGCCAGCCTGTGTTGGCAGCCAGAAAATCATTTAACTGCTGCTGATTCTCAGCCTCAAGAATACTGCATGTAGCATACACCAGTCTGCCACCCGGGCGTACCAGCGCAGAAGCCGCCTGCAAAATTGACCGCTGCTGTTGCTGCAATGCCTGTACATTGTCACCACTTTGGCGATATTTTAAGTCAGGATTACGACGCAAAGTGCCCAGCCCGGAACAAGGCGCATCCACCAAAACACAATCAGCTTTACCCTTCAAACGGGAAATACGGGCATCATGTTCATTATCAATGCGCTGCGGATGAATATTAGTCAAACCGGCGCGCACCATGCGTGGTTTCAAATTAGCCAGCCGCTTTTCTGCCACATCTAGCGCATACAGGCGCCCGCTACCAGCCATCATCGCACCCATTGCCAGCGTTTTACCACCGGCACCAGCACAGAAGTCTACCGCAATCTGCCCGCGTTTTACGCCGGTTAACAGTGCCAATAACTGGCTGCCTTCATCTTGTACTTCCAACACGCCATCCAAAAACAAAGTGTGACGGTTTAATGCCGGCTTGTCATATAGTCGGATTCCCCAAGGTGAATAAGGGGTAGCTTCAGCACGCAAGCCCTCTGCCTGCAACACAGCCAGAATCTTATCACGTTTACCCTTGAGGGTATTAACCCGCACATCTAACGGAGCTGCTTGCATCACACTGCGACCATAATCAATAATCTGATTCTCATCCCAGTTCTGCTGCTGTAAACAATCAATCAGCCATTGCGGCAGCTCAGCAGTAGTTGTCAGCGCGGCAGCAAAATCAGACTTATGTTTTTTCAATTCAACAAGCCACTGCTTCTCTTCAGCATCACACAAACTTTCTACAGCATGAACACTTAAACCACGCCCTAAAATGAGTGCTGCTAAAGCCGCACGACGTGGTTTGTTATGCGGTCTGGACAGCATCATCTGAATTTTCTGTAAATGACGAATGGCCGCAAACACAGTTTCGGCTATTTCCTGCCGATCTCGAACACCCAGCTTACGCTCGCGTCGAAAGAAAGCAGACAACACAACATCTGCCGGCTGTCTGAACGTTAACACCTGAGCCAGAGCAGCAGCTGTCAAATCAAGTTGTTGTGCATTTATCATAATTTCTTAAATAGCCTTCCCGTCAATTTGGCCACCTTTCAGTTGCAAGGTATAAACCTTACCATTATCCATATAGCTAATCTGTACCGGAATATTCTCAAATTGCGGCGCAAAAGCATATTCCACTACATTATCACCACGACTAATACTATACTGGCTGATATCAATTTGCCGGCCATTAACCAGCAGTTGCGCATTGCCACGATTACGAACTTCATCCAGCAAGTAAACTTTTTTACCATTAGTCAGATAAGTATTTGCGGGCAATTTACCGTGATTAAAGCCCAGTTGCCAGCCGAGTGCAAACATATCGTATACCGGTCCGTTTACCGCCATATGCTTACTGGCCTCTGAAACCTTTCCATAATCAATACCCTGTTCAGTAAAGCGTGCCTGTGCATAAGGTTTACCATAGCGACTATCGATATAGGAAAGCGGATTCAGGATAGAACCATTTACTGTACCAGCAGAAACAAACTGCATTTGGTAAAAAATCAGATTAATCTGGGTATTAATCCGGTACTGATCACCTTGTTGTACAAAATCCATGCTTACCGGCAACCCATAACTGTCTACAAACTGCAATTGTGCCCGTTGTGGCAAATCGGCAGCCTGTGCTACTGGTAGTAATAGTAAACTTACCCAGACAAACAATAGACCCAGCCAGAATTTTACTTTCATACTTCTCTCATAGCCTACTAATTTTTCAGGAAAATCGAATCATCTATATCAGCCATAGATAAATTATTAACTCGATTACCCTCTACAACCAGCTTGCCAGCAACAAAATCAGCCACAGCCTGTGGTAATAACTCATGCTCAAGCCGCAATACCCGCTGTGCCAGAGCATCAGCAGTATCATTACCTAGTACAGGTACAACGCCCTGAGCAATGATCGGGCCGCAATCCAATTCTGCTGTAACAAAATGAATGGTGCAGCCTGCTACCCGACAACCACTGTCCAGCGCCCGCTGGTGCGTATGCAGGCCGGGGAAAGCAGGCAATAAAGATGGATGAATATTAATCAGCCTGCCGGCATAATGATTACAGAATTCAGGCGTCAAAATACGCATAAAGCCTGCCAGTACCACCAGATCCGGCTGATAGGCATCAATCCGCGCCATAAGCGCAGTATCAAATGCTTCACGGCCGGCATAATCCTGATGGCAGATTGTCTCAGTTGCCAAACCATACTGCTCAGCCCACTGCAAACCAGCTGCATCAGCCCGATTACTGATTACCGCCACCACTTCTGCCTGCGCAATATTTGCCTCCACCACAGCCTGCATATTACTGCCACGCCCGGAAATCAGAATCACAATTTTTTTCATACCGTTCACCTTTACTTCTGCTAACAGATAACTTAGCCCAGAGACACCATTTCCAACTGTTCGAGACTACGCCCCAGAAACCGTTCCCCGATTGTCTGGAATCGCAGAGGAATATCACTCACATAAAAACGGTATTGCGCTCCCGAATGATCCGGATTAACCAACTGATGCTGTTCCAGTGCCTGTGCCGTTGCTTGTGCAGTCGTAATTGCTGAATCAACCAGTTTCAGTTCAGGTGCTTCCTGCCGGATTAATGATTTGAGTAACGGATAATGAGTACAGCCCAACACCAGTGTATCCACATCTTCCGCCAGAATCGGCTTTAAATACTCTCTGGCTGTCAAGCGTGTTACTTCATGATCCAGCCAGCCTTCTTCCACCAATGGCACCAATAACGGACAGGCCTGTGAAAATACGCGTGTTTGGGCATTCTGTTTATGAATCGCCCGAGCATAAGCATTACTATTGACGGTGGTACTGGTGGCAATCACACCAATATGATTATTTCGTGTTGTCTCCAGCGCAGCCTTGGCACCGGCAGCAATTACATCCAGCACCGGCATACCGCCCGCCAACTGCCGTACCCTTTCCCGTGCCACCGCAGCTATAGTATTACAGGCCACTACCAGAGCCTTAACATCATGTTCGAGCAGAAACGACACAATCTGTTCAGTATAAACTTCAATCGTATGTCTGGATTTCACTCCATACGGAACCCGTGCAGTATCACCAAAATAAATAATATTCTCATTAGGCAGCCGTTCCATCAAGGCCCGAACTACAGTCAGGCCTCCTACTCCGGAATCAAATACACCTATTGGGCGTTGTTGTATTGCAGTCATTTGTCTCTTCATCTGTAGCCATGACAATTCAGCACACCATGTACTGGAGCAGTCACAAACCACTCATCATCGCAATTATAGCATTGACCCAAAAATAAACTCATAGTACAAATCCTGCCCAACAGGCTTAAAACCCGCTTCAGACCTCCAACCTGACATACCGACAGAACTTTACTACTTTCACTCTTACAAACTTTATCGCATAATAAACCCGTTTTGTTCATTACACATACCATGTCTGCATCTCAAATCCGTGAAATTGTTCTGGCCGGCGAAAACGATACCCTGAATCTGGGTGCACGTTTTGCTCAGCATATCAGCCCTCCCCTAGTCATCTGGCTAGAGGGAGATTTAGGTGCGGGTAAAACCACTTTTACCCGCGGCTTACTCAATGCACTGGGTTATAACGGTGCAGTAAAAAGTCCCACATACAATATAGTTGAAACCTATCCTTTTAATGGATTCAATCTACATCATTTTGATTTATACAGATTCCAAAGCCCAGAAGAATGGCTGGATGCAGGACTAGATGAACTTATCACAACAGATAGCATAGTCCTGATTGAATGGCCGCAACTCGGTGGTGACCTAGCTCCGCCGGCTGACATTATCCTGAATATCACTTCTAATAACAGTAATGGCCGCACAATACAGATGAGTGCCGCTACTGCCCATGGTACACACACACTAGACAAGATTACAGAATAAACCATGCCTAATCATATCAGCCGCCGAAGATTATTAATTGCTTCTACCGGCACGCTATTAATCAGTCTTACCCCGTTTGCACGCGCCGCTAAAGCAGGCGCCGACATCGTAGCTTCGCGCATCTGGCCGGCCACAGCCTACACCAGAATGACACTGGAATCAACAACACCAATTCGATTTAAATATTTTCAACTAAAAAATCCCGACAGACTGGTTATTGACATTGAGGGCTCGGCTACCAATCAGGTTTTACGTGAACTGAGCAGCAAAGTCATCCCCATGGATCCTTATATTGCCAGTGTTCGTATCGGGCAATTTAATCCTGAAACCATACGTATCGTGATGGATTTGAAAACTACCGTCAATCCGCAGGTATTTTCACTGACTCCAGTAGCTAATTTCAAAAACCGTCTGGTAGTAGACTTGTATCCTACCGCTACGGTGGCCATGGAACAGGAAAAAAACGATCCATTAATGGCACTCTTGCAGGACTATAGTCATGGTAAAGTCAACAGTGACGGCACCACACGCCCACAGGCCTCCGCCTCCACGCCTCCGGTGCAAAAACCATCTGAAAGCAAGCCGCCAGTTATCAACCAGCCCCCGATATCAGGCAAGCCAAATAAACTCAACCGCCAGCCGGTTATCATGATTGACCCGGGACATGGTGGTGAAGATCCCGGTGCCACAGGCCCATCCGGCTTGCATGAAAAAGATGTGGTACTGGCTATTGGACGCGAAGTAAAAAAAATACTGGATTCCTATGGCTACAAAACCTACATGACCCGAAATGAAGACATATTCATTCCGCTAGGTGTGCGCGTAGCCAAAGCGCGTAAACTCAGAGCCGATGTTTTTGTTTCCATCCATGCCGATGCATTTACCAACCCATCCGCCAAAGGCACAGGCGTATACGCCCTTAATCCCAAAGGCGCCACCAGTGCAGCAGCCAAATATCTGGCACAAACCCAGAATGCAGCCGATTCGATTGGCGGTGTAAGTTACTCCACCGATAAAAATGTCAACAACACCCTGTTTGACCTTACCCAAACAGCAACCATCAACGATAGCCTGAAACTGGGTAAAGATGTTTTGAATCAGCTTGGCAAAATCAATAACCTGCATAAAGGCAGTGTCGATCAGGCTAATTTTGCAGTTCTCAAAGCACCTGATATCCCATCAATACTGGTTGAAACTGCATTTATTTCTAATCCGGTTGAAGAACGATTATTGTCAAGCAAAGATTTCCGCCAGAAAATGGCCAATTCCATTGCCAGCGGTATTAAAGATTACTTATCGACAGCAGTATTAGCACGTCGTTGATACCAATAAATCATTTACTTCTTATACATTAACCAATACAGCAATTCTGGTATAAATAGAAAATGAAATGACACTTTTTCAGCCTGAATGTCAGTTTTGCGACAGTAATTAAACTTCTCTTTTCCATGTTTAATAGCAGGGCTGACTGAAAATCTATTAGTATTTTTATTACAGTACAAAATGGTATTTTTATAAAATGATAATTTAATTTATCTCGCTTAGGTACTCCGAGAAATTAAATATTATTGATTTAAGCTGCAATACAAATTACAGCTTAATAATTGAGTTAGATTGAAAATAATCTAGCATTGAACACATAACAGAAATATTGAATACCGATTGCAGAATGTATTCCAGCCTGCAATCGGTAATTCGCAGATAAAAATATAATGATTAATTGTCGCTCAGAAATAAAAGTTAACAAAAAAGCTGCAAGATAAATCGATTATTATTTAGCAGCAAAATATTACATAAAATTACTTAAATATTACTTCGCAACCATCAGATATGCATAGCATCATTCCATAAATCAAATATTTGCTTTTCATCCAGATGCAGAACATCAGTTAAAAATTTCCACCAATTATCATTATCCAATAAAAAACTTTGCGTTTCCAGAATGTAATTGCGAATCTTGATTAATTCTATACCAGTCATAGCATTTTCAGCAGCTGCAACCAATGCTGCCTTATTTTTATCCAAACTGATTTCCAGCTGGGAAAGCATCTGCATACGGGACAAAGTTCCGGCACTCCTGCGTTTATCTAGCAAGCGTAATTGTGCTGCATCAGCTTTTTCTACCCAGCTATTTTTTTTCTCTGACCATTGATGATAAATATCAGGACAAGGCATTGTGGTAACCGTAGCTGGCAATATGCCCGGTTCATCGATCGCTACTACTTCGCCGGTTTTCTTGCAGTATACCGTTGCACCTCGATGGTCTTCGATATACTGCCAGTTATCATCTGTCCATTGTGCAATAAAACCTTTTTTAGACTCTGGCTGTTCAGCCTGAATACATAATCTGGGAATCAGATAATAGCCGTTATTTTCCAAAGGATCCAAGTCTGCTGTAGTCATACCAACAAAGTAGTTGTTTTCGTCTAGTTGGCAAACAGGAATAGTTTTTGCATAAATTTCCATTTTTATCCTTTAAATTTTAATACATGCTAATAATGCAATATTACGCGGTCTTGCTTCATTGCCACCATTATAATCAGTTGAAAACATATGCGTATGTGAACCATTTCCATTTGTTTGGAAATAATGATTATGGTTTCCAGCAATATCTGTATGTCCCCATCTCTCAATATTGCCACTATTAGTTTCAAAATTTGTGCCGGCACCATTAGTACTAATAGGTATACCATGGTTATGTTCGCCATTGATAGATGTCCAACCTGTATGGTCATGCCATCCTGATTCTAATGTAGTACCATTATGGTTATGACTTAAATTTTGATTGGATTGCCATGTGCCTATAGCGCGTCCAGTATCTATGCCGCGCCCATCATCCCAAGCCCGCAAGAATTCACCACGTAAATCAGGTAAATTAAAAGTAGTTTTACCATCTCCTGCACCAAATCGTGTACCAAGAGCTGCAAATAGATTTGCATATGTTGTACGTGATATGGCTGCACCATTAGCCTTTAACCAGCCTGTAGGTGCCCAGTCAATGGCAAAATAATGAACTGCACCTACAGGTGTGGCATTTATATCCATACTACCATCAAACGGCACACCATTAATTTTCCGTACTGTTTTCAATCTGGATGCGGTATCAGCAGTTTTAGCGGTACCATCCTTATCCAATTTGCTGTCATTCAATACTTTGCCTTGCCGTGCAGATAATGCTGAGAATTTGTCATTAGAGTTCAGCGAGTCAATTATCTTGGTTACTCCGGCAATATCGGCAGTTGCGGCAGCTGGCGCACTTGATGCTATTAACATTTTAATTGCCGTTATTACCTGATTCTGTGTGGCCTTTTCCGGTTTGATTCTTGCCGCCGTCAGAATAGCAATTAATTCAGCCTGTACCTGATTCAGCCAGCTAGCCGGCAATACAGTGCCCAGTTCGTTTATTCCGTTACCATCATGAAATAGCCCGTCCTGCGTATCAATTGGATACATCTTTTATTTGTCCTTATATGTAAATCGTATATCGGTAAATGCTGGTTTCAGCTCTTTTAATACACTTTCAATAATTACGTCACCATATGCTGTCAGTCTGTCACCGGCTGTTGACATTCCGGCACGAAAGCGTGTTGCGCGACTATCGGCATTTTTAATGTTTACCCACCACACCCACATAATGTCTTCCCGTGCCAGTCTGTCACCGGCTCGGCTGATACCTACACGGAATGGCTGCGGCTCGGTTATGGTGATATCGTAGCCAATTGAAGCGGCCATCTGCATAAAATAAGGAATACTCAGGCCACCGGTTTCGTTAATTTTGGTGATCACTGCCAGTATTCTTTGCTGGCCGTTTTTGCCGGTGCTGTCCAGATTGAGTAGTTCTTCCCAGCGCACGATATAATTTCCGGATGTGCGTGGGTCAATAACACCCAGTTTACGACGGGCAGCATTTTGTATTTCATCCAGACAGTTGCCATCAATTGTGGCGGCATTTCTTACTGCCGGTGCAGTACGGTTGTATGCAACCGGAGGTAATAACCCCAGTAAAGTATTGACGTAACTCATAGCAAACTCACATCAACTTTACCCAGCATAAACCATTCAATCTTTTTGTTTGTCTCTGCGATTAGATTGGCTGAGGGCTGGGCCATTTTGCGATCAATAACGCTGGATACGTCACTGATTACCGCTTCCAGCTGGGAGGCAATCACGCTATCACCAGGCTTCAATGTGCTGAAATGTTCCTGCAAGGCCTGTCGGATATCTGCAGCCGCCCTGTCAAGGTTTGCATCGGACAAGCGTACTTTAACTTTAATATCAACTCTGGTGACATCGGGCTTGATGACAAAGCTGTTTTTAGCCGTTACCGGTCGCACTGAATCAATATAAGCCTGTACTTTGCTGACTATCTCATCACTGGGTAAATTATTATTACTGGTAATGACAATATCTACCGTACCAAGCCCGCGGCGTAATGGATATACATATGCACTGGTAACGCCGTCCACGCTCAATGCCCAAGCACGATAGTCATATTTATTGCCTCCGGCAGGTGGCCGACGTAATAAATCCAATAAACGGTTCAGTAATGAAGTATCGCTTTCAACATCAGTACCACCGGTAGCTTGTATGATTTCCACATCGCTGGATATACCTATCGGTGCAGCCATAAATTGTGCTGCTTTATTATGCTGATTTGATGCAGCACCAGCCTCATGCGCCTGTATGGATAAAACAGCAGTGCCCTCGTTTCCGATCGCAGCCTGTTGCTGAACTGTATACAAATGCTCACCACATATAATTTGTAATTTTGCCTCAATTAATGATCCCGGAATACCACGAGCAATAGCTGTTCCGCTGGCGGAAGTAGCATTTTTACGGCGTATACCACGCAGATTACAATGTCTCTCCAGAAATTCTGTATCCGCAGTATCCGGAAAAAACTGTCTTAATATCCATGCCTGATGAGCATATTGTCCCGTGGCACAACTGGCCAGACTGCTGGCTCGAATATAATTATCACTATCTGAAGAAACATCAGCCTGAGGGTTTAATGAAACCATATCACGCAAAATAGCGTGGCGTATTTCCTCAAATGTCGGAATATTGTGCATTTTCAAAATCCATTTAATTATTTTTTTAAATTACTTTAACCGGACACTCAAATATAAATTTTTCTCCAGTTAATTGCGTTACCTGTATATTCAATTTCAGCATGCCATTATGTGGTTGCATGGTGGCGACAGAAATATCTGCCGCACGTCCATCATCAATAATTGGCTGTAAAGCCTGTTGCGCATACTGTCTGGCCAGCAAACTAACTGATTGCAAATCTTTTTCCCGTTCAAGCGTATACAACAGTGAACCTAATTTTTTATCCGCCCAATAACTACCCAGCGGTGTCATCAGACGCAGATAAACTGCATTTTGTAAGTGATTTATAATCTGTCCGGTGTAATCACCTGTTCTGGTGTCTATTTCTCTATCCATAAACTACTCCGGTTATGCTATTTTTATAGTTTATTAAAATAACTATTTTTACCTGAAGCTGAAGAGCTTCAGCAGCTATCAGACAGGCTTGCCCACTCTGACAGCATGATCATGGCCTGCCAGACTGATCCCACTGGCTTTAACATCACCGACAGTGGTATAGCTACCATCAGTCTGTACAATGTTGCCTGAAAATATCGCCCCCTGCCCCCCTTTGATATTCATTCCGCCATTACCATTTATCTGACCTATCGCAGTAATTTTCTGTGAACAATTAACATTTTGTGCACTGATATTTACGCCTGCCTGAGCATCGATATTCACACCAGCCGCAGCCTCGATTTTCACTCCTGCCGGTGCTTTAATATTTAAGGTTTCACAATCAATTTCAATCAGCTTGCCATTTTTCAGAGTAATAGATGCCCCAGACTGGTTATAAACAGCTACTTCTCCTGCGGCCAGTGCTTTAATGCGGTATTCACCATGCTCAGTGGCAATAATAATGCCATGACTGGTCTGACCGCTTAAGGGCAAAACAATAGCTTCCGAACCCACGGGCGGATTACTGGTAAAACCAAATTGCTGTATCTGCTCCACATCCTGTAAAACCTCATCGGCCAAAGCTGCTACCTGAGCAGATTGAATCGGCTGAGAGGCATTTACCCGTGTCAGCCTGCCTCGAAAAGCCTGCCGGACTGAGCTGGTAGTATTATTAATTGTCGTTCTGGTTTTGTTTACCAGCTTCGCAACATAACTCATCTGACTCTCCAATTAAAATTTATTCCGATTAAATATATACGCCGTTATATCTTGACCTGTTTAATCTGCCGGTTAGTCACACCTTTACGCTTTCCTTTACGTGATCGTGCTGCGGCGGATTTTTTAACATAAGCATCCGGCGTCCATATTCCATCCTCTTTTAAGCGCAGTTCAGTCAGCGTACCGCCACTTCGATTCAGTAAAAAACGGCGTCCCATCAGAAAAAAAATGGCATCTATTTGCTGTTCTTCATCAATCACATGCACACGTTGTCCGGGTTGCCACAGCAGGCCATCCTGAGTTTTATGATCTGCAACCGTAATCGTTAAAGTAAAACCTTCCAGACGCCAGTCAGAAAGCATTTTTTTTGCCTGCACCTTCAACTGTTCCAGATTTTCAGCATCACCGATTAATACTGTTTTCGGCTTATATAAAACCATTGTTTCGTCTTTGTATACCCATTTCAAATCGTGTTTTGACGAATTGGCATAACGGGTGTGACTTTGGCCAAGAAAGGTCACTTCCGAGTAACGATTTTCAGTACTATACTCAATATGAATACTTTGAATATTACGTCTGTAATCATTTTTACTGTGGCACAGAGTTGCCACTGGCGGGCTGGCGTAATCAGCACCACCAACAACCAGCGTACCATCTGGCTCCAGCCACACATGCAAACCTGCCTTATAGGCAATTTTGCTCAGTGCCTGCCAAGCAGTTTCCCCGGGTTCAATGTCCACTTTATCCAGAACCGGATTTTTTTCGGCTTTTAATATCACCTTTTTGATTTGTGGCCATGGTTCAACTATCTTTTGTGCGGCAGCTAAAACATTCATTCCTTTAACATTAATCTGTTTGACGCTGCAATCCACCAGTAAACCGGCAAGGTCACGGCCATTAAAACCGATACTATGGTTGTTTTTATCAACCATTTCATTCTGATGGCCAATGATTCCGGTCATAACCAACTGGTTATTAATTAACACCTCACATTGCAAGGAGCTATAGTCGGCCAGAACACTCTGATTTTGAGAAACATTGGTTTCAAAACTGAAGGCATCAGCAGGAATCAGAAAATCACTGTCAATATCATAGCTAAGCCAGTCTTTATGCTCTTTCCCCCCTATTCGCACTACCACTTCATTGCCATATGGATAAGGCAACATTTCAGTTTCATTTAACATAATAATTAATCCACTCATTACGCTGAATAAATGATGGATGGCACAAATGAGGATTGAGACGCATTAATTCATTTGCCCGTTCAATATCCCGATAAAGTAAATACGCCAGCTGATGAATGGTGCCGTTAATATCCGCTTTTCTGGTACGCATTGGCGGTTTCTGATTAATGACGGCCAAAGCATAGTCATTAAATTGTGCGGCCATATTGGCCAGCAACTGAATCATTATCGTCGTCTGCGTATAAATACTGGCAGCATTAATGCTTTTGACATTATCAGCATAATCATAAGTTGCACGTAACATATCTATTAATTTTTGAATATGCAGCCGAAGATTATTATTGATATACAGCAACTCATTTGCTGTCACCCTGTCACTATTTACTTCAATCATCGTGACTGTATTCTGCATCAAAGCACCAAGACTCAATAATTGCAGAATCTGGGCAATCGGTTGCATCTGAATATCAGCAATCTTTTGTACATGATTGATCGCTTCTTCCTCAGTTTCCTGTCTGTCCTGACTATACAGAATATTATCAGGCAAGTTATTCAGGCCATCTACACGGTTACTGACAGAATCAAAAGTCTGTCTGGTACTTAAACTGCCAGTAGCATACTGTGCATCATTCGCCAGACCTGTTGTCACCATTGTGGCTACAGAATGAATCAGCCTGCTTACGTCCTGACTGTAAGATGCAGAAGAAAAAGTTTTACTGGTCAAATATTTTATGGGGTCAAGATCGAAAAAGCGGCGAACACTGCCAGCTACGCCACACAATGCGGCAAATACACCATTTGTACTGCCCCATAAAGACGAAATTCCCTCCCGAACGCTTAACAGCGTTTCAGAATAATCCAGTACCTGCTGTGTATACTTTTCCAGAGTATTCTGTATCTGTTCTAATTTGGCTAACCACTGATTCTCAAATAAAAATATCGGAGCTGATTCTTTTGCTTCAAAAAAAGTTATATCCAGTGCAACATAATTAACCGAATCAGCTTCAGTACGAAATGACCAGCTTGCAGCAATCATATTTTGTAACAGGCCTAAAACCGGATGAACTAATGTGCCTGCACCCGGTTCCTCCAGCACAGCCAGTAACTGTGATAACTGTGTATCAAAGCCTGCACCAAAATAGACAGCAGCAACCTGACATTGTCGTCCCTGTGTACCCAGATCCTCAATATCGGTTCCATTTGCAAACGGACGGCCATGCCGTACCAGCGCTTTCTCATTTTTATCACTGATAGAAATGACATCAAAGGCAACATTTTTGTAACTCGCCTTTTGCAGATTATTCTTCCACATAGTCATTATTGTGCACCTCCACGGTTATACATTTCCATCTGATTGCGTGACACCAGATTACTAATCACTCTGCCATCAAGCGTCACCGTAAGATTATTCTGAATAACCTGTTGCTGGTTCGAGAGAATAGTAGCTATTTTGTCTAAACGTATACCCAACTCCTGTACAATAGCCTGAAAAGCATTTTGAAATTCAGCACTTTGCTGTACAAGCACAGACTGCCCGGCACCAGACTGGCTTTCTATTGCGGGCAGATTAGCCTGAATATCTCGGTACGAAAGCATCATCGCAGCAGATGGCGTCATATCAGCACTAGCTATCAGCTGATCCTTTTCACAGGCAAACACTGATTGCCCATATAATGCAGGATCGAGTCCATAGGCATTCCGAAAATCTGGTGTGTATGGCTGACTGCTTCCCATACCTGTTGTGGCTTCTATTTCTTCAGCATCTTTCTTTTGCGTAACAGCATCACCTACCTTATCTCCCATGATGCTGCCGCCAATTCCGCCAAGTAAACTGCCAATCAGCCCTCCCAGCGCAGTACCTACACCAGGTAATATTAATGTTCCGATTGCTGCACCAGCCTGAGCTCCAGCCCAGGCTCCAGCCAGACCTCCCGCGGTACTGGTTGCATTTTTTATTTGAGCTGTCTTCTTTTCTTCATAGGTTAAACTGTCATCATTCTGAATCGCATATACATTATAAGCGCCACCAAGGACAGCTACTGCGGAATTACCCCGGCCTAATAATTTGCCAGGAACCCTAGCTGGAACCTTTCTGCCTTTAACCCTTGTTTTCCGACTGGCTGGCGTTTTTGTATCTTTGTTTCTGTTCGATTTTCTTCTTTCTCTGTCAAAATCACCCCCGGCATCAATATCGATATCGCCTCTTTGCCCAGACAAAGTGCCCAATGCTTTCAGTGCGGTTGCTGCACTACCGGCGGCGGCCGCCAAAGCAGTTACAGCCAAAGTAAGAGCAGGAAATTCAGCCGATAACTCAGTTAATCTGGTTTGAAAATTAACTAATGGTTCTACTACATCACTTCTGCCCAAAGTAGCCAGGGCACGATTTTTTTCCTGCTGCCGCTCCGGATCCGCAGATAACACAGCTAACTGTTTGGCAGCCAGACCATCAGCATCTTTCTGCAACGCATTTATTTGTGGCAGCAACAGATTATTATTCAAACTGGCATTAACAGCATCTCTGGCATCTACAGGAATAAAAGATAACAGCTTATCCTGACGCGCTTGCATCTGTTGCTGAGCATGTATATCGCCGGCATCGGCTTTTTGCTTTAAATTCTGGTAATTCCTGTCTTTAGCAAGAATATCACTGCAAACTTTAATCAGGGATTGAGCATCATTTAAGCCCTGCATACTGCCCTGTTCCCTGATTTTATCCCAGTCAAGATGTTTGCCTGATGCATCAGGGTCTTTAATTTTACTCAGAGTACTGGCCAATTCCGGATTAGCCAATGCTTCCAGCAAAGCTTTAACGCTTTTACTTGCATCGTCATTAGATTCTGACTTTTTTGATGTAGCCTGTAAGGCTGAAATTAAATAATCGATACCTCCGGTATCTGTTAGCCCCGCCTTTTTGGCAGAAGACAATAAATCTGGTAATTCACCCTGCAACTGGGCAATAGTAAATTTACCCTGACTGCTTGATGCAATAATATGATCAGAAACCGAGTTATAATCCTTATCCTGCAAACCATAATCTGCCAATGATTTGTACAGTCTGGCTGTATTTTCATGATCATACTCACCGGCGCTGGCAGCTGATCCGACCATGGTACGATGTGCATAAGGAATAGTTGCCTTAACCTGATCCAGAGTCATGTCCTGCTGTAACATATCAGTGAACAGATTCAGCGCAGCCTGTGATGTACCGCCATTTCTGGCAACCAAACCCTGAATCAAACCCTGAATTTCTTTTACGCCCTGAGTTTTAATCCAGTCTGCCGATTTACTTTTATCTGTACCATATGCTTTTACAGCAGCCTGAATAACACCCGAACGTAATTTCTTTTCATCATCTATTGCCGGCTTAACTGCACCGTAGACAGCCTTTCCCCCCTTGACAATTTCACCGCCAACCGTTTTGGCTACACCCCATTTAGATGATTTTTTTTGCTGTTCTGCAATATTTTTTTGTATTTTAGAACTTTTTTCTAATTCCTTATTTAACTCACGAATACTGTTACGAGAAGCTCTGGTTGCATGCTGAATCTGCTTTTGTGCCGCATTAGCAGTAGCAGTAAAATTCTTATATGCATTTTTAGTCTTGCCAATTTCCCGCTGTATTTCCTGTTCAGAGCGTATTTCCTTCCGTAATCGCATATCCGCAGCACGTTGTTGCTCTCGCTGAATCTGCTGAATAATTCGGATTTGTGATTTACCGGCTTTCTCACTTTCCCTGACTGCAACAGCAGCTGTGCGCTTTATTTGCTGTTCTAATTTTTTTACCTCCTCAGTCATTCTGGTAATGGAGGCCTCCTGTTTTGCTAGCGACTCCTGATTTGAAGACATGTCAATACTCTCGCCTAATTGTTGATTATATTTATTCTGACCGATTAAAAATAATGGATAGAAGTGAATATGCCTGAGCAGCATTCATGCAAAAAGCCCTGCCATGAAGCAGGGCTTTCATCAATCAGGCTGATTAGCTAACAAACTATCTTTAACTGGCTGGAATGGTTTTGGCTTTCTCTGGCGTAAAGAAATAATAACATTATCATCATCATTTTTTATGCCCATACTCTCCAGAACAGTCTCAATCCAGACAGATACTTCAGCATGGCACATCATACTAACCATGGCTGGTGTAATCATTGATTTAGCCAGCAGAATACATGCCTGTCGATAATTTTTATGAGCTATTGCATAACTACGCTGCTGTCCGCTTCCTCTGATGCCGCTGGGTCTGACTGGCCAGCGGCAATCGATTTTGAACGTAAAGATTCCATACTGGTTAAAATTGACTGATAATCTTCTGAAGCAAGGTTGTGCAATAGAAATTCAACACTCAGGTTTTCTGCATCAATACCAGAAACTTCCAATTGTTGTGCCCAATAAGCCAGTGTAGTCAAAATGGCTTTTTTTGCACCCGATACATCTTCAATCAAACCGGTTTCTTCCAGTACTTCCAGTGCCTTGAGTTCATCTGCCAAAGTCAGAGGCTTAACAGTATAATCAAAATACATCTGGCCATTGTACGCCAGACCATAAACCAGCTTTCCAGTCTCTTTTAACATTATTCCACCACTTTATCCAATGCAAACATTTCAATATCACGACGCGCTTCATTTTCTACACTGTATTCTTCCGAACATTTAGTGCTGGTACAACCTATATAGCTGATACGTGCTTCATCTGCATTACGGGGGTAAATAGTAATTTTTGCATTGGTGATGTTGTCCCAGTCAATACCACTTTCATCCAGCGGAATGGCTGCACTGACACTCATTGTGTATTCTGTCACACCATCTGCATAACCACGCACTTTGCCGGATTTGTTCATGGTCTTAACTACTTTACGCCCGGTTGTCACTTCCGGTTTGAAGCTGATAATCTCCACTTCACGACCATTCACTTCCATAATTACCGCACCGGCATATTTAGCGCCTGTTTTATTTGCCATATTTTTTCCTTTATATAGACAAGGTGTTAACCTTGAAACTAACACCTTATATGATTAATTTATAAGTACAGATCCACACGTGCGGCCAGTACATGCAGACCATTGACTACATCGGCAGGGATAACTGCATCCAGGCGGTTTGGATCATTTGGATTACGCTGTACAATCAACTTATCCTTATTTTCCAGAACCGCCTCCAGAATTTCGGCATTTTCACACTGATACAATACATCCAGAATTTCTGAGCGCACCCTCAACGGAGTACGTTCTGAAAGTTTCTCACGCGGAAAACGTAAGGCGATACGCTGATTAACAGCATCACGTACATAGTCAAGTGTACGAATCGTGGTGATATCCAGCAATGCCGGATCATCTGTACCTGTGGCATTTTTCACATAGGTAGATACGGCACGCATAATCTGCACCCGATTATTCACGATCTGCAAAGGAGTCAGCCCGTTATACAGAGCACTGTTAAACTCAGCAAACAGAGGCCAGCTGGCATCAGCTGTTTTTCTCAGCCCTTTTATTTCCAGTGTATTGAGTGGGCGAGCCGGATCATTTTCACCAGCAATTACAGCAGCATAACCCGCTGCAATAATGCCATTGCCTTCCATGGCATTTTTATACCAGGCTATGGTAATACGGCCACTATTAATTTCATTAGCAAAAGTGGTGCCTGTACTGAGTGTGCCGCGCCAGCCCATCACTCCGATACAGCCACGCTTTTCAATCGCATTGGATACAAGATCAATATGATCAGATAATTTTCTGGCATTTAAATCATCAGTAAAAGCACTACAGATAATATGGTAATGTTTGCCGGCTACCTGCTCAAGAGCAGGACCAATATCCTGATTCCCATTACCATTCTGAAATGGTTTTATATCGATGAAAGCTTGATTCGCGTCAGCACTGTCTGCACTAAAAGATACCATTAAGGCAATTTCATTACCAATCGAACCCGTATTTCTGGCTGTTAATGTAATTTTAGCGCCATCAGCATTGGCACTGACCAATATCTCCGCGTCATTAATAATGTCAGCCATTCTGGATGTAACATCAGGAATAGCCTCATCATTACTTACACGAGTCTGGCAATCAATTCCGCCAATGGTTACTGTCAGAACGCCAGAATTATCTGGTAAATGTTTAATGGTTACACTTGCATCAGCAGGATTACTTTGCACCGCATCATCAACAGTAATCACTGTTAAATCCAGATAGGGATTATTAACAAATGCCTGTTTTACACAATAATATGCCCAGGAACCCTGGCCAAACAGGTTAGCAGCATCAGCATCACTAAATAATTGTACTGGTGTCAGTGCCGGCTGTTTACTCTTTGGCAATCTAGATGCAATCAGTAACATTTTTTGCGGATTGGCTGGCAAGCCTCTTACTGCAGTACGCGTATTGAATTCAATATACCGGCCTGGTACACGAATATCACTGCGCACAGTATCAAACTGAATATTATCAATCATTCCTTTACTCCTGTTTCATTTTTTAAATTTTCCGTTATCATTATCAGATCACCATCAGCTACCAATCGACGGTAATAGAGACTTTCTGGAACCTTAACCGGGTTATGTGTAATATAAGAATTAACGCGATTTTCCTTTGGCACGCGTAAACCATCTGCTGCTTGAACGATCATCTTCTCTTTCATATACACTAGTTATAAATCAGTTCTGTATACTTTTATTTTTTATATTCAATACTAAAGAACCAAATTGAGCTGGCGCTTCAGAATGCTTGCCGGCAAACAGACTAAAAACATAATCCGGATTATTTATATCAGTGGTGTATTCTGGATAATGATCACTTTCAATCCCATAAATATCACATACCGCTTCAAATTCAACCGCGACTATATCCAGATTTTCTGTATTGCTATCTAATGTGGATATAAACAGTGGACGAACCGTTTTTGGCTGTAAACCAAAGCTGTTTAATTCTTCATTTAATCTCTGCCCCGCAAGCAGACGTAAAACCGCATAAACCAGATCATTTATATCCGCACTTGGATAAGGTGGCTCATCTGTAATACGATTAGATATACACACCACATAAAACCCGGCACTCAGTTCAAAACGTAGCCGTTCAGAACCTTTTGCATTTATCTGTGCCTGATTAAAGGTTAATAAAATAGCCGGTTTCTTTCTTATCTTGGTTAAAACCTCTTTATTTTCCAGCCCGCCGAAATACAAACCAACCTCATTAACCATCGAGCCCAGCCCTTGTTTCAGGCGTGTGATGATTTCACTTTGGATTTTGTTTAGCACAGCTAATTTATTCACTCCTTTCTATAAATTCAATATATTTACTTATCATAAAATACACAAATATGGCTTATCTGTTTCTTACTCCGATTCATGCTGTTTAAAACAGATTAATCAGGATAATGGCTTATAATAATTACGTATTTATACAAATTTATTTTATGAAATAATAATTTTTTCCTGCTTCCACAGAAATTTCATACAAATAGTTAAAGCTGGCTGTAGCATATAATGCTGCAACAGATATAAACAGGATGTACCTATCATCCTGATGCTCAGACATACTAAGGCAAGCAACAGATACTTGCCCGCAAACGAGGATATATGTCTATTTTTTATCAGATTTTAAATTGTTCTGGCTTCTGCCCACATTTCAAATACATTATCCTGCCGAATTTGTAAAATGTTGGTCAGAAAATTCCACCATAACTTGTTTTCCAGTGCAAAGTTTTACGTTTCAAAAAAATTTTTATAAATATTTTAAAAAAGTACAGAAATTTTATTATCTAATTCTTCTGTACTAACCTTGTTACTCTTCTGGTTTGCTTGGCATATCAGAAATTAAACCTTTCTGATACTTTAATAAAGCAGCTCGGTACTTCCTCCAAGCAAGCAATCCCTTTTCTGCTTCTTGCCTTTCTTCTTCAGTATCAGAAAAATCAAGCATATCTTGATACGCTGCAATTTTTTCAGCGGCAACAGATAATAATGTATTAATTCTCGCCTTTCGTTCGTTATCTATCTGCTGCTGTTTCTGTGCCTCTGCTTCTGGTGACATAATCCATTTGTTTTCTTTTTCTGACCAATGATGGAAATAATCAGGACAAGGGGTAGTTGTCACTGTTTTCGGCAACTCACCCGGTTCGCTGATTTTAATTTCCTGTCCGGTTTCTTTGCTATAAACAACTTCACTACGATGGTCTTCGATATATTGCCATGAGTCACCAGTCCATTGCGCGATATAACCAGCTTTAAACTTTGGTTCATCCGCCTCAATGCAGAATCCTGGTATTAGATAATGACCATTACCTTCTAATGGGTCCAAATCTGCTGTAGTCATACCAACAAAGTAGTTGTTTTCGTCCAACTGACATACAGGAATTGTGGGAGCATATATTTTCATTTTTAATCCTTAAATTTTGATACAAGCTAATAATGCGATATTACGTGGTCTGGTCATGGTGAAAAAATTTCCTGACCATGCCGGTCTCTGATAACTGTAAGGTTCCGAATAAAAAGCCTTTGGTAAATCTCCAATCCACGGATCGCCAAACTTTCTTGCTGAATAATCCATCGTCACCATATCAAAAATTTCTGGTCCTACTGGGTCATCATGACTGATAGGAGTACCAGTTTGCCATCGGCCAAGCCATCTTCCTTGGTCAACACCCCTGCCATCATCATAAGCACGAATAAATTCACCACGTAAATCCGGCAGATTAAAAGTTGTTGATCCATCTCCTGCTCCATAATATGTGCCAAGTACAGCAAATAAACCCGCATATGCCGTGCGTGAAACAGCCGCGCCATTGGCTTTTAACCAGCCAGTTGGTGCCCAGTCTTGTGCGAAGTACATTACTGCGCCAGCAGGCGTCACATTAATATCTTGCGTACCGTCAAATGGCACGCCATTAATCTTCCGAGGGTTATATAACCTAAAAGCTGATCCTGCATTACCAAAAGTATGCTGATTACCTTTGACATTCACCCCCGGTAAATCAATATCTTTAGTGCCATCGAACACCACACCACCAATTTTGCAGGGCTTAAATAATTTAGACGCAGTGGCCGCATTACCCGATGTATTCTGATTACCGGGTTTGTTCACTCCGGGTAAATCGATATCTGCCGAACCATTAAATACCACACCACCAACTTTTCTGGCATTGGTAAGTTTGTCAGCCATCGATGCTCTTTTGGCCTGTTCCGCATTCACTGCATTTGTTGCGGTTGCTGATTTGTCCAGTTTATTGTCTTTTAACCATTTAGTCCGGTTGGCCAGCTGGCGAGTGGGTACATTATCGATACCATTCTCACCACCCAGTACCGGATCGGATGTTTCCCATTGATAAATGCCTTCTTCCCAGAACGAAGTTTCTTTTAAATTTGCCATTAAGCAGTTCCTTTGTTAAACGAGCCATCACGCTGTGCCTGTCCATTGTGTTGCAGCGGTACGGCGGTATAATCCAGACTGGCCAGCACGCAGCGTGCCGGCGCAAAAGCAGCCAGGGTATGATGTAATAAAGCGGCCTGTTGATTGGTAATCGGGTTATTCAGCAAAATACGGTAATGCGCCCAGTAAGCATTATGTCCATGCACATATAAACCGGAGCGCTGAATATTCCCGTTGTGCTGTTGATGATTAAGCCCCTCAATAATGGTGATTTCACCAAAACCGAGACGGCGAACAATTTCTCTTAACGCCCAAGGAGTTCCCTTGCTGCGGTGAAGTTCATATGCACCTTTAATCAACTGGCGTTTGGCCTGATCGCTTTCGGCCAACCAGTAGCCATTTACGCCGAGAATACAATGACTTTCAGCCAAAAGTTCAAGATGATCGGCCAGTACCAGATTTACTAATCGAGGCATAAGCTGTGGCGTACTGACCATATCCAGCCGCAAGCCAAGAGCAGCCAGTGCCCGCATACGCTGGTCTCGTTCAATCACATCAGCATAAGTGAGCTTAGCCATCCACAGCCTCCTCCGCTATGGTGAGGTTCAGATTAGTACAGTGCGCCCAAGTATCGGCTGCAACTGTAGTCAGTTTAAGTTCTGGCGTTGCAACGTTATAGACTCCGTCAACCTTTAATAAAGATTGAATTACCAGAGGCACCACATCTACCCCTAGTCGCTGTTCCTGACTATATTGATATTGCTGCCAAGCAGCTTTAGCCGCAGTCAGTACTGCCTGAGCATCAGCACCGACAAACAGCGTTAGGGTTGCAGCAACCTGATAATTGAAAGTTTTGGGTGCACGTACTACTACCCGATCACATAACGGACGTACACGTTCATCCGATAAAGCTGTCTGTACCTGATTAATCAGCTCCATTGATGGCAGGCCGGCTTTAGTAAGTAAAGTTACGGCAACCACTCCCCCTAAAGAGTTACCCTCTTTATCAGTATCATTGGTTACATAAACATCAATAATGTCCTGACTAACCTGACGGGTAAAATATTCATAGGCACCAACCGGACCAGCCACTGAAAATGATTCCGGTGCCAGCAGAATGCGTACCCGATAGGCATCATCACTTTCAATATCTACCCCGCCACTTGAGGTTGTGATATTACTAACCTTAACTTCAATTACATCAGACACATGATCTATTAAAGTATTAATCTGTCCGGATGACCAGCCATTGCCCACAATACCAGTTGACTGACAGACAGCAACCAGCTCAATACTGGTACTGGCAGCAGTAAGCAAACCTGCTTCAACAGTGGCAAATATCAGCGAATCTACAGTAACTCTGGTTCCTTTAGGAATCACAACCTGTTCTTTACCTGTCAGTTTGGCCTGAAAACGCAGCGTTGTTTGAGCCGGTTGTGCCTGTAACCTTGGTGTATGAACATCATCTCCGCATAAATCCAGCATTAAACCAGTAGCAAAGCGTACATGCTGCTGCCGATAAGCTTCATTTATCTGTTGCCGAGTCAGTGCCTCGCGATAAGCATAAGTATTAATCAGCAAACGCTCAATATGCGCCGGCTGTAATACCTTGCCGGTACGATTCTGATAATCAGTTATCGTCTCAGCCAGAATTGTTGCCAGATCGTCTTCAACTACCTTTACATCTGCCCGCGCCAGCTTAGTTAAATCTGTCATTTACGCACCAATCCAATATGTGTTTGATAAATTTCACCTGCTACCTCTCCTGCTATATGCCAGTGGACAGTTATCGTTAACTCAGGTGCATGACCTGTAAAGCTAACGCGCTCCACCACCACGCGCTTTTCCCATGTCTGAATAGCCAGAATCACTTCGCGAGTCACTCCGGGAACAAATACATCTTCTGGTGTATCCAGATAATCCAGATGGTTAGAACCAAAAGCCGGACGGGTAACATCGGTTCCCTTACGTGTCATTAAAATATTCAAAATACATTGATTAATATCATCAATGCCGGCCACAATATCGCCACCGCTTTCCTGCGGTGCTAGCTGCCAGTGGCGGGTACGTGGTGTAATTGTCATAGCTCTTTTCCAGTAATAAAAAATCCCTGCCATTGTTGGCAGGGATGAAAAACGGGTATGAATGAGCGTTTAGTTGAACATCAATTCGGTGTACCTGTATTACCACCTGAAGTCAGATCTGGATGAGTGTGACCCTTAAGGCTTTTACCATCTGCCACCACATCACCTCCTTTAACCCTAATCGTGCCGGCAATCGATGCTGCTGCATTACCCCCGCCAGAACCGGCCATACCGCCCTGATAGGTTAATTTTCCCTGCACCAGTAAATTGCCTGTAACTGTAGTAGACGGCGCATCCAAAGTGATTTCACTGGCCTGAACCAACACCGTATCTGCTTCTACTACCACCTTGCCGGCAGTATGCACATAAACCTCGCCACTGTTGCGATCATGACTGATTACCGTGCCATTACTAAACTTTTTCATCCATATATCATTGCTTTTTGTCGGGGTAATATCATTCTGATTATATAAGGCTCCCAGAACTACTCCACTTTCACCTCTTGCATCAAGAATACATGCCACCAGCTCACCTACATCTGGTAAAGAATAAAAGCAGTTTCTGCCAGCGGCCGCAGTAAGCATTGGCAGCCAGTCAGTCTGCATATTCTCCAGTGCCGGAATATTTACTTTAAGCAAATGCCTGCCAGCATCAATGGCTTCCACAACGCCAAACTGTAAGGTTGCCCCAAATTCATACAGTTTCTGCATATTTTTCCCCATCGGCATCATCAGCTATATATTCGATCATATTGATTTCCAGAGACGTACTATAACCAGAACTGCGACTCACATTATGGCTGGCCTGCTTAATCTGATAATTTCCCGACATCTTGCCATAACCGCGCAAACGTATAATCTGACCGGCCACCAGCTTTACATTGCCAAACAACTCCAGACTACCGGTTACCTGACACTGACGTGCATCAGTAAGTGCAGCATCAGCACGTGCAGTTAACTGCTGTTGCGATTCCCCCTTATTGGCCACAATCTTTAACATGTCACCACTTGCGCTCTGTTTACTCTGCGGCCGCAAAGGCTGCCCCTTGCGTTTTACCGTTCGCACCTGTTTAGCTTTAGTATCATAGCCGCAAGCCACTACCTCATCAGGCACACCTTTGAGCTGATCACGAAAACTTGCAGACACTACTTCTTCCGGCTGCAACACCAGCACTGGTTCTTGTGCCGTTAATTCCGTATTGGCAATAAAAGCTAAAGTCTGGTCGACGATTTTAAAAGTATAGCCAAACTGCTTTGCCAGCCGTGCCAGAAATTCCACATCACTTTCCTGATACTGAGTAATACGTTCAATTTCCAGTTTGGCAATCGGATTTTTGACTTCCAGCTGCAATCGCGCTGCCACCATCTGCACAATTTTTTCCAGTGTCGTTTTCTCATATGCTCTTGGCTGTAAAGTGCGGCTGGCACGGGTAATCCCCGTGGAGAGAGCTTTCAGAGTGATCACATTGGGCTTGAACGCATAATCAATATCAGCAATCTCAAAATTGCCCAGATTTACCATACCGGTAAACTGGTCTCCCAGTGCAAACGATAACACATCACCCTGATTCGGATACCAGCTACGCAGCCATCTGCCATCCGTATCCTCAAACGATACTGACAACTCATCCGATTGTTCGCCCAGATAATCCGTATAGTTGATACTAAGCAGATAAGGCCTTATTGCCAGAGTAATATCTTTTTTCTCATAGCCTATAGTAAAGTCTGGCATCGTAACTGGATGGGTTCGCCCCAAACCGGATACTCCTGTCAGCATACTTAACGCATCCATGGTGGCATATCCTCCTGTGCTGTATGCGTATCCGACTGAATGACTGGAATCAGTACCGTCAGATTGGCAGTAAACTGTTCAGCCAGCGGTAAATGCGGATTAGCGGCAATCAGCCGGTCAAGCATCGTGGCATCACCATAGTATTTATGTGCAATCAAATCCCAGCGATCCCCTTCACAAGTCTGATATTGCAAAACTGAATCAACCATAATCAGGCCTCATCCTTTCTCGCGGCCAGCCACGCCATTAATGACTGGGCGCCGGTAGTCGCATTACTGATACTATCCTCCACCATCGATAACAGCCTTTCACTCTTATCCAGCCAGTCTCCCCACTCACCACTGTCATAACCGGTCTGAATCAGATTCACACATTCCTCCAGCTGATGAGCGGCCTGACCGGTATATGACAGAAAATCTGCCGCACCAGACAGATCACTAAACCATGCACCTACCTCAGGCAAAGTATTTAGTTTGCTTAGCGTCTGGCCGCCAACAGTCAGCGCATCGGCAATCATACCCAGCCAGCCAGAAGTATTATGCTGTACAGTACGCGCCCGCGTGATTAAATTCTGAATTTCGGTAACATCATGTTCAACTGCATGATAAATACGTACCCCTGTCTGTACCGCCGCCGCAACCTTGTTAACAGCCCCTTTAATCGAATCCGGCATAAAAGAAAGCAGCGGATTCTGACCCTTCATGATGCCCGGCGTTGGTAACGGATTATTCGGATCACCAACAAATTCAAGCAGCTCAACACTGATTTCACGCGCGGCAGTACGTCCCTGTGCATCCTGAATCAAAGTAGTACTACTCAACTGCTGAATAACAAACCAGCCAACAAACCGTCCAGACCCAAACACCAGCGCCAACGCCTGCTGCGCCTCCTTGGCATTAATCAGTGCAGTATAGGCACTATCCGGATTACCCAGTTTCCAGTGCAGCAACATACCGAAACGAATGTTAGTCAGATCATTACCGGTAGCCTGCAAACGCGGGCGTCCGGCCAATACATCATGTTTAGCAAAGACAGCACTGTGCGTTTCTTCATAACTGCTGAAACTCTCCAGTACTTCAAAACGAATATCCCCCAGCATTGCATACATCAGTAACTCCTCAACTCTTTTGCCTGTATCATGCGCCGGTACATCTGCTCAAATTCACGCTGACTCAGCGCCAGTGCCTGCTGAATCACAGTACGGTCTGCATTACCGTTAACCTGAATAGTCGGATTAAAATTAATAGTTACTGCACCGGAATCATGTCCTGCCGGATAGCGGTTCTGCGCAAATTCTGCTGCATTAAGCTGCATCTTTTCATTAAACTGAGCCGTTAACGTACCAGAGCGGCTTTTAAATTTCTGCTGTATGCGGTCAGCAGCCACACCTATTGCCGTTACTGGTTTATCTGCACCGAGGTCAACGCCCAGATGCATGCCCTCCATCAACGAACCACCAATACTCTTAAATACACGGCTAGGCGAATTAATGCCAAATACAGATTTAGCCTTATTAATAATTTTACTGGCAAATTCACCTACAGCATTAATAGCCTTAGTAATACCCTCAGTGAAACTTTTAACCAGACCATCAATAATATTGCGTCCAAACTCACTGAATTTTGCCGGTAATTCCTTAAAAAATTTCATTCCTGCTTCAAATTTAGTTTTAACTGTATCCCATAAACCAACAAAAAAATTCTTAATTGGTTGCCAATATTTATAAATCAACAATGCTGCTGCACCAATTGCCAGAGCAACCAAACCTATAGGCGTCATCAAAAAAGCCCTGCCTACGGCCATAATCGCGTGGCGCAGCAGATTCAGCACAATACGGCCTTTACCCAATGCACTGAAACCCCTGCCCAGACTGGAAAAAACCGTAAACAAAGGTTTTGCTACTTTGGTAATCAGACCAAATGACTGCACAATTTTCTTAATTGGCGCAATGGCAGTACGCCCAATCGTGGCAAATGCCTTTTGCAGTAAACCCAGTGCTGAGCGCCCCTTATTGAACACCGCAAAATTCTTGCCCACACCAGCCAGCCTGCTGCCAAAAGACAACAGCTTCTGGCGCAATGAGCCGGCAGACTTTCCCACTGAGGTAATAGCGGAACGTAAACGCTGAAACACCGAACCACCCTGCTTGAGGTCACGTGCAATCTGAAAACGGGCAAAAATAGTACGTAATAGCGCCAGCGGACCAGTAACCATAGTGATGGCATAACGCACCAAAAGCAGCGTCATCCGCAGCCCGGCCAAACCTACACCAAAAGCCACCACAGATTTAATCAGCGCTGGATGCTTCTGAATAAAAGGCAATACCGTATTGAGCAGCACATCTTTGGCCACCTGAGCAAAAGTATTAATTTCGGGTGCCAGCGTTGCACCAAAAGCATTGCTTACCTCAATAACCGCATCGTGTAAATTATCCATACTAACCGCAAGCGTATTAGTCTGAAGCTGGGTACGCTGATCCAAAGATGGCTGATTACCCATTCGGGTTTGCATCGCAGCAAAACCAGTACCGCCGCCCTGAGCTGCTGCTGAAGCAATCTGTCCGCCACTCTTGCCAAATACAGCATCCATCATATTAAATGCAGCACGGTCACCATATTTCGCTTTAACTTTATTAAAATTTGCCTCCAGCTCACCTACAACCACATGCATATCTTTAAGTGAGTCGTCTTTATTAAACAGACTAAACTTCACACCTGATTTCTGCATCATCTGGCGCATTTCTGTACTCATCGCAGAAGTTGCCTGCTGCATAGCTTTCGGCCCCTGTGCCAGCCTATCCAGAAATTCCCCCATACCATCGGCAGCATCAGACCTGCTTACACCACCATGTATTGCCATTCCCTCAAGGGCATATATTTTTTGCTGATTCTGCAAACCAGTCAGATGCAGTCTTTGTAATGGCGAAGCCATAGCAGCCTGGGATTTTTCGATATCCTCCAGACTCATACCTGACGAGTGAGCAATTTTCTGGACAGCATCCAGACCAGCAGACAATTCCGTATCCTTCAGCTTATAAGTCTGCATTAACCCCTTAGCTACAGAAATGTCCTCAATCTTCTTGCCAAATAACACATTAAAACCGGCAATTGCCTTCATCCCCCCCTGAAGCACCGCATCATCAGACATATTAGCCAGCTTCATATTAGTGGCAAGATGAGTATAATCATTTTTATTACCCTGTTGCTCAAGACTCAGCTGCGTAGACTGGGCATTAATCTGATTAAACCTGCCCATGCTGCCATCTTTCTGCATCACAGCCTGTTTTAGTCCAGTTTCTGCCGTTTCACGTTCCATGTGAATTTTCACCGATTTCTCAACCGGTTTCATCAAAGTCTTAATAGTGCTTTGGGTTTTAGCTAATTCTCCACCAATTTTCTTGCGCTGTTCCAGAATTTTGTTATATCTGTCTACTGCCTGAGTTAGCCTATTCTGCGCGCTGACTGCTTTTGCAGTGGCTGCAGAAAAATTATCCAGAGACTGGATTTTCACCTGCAAACCCCGTATAGATCTCCCCATCTCCTCAATCTGTCTGGTCGCCACACCGATAGCAGAACCAAAGGCCTTGACAGAACGCTGTACCTCACCAAAATCAGAAACAAATCCACTATCCATAACAGCACCAATGCATTTCTATCCATTATCTTAATTGATACTGGAATTCACCAACTTATTATTTATTATTCATAAAAATCATTACCGTTACTATTGCCAGTTCACAGCCTCTGCCACAAACCAGCAATATATTAACGGTACACTCACAACAGACAGCAACCGCTTACAGCTTGCTGTATTTAGCCTTAATCTGCCGGTTAGCCTGTTGCTGCCATTGTAAAATTTCATCCAGAGACATCTCATCAATATCTGCCGGAGAAAAACCAAACCACCACGCTAAATCCGCAGCAGCCTGATAAAAACCATCCCAATCAGTGAGTACCCAGACAAAACTGACGCACCAGCGCGTAATCCTCCCACGATAGCTCATCAAAATCTTCACTTTGCAAGCCTGAGGCCATAGCCAGACACAGAGCTTCCTGCAGTACTACATTATCCGGATACTGCTCAGCGGCACGTTTAAAATCCTTAACTCGTACCCGACGCAGTGTCAGTTCCGTTACCACACCATTGGGCGTTTGCAGCGGTTCTACCAACTTGATAACCTTACCTGTACCCAATTGTTCTTGCAGCTGTTGCGCTTCAGTTTGTGCCATATCTATTCCTTGAATCATTAATAACGCCGAAATTCATTCAGCGCAGAAAAACATTTCCACCATAAAAAATGCCCACCCTGATAATCAGCGTGAGCATTCAACTACATTATTTCAAATCGAAAATAAATTACATACCAATATTTGCGCGCATCTGCGCCAGCATATCCACACCATTTACCCGATACTGATTAGTAAACGCGTTGTAATACAAAACCTCACGGCCTGAAACCGTCTGATGAATTTCCGTAGCCTGGAAAGTACTGGCAAATTCTGCCTTTTCTTTTGGTTTATAAGTGCCTAACGGATTCTTGCTGAACGTAGCCATCACCATCACCACCATCGGTACTTCTGCGGCCAGACCGGAAGCATTAAATGCCTGCACATTGGCACGTACCATCAGCTGGCATGCTTTAAACGGATTATAAACCTTAGTAAATACATCGGGATAAAAACTGTTCCAGGTAATTTCCCCTTCCAGCGCCTCAATACCACTGGGCAGCTTCACCGAACCCACCAGCCCTAATCCTTTAGTTTCTGTTTGTCCAACAGAAATATCCGGTAATTTAAACTGACTGGCACGGCCTAACTGACTATTACCATTAACATAAACATTGGCATTATAAATTGCATTAAATTCTGTCATAACTGATTCCTAAGCGGCAGACTGGTTGCTAATCAAATTAGCCAGATAAGTACGGGTCATCACACTGGTATTGGTGATACGTTCTGCTGGCAGTTTAGGGGTATAGTCATACTTGATTGGCACCTGCCCTTTACTGAAAGCATCAGCCAGATCATAGTCATAATCCAGACTCACACTAAAACCAACAATACTCTTGAGCGTACCCAGATAAGTACGTACCGTGCCCAGCAGACTGTCAATCAGCGCATCATCAATAGGCAAATCAATATACTGTAACTGCGCACGGCGAATCGACTCATCAATCAAATCACCAGTACGCTGTGCAGTTTCAAAATTCTTGATATGCGTCACAGTCGGGAAACAGGCCAGACGGTTACCCCATAAGCGGAAACCAGTACCATAGCTGTTAAAGACCGTAGTAATACCTTTTTCATTCAGACGATTAGTTTCCGCCTGCGGATCATCAATACGTGCTGTCAGCGATACCTCCATACCCGTTACACCCAAAAGCTCACGATTGGAAATACTGAACCAATAGCCTTGCTCCACATCAGTTTTCATACGTAAACCGGCAGCATGTGTGGCCAGACTTTCCAGTTCACCACTGGACCCAGTAACATACGGATAAAATAACTGCGCACGGTCAGAAGAAGTCTGAAAATTAATATTTCCGAGCGAACCACGTCCCTGAATAGCCTGAGTCAGCGTAGTACCTTTCGGCGCAGCAATATAGGCAATTGCGTCCAGCTTATCAGCCAGCGTTACCATCGCTGCGGCCACAGTTGCATCTGCATCATATTGCGGCACAATCAAAATCTTTGCATCCGCACCCAGACGCGTAAACCCTTCAGTAAGCAATTCCATACCCTTACGCTTACCTGTTGCCGCTTCATAGCCGCCAATAATATCCGCTACCGTTACCTTGCTCGGATCAAGATAGGTATAAGCAATCGATACATCAGAACGCATCTGAGCAAAAGTCAGCTCACCAGTTTCCAGATTAAGCGTGTAATCAGAACCCTCAGACAAAGTCTGAGTCCCTGCCTGTACTTTATAGCCAGACTGTAAGGCCGGATGCGCCGTTTTGGCCATCAACGTATCACTGTCGATAACCAGTACCTCAGAATCAACAACCGTTTTATGCTTAGCCGGATTCAGCACATTCACTACATAAGCCACACCAGACTGATAACGCGTCCAGATATTAGCCGCATCAGGCAAAGTAAAACCAGCTCCTGTCACAGAACCAAATTGACTAAAATCCTTAACTGTCTGACACACCGTCAATTCATTTACTGCACCAGACATACCCGTACCAACAATCGCTGTAATCGCCCCATCTACGGTATAGACCGGACTACTGCCGCCATCAATACGGATTGTTTCAACACCATGCAAATAAGCTGCTGCCATGATGATTATTACTCCTTCGAAGTTACAGATTGTGAAATAGCTTTGGTCTTAATCTCACCACGAGTCGGTATAGATTTGACCAGATTTTGCTGATTAACCACCGGACGCTGCTCCACTTGAAGCGTCTCAGTGCGAGCGCATAACCGATATCGCCAAACCCCATCGGCCTCCCCCAGAAAGCGCTCACTCAACAACCGGATTTGCTGGCAATGGTCAGGCTGAAATCCCACCAAAGCCAAGCGTAAAGAATCAAGTAAATCCAGCACACCCTTCTCATTTTCCAGAGAACGAGCAAAAACCGCGAAACGCAACTGCAAGCGCCTTTCCTGCGTAATCAGGTCAGTACTGCACGGCTTTTTGAATTTACTGCGCTGATAGCCAATCAATACCGCCCCAAGCGGATGAATAAACTGATAATCCTTAAAATTATTCGGCATCAACTGTACCGAATAATCTGGCAAGGCTCTCTCAAGATATGTCTGCACATTGTTCAGAACAGAACGGGTTAAATTCATCCGATATTCTCCATACAATCCAGCGGGCACAAAAAACCCTCACAACCAAAATTGTGAGGGCGTAGTTTTTTAGCGGCTAAAATTAATTACAACACAGACCTGCCAGAAAAATAATAAATAAAACAAATATTAGCTACAAAGTCACACATAAAATCAATATAACCAATCCAAGTGCCAGAATATTAATAAAGAGTAGACTAAAGTAAACACAAAATATTTATGCCAATAACATTAAATATAATACTCATAAAAAAAGCTGCTCAGGCAGCTTTAAATAATAAATTTGGCGGAGAGGAAGGGATTCGAACCCTCGATACGCTATTCACGTATACACGCTTTCCAGGCGTGCGACTTCAACCACTCATCCACCTCTCCGTGAGAATGGAATTGCGCGCATTATAACGAGAGCGTGGCTTTCTGGCAAGAACTTCAGCAACACAGCACTTACAAAATCAGCGACAGCAATCCAGCTGCAATCAAAGGCCCTACCGGCACACCGCGTAAAAAGGCCACCCCGATAATAGTACCAATCATCAACCCAGTCACAATTGACGGATTAACCTGCATCAACTGCACCCCACGCCCGCCAAGCCAGGCCACTATTGTACCTACTACCACAGCAGCAATGGTTTTCCAACTGGTTACCAGCGCAGCAATCTGTGCCGGCTGCACCTTGCCTGTAATCAAAGGAGCCAGTACACCAATCATCAGCAGCATAATACCCAACTGTACCCCATATTTTTCCAGTACCGGTGCATATTTTAATAACGGCGTTTGCTGTATCAACAAAATAATTAACGCTGAAATCGTTACTGAAGGATTATGTCCCACAATACCTAACCCCACAAACAACAACAGCAATAGAGCATTTGCATTACTTGCCCAGAAAGACATATTTATCCCCTGATTAAAGATTATTGAAAATAATTCCCACATTAGCAACCAGCCATAATTACAGCTGGTCAACACAGATGAGTGAAACAATAAATCATAATCAATGCGTGAGCAAATTCAAATCTCTTTATCAGAAAACTGTCCAACTTCATGTGGATTTAAACGCGCCTCATCTTCCTGTCCCAAACCTATCAGACTGCGCAGCCGCGTCATATAAACATTCACGTCCAACCCCTGACCATAACGTTGTGCCTGCCAGATTGTTTCTGCCAGTGCCTCAATCATATCGTGTTCTGCTTTCACCCAGTCACCCGCATACTGCTCACACAAGCGCTGATGAATAGCTGCAATCCCAAACGGCTGATCAATCGCTACCTGTTCCTGTACTGATAAATGCAGAGACAAATGCAAAAAAGGATTTGTTTCCCCCTCTTCCGGCCGCCATGTCCGGGTTAAAAACTGTTCAACATTTTCCAGATAGGGCGCATACTCAGTATGTGCAGCAATAATCCGCAACGCCTTCTGCTGTAAAGCATCCAGCAACTGCGGCTGCTGACGCTTACGCCACACATCAGCGAAAAAACGGCGCACATCATCCGTATTGACATCATACATAACAGCATTCATTCCAAACAAAATAATGCAAATTATAAATCAATGCCGCCAACATCGATAATTTCCTGCCATCTTGTCGGCCAGCATAAAATCCATATCTGAATTCTCTACAAAATCAAATTATGCAACAATCAATTAACAGTAACTAACAGCAAAGTATTCATCTCTATCCGTATAATTTCCTGTATAACACAAATATTTTGCTAATGATCAGCACCATAAGGAACGTAAAAAAGCAGCTGGCAGGCGATTGGATATTCAAATCATCATGAATTTATCATAAATATAGGCGCTGGCGGATAAAGCCAATCTTGTTTACCAACAGCTTAAATTGTTTGCAGCGAATTGTTATGGCATACATTTTGCCTGCACTGGCGCTTTGCTTTTTTCACAATAAGCTGCACCCTTAGCATCAAAAACAATGTAATGTCTGGTTCCGGCATACTCGCAAACTAAAGAGGGATCCATTAGTGTATCAAGAACCCATAATTGTTTATCTTTTTTAAATTCAGGTACTAACGTTGCTTTCATACATACTGGACCATCATATAGACTGACATTAATAAGCCGGAAAATACTGTTACCATCAGAAAAAGTTGCTGGGCAACTCACAACAGGGGACTGAGCATAGCAATTAATTGATATTATGTTGAGTAATAGACTGGTAAATAATATCGCTATTTTTCTGTTATTCGATAACATAATATTGTTTTCCGTCATTAACAATTTTACCATGACCTCTGAATTCAATCTCACGATTCTGCAAGAGCTGTCCATTCCATTGTTCATAAACACTGATATACCTTGCTGTTTGATTAGGATGTATCACATCAAAACCACGTTATAAACATAAGTGTCAGTAAATAAAATACCTTTTTTTTATTAACAGATTAAGTACTTAGCAGCAAAATTTTATGGCATACATTTTGCCTGCACTGGCGCTTTGCTTTTTTCACAGTAAGCTGCACTCCTGGCATGAAAAACAATGGTATGTCTGGTTCCGGCATACTCGCAGACTAAATAAGGATCCATTCGCGGGTCAATATTCCATATAGCTTTTTCTTTTTTAAATTCAGGAACTAACTCTGCATTATTAGTTATTGGACCATCATATAAGCTGGCATTAAAAAGGCGGTAAACAGTGTGTTTATCAGAAAAAGTTGCGGGGCAACTCACAACAGGAGTCTGAGCAAGGCAATTGATTGATAAAAGGCTGAGTAACAGACTGGTAAATAATATCGTTATTTTTTTGTTGTTCAATAACATAAAATTTAATCCTATTATTTGAAACATAACCCCACCCTCTGAATTCAAGCTCACGAGTCTGCAATAGCTGTCCCTTCCATTGATCATAAACGTTGATACCCCTTGCTGTTTGATTGATATATATATTGCAGCATGGCCATGATATTTGCCTCTACTATCAAACGTCGCCATTGCGGTACCAGGCTAAATACTATTATTACCTTTAATTCTGGCTCTTTTTTCCAGATCGTAATTTGTTTTGCTTTCGAAAAATGTTTTACAGCAACAACACATTCATGGGATTCTCCGACATAAATTTCACGATCTCGGTCTCTTTTAATGTTCTCATCAACTATATTTGATAACAAATGTAACTTAATGTTAGTTTATTGGAAATTAGTGCCTGTTGCAATAGCAATTATAAGCAGTTTTTATTCAGACGAATGAATAAAATGCCAATGCAATTTCTACTTAATTACTGATTAAAATAGATGTTATTCCCCCTTAAATTTATTTTTTAGTCTGATTTTTAAATGCCGATTGATGGTAGTAATTAGCTTAAAATCAGCTTATAACTTTATGACTATGCATATACACCAAAAATAAAGTATAATTGGCAAACCATCTGGGGGCGACCTTGGTTTCGACGGGGGTTGCAAAGCAGATGCGTGCATACCGGGGTCTCAGATTCCCGTTAAACACTGAATTTATATAGTCGCAAACGACGAAACTTACGCTTTAGCCGCTTAAGGCTAAACGTTGCAACGGTTCGCCAATGGGCCGTGTGAGGCAACTCACCGCAACGACATTTACATTGGCTGGTTTAATGTCGTGTTGTCTGGCATTGAACGAGATTTATGGCAACTGGTTTACAAACAGCCTGTCTGTCGGCGGTTTGTAAATAAGATTCGAAGTTGGCAAGACTAAGTATGTAGATCGCTCTGTAGAGGACTTTCGGACGGGGGTTCGATTCCCCCCGCCTCCACCAATTATCCCGTCTGTTTATTCAGACACGATATCCAGATTCATTAACTACCCTATACTATATTCAGCTTTCCATCTACTCAGAACGCAAAAAAGCTCCCAACCAGGGAACTTTTTAATCAGCTGTTTAAGGTGAAGCATACCTATCAATGAATCAAATTATAGCCTTTCATTTAATATACGTCAATAGAATATTTTTAACAATTTAAAATTAAATTCATTTAATCAGTATAACAAATCTCATATTAATAAATTCACATTACTGAGATAAACAATATTATATACATATATCATAAGAATAAATCCTTACTCATAAAGTTAAATTACAATCTGTTTGCAAAAATGATTAATGAATAGACTATAATAAATAGCAAACTATCTGTTTAAATTCATCTCATTCTAATCAGAATATCAAACAATCATTACCACTTGCGTACCATATTCAGCCTATTTTAAAGAATCAGGTTTATCAGATAAATTCGACTAAATTCATTTGTCACACCTCAAAATGAGGGTAATCCTTACTGGACTTCCAATCACCACCCCATACAATTTTTACTTTCAGCTCTGTAGCAGCCTGTTTCATAGCTACAGCTATCATGTGAAATTTTTTCAAATCATTCCAGTCAACCGGATAAGGAACCAAGTCTATGGCCTTACCGGTAGCATGTTTACTTGCAAACGGGTTATTTAACCATGTTACTTTACTCAAGCCCGGCTGCGCATATTTTGCTGGCACCCCTTTCACACTGCATTGCAGCGCGGTTCGACCTTTGCCGTAATTAATACAGCACTGTTCATAAGTGCGCAGCCCCTCAGTCACCATAAAATCTTGACTAGTGATTTCAATTGCCCGTTTAACTACCCTGACCAGACTGACATCTACCCCGTATAAACGCTGCAATGATCGATTACTCAATTTATACATATTAATTGTCCAAAAAAGCAGCCCTCAGGCTGCCTGATACTTATTTATAGTTATTCTTTTGTTGATTCATCACTACCAACAAACTGCTCTGCTTTTTTGCTAACAATATTAATTATGCGCTGTGCCAGTTTCGGTGCAGCAGCCTTGAACGCATCCAGAAATGATGTGGTCGACATACCTGCAAATACCCCCACTCCGGCAAAAAGCCACGGATGATTCTGCGGGAAGAAATAATCAGTTACTGCGGCAGCAAATATCATTCCCAACAAGACAAACAAAACTGTCATAAACCAGCCATAGCGTTTGTAATCTGTAACCAGTAAAGAACCAGCCAATCCACCCATCAGCGCAAATAGAATACAGACCGAAAAAGCATCTTTCACTAACTCCATACTTTATCGTCCTTTATGTTTCAAATCTTCAACCCGTTTTGTGTAGTTGATCAAATTACGCCCCGCCAGGGCACATACTACAGTTAGTACAGGATAAGTGGTCATACCTGTTGTTAACGGTGGGTATGATGCCCAGAATGTAGCCGATATTACGGCCCATATCAGCGCAGATAAAATCAGTAAATAGCCAGAAAACACACTGCAACGGTAGGATTTAAATATCGCCACAATTAACTGTAACAATGCCACCCCAATCAATAACACCGCCAGAGTATAAGGACGCAATAACAAAAAGCCTTTATACAGTTTAAGATCAAAAACATCGCTGCCACCCAGCAAAAATATACCAGCAAAACCTATCATAATCAGCGCACTGGTAACTGTAATAACACGGGTGCCTGTACAAAATAACCATTGTTGCAATTTATCCGGCAAAAATCTTAAATCCAGCAATGAATGAAGTAGCTGTAATACCAATTCCACATTTCTCATAAATCAACCATCAAATCCTTAAAAACAAAAAAACTGGTTAAAAACCAGTTTTAATACCCATTAATATTAGAATATGCATTTCTTATTCATCATTTTTAAATTTATTTCAAACTTTCTTTTATTCCTTACTCTGATACAAAAAAATCATTTTTCAAAATATAACCATTATGCATTTATATAAATAAATTTATATTGAATAGATATTTGTATATAGCCATACCTTGAACAGACTGATTTTCAGAAGCTTTCAAGGTATGACTAAAGCTTAGAGCAATTTTTATACAAGTCAATCCGATCCTTACATCAGTTTGGCCAGATGATTGCGTGCCGATTCTTTAGCTTCAGATTCTGGCATTTTTTCAAACAACGGTAAAAAAGCCTTATGACACTTATTAAATATCCGATCCATCTCATATGCAAATTCATGAATCTGCGATTCGTATTTACTACCCAGAATACGTAAAGCCGGAAATAAATGCTCATACATCAGACGCATTTTCTGAGAACAGGCAAATGATTCATATAAACTGGCCAACACTGTAGATGGAACACTAAGTTCGTCACCACCGTTTTTATTCGACTCCGGACTACTGATACTGGCTTTTTTGACTGCAACGCGGCTTAACAGGCAAATAACATCAACAAATCTTGAGGATGGTACCTTATCATAACTTACACCATAACGGGTTTGCACAGCCTGCCATAAGGTGATTGCGAGCTCAGCCTGTTGTTCTTTAGCCACGGATAATACAAGCTGCCTATGTAAAGCCTTGATAATAGAAATCTGATTAGGCAACAAACCTGAACAGTCATTATTATCAGCTGTTTCTGGAAAACGTGGCTTTTTCGCAGCGCGTGGCTTGCGCCAGTGAGTATTAATGGCCTCAGTGCATTCTCGCTGATAAGTCAGCACCAGCTCTTTCAGATTATCTTTAACCTTTTTCGGATTGATACTCTGTAGCCAGTTAGGCAATTTTTTAAGTGGAATCGCCAGAATTTTCTTGGTGCCGTTTTTAACCGGGATAGATAAAAATCCGCATCCGTATTTTTGATAGCACCCCTTTAATTTACGGTGTTGAGTTGACCAATCCAGACCAATACCGTTAACAACCGATTTCATACATACGTAAATAGTATTTTTAACTTTAACTGTAGCAAGGCTACTCCCTAAAAAAGAAACAAATGTGATACTATTATTCATTCAAAACTCCTAATTTTAACCTTGGGATTTTTGTTTACCTAATACCTCAAAGGTGGCAGCCTTTGAGGTATTACCATTTCAGATACTAAAATTGTTAAATATATTTACAATTTTTATTTTTACCTTATATCAATTAATCGTTAATTTAAGTTGAGTTTATTTACAAATACTTTCAGTTAAATAAGTGATAGTTTTGATCCTATATCATTTCAGGTAATATACTCCTAAGTGGTTATCCACTATAGCCATATCTGGCTATATTAAAATTTATAAAAGATAATTACAAGTATTTTATGGCCATTTATGACCAATTTTTTATCATTTATGGATTAAATTTTATTTTTTAACATCTTATTTTTCTATCATGAAATTTGCTAATCAACTTAAAACAGCCAGACTGGAAGCCGGACTTTCCCAGAAAGAACTAGCCCAAAAAACTAGCATCACCCCATCTCTGATATCCAGATATGAGTTGGGTAAAGTTATCCCCAGATTAGAAACAGTTAATAAAATTATGAAAATACTGAATTTTAAACAAACTGAAATCATATCTCACATCAATAGTAACAATATTGCGTTCATAAATATCCCACCTTTGTCTATCGAAAAAAACATTTCTGATGCAACTCAATTATGCATATTAAAAACTGATTTAAAAGTAAATAATTTGCAAGTTGATAATTTAGTCTGTACCACCATGAATGGAAATTCCATGCAGAATCTATTAAATGATGGAGATAAACTTATCATTGATATTTCTCAAAAAAAACCTATAGATGGCAAAATTTACGCCTTCAATCAAGGAAAACTGTTAAGAATTAAAATTCTGCAAAATCTACCTAACCATCGGGTACGTATGAAAAGTTATAATAGCTATGAATATCCAGATGAAATTGCCTCTTTAAATGATATAGAACTTATAGGACAAATAGTTTATCGCTGCGGATGTTTGTAAACGTATTATAAAATATTTATTAACCAATTTTAATACTCCAATAAATAAATTTGATAATTAACTTAATTTAAATACATCTTAATAATTTTAATATAAAAAGTTCAAAGCCGAATATAAATATATTCGGCTTTAATAATAAAAGTTATTTATATTATTACTAGATTTATTTTGGTTAACTATAACCTATATTTGATTTTAGCTCATGGAATGAGCTGGAAATGGGTTAGTTTTTATAATATTGCAATATTTATTAGTAGCACTAGTTGGAGCTGATCCATAAATTAAACCTAATATAAGCATAATTATATTCGCTCCTACCTCTACAATTAAACCTACCGCACCTGCTATAACAGTAACAAATAAAACCATGAAAAAAACTTTAAAATCAGTTTCAGGTGTACATGGCTCATAATTAGTCAACAAATCTATTACTAACAAATACGTTTGCAGCAAAAAAATAATAACAAGTGTAAGAGGAGCCCATCCAGCAAAAAAACCCATAATAGCAATGGCACCCAGTATTACACCAATCAAATTAGCATTTTCTGTAAAAGATTTTATAGCAGGATCTAAAAAACCACCATTTTTTCCTCCACTAATTTTGTAAGCACCATCACCTATTATTGGATCCAAAATGATGTAACCACTTCCTGAATATTTATTAATAGTTAAAGGTTCTGCATGGACCCGCACTTCTTTTCCTGCATACACAGCAGCACGGATTTCTTCTCGCCCAAGTTTATTAATCTTAATATTTGCTAAAGTTTGTTCAATATTATTTTTTGTAATAGTATAAATTTTTTGACCTTGGGCAAGGGCCATTGTTATAGCTTTTGAAGCAGAAAATCCCTCATTTACAATTTGATTTTTTTTTCCATTAAACAAACTTTCTGGAACAGTGTGTTCCAGTGTAGAGCTTAGCATTCCAATCTGCATCATAAATTCTTTAGCTTTATCTTTTTTTCCAGACGGATCTTTTACAGACTGAGCTACATGTACATTCATATATAAACCTCCTGTTTCAATCCCCAAATTAACACCAAATAACATTTTTTGACGTGGTTCGTATCCAAATGTTCCCCCCATTGGTTGAGGCATATATCTAATATTTTGTCCTATGCTAAGTAATTCACTTTGAGAGATATATTCACAATAATAATTCTGTATACCAGTATAATAAATACCTTTAATTAATTCATCACCAGTTAACTTATTATCTTTATTATTTTCGATAATAGCCTTAATTTTATTTAATTCATTTTTATTATCAAAAATGGTTTTATTAGAGAAATTACTGCCTACTATTCCTAAAGCTAGATAACTTCCTACAATAATTTTATTTCTTACGTTTAAATAGGTCTTAGTTGGTGTTTTGAATTGATACTCAAGTTTAATTTCTTCTCCTATACTTCTTTGTGAACCTTTAAGTATAACTCTTTTATTTAATTTAATTATAGGAATCATTTGTATATACGAAGAATAAAAATTAGGGAGCTGATTTAAATCAGTTAAGTTTTTGGGTATTTGTTCTTTTAAAGCCATTTCATCAGATTCTCTTGCTGGAACAAAACTAATAATTATTTCTTTCTGATTAAGCTTATATAAAGGCATTGTAATATTATTATCATACTCAGATAATACAGACTCATCGTTTAAAGATAAATTTATTTTTGTTTGTAATTCTGCTTTCAAAAAAGATGAACCTATACCCCTAGAAATAGACATATAAGGTAAACTTCCTGGTAGAAAATTAAAATTTAATGGAATAATATTACGTTTTCCAATCAAATCAGGTATTTTTGGTTCTTTAATATTTTCAAATAAATGTTCATATAAATCATATCCATGTTTTTCCTGAGCTTTTTTTAAGATACTAGAATCAAACCCACTTATAAAATTTTTATCATTATTTACGACTCCACTATTCTTAAATTTTTCTAAAACATCATCAAAATTTAGACTGGTTTTAAAAACATCTATTCCCTGACAAAACTCATACTCTTTTGCACTGCCATCTAATGGTACCCATTTATCGATAGGATTACGTTTAGAAACTGGTTTCGATCCACGTGATGGATAAAATGGTACAGCCGCTTCTACCCAAACATGCTCCATCCTAACTTTAGAAATTTTACCTCCTGAAATGATACCTGTTACAGGTACTCCACCTGCAGAAACAAATTCTATAGCAGCATTTAATGAGTCAAAATTTCCGGCCATATTCATAAATGTATTTATTTCAATATCTACAGTACCATGTACATATCGTGCCGGAATTTTAGCTGCGCGCAATAAAGCAATCAGCAGTGTAGATATATCCATGGCATTACCGCGAAGCACACCCAGCGTCATGCCTGCAGTTTGCTGTCCGCCCCAAGTAGGTTGCCATTCAATATTATTGCGAACCCATTCATAGATTTTAACTGGACTATTTTTTAATTCATTGGCTTTAGCTAATATATCTTCAGTAATTTCGGCTTCATTTTTAGATTCAATATATTCAGGCAAGAAAAAATTATCAATATTTGCTGCACTATGTGTATGAGCTGAATATTCTTCTTCAACAGAAAAATCACGTGGTACATTATTTGGATCTGCTTTCAATGACTGAAAAGGCATCTGGTTAAAATCCTCTACTTGAGGTAAGGGATCAATTTCATCAAGCCAGTCAGATAAAGCATTACTATGCTCACATTCATCACTTCTTAGTAGTCGAGAACCAGAAGCTAACAGCTCAAGATAATTTTGGAATACTGAGCTTCTTTCTGTAATTGTTGCCAATTGTAGGTCTAGCTGATCTACAATATTTTGTGATGCCTGCTCTAATATTGCTTGCTGACGTTCAATTTTAATATTATTAATTACTTTTTCAATTAATATTTTGAATTTATTTAACATTTTTCTAGGATTAAAACCGACTTTAGCAGCTAAAGTTGCATCTGCTCCAACACAAGCCCTAACTTCATCAATCAGTTCTGCCAGTTTGTGCTCATGAGATTGTTTTAAATGCTTTCTATTGAAATTAGTTATTGATAAATTGTTCATATATTTCTTCTTTATGTAATTTGTATAAAATAATTTATATAAAAACTGTGTCAATCTGATTTAACAGATTGACACAATACAGTTGTTATGGATTTAAGATTATTTGCTTTCCTGGCCAATCAATAGCTGAACCAGTTGATTTACTTTGATCTAGCTTATAAATATCATTGTAACCAACACCATACAAATTCCCATCTTCAGTCCTATAAAAAATATGCTCTTTACCTCCACCTATACTTATAATGGAACCATTAGTGTTATTGCGTAAAGTCACATCTGCGCCATAGATCATTGGAAAAGCAGAACCACTTGTCTGTCCCCAAGTATAGATTTCACCATCATTAGTCAATGCAATTGAACCAACATACCTAGCAAAAAGCTGCTTGACATTACTTATAATATGAACTGGTTCTGGGCTGGAAACTTTGGTTTTTGTAACTCCCAGCCCCAGAGCTGCATGAAGCCCCCAACCAATTACATCGCCATTATCCAGTAAGGCTTCACCCCAGCCATTGCCACCACCTATATAAATAATATGAGCTGCATATATATCAAGATTCGGCACCTGAGTAGGTATCTTAATAATGGATTGTTTTCCATAATTTGAACCTTGAATACCTAATCCATTAGCTTCATTATCACCCCATGCCCAAACATGTCCCTCTTCAGTAACAGCAAACCCTCCTTCATAAGTAGCTCCAATTAGCCTAACTTTCTCACCATTGAGATCTACCGCTATTGGAGTTTGACTATGATGTTTTATATCAGGATTTCCTAATTGTCCATGAATATTTTGTCCCCATGTCCACACTAACCCATTAGTATCTAATGCCATAGAAGAATATTCTCCAGCAGCAATTTGAATAATATTACTCAATACTAGTGCCGGCGTAGCTACACACTTCTTATGTGTTGGTTCACATCCTGTTTCACCGTTGTTACTTTTACCCCATCCATAAACATTTCCCTGATCATCCAATGCAAGTAGGTGATAAGCCCCCCCAGTTAATGAAATAATATTCTTCAATGTTTCTACCTTGGCCGGTGGACTTTCACTTTCAACACTCACAGTGCCATTCCCTTGCTGTGCTGAGCCTCTGAACCCCCAGATATAAACAAGACCTTCATGCAGTGCAGCACCAGTAGTAATTAAAGTAGTTTCAGATATTCCTAACCCAACTGAATTCTCATTTACCTCAAAATTCTCACTATCCAATAATTTTGATTCACCATTGAATGCTGCAATTAATAGTGCTGTGTAATTACCTGCAGCTAAAATTTTTGTATTTACAGGGATATTCAGCCATTCCTGTTTTTGATCAACTTTTAAATCCAGATTGACTTCTAACAAATTAGTTTCACCCTGTCCTACTTCATTGACTATTACACGAATGATTTTTAGATTTTCTACATTTACTTCTCCATTATTACTTACTGAATCAGTTCTGCTTAAAGTCTGCCATTTACTTAATTTCCTTTTATTCAAAGTGAGTGAACCTCGTATACCATCTAAAACACACTTAGGATCCTGAGTGACCAAATAAGACGTGGTTGCATTTGCAAGCTTCTTATCTTCACTATTAAACAGTGTCACAACTACAGTATATTCACCCAGCTGAGCTTCATGTAAAAACTGACTAATATTAAAATGGTTAAAGCTCCCATTTGCTGGGATATCACCAATAGCTTCTTTATGAGAAAACACGTCGATTAAATCGGGTGATTTAACATTAATCTCTAGATAAGCTCCGAAGATTGGCGTATTAATAGATAAATTTCGGTATATTGTTGTTAACTCAACTACATCATTAGAAATATATTCTGGCTTATCAGTATTAATTGATATAGATGCTAAAGAATTCTCATCTGTATTTGCTAAAATAGCAAAAATACAGCTATCTTCGGCTACTATGTTGCTATGGATATCTAACAATTTACCACAAACTTTATACTCTCCAGCAATATATAAATCAGTATTCCATATATTCTCATGAATAATTGTAGTACTGGTAGAAATCTCTCCCAGACTAACTATCGGTAATTCAGCTACGAGTTTTCCATTAAAATCCAATATCGATAATTGCAATTTGAAGATACTATTGTAATATCCAATATTACTAACCATAGATTGAAAAACAACATCGGTTTGTGGAGTATAACTATTTTTTTCTGTTGATATTTTCAGCACACCATAACTTAAGTTCGCAAGCTCTAATGTTGCTACATTATTATTACGATTAGCCTCCTCAACTGTATACTCACCTTTACCATTATCATCAGCAACAATATACAAAATGTTAATATCCTTTAAACAAGGTAACTGAAGGGTCACATCTTCATAATCATTACTATTAAGTATTCGAGTTGTTTTCTGCACACCTAATAAAATGCCATTGTCTTTAGGATTTCCGTTATAAAACGCAACAAATACTCCAGCGGGAGCAGGATATCCGCCTCCATTACCAATCCGAACAGTGATTGTTGAATCAGAGCCTTCAAATTTGTTATCAATACGAATATAAGAAGCTGTTAAATCTGCTACTACTGTTGGGTCAAGATCCAGGGGTCTGTTAAGTCTGAAAGTATTATGTAAATCCCAGCTATTCCCCTGATGAGCTGGTATTGTAAGGTCATCGTTAATATTATTTATATAGTAATCGTATTGGTTCCAGATATTTCTGGTTCTTACCCAACTATTATTTTTACCTTTATAAATTTGTAAACCAGTATTTTTACTATTTCCATCTCCGACCACAATCAGTTCTGCATGACCATCATTATCTACATCGGCAATAACAGGATATTCACCACCGGTGTCACTACCGTGTGGTAATTTGTAAAGCTGTTGTCCAGTTTCACCATCAAAAATAAATAAATTCTGTTCATCAGCATAAAGCACCTCCGCTCTACCATCACCATCAAAATCAAATACACTGGATCCTGTTTCAGCACTGGAACTATCCTGATTAGGTCGGCTCCACAAGATACTTCCATCAGCCTTGAATACTGTATAAAAATAAGCACCAGCAACACCAATTTCGGGTATTCCGTCGCCATCTACATCAGCGATAACAGGTGAACCACCATTACCACCTCCAGGCAATCGCACAGGTCCCCAAATAATTTTCCCTTCATGATCCAGCATAAAAAGACGACCTACAGCACTAACAACAATTTGCGGATAATCATCTTTTTTAAATTGTCCTACTGCAGTAAAGCCATCACCAACTGCATTGTTTTGCCATAACAAATTTCCCTGATAATCATAAGCAGATGCACCAACTATCAATTCCAGATAGCCATCAAGATTAATATCCGCAGCAAAAGATTGCAATCCAGTTTTTCCACCATGAAAACTTCCCCTGCCAGACCATAACACGGAACCATCATCTGCATTTAAAACGTGTCGCCCAAACAAAATTTCAACTTTGCCGTCACCATTCAAGTCTGCTATAGATGGTCCGCCACCCCATATACGTCCGTAGTAAGGTGAATTAGGTATGCGGCTCGTCCATTTCACCTCTCCGTTAAGAGTATTAATGGCCATCAACTGACCATTTGTCGTTGGGATCAATACTTCAACTTGTCCGTCGTTATCAATATCTGCTGCTGCAATACCACCTCTTCCGGCTATGATTTGATTATTAGGACGATATAGTTTTAATAATTCACTTTTATCGCGGCCATCTATAATATGTAGAGTTCCATCATAATTATATGCTGCACCTTTATGGCTCAGAAAAATAATGCTTGGTGTATCTGTATTATCAATCACCCCATCATCATTAGTGTCTCTGGTTGGTATTACCAACACACCAGAAGCAACATTTAATTCACCGGTAGTCCATTCCAAAACTGGTTCTAGTTGCCCAATTTCAGGTTTTAGTTTGGCAGCAAGCGCTGTAGAACTAATATTATTTTGCTTATTAATCTCTTCAATTCTATTCTCACTATCAACCAATACATAAATAGGAGCTGTAACTATCCCCTAGAATAGTACAGCATAAAAGTAGAAAATTCTCTTTATTAATCCATTGAGGATTTAAGCATGAAAAAAATGACTGAACATCAAATCGTATCTATTTTAAAAGAAGCCGAAGCCGGTATCCCCGTCAAAGAACTCTGCCGTAAATATGGCATCGGCAATTCAACTTTTTATAAATGGCGTGATAAATACGGTGGTATGGAAACGTCCGATATCAAACGTTTAAAGGAGCTAGAGGCTGAAAACCGTAAGCTTAAGCAGATGTTTGCTGAGCTGAGTTTAAAATCTCAGCTTCAGGAGGAAATCATAAAAAAGCTATAGTGCCTACTCAAACACGTAAAGCTTGGGCTGTACAACTGCAAGAAAGTCATTCTGTTACTATTGCCATGAGCTGCGCTATTGTTAGCTTAAGTCGCTGCGCTTACTATTATCAACCTAAATTACCGGATGATTCAGTGATTATGTCGGTACTAAGTGCTATTACCGATAAGCATTTACGCTGGGGCTTTCCTAAATGTTTTAATCGCATCAGAAAGCTCGGCTATAAATGGAATCATAAACGTGTGTATCGGGTGTATTGTGAATTAAAGCTTAATCTCAGGGTAAAGCGTAAACAACGCATTCCTCCACGAAGCCCAGAAAGGCTATCAGCACCCAATAAACAAGGTGAATGCTGGTCAATGGATTTTATGAGTGACAGCAGTCGCAATCAACAGCGTTTTAGAACCTTCAATGTGATAGATGACTTTAATCGTGAGGCGTTAGGCATTGATA
>NZ_MEIO01000029.1 GCF_002777745.1 Snodgrassella alvi
TACTATAAGTAATGCAAACGATGTGCTAGACGGGGGTGCAGGCAATGATACTCTGTATGCGTATGGTGGAGATGACATACTGATCGGCGGTACAGGAAATGACAGACTTTACGGTGGAGAAGGAAATGATACCTATGTATTTGCCAAGGGGCATGGTCAGGATTTTGTTTGTGATAGTGATGGTAAATCAGATACGATTCAATTTCTGGATGTGAATTTTGATGAAGTTAAGTTCCGCAAGAATGGTAATACTTTAATTATTTATGGCTATAACGAAGGAGATTCAATTGAAGTAAGAGACTTCTTTTATGCAGGTGATAAATATGCCATAGAAAACTTTGTATTTAAGGATAAGACGGTTACTCTGGAACAATTTCGGAAAGGGGGTATGATATTATATGGTACCGATGGTAATAATGAAATTGATTTCACAATCGGTAAAGCAATAATTTTTGGAGGTAATGGCGACGATCTCATAAGTGGGGGAAATGATGATACTATTCTGGATGGGGGAAATGGAAATGATAGTATGCAAGTTAAAGGTGGAAATAATATTTTGATGGGAGGAGATGGCACAGATACTCTCTATACTAATTATAATGGAAATAATATATTTATTGGGGGGTTAGATAACGATTATCTTTCCGGTGGTGGTGGAAGTGATGTATATATTTTTTCTAAGGGCCATGGTCATGATTTTGTCTGGGATGGTAAGGTTACATTGCAGGGTGATAATAGCAAGGAAGATACAATTATATTTACAGATGTAAATGTAGCTGAAGTTACATTCTGTAAAAAGGGAAATACATTGTTTCTTGTGGGCTATAATGAAGGCGATTCAGTAGAAATCAGAGATTGTCTCTCTAATGATTGTAATAACTGGGCTGCAGTTGAAAAGTTTGTTTTTAAAGACCGGGTGGTGACAATTTCGGAGATAAAAGCTGCATTTAAAAATAATAATAATAAAGATGGTAATTATTATATTTATTTTGCAAGCAGCATAAAACATAATGACGAACTTGGTTATCCTTTGGTAACCAGTCAAGTTCAGCAGCTTGTTAATGCAATGGCTGGTTTAAATACAAATGCAATTGATGGTATGCAAATGTGTGAATTATTGAGTCAAAATGGCTTATTAGATAATTTTGCAACTTATTTTGATAAATAATTTAAACTCAATAAGTTAGATTTAAATTAAAACCTGTGATTAATCATAATCACAGGTTTTTTAATTTTTATAGATTTATTTATAAATACTTCATATCTAATACATAATTTGTTACTATTTAAGCAGATGAAATTCATGTGTGCATGGAGAATATGGTGTTATGTTTAATAATATAATCGTTAATATTTTGCTAATATTTGACGACCCCATTTTTTGGATAGTTAGCATTATCCTAATTATTTTACTTTTACTCTTATGCATTGCTTGGATACTAAATAAGGTAATGGATTTAGGGGAAGCGCATCCAAAGCCGGCAAAATATAGCTTGATTATTCTTGTGTTAGTATCAATGGTGGCTGGTGGCTTTAAAATACGGGATTTATATTATGAAAGACCACCGTATCATTTCTGGAGTGAATTATTAAAGAAAAATCATAAACCATTCAATGTATCACAAGAAGAATTTGAGGCTAAAAACAGAGCTGGATATTGTTGGCGGGATAGGAAATACTATAGCAAAGAAGAGCTTTGGCATAAAGCAATAAAAAGTTTAACTGGGCGAATGATATATGAGAATAATTTGTTTTGGGATAATAAAGTATTAGATGCTGAAGGTAAGCGAAGCTGGACATCTGCTGATTGCGAACGTTGGAATAGTTGTAAAGTATGGCGAGTGCCTGTAAGTTTAACTAATCAAGAGTTTAAAGCTTATATAGGAGATGGGGAGCATTATCGTGAAAAAGTTGATGGGCTAAAAAATGCTGAAAATGTGCAGACCTATATGTACACCTCGGATAAAAACTATATTAATGATGAGTTTCAATTAAAAGATTTTATTCTAATACATGATAACATTGAAGGGACTACTATATATGGTAAGAATTGTTGTAGTATATTAAATAAAACAGAATGGTCAGTGATAAGAAAAAACTATAATTTATACTTTGTTAAAAGTGAGATAGGCACATTTGTGGAAGAATCGAAAATCCCTGAAGATTTAAATATTAATTCGTGGGGAATTGGTAATTTCTATTTAAGCGTTACCAATTTTACAATTGGAGATAAACGTGAATTACTTGATAAGCCAAATAATGTCTTTTATTTAAATAATTGTGGCGATATTTTATACAAGCCATTTTATTTTACGCAATGAATTAAATTTTTTAAGTCTACTAAAATAAAGAATATTATGGTAAATATATTATATTTTAATTAATTTAGATTTTTTTATTTGTTCATCTCAAATATAACACAGTAGGAGTATTAACATGGTTTATGACGCGAATGCAGGTAAAAATTTAGTGGGTGAAGATGAGATTCTGGCGAGATACTTATGAAGCACCGTTACCTTCAGAATTAGTTGATGATAAGTGGATACGAGATGCGAATGCTGTGGGAGACGCTTTGATGATCGATGCACAGGAATATATGACGCAAAGCGTTGGGTAGTTTGTATCGACGGCTGATTTTAAATTCTAAATAGCTTTTATAAGCAATAGTTCTTTCAGTGTATTAAAGAAATAAAATTTGTTACTATTTAAGCAGATGAAATTCATGTGTGCATGGAGAATATAAAGGAATGTTTTTGATATTTGTAGGAATTATTGTAATCACTTTTTTCTTACCCCTATGTGGCGTTTGGATTCTGGTTAAACTAACGGATTTAGCAAAAGCGCATCCAAAACCGGCGAAATATACATTAATAATCATGTTTATGATATTAATGGTAGCAGGTGGCTTTAAAATACGGGATTTATATTATAAAAAATCACCATATTACTTCTGGAATGAATTAATAAAGAAAACCCCCAAACCAAACGATATTACACAAGAAGAATTTGAGGCTAAAAACAGAGCTGGGTATTGCTGGCGGGACAGGAAATATTATAGCAAGGAAGAGCTTTGGTATAAGGCGATGAAAAGCTTAACTGGGCGAATGATATATGAAAATAAATTTTATTGGGACAATAAGGTAGTTAATATTAATGATGATTTTTTACCAACTGAAGAAGAATGTGCAAGGTGGAACGGTTGTAGAGTCTTCAAAATTTCGATGAATCCAGATAAAGAAAAATTTCTTAAAGCGAATATTGAAAATAAATCTGATTTTTGGAAAGGCATTGACATATTAATTAAACATAATGAAGCGCAAAGCTTTATATTTGCATCGGATAAAAATTATGTTAATGATGATTTTAAATTAAAAAACTATATTCTGATACATAAATTGGATAATCCAGCTTATCTTTCTGTTTATGATAGTAATAGCTGCTGTACTGTTTTAAATAAATCAGAATGGTCATTGAGAAGAAAAAACTATATTTTAAAAAATGCTGGAATTGATACAGCAGCATTTATGCAAGAATCTAGAATTCCCATGGATATAAATATTAATTCTTGGGGCATAGGTAATTTCTATTTTGATGTTAGATATTCTTACTTAATAAGTGTCACCGAGTTTGTAGCTGGAGATAAACGTGAAATTCCTAAAGATACAAGGGAAGTGTTTTTGTTAAATAATTGTGGCGATATTTTATATAAGCCCTATTATTTTGTACCAAATCTTACTCAATAGTACTAAATAGTGTTTGGACTATATTATAAATAAGGTTAGAGTTTGCGCAAATATGAGGACAGGTTTTATATAATCATTATATTATTTTAATGTAGCAGAATAAAAATTTCTGGATTGATTGCTGCTGTATAAATTTTAGGTAAATAAAATATAATTTATGTTAATATAAATATATCTGCTTGAAGCAGAATCCTTAAATATTTAGTACAAGGAGTGTATACATGTTTTATGAAGTAAATGCCGGAAAAGAATTAGTAAGTGTGGATGAAATTCTGGCCAGATATTTATGGAATCAGAAAACAGCACCGTCACCTTCTGAACTAGTTGATGATAAATGGATACGCGATGCAAGTGCTGAGGGAGATGCTTTGATTATCAATGCACAGGAATATATGACGCATGGGGGTGGGCGGTTTGTATCAGCAGTGGATTTTAAATTTTTTAGAGACTTTTTTTCTTCAGAATTTTCAGCTGGTAGTTATGATTTTGTTTCTATGTGGAATAAAATGAAAACTGATCAAATTATTAAGTCAGATAAAGATTTTAAAAATATTAAAGATGAAGTATTTAAAACCTCTATTAGTCAATATGATACTGCTGTTGCGTCAAGTGATTTTGTAACCCGTGCCTTTATCTTTGGTTCAACAAGCTTTACTATTGATTTTGATTCAATAAAATTTGTGGTTAAGGAAGACGGTTCCAAGGAAATACAAGGATTAAAAATAATTCCATGTGAAGATAATTTTGACTTTGATGGTAAAGGATGGAAAGCAAATATATTTAATAAATTATATAAAGAAAAAATTGACCCATATGGAATAGGTAGAAAAGTACCAATTAAATTTACAGGAGATGTACCTGCGGTTACGGTAACAGATAAAGATTTTACTAAATTGAAAATTGAAAAATTTGTTTTTGAAAAAATTAATGATGAGACAAAAGTAGGGGGGTGGGGAGCAAATTTCGCTATAATACAATATCTTATATCAATTTCTCCTTCAGTTAGATTTATTGATTCCCGCGGTAGAAAAGTGGTTTATGATGGTAAAGATAGATTTCATAAAGGTTCCCTGACGCCGGCAGAACCTATAGATGAAATGGATATGATTTTCAATAATTCCTCAGCTTTAATTGGTGGTGGTGGTGAAGATGTTTTACAAGGTGGTTATGGTGATGATTTGTTAATGGGGTCAAGTTCTTGCTCCATTGAAAAAGATATTCTTATGGGTGGCGATGGCTATGATACTTATATCGCAGACAAAATGGATGTGATTGAAGATTCTGATGGTAAGGGGCAGATATTTAATGTAGATGGAAGTACTTCAGTTGCTAATAAAAAAATATTAACCGGAGGTTTTCATTATAAGAATGATCCTGAGCATACTTATTATGGCGGTGGGAATAAATATTACTGGGATGGTGGAGATTTAATAGTTAATGATGGATTAAGGGTTAAAAATTTTAAAAATGGAGATTTAAATATCCGGCTGATAGAAAGAGGAAGTGAAAGAGGGAAAGATGATACTCGGCCAGATATCAAGGAAGCGGCGAAAACTGTATCACCTGTTGTTATTGATATGAATGGCGACGGAGTAAAAACCAGTGCTAAAGGCAAGCATGTTTATTTTGATCATGATGGCAATGGCTTTGCAGAAAATACTGGCTGGGTAGACAGTAATGATGCGTTACTGGTTTTAGATCGCAATCAAAATGGCCAGATTGATGATGGACGGGAACTTTTTGGTAACAATACGCTACTGGTTTCGGGTAAAAAAGCGAAAAATGGTTTTGAAGCTTTGGCTGAATTTGATGAAAATCATGATGGAGTAATTGACGCTACAGATTCTGTGTGGTCGAAATTGCAGCTATGGCAGGATAAAAATCAGAATGGCGTGGTTGATGAGGGCGAGTTGTCAGCACTGAGTGCCAGCCAGATTACGGCAATCGGGGTTAATTATAAAAATAAAAAGGTCAAAGATGCGCATGGTAATGAGCACAGGGAAACAGCAAAGGTTACGTGGGCTGATGGGCATCAGACAGATGCAACAGATGTGTGGTTTGACACGGAGCCGAGTGATGCGTTTAACACTGAGAGTATTGAGATAGATAAGGATATAGCCAAATTACCTTATGTGCGGGGTTTTGGTAATGTACTGGATTTGCATTCTGCGATGCAGAAGGATGCAGTACTGAAAGATATGGTTAAATCTTATCTGGCTGCTGATGCAAAAACGCGTGATTCGATGCTGGATGAGCTGATATACCGCTGGACGGGTTCAAATCAGATTGATCCTGCTAGCAGGGGAAGTTATATTGATGCTCGGCGGCTGGTGACTTTGGAAAAGTTAACTGGTTCGGACTACCGGCAGAGTTGGAATTACGGAAGTCCAAACCCTTTGGAACAAGCTGCACTTAAGCTGATTGCTGAGTTTAATGATTTTGCCGAATATGTTTCTGCCAGTTTGTTGGCAGAAGGAGTATATAAAGAGCTGTTTTTCCCGATCATTCTGGCGCAATGGAATGCTGAACAGCAAAAAATCGGATATGACTACTCTAAGCTGAATCAGGAGATTGCAAGATTAGTTGAAAATAATCAGCTGGCTGAAGCTAGAGAGCTGATAAAAATTGATAAGAATCTGGGTAAATATAATAGTGCAATGCGGGAAAGGCGGCAAGCCAATCTATTAACAGCAGCTGGTGCTAATGGATTAATAGCTCAACTTTATGGAGAGACTGATAATATTTTTGTTAGTACAAGTGGAAACGACAGCTTTAATGGAAACGACTGGCATAAAGATCGCTATCTGTTTCGCTCAGGCCATGGGCAGGATGTAATAAAAGATTTTGGATATGTCCATGAAAAAAATAGGCGCAATGATTTATGCTTTGAAGGAGCGAAGCTGGCTGATGCACAGTTTGTACGTGCGGGCAATGATTTAATTATCAAAGCGTATGGAACGAATGATTCAGTAACTTTATTAGATTATTTTAATAACAGCAGGAATTGCGCATTTAATTTTGTATTTGATGATGAAACGATTACTTATGAAGAGTTGGTGAGTCGGTATACCTTTATTCAAAGTGGAGATGATGGAGATAATAAGATTACCGGTTGGTGGGGTAAAGATATTATTAATGGCGGAGCCGGCAATGACATTCTAGAGGGAGGAGAAGGTTACGATATCCTGATAGGGGGTACAGGCAATGATATCCTGAAAGGAGGAGATTGGCATAAAGATCGTTATGAATTTGAGGCGGGGCATGGTCAGGATGTGGTTAAAGATAATGGCCATAATTCAAAAGATTATCTAAACGATCGTAATGATCTGGTATTTAAAGGAGCCAAGCTGGCAGAAGCAGAATTTATTTGTTCTGGAATAGATCTGATTATTAAAGCGTATGGTTCAGAGGATTCAGTAACCTTACCGAATTTTTTTAACACTGATTATCAATATAGTAGAGCATTTAATTTTATATTTGATGATCAAAGTGTTACTTATGAAGATCTTTATGCATACCCACTATTGGGCGGAAATGGCAATGATATTCTGAATGGTGGAGATGGCAACGATATTATGGATGGCAGAGGCGGTAACGACACCCTGATAGGAGGAGCGGGGAATGACATTTTATGGGGTGGAGATGGCGATGATATTCTGAATGGAGGAGAAGGCAATGATATCCTGAATGGCGGACGTGGTTACGATATTCTGAATGGAGGTTCAGGAAACGATATTCTGAATGGAGGCGACGGGCATAAAGACCGTTATGAATTTGAGATTGGGCATGGTCAAGATGTGGTTAATGATTGTGGTTACGACTCAGAGTATTATCGAAAAGATCGTAATGACCTTGTATTTAAAGGGGCCAATTCAGTAAATGCAGAATTCATTCGGTCTGGAAATGATCTGATTATTCGGGCATATGGATTAGCAGATTCGGTAACCTTGCCAGATTATTTCAATAATGACAATCGTTATAGCAGAGCATTTAACTTTATATTTGATGATCAGAGCATTACTTATGAAGACATCAAAAAAGACTATTTTTTCACTGAAAATGGAGACGAAAAAGACAACATTATTACGGGATGGTCTGGCAACGATATTCTGAATGGTGGTGCTGGAAACGACACTCTATGGGGAGAGAATGGTAACGATATCCTCAATGGAGGAGAAGGAGATGATATTCTGAATGGCGGAGATGGTAATGATGTTCTGAATGGAGAGGACGGAGATGATATTCTGAATGGCGGAGATGGCAACGATGTCCTGAATGGAGGAGAAGGAGATGATATTCTGAATGGCGGAGATGGTATCGATATTCTGAATGGTGGTGCTGGAAACGATACTCTGAATGGCGGCGATTGGTGTAAAGATCGTTATGAATTTGAGGCTGGGCATGGCCATGATGTGATTAATGACCTTGGCTATGCTTCGAAGGATTATCAGAACAATCTTAATGATGTAGTATTTAAAGGAGCCAGGCTGGCAGACGCAGAATTTATTCGCTCTGGGAACAGTCTGGTTATTCGAGCATATGGATCAGAAGATTCAGTGACACTGCTGAATTATTTTGGTAGTGGTGAATATTATAACAGGGCAGCGTTTAACTATATATTTGATGATCAAACCATCACCTACGAAGATGTTTATAATAATTATATTTTTGCTTATAACGGGGATGAAAAAGATAATACTATTTGTGGTTCTAACGGAAAAGACATTCTTAATGGCGGAGCTGGCGATGACAGTCTATGGGGAGCAAACGGAGATGATGTTCTCAATGGAGGAGCGGGTAATGATATTCTGAATGGAGGAGAAGGTTACGATATTCTGATTGGAGGCACTGGCAATGATATTCTGAGAGGAGGTGATAATCATAAAGACCGTTATGAATTTGAAGCGGGACATGGTCAGGATAGGATTGAAGATGGTGGTTCCTATTCATACTCTACTAATAATGAAGTGGTATTTAAAGGAGCCAAACTGGCAGATGCAAAATTCAAGCGATCCGGATATGATCTGATAATTCAGGCATATGGATCAGAAGATTCAGTAACTTTTCCGGATTATTTCAGATATGGATCACTGCTTACCGCAGCTTTTGATTTTATATTTGATGATAGAAGCATAGGTTATTATGGCCTCTTAAGAGAAAAATTTGAAATTATTCAGGATGGCAATGAAAATGATAATGTTATGTCTGGCTGGGATGGAGTCGATATTATAAACGCAGGAGCAGGCAATGACACTTTATGGGGTGAAGATGGTGACGATGTTCTGAATGGAGGAGCCGGCAATGATACTCTATGGGGTGGAAATGGTTATGATATTTTGAATGGAGGGGCTGGTGACGATATCTTAAATGGAGAAGCTGGTTACGATATTTTAAATGGAGGTGCAGGAAACGATATTCTGAATGGGGGTGATTGGAACAGAGACCGTTATGAATTTGAAGCGGGCCATGGCCAGGATATAGTTAATGATCTAGGTTATGATATAAAAAATGCATTTGATCATAATGAGTTAGTATTTAAAGGTGCTAATCTGGCCGATGCTGAATTTACCCATTCTGGCAAAGATCTAGTGATCCGAGCGTATGGTTCAGCAGATTCTGTAACGTTACCGGATTACTTCAACGAAAATTGTGATACCAGATCATTTAAATTTATATTTGATGATCAAACCATAGATTATTTTTATTTAATAGAAAATTCTATAATTGTTCATAAGGGTAATGAAAATAATAATGTTATTAATGGCTGGTGGGGAAATGATATTCTTATCGGAGGTACAGGAGATGATGTTCTAGACGGTGGCTATGGCTACGATATTTTGAATGGCGGTGCAGGAAACGATATTCTAAATGGAGGTAACTGGCATAAAGACCGTTATGAATTTGAGGCTGGCCATGGTCAGGATGTGGTTAATGATTTAGGTTATATGGATAAAAAAAATAAAGATCAGCGTAATGATTTAGTGTTTAAAGGTGCTAATCTGGCCGATGCTGAGTTTATCCATTCCGGCAATGATCTGATTATTCGAGCGTATGGATCAGCTGATTCGGTGAAGCTGCCGGATTACTTCAATAATGGCAATAAATACAGCCGTGCGTTTAATTTTGTATTTGAAGATCAGAGTGTTTCTTATGAAGAGCTGAAGAAGAAACGTGCCTTTATTTTAGCTGGAGGCGGAAAGGAAAAATACAGTGTTAATTTTAATCTTGGCACGGATGTTGATGTGCTGAGTTATGGAAATTTTTCTGTTTTCGATGCTGGTTATGAACAGGATGTTGCTAATACTGTAGCAGGTACTTCTGCGCAGCAAGGTGGTTCTTGTGCAGGTGATTGGGATGATTCTGCTGCTAAGGTTCAGACTTTGTTATCAGCTATGGCAGGATTTACTACTGGTATTGAGGGTGGGTTAAATTCTCCAGAACAGATGTCTCATTCGACTCAAATGGCCAATATGTCAGCTTATTGGGGTAGTTGATGAGTTTTAAAGTTTTTATTTAAGAATTTATTTTCTTTAAGCTGTATTTAATTAAAAAATCCTTAAACATGATTGTTTAAGGATTTTTTTGATTGGTGGTTATGTTTTATATCAAAACCGCACAGCCTTGTGCCGGATCACTGTTGCGTGCTGCTATGGCGTCTTCTACGGTCATGCTTAAAGCTTTGGCTACACCAGTGCCATAATCTGGGTGGCAGGCATTGCAGTTGCGGATATGGCGATATTTGATGAAATCCGGTGCATCGCCCATGGCCCGTGCTGTGTTTTCATACAATACTTGTTTTTGTGTATCGCTCATGAGGTTAAAAAGGGCACGTGGCTGGCTGAAGTAGTCGCTATCATCTTCATGAAAGTTCCAGAAATCGGCATCGCCATTGATTTTGAGTGGAGGCTCTCTGAATTCTGGCTGTTCCTGCCACTGGTGAAAGCTATTGGGTTCGTAGTGGGGCAGGCTGCCGTAATTATTGTCTACACGGGTGGTACCATCGCGATGATTGCTGAATACGGGGCAGTGTGCTTTGTTTACGGGAATTTGGTGGTGGTTGACGCCGACACGGTAGCGGGCTGCATCCGCGTAGTTATATAAGCGTGCCTGTAATACTTTGTCTGGTGATACACTGATTCCGGGTACGAGGTTGCTTGGTGCAAAGGCTGCCTGTTCGACATCAAGATAGTAGTTGTCTGGATTGCGGTTTAGTTCGAATTCTCCAACTTCGATAAGCGGGTAATCGCCATGTGGCCACACTTTTGTCAGATCAAATGGATGATAGGGGACTTTTTCTGCATCGGCCTCGGGCATGATTTGGATATACATGGTCCATTTGGGAAAGTCGCCACTTTCAATGGCGTTGTAGAGGTCGCGCTGATGGCTGTCCCGGTCTTGTCCCATGATGTTGGCAGCTTCTTCGTCGGTAAGGTTTTTGATGCCTTGTTGGGTACGGAAATGGAATTTAACCCAGAAGCGCTCTTTATTGGCATTGATGAAGCTAAAGGTATGTGAACCGAATCCATGCATGTGACGATAGCTGGCTGGGATGCCGCGATCAGACATGGTGATGGTGACCTGATGAAATGCTTCGGGGAGTAGTGTCCAGTAATCCCAGTTGTAAGTAGGGCTGCGCAGATTGGTGCGGGGATCGCGTTTAACTGCTTTGTTTAAGTCGGGAAATTTACGCGGGTCGCGCAGGAAAAATACTGGGGTGTTGTTGCCAACTAAATCCCAGTTGCCTTGTTCGGTGTAAAAACGCATGGCAAAGCCGCGTATGTCGCGTTCTGCATCGCCACCACCGCGTTCGGCCGCTACTTCGGAGAAGCGAACGAACATTTCGGTTTTTTTGCCAATCTGGCTAAATAGTTTGGCGCAGGTATACTGGGTAATGTCATGTGTTACGGTAAAGGTACCAAATGCACCTGAACCTTTGGCATGCATACGGCGTTCGGGGATGACTTCGCGGACGAAATTAGCCAGTCTTTCGTTAAGCCATAAGTCCTGAGCTAATAGTGGGCCACGGGGTCCGGCTGTGAGACTATTCTGGTTATCAGATACAGGGGCACCCTGATCTGTAGTGAGATGGGTAACTGGACATTTTTTTATGTCATGGTTCATGGTAAAGCTCCTTGTTAATTTATTATTAAAAAAGGCCTTTACTACTTTTTGGCTGCGTAAAAGATTATAGACTTTATAAAAAATATTAATGTTAATAACTTGTTATTTTACATTTTATTGAAAATGACAATTATATTTAATATTTGTCAAATTTTTTATATTTGAATGTTTGCTTTTTAATTTGTTTATTTGCTATTGGTAGGCGGAAATAAATTAACCAGCCTGTTCAGGCTGGCTGGAAGTAGATGGGATTATTGTTGCTTGACAATAATCTGAATTAGTAGATTAGACTGAGAAAGATGAACCGCAGCCGCAGGTAGTGGTGGCATTTGGGTTGCGGATGACAAATTGAGAACCGTGCAGGCTTTCAGAGTAGTCAATTTCTGCACCGATTAGATACTGATAGCTCATGGGATCAATCAGGAAAGTTAAACCATCTTTTTGGATTTCAAAATCATCATCATTAACGATTTCATCAAAGGTAAAGCCATACTGGAAACCCGAGCAACCACCTCCCGTTACAAATACCCGCAGTTTCAGGTCAGGATTGTTTTCTTCTGCAATCAGATCTTTAACTTTAGTGCAGCAGCTTTCTGTAAAGATAATTGGTGTTTCAATGTCGGTATCTGACATGGTTTGATCCTTTTGGCTAATATGTATAGACTGGATTTTCCATCTTGCTGGCAATTTATGGCAAGAGGGGAATAAGTTTTAATCCGCTGGTTTCATCCAGTCCGAACATGATATTCATGTTCTGGATGGCCTGTCCGGCTGCGCCTTTAACCAGATTGTCAATCACAGATAAGATAATCCATGTGTTATTCTGGGGAGCAGGCTGTACGCTGATGCGACAGAGATTAGCTCCGCGAACGGAGCGTGTTTCTGGCATGCTGCCAGCCGGCATTACATCGATGAACGGGCTGTTACGATAATAGTCGGCAATCAATTGATATGGATTGTGACTATCTTTGGTTTGTATATATATGGTGGCATGCATGCCGCGAATCAAGGGGGTAAGGTGGGGAATAAAAATGAGGTTGTTACCCATCTGAGGCTGTAAAAGATTAAGAGTTTGTCTGATTTCGGGTAAGTGTCGATGACCACTGATACCATAAGCCTTGAAGTTGTCGCTACATTCAGCAAACAGATTACTTGTGTCTGCTTTGCGGCCTGCACCGGATACGCCAGATTTGCAATCGGCAATCAATAGCTGGTTATCTGCAAGGCACTGTTGTTGTAATAAAGGAAGTAAGGGTAAGCTAACGCAGGTGGGGTAGCAACCAGGATTAGCTACGAGCTGAGCCTGAGCTATGGCGGTACGATTGAGTTCGCATAAGCCATACTCAGCTTTTGTTACCCATTCAGGGCTACTATGGGTAAATGGATACCATTCTTGCCAGAGTGCTATATTCTTGATGCGGTAATCTGCGGATAGATCAATTACTTTTACGCCCTGAGCCAGTAGGGGCGGAGCCTCCTGCATAGCGATGCCGTTTGGTGTGGCAAAAAATACGATGTCACACTTATTGAGGCTGGCTTGTTCCGGATGTTGAAAAACAAGATGATTATAACTACTACGCAAACTGGGAAAATAGTCGCTCAGTGTTGTTCCTGCTGCACTACGGCTGGTAACTGCGATTATTTCTGCGGCCGGATGTTGTGCCAGTAAGCGTAATAATTCTACACCGGTATAACCTGTGGCGCCGACAATACCGATTTTGATACTCATATATTTTCTTTCATAGTTTTTACGGTTAGCTTTATTAGTTAAATAACTACCTGTGCACCCAGTTCGACTACACGATTGGCTGGAATATGATAGTAATTACTTGCGGTGGCGCTATTTTTATACAACCATTTGAAAATTCGGGCGCGTAAGCGACCCATGTTGCCATGTTTGGTTTTGGCTGCGACCACGATGCTGTCATGGGAAAGGAAGAATGATGTCTCCATGGTATTGAGGGTGATACCCTGTTCAGCCATTAAGGTCAGAATATGGCCGATATTGGCTGTTTCTTGAAAGCCATAGTTCGCAATTACTCGGGTAAAGCGCGGGCCAATCTGTTTCATGGCGACGCGTTCATTGTCGGTAATATGAGGCACTTCTTTGGTTTTGATGCTAAGTAAAACATTGTAGCTATGCAATACTTTGTTGTGTTTGAGGTTATGCAGTAGTGCCCGAGGAACGCTGAATGGGTCAGATACCATGAATACGGCATTGCCAGAGATAATCTGTGGCGGATAATTGTGTAGATTTACGACAAAGTCATCCAGTGAGAATTCTGTGTTCTGCTGGGCTTTGTGTAGTTGTAACTGTCCGCGACGCCATGTGGAAAATAATGTGACTACAATCAGAGCTATCATTAATGGGAACCAACCGCCGTGAATTAGCTTGAGCAGATTGCTGCTGAAGAAAACTAAATCGAAGCACAGGAATGCTGAGGTAAGCAGCAGTGCCAGTGGAATTGGCCAGTGCCAGTTTTTAATCATTACTACACAAAACAGGCAAGAGGTGATTACCATGGTGCCGGTAACGGCAATTCCATAGGCTGAGGCCAGATGTTCTGAGTCGTGAAAGACGAAAACTACTAAAGCTACTGCTACAAGTAACAGCCAATTAACCAATGGCAGATAAATTTGGCCAACTTCTTCGTTATTGGTATGAATGATATTCATGCGTGGTGCAAAGCCAAGCTGAATTGCCTGACGTGTCAGGGAGAAGGCGCCCGCAATCACGGCCTGACTGGCAATGATGGTCGCAAAGGTAGCCAGTATGATTAAGGGAATCAGTAGCCAGTGCGGGGCACTCAGGAAAAACGGATTATTGATTGCTGCCGGATTGTGCAGAATGAGTGCACCTTGTCCCAGATAGTTGATGATAAGGCTGGGTAAAACTATTTTTACCCAAGCGGTTTGGATGGGCTGGCGGCCGAAATGCCCCATATCTGCATATAAGGCTTCTGCTCCTGTTACGGCCAGTACGACACAACCTAGTCCGATAAAGCCATCCCAGCCGTGGCTGATAGCAAACTTAATGCCGTAATAGGGGTTGAAAGCGAGAATAATTTTAGGAGCCTGCACTATCTGGTACAGACCTATCAGTGCAACGGCGCTAAACCACAGCAGCATAATCGGGCCGAACAGTGTACCAATTTTATGTGTGCCTTTTTTCTGAATCAAAAATAGTGCAAACAGAATCACCAGTGCTATTGGCATTACATATGGCCGGAAGCTTTCCTTTATTACGGTTAGGCCTTCTGCGGCTGAAAGCACGGATACGGCCGGAGTAATCATGGCGTCACCGTAAAAAAGTGCAGTACCTGTAAGCCCCATCATCATTACAATCCATGCAGGTTTGCCTTTCAGATGCCGCATTGCTTGCTGCATAAGTACTACAACACCACCCTCGCCATTGTTATCTGCCCGCAGGATAAATAAAACATATTTGAGAGTAACAATCAGTAGCAATGACCACAGGATTAGTGAGATAAAACCTAATACGTTTGCCTCTGTGGGTGCTATTGTAGAAGCGCGAAAGCTTTCTTTTAAGGCATACAGCGGGCTTGTGCCGATATCGCCATAAACAATACCCAATGCAGCAAGTGTCATTGCAGTATTGGCAGAAAACTGTATACGCATTTATTTGCCTCTTCATATGGTTGTTAGGTAATGCAGTTTAGTCTTAACGTTAAGTTTAGCCAATCCCTTAAATGTGGGTTTTTATAGATTTTTTTTGTTTAGTAGCCGTGGCTGATGGTGGCTGATTCAGGCGGTTTTTGCGTGTGTGTATTGGTGATGAAAATACCATTTTACTTTTAGATGAAAGTAAAATGGTGTGTGATGAATTTCATTAAGGAATATATTATTCATTATATTATTGATTAACAAGTGGTTATAATAATGGTGTTGGGAATAAGTATACAGAGTGGTGGATGCAATTGATTGATATGTTTACGCTAATCAATATTAATGTTTGATATAGATAATGGCGGGTGGTTTCTTTTTTTTCAACAATGGGTTAAAATAAAGAAATTTTTCGAATTATTGAGAAATGGCCCTGAGGCCATTTTTTTGTTTTTACGGAGCACAGATGGATATTCAGGGCATTTTAGAAAAAACTTTGCCGGGTCTGGGCTATGAGCTGGTGAATTATGAATTGACTGCGCAGGGGGATTTGCGTGTCTTTATTGATAAGGCAGAAAGCGGTATTTCTCTGGATGATTGTGTCGCAGTCAGTAATCATTTAAGCCGGGTATTGGCGGTAGAAGATGTTGATTATCAACGTCTGGAAATTTCTAGCCCCGGTTTGGATCGTCCGCTAACCAAACCGGCTGATTTCAGGCGCTTTGCCGGACAGTTGGCCAAGATTAAAACTCGTTTGCCCATTGATGGGCAGAAAAATTTTATTGGCCGAATTAATGACATAGACGAGAATGATTTGATCAGTATCACGCTGGAAGAGGCTAATGAAGTACGTCGAGCCAAGCGTGCTGCGGTTGCCGCAGGTAAAACAGTTTTAATTGAATGGCAAAATGTAGATAAAGCACGTTTGAAGCCAGAATTTGATTTTTAAATTGAATTTTCATATTGTTGTAAGCACAGGCTTGCAAGGAGAATTAAATGAGTCGTGAAATTTTGCTACTGGCTGAAGCTTTGGCGAGTGAGAAAAACGTAGATACAGAAGTGGTATTCAGCGCACTGGAGTTTGCTCTGGCCAGTGCGGCAAAGAAGAAAACTGAGCGTGAAAATATGGATGTGCGGGTGATTATCGACCGCAATACTGGTAGTTACAGCAGTTTTCGCCGCTGGCTGATTGTGGCAGACGAGGACTATACCTATCCAGATATTCAGAAAACCATTGAAGAGATTCAGGAAGAAATTCCAGAAACGACATTGCAGATTGGTGAATATTATGAGGAACCAATTGAAAATGTGGAATTTGGCCGGATTGGAGCTCAGACTGCCAAGCAGGTTATTTTGCAGCGTATCCGTGACGCCGAGCGTGAGCAAATTTTAAATGAATTTTTGCAACGCAAGGATAGTCTGGTTTTAGGTACAGTTAAACGTGTTGAGCGGCATGGTGCAATCGTAGAAATTGGTCGTCTTGAAGCATTGTTGCCACGCGACCAGATGATTCCGCGGGAAAACTTCCGTAATGGTGACCGGGTGCGGGCTCTGTTTTTGCGGGTAGACCAGATTGGTAACCGTAGTCAGGTAATTCTGACCCGTATTTCGCGCGAATTCCTGCTAAAACTGTTTGAAATGGAAGTGCCGGAAATTGAAGACGGCCTGCTGGAAATCAAGGAGGTAACCCGTGATCCGGGCCTGCGTGCCAAAATTGCGGTGAAATCTAATGATGCCCGTATTGATCCGCAGGGTACTTGTATCGGGGTGCGTGGTTCACGTGTGAATGCAGTAACGGAAGAGCTGGCTGGTGAGCGCATTGATGTGGTGCTGTGGTCGCCGGAAACTGCCCAGTTTGTGATTAATGCACTGAGCCCGGCTGAAGTAACGCGCATTCTGATTGATGAAGATAATCATTCAGTTGATGTGATTGTGGCTGAAGATCAGCTGGCACTGGCTATCGGACGCGGCGGACAGAATGTACGTCTGGCAGCGGAACTGACTGGCTGGCAACTGAATATCATGACTGTGGACGAGGCACAGGAGCGCCACGAAGCAGAAGATAAAGCAGTACGTGACCTCTTTATAAATAATCTCGGCGTGGATGAAAATGTGGCTGAGGTACTGGTGCAGGAAGGATTTACCAGCCTGGAAGAAGTGGCGTATGTGCCTGTTCAGGAAATGCTGGAAATTGAGGGTTTTGATGAAAGTACGGTAGAAGAGTTGCGTAACCGTGCCCGTGATGCCATTTTGACCCTTGCCATTGCTTCTGAGGAAAAGCTGGAGCACATGGACGAAGAGCTGAAAAATCTGGAAGGTTTGGATCAGGAAATGCTGCATGATTTGGCCAATGAGGGGATTAAAACCCGTGATGATCTGGCTGAGCTGTCAGTAGATGAGCTGATTGAGATTACAGGCATTGATGAGGAAACCGCCAAGAAAGTGGTGATGGCAGCACGCGCCCACTGGTTTGACGAAGTATGAGGGTACGCGAATGAGTAATCAAATAACTGTAGAACAATTTGCCTTGGAGCTGCATTTATCAACTACAAGGTTGCTGGAGCAGTTGGCCGAAGCTGGGGTACATAAACAGGCAGCATCAGATAAACTGACTGCTGCTGACAAAAAACAGTTGCTGGTTTATTTAAAGCAGTCTAATGGTAGTCAGTCTGCCGGTCCCATCACGCTGAATCGTAAAAAGCCGGCTGAGAAAAGTACGGTTGGTGGTGTTGAAGTTGAAACCCGCCGGCGGCGGCGTATTGCCGTGCCGCCTGAAGAACTGGAAGCCAAAACGGCAGAAGAAAAAATGACATCTTCTCAACCAGAATCAGAGCCGGTAAAGGCAGATACTGAAGCTGAGGAACAGGCGAAAAAAGCTGCTGCCGAGCAGGCTGAAGCGCGGCGCAGGGAAGAATCTGCGGCCGCAGCAGCAGCTGAGGCCGCACGTTTAAAAGCAGCGGCTGCGGCCAGTAAAACCGAACAGAAAACGAAAGTGGAGTCTGTGCAGACAGAAGTGGTAAAACAGGAAGTGAAACAGCAACAAACTGAAAAACAGCAACCGACTGCTGCAACTAAGCAAACAGCTGAAGTACCTGCTGACAAAAAAGCAGCAGACAAGAATGAGCAGCATAAATCTAAACGCAACCGTAACCGTAATGCGAAAAAAATTGATTTGGCGGCATTGGTGGCAGAAGCGGCTAAACCTATTATCAGTCCTGAAGAGCAGGCTCAGCGCGATGAGGAAGCACGACGTGCCGAAGCTATGCGCGCGCATCGTGAAATGTTGCTGAAACAGAAGCAGGAACGTCAGGCACGGCGCGAAGCAGCCAAACAACAGGCTAAGGAAGACAGTAAGGCTGCCAGTGAGCAGAAAACTGCCGAAGTACGCTCAGCTAAGCCGAGTGAGAAAAAACCGGTAACCAGTAGTAGTACACCTAAGGCTGCTGAATCGGCTGAATCAGCCGGACGGCGCAAAAAGGAAGAGCAACGCCGTCAGCGTGAAGATGATATGCCGAAAGGAAAATCTGCACGTGGTGGTAAAAACCGTCGTTCAGCGGATGTGGTTAATGCAGAAGACAGTCGCAGACGTGGTGGTAAGAAAGGTGGCAAGAAGCAGCTTAAGCTTGAACCAAATCAGCATGCTTTCCAAGCGCCTACCGAACCTGTAGTACATGAAGTACTGGTGCCGGAAACGATTACTGCTGCCGAACTGGCACACAAAATGGCGGTTAAGGCTGCGGAAGTTATCAAAACCCTGATGAAGATGGGTATGATGGTTACCATTAATCAGTCATTGGATCAGGAAACAGCACTGATTGTTGTGGAGGAAATGGGGCATATCGGTAAAGCGGCAGCAGCAGATGATCCTGAGGCATTTCTGGATGAGGATACAACTGTTACTGAAGCAGAAGCCTTGCCACGTCCACCGGTAGTTACAGTAATGGGCCATGTGGATCATGGTAAGACTTCTCTGCTGGATCATATTCGCCGTGCGCGTGTAGTACAAGGTGAGGCAGGTGGTATTACCCAGCATATTGGTGCCTACCATGTTGAAACTCCTCGTGGTGTAATTACTTTCCTGGACACTCCGGGACATGAAGCGTTTACGGCTATGCGTGCCCGTGGTGCTCAGGCTACAGATATCGTTATTCTGGTAGTTGCTGCTGATGACGGGGTAATGCCGCAGACTATCGAAGCAATTGCTCATGCCAAAGCGGCTAAAGTGCCATTGGTGGTGGCCGTAAATAAGATTGATAAAGAAGGCGCCAATCCGGAACGTATTCGTCAGGAATTAACGGCACACGAAGTAGTGCCAGATTCCTGGGGTGGTGATGTACAGTTTATTGATGTTTCAGCTAAACAAGGTACCAATATCGACGCCTTGCTGGAAGCAGTATTGCTGGAAGCTGATGTGTTAGAGCTGAAAGCACCTGTAGATGCTGCCGCTAAAGGTATTGTGGTGGAATCACGTCTGGATAAAGGACGTGGTGCAGTAGCTACTTTACTGGTACAAAGTGGTACTTTGCATAAAGGTGACATAGTGCTTGCAGGTACAACTTTTGGACGTGTACGCGCTATGGTGGATGAGAATGGTAAAACCATTACTGCCGCAGGTCCGTCTATTCCGGTAGAGATTCTGGGTCTGTCTGATGTACCTAATGCTGGTGAGGACTTCATTGTACTGGCAGATGAGAAAAAAGCTCGTGAAATTGCTCTTTTCCGTCAGGGCAAATATCGTGATGTACGATTAGCGAAACAGCAGGCAGCCAAACTGGAAAACATGTTTAACAACATGGGTGAAAATCAGGCACAAAGCTTGCCGATTATTATCAAAGCTGATGTTCAGGGTTCCTACGAAGCTTTGGCAGGTAGTTTGCGAAAACTGTCTACTGATGAAGTGCGCGTTGATGTACTGCATAGTGGTGTAGGTGGTGTGAGTGAGTCTGATGTAAATCTGGCGATTGCTTCTGGTGCTGTTATTATTGGCTTTAATGTACGTGCTGATGCAACTGCGCGTAAGTTGGCCGAACATGAAGGAATTGAAATCCGTTATTACAACATTATCTATGATGCTATTGATGATGTGAAAGCAGCTTTAAGTGGTATGCTGGCACCAGAGCAAAAAGAAAATGTGATTGGTATGGTGGAAATCCGTCAGGTCATTACGGTATCTAAAGTTGGCAATATTGCTGGTTGTATGGTAACGGATGGTTTGATCAAGCGTGATTCGCATGTTCGGTTAATCCGTAATAATGTGGTTATCCATACAGGTGAGCTTTCTTCATTAAAACGCTTTAAAGATGATGTCAAGGAAGTACGTCAGGGCTTTGAATGTGGTTTGATGCTGAAAAACTTCAATGAAATTATGGAAGGCGATCAGCTGGAGGCTTTTGAAGTGGTTGAGGTTGCCCGTAAGCTTTAAGGGTACCTGAAAGTGTTATCAGGCAGCCTGAATATTTTCCGGGCTGCCTGAATTATTGGCCATCACAGAAAGGAATGATTATGCGTAAACCCCAACGTGGTTATGCACGTCAGGATCGTGTAAAAGAACAGATTATGCGTGAACTGGCCGAACTGGTGCGTATTGGCCTGAAAGATCCCCGAGCAGGTTTTATTACGATTAATGAAGTTGAAGTTACTCGTGATTACAGCCATGCCAGTATTTACTATACAGTATTGGATGATAGTACTCGTGCTGTTACTGAAGAAGCACTGGAACATGCCAAGGGCTATTTACGCAGTGAGCTGGCACGACGAATAACTTTATTCCGTACACCTGAGTTGACATTTATTTATGATGATTCTCTCGAACGGGGCATGAGTATTTCGCATTTAATTGATAAAGTAGCTAAAGAAAAACCAGTTGATGATTAAAGTAGATAATTAAAAAAGAGATTGATCAATTATGATCAATCTCTTTTTTAATTATGTTGCAGATATGGCTAAAATTAAAATGCCATATTAGCGTCCATAGTAAACTGTAATGGAAGCCTGAGCAATGGCATGGCTATTAACCACGAATCCTGTGTAGCTGGTAGTTACATCTGTAGGCAATTCAATTTTGTCGGTGTCTAAGGCATAAATGGTAAAAATATACCGATGTGCCGGGGTGCCTTCCGGCGGGTAGAAACCGGAATAACCTAATGTTCCAATCTCATTGCGCAGCTGACGTGAACCGGCGGGTAAATTCTGGCCATTTTCAGCTCCAGCATTTCGTTTCAGCTCGGTTAAGTCTTTGGGCAGGTTGATAGCCATCCAGTGCCACCATCCAGCGCCGCCAGTGGGTGCATCAGGGTCATGACACTGAATCGCAAAACTTTTGGTTTCCGCTGGTGCGTTTTTCCATACTAGAGCAGGGGACTGATTATCACGGTCACTTTGATAGGAGGAATCAACGGTATCACCATTTTTAAATTCTGGACTCGTTAAGGTAAATGTATTTGTCATTGTTTCCTCAAAAGCAATCGATATTATTGATGGTAGGTTAATTTTGCAATATGAAATGTGTAAAGTCAATGTTACTGTGTTAGCGATTTATAAAAATTAAAGGTGCTGATACAGTGATTTGTTAGGTCAGTTGCACTGATATGGGGCAGTTACCATCTCAAAAATATTTATTCATTTGACTATGTAAAATGTAGTAGTTTGATTTTGTTTAAGTCAGTGTAACTGTCTTCTAAAATAGTACAGCATAAAAGTAGAAAATTCTCTTTATTAACCCACTGAGGATTTAAACATGCAAAAAAATGACTGAACATCAGATGTAGCTATTGTAAAGAAGCTGAAGCCGGCGTTCCTGTTAAAGAGCTTTTCCGTAAACATGGTATGGGGAATTCAATTTTCTATAAATGGTGTGATGAATACGGTGGTATGGAAACCTCAGATATCAACACTTAAAGCAACTAGAAGCTGAAAATCATAAGCTTAAACAGATATTTGCTGAACTGGGTTTAAAATCACAGCTTCAGGAGGAAATCATAAAAAAGCTATAGTGCCAACTCAAGCACGTAAAGCCTGGGCTGTACAACTGCAAGAAAGTCATTCTGTTACTATTTGCATGGGCTGTGCTATTGTTGGCTAAAGCCGCTGTGCTTACTATTATCAGCGTAAGTTACCGGATGATTCGGTGATTATGTCTGTACTAACTTTGGGGTATTTACAATTGTTTTGCTAGGTAGGCTTCATTAATCTGAATGGCAATTTATTTAATATTGAGCTGAGAAGTGAGAGTACACATTTGAACTGATTCTATCGCAGGGTGATGCACTAAAAGTTAGATTTATGTTGATTCCAAAGGCAAAGTACATGGGCAACTTGTAAAGGAAGCTTTAATTTAGGTATGTATACAAAGCATTAGCTGAAAATTATCGGAAACTGGATCTAATAGCCGGTTTAACTATGGAATATTTTTTATTTATATATATTTGTCAGTATTTATCATTTTGCCGGTAGAAAGGTGGGGTAGTTCATATTATGCTGTTATTGCTAAAATATAAAATATTATTAATTATTTAATGGTTGTATTGAGATTATGATGACTAAAGAGTTATTACCTTGGGTGTGTATTTCTGGTTTTATGCTGGATGAAACGTTATGGGATGATATGTTATCCAGTCAGGCTGCACCCCAGTCTGTGAAATGTGTTTCATTGGCAAATGGGGACAGTATTGCAGCAATGGCAGATATTATTGCGGCTAGTGCGCCGGAGAATTTTGTGTTGGTTGGGTTTTCGCTTGGAGGGTATGTTGCACGAGCACTAGCAGCCAAATATCCGCAGCGAGTAAATGCTTTGGTATTGATTGCTACATCATTACGCGAGGATACACCTGAGCAACGGAACGCTAAGCTTAATTCTTTACAAATTCAGCAACATCTGCATTTTCGCGGTTTAGGAAAGAAGGCCATTGTTCAGACCTTACGGCCGGATAATCAAAATAATCAGGTGCTGATAAACCGAATCCGGCACATGAGTGAACGTTTGGGGTTTGATGTTTTAAGCAGGCAATCGCTGTTAAATCGAGCAACACCAGATGATCAGAAAATTTCCTGCCCGACTCTGATTATTGCAGCTGCACAGGATCAAATGCGTTCTTTGGATGAGGCACAAGAATTACAGGAATTTATACCGCAGGCGAAACTGAAGATAATTGAGAATAGTGGGCATATGTTGCCATTAGAACAACCAGAAGTATTGGCAGAAACAATATCAGGCTGGATACAGCAACTTTAATCTGGCTGAATTCTAAACAATCAATCGCCAGATCTAAGCTTAGGTGCAGCACTGCTTATGTCCGGTATATTATTGATTGTGGTTGATTAGCTATTATTGTCGAATACACTTGAATTTTGCACATTTTGTTTCAGCCATTTCTGTGCTGTCTGTGTGTCATTAAAATATTTAGGTCTTTGCAAAGTTAACAGATTAGCAAAGCGGGCACCGAACCGAATCCAAATATCACCAGTGACAATGGCAGTACGACCAAAATCGTGCGCATGCTGGCGTAAAAATCTAAGATGTTCTAAAGCCATATCAACGGTAAAATCTTTCATTTGGCTTAGATCAAGCAACAGATTGGGCAATTGTGCTTGCTCAATGGCTTTTAATAAGGCTTCTTCTAACTGCCGAAAGTCTTGTAGTGTAAATTCGTTGTGTAGAACAACATGCAAACCGTAGCTCTGTTCATGAATAGAAATCATATATTTGCCTTTGATGATTGGGGCACTATTACTGCGTTAGATTGACTATGTTGAGCAATATCATACTAACAGATAAATATATTGGCTATGATTCTTTTGTTTATGGCTTGATTTTAGGCTGAAAATGCTAATGTCTGTGACATATATGCAACCAAACTATGGAAATTTGAATATTATTAGTTTGTTTCAATTGAAAGTCTGAAATAAACAGTACTATAGTTTATTGACGTAAAATAAAAAACAGCTTTCAGTAGTGAAAGCTGTTGATTTTATGAAGTGCCAGAGTCGATTATTTTTTGGAAACGGTTTCCGGATTATCTGTTATGGTTGCAAGAGTAGCTGAGGGAACAAAACGGTAAAATACTTCACCATCCTGTATATACCCCAGTTTGTCGCGTGCCATTTCGTTTATCGCATCTTTCCCGTTCGCAAGGTCTTTGATTTCAGCAGTCAGGGCACGATTGCGCTGTATCAGGGCTTCATTACTTGCATTTTGGGCAATAACGCTGTTTTCCAGTTTCCACATATCATGCCAGCTACCGTGCCCTATCCACAAGTTGTATTGTAAACCGGCCAGTGCGAATAACAGTACCCAAGTTACCCACTTCATTGTATTTGCCTATTAATATTGCCTGTAGCCGGATTAGCTAAGCTGATAGAACGCTTTTTTGCCCGGATAGTAGGCAGCAGTACCTAGTTCTTCTTCAATCCGTAGCAATTGATTGTATTTAGCGATACGGTCAGAACGAGAGAGTGAACCGGTTTTAATTTGCATACAGTTCGTACCCACGGCAAGATCGGCAATGGTACTGTCTTCGGTTTCTCCGGAACGATGACTCATTACGCTGGTATAGCCTGAACGTTTGGCCAAATCTACTGCTTTAAGTGTTTCAGACAAAGTGCCGATCTGGTTTACTTTAACCAGTAGTGAATTGGCTAATCCTTGAGCAATGCCTTCATTCAGAATGGCCGGATTGGTTACAAATAGATCATCACCGACTAGCTGGACTTTTTTACCTAAACGTTCGGTTAACAGCTTCCATCCTTGCCAGTCGTGTTCGCTCATACCATCTTCAATAGACACGATTGGATATTTGTTAACCAGTTCAGTTAAGTAGTCTGCGAACTCGGCACTGGTCAGTTTTAGACCTTCCGCAGTTAAGGCATAATGTCCGTCTTTATAAAATTCGCTGGATGCGCAGTCAAGAGCCAGTACAATGTCTTTACCGGGAATGTAGCCGGCTGCTTCTACCGCGGATAGAATCAACTTGATTGCATCTTCATGGCTAGCTAAATCTGGGGCAAATCCGCCTTCGTCGCCGACACTAGTAGACATGCCTTTATCATTGCATAATCTTTTCAGGTGATGGAACACTTCGGCACCACAACGCAAGGCCTGACGGAAAGATTCCGCACCCACAGGCATAATCATGAATTCCTGAATGTCAAGACTGTTATTGGCATGTGCGCCGCCATTAATAACATTCATCATAGGTACAGGCATGGACATTGGACCGGCACCACCGATATAACGATATAACGGTAATCCAGCGTCTTCGGCTGCCGCACGCGCCACGGCCAGTGATACAGCCAGAGTAGCATTGGCTCCAAGACGGCCTTTGTTATCAGTACCATCCAGATCAATCATAATCTGGTCGATGTAGTTTTGTTCGCTGGCATCTATGCCAATAAGCGCCTGTGCAATTTCATTATTAACGTTTTCTACAGCTTGTAATACGCCTTTACCCAGATAACGCTGTTTATCACCATCGCGCAGCTCCAGTGCTTCTTTTTCACCGGTAGAGGCGCCAGAAGGCACAGCAGCTCTGCCCATTACGCCTGATTCAAGCAGAACATCGCATTCAACGGTAGGATTACCACGTGAATCAAGTATTTCACGCGCAAAGATGTCAATGATTGCACTCATGCAAGTCTCCAGATTTTTTAGGTTTTATATTGTTGTGCAGTAAATGGTACGAACAATAAGCCTGCCAGACAGCATCTTGGCTAGGTTGTTAAACTTTGTATTATACCGAAGGCTGAGTATGTGAACAGGGTAATTTACACTTGGTTTGGGCAGGATACTGCAAAAAAGCAGCTATGTGTTGCGCTAATAAATTAAAACGGTTGATAGTGTGGTTAGATTACCAAGTAACTGGCCTGAGATTATTAAATGTATGGGTGCTATTTAGCTTGACTGTCTGGGGTTTGACTGGTCGTCATTTGTTATCAGATTAAAGATGGCAAAATATCTGTTGCTATCTTAGTTAAAAGTCTTTCGTAAGGTAGGCACTGCTGTAGCAGACAATATTAATTATACTCAACCTTAGAGGCTATGCTGAAGCCCAGCAAGCAGGGGCTGATGGTGATTATGCCTGATGCAACCGGTTAAAAGGAAGATATTGTCGATTTATCAGAGAATCCATGTCTAGAGTGATAGATGGTGGTAAGGATTACTGCTGGCAGAATAGTCTTATGAAGACTGTTGAATCTAGTGTACTCACTAAAGCGTGTGGAGATGGAGGAAATAAAGTGTGGCAAAATTTTATAAAAGAAAATGCTGAATTGACTGCTCGTGTTGCTAAAAATATTAATATTGCCTCAAATGATTTAGTGGTTGTAGCTTAATTTGATACTGGCGGCACTTTCTATCCAAATATCCGCAATTCAAAATATTCAGCAACTGATGTAATTCTTATGGCTGATAGCGAATGAAATGGGGAAAGTGTCATGAAACGATTTACGACCAGTTTGGCGAACTCTTTTGATGAATAAATGAAATTTACTGAACAGTATTTTAGGGGGAGAAGAGTTGATGGTAAAAGAAAACGGGATATTGCAGATATTTATACTGCTGTAACGGGCTATAGACACAAAAGAGGGGTGAGGGCATATAAATTAGATAAGATCTGCGATTCCAATAATGATGGGAATATAGATAAAAGTGAGCTATTAAAAATTGTTGTTTCTCAAAACCAACAAATGCAGATAAGAAGCAATAGTGTGAAAAACGACAATAGAAAATAAGTTGATGTTAATATAAGAAATTGACGTAAAAACATTCTCAGGCACATTAAGCGGTAATGCTGTAGCGGCGATGAAAAAACTACAAAACTACACATTTAATCAACTTGGGACTTCAATGGCATGAAAAAATTATTTGCAATTTTTTTACTACTACCATTTTTAGCGATAGCTACAGGTTTTAGAACAGTCGTATCAGGGAAAAAGCTAACCTAGGTTGAGGCAAATTGTGCTGGCGTGTCTTTTTCAAAAAATCGCAAGAGCGCATCAATGTATGGTAAACAAGGGTTTGAGTGCTCTCCCGATATAGAATTGCGCGTGAAATGGCTAAATGGCAATACAGTAATGTTGGTGGAAAAGTTCAAAAAAACAAAAGTGCACCTCCTCATGTTTTTGTAATGCAGTTTCAGCCGTTGAACGGGAATAAAGTTACCGTTAAAGATATTTGGGCAGGCTAGGGTTCTTACCTGGACGAGATTCAAAAGCACACAATAAAATAATTTATTAATTTGTAGAATAAATCACTATAAAGGATAAGAAAATATGGGGTGGAGGTATCGCAGAACAATTAAGCTTGCTCCCTGGTTAAAAATTAATGTAGGTAAAACAGGGATTACTAGTGCAACGATAGGAAAGCGTGGAGCAAGTATAAATATTGGTCGTAAGGGGACGTATGTGAATTTAGGCATCCCAAAGACGGGATTAACCTATCGAAAAAAAATAAATTCGGCGGGGGCTGGTGTTATGAAAGTGAGTAAAATAAACCAGTTAGAAAAATTAGAAAAACTATACCTGAAGGGAAATATTTCTGATTCAGAGTATCAGCAATTACGGGCTGATATTTTAGGATATGCGTGCACGGTGAAACAAGTCCAGAAGAAAGGGTGTTTGACTTCCTTGTGGACATTAATGAAATGGGCATTTTTAATTTGTTTCTTGCTGGTTGGGTATTTTATTTATCATGACAATCAACCATCGAAGAAAGCGTCTACTGAGGAATTAATTAACCTCCCACCCTCCAACACTATTCAGGAAGAAGTAATTGCAAGATATCCTAGAAAAGATGGTGACTTGAAAGAATTAGATGTAGATAAGAGTAAGAAAGAAGTAAAATCGCTTGATAACTTGTTCTAAAGCTTGATTCTATTGCGTTAGAAAGGGAATAAATGAAGAAATTAATTTTGACTGGTTTAACGTGTTTAATTACAGCTACATCTGTATTTGCAAAAGATTTTGACTGGGAACAAATCGCCCATACCCCCGATGGTTTTATCTTATATGCAGATAATAATTTTTATGAAGGTCAGGATTTTGCGTGGGTAATAATCAAGGAACCCAAACCCTTTAAAACGCCAAAAAGTAATTTTGCCGATTCCACAATGCTCAAAGTTTATGTAAATTGTGAAAAAAATTTAATGAAGATGGCTGATACTGCTTATTTAAAAAATAACAAAGTTATCGAGACTGATAATGATGTTAAAGCGAATGCATATAAAAAAATTAGGGCAGATACAATGTTCTCAGTCATTGCAGATTGGTATTGTTCATTTTGATTTATGGGTTGCAACTTAAATAAAATTTTGATTCTACATAAGGAATTTTTTATGTCTAAGCCATCTTTAACAAATGAGCTTACTCGCTTGTATGAATTGCTGGAGAAAGGAGCGATTACACAGGAAGAGTACGAGGAACATAAGGCTTTATTATTAAATCAAGCCCGTAGCTCATCCTCACAGAATGATGATTACAGTAATCCGGTTCAAAGTAAACCGGCGCCTGAAATGCCGCAAATTATCATCAACCAAAGCTCGTCAGCGGCCGCATCATCCAGTGCAGCAGCCGTAGCTAAAAATGGAGGTTGTTTAAAAAGTATCTTAGCGGCAATTGGTTTCTTGGTTGTAATTGGCGTACTTCTAGAAACATGTTCTAGTAGCAGAAAGACAACATCCAATACTCCCGCACCAGAACCAGTAGCTCAAAATATTGCTAATACGAATAATCAAGAGTCTGCTCAGGAAAATATGCAGACGGCACTACAAAGCGCAAAACAAGAGAATACAGCAGTAAATAATGAAATAAATGCCTTATGGACAGACATGGATGCAGATATACGCAACCATTTAAAGCCTCAGCAGCTTACATGGAACCGTCAAAAGAAAAAACAGTGCCAGACAAACCAATATCCTACACCGGAACAAAATGAAATAGCGTATTTAAACTGTGAGACGGATATAACGCGTACACGCATTTCTGAACTGGAAATACTGGAACATCAGCTGTATACGGAAGTAAAGGAAGCGAAATTACAGAAAGTAAAGCAGGAAGCGCATGATTCATTAGAAGTACTACAAACAACGTGGAACACTATACCCGAATCGATTAAAGATCAGTTGAGTACAAACTTTAAAAACTGGACCAAGAGTGCGGATAATGAATGCGATTCAGCAAAGCCGGCTGATACGCAGGTGCAAACAGATATCAATCGGCACATCTGTATAATAAAACTGGTAAGAGCTAAGACTAAAGAGCTTGAAGGATACAAAATCTGATCTTGATTCTATAATGCAATCAGCCACTCTTAAAGAGTGGTTTTTTAATGTGAAAAGCCCGTAAGGTTGAAAATTTATCATGTAACTGTTCGGATTTCTGAACAGCAGGGTAGCTCTCAGGCATTTGCATAATAGCTGTTTTTTTATGAAGAGGGATTTCCTAATCTTGTTAGGGAAGAGCAAAAATTACGTTGTTATATGGTAATTCGTTGTCAATGTGGTAATAGTGTTGGTCTTATTTCTGTAATGAAAGCTAATAAATAGGAATACAAACAATGTAAGGAATTTAAAAATAATAATCCAAATCATTATGTTAGCTAATTGAAGAAAACGATTGCTATTCGGATAGACGAGGAAAGTACCCACTATTAAAAAAATGGTTGAAGAAGCAAGCATTACTTATCAATTAGTTTTAAAGGATTGTGCTCCTAATAAATATAAGCCTGATTGAAGTTTTAATGAGTTCTACGTGCGTATTTGATGCAGGATTTTGGTGTAAACAAAATATCTTTTATTGTTAGTGTGTTAGTAATTAATAGTGTGTTTTGTGCTATTTTGTTGTGAATTTTGTTTGACAGTTAGGCATTGATTGAGTATAGTTCGCTCTTCTCTTTGGAGAGTTGGCCGAGTGGTCGAAGGCGCTCCCCTGCTAAGGGAGTATACGGGCAAAACCTGTATCAAGGGTTCGAATCCCTTACTCTCCGCCATATTCAAAAAATCCCTGAATTAATTTCAGGGATTTTTTATTTGCTTAAAGGATATGACATAAATAAGTGTATATCCATTAGTGAGCCTGATTAATTTACCAGTTTATCTATTATTTTATAATAGTTTGAGGCGTAGGCTTCTTTACCTGTTTCATTTGCCAGCATATTTTGTTTTTTGTCAATAAATTTAATGCTTTTATTGTATATTTATGTTAAATTAAATAATTGATTACTATTATCATTCAAATGCTGAAGTTTAAATAGTTTATTTGGATTTTTGCTGGAACAATAATTATCAGGAGTCTATTTTCGTATGCGTAAATCGGTTCACTATTCTTTTTCGCTGGCGTTACTTTCCACTTTAATTTCTCCATTATATGCTGCAGAAGCAGAATTAGAAGATGTGGTGGTGACAGCTTCCGGGTTTAAACAGCAGGCTAAAAATGCGGCCGCATCGATTACTGTGATAAATGCTAAAGAGCTGGAAACAAAGGAGTATCACGATGTGACTGATGCACTGCAAGATGTACCCGGTGTAGTGGTGACTGGTGGCGGCAGTACAAAAGATATCAGTATTCGCGGTATGTCTGGTGCGTATACGATGCTGCTGATTGATGGTAAACGGGTGAATTCGCGCGGTGTTCGTCCTAACTCTGATGGCCCTGGTATTGAGCAGGGCTGGATGCCACCAATTTCAGCTATACAGCGTATTGAGGTGATTCGTGGTCCGGCTTCGGCTTTATATGGCTCAGATGCAATGGGTGGAGTAATTAATATTATTACTAAGAAAACGGCTGCGGACTGGACTGGCTCAATTAAGGCGGGTGCAACAATACAGCAGCATAGTAATAGTGGAAATACGCTGCAAAGCAGTGTCTATGTCTCTGGTCCTTTAATTGAAAACCGGTTAGGGATCCGTGCCAGTGGGGGATATTCTCACCGTGATGAAGATAAATTCATCGGTGGATATAAGGAACAACGTATGCGTGATGGTGATTTTGTGCTGTCATGGACACCAGATGATAATAACACGGTTGATTTTGAAGTAAGCCGAAGTTTGCAGAATCGCAATGGTAAGGTAGGTAAAACGATTGATACTGCACCACGCAGGGGCAGAAAACCGACTGACGATTACACTCTGTATGATCGCAATCAATACAGCATTACTCATCGTGGCTATTACGATAATATTGATACGCAGTCATATATACAGCGTGAGGAAAACGATAATCCTTCACGTGATATGCATGAGAAAAATACGATTTTTAATACTCAGACCCAGTTTCGCTTAAATAAGCATACGCTGAGCGTTGGCGGAAGATGGCAGCGTGAGGAATTGAATGATGCAGGAAATCAGCTTACGATTAATGGGCGGCGCTTAACCCATCTGGAACGTGATTCTTGGGCAATTTTTGGGCAGGACGAATGGCGTATTGTACCAACTTTTGCTCTGACTAGTGCGGTGCGGCTGGATCATGATGAAAATTATGGTTCCGAGATAACGCCAAAACTATATGGTGTGTGGACGCCGAACAAGGAATGGACAATCAAGGGTGGTTATTCACGTGGTTATAAAGCACCCGCTTTACGCGCTGCTTCAGATGGCTGGGGGCAGGAAACTGGTGGTGGTTACTCTAATGGTCTTATTGTGGGTAATTCAAACCTGAAGCCGGAGAAATCAGATAATATTGAAATCGGTTTTAACTGGGATAATAACCGTAATCTGTCTGCCGGAGTGACTACTTATTATACGAAGTTTAAAAATAAGATAACAGAAGTGCGGACCTGTCAGGGTAAAGCCGGTTCGAATGCCTGCTCATGGCGTAATGAATATTTTGATTTTATCAGTCAGCGTGAGAATGTGGACAAGGCGGTATTACGCGGTGTGGAAGCAACGTTTGGCTGGAAAATTACCCCTAAAATTGACTGGTCTGCGAATTACACCTATACACGTAGTGAGCAAAAGAGTGGCCAGTTTAGTGGTAAGCCGCTAAATGAGATGCCGAAAAATATGTTTAATACGACGCTGAACTGGAACGCGAATGAAAAATTCTCAAGCTGGGCGAGATGGAATTTCCGTAGCAGAACTTCAGATTATCTGTCACGTACTTCAATGGCAATTGGTAAGCCGTCGTACAGTTTTGTAGATACCGGTCTGGTATTTAAACCGAAGAAAGATGTGATGATAAGTGGTGGTGTTTATAACATCTTTGATAAAAGGGTTGATCAGAAGGATTATGGCCGTACACTGGATGGCCGCCGCTATAATATCAGTGCACAAGTTAATTTTTAAGTTGCTGAGTTATTGTTGCATCAGGGGGGTAATTCCCCCCTGTTTTTATTTTTATAATATAACTGGATTGAAACAAGCTGGATTTAAGTTGTTACTAACTGCTTAGATACTAGTGGTCAGTGCGGATTTAAAAAAGTTGTATTATTGCTGACTACTACTAATAATTTTGTATATAGGCGGTATCAGGATTTTGTATTCAAGCCGGCTCTAGGCTTATTACGAGAAAAGAATTCAGAATAATATTGATTTTTTGAAATTCAGCCTTGTACTGGAATAATTTTATGTATATTTTCACTGGTGATAGCGGCAATATCCTGCCAGTGACAATTTCGCAAGCTGGCTATGATTTCTGCAATCTGACGTAAGTTATCTGGGCTATTATTCTGATGTGGTAGCGGTGACATATATGGTGCATCGGTTTCAATGACCATGTGCTGTAAAGGCAATTTTTCGGCGATGAGGCGAATTTTTTTTGCCTGTGGACGTAATAATAGAGAACCGACGCCAATCAGAAAGCCTTGTTTTATCCATGCCTGAGCTTCTTCCATGCTGCCAGAGAATGCGTGGGCAATACCGCCATAGGTAAACCGACAGCGTTTGATGCTATGTAAGCAGGCGTCGGTAGCATGAACATGATGAATGATGACAGGTCGCTGTGCGGTTTTTGCCTGCTGCAACTGGGCTTCAAAACAATTTATCTGTAGATTTTTCTCAGCTACACTATGTGCACGCACAAAGTCCAGACCGATTTCACCTACCAATGCCTGTGGGTGATGATATAACAGTTGTTCGAGCTGGCTAAGTGCTGATTCGTTATAACTGGTTACAAACCAAGGATGAATACCGATAGCGGCACATATCTGAGGATATGATTGTGCCAGCTTGAGGGTGATTAACCAGTCATCTGGGCAAGTGGCAGGCACAAGGAAATGGTTAATACTTTTTTCCTCAGCCCGTTGCAATACTTGTGTCAGGTTGTCTACAAGCGGGCTGTGATTGAGATGGCAATGGCTGTCGTAGAGCATGATGTAATGAAAAACACGAGCCTGAAGCTCGTGTGGATAGTTAATTGGTATTAGTCTTGCGGCTGTTCTCCGTCACTATTGTGACTGTTTTCCAAATCTGCTACAGGAGCTATTGCATCATTTGCTGGCGGCTGTTTGGCCGTTTGCATGGAAGGATGCTGTTTGGCAATAGCCTGCTCTTCTGGTGACACTTCACCTTTGAAGCGATTGTTCAGGTCAAAACGTTTACCTCCGCGTGCCAGAGATTTAATATACCGTGGCCGACGGCAGTGGTTGGCTAGAACACGTGCAATTAAGGTACCGTCATACTGAGGCAGGGCAGTGATTAGATCCTGATCAATGCCAATTGCCAAAGGTTTGAAGTGTTTAAATACATCGTATTTACGATAGATATGCTCGGCAATCATGTAGGTTTGTTTTTTCTTGCTCATGGTTTGCACAGCAGATTTCAGTGCTGCACCCAAAGCGGTTTCTTGACTCATAAGGTTACTTCCTTGTGGTTTATGGCCATTTCAGAAAATTAAGAATAAACTAATTAACTGATTTCTGGTGATAACTTTGCAGTTATGGCTATAAAAAATAATATCTATGTATTGGGGTCAGTTGAGGGATGGTGGGCAATGTCTGGTGTTTCAACACTAATATCAGCGTTCTGGGCACGTTGGCGTAATGCATGATCCATTAGTACCAGTGCGAGCATGGCTTCGGCAATCGGTGCAGCACGCAGGCCAACGCAAGGATCATGGCGACCATGGGTGGTGAGTATAACCGGCTTGCCATGAATGTCGATAGAGTGGCGTGGTGTGGCGATGCTGCTGGTTGGTTTAATAGCCAGATTAATATGTATGTCCTGACCGCTACTGATGCCGCCTAGTATACCACCGGCATTATTGGATAAAAAGCCTTCCGGTGTTAATTCGTCACCATGTTCACTGCCTTTTTGGCGGATACTATCAAATCCGGCGCCAATTTCAACGCCTTTAACCGCGTTGATACCCATCATGGCATGAGCTATGTCTGCATCAAGACGATCAAATACAGGTTCACCTAACCCAACCGGAACATTGCGGGCAGTAACATGTAGTTTCGCACCGACGGAGTCGCATGCTTTACGTATGCTATCCATATATTGTTCCAGTTCTTCAATTTGGCTGCGGTTAGCAACGAAAAATGGATTGTCGTTTATATAGGCATAATTTTCAAAAGATATGCTTTTTTCGCCAATCTGAGTGACATAGGCAATAATTTCAGTATTGAAGCGCTCACGTAACCATTTTTTTGCGATTGCCCCTGCGGCTACACGTGCCGCTGTCTCACGTGCCGAGCTGCGACCGCCACCGCGATAATCGCGTGTACCATATTTATGCCAGTACGTGTAGTCTGCATGTCCCGGACGGAAACGCTGGGCAATATCACTATAATCCTTACTGCGCTGATCAGTATTTCTGATTAATAATCCTATTGGTGTTCCGGTGGTTTTGCCTTCAAATACTCCAGAAAGTATCTCAACGCAATCTGCTTCGCGACGTTGCGTTACATGGCGGCTGGTACCAGGTTTACGCCTGTCTAGATCATGCTGAATATCGGCTTCACTAAGGAACAATCCGGGGGGACATCCATCTATGATGCAGCCGAGTGCGGCACCATGGCTTTCGCCAAATGTGGTAACAGTAAGGATTCGTCCAAAAGTGTTGCCAGCCATAGGTTTTACTCTTACTTTTTGAGTGACAAATTTAAGGTTATTGCTCAGTTTAGCATGGTTTATACGGTTTAGGCATAATTTGTCTGGTGACTAATTTGTTTTTGTAGCAGATGCATTGATATGGCTAAAAATTTACCTGTTTTGCTGGAGTTTTTGCCTGTTACAAAAGTTTTTATTATTGATGTTATTAGAATTATTGTTAACTTATATGCTATTGTTATGGTCACATAAAAATTATTATAACCAGAATGAGGTTTAAACTGGAATAAAGGCTGTTTAGTAATAGGCAGTATCTGTGTGGTTATTTTAATCGAGTTGCAGCTTCTTTTTTCTGTGAGGATAACTTTGCCGCAGGCTGGTTGGACTGCTCTGTGCCTGCAATAACAGGTGGGTCTGATGGTACAGATTTGGTTTTAATTGGGAAATAGATTGAAGTCCCCAGACCAAAATTATGATTGCCACCGCCTATACCTACGGCTACGTTGGAAGGCATACCTACGCTACAGGCGCTAAGCAGTGCTAAGGCAAAGAGGGAAACGGGTATAAGTTTCATGGTTTTTTCTGAAAAAAATTGATGTTTTTATTATAAAACTTTCTGGCTGTCTCGCGAATAAAATTGTTTTGTTTGAGCAGTGAATGCAAACGATTATTTGTTGTTTGAATTTTTGTTGTGCTATCTTTAATGATATTGTAATAATGTGATTTTGCAGAGGAAGTTTGAGATTAATCGACAGACAGAGTATATAGATAGCATCATCAACAAAGTTTTAATAAGTATTTTATTATTTTCAATCATTTATGCTGCATAGATGTTTTGGTATTATTAAAATATTCAACCATTGCCATTGGAAATTACGCAAAAACGTTGTCTGATATTTTATTAGGGTTTATGTATTATTTACTGTTTAAATTAATTGGCTCTAGCTTGTTATTGATAAGATTATAATATCTTCTTTTGTACCTATCTTTACTTTCGCTTACATCAGGATCGGCTAATATTCCAGAAATAATAATCAAACTACTATCTGAATGGTATTCTATTGAAAACTTGTTCTCTCCATTTTCATCTTCTATTAAATAAGCATTAGGTAAAGCAATAACTGTGTTAGAAAGTAAATTTCTGATTTCTCCACAAATTGCACCACCGCCACACCCATAAACCTTAACTAAATATTTATAAGCAAAGTTTGCATTTTTTATTTTTGCTTTAGTTTTAACAGAGAAATCAGCAAAATTTAAATTAGTATTGGTTTTATTTTGATTGGCGTTGGTGTAACCAGATGACAATAATAAAAAAGATAAAATAGCGAACTTAAATATTTTCATTTTATCTCCAATTGCCATTTTTAGATTTTATCGAGGTTTCAACCACTTGATTAGGTAATATCCGTGTTGAATTCAAGCTGTCGCTTTGGTAATCAGATGAGCTTTTTGATGTGTTCTCGATTTAATAGACTATGCGTCTTACGATCAGTTTTGTGTTACCCGACCAGTTAATAGTTTAATTTTAACAGACCGGGTTTTGTGTTTGCTGTGATGCAGATTAATGCTTAATTATAGGGAGCAATGCTTTGGGCTACACTGGTTAATCCCTGTGCCAGAGCTTTAACCATATTACTGTAACCGTTACCTTGCTGGGCAATGCGGACGTTAAAATTCTGTCCGGTTTCATTAGTACCCTGCCAGCTACTGTAGCCATTAATGTAGATATAACCATCGTAGCTGCCCTGAAAGGATTGGATATAAACAGTCAGTGTAGCTTTGGCTTTGTTCTCTGGGGTAAACAGATAGCGAGTACTTTGTCTGTTCAGTTCATTGGCCAGTGCCAAGCTGATTTCATTACCCAGATCGTCTGCCCATAAATGTTGCTGGGCAAAATGCAGGGTAGTTGGGCTGTCCTGATAAATCAGATTACCTTGATTGAGACGCTCAGCCAGTATGACTTTAAGTTGAACAGGAGTTTTCTGGCTAGTGGCAGGCAGCTGATAATTACTGCCGGGTAACTGGTAATAGGTTATCGAATTGCCGGCACAGGCACTAAGTGCCAGAGTAGCGGCGCAGACAATTGGTAGCAGGATTTTCATTATCTGGCTCCTTTGGGCTCTGGATCATGCCCGCGGCGGTTGAAAATGAGAGCATTAGGTTGCTGTTTTAAGGTTTTTAATGTTGGCTGTGCCTCTTTTAGCGTACTATCAATGCTTTTCAGAGTCTGCTGAATATCGCCATATAACGGGGAGGTGCTGGATACACCTTGCAGGGTGGTACGAAGTTCTTTCAGAGTAGCTGTCAGCTCAGCCGGTAGTTGCTGAGTTTTGTTTTGTGCCAGAATTCGGTCTGCGCTGGCTAAAGTAGTTTTCAGTTGTGCAAGTGTACTGTCTAGCTGATGCATGGAATGCTCAATTGGCAGGTTGTTCAGTTTGGTTAATAGGGCAGATACCTGATTCTGAATCATATCGAATCCGGTATTGCTACTACCGATTACGGTATATCCCTGATAGTGTGCTACTGGTTTGAGTAGCGACTTACCGGCTGGAGCCTGAGTGAGGCTAATATACTGATTACCTGTAAGCAAATTATCTTTTTCCAGTGATGCGGACAGCCCTTTATTAAGTGCCTGTTGGATTTGCTGCCGCCAGATATTATCATCCTGTTTGCTGGCATTGATTTCCATGCGTTCCGGTTCGATGCGTAGGCGTACTGGTACCCAGCCATGCTGGAATAACTTATGGCTGTCATTCAGGGCAAAATAGGGTACGTCGGCAACAGAACCGATGTTTATTCCCTGATACTCTACCGGAGCACCAACGCTCAGACCGCGCACCGATTGCTGAAAAAATACCACGTAGTATTGCGCGCGGTTGGTGGGCTGATTATCCAGTTCGCGTTCACTATTGTACAAAGTAAATTCGGTATTGTTATCAACAGGCTTACCTTTACCTTCAAACATGGTTTTGAATACAATGGCTCCAGAGAGCAGGGCTGGCAGTGGAGCGGAATCAATATGTACACCACCGCCTGATGCGGTAACCTGAATGCCGGTTTGTAACCAGAATTTAACTTTGTCGCCAATCAGGCTGTCGTACGGGCTGTTTATATAAACCTGATAGTGGACGCTGTTGTCTTTGGGGTCAAAATAGGCTTTTTCAATTTGTCCGGCACTGATGTCTCCATAAAGAACGGGACTGCCCGGGGTTAGCAGCTTATCGCTGTGGCCTTTTAAGCTCAGACGGATACCGCTTTGGGAAATGGCGCTGACCGGGGGTAAATCTGCTACGGTAAAAGTTTCAGCCTTTTCTTTACTATGGCCGGGAGTAAAGGCAATGTAGGAACCGGATACCAGAGTATTAAGGCCGGTAATGCCACTTTGGTCTATGCGTGGCTTGACAATCCAGAACTGGGTATCTTTACGTAGCATATCTTTAACATCGGCACTCATCTGTGCTTTAATTTGTACCCCTTTTTCATCTGGACTGATGCCGATTGAGGTGACTTTACCAACGGTAACATTCAGAACTTTGATTGCTGTTGAGTTAATTTCAATTCCATCTGCATCGTTAAGATATAGAGTAATTTCTGGTCCTGTATGGCGCAGATGCTGGATCAATAGCCATGCTCCCGTTAATAATGCCAATATTGGAATAGTCCACACCAGAACATTAAATGGTGGAGTATGTTTTACTGTAGCAGCAGTCTGCGTAGTTTCATTTTCTGTTTGGCTCATGATGAATGCCTTTTGGTACTACTTTTATGATGAGATGGATGTTGTTTTACCTCATCCCAGATTAAGCGAGGGTCGAAACTGAGTGCTGATATCATGGTTAAAATAACTACTGCGCAAAAATAAATGGTGGCAGAACCAGGTGTCACCTGTGCCAATGGTGAGGAAAATGCTGACATAAGTATGATAACAACGAATATATCAATCATTGACCAGCGTCCGATTGATTCAGTAATGCGATATAACACAGTTAATTTGCGCGCAGACATCAGTGGCCGATAAGTAGCTGAGTAGAGCAATATCAGCATGGAGAGGATTTTCAATACAGGAATGGCCATACTGGCGCTGAAAATAACCACTGCTATGAGTACATCACCGTCATTCCACATGTATTCGATACCATCAAGAATGGTACTGGCAAGATTAGTACCCGGGGAGCGGGTTATCATCATGGGCAGTAAATTGGCCGGGATATAGAAAATAATGGCAGCCAGTAAAAATGCCATGCTGATGCTCAGGCTTAAAGGTTTACGCTGGCTTAAGTAGGAACCACATACGTTACAGACATTCTGAGTATCTGACTGTTTAAACAGGCAGTAATTACAGTTGATGGTATGTGCATTATGGGTTTGTAATATTGGATCATTCCCAGTCAGACGCTGAATCTGATAAAAAATCCAGTGTTCAGGCACACCCTGAGAGGTGCGGATAAGCAGAATAGCCAATACCATCATAAACCAGAAAGCCAGCCCGAAATGTATTTGTGCCATACCACTGATTTTAATATAGGACACCAGCGTAGCAATATAAAACACATCTACCATGATCCAGTGACGCAAACGAACCAGTGTACGGGTGGCGTATAACATGCCCGGTAATACTTGCTGATAACGCAGCCCGGTATAGACGTACAGGCATAGGAGCAGAAACAGTACTGGTGAACCAAAAGTCAGAAAAAACATGATTTCCGCCAGCAGGGAATAATCTTGCTGTGCCAGTGTTGCTACCATATAGGGTATGGTTAATTCCACATGTATGCCAAACAAATCTATACTCATGTATAACTGAGTGTACACAATGGCCATGATAATCAGTGAGGCTATAGCATAAGCTGTCGGAGTATCCAGCGGGTGTGTTTCAATTCGTACAAGGTGCTGTTTACAGCGCGGACACAAGGCAGATTCGCCTGGTGTCAGGGTTGGAATGGATAAAGACAGGCCACAGCAGGGGCAGCCAACATGATGGGCAGGCAGGCTGCCGATAGGCAAGTTGGTTGATGAATGTGGCGCCGATTGTATGGAACGGTAGCTCAAAATATCAAGTGTCAGTTGTGAAGGCAGCTGTAAAAAAATAACTTAACAGAGAATTTCCCTGTTAAGTTTAATATACGTAATTTGAGTCTAATGTGCAATTGGCTTATAACGCAGCAAGTACAGCATCACCCATCTGGCTGCAAGAAACTCGTTGACAGCCTTCTTCAAAAATATCATTAGTACGCAAGCCTTGTGCCAGTACTTTACCCACGGCCAGTTCGATTCTTTGCGCTGCATGCTCATTATTCAGGCTGTAACGCAATAACATGGCCAGAGAAAGTATGGTTGCTAACGGATTGGCCAGATTCTGACCAGCTATATCAGGAGCTGAACCGTGCGAGGGTTCATACATGCCTTTTCCTGTTTCGTTGAGAGAAGCAGAAGGTAACATGCCAATAGAACCGGATAACATGGATGCCTGATCAGAGAGAATATCGCCAAAGATATTACCGGTGACAATCACGTCAAATTGCTTAGGTGCTTTTACCAGTTGCATGGCCGCATTATCTACATACATATGGCAGACGCTGACATCAGGGTAATCTTTACTCATATCCGTGATGATTTCACGCCACAGTTCGGTAGTTTCCAGTACATTGGCCTTATCAACGGAGCACAGTTTCTTATTGCGCTTTTGTGCTGCCTCAAAAGCAATTTTTCCGATGCGGCGGATTTCACTTTCACTATAACGCATGGTATTGATGCCTTCGCGTTCCCCGTTGGGTAAAGTATGAATGCCGCGTGGCTCGCCAAAGTAGATATCACCAGTTAATTCGCGCACAATCAGTATATTCAAGCCAGAAACAACTTCCGGTTTCAGAGTGGAGGCATTGGCCAGCTCAGGATACAGAATCGCCGGACGCAGATTACCAAAAAGGTTAAGATCTTTGCGTATAGCCAACAAGCCACGTTCAGGACGCATTGGACGTTCCAATTTGTCATATTGCGGTCCACCGACTGCACCGAGTAATACAGCATCTGCCTGACGACAGATATTTTGGGTAAATTCAGGGTAGGGATGACCATATTCGTCATAGGCAGCTCCCCCTAATGGAGCATACTGATAATCTGCGTCCAGCCCATCTGCAATAAGTTTATCTAAAACGCGTACAGCCTGCGCAATGATTTCCGGTCCGATACCATCACCGGGAAGGATTGCAATGTGTTTGCTCATTTTATTCTTTCTGCATGTCAATTAATAGCTAATGATCCTGAGGCCATTAGTCAGTTTATCTGGATAAGTTGAAAGTAAAAATTTGTTTGATTTGATTAGAGCTGGTACAACCAGGGTTGCTGTTGCTGGTGTTTGACTTCATATCTTTTGATGGCATCTGCATGTTGCAGGGTTAAGCCTATCTCATCCAGCCCATTGAGCAAACAGTGCTTGCGGTGTTCAGTAATCTCAAAGTGGTAGGAGTTTCCATTGGGTGTGCTAACAGTTTGCTCTGGCAGATTAATGCTGAGCTGATAGCCTTCCTGTGCAACAATTTCTTGAAATAGCTGGTCAACCACTTCTTCAGGCAAAATAATTGGTAACAAACCATTTTTGTAACAGTTATTAAAAAAGATGTCAGCAAAAGAAGGGGCAATGATGGCGCGGAAGCCATAATCATCCAAGGCCCATGGTGCGTGTTCACGGCTGGAACCACAACCAAAATTTTTACGTGTGAGCAGGATATGTGCACCCTGATAACGCGGCTGGTTGAGAACAAAATCCGGGTTTAAAGGCCGCTTGCTGTTATCCATCCCGGGTTCGCCGTGATCCAGATAACGCCATTCATCGAAAGCATTGGGACCAAAACCGCTGCGTTTGATTGATTTCAGAAACTGCTTTGGAATAATTGCATCCGTGTCTACATTGGCACGATCCAGAGGTGCTACCAGAGCAGTAAGGGTAATAAAAGATTTCATGCTGGGATTTCAGTATTGTGTAGTAAATGATTGAATTGAGAGCAAGCCCTGACGGGCTTGCGTACTGTTACATTTCTGAGCGTACGTTGTCAGAAGCATTACTTACGGCCTGACCGCCGGAAGAAATATCGCGACCGAAACCAGAAACGGTATGACAACCAGCCAGAAAACCAATAATGGCAATACTTAAAAGCATCAGTTTTTTCATGATTTTATCCTTGGTATGATTATCTGTCGGCTGCATTGGACAAGTGCTGACCACCAGCCCTTACGTCTTGTCCCATTCCATGAATTGTGTGACAACCAGAGAGTACAGCCATAACCATTGCAGCAATAAACAACATTTTTTTCATGCCTTACTCCTTATACAAAGATAAAAGTTAACAAATTCAATCAGAACTACATGCTTATCATGCACTTACTGGCCTAAAACTGCAAGTTATTCACTTTATATTTGTCGCACATCGGTGAAATGTCCGGTAATTGCTGCTGCTGCTGCCATGGCCGGACTAACCAGATGAGTACGGCCGCCATTGCCTTGTCGACCTTCAAAATTGCGGTTGGATGTTGAAGCACAGCGCTCCTGTGGTTGCAGGCGGTCTGCATTCATGGCCAAACACATTGAACAGCCCGGTTCACGCCATTCAAAGCCGGCCGCAGTAAAGATTTTATCCAGACCTTCTGCTTCTGCCTGTTGTTTAACCACACCCGAACCGGGCACAATCAATACCCTTTTAACATTAGCAGCTTTGTGATGTCCTTTTGCAACTTTGGCAGCAATGCGCAAGTCTTCAATGCGGCCATTGGTGCAGGAACCGATAAACACCACGTCAACCGGAATTTCATTTACTGGTGTACCCGCAGTTAATCCCATATATTGTAAGGCACGTTGCATACCTTCGCGTTTAACCGGATCAGTTTCTGCTGCCGGGTCTGGTATTCGTTTGTTTATCGCAATAACCATTTCCGGTGAGGTTCCCCATGTTACCTGAGGTTCTATATCCGCTGCGTTAAAGTGATAGGTTTTATCAAAATGTGCGCCTTCATCAGACACCAAAGTCCGCCAGTAGTTGACAGCCTGTTCCCATAATGCATCCTTAGGTGCAAAATGACGGCCTTTAACGTAATCAATGGTTGTCTGATCTACAGCTATCAAGCCGGAGCGGGCACCGGCTTCAATTGCCATATTGCATAATGTCATGCGCCCTTCCATTGACAGGTTGCGTATGGCTTCACCTCCAAATTCAATTGCATAGCCGGTTCCGCCAGCCGTACCAATCTGGCCAATGACATATAAAGCAATGTCTTTAGCGGTAATCCCGGGCTTGAGGGCACCATTAATTTCGATCAGCATAGTTTGTGACTTTTTGGCAGTAATACACTGTGTTGCCATCACATGTTCAACTTCAGATGTGCCGATGCCATGGGCAAGTGCTCCAAATGCGCCATGTGTGGATGTATGCGAATCACCGCATACTACAGTCATGCCCGGTAAAGTAGCGCCTTGTTCCGGGCCAACAACGTGGACAATTCCTTGATTAATATTTTTAAATGGATAATATTTCTGTACGCCAAAATCGTGAATATTCTTATCCAGCGTATTAACCTGAAGTTTGGATATAGGGTCAGTAATGCCTTCATCCCAATTATCTGTAGGAGTATTATGATCCGCGGTGGCCACGATGCTTTGTTCACGCCAGAGCGAGCGGTGTGCCAGTTTCAGGCCTTCAAAAGCTTGCGGACTAGTTACCTCATGCACCAGATGACGGTCGATATAAAGTAAAACTGTGCCATCTGCCTGTTCTTGGACAATATGGCTATTCCACAATTTTTCATACAGGGTTTGTGCTTTCATTGTAGTAGCTTTGTTTTGTTATGATTTATGTGTGAAGAATCTTAATACCGTTAAGGCGGATTTACAAGCATTTTGTCTAAAAAATAATATCAAACAAATTTAAGCAAATATCTGAGCTAAATTTAGACTAAATGTCCAAATGGATAAATCAGATTGCTTTAATCATTTTCTGATAACGACTATATTTACTGTTTTCTGCTTAATTGTCGTTTATTGTTATAATAATATCTGCCATGTGAAGCAAAATGCTGTGTGTGAATGTAGAAAGGAATGAAATATGAGTTTACCGGATGTGGCCGCAGTGCATCGTATAGAATTGCAGAATTTTGAACGTGCAATTTTAGCCAGACAAACACAGATTGAGTCATGGTTTCGTGCTCAATGGCGACATCATCGCGCTCCTTTTTATGGATCAGTGGATATTCGCAACAGCGGATATAAATTGGCCAGTATCGACATGAATCTGTTTCCCGGCGGTTTTAATAATCTGAATCCTGTTTTTCTGCCATTGGCATCGATAGCTGCACAGGATGCGGTAGAACGTGCCAGTGCTGAGGCACAGTCTGTATTATTAATCCCTGAAAACCATACACGGAATACTTTCTATCTGCAAAATGTTTATGCGTTGTATTCTGTATTACGACATGGCGGTTTAAATGTTCGTATAGGTACCCTAAATCCTGAAATTAATCAGGCAACCACTCTTGAAACTGCCCTTGGTGACAGCATCACGCTGGAACCAATACAGCGGCAGGGAAACCGTTTGCAGCTGGCCGATGGTTTTACACCTTGCATGGTATTGTTAAACAATGATTTATCTGGCGGGGTGCCAGAAATTTTACAGGGTTTGGAGCAGATATTACTACCACCAGTGAAAGCCGGCTGGACCACGCGGCGTAAAAGTAATCATTTTCATGCCTATAACCAAGTTGCTACAGAATTTGCTCAGTTGGTAGGCATAGATGAGTGGACAATTAATCCCTATTTTGAAGTATGTAGCGGTCTCGATTTCACAAGCCATGAAGGAGAAACCCGACTGGCCGAAACTGTAGAACGGCTCTTGCAGCGTATTCAGCACAAATATGATGAACTAGGGATTCAGGATAAGCCTTTTGTAATCGTTAAAGCAGATGCCGGTACTTATGGTATGGGCGTGATGAGTGTGCATTCTGCAGATGAAGTGCGCGGACTTAATCGCAAAAAACGCAATAAAATGGCTAAAATCAAGGAAGGGCTGGAAGTTAGCGAAGTAATCGTGCAGGAAGGTATCTATACTTATGAAACACTGGATGGCGCAACTGCCGAACCAGTGGTATATATGATGGATCGGTTCGTCGTTGGTGGTTTTTACCGCGTTCATCAGGATCGCGGGCCAGATGAAAATTTAAATGCTGTAGGCATGCATTTTGTACCACTGAACTGTAATATTGCCTCACCGGAAATAGAAAATGCCGAAGAGGAAACAGCAAGCAAACGCGAATTTAAGCCGTGGGGACAGCTAAGCATACCGCAGGCTAAAAATATTGCTCAGGCTAGTGATTGCGAAAGTACACGCTTGTATGTTTATGGCGTACTGGCCAGATTATCCTTACTGGCCGCAGCTATTGAGCTGGAAAATATGCCCGAACCGGCTGTTTAGTTTGACTGGACTGCTTTAACAGTATTGCTGCGCTGATTCCAGGGATTCAGGAAATCAGCTTCAGTTTTAATAAATTGCTAATTGATAAAGTAATATACATAATGAAAAAAACTCGAGTATTAACCGGCGTTACCCCTAGTGGAATACCACATCTGGGCAATTATGTTGGTGCAATTCGCCCGGCGATTCAGGCCAGCCTCAATCCTGATGTGGAGTCATTTCTGTTTTTATCAGATTATCATGCTCTGATTAAATGTCATGAACCAGAAAAAGTGCACGAATCCACACTAGCTGTGGCTGCAACCTGGCTTGCCTGTGGTCTTGACCCGGAACGTACCACTTTCTATCGCCAGAGTGATATTCCCGAAGTAATGGAATTAAACTGGATTCTCACCTGTAACACGGCTAAAGGCCTGATGAACCGTGCGCATGCTTATAAAGCAGCCGTGCAGGATAATGTAGAAAAAGGGCAGGAAGATACAGATCACGGTATTGAAATGGGACTGTTCTGTTATCCAGTACTGATGAGTGCGGATATTCTCATGTTTAATGTAAATAGAGTACCGGTGGGGCGAGACCAGATTCAGCATCTGGAAATGGCACGTGATATTGCCGCTCGTTTCAATCATCGTTTCAAACCGCTGTTTACATTGCCGGAAGCCCAAGTTGACGATAATGTTGAAACACTCGTGGGGCTGGATGGCCGTAAAATGAGCAAAAGTTACAACAATACTATTCCGCTTTTTGATTCCGAAAAGAAATTGCAGAAAGCAGTTAATAAAATTGTCACTAATCTGAAAGAACCTGGCGAAGCAAAACAGCCAGATGAAAGTCCGCTGTTTGATATTTACAAGGCATTTGCTACGCCAGCAGAAACTGAGCAGTTTACGCAAATGCTTGCAGATGGACTGGCCTGGGGTGAAGCCAAAAAGATTCTGGCAGCAAAAATCAATGAAGAATTGGCTGAAAAACGTGAACGCTTCGCACAGCTAAATGCACAGCCTGCACTGATTGAAGATATATTGCAGGCTGGTGCAGTAAAAGCACGCCAGCAGGCACGGCCGCTCTTAGAAGAAGTACGTGAAGCAGTGGGTATCCGTTCATTAAAATAGAGTACATTTTATCCGGCTGTGAAAATAGCTTCCCAGCCGGATAAAAACTCCGACAGGTAAACTCAATGAAAATCCTATTTATTGCCGACCCGATGGCAGGTTTTAAAACCTATAAAGACACCACATATGCCATGATGCGGGAGATGGCCAGACGCGGCTGGAAACTGTTTCATACATTAGCCAGTCAGTTGAGTGTGCAGCAGGAATGTGTGGTGGCCAGCGCGAGCGAGTTCAGCTTTACTGATGCCAGAGATGAGCATGATCATGATTGGTTTAATTCGCTACCGCCACAACAATGCCCACTGAATGGTTTTGATGCGGTTATCATGCGCACTGATCCGCCTTTTGATATGCAGTATCTGTATACCACCCAGTTGCTGACACTGGCTGCTAAACAGGGGGCATATGTGTATAACAGTGGTCAGGCAATGCGTGATTTTAATGAAAAGCTGGCCATTCTGGATTTTCCCGAGTTTACAGTTCCAACACTAGTTACTACCCATGCGGCTGATATACGGGCGTTTCTAAATGAATATCACGACATTATTATCAAGCCGCTGGATGGAATGGGCGGTATGGGTATCTTTCGCTTAAAACAGAACGACCCAAATATAGGCAGCATTCTGGAAATGCTGATGCGTCTGGATAGCCGCACCATCATGGCGCAACGTTATATTCCCGAAATTGTTCATGGCGATAAACGCATCTTAATCATCGGCGGCAGAGTAGTGCCATATGCACTGGCACGTATCCCGCAGCAAGGAGAAACACGTGGTAATCTGGCTGCGGGCGGCAGAGGCGTAGCGCAGCCACTAAGTGAACGTGATCAGCAGATTGCAGAAACACTGGCTCCAGAACTGGTACGAAGAGGCATTTTACTGGCTGGTCTGGATGTTATTGGTGATTACCTCACCGAAATCAATGTGACCAGCCCAACTGGTTTTCAGGAAATTACCAAACAAACCGATTGCGATGTGGCTGCATTATTTGCCGATGCAGTGGAAGAAGCTGCGCGCTTGCATGGTTCACCGGTATAGTTTTATATATTTTATCAATATTAAATATCCAGGGAGATATATTCCTATTATGTCGGAAAATAACAATCAATACGCCACAAATATTAAAGGTAAAAAAGGTTTACGCCGTATATTTAATGCTTATGGTTATTCTCTGGCCGGTTTGAAAGCTGCCTGTAGCGAGGCGGCTTTTCGTCAACTGCTGTTATTAAATAGCGTATTGATTGTACTGGTATTCGTGCTGGATTTTTCTATTCTGACGCGAATGGTATTGATTATGGCTTCATTTTTAAGCTGGATTGTTGAGCTGTTCAATACCGCTATAGAGGCTGCTGTAGATCATACTTCGCTGGCTAAACATCCATTGGCAAAACGTGCTAAAGATACTGCATCGGCTGCTCAGTTGTTAACAATGCTATTACTGATTATCTTATGGTCACTGGCATTATGGCATGATAATCCGCTTAACTGGTTTTAGACATAACAGTGTTTCTGTTGGAAAAATTTGTACATGCAGTTACTTAATCACTGCTTAGAACGAAACATTGCAAAATGTATGCGATACGAGAGTAGACAATGCATTTGCTGATTATTTTATAGCGTTTACTAGGTGATTTATTACAGAATTTATCGCGCAGAAGTATTAAAACCTGAGATTACAAATTTATCAGGAATATCATTGCAGATTCTTGCACTCTGTTGGATATTTAAATGTTCCAAGCCTTCAGCTCATTTCTACCTATGCTTATGAGACCTTTTAAATAGTACCATAATGCAATGGTGATAACTGAATAAAATATACATATTGAAATCATAAATCATAAATCATTTAAAACAAGTGTTGAGCGTAAAAGGTAGCTTTAACTATACTTTTATTCATGTTCTAAGTTTAAATTCAACCATAAAAGATATCTAATGGTAATCAATGTAGATGGTGTTAATGGCTATTTAGAGACAATGCGTTGCCTTTAATCTAGAACCTAACCATGGCTGTTATTTTTCGCTTGAATTATTGGAGCATAGAGGTAATTTTAGCAATATCTCAAGACAACATTTTCAAGCCTTGGTTGACAGCAAAGGTAAGTACCAAGACAGAATCTTATAGCATATGCACCTCGGACAGATAACAGTGGAACAATTCACGCAAATAATAAAAGAATGTGGTTTAAACTTACTTGTTTGCTAATGATATATAAGGAAAACAATGCATAATGGATACGTGGTTTTATTGATGTATTAGCAGCAATAAAGCTTACATGCTATTTATATGAAATCCACATTTCTCTGCCATTTTCCGTGCAATACATTGATGTGATTTAGTTATCATCCATCATAATGAATATTATTTGCTCCATTTTGAGTTTAATAGTTAGTCAAATTCCAATACGGAAAATAATATAAATATTGAACTGCAAACCTACACTCATGCCTACAGTTACATTGCTATCCAAACAGCTCAATATAAACCTGTAACTTGTTTCTCCTGCAACTTTTAGTAGGACGATATTTAATAGGGTTATTTTGCCTATACTTCTGAAATTAGTGTAGCCATTTATTATGTATTTAGAATCATTATAGCTACGATTAAATCATAATTTTAAGGTTCTAAATCAACCTGAAAGCAACAGGCTGATAGATTCTGATGATCGCGAAAGGATTAATAACGATATTTCTAATCTTAGTTATTACTATTTCTATAATAATTTTTAAAATAACAATAAATAGTTCTACTTTAAATCAAATTAAATAACTTAAAAGAATACAGGCAGCAAAGTCACAGAAGTACATTGTATTTATTAATTGCAGTAGCGTGCTGGTATATTATCTATTAAGAAAAAATATACCGTTTTTATAAGGTATAGATAGCTATCATCTCTCCTTTATCCGCCATGAATTCAATGTAATCCTAGCCAGTCTGATTTTAAACATTCCTAAAGAGGAAACAGCGTTATCACACTGAAAGTATAGTTCGGCAATTTTAGTTTTTTCTGAAGCATACGTTTTACTGGATTGAATTTTCTCACTTTAGAATATCAAACACAGTTAAAATACTTGCTTTTATCGTTTAGAATCATTAATCTATATAGATATTTACAGATTACTTCTTCACAGAACTTATCGTTATCACTATAAATCGGTATCATAGACGCTTAAACCTGTTGTGATAACGGATTGAATGGTATATGACTAGATTAAAATTTACCAAAATGCATGGTTTGGGTAATGACTTCATGGTGATAGATGGCATTAACCAGAAGTTTGACCCAGTCACAGCACCCATTGCTACTTGGGCACATCGCCATACCGGTGTAGGATTTGATCAACTTCTACTGATTGAAACACCGCAGACAACGCAAGCTGATTTTCGTTATCGTATTTTTAATGCGGATGGCTCAGAAGTGGAGCAATGTGGTAATGGTGCACGCTGTTTTGCCCGTTTTGTTTACGACAAAGGCTTAACCAATAAGCAACAAATTGTAGTAGAAACGGCCGGCGGACTGATTGTGCCGCATTTAAATGATGATGGTACAGTAACAGTGGATATGGGTGTTCCCTTATTTGCGCCTGAGCAGATTCCGTTTGCAGCCATTGATGAAGAAGATACGCAGCGTATCAGCCATCAGCTTGTTGTTGGAACTGATATAGTTAACGTGACCTGTATCAATATGGGTAATCCGCACGCCGTCATGGTTGTAGAAGACATCGATACTGCACCAGTACATAGACTGGGCGCAGCGATTGAACATCACCGACAGTTTCCACAGCGAGTTAATGTGGGATTTATGCAGATTCAGACACCACACCAGATTCGCTTGCGTGTCTTTGAGCGCGGCGTTGGCGAAACACAGGCCTGCGGCACTGGTGCGTGTGCTGCGGTAGTAGCTGGAATCAGTCTGGGCTTACTGGGTGATGATGAAGCAGTGCAGGTAAATTTACCCGGTGGGCAGCTATCGATTAGCTGGCAGCAGCAGCCGGATGCTCATGTCTGGATGACAGGTCCGGTGCAGACAGTATTTGAAGGGGAGGTTAATTATTTATGAGTATTAATGAAGCAGAAGTACGTGCTTTTTTGCATGCACAGCCGCAATGGCTGTACGAACATGCTGCCGAGTTTAATTTGCGCCCGATTGAAAGTAAGATATTGTCATTTCATCAGGGCAAGATGCAGGTGATGCAGCGTAAAACCGAAAAAATGGCTTCACAACTGATTCAAATGCTGGGGGATGCCGATGCAAATCATACTCTAATGACTAAGTTTATGGCCTTTAGTCAGCACCTGCTTACCGTAAATACACTGGCACAGTGGCAGCGGGCAGTCAGAGATGGGCTAAAAAATGAATTTGCTTTATCTAACTATATTCTGAAAATTGTTACCGATATACCGAAAAATGTCCGCGTACCTGCAACTTTACTGGCTGAAGACAAAATTAAAGCCATTAGTAAGAAGTTAACCGCCCCAGAGTGTGGTGTCATACCGGTAGCTGCTTTTTTAGAATTATTGCCAGCCCAGCCACGTTTGGAAAGTTTTTTGCAATTACCATTGCGCTGGGAAGGTCAAACGCTTGCAATTCTGATTATTGGTCATGAAGATGAAAAGCATTTTGCCCCCGATATGGCTACCGAATGGGTAACAGCTATGGCTGATAATATGGCTGCTGTTTTGGCTCGTTTGCTGAAACTGGTACGTTAATGGGTATGCTAATAAGTTATGCTTTTGTGCTGGTATATGCTGTACTCTTTGTGTGGCAGTGCTGTAAATATGAGCTTCATGGCTGGCTGGCAGCATCAGTAACAGTTTGGTTGGTTCTGGTTAATATAAGTAGTGAGATTTTGCCGGATATCGCTGGTCCTTTTAAGCCATTAAATTCGTTTCTGGTGCCTGTGTATGTTCTGCTGGGGTCATGTTTCGTCATGCATCAAGGCGACAAATTTAAGAAAAGCCCATATCTAACAATGTTACTTTACAGTAGCTGGTTACAAATTGGTACATTGGTTATTTGTTTGGCTTTAATAATGTGCTTGGTAAAAAAAGCCATTCTACTTGTCCCTTTGCTGGTAAGTTTATGCCAGATGTTTGCTTGGCAACCCATTTTCTGGATCGGCACCCAGTGGATATTGATGATGATGATGTTTTATCGTAGTACTGATAAAGAACAATCAATATGGCGTTTACAGACTTTGCTGCTTTTCAGTTTGTTTGCACAACTGGCGTATATGATATTAAGTTTTGGAGGAAAATTGTAATCAAGATTGATGATTATCAGTCAGGATACTTCCTGTTATTTGAAACAATAATGCAACAAAAAAGCCAGACTTTCCAGTCTGGCCTTTTTGATTTTTGTGTGCTTATTCAGAAGCAGCAGTAGCTGAAGCTTCAGAAACAACAGCAGGAGCAGAAACTTCAGAAGCAGGAGCAGCTACTACTTCAGAAGCAGGAGCTACTGTTTCTGAAGCAGCAGGAGCAGAAACTTCTGAAGCAGTAGAAGCAGCAGGAGCTGCTTCTTCTTTATTACAAGCAGCCAAGAACAAAGACATCAGGGCAGCAGCAGCTAACAAAGATTTTTTCATGATTATGTACCTTAATCTGTATCAAAAAGTATTACTTTAATGATGGAAGTCCAGTTTTTGCACACTACATCGTTTTATCAATAAATAGCTATAGTGCGCATAACTTGTGCAAATCGAATTATGCCCCGCCTTGCAAACTAATGCAATCAGCCATACGTGTATTTTTGTTAAATAAGCAGGTCGGCAAAGTTTGCTCTCTGACTACAAATGCTGTTTGACGCTGTATCCGCATCCCTGCGCAATAACAGGTGATGGCTATAATTGAAAATATAAAATATTGATAAAATTTAATAAAAGTAAATGGTATTAAGCAATAATGTTACAGTTAAATACCTACCTGCAAGAATTATTAAAACACACATTAGTTGTTTTTTTACAACAAATTTGCATATTTGTGGCATTATTCACTCACATAAATTTTTAGCAGTTATAAAGCAGAATACTTATTTCATATTTGAAAAAGTGGTATCGGATTTTTATCGATTGTGGCTGTACAAAAAAGAATTTTTATAAATGATTTTTTGCATATTCTGCCAGCAGTTAAGTGGAGATAAGCTTAAATCTGTTAACTAATCACATTGTGTATTCAGCTTAGTATTACTGATAGCGTAGCTGTTCAACAACCAAATAGCAGGTGATGGTAATATTAATTGAGGTTAACTATTTATTTTTTAAAATGTATTTGGCGTTTGGTTTCAATATCGAAACATTGAGAATTGTTGAATAAATGAGATGCTCAGAATACGAATTTTAATACGGAAGTACTGCGTATTATTTCAAATGAAGTTTGGCTCATGGCTGAGTTTTACTGACTCTGGTTAATACACTTCAATCACTCATCCGAGTAGTTTCAAATTCCTTGCAATAATAATTTTGTCTATATAGTGCTGATGTGCCTGTATGCAGTTGGTTTACCTATCTTTATTCACATCTAATTCTATTTACATTGGTTATTGAACTGTTTGTACAAGCTAGTTAAATTAAAAAGCATTCAATTTCCGTAGCCACTGTTACATGCCAATGTTCGCTATAATTACAGATTCAGAATATCAGGCATGCGCATATCGGGCATGCTGGCTGTTTTTAATTTTCTTTGTTTTAATGCAGGAAGCTTACCATGACAGAAACCGTTGAACGCGAAAGCATGCAGTATGATGTTGTGATTGTTGGTGCTGGCCCGTCTGGTTTATCTGCTGCCATACGCCTGAAGCAGTTGGCAGCTCAACAGCAACGTGACATCAGTGTGTGCGTAGTTGATAAAGGTTCTGAAGTGGGAGCACATATTTTGTCTGGGGCAGTTATCGATCCGCGTTCTTTGTCTGAGCTGATTGAAAACTGGCAGGAAAAGGATGCGCCATTGTCTTGTCCTGTCAAAGAGGACAGATTGCTGTTTCTAACTCAGAAAAAAGCTTACAGACTGCCCACACCGCCAAGTTTTAACAATCATGGTAATTATATTATTAGTCTGGGAGTATTCTGTCGCTGGTTGGCGCAGCAGGCAGAAGAACTGGGTGTGGAAATTTATGCTGGTTTTGCAGCTGCTGAAGTACTGTATCATGCTGATGGTTCAGTACGTGGTATAGCTACTGGAGATATGGGGTTGAACCGTGATGGTAAGCCCGGGAATAATTATCAGCAGGGCATGGAATTATTGGCGCAGCAAACCATTTTTGCGGAGGGCTGCCGCGGTTCCCTGACCAAAACCCTGATCCAGCGATTCGCATTAAACAAAGATTGTCAGAATCAGACATACGGACTCGGCATTAAAGAGTTATGGGAAATTGCGCCAGAAAAATCCAAACCAGGAACCGTAATACATTCAATTGGCTGGCCACTGGATCAGCAGACATATGGCGGTTCATTCCTGTATCACCTGAATGACAATAAAGTAGCTATAGGATTTGTAATTGGTCTGGATTATCAGAATCCCTATATGTCACCTTTTGCTGAAATGCAACGCTATAAAACCCATCCTGCCATTCGGGAAGTACTTGAAGGTGGCAAGCGTATTGCTTATGGTGCGCGTGCATTAAGCGAAGGTGGGTTGCAAAGTCTGCCCAAGCTGACTTTTCCCGGTGGAGTGCTGGTTGGTGATACCGCAGGCTTTCTGAATGTACCGCGTATCAAAGGGATCCACGCTGCCATGAAATCGGGAATGTTGGCAGCAGAGGCTGTGATTGATGTATTGAATGCAGAAGGTGCTGATGATAGTGGTAACAGTGAAGCTGTAAGATATAGTGAATTATTCAGAAAGAGCTGGTTATATACTGAATTGCATAAAGTTCGCAATATGCGGCCTGCATTCAAATGGGGACTGTTTGGTGGTCTGGCTTATAGTGCAATTGAAGAATATCTATTCAAAGGTAAAACACCATGGACACTGCGCCATCATTGTGCCGATTATGCGTCTTTGCGTAAAGCACAGGATTGCCAACCTATTGATTATCCTAAAGCCGATGGTAAATTAACCTTTGATCGCATGAGTAGTGTTTTTCTGGCTGGAATCAGCCACGATGAAAACCAGCCAGTACATTTAAAGCTCCATAACCCAGAGCTGGCTATTAGTGTCAACCATCGTGAATATGCCAGTCCTGAAACCCGTTATTGCCCTGCTGGGGTGTATGAAATTATTGAAAAAGCAGGAGAACCGCATTTGCAGATTAATGCGCAAAACTGTGTACACTGTAAAACTTGTGATATCAAGGATCCAACCCAGAATATTAACTGGGTTTGCCCGGAGGGAGGGAGTGGTCCCAATTATGCGGAAATGTAAATCTTAAAATCCGCTTATGTTATAAATTCTGAGAGAACAGGCTGACAACAGTATTATTGTCAGCCTGTTTAACGTCAATGTTCGCGTTCATGAAAAAATGTGTAGGTAGCATCATGAAACAGTTCCACCTGAGGATTTTCTTCATACTGCAATTCTGCAATTTCGTTATCGAAGGCTGCGCGAATAGACTCAGTAGCCAATTCCGCTATATCAGCCGGTAGTGCCCGTAATAAGCCTTTCAGTGCAGTAGCCAGAACACGATTTTGCATGATTAAGGCTTCGTTACTTTCTTCTAAAAACTCAATACGCTGTTCGATTGTATTCATTGTTTAAATCCTAATTTAATTGGGCAAAATATACATTATTTTAGCATTTTAACCTATAAAAGTTGTTATAATTACCAGATATAGCGCACCAAAAATCATGTGCAGCCAGTTTAAAATATACCGGGATAACGAGAAGTGAGGGCATGGTGAAGAACCAGTATGAACAAGAAAATCAATTTGTTTTTACTCTGAGTGAAGATAATCCGCCTAAACAGCCGCCTGTCGTCAGGGCGAATGCCAGTGCAGTAAAAAAGCCGACAGACATAATGCCCGAATGGGAACGCAGTCTTGAACAGTTGCGACAGCACAAAAAAAAGCAAGGTGGCCAGTTAGTTCGCCCTGAAGAAGCAAAAACAGCTAATCCAGCAATAGTGGCAAGCAAAACCAGACGGCAGGAACAGGGATTAAATGTGCCATCTGCGGTAACAGGTACTGTAGGCGGTCACCGCGCACGTGCCACGCCTGATCCTAGAAATAAAAATCTGTCTCAGCCTGATAATGAAATTTTACTTGATCCTGTGCAGCGGGAGCAGGTATATCGTGCCTATCTGAAACAATGGCAGCAGCAAAGTATCTTAGAAGCGCAACAACAGGAATCTGCTTTAAATGATACAGCTTTACTGATTCAGGAAGACTGGCTGGCTGCACAGAACTGTTTACAAAGTGCACCCATCGATAAAACTTTACCTTCGAGCTGTACTATTCGTCTGAAAGGCAAACAGTCTACTATTTTACAAACAGATACCAATCAGAGCGGTACTGATGATAAGCAGCTGCCTGATGCAGATGAACATAGCCAACCTGTTATTCATGTACACATGCATGTAATTGAACCACGCGGAACGGCCAACAGAGCAGTGGCCTGTATTTCCGAGCAGGCATTATTGCAGCAATTAAGTGAGAAATTACGTCCCCATCTGGCCGATGTACTGGCAGGTATGGTACGTGTAGCAGTACAAAAACATACCGCCGGGCTGGTAACAACTTTGCAACGAGAATTACTGGCGGAAGTGCCTGCAGCAGTAGAAGATGTATTGCAACATAATCTGGAGAAAGTGATGAACAATTTTAAGAAAAGACAACGCTAAAAGTTGATGTTATTCTGCAGAATTTGTATTTATTTGGTGAGAAAGATTTATTTTCTGCTTTATAATGACAAAAGAGTAATTACATTTTCATCAGTTTAAGCCTGTTAGCCAAAAAAAAATCAAGAATTTATATTTAAATTATCATATTTATTTAGTGAAATTGATTTTTGCTTTGATAAAATAGGTGTTTAAATACATGATGATATTTTCCTGCCTGTTTTATCACATACCAGTACAACTATTTATTTTCCAGACTGCTCCTGCTTTTGTATCGATTTGCTACCGTGGAAAAGCTTGAATACATTCAGTCAATAATAGTGAACAAATAGCAATTATGCTATACTGCGTACCATTCAAATTAAATTCAGCCTAATATGCCAGTATAGCTCAGTTGGTAGAGCAGCGCACTCGTAACGCGAAGGTCGTAGGTTCAAGTCCTATTACTGGCACCATTATTGTTAATAAAATCAATTGATTGAATTCTATTTGTGTCAATCTTGTGACAATTAACTTTTAAAAAAAACTGTTTTGGGGTATTGTATGCGCTCCCAATTAGTTGATTTTTATATATGGCTTCCATCTTCAAACGCGGGGACAAATATACTGCGCGCGTCCGCCTTAAAGGTAAAGAAGTAACCAAAACGTTCTCTACGAAAGCCGAGGCGCGCGAATGGGCAGTACAAACAGAATCAGATATCAATAGCAGACGACTAGGATTGACGCCGAAGAATATTACTGTTGGCGACCTTATCCGTCGATATTTGTTAGAAGTAACGCCTTTGAAGCGAGGGCATAGAAATGAGCATATTAGACTTAACCTAGTACTAAAAACTGATCTGGCCAATGTTCTTGTCTCTGAATTAATGCCAACCCATATTGCTCAATGGCGGGATGATCGTCTAAAGAAAGTACAATCTCCTAGCGTCGCCCGTGAACTAACTACTATTTCTAGCGTACTTAATCATGCGATGAAAGAGTGGGGGCTCATCTACGACAATCCTGCCCGTAAGATCAAAAGGCCACAAGGAAATAAAGCGCGTACACGCAGGCCTACAGACGATGAAATAAATCGCATTTGCTTATGGTGTCATTATGATGATGATACCCCTCCTAAACTAAAAAAACAGCGTGTAGCCCTGGCTTTCTTGTTTGCAATAGAAACAGCTATGCGGGCTGGTGAATTATGTGGCTTGGAGTGGGAAGATATCGATTTTAACCGCAGGGTGGCGCACTTAGAGATGACTAAAAACGGCTACTCTCGTGATGTTCCGTTATCTAAGGCTGCAATAAAACTACTTCATCAGCTTGAGCAGGTTAATTTGCCTACGGTTTTCGACCTTGATCCAGATTCATTAAGCACCACATTCAGGCGAGCTTGTCGCGTTTGCGGAATATCCGACCTGCATTTTCATGATTCCCGCCGTGAAGCCTTGACAAGAATGTCTAAAAAGGTGAATGTGATGGATTTGGCAAAGATTTCAGGGCATAGAGATATAAAAATATTGCTTAATACCTATTACGCCCCAGACGCAGCCAATCTGGCTGATTTACTTGATTGATTGTTTTCGTTTGGCATAATCTTTTACATCTGCCGGAATCCATAAAGAATGAGCCGTTTGATTTAATTTCACCGGCCTTGGGAAATCAGGCTTACATGCGATGCGACTTTTAAAATGCCCAATTGAGCATGAAAAGAATCTGGCACATCGCTCTGCATTCCATAAATTGCTATTATCATTTTGCGCAAGAATAAGTGCATCTAGTCTATTAACGATGTCGGACAATAGTGTACCTAAATCAGCTTGTGCGGTTTGCATTTTGTCGTCCTATTAATAAAAAACCGGCTGATTGCCGGTGTGTGTGTTGTTACGTTTGCTTAGGGTTATTTAGGTTGCGGTGTGTTATACCAGTCGCAGGATAGCCCTCCGGCACGATACCCCCTGTAAACAAGACAGGTGATTTTTCGTCCATCATGTAATACAACCTGTGTTTCTATAGTATCTTCAGTAGCCTGTTTCACTATATTGCGTTTTGTCTCTTCAGAATAATCACAACCAGCAATAAAAAAAGCCGCAGTAGCAGCTATAATCAATTTAGTTTTCATGTTATCTGTCCTGATAATCAAAATTAAAGCCAGCGATTAGCTGGCAGATTATGCATAAGAGAATTCTATAGAATCAGCGTCCATATATATCTTTGTTAATACGGTTATCTGGGGAAAATGAATCCTTGCAGTCTTCTATATTTTTTATTTTAAAATCAAAATACTCAGGCCATTTAGGGATTTTAAATTTGCAAAGCGTAATTCCCTCTTTACCATCTAGACGTAGCTTGTGTCTTCTAAACTGCCATGAAATAATATCGTCCAAATCCATCGGGGATATTTTGTATGAAGAAAAGTCTGCCGCAACCATTTGCAAAAAATGCTCTAAAACCCGCTCAGAAATAGCCCCGTCATGTGGATAGCCAGCAAAAAAGGTATCAACAATACTAATAATCCGATCTTTAATACCGGGGAAGTCCCAATCAATACCAATCTGAATGTAAAAATCATCGCGGTACCATACTGTATATAATTTTCGTCCTGTCATTTTCAAGCTCCATTAAAAAAGCCAGTTAAATACTGGCGGTATACTGTTTAATTCTTCGCCCTATCCAACGCATTACAGGGACGGCCATCGAGTTACCAATGGCTTTAAACCGTGGCGTATCAGGGCATTCACTTGCACACTTGTTGCGGTATGGGATACATGTGTGGTTATCGGAGAAGCCTTGCAAGCGTTCGCACTCAACGGGCGTTAAGCGGCGCACACAATCAAGCTGCATAACTGCATGCCTATCTGTAGCGGTTAATGTGTACATTGTGTTGTCATTTATTACACCTTTCCCATTACCACCAGATTTAATTGTCTTATTGATGATATTGGAATTTATAACAATATTAGTATTAGCTTGAGTATCCACAACGCCCGCTATACTGGATACTACAGGGTCTTGTCTACCATTAACTACGATATAATCATCTGTGGACGCATTGCCACGCAAACCAGTGCGTGTTGTAAGGGTTTTGGCAATTGCTGTCTTTTCTCTTGTGCTCGGCGCAAAATCCCCGCAGCAGCTTTGCTGCTCAAAAAGTATTTTTGCGACACTGATGTCGTCTCGAGCACTTGCGACAAGGAAGATGCGACGGCGTCGTTGGGGAACTCCGAAAAATTGAGCATCGAGAATCCGCCACGCGATTTTGCGTTTTTTTCCAGACACAAAACCAGCGTTTGACCATTTTCCCCCTGCCGGCTGCAATGGTAGGCACTCGCCGGCAAGTGCTCCCAGAAAGCATCCCAGTGCATTATCTTTTGTTGACAAGATTCCGGGGACGTTTTCCCAGACGAGGATAGCGGGTTGCTCACCGTTTCGTTTTCGAATAATGTCAATTGCATCTAACAATCTCACTAATTCTAAAGTTAAATTACCGCGTTCATCATTTAATGATTCGCGTCCGCCTGCAACACTGAATGCCTGACATGGAGTGCCTCCTACAAGAATATCTGGGGCTGGTATTTGCCCAGAAAGAATGGCATCCGCAAGGTTTGTCATATCGCCATGATTGGGGGTATTAGGCCAGTGATGAGCCAGTACGGCGCAGGGGAATGGTTCAATTTCTGAAAACCATAAAGGCTTAAATCCTAAAGGCTCCCACGCCACGCTGGCAGCCTCGATACCACTGCATACACTTCCATATGTGAGCATGTAGCCTCCAATAAAAAGCCAGCTAATAGCTGGACGGAAATTCTTTTTTTAAAAATTCAATAGCTTTTTGGCATCTATTAATGCCAAACAAGCTAATATGGCACAGTCTATAGCGTATACCTAAGTGCTTTGCCAGCTTTCTGTAAACATCTCTTCGTCCCATCTGTTTAGATTTCCAGATCGGATCTAGTACGGAATGCGCAGCTTGTCGCCACATTCTTAACTCAGCATTAGCAAGACTGCCTAACGGTAATGTTCCATCACTTTCCCCAATTGCGGGGACATTTGCGCCTTTTTTATGACAGCCTACATACGCATCGCAGGGGGCACACAGCCAAAAGCTAAGAGCGTATAAATCTGGCCGGTGTGGGTAAATTCTTTCCCCAGTAACCAGCTCCGCGTTGTTACCACAGTATGTGCATTTAATCATTTCAATCTCGATAATTTGTTTTGAATAACGACCGCTTACGGCGGTCAGTCGGCACATACGGAAGTAAAGGAGGACTAACTATGTGCTGCGCGCTGTTATTAATCCCGCCACCTGCGCGCTGGGCGGGTCAGAACACACCTACACCAAAAACTGATTACTCCACGCGTAAGCTGCTTCCCATCCGTCCAATGTTTTTTCTGCGATAACTTTTTTGACAGATTTGCATTTACCGCGGTCTAAGTTATTTGCTCGGTTACTTTTTTCTTTCTTCATGACTGTACGGAAGACAACAACATGAATACCTGCTTTTACAGGCGTGTAAGTTACATTATTCATTTGTATATCCTTGAACTAGATACTAGAAGTGTCCGACATCAATCCCTCCGACCCCGAATGTAATAGTCAAATACCATCATAGTTTTCAATTGTCTTGCTTCGTGAATCGCTATTAACAACGCCCATCTATTGCTACTTGATGCTCTAATTTCCCCACTGGAAGTTATTCGGGCATAGTTATAATTGGCATATGCAAAACTATTTAACTTATCAATGACTGCTTCTGGCATATTCCATCCACGGTGAGACAAGGTCATTGCGACGTAATTGTCATCCGTTAATTCGAACTCCTCATCATTAACAGTAAGAAAAAGACAAAAGTTTTCACCATCCACAATCTCGTATGGAGAAAAAAGCAGAATTCGACCGTCATCGCGGCGTTCAATCTCCCAAGAGTCTTCTTTTAATGTTAATTCTTCATTCTTAGTCATATTAAAACCTCCTTAATTAGGGGCACCTAAATACCATAGCGAGTGCCAACTTTGCTGCGTCCTCGACGGCTTTGTGCAATAGATTTAAATCCCTGTGCTCCGCTATGATTTCGCCGCTGTCTACAACTTGCGCGTATTTAATGCCGTGCGTATTATTTAATTCATGTATTAATTCTTCTGTTAGGTCTAATTCTCTATCAGCGACGTACATGGCAGTTCGAGCACCATCCGTCAACTCAAAAGATAATTCATTCCCACTGTAAATATTCAACATAAGGCGCACCCCATCGCCAAGCTCAAATGGGGATATAATTGTCATGTTGCAGCTATTAGCACCCACAACAGTCCATTTGGGAATGGTTGATACAGCCTCTGCAAATTTAAACATGTACATTTTTTCTGACCTCTCAATATAAAACCTCAGCATCACCGCGTAGCCGTTCGTCATCACTCATCCGCGCATATGCATCAGCTATCCGTTTAACTTCTAAATCTGCTAACCGCTCTTTTTGTTGCACCTGTTTAGCGACATATTCGCGCTGCATCTGTAGCTGCTCTGTTTCAGTAGGGACAGGTAATATCATCATTGAAGCAGTCATAAAAAAAACTGCAATAAATGCAGTTATCTGTAGTTTAATCATGGTTTCACCAATGCTAAATTCCTGTTAATCTCACAAATCGGAATAATGGCTTCCCAGTTTTCTTGCTAATTTTAGGAGCGCCTTCTACAGTAACTTTCTCCGCCTGTGCGATGTATATGCATCTTACGTCATGCGTTTTTTTTGCAAGCTCTATAAACTCATGGCAGCGCGCTAGGCTATAGTAATCAGGTGAAATCTGATACGCATTTTTATTGGAATAATACCTATCTGATAGGCTGAGCTTGTTGGCAATATCGCCTTTTCTTTGCTCTTCTTTTTTTATGGATTTACCAAAAACTGCATACATAACTACCTCTTCCTTTCTATTAAAATAGCCAGCTATTAGCTGGCGTTGTCTACTCATCCACGCAAATGCACTCATCGAATGCATTTGAATTGATAAGTTATCCGGAAATATGTATGTCTACAGGTTCCCACGTGTTTTCATCCATGCATGAGATTAATCCACCACATGTAAGCCCAGCGGAGGGGCGGGTTTCACCGGGAAAAACAACAGTAGCACGCTCTTCTTTCCAAAAGATAAGAATCGACCCATCTATCTTGGATTTTCTACCTACAGGATATTTGATTTCGGGTTCTGCTTTTTTTGTAACTGTAATCATGATTAACTCCTTTCAATTTGCATTGTCTGTGAGAGATAAAATAAAACCCGCTGGTTAGCGGGTATTTGAACTAAATTAATTTTGCGGTATTGCTTGTCTTAATTTTTCCAACCTTGCGGCGATCCGCATTTGCTCATCCGCGTGTTGCTCAAAAAATTCAAACGCCTGAGGAGGCAGAACCCCACCCACATCTTCTGCCATTTGTGCAGCTAAATCCTCTTGCCCTTGCAGAAACGCCTCATATTCATCAATCATTTTTAAAGCTGATTCGAACTCCTCATTACTAACAGCTTCTGCAATTAACGATAAGCTTGGCTCATCAAAATATTCTAAAAGCATCTTT
>NZ_MEIO01000030.1 GCF_002777745.1 Snodgrassella alvi
TGTCTCCTCCTGAGACTCAGCGAAGTTGAAATGGTTGTGAAGATGCAATCTCCCCGCTGCTAGACGGAAAGACCCCGTGAACCTTTACTGTAGCTTTGCATTGGACTTTGAAGTCACTTGTGTAGGATAGGTGGGAGGCTAAGAAGCAGAAACGCTAGTATCTGTGGAGCCGTCCTTGAAATACCACCCTGGTGACTTTGAGGTTCTAACCCGGATCCATTATCTGGATCGGGGACCGTGCATGGTAGGCAGTTTGACTGGGGCGGTCTCCTCCCAAAGAGTAACGGAGGAGTTCGAAGGTTACCTAGGTCCGGTCGGAAATCGGACTGATAGTACAATGGCACAAGGTAGCTTAACTGCGAGACCGACAAGTCGAGCAGGTGCGAAAGCAGGACATAGTGATCCGGTGGTTCTGAATGGAAGGGCCATCGCTCAACGGATAAAAGGTACTCCGGGGATAACAGGCTGATTCCGCCCAAGAGTTCATATCGACGGCGGAGTTTGGCACCTCGATGTCGGCTCATCACATCCTGGGGCTGTAGTCGGTCCCAAGGGTATGGCTGTTCGCCATTTAAAGTGGTACGTGAGCTGGGTTTAAAACGTCGTGAGACAGTTTGGTCCCTATCTGCAGTGGGCGTTGGAAGTTTGACGGGGGCTGCTCCTAGTACGAGAGGACCGGAGTGGACGAACCTCTGGTGTACCGGTTGTGACGCCAGTCGCATCGCCGGGTAGCTAAGTTCGGAAGAGATAAACGCTGAAAGCATCTAAGCGTGAAACTCGCCTGAAGATGAGACTTCCCTAGGGATTAAATCCCTCTGAAGAGACGTTCGAGACCAGGACGTTGATAGGTCGGGTGTGGAAGAGTGGTAACACTTGCAGCTAACCGATACTAATTGCTCGTGAGGCTTGACTCTATCATTTGAAGGACTTCGTACATAAAGATATGTACAGAATGAATGATAAAGCTTACTGATGAATACACATCACCAAGATTAAGGCTTTCTGATTTGACAGTTTAATGTCTGGCGGCCATAGCGGGTTGGTCCCACGCCTTCCCATCCCGAACAGGACCGTGAAACGACCTAGCGCCGATGATAGTATGGATACCCATGTGAAAGTAGGACACCGCCAGACTCCCCATAAGAAGAACCCAGTTGAGAGATCAACTGGGTTCTTTGCTATGTGCGTGAGATAGCGTGAGAGGGGAGAGATGTAGTGAGGGAGCAGAACAGCAGCCGTGTGACTGCTGTTTGTGCAGCTGCGTACATTATAATAACAACAATTAATTATTTGACTCCCTTAAACCCCTGCTGTCGTAATGCTTCATACAGTACGATAGCTGCGGCATTGGAGAGGTTGAGAGAGCGGATATGCTCAGACTGAGGGATACGCAGGCAGTTACTGGAGCGTGCCTGAGCGAAGTCGGCAGGTAGGCCAGTGGTTTCGCGGCCGAATAAGAAGTAAATCTCTTGCGAGCTATTGCTGAAATCGAATTCGGTATAGTTGCGTGTACCATATGTTTCTATTAAATATACCTGTGCTTGAGCTTGTGCTTCTGTCATCTCTATAAAGGCCTCTAGACTATCGTGGTAGTGGATGTCTACATAAGGCCAGTAATCCAAACCTGCACGTTTGAGCATTTTATCATCAGTAGAAAAGCCCAGTGGATGAATAAGATGCAAGCTGGTATGAGTACCGGCACAGGTACGGGCGATATTACCAGTATTGGCAGGGATTTGAGGCTGGTAGAGGGCTATATGAAGAGGCATTCTGTTAGCTTCTTTATGCAAAGGGCTTTAGTGTATAGCAGATGGGATAACTTATAAAGTATAACTACTCCCTGAAATAGTACAGCATAAAAGTAGAAAATTCTCTTTATTAACTCACTGAGGATTTAAACATGAAAAAAATGACTGAACATCAGATCGTAGCTATTTTAAAAGAAGCTGAAGCCGGTTTCCGTCAAAGAACTTTGCTGTAAATATGGTATGGGCAATTCAACTTTTTATAAATGACGTGATAAATATGGTGATATGGAAATCTCAGATATCAAACGCTTAAAGGAACTGGAAGCTGAAAATCGTAAGCTTATGCAGATGTTTGCTGAACTGAGTTTAAAATCTCACTCCAGCAGTAAAGTCTGGGCTGTGCAACTGCAATAAAATCATTCTATTACTATTGCCATGAGCTGCGCTATTGGTGGCTTAAACAGCTGTGATCAACCAAAGTTACTGGATGATTCGGTGATGATGTCGGTACTAAGTGCTATCACGGATAGGTATTTATGCTGGAACTTTCCTAAGTGTTTTAACAGTATCAGAAAGTTCGGTTATAAATAGAATCATAAACGTATTTATCGAATATATTGCCAATTACAGTTCAATCTCAAGGGTAAGCATAAAAAACGTATATCTCCACGAAGCCCAGAAAAGTTATCAGTTTCTAATAAATAAGGGGAGTGTTGTCCAATTTTACACAGTCAATTTGAAACTAATATCATTTGTTCTAATATCTTTCTTCCTACTACATGACAAATATGATAAGTTTTGTCTGGGGACTTGGGGTTGGAATTTTAATTAATTGTTTGTTGGTCAGCGGTAAGTCGTGCGATTATTTCTCTTTAAACGGGATTATTGGGTACACTTGATGCTGTAATAGTAATAGGTAATACAATGATAGGTTTGATGATTGTTACCCATGAGACCGTAGGACAGGCAAATATGCAGTTGATTCAGCATATTTTTGGTTCTGTGCCTGATAAAGTTTCTTTAATTGGGGTACGTAGTAGTGATTCACTTGAAAGTATACATATAGAGGTAGTTGAAAAGCTTGCTGCTCTGGATTTCGGCCATGGTGTGCTTATTCTGACGGATATCTTTGGTGCTACGCCGTGTAATTTGGTATGCCGGATGATTAAGCGTGACAATGTTATTCTGCTCACTGGACTTAATGCTCCGATGTTGGTTAAGGCACTACAAAATTTTGCTAAAGCGGATGATGTGCATAAATTTGCTGAAGAAGTTAAAGCAGCTGCTATTGCAGGCATTATGACTATTTCTAATCAGGATGAGCTGTGACATGATAAAAAAGGAAATTGAGATCGTTAATAAGCTTGGTTTGCATGCACGTGCTTCGAACAGGTTTACGCAGGTGGCCAGCCGTTTTCAATGTGAGGTATGGGTAACGCGCAAAGACCGCCGAGTGAATGGTAAGAGTATTATGGGGCTGATGATGCTTGCTGCTGCTCAGGGTAGTGTAATTGAGCTGGAAACTGACGGTGTAGATGAAAGTCAGGCAATGCAGGCGCTGGTTGAGCTGATTAATAATTATTTTGGTGAAGACGAATAATGTGTATTGTGCTGCATGGTGTGGCAGTAGGTGCCGGCGTAGCGATTGGTCGAGCTCATCTGGTGGTGAGAGGTATGGATGATGTCCCCCATCGTGAGTTGTCAATTGAAGAAATACCAGCAGAAGTTGCCCGTTATGAGCAAGCGATTAAGACGACTCGCCGTCAGTTAGAGCAGTTGCGTGCAGATATTCCACAAAATGCACCTTCAGAGCTGGGGGCTTTTATTTCTCTGCATCTGATGCTGGTCGGGGATGTGAGTCTGTCCAGAGAGCCTGTTGATATTATTGAGGAGAAAAGTGTTAATGCTGAATGGGCATTAAAGTTGCAAACAGATAAGCTAGCGGAGCAATTTGATGCAATTGAAGATAATTACCTTCGTGCACGCAAGCAGGATATGCTGCAAGTAGTTGAACGGATTTTTAAGAATCTGATTGGTCTGTCTACTGAGGTTGTTGCTGAAGCTGAGGATTTTGAAGAAGATACGATTCTGGTTGCTCATGATTTATCGCCGGCAGATACAGTTTTTTTTAAAGACAGCCGCATTGCGGCTTTTGTTACTGATGCTGGCGGGCCAACCAGTCATACGGCGATTTTAGGTCGAAGTCTGGATATACCATCTGTGATTGCGCTGGGCTATGCGCGGGAATTGATTAATGAAGATGAGCTGATTATTGTAGATGGTACAATGGGCGTGGTTATTATTGCGCCTGATAATGTTATTTTAAAGGAATATCGGCGCCGTTTGCGTGAATTTCGCAGTTTGAAGCGACAATTAAATAAACTTAAAAATACGGCTGCAACTACGCTGGACGGAATCAATATCGAATTGCTGGGTAATATTGAAAGTGCTAATGATATTAAAGCATTGAATAATTTAGGTATTGATGGTATTGGTTTGTATCGCAGTGAGTTTTTTTATTTGAATCGGGATGCGTTGCCTACAGAAGATGAGTTGTATGCGGAGTATGCTGATGTGGTTAAAAAGCTGAAGGGTAAGCCATTAACTATACGTACTATTGATTTGGGTGTGGATAAAAACCCACGTTGGTTTGGTTCCAGCCACGCTATGAATCCGGCTTTGGGTTTAACCGGTATCCGTTTGTGTTTGGCAGAACCAGTTATGTTTCGTACCCAGATGAGGGCAATTATGCGAGCAGCTGCTCTCGGAACTGTGCGTATGATGTGGCCAATGATTTCTTCGGTGACGGAAATACAGCAGTGCTTAGCGCATCTAAATATGGCTAAACAGCAATTACGCGACCGTTTTGCAGAATTTGATGAGAATATTCAGGTTGGTGCAATGGTGGAGATTCCATCGGCTGCGTTGACGGTTAATTCTATTCTGAAATTGATTGATTTTATTTCGGTTGGTACTAATGATCTGATTCAATATACGCTGGCGGCTGACCGGAATGATGAAAGTGTGAGTTATTTATATCAGCCGGGACATCCGGCAGTATTGAAGTTGTTATTGCATATTATCCGTACCGCAGCGCGTTTGAATAAGCCGGTGTCAATTTGTGGTGAAATGGCTGGTGATGTTCAGTATACGCGGTTGTTGATGGCGATGGGATTACGCCGGTTTTCGATGAATGCAAATAATATTCTGGCGGTAAAAAATCAGATTATTCAGAGTGATTTGCTGACGCTGGAAACTGAGGTGCAAAAGATATTACGCAATGATGATCCAGATAAGGCATTAAAACTAATGAAAAAATTTAATTCTTCACATGAATTGGCTGATTCTGTGGATTGACATAAATTGTTTTGTCTGACTTAGCACAGTTTAACTGCGTTTAATGGTTATCTTTATATAATTAATTTATCAATATTGTTGTTGCCTGACAGTCAGTATTGAGAAATTAGTGTTTTCCCGCAAATTGTCCACCGATATTCTCTCCCTTGGTATCGGTGGTTTTTTTATTTGTTTACTGTTATGTCATATGTATAAATTTTATGATTTGGCTGAATGTGCAGTATGTTATTGTGGAATTGGTGTACTGGTCTGTTTAACCGAGTTACCAGAATGATTAATTGCAGGCTGGTGTCTTGAGTAAACTGTTATAATACTAGTCTATTTTTATACAATAAATTGATGATTCATGATGCAAGAACATTACTGTCCCGAGAAAATTGAACCGGCTGCACAAACGCGCTGGCAGGAATACCGTTTATTTAACGCTGAAGATTTTAGCCCTAAACCAAAATATTATTGTTTGTCGATGTTTCCTTATCCGTCAGGTAAGTTACACATGGGGCATGTACGTAACTATACGATTGGTGACGTATTGAGCCGTTATCGTCTGCTGAATGGTTTTAATGTGATGCAACCAATGGGCTGGGATGCATTTGGTTTGCCAGCTGAAAATGCGGCCATGAAGCATCAGGTGGCACCGGCACAATGGACTTACGACAATATTGCTTATATGAAAAAGCAGTTGCAGAGTCTGGGCTTTGCCATTGACTGGGAGCGGGAAATTGCGACCTGTACGCCGGAATATTATCGTTGGGAACAGTGGCTGTTTGTGCGTTTGTTCCAGAAGGGCATTATTTACAAGAAAAACGGTACGGTTAACTGGGATCCGGTGGATCAGACTGTGCTGGCCAATGAGCAGGTTGTAGATGGTCGTGGCTGGCGCTCTGGTGCCATTGTGGAAAAACGCGAAATCCCGATGTATTACTTCAAGATTACGGATTACGCCGAGGAATTGCTTAATGGTTTGGACACGCTGGAACACTGGCCGGAACAGGTTAAGACGATGCAGCGCAACTGGATCGGCAAATCACGTGGTATGCAGGTGCGTTTTGCGCTGACTGAAGACAGTAAAACGGGTTTAACCGGTGAATATGCTGATTTTGTACAGGTATACACTACGCGTCCAGATACGCTGATGGGGGCGACTTATGTTGCTGTCGCAGCGGAACATCCTCTGGCTACAGCGGCAGCGTCTAATAATGCCGAGTTACAGCAGTTTGTCGCTGAATGCAAGGCGGGTTCGGTGGCAGAAGCAGATATGGCTACGATGGAGAAAAAGGGTATGCCTACCGGACGCTTTGCCATTAATCCGTTGAATGGAGATGTGCTGCCGGTGTGGGTAGCCAATTACGTACTGTGGGGCTACGGTGATGGTGCGGTAATGGCGGTGCCGGCTCATGATGAACGTGATTTTGAGTTTGCTACTAAATATCAGTTGCCGATTAAGCAGGTTATTGCATCTACTCAGGCTGCTGATGAATTTAGTACGCAGGCATGGCAGGAATGGTATGGCAGTAAGGAGCAGACGCAGTGCATTAACAGTGATGAACTGAATGGTCTGGATTTTCATGCTGCTTTCGAACGGGTAGGTGAGATTTTACAGGCTAAGAATGCTGGGGCACCGAAAACGCAATATCGTCTGCGTGACTGGGGTATCTCACGCCAGCGTTACTGGGGTTGTCCGATTCCGATTATTCACTGTGATGATTGTGGTGATGTGACTGTGCCAGAAACGCAGTTACCTGTTGTGTTGCCTGAAAATGTGGTGCCGGATGGCGCAGGTTCTCCGCTGAGCAGAATGCCAGAGTTTTATGAAACTAGCTGCCCGTCTTGTGGTAAACCTGCCCGCCGTGAAACAGATACGATGGATACATTTGTTGAATCCAGTTGGTATGCAGTGCGTTATGCTTCGCCACAATGTGATACTGCTATGGTGGATAAGGAAGCAGCCAATTACTGGATGAATGCTGACCAGTATATCGGTGGGATTGAGCACGCTATTTTGCATCTGTTGTATGCACGCTTCTTTACTAAGCTGATGCGGGATGAAGGTCTGCTGAATGTTGATGAACCATTTGCGCGTTTGCTTACTCAGGGGATGGTGGTCTGTGAAACGTATTACCGTGAAGGGGCTAATGGCAGTAAGGAATGGATTGCACCACAGGATGTTGATTTACAGCGCGATGATAAGGGCAGACCTCTGGCTGCAACTTTGAAAGCGGATGGTAAGCCGGTTTGTATTGGTGGCATTGAGAAGATGTCTAAATCGAAGAATAATGGTGTAGATCCGCAGGAGCTGATTGATCGTTATGGTGCTGATACTGCACGTTTGTTTATGATGTTTGCTGCGCCACCTGAGCAGTCTCTGGAGTGGTCGGATGCTGGTGTCGATGGTGCTCATCGCTTCCTGCGTCGTTTATGGCGTACTGTGTATGATTATTTGCAGCAGGGTGCAAGTGTAACGGCGTTTGCGGGTAATCAGGATGGGCTGTCATCTGAGTTGAAGGCGTTGCGTCTAAAATTGCACAGTACGATTGCTAAGGTGACGGATGATTATGGTCGCCGCCAGCAATTCAATACGGCGATTGCTGCGGTGATGGAAATGTTGAATCAGTATGATCGTACTGATTGTAGTTCTGAGCAGGGACGAGCTGTAGCACAAGAAGTGCTGGAATCGGTATTACGTCTGTTATGGCCAATTGTGCCACATGTGTGTGAGACGTTATGGAATGAATTGTGCCCGCAGCAAACTTTATGGGATGCTGCATGGCCTTGTGTAGATGACGCTGCGCTGGTGCAGGATGAAATTACTTTGATGGTACAGGTAAATGGGAAGCTGCGCGGACAGATTACGGTTGCGGCTGATATCAGTAATGATGAAGCACAGGCTGTAGCGCTGGCAGACCCAACTGTACAACGATTTGTTGACGGCAAAACACCGAAAAAGGTGATTGTGGTACCAAAACGTCTGGTGAATATTGTTGTCTGATTATCACTGAGACAGGAAGTAAAAAAGACATGTTGTTAAACATGTCTTTTTTTGTTGCTTTTATAAATGGAGGTTGAGTTAAAAGTAAATGGAGATAGTTAATTTGTCATCCATATGCATGATAACTTAGGGTAGGGCATAAGCAATTAGGTAGTCGCCCATTTTGGTACCAAATGAAGCATGACCACCTGCCATTTGTACTACATATTGTTTGCCATTAACTGCGTAAGTCATGGGCGTTGCCTGACCGCCGGCAGGTAGGCGAGCTTCCCATAGCAGGTGACCATTGCTGGTGTCGTAGGCGCGCAGGTAGTCGTCCTGAGTGGCGCTGACAAACATAATATTACCAGCTGTGGATATTGAACCACCTAAGCCGGGTACACCGATTTTTAATGGCGGTAATTCGAATAATTTTGGCAGGCTATCGCGTATGGTACCGATACGTTTTTTCCACACTACCTGATTGTTTTGTAAATCTACACCGGCGACAAAGCCCCATGATGGTTGTTTACAGGGTAGGCCTAGTGGTGACAGGAAAGGGCTGATCTCGACACCATAAGGCGCACCATACATTGGTTGCATGCCATTTTCAGTACCGGCACCTTGTTTCTGTTGCGCTCTGTCTGGATTGGTGGGAATGAGGCGGGAAACAAATGGCAAGCCTATCGGATTCATTAATGCAATTTGGCGATCCTGATTCACGGATATGCCACCCCATTCAAATACCCCTAGATTTCCCGGGAAAACCAGTGTGCCATTTTCAGAAGGGGGGGTATAGATGCCATCATAATTCAGACGTTTAAACTGAATACGGCAAATGAGCTGGTCAAACATGGTTGCTCCCCACATATCTTTATCGGTGAGTTTGCCTGTTGGCGTCAGACTCAGAGCTGAAAATGGCTGAGTGGGCGAATAGTGTTCACCTTGTGTGGGGTTACCATGTTTTATGGTTTGGGGTACCGGTTTTTCCGTTACCGGTACAATGGTTTTGCCGGTTTCTCTATTGAGCACAAAAATATTACCGGTTTTGGTGAGAACATAAATAGCCGGAATCTGTTTTCCGGATGGCAGGATGAGATCCATTAGTGAAGGTTGTGCCGGTACATCCATATCCCATAAATCATGATGAGTTGTCTGGTAGTGCCACAGAAGTTGACCAGTAGAAGCATTTAGCGCCACGATGGAATTGGCATAACGCTCTTTCAGATTGTCGCGATGGCCGCCCCAGATATCTGGTGTACCCACGCCGGTGGGCACATAAACGATATTGCGTTGCTGATCGTAAGCCAATGGTGCCCATGCATTGGGAGAGTTATGCACAAAAGTGGTGTTTTCACCCGGCATGGCATTTGGATTTTCAGCACCGGTATCAAATATCCATTTTAATTGACCATTATTGACGTCATAACCACGTATTACACCAGAAGGTTCTTTGGTGGAGAGGTTATCGGTCACAGAACCGCCGATAATAATGGTGCTTGGTGTAACTACTGGTGGTGATGTTGGATTGTAGCCACCAAGGTATGCGTAAGGCATTTTTGCTTGCAGGTTGATTTCCCCCTGATTGCCGAAGTCTTTGCATTTCTCGCCATTATCAGCATTAACTGCAATTAAACGACCATCATTGACTGGTAACAGTATTTTTCGCGGGCATATGGTTGATGCTTTGGTTTCGCTGTTGTTTGCTGCTGTAGCAGCATAGTAGCTGACACCTCGACAGGTAAGATGTTGAAAGGTTTTATTACTGCGCAATTTTGGATTAAAACGCCATAACCGTTTACCGGTGCTGGCATCCAGCGCATCCAGAAACTGATGCGGTGTACAGATAAATAATTTGTTGCCGATTTTGATTGGGGTAAGCTCATTGGTGGTTTCGGCCGAATCATTATCGGTTTTGAAATCACCGGTATGATAAATCCAGGCAACTTTGAGTTGATTAACGTTGCTGGTATTAATCTGAGTTAATGGTGAATAACGGGTGCCACTCTGAGTGCGGCCATAAGCTGGCCAGTCTTCTGCTGCAATACCATGGTTATCTAGCGCAGGTGTTGGCTGAGTGCGTGTGATGGTGCCATTGATTTCCTGTGGGTCGTGACTAATGCTGTAAATCATGATGCCCAGTATGGTAATCAATGTTATGGCAATGGCTGTTTTACCACCGTATTGTGCGGTTAACTGGTGTGTTGGCCAAGGTAATAGTAACCACAGGCCTAAGAGAAACAGTATATCAAACCGTGGTGCCAGTGCCCAGAAATCAGTACCGACTTCCCATAAGCCCCAGCCGAGTGTTGCGATGAGTATGGTGGCAAAATACCACAGGGTATTGCTCCAATTGTGCTGATACAGGTAAGTGAACAGACCTAGTGCTAATGCGAGAATAGTGTAAAAAGGTGAACCGCCCAGACAGATTAACCAGATTCCTCCTATGAGCAGATAGGTTGTAGTCAGCCATAGAATTATTTGAGTAATGATGCTGGCGGCGGAATGAGTTGATTTATGTGTGTTCATTTTGCCTCTATAAGTTGATTTTAATAAAAATTTCTTTGCAGTATGGGAATGATTATAGTCAGCAATAATGATTATGCAAATGGATGTTTTAATGAATATTAAAAAATTAACTATTTGTTGTTATTGTATTTTTTATATTATTAATAACAAGTTAAGTTTTTAAGTATTTATGTGAATTATTTTGTTGTTAATAAATTATTTTAATAAATAGGGTTACTACGAATATTAAGGTGATGATGAGAAGTTTTATTTCTTTAGGATATATCTTTCTGCTATTGTTGCATTTATATTGTTGTCTCTAAATGGAATTACAGTAGGATTGTTCAAGAGTATGATTTAAATATGATTATATGTCGTGTTTTGCTACCTACACCATAATTGTCTGTGAGACTTATATTTGATAATAAAGCTGCTAATGTTATGAAAAGCACACGGTTTAATCTTTGTATGAATGATGACAAGAATCATGAATGTGTGATTAAAAGATTAAAATGCTATATAAATGTATTTTAGGGGATATATCTGCTGATAAGTTTACAGAAGTAGTTATTTTTAAATTAAAGAAAAGACATCGCATGATTTGATAATTTGAATAGCAGTCAGTTAGCTAGAGCAACTCTTTTTCATGTTGTTTCATCCAGCTGGCTATAGAATTTAGGGCTGGTTTTAAGGTTTTACCGAGTTCTGTTATCTGATATTCCACTTTTGGTGGTACTTCAGGATATAGTTTTCTACTAATCAATCCCTTTTGTTCAAATAGTCTTAGTTGTTTTGTTAATTCTTTTTGTGTAATAGGGGAAATTGCGCGTTTTAGTTCACCAAAACGGATTGGTTCATTAATGATGATTAAGCGATATAGGATGGGAATAGCCCATTTTCCTGAAATTAGATTGATGAATTTAACCATTGGGCAGTTAAGATTTTGATCTGTATTGTTTTCAATCTGCATAAATGTTTTCCAATAGTATCTATTTGGTACCTACTTTCATAAGTAAACTGGTTAAATTATACTGAATTTAACTTTGAAAGGGGAATATATGAAAGGGTTAGAAGACAAATATGCACACATTACGGGTGATAGCTCTGGGGTAGGACTGGAAATGGCCAGAGAATTGATAGCGGAGAGTGCTAATGCAGCCTTCACAGATAGAAATAAAAATAGGCTATTAGAAGCTAAAAAAAGAGTTAGATGGAGATATATTAATTTTTTAATGCGATGCGTTTAATTGTGCAGAACGGTAGTATTTTGCTGCAAATCTGACTGAGATCTGGCTCAGATTAGATGTTTTGTATATCAATGTGGCAGGATTTTATCCATCAGCCAATAACTGCTTGGGATGGGATAGTTTTGACGGGGGCTATCAATATCAAGAATTTTTTCTGAGTCAGATTCTTTTACTTTCCTAAGCTCAGTAATTTTGTAGGTTACGATAAATAGTAAAATCGCCTTGCCTCAAAGTAGTATCTATGTGTTGAGTAAAGTGGTTCTTTGTTCATTAGTCAGGACGCTGTTAGGAAAATTGATATCCAGAAATATTCGTTTCAATTGTTTATTACCAGATTCAGCAAATATGTCAGCGCATATGAATTTGAAGACTACTGATTCAGAGGCAATAAAATAATTAAATTATAAAATTAATGAGTTAGTGCCACTCGGGTGTTTGGGTAGACTGATAGAAATGGTGAGAGTCACTGTTTGTCTGGCAGCTAATGAATTATCTTTATGATTTTATGATAAATAATCATTGATGTTGCTGTATGGAATATTTAACAATCAATATTAATTAATTCATGTGGGGAAAGATGACGGAGATGTTTATAAGGGTAAATCGGAGATTTAGTATGCCAATACAATACAATTGTAAGCATATATTTGATTATATGTTGTTTTATATAAATTAGTGTTGATGGGTAATTATAAGATTTATGTAATTTTTTTAGAAGTTTAATGGTTTCTTGTTTTGATTGATTTAATGAAAAAAGTAAATTCAAATATTTTATTATTTAAAATTTCAGTGGGTACGTTATCTATAATCCCTTTGTTCGCTAATGCCTCAATAATTATCGATGATTCTAATATAGAAAATTATACCGACACGGGTATTATTGCTAGTGATGATGACGTGAAAATAAAAACTACTTTTGCTACTGCACCACACATTAATATGAATAGCGGTGGTATTGCGATTAGTGCTAAAAATGGCAAGTTGCTAGCTATTGGTGACACTGGTAGTACTGATAAGTTTATTATTCGAAATAATGCAGCGGGGAATTATAATACTTTTTACGGTTTGTATTTCATATCAGCTAAGGTTATTGCCAATAACGAACTGGACATAAGTCTGAAAGATGGTTCAGGTATTTATATAGCAAGTAAAGGGGATGGTGTATTTCACGAAAAGGTTTCTATAACTGGTATAGAGAACGGTAAGTTTATTGGCATTCGCACTTACAATAATTCGGTAGCATCCTCATTAATAGGTACATTTAATAAAGAAGTAAAAATTATTTCCTCAGGCCAGGATAGTTATGGCATTTATGCTCAAAGGAATAATAATCCTAATGCGTTAGGTTCAAAATTAATTTTTAAGGATAAAGTTACTATCAAGATGTCTGGTGGTAATAACGCTCATGGGATTGTCTTTGACCAGATTCCTTTTAACAGCGGCAATTTTGTGGCTGATGGTGGCAGCGTTATTAATTTAGAGAATGGGGTCGATCTTTCCACTGATCATGGGGCGTCGATTAGTATGCAGCAAGTAGATGGCAAATTAGTGATTAATAGTGGCTTAAATGAGAATAAGATAATTTCAAAAGACAATCAACATTATAATGCAATAGAAGCATTTGCTGGAGTGGTGGATATTGTTGGCAAATCTGATATTGAAGGTGATGTTTATTCATCGGCAAGTAGGTTAATCGCCGGTGAAGACATTTTTACTAAAGGTGTTGTTAATTTTAATCTTGCTAATGGTTCAATGTTATTAACCTCTATGGAAAATAATGCGCTGTCTAATTCAAGAGATAAAGGTGAAATTAATCTGGCAATTTCTGGTAATGCTAGTCAATGGAAAATGACCAACAGCTCGAGTATTGATTCATTAATACTCGGTGATAATGCTAAAGTAAGTTTTGGTTATACCTATGCGGCTCTAGGTTCTATAGCAGCTCTTAATGGCACAAATCAGATGATATTAAGGTCTAATTCTTTAGCTGGTAATGGCATTTTTGAAATGCGAACTGCAATTGGTAAAAATTTTGCAAATGACATACTTAAAATTACAGGTTCAGGGCAAGCAATAGGCAATCATAAAATTACTATTGCTGATGATAAAACCGGTGCGGCGGCTGTAACAGGTAATGAGAAATTCACGCTGGTTGAAACGGAAGGTGGTGGAGCTAATTTTGGTTTGTCTTCACCGTCTTTTGATATTGGTGCATATCAATTTAATACGTTATCGAAAGTTAGTAATGGTCATGGTGCCGGTACTGAAGACTGGGTGCTATCAGGATCTGTGGCTTCTAATAATAACGATAACAGCGGCGGCATAAATGATAATAGCGGTCAAAATAAACCAATTTCGCCAAAACCATCATTAACGCATACTGCGCAGAACGCAGCTAATATTCTTAACTCAAATTATTTGATGAGTTATGTTGAAACGCAAACGTTATTGCAACGAATGGGCAAAATCCGAGCAAACGATACAATTGATGGTGAAGTATGGGGGCATGTATATACGGGTAAATTAAGCTCGTTTAATGACAAACGTTTGTCTAATTTTGATATGAGTTACTATGGCTTACAATTCGGTATTGACCGAAAACTGGCTAACCATAATCAAGATATTTATTACGGTATTATGGGTGGTTTAAGTAAAGGCGATGTGAATCATAATGTTGGTGATGGCTATACTAAGAGTTATTCTGTAGCACTTTATTCTACCGTGCAAAGCCAAACAGGCTTTTATGTTGATGGTTTAGTAAAGTATATGCATATGTCTAACAAATTTAATAGTCTGACTGGTGGTGGCTATCATGTTAAAGGTCATGGCAGTACTGAAGGTTTTTCAATCGGAACTGAAATTGGCAAACGTGTTCAGCTATCTTCAGCAATGCAAAATGCACAAGGATGGTATTTAGAACCTCAAGCTCAGGTTACTTTTTCACACCAAAAGGGTGCGATGATTAATGCAACTAATGGGTTAAAAACTAGGTTGGGCAGCTATAATTCATTAATTGCACGTGCAAGTATGATTTTAGGCTACACAATACAGGCAAATAACAATCCGATAGATATTTATTTTAAAACAGGCTATCTGAAAGAATTTGGTGGTGAAACATCTTATACATTTAATCATGCTGTCAGAGAAAAGTATGATTTTGGTGGTCACTGGTGGGATAACGGAATTGGTATTAATGTGCAGTTGAAACAAAAACATAATTTTTATGGCGACGTGGCTTATTCACTGGGTAACAGGTTTGATCGAAAACAAATAAATGTAGGGTATCGTTTTGATTTTTAATTCTAAATAGTCTTCACTTCTTGTAAAAGGCTGGGTTTTAGTTAAAGCCGTTAGACAAAATTGATTTTTAAATTTTTTTAAACTTGCTTTGTTAATTTAAACTATATATTGTTGTTATTGATATAAATACTTAGATAAGAAGTATTGATAATAAATATCTTTAACTATGATTGCTGATGGGTACATTTTATTATTATTTCGACTGATTTTCTGTGATTACACGGAACTATTCTTAGGCTGATGAATGGGTATATTATCAATTTTGGTTAAATCAGTAGCCAGTATTAGTAATGGTATTAATGAATTATTAGGACAGTAGGGTTTTAAATGCTTGCTGAAAATGTCTACGATTAGCCTAAGCCTGTATCAATCAGTATATTTTATTTTTATTAAATAAGCTGGTGAAGATTATGGTTACTGCCTGTAATTAGCAATATAAATTAGGTTGTAAAAATGGGGATTATTTGCAATGCATAAGCTAAATAGCGGTGGTAAATACACTTAATCTGTAATAAGAAACGGAATTATTAAAGTGATTTAGATAATTGTTTGTTATTGGCATTAAATAACCTAAATTTCGGTGGATTTTATGCTCTAGGTATTATTAAGGCTTTATCTTACTCGTGTTTGCATATATTGATGTTAAGGTAAACGGAAACTAAAAGAGGCTTAAATAGTTTCTATGTATCCTGTTGAATGCTGAGGCAGTGCAAAGGCAATTTAAGTTACTATTATTAATAGTTGTTAAGTTTTCAGATTCAGTAATAAATCTCGGAAAGCGTTTGGGTCTTTGATAAAAGTAATTTCTCCTACTTGTGGAAAATGGTAATCAAGCAGTCGGGAAACCCAGAAACGAATACATGCAGCCCGTTGTGCAACTGGGAAATAATCCCGTTCGGCAGAGGTGAGGGGTCGTATACTTTCATAGCCATTTATAAATGCCTGTTGCAGGGTATAGTCGAGATGATTGTCTGCCCGCCGTGCCCAGTCATTTACGGCAATGGCGAGGTCATACATGAAATTACCGTTACATGCATAATAAAAATCTATAAAGCCAGCCACTTGTTCGCCATTTAGTAAAACATTATCGCGAAATAAATCAGCATGGATAATACCACTAGGTAAATCAGTGCGTTCGTTCTTATCAAAAAAAGCAATCTCTTCTTGTAATAACTGGTTATCTTCGGCATCTAGAAATCTTGATAACCGGATACTGGCTTCGCGCCACCAAATTGTATAGCGCGGGTTGTTCATTTTTAATGGAAAGCTGGTGCCAGCCTGATGCATTTTTGCCAGCATGGCACCAGTATTGAAACATTGTTGTCTGGATGGGCTGCTGGTGTCACTACCTGACAGACAAGTTACCAGACAGGCGGGTTTGCCAACCAGTGTACTATCCAGACGGCCATCAATTCGTGCAATCGGGGCAGGGCAGGCCACGCCCTTGGCACTTAGGTGTTGGGTTAAATCCAGAAAAAAAGGCAGTTCAGCCTGAGTCATGGCCTCAAATACCGTCAGTACATAACGTCCTTGTGTTGTGGTAACAAAATAATTACTGTTGGTAACGCCCTGAGCGATACCTTGCAAACTAATAAGCCGACCCAAGTGATAATCTCGCAAAAAGCTGCGCATTTCATCATCATTAATGCTGGTATAGACAGACATGGATGTCACCAATCAAACAGGTTATATACGGTATAGAAAGAAGCAGGATATTTATTCTGGTAACCAGAACGAATGCATGATAACAAAAAAATGTTGTTATCAGGCAAATGTATTAAGCTAAATTATGTTGTTTTTATTCTTAATGCATATAACAAAAAGGCATAAGTGAATGCATAAGGGCTATTTCACAAGTTGGTTGCTTTTACGTATCCTTGAGCTGCACTATGTATTAAATGCTGGCTGAAGTGTTGCTGGCGCAGGAGTATAAAATGAATTTATCTTTGCTCGCGAACACAGTAGTGTTCGCGTTGTTGTTATGGGCGCTGAGCCGTATGCATTCCACTCAATGGAGTTTGTCCAGAAAAGTATTATTGGGCATGATTCTGGGTATTGTATTTGGTTTGGGGCTGCAATTCGTTTACGGCGCATCCAGTCCAGTGATTGATGCTTCTGTGCAGTGGTTTGACGTTGTTGGTAATGGCTATGTACGGCTATTACAAATGGTGGTAATGCCACTAGTGTTTGTTTCAATTTTAAGTGCAGTAGCACGGCTACATAATGCAACTCAGCTTGGAAAAATCAGCCTGATGACGATAGGAGTATTGCTGCTTACTACAGCTATTGCCGCGCTGATTGGTACTCTGCTTACCAGTTTGTTTGGACTGACTGCCAGTGGACTGATTCAGGGTGATGCTGAAACCGCGCGCTTCAATGCAATTCAGACAAATTATGTTGGTAAGGTGGCCGATTTAAGCGTACCACAGCTGTTACTGTCATTTATTCCGAAAAATCCTTTTGCCGATTTAACAGGAGCTAACCCAACTTCTATTATCAGTGTGGTGATTTTTGCTGCATTTTTGGGTATGGCTGCTTTGAAATTATTGAAAGATGATGCTGTTAAAGGTGAACGCGTATTGATGGCAATTGATATTCTGCAAAGCTGGGTAATGAAACTAGTGCGACTAGTGATGCTATTAACACCTTATGGTGTACTGGCTTTAATGACTAAGGTAGTGGCGGCTTCCAATATGCAGGATATTATCAAGCTGGGTGGCTTTGTATTAGTATCTTATCTGGCACTGGCACTGATGTTTATGGTGCATGGTTTGTTACTAGGAATATTTGGTATCAATCCGGGCAAATATTTTCAGAAAGTATGGCCAGTACTGACTTTTGCGTTTACCAGCCGTTCCAGTGCAGCTTCTATCCCACTTAATGTTGAAGTGCAGACGCAGCGTTTGGGTGTGCCGAGATCAATTGCCGGTTTTGCTGCTTCTTTTGGTGCTACTATTGGCCAGAATGGCTGTGCCGGCCTGTATCCTGCTATGCTGGCAACCATGATTGCGCCAACTGTGGGTATTAATCCTCTGGATCCATGGTGGATTGCAACACTGGTGGGGATGGTAACCATTAGTTCTGTAGGCGTGGCTGGTGTTGGAGGTGGCGCTACATTTGCTGCGCTGATTGTATTACCTGCAATGGGTTTACCGATTACTCTGGTTGCTTTGCTGATTTCTGTTGAACCATTGATTGATATGGGGCGTACGGCATTGAATGTCAGCGGTGCTATGACCGCAGGTACTTTAACTAGTCAGTGGCTGCATCAAACTAATAAGACAATATTCAATAATAATGAACATAGTGAACCGGTACAGTAATCGTTTTATGTTAAAGTAAGAATTATTATAGCTTGTCGCCAGTCTGAAATAGCAGACTGGCTGATTTTTTATTTGATCGGAGGCTGAGTAAATTGAGTGGCTTGCGGTTGTTGTCCAGACCATAAAACAGGACAGTTAAAAGCTAAACTGTCCTGTTGCAACCAAAAAGTGCTTAAAAATCGGTATTTGGCTGAGTTAATTGAATCCAGTTGCTTATCTGCTTTGTAAAACAATCTGTAACATGCGCCGGATTGGCTCAGCAGCGCCCCATAAAAGCTGGTCGCCCACAGTAAAGGCACTGATGTATTCGCCACCCATGCCCATTTTGCGAATGCGACCTACTGGTACAGTTAAGGTACCTGTTACAGCGGCTGGTGTTAGCTCATGTATGGAAGCATTTTTCTCATTAGGCACCACTTTTACCCATTCATTGGCTGTGGACAGAATTTTTTCAATTTCACCAACTGGTAAATCCTGTTTCAGTTTCAATGTTAATGCCTGACTATGGCAACGCATCGCACCTACACGCACACATAACCCATCAATAATAATTGGTTGTGCACTACGGCCTAAAATCTTATTGGTTTCAGCCGCACCTTTCCATTCTTCCTTCGACTGACCATTACCCAGATCAGCATCAATCCATGGAATCAGGCTACCCGCCAGTGGGACGCCAAACTGTGCCTGTGGATAGGCATCGCTGCGCAAAAAGTCGGCTACCTTGCGGTCGATGGCCAGAATGGCACTGGCCGGATCAGCCAGTTCAGTGCTGACCTGTGCTTCGATTGCACCCATGGCACTAATCAGCTCGCGCATATTCTGTGCGCCAGCACCAGATGCTGCCTGATAGGTCATGCTGGTGGCCCACTCCACTAAATCCTGCTCAAACAGGCCGCCCAGCGCCATCAGCATCAGTGACACGGTACAGTTGCCGCCAACAAAATCCCTGATTCCATTTGCCAAAGCAGTATCAATAACCGGACGGTTTACCGGATCGAGGACGATTACTGCCTTATCGCTCATCCGCAGGGTGGATGCGGCGTCAATCCAGTAACCCTGCCAGCCCTGTTCACGTAATGGCTGGTGTACTGCTTTTGTGTAGTCACCGCCCTGACAGGTAACAATAATATCCATTTGTGCCAGAGCATCCAGATTATGCGCATCCAGCAGGGTTTTTGCTGTCTGACCAAAATCTGGTGCTGCTGCACCGGCTGCCGACGTCGTAAAAAAATACGCATCTGCAATATCTTGAAAATCATTTTCTTCCTGCATACGCTGCATTAATACCGAACCCACCATACCGCGCCAGCCAACAAAACCTACTTTCACAGGGTACTCCTTAACTATTTTTAATTTAATAAAAATCTCTGATTACAGAAATACATTCAGTCTTTTAACCATAATCAGGATCATTTGTAAACTGTTAATTATTGTCGGGATAAATTTCTAACTGCACAGTGTATATTTTGTCGGGCTAATAACGTGAATTCAACGTGGCCAGTTTCCCGTATAGAATCAACAGGCATTCCAGTGTACACTTTCGCCTTTGTTTTCAATTGGCATTACTGATGAATTTACTGCGTACTTTGGCTAAAGTCAGCAGCATGACCATGTTGTCACGTATATTGGGTTTCATCCGCGACACCATCATTGCCCGCAGCTTTGGTGCAGGTATGGCTACTGATGCTTTTTTTGTGGCATTTAAATTGCCGAATCTGCTGCGGCGTATTTTTGCAGAAGGTGCGTTTTCACAGGCATTTGTGCCGATACTGGCTGAATATCGGGAAACACGTTCACCAGAGGCTACCCGGGCGTTTGTGCAGCACGTGGCCGGTTTGCTTTCATTCGTATTGATTATTGTTACTGCCATTGGTATTTTGACTGCGCCGGTAGTGATTTATTTATCTGCACCAGGATTTCAGCAGGATGCAGATAAGTTTTCTCTGTCAGTACAACTGTTACGCATTACTTTTCCTTACATTTTTCTGATTTCACTGTCCTCACTGGTTGGCAGCATACTCAATACCTACCATCAGTTTATCGTTCCGGCTTTTACCCCTACCTTTCTCAATATATCCTTTATTGTGTTTGCCTTATGGCTGGCACCTTATTTTCATCCACCGATTCTGGCTCTGGCATGGGCAGTATTCGTGGGTGGATTATTACAGTTGCTGTATCAGCTACCATATTTATTTAGGCTGGGTTTTCTTTCCATGCCTAAACTTAAATTTAGAGACACAGCAGTTAATCGAGTATTAAAACAAATGGCACCAGCCATTCTTGGAGTCTCTGTGGCTCAAATATCTCTGGTGATTAACACCATTTTTGCTTCCTATCTGCAATCCGGTTCAGTATCGTGGATGTATTATGCTGACCGGCTGATGGAATTGCCGACAGGTGTACTCGGTGTGGCTCTGGGAACCATTCTTTTACCTACTCTGTCAAGACACTCGGCTACCAATGATATTGCTAGTTTTTCTGCTTTACTGGATTGGGGTTTGCGTTTGTGTATGCTGCTGACTTTGCCAGCGGCAGTGGGTATGGCCGTATTGTCATTTCCACTGGTTGCCACTCTGTTTATGTACCGGCAATTCAGTGAATACGATGCGCTGATGACGCAGGGTGCTTTGGTAGCCTATTCGGTAGGACTGATTGGTCTGATCCTGATTAAAGTACTCGCACCGGGTTTTTATGCCCGCCAGAATATCAAAACACCAGTAAAAATCGCCATTTTCACCTTATGCATGACGCAAATGATGAACCTGCTGTTTATCTGGAAATTGCAACATGTCGGACTAGCACTCGCTATCAGTTTGGGCGCCTGTATTAATGCAGGCTTGCTATTTACCTTGTTAAGGCGGCAGAAACTGTATACGCCCAGTCCGGGGTGGGCGCGTTTTCTGGTACGTCTGATTCTGGCACTGATTATCATGGGTGTTGGTCTATGGACATTACAGCAATGGTTACCGTTCAATTGGCATAGTAATGGCTGGACAAAAGTTGGTCAGTTAAGTGTACTGATTATTGCCGGTATCGTTCTATACTTTGGTGCCTTGTTTGCATTGGGATTCCGTATACGTGATTTCCGGCGTGCTGAAGCAGAATAGGTGTGAGAGACCTTTGCTGGAAAGAATACATAATTTTAATTATTTGCTTTCAAATTCCTTTAATTCTTCGGCAATGAAATAATTAACCAGATCGGCGTATAGAGCTTTGATTACTTCTCCATTCAACCCCATCTCATCAGCCCATTGTTTGCGCTTTTCCAGCATGCTGTTAAAACGTTCTGTGGCTTGTACATCTGTAGCATTTTTTTGAATTTACTGGCTGTTTTTACATAGTTAAAACGGGCAGAAAGTAACTGAATTACAGTATAATCAATATGATCTATTTCTCTGCGAATGTCACTCATATCGTGACATTCAGCAGGCAAGAGAACAGGATGGTATTGCATCTTTTATATCCTCTGTTTTTAAGTGTTTATATATTATAAGGATATTTCAAAATTTGCATGTAGTTAAAATTGGTAAAGCTTTTAATTGTTATTTTTATTATATTTATTGTTAATAAATGATAATTTTTAAGGTAGATTTAGTTACTTGCATTATGTTATAGGGATAATAATAGTGTAATATGTCGTTTTAAGTTTTTAACCATTTGTAATAAATGAAAAAAAATTATGCTAGGCTGTTATAATTTTGAAAGAAGAAAAAAGAAGAAAATTGAAAATAAAATATTAATAACGCTAATGATAATTATTATCAATATCTTATTGAAAATATTATTTTTTTATTACTGATTAATGTAATACGTGCTTTTAATAACGTTCGAAATTAGTTACAATACATCAATTTTACCAATATTTGCATAAGGTCGGCGCGATTATGCTGGCGAATTATTTCCCCATCTTAATATTCATACTGGTTGGCTTTGCCGCTGGTGTTCTGTTTATTTCTCTCGGTTTGTTACTAGGGCCGAATCGACCATACAAAATGAAACAGGAACCGTTTGAGTGTGGTTTCGAAGCTTTTGAGAATGCGCGTATGAAATTCGACGTGCGTTACTATCTGGTAGCCATTTTATTCATCCTGTTTGACCTTGAGGTGGCTTTCATGGTGCCTTGGGCTGTTGTATTCAAAGAACTGGGCGCATACGGCTTCTGGTCAATGATGGTGTTTCTGCTGATTCTGGTTATCGGCTTTGTTTATGAATGGAAAAAAGGCGCTCTGGAATGGGAATAGAAGGCGTTTTAAAAAAAGGATTTGTCACAACTACCGCCGATACCGTACTTAATTACGTACGTACCGGTTCATTGTGGCCAGCTACCTTCGGTCTGGCCTGTTGTGCCGTAGAGATGATGCAGGCTGGCGCTGCTCGTTATGACCTTGACCGTTTTGGAATTATTTTTCGTCCCTCACCGCGCCAGTCTGACCTGATGATTGTCGCCGGTACCCTGTGCAACAAAATGGCTCCTGCATTGCGTCGCGTTTATGACCAGATGGCTGAACCACGCTGGGTATTGTCTATGGGTTCATGCGCCAATGGTGGCGGCTATTATCATTACTCCTATTCTGTGGTGCGTGGCTGCGACCGGATTGTACCGGTTGATGTGTATGTGCCCGGTTGCCCGCCTACCGCAGAGGCACTGGTTTACGGCCTGTTGCAGTTACAGCTTAAAATTAAACGTACCGCCACAATTGCGCGTGTATGAAAGTGAGGGAAATATGGCAGATATAGCAAAATTGAAAGCCGTGTGTGAAGCCACTTTCGGTGCTAAGATACGTTACTGTCTTGATCGCGGTGAACTGACACTGGATTGTGATGCAGCTGATTATCATCAGCTCATGCAAACCCTGCGCGACCACAATGAACTAAAATTTGAAACGCTGATTGACCTGTGTGGTGTTGACTACCAGAGCTACAAAAATGAACCGTGGCAGGGCAAGCGCTTTGCTGTGGTCAGTCACCTGCTGTCTGTAACAAATAACTGGCGTGTTCGTGTTCGTGTCTGGGTTGAAGCCGAAGATTTCCCCACCGTCGATTCTGTAGTCGATATTTATAACGGAGCCAATTGGTATGAACGCGAAGCGTTTGATATGTTTGGTATTCTGTTTAATAACCATCCTGACCTACGCCGTATTCTTACCGATTACGGATTTGTTGGTCATCCGTTTCGCAAAGATTTTCCCGTTTCCGGCTATGTTGAAATGCGTTATGACGAGGCTGAAGGCCGCGTAGTTTATCAGCCAGTAACGATTGAACCGCGTGAGGTTACCCCGCGCGTGGTGAGAGAGGAGCAGTACGGTGTCTAAGTTACGCAATTACACCATTAACTTCGGACCGCAGCATCCGGCTGCACATGGCGTATTGCGCCTGATTCTGGAAATGGATGGTGAAAACATTGTTCGTGCCGACCCGCATATCGGTTTGTTGCATCGTGGTACAGAAAAATTGGCTGAATCGCGCACTTATTTGCAAGCATTGCCATATATGGATCGTTTAGATTATGTATCCATGATGTGTAATGAACAGGCCTACTGCCTGTCGGTTGAACGCTTGCTCAATATCGAAGTACCTATCCGCGCCCAGTATATCCGCGTGATGTTTGCCGAAATTACCCGTATTCTCAATCATTTGATGGGTATAGGTTCGCATGCGTTGGATATTGGTGCCATGACTGTATTTCTTTACGCATTCCGTGAGCGTGAAGATTTAATGGATATCTACGAAGCGGTATCAGGAGCACGCATGCATGCTGCCTATTTCCGCCCCGGAGGTGTATATCGTGATTTGCCGGACTTCATGCCAAAGTATGAATCCAGCAAATACCGCAATGCCAAAGTACTGCAAAAACTTAATGCCAGTCGTGAAGGCACACTGCTGGATTTTATTGAAGACTTTACTAACCGTTTTCCCGCCTGTGTGGATGAATATGAAAATCTGCTCACCGACAACCGTATCTGGAAGCAGCGTACTGTTGGCATAGGCGTGGTTTCACCAGAGCGTGCCTTGCAAAAAGGCTTTACCGGTGTAATGTTGCGCGGTTCCGGTATTGAATGGGATATACGCAAGAAACAACCTTATGATGCTTATGCTAATGTAGATTTTGATATACCGGTAGGCATCAATGGTGACTGCTATGACCGTTATCTGTGCCGTATTCATGAGATGCGTCAGGCCAACCGCATTATCCGCCAGTGTGTGGACTGGCTGAAAGCCAACTCTGGTCCAGTGATTATTGACGACCATACCGTGGCACCGCCACCCCGTACCGCCATGAAAGACGGGATGGAAGAACTGATTCACCACTTCAAACTGTTTACCGAAGGTATGCATGTGCCAGAAGGTGAAGTTTATGTGCCTACTGAACATCCTAAAGGTGAGTTTGGTGTCTATCTGATTTCCGATGGTGCTAATAAACCTTACCGAATGAAAATCCGTGCTCCGGGCTTTGCCCATTTACAGGGCATGGACGAAATGGCGCGCGGCCACATGCTGGCGGATGTGGTTGCCATTATTGGTACACAGGATATTGTATTCGGGGAGGTGGATAGATAATGTTGTCCGCTGATAGCTTAAAACAGATTGATATAGAACTGGCAAAATACCCGGCCGACCAGCGCCGCAGTGCCATTATGTCTGCCTTACGTATTGCGCAGACCGAACTAGGTTGGTTGCAGCCAGAAACCATTGAGGAAGTAGCTGATTATATTGGTATTCCGCCGGCACAGGCGCTGGAGGTAGCTACTTTTTACAATATGTACAACCTCAAACCAGTTGGTAAATACAAACTGACCGTATGTACTAATCTGCCCTGTGCCCTGCGTGGTGGCGTGAATGCCGGTGAGTATCTGCAAAAACGGCTAGGTATCCGCTATGGCGAAACCACTGCTGATGGTAAATACACCTTGGTAGAAGGCGAGTGCATGGGTGCCTGTGGCGATGCGCCGGTGATGTTAGTGAATAATCATAAAATGTGTAGCTTTATGAGCGAAGAGGCCATTGAAGCGAAACTGGCGGAGTTGAACTGATGGCAATGTACCAGAATGGCGTGATTTTCGATCAGGTTGATACTTCCGACCCCAATTGCTGGACGCTGGAAGCTTATATAGCACGTGGTGGCTATCAGGCATTGAAAAAAATCATCAATGAAAAAATGTCACCAGATGATGTCATTGCCGAGCTTAAAACTTCCGGTCTGCGTGGTCGTGGTGGTGCCGGCTTTCCCACCGGGCTGAAATGGAGCTTTATGCCGCGTTCGTTTCCGGGCACCAAATATGTTGTCTGCAATACCGATGAAGGTGAGCCGGGCACATTCAAAGATCGCGATATCATTGATTACAATCCGCATGCGCTGATTGAAGGCATGATTATCGGTGGCTATGCCATGGGTGCCGCTGCTGGCTACAACTATATTCATGGTGAAATCTTTGAAAGCTATCAGCGTTTTGAGGCAGCCTTACACCAAGCACGTTTAGCTGGCTTTCTGGGTCAGAATATTCTCGGTAGCGATTTTAGTTTTGAGCTACATGCCCATCATGGCTATGGTGCTTATATCTGTGGTGAAGAAACTGCGCTGTTGGAATCTCTGGAAGGCAAGAAAGGCCAGCCACGCTTCAAACCGCCTTTTCCGGCTTCATATGGTTTATACGGCAAGCCTACTACCGTCAATAACACCGAAACCTTTTCCTCTGTGCCATTCATTATTCGTGATGGCGGCCAGCAGTTTGCCGATAAGGGTATTCCTAATAATGGTGGAACCAAACTCTTTTCCGTATCCGGTCATGTCGAGCGTCCGGGTAACTACGAAGTTCCACTAGGTACGCCATTCAAAGATTTACTGGAAATGTGCGGTGGCATGCGTAATGGCAAAAAACTTAAAGCAGTGATTCCGGGTGGTTCTTCTGCACCGGTATTGCCGGCTGACATCATAATGGAACTAACCATGGATTATGATGCCATTGCCAAGGCTGGTTCAATGCTGGGCTCTGGTGCAGTAATCGTAATGGATGAAGATGTCTGCATGGTAAAGGCGCTGGAACGACTCAGCTATTTCTATTTTGAAGAATCATGTGGTCAATGCACGCCTTGTCGCGAAGGAACTGGCTGGCTATATCGCATTATTCACCGTATTACCTCTGGTAAAGGTCGACCGGAGGATCTGGATTTGCTGGAATCAATCGGCAGTAATATGTCCGGACGCACCATCTGTGCGCTGGCGGACGCGGCAGTAATGCCGATACAAGGCTTTATGAAGCATTTCCGGTCCGAGTTTGAGCACTATATCAAACACGGCAAACCCATGAAAGAACATCGCTGGTGCTAAGGCACTATCTGCTTAATTAGGATTGCGAACCTTATGTTACAAATTCAAATTGACGGTAAACAACTCTCTGTCGAGCAGGGCAGTACGGTGATGGAAGCCGCCCATCAGGCCGGTACCTTTATTCCGCATTTTTGCTATCACAAAAAATTATCTATCGCCGCCAACTGTCGCATGTGTTTGGTAGAGGTGGAAAAATCACGCAAGCCGTTACCTGCATGCGCCACACCTGTTACCGATGGTATGGTAGTTAAAACCGGTTCCCCTCTGACTAAAGATGCACAGAAAGGGGTAATGGAGTTTTTACTAATTAATCACCCGCTGGATTGTCCGATCTGCGATCAAGGCGGTGAATGTCTGTTGCAGGATCTGTCAATGGGCTATGGCAAAGGTGCCAGTCGTTACTCTGAAGCCAAACATGCTGTAGCCGGCAAGGAAATGGGGCCATTGGTATCTGCTGCGGAAATGAGTCGCTGCATACACTGTACCCGCTGTATTCGTTTTACCGAAGAAATTGCCGGCAAACAGGAATTGGCGATGAAGAATCGCGGCGAAAATTCTGAAATTACTCCGTTTGACGGTAAAACACTGGAAACTGAGTTGTCTGGTAACGTGATAGACTTATGCCCTGTTGGCGCCTTAACCAGCAAACCATTTCGCTATGACAGCCGTTCATGGGAGTTAAGCCGGCGTAAAACCATTTCTGCTCATGATGCCTTAGGCAGTAATCTGATTGTTCAGACTAAAGACCACACAGTACGGCGCGTATTGCCACTAGAAAACGAAGCCATCAATGAATGCTGGCTCAGTGACCGCGACCGTTTTGCCTATGCCGGCCTGTATCAGGAGCGCTTACTACACCCGCAAATCAAACAAGATAACCAGTGGTATATTGTCGACTGGCAAACGGCACTGGATTATGTTGCCAAAGGATTACATGGTGTCAGTCATGACTTTGGTGCCGATGGTATTGGTATGTGGGTCAATCCAGCCAACACTGTTGAGGAAATGCATCTGGCACGAAAACTGGCTGATGGTCTCGGTGTTAATGCTGTTGATAGCCGCCTGCGTTCACTGGATAGCCGTTTAACTGCTGCTGAAGGTGCTCAATGGTTGGGACAAAGCATTGAACAACTGGCGGCAAATGAAGTAATTCTGGTGATTGGTGCGCGTTTGCGGCAGGAACAGCCATTACTCACCGCTCGTATTCGTCAGGCTACTAAAAACGGTACCAAAGTAGCTGTTCTGGCTGCTGCCGATGAAGAACTCTTTATGCCCTTATTGGCACAAGTAAGTCTGCATCCGTATCAGTGGATTGACTGGCTGAGTGATGCACTTAACAGCGAAGTAGGGCAAGCATTATTACAAGCAGAAAAAACCAGTATTATTCTCGGTGCAGATGTGCTCAATCACCCCGATGCAGGAGCTGTCTATACTGCTGCACAGGATTTGGCTGCGGCCACCGGTAGTATTTTAGGAGTATTGCCACAGGCAGCCAACAGTATCGGTGCTGAAGTGCTCGGTGTGGCAGCCAGAAAACCAGAGCACACTATTGCTGCACAGATAGCACAACCTAAACAGGCAGTGATGTTGCTTAATGTTGAGCCGGATATGGATGTAGCCAATGGCGCTGCCGCTATTGCTGCATTGAAGCAAGCACAGACGGTGATGGCCTGCAGTGTCTACGACAGTGAAGTATTGCGGGAAGTAGCAGACGTATTGCTGCCAATTACTCCATTTACCGAAACATCTGGCAGTTTTGTCAACATGGAAGGTCGTTTACAGTCATTTCATGGAGTAGTACAGGCTTACGGTGAAGCAAGACCATTATGGAAAGTATTGCGAGTACTGGGAAATGTACTTGAATTGCCGGGCTTTGAGTATGAAAACACCCAGCAAATTCTAACTGATGCATTTGTCAAAGAGCAATTACCAGCATTGCTGAATAATCGTATTCAACCGGTTGCTACCACTAATCCGGATATCAGTCTGGTACGTGTTGGTGGCGTCAGCTTGTATGCTACCGATGGTATCGTGCGTCGTTCTGAGCCTTTGCAAAATACAGTTCATGCCACAGTGCCCATAGCTCGAGCTCATAGTGCCACACTGAATGCGCAAGGGTTGGCTGATGGTGATACCGCACAGGTCAGACAGGGCAATAGTACCGTAGCCATTACTGTAACAGCTGACGACACACTGCCAGAAAACGTACTGTTGTTGCCATTACATCAGAGTAACTGGCAATTGGGTGCTTTATTGACCACTGTTGAATTGAGTAAAGGATAATCATGCAAGCGTGGTTTCAACAATTACTGGGTAACGACTTCGGCTTACTGGTGTCTGTCATTGTCAAAATAGTCATCATTATGTTGCCGCTGATTCTTACCGTGGCCTACCTGACTTATTTTGAACGTAAAGTCATCGGTTACATGCAGCTGCGTGTCGGCCCGAACGTAACCGGCCCTTATGGTTTAATCCAGCCATTCGCTGATGTATTAAAACTATTATTTAAAGAAGTCACCCGCCCATCACAGGCAAATAAGGCGTTGTTCTATATCGGGCCAATGATGTCACTGATGCCAGCATTTGCTGCCTGGGCAGTGATTCCGTTCAGTGAAAGCTGGTTTCTGACCAGAATCAATGCCGGTTTGCTCTATATCCTGATGATTACCTCTCTGTCTGTGTATGGTGTCATCATTGCCGGCTGGGCTTCCAACTCCAAATATGCTTTTCTGGGTGCCATGCGTGCTTCGGCACAAACCATATCCTATGAAATAGCCATGGGTTTTGCCCTGATTGGGGTGATAATGGTATCCGGCAGCATGGATTTTCACGATATCGTGATGGCACAAGCCAAAGGTTATGCCGGTGGTTCGGTTTTTTCATGGAACTGGTTGCCTTTATTCCCATTATTTGTGGTGTATCTGATTTCCGCAGTGGCCGAAACCAATCGTGCTCCGTTTGACGTGGCCGAAGGTGAATCAGAAATTGTTGCTGGCTTTCATGTCGAATATTCTGGTTTTGCCTTTGCCTTATTTTTCCTGGCCGAATATATATTCATGATTCTGGTAGCAGCCCTGACTGCACTGTTGTTCTTTGGTGGCTGGCTATCACCTTTCCCGCAAAGCTGGGGCTTCATTGGGACACCAAGCGTACTGTGGATGTTCCTGAAAATGGCGCTGGTGTTGTACTTTTACCTGTGGATACGGGCAACTTTCCCGCGCTACCGCTACGATCAGATTATGCGTCTGGGCTGGAAAGTACTGATCCCGGTAACCATTGTCGCAGTGATTGTATTGGGTTTATGGATGATTTCACCCCTGTCTTTATGGCATTAAACAGGGAGAGGCACTGATATGGCAAATATAATTAAAACTTTTCTGATGACCGAGTTACTTTCGGGCATGAAAGTAACCTTAAAGAACTTTTTTGCACGTAAAGAAACCATTTATTTCCCTGAAGAAAAAACCCCGCAATCGGTTCGGTTTCGTGGTCTGCATGCGCAGCGGCGCTATCCCAATGGCGAAGAGCGGTGCATTGCCTGCAAACTGTGTGAAGCCGTGTGTCCGGCAATGGCGATTAATATCGAGTCGGAAAAGCGCGAGGACGGTACACGGCGAACAACCCGTTATGACATCGATCTGACTAAATGTATCTTCTGCGGTTTTTGTGAAGAAGCCTGTCCGGTAGACGCCATTGTAGAAACACAGATTTTCGAATATCACGGTGAAAAACGCGGAGATCTGTATTTCACTAAACCCATGTTGCTGGCAATTGGTGATCGCTATGAAAAAGATATCGCCAAATGTAAAGCCGCAGATGCACCGTATCGCTAAGGGGTAGTCATGAATTTACCATTAATACTGTTTTATGTATTTGCCGCGGTTATTCTGCTTGGTGCAATAAATACAGTGATTGCCAAAAATCCGGTACATGCAGTTTTGTTTCTGGTGCTGACATTCTGTGCCAGTGCCATGATGTGGATTCTGATGCAGGCCGAATTTCTGGGCATTGTGCTGGTAGTGGTCTATGTAGGGGCAGTAATGGTACTGTTCCTGTTTGTCATCATGATGCTCAATATTGATATTGAACAGATGCGCGCCGGCTTCTGGCGTCATGCACCTGTTGCCGCGCTGGTAGGTATTCTCACCGCCGCACTGCTGATTGTGATTCTGGTGAATCCGCAGCTGGATCTGGCACATCTGGGAACAGATAAGCCGTTGCCGGCCGATTACAGTAATGTACGCGACTTAGGTATGCAGATTTACACTACCTATCTGTTACCGTTCGAACTGGCTGCCATATTACTGGTGCTGGGGATGGTGGCTGCCATTGCACTGGTACACCGGCAAACGCATAATCCACGCCGTACCAATCCGGCTGAACAGGTTAAAGTACAGGCAAAAGACCGCTTCCGTATGGTGAAAATGCAACCTGAAGTGACTACACCAGTAACCGAAACCAGTGACGAAGTGACAGAAGGGGAGAAAAAAGCATGATTACCTTAACCCATTATCTGGTTCTCAGCGCGATATTATTTGCCATTTCTGCCATGGGCATTTTTATGAACCGCAAAAATGTACTTGTGCTGCTGATGTCAATCGAATTAATGCTGCTGGCAGTGAACTTTAATTTCGTGGCTTTTTCCCGTTATCTCGGTGACACGGCCGGCCAGATTTTCGTCTTTTTTATTCTGACAGTTGCTGCGGCTGAATCTGCCATTGGTCTGGCGATTATGGTGCTGATCTTCCGTAACCGTCAGAGCATTAACGTACAGGATCTGGATAGTCTCAAAGGCTAACGGGTGAGAGGAACGAGAGAAAATTATGTCTATTTATCTGTTTATTGCTTTGGCTCCGCTCATCGGTTCACTGCTGGCTGGTTTGTGCGGTAAGCTGATTGGCCGTAGGGGAGCGCATAGCGTTACTATTGCCGGGGTGGCCATTTCTGCAGCATTGTCTGCCTGGGTGCTTTATGGTTTTATGAATGGCACCCGCCAGCCTTTTGATGAAAACGTTTATACCTGGCTGACCATGGGCGGGCTGGACTTTTCAGTTGGCTTCCTGATTGATACCCTAACCGCCACCATGCTGGTGATTGTCACCAGTGTGTCACTGATGGTGCATATCTACACCATTGGTTACATGAGTGATGATGATGGTTATCAGCGCTTTTTCAGCTATATCTCATTATTCACCTTCTCCATGCTGATGCTGGTGATGAGTAATAACTTTATCCAGTTGTTCTTTGGCTGGGAAGCAGTGGGGCTGGTATCTTATCTGCTGATTGGTTTTTACTTCAAACGTGACAGTGCCATTTTTGCCAACCTGAAAGCATTTCTGGTGAATCGCGTTGGGGACTTTGGCTTTGTATTGGGGATTGGCTTGATACTGGCCTATTTCGGCGGCAGCCTGCGCTATGTTGATGTGTTCCAGCATATTGATCAGGTGAAAAATGCCACCATCGAACTAATTCCCGGTCATCCGTGGTCACTGATTACCGTTACCTGTATTCTGCTGTTCGTGGGGGCGATGGGTAAATCTGCACAGTTTCCATTGCATGTGTGGCTGCCGGATTCAATGGAAGGTCCAACCCCGATTTCTGCACTGATTCACGCCGCCACTATGGTGACCGCTGGTATTTTCATGGTGTCACGTATGTCACCACTATATGAACTGTCTGATACCGCACTGGGTGTGATTATGGTATCTGGCACCATTACCGCGCTGTTTATGGGCTTTCTGGGCATGATTCAGAATGATATCAAGCGTGTGATTGCCTATTCCACCCTGTCACAACTTGGTTACATGACCGTGGCACTCGGTGCTTCAGCTTATAATATTGCCGTCTTCCATGTAATGACCCATGCTTTCTTCAAAGCCCTGTTATTCCTTGCAGCCGGTAGTGTGATTATGGGCATGCACCATGATCAGGATATGCGTCATATGGGCGGCTTGCGCAAGTATATGCCGGTAACGTGGATTTGCATGCTGATTGGTTCCCTGTCGCTGATTGGCACACCATTCTTCTCTGGCTTCTATTCCAAGGATTCCATTATCGATGCAGTAAAAGCGTCAAACCTGCCTTTCAGCAGTATTGCCTATGTCGCACTGGTAGCCAGTGTGTTTGTGACCGCTTTCTACTCATTCCGCCTGTATTTTATGGTTTTTCACGGCGAAGAAAAATGGCGTAAAGCCGGGCATGGTGAGCATCATCATGGCGAAGAACACCATGGTCTGCGTCCACAGGATAATCCACATGAAAGCCCGCTGGTAGTAACCATTCCGCTGATTCTGCTGGCTATTCCTTCAGTATTTGTCGGCATGTGGGCCATCAAACCGATGCTGTTTAGTGATTTCTACCAGCATGTGATATTCATTAACAGTGCAGCACATCCGGCGCTGGCCGCTGTAGAAGAGGAATATCACGGCATCTTTGCCATGGCCTTACACAGCCTGACTACTCCCGTATTATGGCTGGTCATTGCCGGGGTAGTACTGGCGTGGTTCTTCTACATGAAAAAACCACAGATTCCGGCCAGAATCGTGGCGTCTATCCGTCCGGTTTATACCCTGCTGGATAACAAATACTATCTGGATGCGCTTTACTATAACGTTTTTGCCAAAGGCAGCCGCCTGCTGGGAACGTTATTCTGGAAAGTAGGCGACGTTTTCATCATTGATAAATTAATCGTTAACGGTGCCGCACGCGTGGTTGCCACTGTTGCGGCACTGGTACGACGGATTCAGACCGGCTACATCTATACCTATGCAACCGCAATGGTGGTTGGTGTGTTCGTGCTGGTAGCGTGGACTTTCTGGCCGTTACTGAAAACGATGTTCGGCGGTTAATTGAAGGCATTCAACTTGGTATCTTTAGGCTATAAATATGTACGATAACTTACTCAGTTTGGCGATTTGGCTGCCTGTAGCGGCCGGCATCGTAGTGCTGGCGACCGGCTCAGACAGGCACGCTGGTATAGCCAGAATGCTGGCCTTAATCGGTGCGCTGGTTTCCTTTTTAATCACCTTACCGCTGTTTTTCAAATTCGACCGTTTAAATGGTGGATTTCAGTTCACAGAGTTTCATGTCTGGATTGAAAGTCTCAACATCAACTATGCTTTAGGCGTTGATGGTTTGTCTGTTCTGTTTGTTATTCTGAACAGCTTTACCACCTTACTGGTAGTGATGGCTGGCTGGCAGGTTATTCAGAAACGGCCGGCACAATATATGGCCGCATTCCTGATTATGTCGGGACTGATTAATGGCGCATTTGCAGCCATGGATGCAATTCTGTTTTACGTATTCTTTGAAGGCATGCTGATTCCGATGTATCTGATCATCGGTATCTGGGGTGGTCCACGGCGCGTATATGCATCCATCAAATTTTTTCTGTATACACTGATGGGTTCACTACTGATGTTAGTAGGTTTTGTGTACCTGTCCTCGCAGACTGGCAGCTTCTCAATTGAAGCATGGCATAACATCAACCACATTGCCATGACTGCACAGATTTTGCTGTTTATCGGCTTTTTCCTGTCTTTTGCAGTGAAAGTGCCGATGTGGCCAGTGCACACATGGCTGCCAGATGCTCACGTAGAGGCGCCTACTGGCGGCTCGATGGTATTAGCTGCCATTACCCTGAAAATCGGTGGTTATGGTTTCCTGCGTTTTATTCTGCCTATCCTGCCAGATGCTGCACGTTATTTTGCGCCGGCAATGATTGTACTGAGTCTGGTAGCAGTGATTTATATCGGCATGGTAGCGCTGGTACAGACAGACATGAAAAAGCTGGTGGCTTATTCTTCCATCAGCCACATGGGTTTTGTCACCTTAGGCTTCTTCCTGTTTACAGGCGGGTATCTGAATGACTGGGCCTTTAAAGGTGCCATCATGCAGATGGTGTCACATGGTTTTGTTTCGGCTGCCATGTTCATGAGTATCGGCGTAATGTATGACCGCATGCATACCCGTGATATTTCTGCTTACGGTGGTGTGGTAAACAGTATGCCGGTATTTGCCTCTTTCATGCTGCTGTTTGCCATGGCCAACGCAGGCTTGCCCGGTACTTCCGGTTTTGTGGGCGAATTTATGGTAATTGTCGGCGCAGTAAAAACCAATTTCTGGATTGGTGCTCTGGCAGCATTAACCCTGATTTATGGTGCAGCCTATACCCTGTGGATGTTTAAACGAGTTATTTTTGGCACCATCAAAAACCCCGAAGTGGAGCAATTAAAAGATGTGAATAAACGCGAACTGCTTATTCTGGTGATTCTGGCTATAGCGGTACTCGGTTTTGGTTTGTATCCCGAACCATTTATCGCCGTTGTCCATCAGGCAGCAAATGATTTAATTGTCCAAGCGGCACAAAGCAAACTGTAAGGAAATGTGAATGAACTGGACAGATTTAACAATATTTCCCGCTGTACCGGAACTGGTGCTGACTGTAGTGCTGTTTACAGTGCTGCTGGTGGATTTATGGCTCAATGACAGACAACGCTGGATAACCTGTACCCTGTCAATCATCGGATTGATACTAACGGCAGTAGTACAGTTTCTGGTTTGGACGGAACAGCCACAATATGCTTTCCATGATATGTTTGTTTTGGATGGCATGGCGCAGCTAGCTAAGTTATGCATGTATGTTCTGGTTATTGCCCTGTTTATTTACAGCCAGACTTATCTGCGTGCCAAAAATATCTATCAGGGTGAATTTTATACACTGACCCTGTTTGCATTACTGGGCATGAACATCATGGTTTCAGCATGCCATTTCCTTACCCTGTATGTAGGGCTGGAATTGCTGTCACTGGCGCTGTATGCTCTGATTGCCCTGCAACGCGATAGTGGTCGTGCGGCTGAAGCAGCACTGAAGTATTTTGTGCTTGGCGCGCTGGCTTCCGGTTTACTGCTATATGGTATTTCACTGATTTATGGTGCAACGGGTACTTTGCAGTTGCAGCAGGTGCTGGCGGCTAGTCAAAACAGTGCTAATCCGTGGCTTTTAAAGCTAGGCGTAGTATTTATTGTAGCCGGCATCGCGTTTAAACTGGGTGGCGTGCCTTTCCATATGTGGGTGCCAGATGTGTATCAGGGCGCACCTACTGCTGTTACCGCACTGGTCGGTACAGCGCCGAAAATTGCCGCAACAGTATTTGCTTTCCGCATTCTTGTTTATGGACTGGTCACTCAATGGGAAAGCTGGCGTGAATTACTGTTGATATTGGGTATTGCTTCGCTGTTGGTGGGTAATCTGGCTGCCATCATGCAAACCAATATCAAGCGTATGCTTGGCTTCTCAACAGTATCGCATATGGGCTTTATTCTGCTGGCGCTGCTGGCTGGAGAAACTGGTTGTACCGCAGCTATGTATTACGCCATCACCTATGCTTTAATGGCTTCTGTAGCATTTGCCATTTTGATGCTGTTGTCCGGCAGAGATGTTGAATGTCAGAATATCAGCGATCTGGCTGGCCTGAACCAGAAAAATGCCTGGTATGCATTTTTAATGCTGCTGGCGATGTTTTCTATGGCTGGTATTCCGCCGTTAATGGGCTTTTATGCCAAACTGGCGGTTATTAAGGCATTACTCGCCAGTGGTTATCTGTGGGTATCTGTGTATGCAGTAGTAATGTCACTAATCGGTGCTTTCTATTATCTGCGTGTGGTGAAAACCATGTATTTCGATACACCTGACTCCGTTGCAGAACCTGTTTTTAATATGACCTTTCTGGGCAAGCTGGTTTTATCCATTAACGGTTTATTATTACTGTTATGGGGTGTATTGCCTGATGGAGTGATGGCTTGGTGTGTACAGGCATTGTTGCATAGCTAAAACACCTTGTATTTTCAAACAGCAGCCATAATGGCTGCTGTTTTTGTAAATGCTGAACATACTTATCAAAGCTCATAACCGTAGGTAGAATGATTAGTTCATCCGTTGAAATAATAGCTGCATGGTAACCATGAATAATTCAAAATTTGATATCCGCCTAGTTAAACGTGTGGTAGTAAAGGTAGGTTCCAGCCTTGTTACCAAGGGCGGAGATGGAATAGACCAGAATACCCTGAATAATTGGGCACAGCAAATTGCACAATTGCGAGCCCGCGGTATTCAGATAGTACTGGTATCCAGTGGTGCTATTGCAGAAGGAATGAAACGGCTGGGTTGGAAGGTACGTCCTAAAGCAATTAACGAATTACAGGCAGCAGCAGCTGTAGGACAGATGGGGCTCGCACAGGCATATGAAGTTGCGTTTGAATCACTACATATTCAAACAGCCCAGATTTTACTCACTCACGATGATCTAAGTCACCGTACCCGCTATCTAAACGCACGCAGTACCATCCGTACCCTACTAGAGCAGGGAGTAGTGCCGATTATTAATGAAAACGATTCTGTTACCATTGATGAAATCAAACTTGGTGATAATGATACTCTGGGGGCACTGGTAGCCAATCTAATTGAAGCAGATGTGTTGATTATCCTGACAGATCAGGATGGATTATACGACCGTGACCCGCGCCAGCATGCTAATGCCAGATTTATTCATAAAATTGCAGCCAGCCATCCGGATCTGGAAAGTATGGCCGGTGGTGCAGGTAGCAGTGTAGGTACAGGAGGGATGTATACCAAAGTATTGGCTGCGAGACGGGCTGCTTTGAGTGGTGCAGCAACCTGTATTGCCAGTGGATATGCTGATAATGTGCTATTGCATTTACTTAACGGTAACGAGGTCGGTACATTGTTTACACCGGATGATAACCGTTTGAATGCACGTCAGCAGTGGTTATCAGGACAATTACAACTGGGAGGTAAGTTAACTATTGATGATGGTGCAGCTCAAGCACTTACAATGAATAATTCTAGTTTATTATCAGTAGGCTGTATTGATGTTTCGGGTCATTTTGATCGTGGAGCATTAGTATCTGTATGTAATCAGGCTGGTATCGAAATTGCTCGTGGTCTGATTAATTATAATGACCGAGAAATATCACGATTATTGCATCAGCCCTCACATATGATTGAAGATATTTTGGGTTATGTAGCTGAAGAAGAATTAATACATCGTGATAATATGGTTTTATGCCGTTTGTAATCTTTTCGCTAAAAGTATTCTAAGATAAAGCGGACTTAATACAATAGCTCATTTTGGTTTAGACAGATATTTTAAAATCAGTTTTATATCTAGGAGATAAAACTGATTTTATGCATTTAATGAATAGGGATAATATGTAAATACAGATATTCTTCAGTATAAGTATAGTTTGAATAGATATACCAACTAATATAGCTTTTAATGGTGATTTTATGTAGGCTTGCAACAAATTCAAAAGTAAACTAATAATGGAGACAATAAATGACAGAATATAACTCCATCAGTATTGGATAACTGGCCTTAAAAATATGAACAGTCAGCTCCATTCAGAGTGAAAAATAGTCCTAACAAGAAAGAAATGAATTAATTAAGCCGCAGAATGAAAAAACATTGAATAATATGTTATTGGAGAGAACGCATAGCGCAATAATTATATTGCAACATTGTATTGCAGTTTGCTTCTATTAATTAGAATTATCTTAAATTATTTTAATATCAATCTATTCTATTAAAATTAAGAAAAATTTACGACTTTGTGCTGCAAGCGATTAATTACATGATATTTATAATAAATTAAAATTTATGGCTCTATAAAGGCACATAATCGATTTATAGAAAAATGTATACAAATAATCAACTTTGCCTAATATTTATTTTCGTAGTTTCGGTTATTAGACTATTTATGATAATTTCTTCATAGAACCTTAATTGTAAATTTTAAATGATATATAAATATTAGATTAAAGATTGATGAAGATACAATGTTTAAATATAGTTAATGATAGTTTTAGACACTAAATTTAATTCAAAAATACAGATATTTGTTCTATAAGAAAAGAAATTGGCATTTTGTTAATACTTCATCTGGAAATATCATAATAATCATAATGATAGTTTTTAATTACAATTAATCAAATTAATTCTAGATTTAATAACAAATATTTAATTGATATTTTGTACATTTAATGTTTACGTGAGCAACATGGAAAAACGCAATAAAACCGGTACCATGAAAATTACATGGTACCGGTTTGCGTAAGATAGTATGCGCTTTATACGCAAAGCTTCAGTTTAATTTACCAAAGAACTTTAAGTCCTACTGATCCATTTACTGGAGCTTTTACCTTGGTATCACTACCATTAGACCAAGTATGGCCAATCTCACCATAGACTGAGACATTATCGTTGACATCATAGCTTCCGCCAACAGCTACCTCAGTGCTGGTATGTCCACCGCCATTATGTAATGTGGTAGAGGCATTTCGAGTAGTAAAGGTAGTGTGATCAGTTCCATTAGGAGAATAGAACAAGTTCAAACGTGTATATGGACGTAATGTACCTTTACCTGTCTGATAATTGCCTTCCATACGAGCTCCAACACGGAACAGCCATGCATCATTGTGTCCCTGTTTAACAGTAGTATTACCACTGATATTACTGTCATCCAGATCCAGCCACTGATGTACGATCTGAGCCTGTGGTTCTAGCTTCCACGCACTGTTACCTAAGGAGAACGGTTTACCAGCTTCAACAGAAGCAGTTACACCGTGACCTTTTTGTTTACTGTTCGTGTTGCCGTCAGGTTTAATGTCAACATTATGCCGTGCGCCTTGTAAAACTAAATCTACATATGCACCGTTGTCATGGGTGTAATTTCCATAAGCACCGAGGAAGTAAGATTTAGTAGCATTGTTACCAACACGGCCATTAACACCGCTGGCAAAGCCATCTACATCCAGATCTCCATGCAGATAACCTAAATAGCCACCAACATGCCAGCCGTTATGTTGCCAGATATCACTACCTAACTGTAGACCAGCATAATCGCCCTTACTGCGAGCATCTGCAGCACCATTCTGCTGGATATCTGTGCGAGAGGCAATGACTCTGCCCCAGCTCATATGCGAATCAGATTGTGCAGAGTTGCCCAGGCGTTGGTGCATATTACCCAGCATAATACTGTCAGCTTGACGCAACTGAGCACCCACAGCAGCATACAGTGGTACTTCTTTACGGTACAGTACTTTTGATTTAGATGATGTAGGATCTACAACCCTAGAGCGTAGATACCAGTCATTGCCTTCGCCATCAGTATCGCCTTTTGACAGACGATATTCAAAAGCGCCAGCATCAACATGCCCACCAGCCAAACTAAATGCTTCATCTTCACTGATACCTTCGACATTAATAATATCGATTCCATCAGTATCACCTGTATCAGCACCGAGGCCACCATCATTATGCACAGCAACAGAAGTCGTACCGGTTGCATCACCCGTAATAAGTAATTTATCGGTATTTCCTAAGGTAGTATCAAGCTCTAATTTACCATTATCTCCGACATAATCTCCGTCAATTGTCAATAAATCACCAGCATTGTGATTATTACTCAAACTTATAGTACCCGCATTCATAACATTACCATGAATGGTTGCTGTCTGAGTCGGTTCTATAGTTTTCAGTAATTCCGGTGATGGGGAAAGATCTAATGTTCCCTCATTAGCAATCACGAGGTTAGTGGTACTCAAGTCACCAGTTAAAGTAAGTTTGCCTTGTTTCTCAACATTGATATTGTCCCAGTTAAGAATAGCTACATTACCTTCGCTACCGCCGTTGGTAGAGGAACCTTTGAGCGTACCATGGATATTTAGGGTATCAATGTCGCCCTCACCCTTACCACCATCAATGGCCGTAATTTGAGAAATATCGGCACCCTGATTAATGGTAAGAATGTCATTACCTTTACCAAGCTCGATTGCTCCGATAACTTTGGAACCGTCCTCAAGAGTGACGTGAGCATTAGTATCGTCATCCTGAATGGCAACACCCGCACCACCGGAAACAATTGCACCATTCTGCAAGGTAATAACGTTTGTTGCACCAGATGCACCAGATGTATGAATACCAGCACCTGTTTCACCTACTACCTCATCAGCGACATTTATACTAATCACACCGGTATCGGAATTATTGATAGCCTTAATACCGACAGATCCAACAAGTTTACCGGTTGTCGTATAAGTTTGACCATTTGGTGAATTATTTTCAATAACAACAGCCGCAGTACCGTTGCCTGTACCGTTGTTGCCTGAGCCGTTGCCGGTTTCATCAGAGCCGTTACCGGTTTCATCAGAGCCGTTACCGGTTTCATCAGAGCCGTTACCGGTTTCATCAGAGCCGTTACCGGTTCCATCAGAGCCGTTACCGGTTTCATCAGAGCCGTTACCGGTTTCATCAGAACCGTTACCGGTTTCATCGGAACCGTTGCCAGTTTCATCGGAACCGTTGCCGGTTTCATCAGAGCCGTTGCCAGTTTCATCGGAACCGTTACCGGTTTCATCAGAGCCGTTGCCAGTTTCATCGGAACCGTTGCCGGTTTCATCAGAGCCGTTGCCGGTTTCATCGGAACCGTTACCGGTTTCATCAGAGCCGTTGCCGGTTTCATCGGAACCGTTACCGGTTTCATCGGAACCGTTACCGGTTTCATCGGAACCGTTACCAGTTTCATCGGAACCGTTGCCGGTTTCATCAGAGCCGTTGC
>NZ_MEIO01000031.1 GCF_002777745.1 Snodgrassella alvi
CGCTTACGATAGTATGTGACAATCTGTAAATCCTGTACGGCCACAATCAGCAATTCATCGTTACCATTGTCTCCTTTCTCACCGTACAGCACGCATAAAATCAATGGGAAGCCGGCAAATTGCCCCGGCTTGATGCGGATAGTCAGCGCATTCCCATACAGAATTGATTCTTGAGAACTGGTTCGTGCGAGGCTGCCTGGCTTGTTTGTAGCTGTTTTATAGCTATTCACTAATAAGCCCTCATCGCTGCCATGTATTGGGTTAAATGTCTCTCTCATTTCTGTATTTGTTGGCATGACATAGCGGCCGGTAATTTTGTCTTGCCATGCTGTACTATTCTGGTACTGGGCACGCCCAAAAGGAAAAGATGCAACCGGATGGGGTGAGATGTTGCCCAGTGACCGGACATAACACCAGCCGTTATGCTTATAAACTTTTAATAACATACCCATCTTTCAGCCTTTCAATAGCGTTGCGTTTATAAAAGCGGGCAATTGGTCTGCGCTGTCAATGCCTCTTAATTCCAGTAACATTTCATCGCCATCATGCATATGTGTGAAAACGACGGGGTACCATTCCTTTGTTTCACCGTCCACATCATCTATTGGTAGTAATATCTGTGTCTTACCGTTACGTGCGTCTATAATCAGGGTATTCCTGTTAGCAATCTCGAATCTGTCGTTGATATAGGTTATTTGGCTGTTATGAAAGCTCTGCGCTGTAGGTGCGCATAAAATGCGCGTCCCTGCCGGCCATGAGGCTGGCGGCGTCTCTTCCATGCCAGCACGGCAGATTATCAGGTCTTCCCCATACCGGTTATAGACATCTATCAGTTCGTATTCAGCCGCATCGGCACTTTGCAGCGTCAGCCGCATGTAATGCTGGCCACGGCTATTTGGTATGCTCTGTAAAAGTAATTCTGTGGATTTTTCATCAAGGGTTAGTTTGGTATCTTTTTTATTTAGTACCAGTTCTTCAAGCAGACTGGTACTAAAGTTGTTTTTATAGTATCTCATTTTTACCACCTATTATCTTCTTCAACCAAAGCATAATCGCCATATCTAATTATCCATGCCTTGTTAAGTAAGGTACTATGAAGCCTGAAGCCTGCTTCTGTTATCGTGATATCATATTGATTGCCGTCAATATCCTGCATGTTCAATCCACTGAGATTTTTTAGGTTATCAGGCAATAGAGTTTGATCAACAGGGTGAAGCGGTAAAAACTTACCTGTTGATGGGTCAAATCTCAGGTCAATAATGGCGCTGTCCGGAAAGATGTCGACGCTCCATAATCGGGTCACGCCTTTGTCGGATAACGTTACGAAAGGTATATTTTTATCTTCGCCCGTTTCTTTTCCATCTTCATCGTATTTGTTCCGATAATAAAAGGTTACGTCCTGATTAAAGTACTGTTTGGCACCGGTTTCCTCATAGTCAAATGAGTGTATGAAGTGGTCACCATATTTCATATTGGCGACATTGCCTGTATCCAGTTCCTCATCAGCGGCCACCCCTGCGTTTTGCAGTGCATAATCTTTAATCAGGCTGGCACCGCTCACTAAATCATCGGCAAATTTCCAACGGGATTCGTACAATTTGAAGTTATCCGCAGGCAAACCCCAGTAAGCCTTTTTTGCCTCTAATGACCAATTCTCAACGGAAGCGTATATAAACGGTTTTGTCGGTGTTTTCCATGTATAAACCATCTCTCCATCTTTGGGAATTTGTTTGCCGGCGTATTTTTCGGCAGCGTAAACCAGATTCTTCAGTTTAGTAAAATTCCTATCTTCAACTACTAGGCTGTTTGTTTGCTGATATGCAGCGTATAAAGCCAGCCATGTGTAACGATTGTATTTGCTGCTTTCGTTGACATAGGTACATATGAAATCAAAAATCTGTTTAACTGCTTTTTTGTACTCATCACGGTCCGCTGTTAGCAGGTCTTCTTTTATCGGTATGGTTGTAAAAAATGCTTTGGCATTTAATGGTTTTGTTTTCAGTATTTTATAAACCACATCCTTAAGTGTATCGACGCCTATCCGTTTGGGGTTAATTTGCATAACATCCCCAGATGTATGCCGTATATCTAACACATCCAGCACCACCCACCATACTACTGGATCAAAATTTAGATCCCCTGGAAGCCCTGTACCCATTAAGACAGCTTCATGGTTGTCTTTAAGCTGTAGTTTGTACCATATGTAATCACTGAAACGTTTTACATCGCTGTCCTCACAAATTACTGCACTAGGATCGAGAAATACGCGCACCTGCCGGCCAGTGTTTGCATCAAACAATCCATCGACAACACGACCAGTTTTAGACTGCGGCAGTCCAGAAGCGTTAAATGACAGCATGTCTGCCAAAGACACGCAGGCGTCAGGCGCCTTTTCTGATGCTGGCATCTTTGCAACCGAAGAGCCGCCCAATACACGCGGTCGCTCTGCGGGCTTTTCGTACCTATGCGTCAACCCTAGAATCTTTTTAAGATTTGCCTGAAGCTGTCTACTACTCATTTTAATAACACCTCATTGTTACCTTGATCTCTTCATTTGGCACAACTACTTCAATCGTGGTTTTGTTTGCCTCTATTTCTGCCGTATTAGTACTTGCTTCTTCTATATCTGCTGTTTCTACCCTGAAAGCATAGCCGCGTTTAACTTTTTTACCATAGTAAAAGAAGCCTGTTTCAATACGCACATAACCCTGACATTTGTACAGCTCAAATGTCCGCTTATCGGTTATCGAAATACTGTTACCCTCTTCTGGCTTGTCTTTAATTTCATCAGGGTTTTTATCAGCATTGGGATCATTCTCAATAATCTGAGTTCCATAAGGGACAACATAATCATTCAAATAAATCTCAGCATCATATTTAGCAAGAGGTAATTTAGGACGAGCTGGTGGATTAGGCGGAGGAGTTAGGCGATTTTCCCTGCTTAGCGGATTAACATAAGTAGAGCCGACAAATTCGGTTTCTCCTAGCAAGGTCATAAAATCAAACTTATGCGTATAACTTTTAACTTTAACCTTGCCAGCAAACCTGTCGATATCAACATAAACCGTATTATCAAGGCTAATCTGAGGTGTAAATTTTATGCTTAACGCAAGTTCATTATGCCGGTGCGATTCTAAAATTTTAGTATAGGCAATCTGATAAATAACCTCCATCGCCCGAGCATATTCATCTGGAATCACGTTATCAATATTAATTGTATAGTCGCCGTTACTTTGCTTCTCCCCCGTAGGATGAAAATATTTCTTTTCGTTGCCCCAGTTTTTCGCCAGCTTACTTTTTTCTGCATCCTGCTTGATTGTATAGCTTAGCCGTTCCTTTTTTACGCCATGCAGCTGGATAGATGGGGTATTGCTGATAACTAGCGGGTACTTTTCATCAACTGCCTGCTTCCAGCGGCGCATAGCCGTCCAGCTCGCGCGCATGGCATACAAATCACCCTTAGCTGTTGTTTTCGCTACCTGCACAACGTTTACAATAGGGTTGCCGTTAGCGTCTTTATCGCCGGTTGGTTCGTACTGGTACTCATAATCGGCCGCATCAAAATAAATTGTGCCATACCAGCCGCTAGGCGGCGTTCCCTTTGTGCGGAAATTGCCAACTAGCCACCCACTGCCATTAGCTGCGCTAAATACATCATCGTATTTAGGAGGTGGTCCCTCATGGCTGACATTTAAAACATAATCAATATCTGTTTGAAAGCCGCAATAAACATAGCTGAAATAATTCTCACGATGAAACAGGCGGTCATACTGGTGGTGTACTTCAATCTCAACCTGATTAACTAGGGAGGTAGCCCCGCCCAGTTTGAAACTGATCTGTTTGTTATAGCAATCGCAGCTTGTTAGCACCCAGTCCGGCTTTGCTTTGGGCTGCCAGCTCGTCAGCAACGCTTGCCCTCGTGCGTCAAAATCAAAACTTGCAGGAATCGTACTTAGACGATCTGTCAGCTCAGCATTTAATGTATCGTAGTTTGCAACATCTCCAAATACACTTTCGCACCAATAGCCTATTTTTCTTACAACATCCTTGCCAAGTTTTTCGATGGCATTGCTACGATCATTATTTGCCGTTAAAACCCTTGTATATTTCATGAAATCAATATCAGGAGTATCAACGATGCCGCTAAACAGTGGATAAATATGCTTGCTGGTTTGTGCGTAAATGGTTATCGGCTGGTTATAGTAGAGATACATATCTACTTGTCCGCATTCCTCTTTCAGATATAGCGTAGCCTTGGCCGACTCCTCTTCGGTATAAGTGATTTCACAGCTGCGCATTAATTTGCATGGGTCAATCTCATCACCATTGATATACACCCTAATCGCATAGTCTTCCTGATTAAGGCCGATGGACTGCGAACCATGCATTGGCGCAAAAGAGATGGCACCCGTAACAGTTTGCGCCAACCCTAACAGCATGGCATCTACTTCATAGTTCACAGTCTGCGCCAGTGGCAGCCCGATTTCTAATTCACGTTCACTGATAACAGATTGCGATAACGCCAGCAAAACACCTGTTTCTTCACGCGATTCTACCGATTGCGCCAACCCCAGCAATAAAACAGGCGTATTATCAGCAACAGATGCATCGTCTGTTGCTAATACCGCACCACCAAGAACTGAATTACCAAACATAGCTAAGCTGCCTTTTTACTCAAACGCACCTTGTTTGTACCAATAAAAATACAGGGATCAGTGCTATCGCTGCGCACATCAATGAAGCGATTCGTTATACGTAAATAAACCGCAATTGGAGCCCCGCCGCGCATACTTTGCCCTAAGCTAATGCCTGCCCCTGACTCCGCTTCATCAAGCCCTGATCTGCTTAATGCAAGACGTACATCGCTTGGCACAAACTTTGCCCCATAATTGATAAACTGCGCCGTACCAGAATTAACCGCACTGCCAACACGACCTGTACCCCAATCTGGTTCACCATCGCCACTTGTTCCGGGTTCTGCGCACTTGTACATCAACCCATTTGAGACGGTAGGTTCAATAATATCTCCCAGCTTGTAATACTTTGCTGGTGTCCACTTTTCTAGCATGCTAATCGGCGTCAACGTAATAGGCGCATCCGTCAGTGAAACAATCGTCTCCTGCGGATCATTGCTACCATAATACAAAACCACATCAACCGACCCCGTGCCATTGTAGAGAATAGGGTAAGGACTGGTTGCTTCCGATGTCATTTCAGGGTCTAACCAAAATGTAAACATATCTACCACTTTCTATCTGGACATTTCTGATTAAACAAAACCGCTTTGGCTGCGACAAAACATCCGCATTTGCCACATTTATCCAGTTTTGTGGCCGGCGTACCAAGCGGGACAATTTCATGAAATCGCTTTAAATTTGTACAATTGCCGCAAATTTTCAAACGTTCCTGATAATTTGCGGCAATCTCATCAATCGTATCTCTAGCTCTTGCAAAAATGCCGGTCGATGGCTTTTTGCCACAACATCCCATAGCTATTCTCCTGAACCTGACATCATTGCCTTAGCCATCGCGACACGTTCTTTCATCGGAAGACTGGCAATTCGCTGGCGCTCATATTCCTTTTGCCAATCTTCATTTTGTGTCAAATTATATGCAATCTGATTGATAATCTCGTTTTCTGGCCATGTCATCACTTCAAATAATGGTCTATGCAGCTCACGCGATAAAACTAAAAGTATTTTTCGCATGGGCTGCTGCATTATTTTTTTGCGGCCTCATTAACTTGTTCGTCAAGCGCATTATTGGTTTTATCAAAGAGCTCAGAAATTTTCGAAATTACATCAGCAGGAAGTTTCAAAACATCCTCAATAGAACCAAAAACAGGCTCTCCATTTTCATTAACCACCATGCGCTGCACCCTAAAAGCAGCTAGGGATATAAGGGCGACCATGCCGTCTTTTTCTGTTTGCGAAATATGCTCCTGATAGTCAAGCAAATCTTTTCCGCTCATCTCTATTTTAGTGCGGATAGTGCCTACACCAGCAATATCTACTTCTTGATATGCTGGTTGCATCAAAGCATTCCAGTCAGGTGTAATGTTTTTTCCAGATTTAATGTTTTTTGTTGGGTTAGTCATATTTATCTCCAAAAAAAGAAGCCACAATTTATGTGGCTTTAAAATCATTTAGTTTTCGAATCGTTGCCTGCCGTAAAGGCGGCAGGTTTAAGTTTTTCTACCGACCAGACAGGGTCGGAAACAGTCGCTACCTCTAATGACCCTTCCAAAATTTGCCCTATCTTGCTTGCCCAGCCCGGATTAACTTTCTTTTGGCAGTAATAAGTACACACATCAGCATCTTCAGCCTCTGGGTCGTTATAAACAACTCGTATCTTAAGCTTACTGTTAATTGGTGCGTTCATATAAGCCGCTAAAGCAGGCTGTCGTGGATCGAAACGCTTCATATTGATAGACAGCGTGCCATTTTCTTTTGCGCCTGCCCTAGATGATTTATGCCCTGTTGCTGCCTGACATAAATCTGTTGTGTCGATTTCATCTGTTTTGCCATCTTTAAAATCAAGATTGTCATGACCGCAAAGCTGAATACCATCTCCATATTCATTTTTTGCAGAATTAAAAAAATAAACAATGGTTGTTAAGCCATCTGTCGGAATCTCACGTGCTAATGTAGCCATATCTACTCCGTAATTGTTCGATAACTGATACTCACATTAATCATGTAGTGCGTAGGGGTAACGAGCCCTTGTGCACGACTGACCGTTGATGTAAGTAACCCGTCAAAACGTCGGTTAAAGAAAAAAATATGCAGCTCATCTGCATATTTTTCTGCCATAGCCCTGCCAGTCCCTGCTGGTGTGTAAATATTGATACTAAAAATGCCACTATGAATTTCAGTGGCATTGAGTGTATCTATAACGGATGGTCTAGGCAGATTACTAGCTATAAAAAAATCCCCTGCCGGTGGAGTGGCTGGGGCTTGGTTATCATAAAAAATCGGTGGGGCATTCGGTAGTGCGGCTAAGCGTTTTTCCAGCGCATTACTAATCTGATTAAATGTAGTCATATATTATCTTTTCTGGCTGCGGCAACACGCCCTACTATCTGCTGCCATCCGGCAACTGAAAGGCGAAAAAAACCTTGTGGCGCCTGTGTGGAATAGCCGTTTACTGTTTTGCCGGTTGGGTTTTTAGGTGGATTTGGGTATAGCCCATACTCAAGCACGCGGATATACGGTAAATTATTAAACAAGTAATAATATGCAGGCCGAGATTTGCCACTAGGCAGCCGAGCAAGCAACTGTTTAGCTTCTGCTATGTTGCCCTGCTCTTTGTCTGTGGTTGTTCTACCGCTGCATTGATCCGTCTCAATAAACCAGTTAGATTTAGCTTGTCCTGTATCCACAGGCGTGGCTTCAATAATCTGCTGCTGTAACTCAAGTACTGATTCAGAAACAATTGAATCAGCCTTAGCGTGCGCCTTATTTAGCAATTCCTCCATTTTGGCCGTAAATGGATTCATTGCCGAGCCTGCAATTTATAAAGCACAGCAATACCTGCGGGCTGTATACACTCAACATTAATTACACGCATCTCAACATTATTTACCAGCACAACATCACCAATTAAGGGTATGGTGCTTAAGCTTTCCAGCAATATCACCAAATCCCCCATTTGGATGCGTGTGCCATCTATTTCCTTAGTGCTGTAATTAAATGTGCAACCATAACCACGGTATATATCAATTACTGATTCATTACTGCCAGTTGTCGGGTCATACCGCTTCTCACTAGTTCGCTTTATTTCAATAATTTTCCCAAACTCTTTAAGCAACCCTGCTGCAACATTTTTCAGCTCCTCATAATCAAAAGCCATATTACCCCCTGATTATCGGTATTTGAGCAAATGTCCCTGCCGTATAGGGCAACAGTAATGCATCAATATATTCGAAGCGTGACCCTCCATTACCCGCATAGGTAACAGAAATCTCTCCCACTTTTACAGACTTGCGCTTTTGCTCATCATTGTCAAAAAGGCCTGTTCTCAACGCCAGCTCACACACAGCTTTGTACACTGGTTCAATGATCCCAACTTCGCCCGCTCGCATCTTCCGATTCAAGTTTTGGCGTAGTTGATAGCATGCATCGACATAATCAGAAGCAGAAACCAGCCGCATTTCCTTTTGGCTGGTTTCCAGTTCTTCCCATACATCCTTGGATGACCTAATGGCATGATAAGCATCTGCCTGCTCTACACTTACATAGCTATCACGCGGCACTATGATCATGATGATCACCTAAATTCAGGGGATCGGGTTGCTTGTGCTGATTATATAAAGCCTCCAGCTCAGCTTTTCTTGCTGTGGGCGGAAACTCTACTCCCATCTGCACTAAAGCTTCCTGATATTCCTTAACCGTTTTAGGGCTGCCGTTTCCGTCCTCTTCCTTATCGTCAGCAGCACCAGAATCTTTCTGCTTAACAAATTGCTTGTAAGCCTCGGGTACATCGCCGGCAGCTTCATCACAATTCTCAATAGAATCTCCTGGGCGGTACATACTTGCATCACGAACACAATAGCCCTGATCCTCAGCTTCTTTAACCTTATCTGGCGTTAATTTAGCCAGAAAATACAATTTTTTTGCCATATATTCCTCCTTTAAATATAAGTTGGGCTCATTATTGCCAGTACACCAGCGGTGTTTTTAACGCTTTCTGGCACTTGAGTCCAATTTGTGCCGGTAGCTAAGGCGAGATTGGTTGGAGATGCGCCGCCTTTAGCCATGTCCCATCGATAACCTTTCACCGCTACGTTATATGACCATTCTGCTTGCTGCTGTACGTGGAGATTTTCTTTACCAGTAATATCCACTATTGCGGAATTATAATCATCGTTATCACTTACTACGATCCCGTCTTCAGTTAAGCCAAGGGTGAAATAGCCATCCAGAGACGATGCGTCAGGTTTAGCAGGATCTGAATACTTAACCAGATATGGAGAATCGGTAATAATGAACAGGCGCCCAGCAGGGTCTTGGGTAATATTCACAGTGTCATATGCAAATAATCTATGGTCATTGTTCAAGGCATAGTTCAGCAAGTCGGTAGAACAGGCTGAATGCATAACCCATGCCTTAATGGCCGAACTGCGATCACCAAACAGAGCAGCAGCGTTAACCATCGTGTCTGGTCTTGCATAGCCACTGCGTGTAGCTTTCGGATTATTTTTAATCGCTGCCACTGCGCACATAATACCCGTATTCAGCATATCGGCCATACGACCTTTACCCAGTTGCGTCCCGAGTGCTATAGCCGCATCTGTCGGATTTTGCTTAATCCATGCATATTGAGCCGGCTCATATTCAACTGGCGGCGTGCCTGCTGCCACCTTAACACTATTCTCAAGTGTTTGCGTTAAGCGTACGGACGCAACTGCCCCATCTCCATATACATTTCGTCGACGAACGAGATCACTTATACCCTGAAATTTGGAGTAAACATCCTGATCGCCGCGAGATGGCCGATTAATCAGAGTAATTGTTCCTCCTGAGGCTTGATTAAACTTATCAATATCCTGCGCCACCGTTTCAACCATGGTGGTATAGGTTTCTTTATTAAAAACTGTTAGATCGAATGGCATAAAACCTCCTTAATTTGATGCAGCTTTGCTTTGAATAAATAAACGACGTTCTTCCTCTGTTTTGCAATCAGCATAGGAAGCAGGTACAGGTTGCTTGCCCGCATTAACAGGAGTTGTTCCGCCACCTGTTGCCTGATTGCTGCGGAAAATAGTGTCCTTGTTTGGGTAGCTACCTACCAGCATTTCCAGAGCCTCATCAAAATCAGCAAGCGACCCCGGTTTTAACTGGCTATAAATATCATTACCAGCGACGTCTTTTGCAATAATTTCACCCTTTTCATTCATAGTGAAATGACGTCCAAAATAAGACTGCGCAATATCCGCAGGGATAATCAGATTGTCTTTAATAAATTGTGAGCGCGCGAAACGCCCGCCAATTTTTTCCTCATAAAGCTGTTTTTCCAGCCCTTCTGCTCTCGCCTGTGCTTCTACGACTTGAGCATTTGCCGCTTTGGCCACTTCCTCCTTGATGCGAGCTACCTCACCGGCATCAATCAGCTTTTTATCGTCAAGGTTCTTGCACATATTGATAGCCTTGCGCGCCTCTTCCGGATCATCAATGCCAGTAAAAGTCTTTAATTTCGCCTCTGCCGCCTGGAAAGCTTCTCTGTGTGTTTTGGATTCATTGCACAGGTCTTTAATCTTTTGGCTGGCCTGATTGACGTCATAGGCGATTTCTTTTCCATCATCATTTACATATACCGGCTTGCCATCGTTTACAACAACGTGGCCAGCCGCATCAAGTTTCAACTGTAAAGGCATTTTGTCTCCTGTTTGCGTAAAAAAAGACCGCTCCAGCGGTCATATTGGTTTAAATGAATAACTACTATTGATACTTTTGCCTCAGCTCGGTAAGGGTCATGGCTTGTAATCCTCCATTTTTAACGATGTCATCAACGCCAATTTCCCCTGTTTTCAGCATTCTGCCGATTCCGTTACCGAACTGCTTCTGTAACTGCGCCAATGTGCGGGAATTTACCCAATCCTCGGCCGTCATCCCGTCAAACTCCGTCAGTAAATCTATTACCAATACCAAAATACTGCGGCATCTGTTATGTAATGGCGGAATTTTAAAAGTAAGCTCGTGCCTGATTGGTTGTTTATCCTTGTTCCATAACAGCCCGTTACGTTTCAAGCACATAGTCGTGGTACGGTTATCTATAACTGAAACATGCCGCCATGCCTTAACCAGCTTATTAATACGCCCAAAAGCATAAATAATCTGATTTCTTATGGCGCTGGTTGCTGTTGGTACCGTGGCCTTAATCCAGTTTGTAGCTTTCTTAAAAACACCAGCCAGATCAGGCGCGGTCCCATCTATTGCACTTGTTCTTATCTGGCGCTTAATCGCGTTAAATAGCTGTGTTTTTTGCGCTGCAAACGTTTCATTTACCGTTAAACCACCGAGCAATACATCGTCTATCTGATGTGCGAGTTGTGTATCAGATAAGCTTTTAACAACAGCCTCAGCGCCCAATGCGGCTAAAAGCATTGATGGTAAATAACTGGCCTCATCTATGCCTAAATCACTTACAGTCTGCTTCATATTATTCGCATACGCGCCATAGCAGTTATCAATTGCTTCTTCTACCTGTTTCAGCAGCTCGCTTAACTGCGTTTTAGTCAGGGCAGTTAAATCAACACCAGCCAGTTTTGCTTCAATATCCCATTGTAATTGCTCAAGCTGCGCCAACATTTCATTCTCAAGCCCTATCTCAACGCGGATTACATCAAGCTGGCGCGTTATTAGATTGTTTGCTATCTGCTGATCGCTTGTCATCGCTAAAATCCATTAGTGGCGGCGTTATAGCTGCTTGCTCATTCTCCAGCCGCTCCACTTCTTCTTCCCAACTTGCCTGACTGGAGATAACACCGCGACGTTTAGCCTCTTCAAAGGTAGTCTGGTTGCTGATTATGTCATTTGTATTTAGGGTCATAACAACATTCATGCCCTCTACAGTGTCATCAGATTCTAGATTACCGCTGATTTCCACGTGGCTAGGTTCTTTGCTGCTTTGCCACATAGACATAAGCTTTAATGCAGCATCTATCGCGCTTTCAAACAGATTAGCATAATGGCGCAGCAAACTTACTTCCTTGCTTTGCTCTTCTTTTGCTTGCGAATCAGTCATAGCCAGTTTGGTGCGGGTCAACAACTTAGCCCCAGCCACTTTCATATCTGCTTCAATCCGATCAAGCCCTGCCCACCCCGCCTCTACTGCGCGACCACTATGCTCTATAAAGCCCATCTGTTCGCCGGGCGCCAGTCGCAGCATTGTGCCCGTGCCGGCTACAATCTTTTCAATCTCGCTTTCACCGAGATAAAACATTAACGGCATGCTGATAAAATGTACCAAATAATCCTGATCACTTCTCGCCTGCCAATGGCGAATATTTAAATCGGCCAGATTTTCCAGAACTGGCTTACCTTCAAAAAATCCTGTTCTTTCGGGCGTAAAGGCCACTACCGGCACGCAATCAAGCAATTCCCCATCTATCCTTTGCTCGTCCGTTGAATGCTCATACCAGCCATCCTCGTTCTGACGATAAACAACTACATAGCCCGGAGTCATTACTGTCACCTGCTCTATCTGCTTTTCGCCAAACGTGCCATCGGGCACAATTACTACGGACCGATAACGAAATTGAGTGCATACCTCCACATTCCCCCTCCTTTCACTACGCCAGCCCAAAACGCAGCTAAAAGGCACATGAGAAAAATAAGGCCGTAAACCAAGCCGCTTATCATCGTCAATACTTCGATTATCACCCGCTATTGGGAAATCAACTATCACATAACTTGAGCCGTGCGCCATAGCATCATAAAACCACTTTGAACAAAAGCCATCAATATCGTTATCCCTCAAGTCAATGTTAGACAGATAGTCTTTTAAACCATCAGCAACCTTTTCAACGATCAAGGGCTTGGCAAAAGTTCGACCCACCATCTGGCTTACCGTCTGCTCATAGGCCGGATACAGAACTGACATATTTAAGCGACGCGCGTATTTTTGGTCGCTTTCTGCATCTTCCTGTGGCAAAAAGCTTTTGCCAGCTTTGCGCATAGCCTCTGTTCCGCCAAGCAGCGCGTCTATTTTCTTGTTTCTGGCGTGCATCTGGGCAACTGCATTTGATTTAATACTTGGGTCATTACTCATAACTTACACTCAAAGGTCACGCCGCCCATATGTCGGCCTGTTAATTGGGAATAGCTTAACAATCGGGTAGGTGCCAGCATCGATAATATGATCAATGCCACTTGATTTATCTGGGGTGCCGTTTTTGTCGTATGCCTGCTGTTCTAACGCCTCGGTAAAGCGTGGGCATTTGTATGGGTTAATAAACATGCGGCGCTCGTTATTGCCGTTCAGCAACATAGCATTAGTCGCATTAATACGATCTTTAACTGCTGGGTTGGTACTGCCTACATTAACCGAAAACCCAGCATTTCTGATTATCGATAAATCAGATTTTGACCAGTCTTTGCTGCTGGTGTTCTGCCCGCTGGCGTCAGGATAAATATCTATCTGATGATCTGGATATCGCTCTTTAATCAACGCGCACATTGATGGCGTATCTCGGACATCTACCAACTCATCTACAGCGTATGGAATGCCATTGCGAAGCACATAAACTACCGCAGCCATTTTTAGTACATTGAAGTCCATACCAATGTGCAAACGCTCACCTGCGCGCATTTCTGCTATCGTGCTGTTAGCCTCTCTATCAAAGCAGTTGTAAACTGTTCCAGCAGCCAGATTGACAAACTGACCATTTAGATATGCCTTGATTAATTCTGGGGGGTAGCTAGCAAATAGCGAAGAAATATAATCAGGTGGCAGATTGGCAGCATTATCATAAGTACTTGCCTGTACCAACCCATACAAGGCACCAAGTGCAGGGCTTTCGCGCACAGCCTTAACGAACTGCTCATAAACAAAACGAAAACCCTCTGGAGTAGTGGCAACATCCACACCATTTATCAAGCCGGGAATGTTATAACGCAGGCGGCCAATTACTTTGCGCCATACTGCACGTGCCTTTTCTTTTGTCAGTGTGTCCAACTCGTCAACTAAAGCATGACCAATCTTAAATCCAATAATGGTTGCCGGCTTGTCCATAGAACGACAGATCGTGGTGCCGCGATAAATTTTTCCCTCGTAAAAATGAACTTCTTTATTACTTTCCCTGAGTTCAGCCTTTAACCCCCAATTAAAAGCCACCTCCTCAATCGTCGGGAAAAAGATATCCCTGATCTGCGGGTAAGTTGGTGCGAAGTAACCTTGATTGACTTTTGGGAATCGCCAAAAACGTCCACACATGGCAGAACTACCTACCCATGTTTTACCGCTACCAAATCCAGCTACAAACGCTCTAAATTTTTTATCCAGATTAAAGAATCTTGCCTGCGGTGTATTAAGTACTGGACTGATCGTCACCATCACTCACCCTCGCATCAACTGCCTTAACTACAATCTGCACAGGCGTAGGCTCTTGCTGCTCCATTACTACCGCCGGCTTGTCATTAAATGCCCGAACAGTCACATGCTTACCTAACAGCTCAAGATTTTTAACCTTGTCAGGCCACTTAATCTTTTTAAGAATGCTTTGGCCATCTTCCTTGTCCATCATCGTAAGCACATCCATACCGCTTAATGTGATTCTCCATACCTTAGGCCATTGACTGATAGGCAATACAGAACCATCAGCATTAAGAATGTCTGCAACATCCATCTGGTCAATCTCTACCAGTCTGCTCAAGACATAATCAGCATCAATTTGAGTACGCTCACATCGATCCTGCTTTGCTTTGTTAAGTGCCGCCACAATTTCAGGTTTTCTCAAGTTTTCATGCCCAACTGAACCTGCTGTTTTTTGGCTATATCCAGCCCTTATTGCTGCCTGCGTGGCGTTAAAATCAATCAGGTACTCTTCAACAAAACGTTGCTGCTTGTCAGTTAATCCTCCCATGGCGGAGTTGTCTTTATCCGTCATAGCGAACTCCAATAAAAAAGCCCACGTGCATACGTGAGCTTGTCTTAATTCAATACAGAATTAGTTATAGTCGTTACCATCAATCATATTAATCACCATTAACTATTCATTGTCCATTCTTTAAAGTGTATATAATTTTTGCTGTGCCAGAAGCTCTAAGTAGATCTCTTAAAGCCTTCTCCAGCTTAGCTTCATCTGATGCGTAGTTTCTATATAGGTAATGATAAGCGACAGTACGGTCATCCAATTCCGGATATGCGATGTGCACGGGATAGCCTCCATGTTCTAGTGTAAATTCCGCTAATGTTTCCTGTCGGCCTGTTTCTAAATTTTTTAATATAACCCAAAATTTTTCAGAATTAACAGGGATTACAAGAAACGCTTTTAAGCTGCCATTAGTAGCAGCCTCTATATCGCCAGCCAGCCGTGTTATGGCATCAATAATTTCTTTGCACTCATCCTCTTTAGCTTTTGCTTCAAGAGCGTCTAAAGATTGTAAACAAACCTGCTGAAAATCTACGCGCTTAGTCATACAATAATCTCCAAATAAAAAAGCGGACTAGCATTTAACTAATCCGCTGAATATTAACTAACCACTTCATAAACCCTAATAAAAAACCAGCCATATAGGCTGGTTGTGAATAATGCTAAAATTAATATGCTGTTTTTATACCCATTTCAATACAACAAAACCCTCTCTCATCGGGGGCATTCTTATTATCCAAATCGGAATAGATTAACTTCAATTTAATATTTTGGATCGGGCACTTGTTGAGCCATCTTTTTACGGATTGAATAACTTTTTTTCTAGGAACTAATGCGTAATAATGCACACATACCCTGTAAAGCTCGTCCATCGTGGCATCAAAAGGGACTACAGGACACCCAAAATCAAGCAATTCAACCCAATAGTACAGACCGTCAGGATTTTGTTCTAAAAAAGCACATAGATCCATACCTAACCTTTCTGCTCTAAAATACCCAAATAAAAAACCCGCCAAGGAGCAGGCGGGTAAAAAATAGCATGATAAAAAAGATAAACAAAAAAAGGAGAAAGATGTTAATGCCTTTCTTTAGGACATAACAAAGCTGCCAATAAAAGAAAGGCAAATTAACGGTGCTTTTACAAGGGAAGCATACCTATACTGTATATTAGCATTATATTTAAGATATCCATTTTTATCAAGTTGTTACTTAAAATATTTATTAAAATTTTGGTCATGTTGTAAATAATCCCAAAAAACTATCAACGCCCTTTCGACATCTCTATACCACGTACTACTGTTTTTACGGGCGCGTTGATTTTTTTGAATTACCGCACGCCCAGAACGTTTAAAATATGGGCTTATATAAGCATACTGAACTCTTAGAATAGCAAATGCTTCTCTATTATTAGTAGTCATTTTAGCTAAAGCGATTTTGACCATGTCCAGCACTTCTGGCGGATAGCGCAATACAAATGCCGTTTTACTCTTGTCAATACCGCTTTTATATTTCCATTCAATGCTTCTGCAATGCCCTTGCCTTACAATATCCCTCATCGCCCGCTCATATGCTTTTAAAACGTCTTCAGCAGCATCTATGCTACATTTTGATAACATAAGTCCCTCCTATCAGTGAACTTAACATCATTTTCAGCTCCCCATGCTGTTATATATTCAATCAGACTAGCCATGCGCTTAACCCCCATCTGCGCAGTTGATTCCCTCAGATTTATAATCTCTCCCTCAAGCCCTATTGCCATCTCCGCCTGCCCTCCTGTGGCGATTCGATGACCACTTACAAAAATCATCTTCCACTGCTCAATACTCAGTTTTTTGCCATTGAAAGGCTTCTGTTTAGCAATATCTCCCAGCATGGCATGCAGCTTTGCATTCTGATCATCTGATCGGGTAATGCTTCGCACTTCAATAAAAATTTCATCGTGAGCATTCAGCAATTCACCAGAAAAATCCCAAGCCAGCGTCATTACATCCCGTTTATTTTTTTTGTTAATTCTGCGTTTGAATTTTTCAGTCATAGCAATGCCCGCCTTTTTTCTTTGTATAGCCTTTCTATCTGGCGTAAATCGTCTTTTGTATAGTGGCGTGGCGCGTTATCAGACTCTAGTGCTTCTACAGCCTCCAATCCAATACGCTCAAGCAGACTGATACGATAGTTAACATGATTGCCACTTAAATAATTGTTGCAACGCTTACATTGACCATGGCAGTTATCTTCATTAAAGCGTAGATTAGGTGCTGAGCCTACCGAACGATAATGCCCTGCATCATAGCCATTAGGGGCATCTGGCAAGGGCTTACCGCAGCTAATGCAAGGCTGGTGTTTGTCCCTTAATCTGATAAAAGCATTAAATGCCGCCTGTGCACGCTTCGTAAGCTGCGGTAGCGTTTCTAATGCGTGCTTACGGGCTTTTATAACCGCCCTTTCCTGCCGTTTTGCAGCCGCCTGTGCTTTTTTGTTGGCAATCTCTCGTTTTTGCTTATTCAAGGCTATAGCGCAAGCTGAGCTGCAAACAATCTGTAATGCCCGGTGCTTTTCAAACTCTGCGCCACACCAGCGGCATTTGCGTTTCGCCATTTTAATTATCCTCCCAGTCTATGCTTAACATGACATAGCCAGCAGCCCAATCAGCCAGATCAGTAACATGCGTTATGCGAACAAGAATAAATCTTCCTGTGTATTGGTTATTTGTTTTGTCATACTCTTCCAATAAGAGCTGGTCTCCTACCTTAAAATCTCTATCGTTCTTCCGAAATTCAGCTCTCTTTACTTTTTGCTTAACCGCTTCAAAATATTCTGGAAGTATTTTCAGCCTGTGTATCATTTTTCTTTCCTATTGCTAAATTTATTTTCGTAATCGATTACCATCTTTGTATAGGTATCAAAATCTGTTTCAATGATTTTGTAATACTTTGTTTCGCCATCTTTTTTATGCTGGTATCTAAAACAGCTTCTTTTGATAAAAAACCAACACACTAATCGGGAAATTTTAGCGAACACATATGCAAAGCCGATAAAGACAAGAGCCAATCCACCAACCCCAATAAGTAAATCCATAACAATATCCATAACAATATCCATTTCACCATCTCCGTAATGTCCGCAACCCGTTCTCAATCGTATCTAGATCAATTTCAAAATCAGCAAATCGGCATACCGCTTCAAAATCTCGACTTGTGAAATAATCCATCTCCTGACGTACCGCCCATTCGAGATTTTTAGCTTTTGTGTTGGCTATTCTTTCGCGCGCGTCTCTAAGTGCGTAAGTAATAACCATTACCCATAAATTTCGGCATGCCCCTGCTTGTTCTTTACTAGCCACCAGATCAATGTCCATTTCAGTCTCAATCTCATTCATTTGTTTATCTCCTGTCTTTCCATCCGCATAAGTTCTTGGCAGCGTTTTTTGTGTTCTGCATCTTTCCTAGCTACCCACTCTTCCCGCGCCTTTCTCAATTCGTCTTCTACGGGCTCAAATTTGCCTTTTGGGCATTCCCTGCAATAAGGGAAATATCTCCATATCTCATCAAACCGACACCAGCCCCAGCCGCCTTTCCTTGTCATCTCATCGGCAACACATTCGCCTTTATTATTTTTTCGTTTCAGCATCCAATGACAACAAGCTATACAGGTGTTCATATAACCACCCGCTTTGGGTTCTTACCATCAAGCACCGCTGCGATTTCCTTTAAATACTTTTCAGTAACGATACGTTTAAGATTGACTTCGGCGAGCGGATTAGAGAGTTCTATGATTCTTTTTTTAAATTCTTCAATGTTTGGATCGTCAGTAACGATATCTTTGAATTCCTTACATGCCTCAGCTATTCCGGCAAAATATGCACTTTGAACTAACGCTACCCATTGAGCTATCTGATAATCCCCAATAGATATGAAGTGCTCGATTTTTTCAGACGTACCAAATAGATCAATATTCATCTCTTACCCTCCTTGTCCAAATCTTCTAAAGCTTTAGCCCCAATAAGAATGATAGGAATTGGGAAAATCCATAGCAGCAAAGTAGTTAAAAATGAGGCTAAATATCCGAATGCGGTATGGAAAATTTTTGCCGCAGCCCTAATGTCGTTTAACATGCTCTTAGGCATAGAAAACAACCACGCATGCGCCGCCGCTTTGATATATTTAATTTTCATTTTTTACCTCTGCGCTTCTCAACATCCCGAATGAATGCCCTTATAGCCTTTTTATTTTTATTTTTCTTCATCCCGTGCCAAATAATTGGAATTACCAAAAATGGGCAAAACAGCATAAACACCAAGAGAACAGGAGCGAATACGCCGTTATCTTCTATAAATTCTTTAAAGGTTGTGCTCCTATCCCCAATAGGCGTAAATATTGCTTTTAGCGTGTCCGCCCATAGAAATACCCACGCAAAGAAAGCTATTTTTAAGTTATCCACGATACGACCCCCAGTTAAAACCAAGAATTAAGCCGCCACCCTCTTTTAGCCTGTCAAAGAGACGCTCACCTAATGCCTCTTTAAGCTGGTTTATATTTAGATTGCTTATGAAAATTGTCGGCTTCATGTTCTGATAGCGAGTATTAACGACATCGAATAACGCGCGACTTTCTGCATCGGTTCCCGATTGAATGCCAACCTCATCAATAATCAGCAGGTCATAATTTCCAAATGCTGTAATGATTTCTGTTTCAGTGTATTTAGCGTTGTAGCTCTTCGATTCTCTAACCAGCCTGTTAATTTCTGAAACGCTGGTAAAACGCGCTGTACCGCCATAGTGTTTAATGACGCATAAAGCTATCGCGCTGGCGATGTGAGTCTTTCCTGTACCAGTATTGCCAAGCATTGTCATACAGCGCCCAGAATGCCCCTGAGGGCTGTTAAATTCAATCAAAAAAGCCTTGGCATCGTTAATTACATCCTGTTGCTCTTTGCAGCTCACCTGATAGCTTTTCAGCGTTTTGCCAAGAAAGCGTTTTGGAATGCCTGAATTGCCGATTAGCTCGTCAATCAGTTTGCTTTTGCGTTCGGCAGTTTCTCGTAACTGCGCCGCTTTTTCGTCTGCAATGCGTTGTTGTTCGCGTTCACGTTCGCACTCTGGGCATTTGGTAACGCGACCAGATTGATATTTCGTTTGCTGGTATTCGCCATGTGTGCTGCATGTGGCTGTGCTTTGTCCGGCAACCACAAACTGTGGGTGGTTGGCAAACATGCTGCCTACCGATGTCAATCCGCTTACCATGACAATCTTCCTCCCTCAGTGTGAACAGGCACGTCTTTAACGCTTGGCTTAACTGCATTGATTTGCGTCATCTGCTCCCCCCTCTGCATATCAGTCAACACCTGCTGATAGGCCTTGAGTAAGCAACCAAATTCATGTCTGCACTGCACAAACCAGCTACCATTGTGCGATAGAAAATATTCAGCCAGTGATGGCGCAACCTCCTTGCCAACGTATCGCACCAGTGTTGCAACCTGCCCTCTGGTTTTTGGATTAGCAGCTGGTAGCACCCCGTAACGGTCGCGATAGGCTTTTGCGTAAGCTCTCCAGCAAGCAACATTGTCAGGGTTCGCTTGTTTGGATTTTTTCACTTGCCCCGATGGCTCAGTGGGTGCGTCAGCAACCCCTGTGCCTATTATTGATGGTTCTAATTGATGGTTCTTTGATGGTTCTTCTTTAAAGGAAGGTGCAAAATTTGCAGGTAACTTTGCGGTAATTTGCACATTGGTAGGTGCAGATTTTGCATGTGCAGATTTTGCACATTGGCTAAAATTATCTAAGTCGATAATGTATAAATTCGCCAGCCGTTCACCACCTTTTTGCCTGCGCTCAGCAGTTAAAATCCCATGCTGTTTTAGTTTGTTAATCTGGCCTATTAAAGACCGTGGGCTCATGCTGCATTTTTGAGCCAAATATTCTTGGCTTGGATAACAAACACCATCATCATTGGCGTGGTCGCATAGTGCTAATAACACCAGCTTTTCGCCTTGTGATAAGTCCATTTCCCAAGCTTTAGCCATTAATTTAACGCTCATATTGCACCTCTAACCTAGACTAACCAGTGAGTAACGCGCGTAACGTGCCCCTGATTTTTCATCTTTCACCATCCGTGTATTAATTACATACCCATCTTGTTTTAGGTCATAAATTCTCGCGCCCAGTCGCATACAGCCAAACTTACGCAAGGCATCTAATGGCGTTATTGAATTGCCAGCTTTGAGATATTCAAGAATCTGAATTGTCTGAGTTGTTTTAGTTGTCATCGTGGGTATCCTTTCTCTGGCGCCTGCTATTAAGAGGGAGAGGGAATGGGCGAGTTTCAACTGCTTGCACCTTTCCAGAATGGCTGGTGTGAATAAAGATATTTCTTCCACTTTTTAGCGCCTTGCTTATAGCGCCCTGAGTTAATCCAAGCTCCTTGGCAGTTTTGCGCTGTCCATTGTTTCTTACATAATCCGATAAAGTCATTTTTTTCATTTAACACCTGAGTAAGAAGTTTTAAACATATTACTACCGCTTGTAATTATTATTGTCAATACCGGCGGTAGTTGTTTTTTTCGAAAACTAACGGTAATAATTCTTAAAATTCAATGGTGAACTTATGACTAAATCTATGAAAAAACGCCCTCTAACGCCTGAGGAGTTACTCGAAGCTAAAAAACTAAATGAAATTTACAAGGCAAAGAAAAAAGAATTGAATTTAAATCAATTGAAAGTTGGCAATCTAATGGAGATTAGCCAAGGCGCCGTAAACCACTATCTAAACGGGATAAATGCACTCAATTATGAAGCTGCTTCACAATTCGCGAAAATTCTTCAAGTTCCCGTTTCAGATTTCAGTCCTCGTTTAGCAAAAAAAATACAAACGCTATTTCCAAGAGATTTTGCCAGTGATGTCGGCACTAAAGGGAATTACCTTTTGTGGGACGATGATGATCCTCTACCTGATAATGAACACGTACTTGTCAGTTATTATAAAAATATCCATCTTGCTGCCGGAGATGGGTCATATGATTGCACCGACTATAATGAATTTAAAATTGTATTTCCACGTAGTGCATTGAGGAAATGTGGAATCCCCCCACACAAGGCAGTTTGCATGACAGTTAAGGGGGATTCAATGGAGCCGGTACTGCCAGATGGTGCTATTGTGGGCGTCAACTTAGACGGGAAAAGAATAATAAATAATGAAATTTATGCATTCAGGCATTACGATGTTCTCCGCATAAAGCAATTATCATGGAACAAAGATAATACGATCAACATCCATAGCTTCAACCCCTCTAGAAAAGACGAAACCGCATACTTAGAAGAAATGGAAATTCTTGGACATGTCTTTACATGGACGGTAATTAGATATACCCATTGAACTTATTTAGTAATATTTTTATTATAAATACCAAGCCACAACTTCGGGGGTGGCTTTTTTGTTGCGTTTAAATAATAAAATTCCCAAGCATTAAAAAAATAAATCCATAAATATCAACATTTTAATAAAATTAACTAAATATTTATTACCTGCGGTATTGATATATTTAATTACCGCTAGTAATATAAACCCATCGAACAAACACAGACACCGATGACCTCAGTATGAAAAAGAACTGGGGAAACGCAGCAAAAGGAGGTACAGGCTAGGTTGCCACGCTGCATAAGTTGATAGCGACAATGGATTGTTCATTGTTCTTTAAATAAGATGCTGAAAAATCTGAGACAAGTAATAAACGAGTTTAAAAATCGCAGCCCATTCTAACGAGTGGGCTTTAGTTTTTGAGCTTGATGGCTGTAGGTAACTAACGACACAAATCAGTGTGTCTTTAATTTATCTATTACCAATAACATCTTACTAACTGGAGACTTCAATGTGGGTAACTTCACCAGATGTGCAATGGGATATAGATTCTGCTTATGCAGACGCCATCGATATGGAAGTTAATTTAATGCAAAGCACAGAATGCATTGAATATTTAGAGAGTATCGTTAAATTCCCAATATGGGATGAGATAGTTTCCGTCCTCGATAGTAATGCTATTGAATTAGATATAAGCACAGAACCTATTGAGTCTTTGGAGGATATAGTTGATTACAAACTATGGGACAAGATAGTTGCAGCACTAGAACGCGTTGCACAAGAGTGGCTAGAAGCTAATAGAGATTAGTCATCAAAGTAATATCAAGGAGTAAAACATGGGAATAACTACTGAACAGTTAGCTGATGATGAGCTAGTAAAGGTAGCGGATGATGCTATTGGCAAACTCCGCTGCTCAGAATACTACGAGGATATGCAAAAAGTAGCAAATGAGCTGGTTAAGGCTATAGTTTTAGGTGGCTATTACAGGCAGCAGACAGTTGGGCAGATATTAAGCCATCTGCCACTAGAGGCTGAAAGCGTAGTAACCAATTATATTTTTCAGAAAGCTTAATTTAAAAGGAGTTAATCATGATTACAGTTACAAAAAAAGAAGAACCCGAAATCAAATATCCTGTGGGTAGAAAATGGAAGTCGGATGGTCAGGTGGTTATTTTTTGGGATGAACATAAGGGTACAAGCATCCGCGGTAGCGTTCAATATCCTCCTGACGGGCAAACCTCCAATAGATTTGTATCCTGTAAGGATTATGATAGATGGACGCCTGTGGATTTAGAAATATCAGGAGAATATATTGTTTTTGACGGTAGTAAATCTACTAAAGAAGAAATTATATATCCAATAGCTAGAAGACGGATAGACGATGGGTTGCTTGTTATCTTTACTAGCTGCAAAGTCGGAGTAGTAGCCGACATAGGTAGGATGAAAGAAACTCATCTGTTTGGTGGTTATCCTGCTGACCAATTTTGGGATGAGGCTATGAAGCCTACTGATTCTAATTGGGAACCAGCTAATTTAAAAATTTATGGATGACTGATTAAGGGATACGATTAATTATGCTTAAAATTACTGAATGTAGTATACCGGAGATTAAATATCCGGTAGCTAGAATGTGTAAGAATGATGGGCTGGTTGTTATTTTTTGGAAGGAATGTAAGTGTACGGTTGTTGATAAAGGTGAATCTACATATTACCTTGGGTATACAACAGACGATTGGTCATGTTTAATGTATGATGCGTGGAAGCCTGTAGATATAGAGATATCAGCAGGGGAAATAATCCTATGTGATAACAAGTCTACAAGAGATGAAATTGTATATCCAGTGGTTAAGCAACATCGTAAAAATGGTATGATTGTTATCCTTACTGAACCACATGCTGGGGTAATAGCTGATTCTGGGGCTGACGAATACTATAAAATAGGGGATAGACATCACCTACTTGATGAAGAAAGTAGGTGGACGTCAGTTAACTTAAGAATTTGCGGATAGTTTATCTATTACAAACAATGCAAATTGAAAGGAATTAATCATGATTGAAGTTAAGGAACCTGATGCGTCTAGAATTAAATTCCCTGTAGGCAGAAAAGGAAAGCGTGACGGGTCGGTTGTTATATTTTGGGATGAGCATACATGCACAGTTACTTTGCCCGGTGAAAGCTATTCCAACGCTGGGTTTACATGTGGTGGATTAATCTCATGCATGGATGAAAACACGTGGGAACCTGTAGACATACATATTTCCGGATAACTTATCAATTCAAATGCATTCGATGAGTGCATTTGCGTGGATGAGTAGACACAGCCAGCTAAATGCTGGCGTTTTTTATTGGAGTTGAATAATGAGCACAGCTATACAGCAATTCAGGCTTGACCGTTCTAGGCTCAATGCTGAAAGCTTGGCTAAAAAGCAGGCTGAGCATGAAAAATTTATCAGTTATACACCAAAAAAACAGGCAGTTTTGAAATTGAGAAAAGTGCTTAGTCGCTATCAAGGTAAAAATGTTCAACAAGGTGGTTATGATTTTAACCACGTGGACTCTAAGGCCGTTGATGTCTACGCCAAATTTCTTGTAGAAGAAATTAAATTAATGTTAATAGATAAGGAGAAACCGCAGAAGTATGCCGCATCAATGCTAACTGCTTATAGACCTTGGCGCCCTTGGGGTTGTCTTCTCAATATTATAGACACACTGGAACGCGGCGGCTTAGTTGAAAAACTGCGTAATGGTGTTTATCAATATACTGAGGCCGGAAGATTGCTAGCCAGTGCGTTATACGCTGATCCTCCTGATTTTTCAAAAGTTAATGCTAAAGCTGCGGAACGTGAAAAGAAAAAGGAAGAAGCCAAAAAAGCAAAAATAATGAGCCTGCGGGCAGCTAGAACATACTTAAATGTCCCCTACACTGAAAGATGGACAGCAAAACAGCATGGAGCCAGATGGGATAAAGATGTAAAAAAATGGTATTTACCCGAGGGTGTAGAAATGCATGAGGATTTAAAACAGTATGCCTGTGATGAATGATTGGGTAGTAATTTAATACTGAACATTATTGTAACTATTGATATAGCCAGCTAAATGCTGGCTCTTTATTTTGGAGATATTTATGGAAACTACAACTATAACTTTGCAAGAGTTGGACGAAAAAGGTGCTTGTTTTGATGGATGTGAACTATTTGAAAGATATTATCCTAAAGGCAATGCTGATTATTGGGATGTTATTAAGAAATGCATAGCATTAGAAGAGTTTTGGGATATTAATTGGATACTTAAGAATCTTGATTTTACATTACCAGATTTAGTATTAGACGAATTACCAGATGAACCTGTATTCGTTTATCCCGGCAAGGTAATCATTAAGGGTGATGTAAAAATAACTGGAAAGGTTCTTACTAAAGGCGGGTTAAATGTAATCGGCAAATTAATTGTTTGTGGGTATGCGCGTATATGGGGTAACACGAAAGCTGATGAAATCAACGTAAATGATGGTTGTATTTACGGTAGAGCTTATGGTGAAACAATCAACGTAAGCAATAAAGGTTGGATTTACGATGGAGCTTATGGTGAAACAATTAACGTAAGCGGTGATGGTCATATTTACGATGGAGCTTATGGTGAAACAATTAACGTAAGCGATGAAGGTAGGATTTACGGTGGGGCTAATGGTGAAACAATCAACGTAAGTGATAAAGGTAGGATTTACCATGGAGCTAATGGTGAAACAATCAACGTAAGTGATAAAGGTAGGATTTACCATGGAGCTAATGGTCAAACAATCAACGTAAGTGATGAAGGTAGGATTATATGTTAGCCAATAGACTATAACCTACCCACTTCTAAAACTGATACTAATTAACATGTCCAGCCTAGTGCTGGCTTTTTATTGGAGTTTTAACTTTTTAACCACGTTGGAAATGAATAAATGAACGACGAACTTAAAGATTTTGAACAAGAACTCTATAAAAAAATTATTGCTGGCGAAGAACTATCCGAGAACGAATTAAGTGCTGTAATTTGTTGTTTTGGAGTGGGTACAGAGTCAAAAACCATCGTACGTATTAATGGCAAATATTATGCAATTGAGTGGGTGCGCGACTTGACGGGAAAGCGTGGTGATTCTTATGGAAATCAACCCTATGAAGTTTTAAAAAGAACAAAACCGGTTACAGATTGGGTGCCGGTATCATGGAAACAGAATGAAGAAGATGAAGATTATTAATATATTTTAATACAGAAGCCAGCCTAGTGCTGGCTATTTTAATGGAGCTTGAAAATGAGTAACACCAACGCAATCCAAAAAGCCAAAGACATTAAATCATTTTTAAACAGCCCAGCTATTCAGAAAAAAATGCATGAGCTGGTTAATAAAAATACCGCCAGCTTTGCAACCTCAATCATGCAGATTGTAAATAATAATGAAATGCTTCTGAATGCTGATCAATTATCTATTTTTAATGCGGCGTGCATGGCGGCAACCTTAAATCTGCCAATTAATAACAGCTTCGGCTTTGCTTATATCGTCCCTTATCACAATAAGAAATCAGGACGTTTTGAGGCACAATTTCAGCTTGGTTACAAAGGATTAATACAGTTAGCCCAGCGTTCAGGACAGTTTGAGCGTCTTGTTTCATTGCCGGTTTATGAAGCTCAATTAGTTGAGAAAGATTTAATTAACGGCTTTAAGTTTGACTGGTCGGTTGAACCTGATGAAAATGAAAAACCTATCGGTTTTTATGCATATTTCAAGTTAATTAATGGCTTTACTGCCGAGCTTTATATGACAACTAGCCAGATTGATAAGCATGCTAAACGCTACAGCCAATCATTTAAAAAGGGTTATGGCGTATGGGCTGATAATTATGAGCAGATGGCATTGAAAACAGTAACTAAATTGTTGTTGTCTAAACAGGCTCCCTTGTCTATTGAACTGCAAAAGGCCGTTTTATCAGACCAATCAGTCATTAAGGACGTGACTGAGGATAAGTTTGATTACATAGACAATCAAAATACATCTCTGGATTTATCTATGCCTGTTGATGACGAGTTGATGAAAACGCTTGTAGAAAATATTACTACAGGAGAGGTAAGTAAAGAAGCGGTATTAAACGGGGATTACAAATTTACACCCGAACAACGGGAAGTAATCGAGGGACTTTGAAATGAAAATAAGATGCTCAGCAATATCACTGATAATTGGGGATGGCCGGACTAAAGGCAATCCCCTTTCCGATACAGCTAAATCGTACTTGATCACCTTGGCAAAAGAAAACTTATACGGTGTTAAGAAATTTGATGGCAGTAAGGAAACAGTCAAGGGTAATTTACTTGAGGAGGCGGCTATAAAGGCAAGTGGAATGAAGCGCGGGCGGGAATTTTCTAAAAATACTACCCGCTTAGAAAATGACTGGATTACAGGCGAGTGCGATATTTACGTGCCGAGCGAACGGCTAATTATCGATACAAAGTGTTCATGGGATATGTTTACCCACCCTCGTTTTGTCGATGAGGCTCACAAGAAAGCTGAAAAAGCTGGATATACTTATCAGATGCAGGGTTATATGTGGCTTTATGATTGCGATAAAGCCGATATTGATTTTTGGCTATTCCCCTGCCCTGAAAACTTATTAAGTACTTACGACCGCGCGGAAGTGCTGATTGATGCGGTCGAGGATATTCCACTGCTTAAACGAGTTACTACTGTAAGGATAGAAAGAGATGAAAAGGTAATTGAGAAGATTAAGGAAAAAGTTGAAATTTGTCAGGAATATTATAACTCCCTGCTCGAGCAGGCGGCTTAAAAGGATAATCTATGTCTGTAAATAAAGTGATCCTAGTCGGTCGTTTGGGTCGTGACCCTGAAACTCGATATATGCCCAGCGGCGAAGCAGTAACCAATTTTGCTATTGCTACAGAAGAAAGATGGAAAGATAAATCTGGACAGCCTCAAACCCGTACCGAATGGCACAATATTACCCTATTTGGAAAACTGGGGGAAATAGCCGGCCAGTATTTGCATAAGGGTAGTCAGGTATTCATTGAGGGTCGCATTCAAAGCCGTAAATACACTGGAAAAGATGGCATTGAACGTATTGCCTACGACATCATTGGTAATGAAATGAAGATGCTGGGCGACAGCAAAAACGCCTCTAATTCAGGGGGCAGTTATGATGCTGCCCCTACAGCTTCCAATCCGCCACCACCTCGCCGGCAAGAGCCACAGCGGGAACCAGCGTCTCCTCCTGTAGATGATATTGATGATTCCATTCCATTTTAAGAGGTGAATATGGCAATCTACATACCTAAGGGTGGTCTATGTATGACCTGTAAATTTAAAATTAATGATTGCTCACAGCTACCTTTTTCTACTATGAAGCCTATTAAGACTTATGAAGATGGATATATAGCTGTTAAATGTGAGAAATATGAACATGAAGCCGCCTAGTGCGGCTTTTTTATTGGAGCTTTAAAATGAGTAAATTTATAAAACTAACAGAGCTTGATGGTACGGAATTTGTAATTAATGTTACTTGCATCCAGATGTTATGGAAAGGAGCTAATGGAAATGCTCATATACTTATTTCATTTTGTACTGGTGCGGAGCAGCACACGGTTAAAAACTCTTATGAAGAGATAAAAACTAAATTATGTGCAGATGAGGAAACTATATGCTAGCTTGGCACAAATACCCTGATGAAAAACCTCCAACCATTGGAGAGAATGGAATTATTACAATCACAAGGGAAACCGATGGTTCGGTATATTTGGAAACATGTAGCTATGACGCCAGTATAGGAAAATTTTATTATGATGGTTGCGATGGAGGTGGTTGGTCGCCTGATTATATTTCAGATGCAGGCATAACGCACTGGATTAATATCAATGAGCTGCCATTACCTTAACAAGGAGGCGGAATGGATAATTTTCTTAATTGGTGTAGCGTTGAGAAAGATGGGAAACCAAAGAAAAGCGGCAAATATCTTATTAGAGTTAAATTTAGTTACCCTTTCGAGGATGTCCCGCCGACAGCGTTTATGGATTACTATTGCAATATCAAGGGTGAGTGGAGGAAATATGATTCTGAGGCGAGGAATATTACCCACTATATCCCACTATCTGAAATCCCTATGCCTAAATAGCCAAGCCCGCCAAGTAAAATAAACTCAGTGAAGCGCCAACTTCACTGAGTTTACACGGGATGGACAGAATTATTCCCTGTCTTCTGTAAAAATCAAGTGTAAAAGTCAAGAAAAAAATCACTTGCATTTTTACTAGTAAAGCAGTATTGAGTGTACAGTAATTATATATTCTTGTCTATTCTATTCCGTTTAAAGTTAATAGAAAGGAGCATGATGCCAGATGCTTCTAATTTTACTTATAGGATTAGCATTTGCCTAAATAACCCAGCCCGCCAACCCGCGGGCTTTAGTTTTTAAGTTTGATAACAAATGGAGGTAAATTGAATATTAAATATGAATATATAGTAAACTTGGGTTGTTTTGGGAACCGAAATCCTAGCACATACACGATAGCAGTGAGTGCCTAACCTCCTGCCACCCTACCCGAGTTTAAAAATTGATAGAGAGATGAAAGATGCTTTTAGAATATTTTGATGAGCCAAGCTTATCGTTAATTGCAGAAGCTGTTAGTAATGAGGAGTTCGAATCAGCTTTAAAAATGATTGATGAATATGAGGCGTTTCTGCAAGGGCAAGAGGATTTAGCTGCACAAATGGCAGAAGATGTGGGTGGGGTTCTGCCTCCTCAGGCGTTTGAATTTTTTGAGCAACACGCGGATGAGCAAATGCGGATCGCCGCAAGGTTGGAAAAATTAAGACAAGCAATACCGCAAAATTAATTTAGTTCAAATACCCGCTAACCAGCGGGTTTTATTTTATCTCTCACAGACAATGCAAATTGAAAGGAGTTAATCATGATT
>NZ_MEIO01000032.1 GCF_002777745.1 Snodgrassella alvi
TGTCTCCTCCTGAGACTCAGCGAAGTTGAAATGGTTGTGAAGATGCAATCTCCCCGCTGCTAGACGGAAAGACCCCGTGAACCTTTACTGTAGCTTTGCATTGGACTTTGAAGTCACTTGTGTAGGATAGGTGGGAGGCTAAGAAGCAGAAACGCTAGTATCTGTGGAGCCGTCCTTGAAATACCACCCTGGTGACTTTGAGGTTCTAACCCGGATCCATTATCTGGATCGGGGACCGTGCATGGTAGGCAGTTTGACTGGGGCGGTCTCCTCCCAAAGAGTAACGGAGGAGTTCGAAGGTTACCTAGGTCCGGTCGGAAATCGGACTGATAGTACAATGGCACAAGGTAGCTTAACTGCGAGACCGACAAGTCGAGCAGGTGCGAAAGCAGGACATAGTGATCCGGTGGTTCTGAATGGAAGGGCCATCGCTCAACGGATAAAAGGTACTCCGGGGATAACAGGCTGATTCCGCCCAAGAGTTCATATCGACGGCGGAGTTTGGCACCTCGATGTCGGCTCATCACATCCTGGGGCTGTAGTCGGTCCCAAGGGTATGGCTGTTCGCCATTTAAAGTGGTACGTGAGCTGGGTTTAAAACGTCGTGAGACAGTTTGGTCCCTATCTGCAGTGGGCGTTGGAAGTTTGACGGGGGCTGCTCCTAGTACGAGAGGACCGGAGTGGACGAACCTCTGGTGTACCGGTTGTGACGCCAGTCGCATCGCCGGGTAGCTAAGTTCGGAAGAGATAAACGCTGAAAGCATCTAAGCGTGAAACTCGCCTGAAGATGAGACTTCCCTAGGGATTAAATCCCTCTGAAGAGACGTTCGAGACCAGGACGTTGATAGGTCGGGTGTGGAAGAGTGGTAACACTTGCAGCTAACCGATACTAATTGCTCGTGAGGCTTGACTCTATCATTTGAAGGACTTCGTACATAAAGATATGTACAGAATGAATGATAAAGCTTACTGATGAATACACATCACCAAGATTAAGGCTTTCTGATTTGACAGTTTAATGTCTGGCGGCCATAGCGGGTTGGTCCCACGCCTTCCCATCCCGAACAGGACCGTGAAACGACCTAGCGCCGATGATAGTATGGATACCCATGTGAAAGTAGGACACCGCCAGACTCCCCATAAGAAGAACCCAGTTGAGAGATCAACTGGGTTCTTTGCTATGTGCGTGAGATGAGTGGGAAGGGGGAGCAGAACAACAGCCATGTGACTGCTGTTTGTGCAGTTGATTACATTATAATAACAACAATTGATTATTTAACTGCCTTAAACCCCTGCTGTCGTAATGCTTCATACAGCACGATGGCTGCGGCATTGGAGAGGTTGAGAGAGCGGATATGCTCAGACTGAGGGATACGCAGGCAGTTACTGGAGCGTGCCTGAGCGAAGTCGGCAGGTAGGCCAATAGTTACACTATGAGGTTACTGAATTTTAACATAATGTATTAATTTAAAAAGTCTATATCTTTGCTAATCTCAATAACATATCATGAAACGATGGCATATCTTCCCCTAAAGATGAAAAAAATTGTTGGTCAATATCTTCCACTAAAGGAAGAGCTTTATTCGTTACTGCGTAGCCATCTGCTGTTAATTTAATTGATCTTGCCCTGCTGTCTTTTAACGAGTTATTTTTTATGATAAATCGTTTTTCTTCCAAATTATTGATAATTTGGGAAATAGTCATAACATCAATATTTGTTTTTTTAGAAATCATTATTTGGGTGACTTCATCAAAATTCTGAGAAAGATAGGCAGTAGTTGCCATTACAATAAATTGAGGATGTGTAATAGACTGCTTTTTAAGGCAGTTTTTAATTTGACTATGCCAAGTTGAATAAGTTCTCATAAAGAGAAAGCCTATTGATTTTGAATCTTCCTCAAACTTAGATAAAAATTGAATTTCATGCTCCATTGCTTTATTGCTCTACTAATTCTTTGAGTTTAAATGCCTTATCAAGAATATCATCTGAAATGTGTTTAAGAAAACTGTAGTATGCTTCTTTATTAACATTTTCATTAGGGAGTAATGAAATCACTGATTTAATAATGGATTCTGTTTGTGATACTACTTCAATTTGATGTGAAAAGTAGAGTATTCCCATATCAGGTATATTAAATTGCTTAGTAAATTCTTGTTCAGGAATAACAGTGGATAAAATAACTTCCATCTTAGGTGCATCCTGTAGTTTAAATGTACCTTTTGTCCCACTTTTTAATTCACCAAAGATAGAAAATTCTTCTAAATCTAGTTCCCATAATTTTCTTAAAGAAATATCAATATAGTATTTCCATATAGTTTTGGGTTGAGAGGTTACTGGAATTGCACAGCATATTGAAATTTTTTTCATTTTCTTACGCCTATTTAATAAGTACACATATTATATGTATACTTATTAAATAGGCCAATATTACTATTTTAATAAGACATTCATAATAGCTATCTGATTTTTTTAAGACTGAGCAATTAAATATTCTCACATATATTAATAATAGTCTGATAAGTACTAAAACAGTACTGGGAAAACTTTCTTAGCATTGTATGAATAAATATCCGTATATGAGGTCTATATGCTCGAACTATCTAAAAATATGTCAATAGAAGAATTTGATACTAATTATTTTTATTTGACTGAACTAACAACAACAGCCACAGATTATGTTATGCACGTAGCAGTAAAAAATGATGAATCATCCACGAATACAGCTGCATTAATGTAAATACCCCAAAGTTAGTACAAGATTCAGGTAGAAAATTACGCTACTTGTTTTAGAATTTTATATTCACTCGGCGTCATATTATTTAATGCTTCATAAGGTCTTTCCGTGTTATAAATGGTTAGCCATTCTTTGGTTACCTTTCTCTTGCTTGTTCCTAATTATTAAATAGATATAAATCCAGTACCTTTGTGCGATAGGTGCGATTAAGTTGTTCAATATATCGGTTTTGATATGGACTATCTGGTTAAATATAATCTATGGTTATACCATGTGACTTTGCCCAGTCAATGAATGTTTTTCCAGTAAATTTCGGTTCGTTATCTACTCGTATTTTGAGTGGATAGCCATGATATCCGGCTAGTTTATCCAGATAACAATCCTACCAGCTGGCAAACTAACCGCAATATCAATGTCTAACACCTCATGATTAAAATTATCGATAATATTGAAGGTTCTAAATCTGCGTTGATTGCGACTGCTGTCACTCATAAAATCCATTAACCAACATTCACCTAGCTTATTCGGTATTGATAGTTTTTCTGGGCTTCTCTAAGGAATACGTTATTTACGCTTTACCCTGAGATTAAGCTTTAACTGGCAGTATATTCGATAAACACATTTATGATTTCTGTTATAGCCGAGCTTTCTAATGCGGTTAAAACACTTAGGAAAGCCCCAGTGTAAATGCCTATCCGTGATAGCACTTAGCACTGACATAATCACCGAATCATCCGGTAACTTAGGTTGATAATAGTAAGCACAGCGATTTAAGCCAATAATAGTGCAGCTCATGGCAATAGTGACAGAATGATTTTCTTGCAGTTGTAAAGCCTAAGCTTTACGTGCTTGAGTAGGTACTATAGCTTTTTTATGATTTCCTCTTAAAGCTGAGATTTTAAACTCAGCTTAGCAAACATCTGCTTAAGCTTATGATTTTCAATTCCAGTTGCTTTATGCGTTGATATCTGAGGTTTCCATACCACCGTATTTATCACGCTATTTATAGAAAGTTGAATTGCCCATACCATATTTACGGAAAAGTTCTTTGACGGGGATGCCTGCTTCGGCTTCTTTTAAAATAGCTACGATCTGATATTCAGTTATTTTTCATGTTTAAATCCTCAGTGGGTTGATAAAGAGAATTTTCTACTTTTATGCTGTACTATTTTAGGGGACAGTTCCACGTCTAAGTTTTAGTTTATCTTGCCCTTAAAAAAACTCGTATGATTTAGTGTAATTCAATCTGGTAGGTTATAAGTTTATTTAAGTACTGTTATTTTATCGTTATTGGGTGTGTTGATGATTCTGTTACCTCTATGAACGTAGAGATGATTAAAGGCCATTATTAATGGCCTTTTTTATTGATTAATGGGCTAGTTTAAATGATTTTGAGTTGTTTTAGTGATAGTTTCAGAAAGGCGTAAAAAATGGGAGCAAATACTAGTCCGATTACGCCAAACAGGGTTTCGGAAAACACCATGGCGATAAGCAGTTCGCAGATGCCTGCGTGGATTTTAGTACCTACTATTTTTGCATTAAGTATGTATTCGATTTTGTGAATGAAGATTAGGTATCCGAGTACGATTACTGCTATCCAGAATGAGATGGTAAAGGCAACTAGAAACATGATGGTATTGACTATCAGATTGCCTATGATGGGTATCAGGCCAAGTATGAAGGTGGCGAGAATCAGGCTTTTGCTGAATGGCATATGAATGCCGAATAGGGGTAAGACTATAAGCAGGAAGATGGCTGTCATAATGGTGTTAAATAGAGCTATTACGACTTGTGAGAAGGCGACATATTGAAACACCAATATTAGGCGGTTAAGGCCGTCTTTTAGTGCCTGCATATAGATGGTGGAAGTCGAGGTAGTTTCGGTGATGTTGCGTTTATTTTGTTGATAGCCAGCTATTAAGCCGATAATCATGCCAAGGATGATGATAAGTAGTGAGTGAAATAGTTGTTTGATTACTGACTGAAGATAGAAGACATGTTCCTTGATGAAGTTTAGTGCATTGGCGCGTAGTTCTATCAGATTATCAGGCAGGTAGTTGCTCAGTTCTTTGGGGAGAGAGTTGGCAATGCTGTTAAACAGGTTTTGAATGTGTGTAAGGGTTTGCTGTGGGTCTTTGGCAACGCTGATAAACCAACTGATGAGGTAGCCAAAGCCACCAATGAGCAAGGCCATGATGAATAGTGAGAGCAGTAATACAGAAAACAGTTTTGCTTTGTTACCCCAGCGATGCATTTTTCTGGCCAGAAAATCTTCGAGTTTCTGGGTAAGAGTATAGGTGAGTAAACCAGAAATAACCCCGGACATGAGGTGTATCTGCATGAATATGATAAAGAATATTGAATATATTACTACGAAAAACAGGCCAATTTTTTGTTGCTCGTTTAACAGCATGGTTTATTCCTGATAGAGGTTGATCGGGCAGCTTGGATAGTTTAGTGCTGGTGCTGTAGATTAGTTTATGGATCAATCAGGTTAGTGATTTTTTGCTCCGACATGATGATGCTTGATGTACTATTTAACTATTGCTGATTGGAAGGGCAAGATTTATCTCGAGCAGAATTTATCCTGTTTGCTATCTTGCTGCCAGTGATATTCAATTCTGGTTGCAATTTGCTGGGCGGTATTTTTGTCGAGTCTGTCTTGTACGAAGGCTAAAGCCATGTCCATACCGGCGCTGATACCAGAAGAGGTGTAGTACTTACCATCTGTTATCCATCTGGCTTTTTCTACCCAGTGTGTTTGTGAAGATGAGGTCTTTACCCAGTCGAAGGCGCGTTTATTGGAGGTTGCTCGTCGTCCATTGAGTAATCCTGTTGTGGCCAGCAGGGCGCTGCCAGTGCATACGGTTAGTACATACTGGCTTTTTTGTGCCAGTAGTTTTAGCTGGTTAATAAAATCAGTATGCTGAATCAGGGTGCGTGCGCCTTGTCCGCCGGGAATAAAAAGTGTATCGATATTGTGTGGGATGGCGGTTAAGCTTTCGGTAGCTATGCATACGCCATCCTGATTGCTGATTGTGCCTCCGTTTAGGGAGTAAAACTGTATATTCCAGTCTGGGACTTTACCAAATATTTCTACAGGTCCGAATACATCTAGTGTTTCGAAATTTGGATAGAGCAGAATGATGATTTGCATGTGTTTTTCCTGTGTAGCATGCATAGGGATACGGTAAGTCCTTATGCTGATTAAGTAGATTGATCTGAAGATAGAATAACATTTTCTCTGGTTGCGTATTGATTAATTTATGGGGAAGTTAGGGAAAATTTGTGGTAGTAAATTAAACTGGTTTGTTTGATTATCATTTCGGCATGGTGAACATGCTATGTGTGATGTTGCTGGTGTTAATTTCGCTGTGGGTGGTTAATTCAAATGAGGTATTGTGGTAATCAATCCAGCTTTTATTGCTCATATTGGCAGTGATGAAGTTGAACGCATTTCTGGTCGGGTTTTATGCTGTTGGGTTTGTACCTGAATTGGTACTTATCGTTATGGTTACAATAAATCAGTATGCATTTTCAGGCGTTCACTAGTCTGTATTGTTTGATGTCAAAGTATGATGAAATTCTAAGGCTACTTGTTGTTGAAAGCGGGATTGTGTGTTCTTTTGCTGACGGTGAGTTTTTAACACGCTTGTGGTTGATAATTATCAGCTCTACCGGTATTTATTAAAGGTTTTGAGGATACTTTTAGGGTGACGGGTATATCTTTACAGGTGTACTACTCTTCTGAATGCGGAGGCATAAGCAGATTTTTGTTTGGTTTGTTGGTAATAACGTTGATGGTCGTAAGATGTAGCTGTTAAAGTTGTTATTTTTGGGCTTGGTCTTCAGCTATGACTGGCAAGGTGCTAAACAGGCTGGCAATGGCAGTATAACAGGGTAAAGAGGGCTGATATAAATGGCGGGAGAAAGATATGAGAGCCTGATAGCCGAGCAATAAATATAGATGATAATAATTTCTATTGTTGATTTAATTTTCAGTTTTTATGGGTTTGTTTGAAATTCTGGGTGTGGCTGGTTTTTGCTTATGTACTGATATTTGAGTTTGTTTATATGGGCAAAGGGGAATGCTGCGGTTCGTCATCTCAGGATAAGGATTTTGAGATGATACTGATTTATTATTGGGTATAAATAAAACAGTCAGGCTTTATGTGTGCAGGTCTGACTGTTAGTGAGTCGTTTAGGCTTAGTTGTTTTCGATGATGCGATTATTAAGTGGCTGAACAGGTCTGTAGTTATTTTTGGGTAGATAATAGGAAATGGCTTCGATTTCTGCTTTCGGCAAGGTAATAGGTTGACGAAATAATATCCAGGTTACGGGTTCGCTGCATGGCGGTGTGGTCAGAGAGCCGGCATAGCGGTAATAGTTATGTTTATGCGGGTAAAGGTGTTCGGGATTGAATAATATATTGGTGTTTTCGCTGCTATTTTTGGCCAGTTTTTTGAATGCTGCCAATTTTTCAAAGTATAAGTTTGCTTTACCTTCTTGAACAAATACGGCAACTACCAGCTTACTATGGTCAGCAGCCTGATGAACAAAATGTAATTCCAAGGGGTAGCGCACGCCGTTAATGGTGTGCTCGGCTGCTTTATGGGCATGAAACTGAACTAGTGTGTAGGTTTTGTTGTTATAGGTAAGGCCACTGTTCGGGTCGAAGTTAAACTGAAGTGTATGGCCGTTGTCGACTATTTGTTTGATTGTGGCATGGCGATAATTAAATTTCAGTTTAGGTAATTTCTGATTGGTTTTGCTGGCGAAGATATCTATTGGAGACTGGTTTTTTCCGGTGGTGCAGGTTTGTGCGTTGGCCATTTTGCCCCAGTTTTCCGGTGCATGATCGCCTTGATATCCCCAATGGGCATGTTCAGCTATGGCTGAGGTAGTCAGACTCAGGCTAAAACATAAAACTATAATGCTTTTTTTCATGATGTGGCATGTGTATGTTGATTTGTTATGCCGTTATTTTATTCTTGTTTGGTTATTAATTGTACTATTTTTGTTGCTAAAGATAAATTTATTGTTAATTTCTGTCATGGCGCCATATGATGTTTCTTTTTTGGGGCATGGATGATGTTGACTATGAACTCTAAATTACCAGCTGTGGAAACTACGATTTTTAGTGTGATGTCGGCACTGGCAGTCGAAAATGGGGCACTGAATTTGTCACAGGGGTTTCCTGATTATGCTGTTGATCCGAAACTAATCGAACTGGTTGGGCATTATTTAGATGCTGGTAACAATCAGTATGCGCCGATGGTCGGTGTGGCTGTGTTGCGTGAGCGCATTCAAGAGAAATTTCAGCGGGTACATGGGTTGATTATTGACGCTGAGCAGGAAATCACAGTTACTGCGGGGGGAACGCAGGCGATTTTTACGGCCATTGCTGCGCTGATTCGCCCAGGTGATGAGGTAATCAGTTTTGAACCCGCTTATGATTGTTATGCACCCGCGGTAACTTTGTTTGGTGGAAAAATGGTACCGGTACGGCTGGTAGCGCCGGAATTTGCTGTAGACTGGGATTATGTTAAATCATTAATCACACCGCGTACGCGGCTGATTATTGTGAATAATCCGAATAACCCGGCCTGTCGGGTATTTGGTATGGCTGATATTGCAGCTTTGGCTGAGATGGTGCAAAACAGTAATATTTTGGTGTTAAGTGATGAGGTGTATGAGCATCTGGTTTTTGACGATATTCAGCCGCAAACTCTGTTAAAACATCCGCTGCTGCGTGAGCGGACTTTTGTTATTGGCTCGTTTGGCAAACTATTACATGCAACTGGCTGGAAGGTAGGTTATTGTGTGGCTGCGCCGGCACTCATGATTGAATTTCGCAAGGTGCACCAGTTTAATGTGTTTAGTGTGCATACACCCACGCAGTATGCTATTGCCAGATTATCTGGCCGATGCGTCACACTATGAAAATTTAGGCTGGTTTTTCCAGCAGAAACGTGATTTTCTGCTAGCCGGTTTGCGCGATTCGCGTTTTAGGGTTTATGTGCCTCAGGGAACGTATTTTATTGTGCTGGATTACAGTGCCATCAGTTCTGCGCCAGAAAATGAGTTTGTGCGTGAGCTAGTGATTAAGCACCGGCTGGCTACGATACCTTTGGCTGCATTTTATCATGATGGTTTTAGCCAGCAGTGTGTGCGGGTATGTTTTGCCAAGCAACAGGAAACGCTGCAACAGGCAGTAGAATTATTGTGTGCGGTGTAAAACAGAATAGTGAGAAATAGGCAGCATAGGCTATTTATTCTGTTCTTTTTGGCATGCTGGTTATGCACAGTCCGCCGATGATACGGTTGATAACCAAACTCCAGTGCGGGTAGTTGGGTTTAACTAAAGATGACCTGTTCTGTATAACCAATTTAAGTTATTAGTGAATATGATTAATTAGACTATAGAATCGGTGACGAATGGAAAAATAAATCTTCTTATAATGCGTATATAGCTATTTATTATTGGAGTACTGGGAGGTGATTATGGCTGTACCTGAATCCAAAAATGAATTAATAGAAGCGATTAATAAAAATTATCCATTGTTAATCAAAAAAACTGATGTCAGTTCCGGCACAAAAGGTGTTTGAGCCTCTTATGCAAGGACATGTTAAAGGTAGTACGATAAGTGCGGCACAATTGGTTTCTTGTTTAATTGGCTGGGGAGCATCGGTATTGTCTTTGTATGCTCACTCAGGAAGTGAAAGGGCAGGAAATCATTTTTCCTGAGGTTGGTTAATGGAATGAATTAGGGCAATTAGTGTAGAAGTTTTATTGTGACTACAAAAATATAAATGATTATGATGCGTTACTTCGTATTTTGGAAAAAAGAACAATAACATAATAAGCTTATTGAAGGCTTTAGTGATGAAGCTTTATATGGGGTTGCTTGGTATGGTAAATACACGCGATGTCGAATGATTCAGTTGAACACGTCTTCTCCGTATAAAAATGCGGCAGGTAGATTGACGGTACTACTTAAAAATCTTGATGGTTGAGTTGCTTAGACGTTTTAGATGAAATTAGATTCTGTTTCATTTATTAATAGAATAATTATATGTGGTTAGAAAAGATTGAGTTGAGAAGTATATTTTTATCACTCAAGATAATATCTGTTTATTGGATTTAATCTCCAATTTGTTACGCTCTTTGCGGTGGCGAAAATGACCAGATCATGAGATACAAGGTAAATGATACCTGAAGCAGTAAGATATTCATGATGTTATATTTTGCTGTAGCTCTGTGTATATTAGTTATGGCCATTGATATAACGCAACTCAGATACATAGTGTTTTAGATAGTTTGCTGATAGTTAGTATATCTGTTCCTGTGGATCGCAGTCTTAGCAAAATTAGGCAAAACGATGCTGGTAATGATGGATTAGGTTTAACTAGGCATAAATGGATTCAGGCAGTAAATAGTTATTTGTTACGGCGTTTGGCGCGTGGATGGGTACTGTCATAAATTTGTGTCAGATGGTTGAAGTCTAGCTTGGTGTATTGCTGGGTGGTGCTGATAGACTTATGGCCGAGCAACTCCTGTACAGCGCGGATATCGTGAGCACTTTGTAGCACATGGCTGGCAAAACTGTGCCGTAACATGTGAGGAGATAAATGGCGGTCGCTGCCATGTGTAATTGACCAGACATTCAGGCGATTCTGTATCTGGCGTGCACTCAGGCGTGTACCACGCTGGCTGGTAAATACTGCATTTTCGCCAGTAACAGCGTAGCGGTGAGGCAGATAGCGCTGCAAGGCCGCAATACTTTTTTGTCCTAAGGGAACCTGACGATGTTTGTTGCCTTTACCTAGAACATGTATCCAGTTTTCATCCAGCATCAGGTGGTGTAAATCCAGCTGTACTAATTCGCCCAAGCGTAAACCACTGCCATACAGTAGTTCAAAGATGGCCTGATCGCGCAGCGATAAAGGGTCGCTAGCGGTGGGCTGGTCAAAAGTTTGGTTGAGTTTTTCTGCTGGTACTGCTTTGGGTAAGCGGGCACCTGCTTTGGGTGCTTTGATATTGCTAGTAGGATTGGAGGTTATTTGTCCTTGTCGTTGCAGGAAATCAAAGTAAGTACGCCATGTGCTGAGTTTTCGTGCCAGTGAAGCAGGCTTATCACCTAAGCCGCTAAGTTTTTTCAGTGCACCGACCAGATGCAGGCGGGTAATACTGGTAGGGGTAAGGTTATCCGGTAAAATCTGGCTTAGCTGCATCAGATCACGCCTATAGGCAGTGCTGGTTAGTGGAGATAAACCGCGCTGTTGTAGGTGCTGGAAAAATTCATTCCATAGTGTCCAGTTAGGGGGTGGTGGTGCTGGCTGCATTTAATAACTCTGGGCAAGGGCGTTGCGAAAAATTTCCGGTGTACGGCTGATGCGCTGGCGCTGATAATTAAAAAAAGCCATACCGGTTTTTACCATGGCAATGGCTGCGCCATCATGGACTCGACAAATACGGTAAATCAGGCTAAATCCGGTATTACTCAGGTCAATTATACCTAAATCAAAGTCTAATTCGTCGCCATAAAAGCCTTGCCCCTGAAATTGCAAGGCTGCATCCAACATAATTAGGCCAGTGCCGCCCACATCCATTTCACTAAAGCCGAAAGAAGCCAGCAGCCGCAGGCGAGCCTCATGGCATAGACGCAGTACGGCATCATTGGCCAGATGGTTACCATAATTAATGTCGCCGATATGTACACTGATACGGGTATGAAACAACCAATGTTCAGGTGGTTCGATATATATGCGGCTCATGGATTATCCTTATTGGGTTCAGGTTAGATGGTAGCAGTTTTTGCAATGGTTTGCGTCCGGCTGGTGTTTGCATCGGGCAAATATGTGCTAAGCTTTACGGGTATTTTTCTGGTTATATTGCTGTTTTTCAATTTGTTACAAACAGAGTTATTGTTTGTTGAGCAGGGAGAATAACGATGTATCACAAAATTATGGTACCGGTAGATGAAAGTGCAGCCGCTATGCGTGCATTGCAGGAGGCAATCATGCTGGCCAGATTGTGTAATGCTGTCTTGCGTGTGGTTAATATTGTCGATCTGGCGCAATTTAGCTGGGGTGGTGTAGGAGCGCTGCCTTCGGAAGAAGTACGCAAGGCAGTAAATGCTGCCGGTAAGAAAGGCTTAGAACAGGCAGAAAAACTACTTGAAGAATCTGGCTTGCAGTATGAGATTGAGGTGGTGGAAAGTGCCGGTGACAAGGTGGCAGATATGTTGATTCAGGAAGCCACTGAACATAATATAGACTTACTGGTGATGGGTACCCATGGTTTTAGTGGCTTTATGCATATTTTAATGGGTTCAGTAGCTGAGGGAGTTTTGCGCCAGTCTGATATTCCAGTGATGTTATTACGGGTACGTGATGATGATTAATTGGCTGGCAGCCAGTTATCTATCAGGCCAGACATACAGCCAATAGTTGCATTATATCCTGTCTGGCTCTGTAGTATTGGTGCTTTAAAGTGTCATAATATTTGCCGGAAAGTTATTGGCGCAGGTTTGGGTTGTGTTGCAGTGACTCAAGCGCAATATTAATAAAATTGGGCGCAATACTTGTAATATCTATATTGTGCGGATCAGTTAGCCATAAATTAGTCAGCCCTATGAATAGAGCCTGAAAATATAGTGCCGCCTGCTGTATATTGATATTTTCTGGCAGAATATGCTGTTGGCAACACATCTGAAATACTGCACACAAATTCTGCCACCATAAATTTTGGTATTTTTGCAACAATGTGACTATGGCACTGTTGTCTGCGGTATGTTCGCAATTCAGATGCAGTATATAGCAGAATTTGCGGTAATTATCATCAGTGGCTATGCGTTGAAACATTTGTTTTAACGCCTGCATTAGATTATTTAGTGCATTAGGGGAGCTGGTATCGATGTCATGTTGCAGTTGCTCGCTCAATTTGCTGAAAACCTGTTGGAATAACGCATCAAACAGATCCTCTTTATTTTTAAAATGCCAGTATAAAGCACCACGAGTCACACCGGCTGCACTGGCAATCTCTTGTAGCGAAGCTCGGCTTACACCGCGTCGGTAAAATATATCCAGCGCAGCAGCCATGAGAGCCTCTTTAGTTTGCTGTGATTCCTCTTTGGTTTTGCGCATAATAAATTTCCGTTAATCTGTAAATTAAATTTAGGCAAATCTGGATTTATTCCAGATTGGCACTGGTTTTTTTGATTAAAATAACTAAAGTATTAAATTTATTACATCTGGTATACATACATTGTTGCATGTATAATGCGCAGCGTAAAGCTATTCTTTATTTAATCGTCTGTTGTCGCATTGCAGGTTGCCCGATGTTTCTGTTCTGGCAGCGCGGAATGTCGACACTGGCGCTATTTGTGTCATATTTTTAGCACGGTATAGTAAAAATTCATTTAAATTTTAAGTATATATGCACATATTGAGGTGAGTATGGGAACGAATCGAAGAGCAGATAAATGGCGCATCAGTGCGATGGTACTTGCCAGTGCGCTGGCATTAACTGCGTGTGGCAAAAAAGACAAGGCTCCAGCGCCACAAGCACCAATGGTTAGCGTACTGTCTGTACAACCAGAAACGGTAACTGTAGATACCGAGCTGACCGGCCGTTTAAAACCGATTCGCGAGTCAGAAGTGCGTGCCCGTGTAGCCGGTATTTTGATGAAACGCTTATTTACAGAAGGCTCATATGTTAAAGAAGGGCAGCCACTGTTCCAGATTGACAATGCGCCTTATCTGGCTTCTCTGCAATCTGCCCGTGCTAGTCTGGCAACAGCACAGGCCAATGCAGCGAAAGCTGATGCTGATGTTGTCCGTTATCGTCCGTTGGTAGCCGCCAATGCCATCAGCAAACAGGAATTTGATCAGGCGATTGCACAACAGCGTTTGGCACATGCACAAATTGACAGTGCACAGGCTGCGATTAAATCTGCACAGATTAATGTTGGCTATGCCTATGTACGTGCCCCGATTTCCGGACGTATTGGTAAAGCACTGGTCACTGAAGGTGCGCTGGTAGGGCAGAACGATGTTACTAAGCTGGCTCTGATTCAGCAGACACATACTTTATATGTTGATCTTACCCAGACTGCCGCACAGGCAATGAAGATCCGTCAGGATATTGCTGCGGGCAGGATGAAAACTATTAATGGCGCTGTCGAAGTGGCCATCAAGCTGGATGATGGCAGCGAATATCCGCAAAAAGGCCGTTTGCTGTTTACTGATATGACTGTGGATGAAGGCACTGGCGAAGTTAAGGTACGTGCCGAAATTCCAAATGATAATGATATGTTATTGCCCGGCCAGTTTGTACGGGTAGAAATTCCGCAGGCTGAAATCCAGAATGCTATTGTATTGCCACAGCAGGCAGTAACCCGTGGTGCCAGTGGTGATACGGTTACAGTGGTTAATGCCGATGGCAGTCTGGCCGTTCGTCCGGTTACTGTTGTACAGCAAAAAGGCACAGACTGGGTAATCAGCAGTGGCTTGCGCACTGGTGACAAAGTAGCAATGGATGGTCTGGCGCTGGTGCAGTTAACCGGTGCGAAGAAAGTTCAGACCCAGCCGTGGAAACCGGCATCAGCTAATGCACCGGCAGCGGCTCCTGCTCAGGCAGCTTCTGCACCCAAGGCTTCTGCGGCATCTGCCTCTCAGGCCAAGTAAGGAATATGTAATATGTCACGATTTTTTATTAACCGACCGATTTTTGCATGGGTGGTGGCGTTGTTCATCATCATTGCCGGTATAGTGTGTATTACCAAGCTACCTGTTGCTCAGTACCCAACTGTAGCACCTCCTTCCATTACTCTGACCATTGCCTATCCGGGTGCGGATGCCCAGACTATTGAAGATACCGTATTGTCGCGTATTGAACGCGAGATGAATGGTCTGGAAAATCTGGACTATATGGAGGCCAAATCACTGTCTAATGGTACAGGTACATTGACCTTGACTTTCTATCCGGGTACAGATGACGATATCGCTCAGATGAATGTGCAGAACGCACTGTCACGTGCAGAACCACGTTTGCCGGCCATGGTGAAACAGACTGGTGTACAGATTGCCAAATCACGCAGTAACTTCCTGATGGTAACCATGTATACCAGTGATAATCCCAATCTGACACCGGCAGACATGGCAGACTATGTAGCACGTAACATTCAGCCGGAATTACAGCGTATTGATGGTGTTGGTAACGTAATGGTGTTCGGTTCTGAACGTGCCATACGTATCTGGCTGGATTCAGACAAATTGCGTAGTGTCAATCTGACACCGGCAGCCGTTAATGCCGCCGTGGCTGCACAGAATCAGCAAATTTCTGCTGGCAGTCTGGGTGCCTTGCCTTCTCCTGACAATATTCAGACTACAGCGACCATTGTTGTCCCCGGCCAGCTAAAAACAGTTGAACAGTTTGAAAATATTATTGTTAAAGCCAATACCGATGGTTCACTGGTACGCCTGAAAGACGTTGCCCGGGTAGAGCTGGGTAAACAGGATTACTCTACTGGTGCGCGTCTGAATGGTAAAGACGTAGTAGGTGCCGGTATTCAGCTAACCTCCAAAGGTAATGCACTGGCAACAGCCAATGCAGTTAAGGCCAAACTGGCTGATTTGCAGAAATACTTCCCGGCTGGCATGAGCTGGTCTGCACCGTACGACAGCTCTACTTTCGTGAGTATTTCCATTGAAAAAGTGGTACATACACTGGTAGAGGCCATCGTACTGGTATTCCTGGTAATGCTGCTGTTCCTGCAAAACATCCGCTATACCCTGATTCCGACCATTGTGGTGCCGATTGCCTTGCTGGGCGCTTTTTCCATCATGTATTTTGCCGGCCTGTCGATTAACGTACTGACCATGTTTGCTATGGTGCTGGTAATCGGTATTGTGGTCGATGATGCCATCGTGGTGGTGGAAAACGTTGAGCGTATTATGACGGAAGAGCATTTATTGCCCAAACCTGCTACCGAAAAAGCCATGGGGCAGATTTCTGGAGCCGTAGTTGGTATTACTGTGGTACTGATTACCGTGTTTATCCCGATGGCGTTCTTCTCTGGCTCTACTGGTAATATTTACCGTCAGTTCTCCATCGTAATGTCAGTAGCCATTTTCTTCTCTGCTTTCTTGGCGCTGTCTTTGACACCGGCCTTGTGTGCTACTCTGCTCAAGCCGATCAACGAACATGATGCCGAGAAAAAAGGTTTTTATGGCTGGTTTAACCGCAAATTTACCAGTGGTACTAAGAAATACGAATCCAAAGTGGCGTATGTACTGCATCGCAGCGTGCGTATGTTTGTCATCTACGCCATTATTACCGGTTGTGCACTGTTTGTGATGGTTCGCTTGCCGACTTCTTTCCTGCCGGAAGAAGATCAGGGCTATTCCATTGGTCTGATTCAGTTACCGCCGGGTGCGACCCAGCACCGTACTCTGGATACCTTCAAAAAGATGGAAGATTTCACGCTCCATCAACCTGAAGTGAAAAATATGGTATCAATTCTGGGCTTCAGTATGACTGGTCAGGGACAGAACGTAGGTTTGAGCTTTCTGGTACTGAAAGACTGGTCTGAACGTAGCGGCGCAGAACACAGTGCCAACTCACTGGCTAAACGCATTACCGGTGCCATGATGGGTTCGGTTCGTGATGGTTATATTTTTGCATTGGTACCACCATCTATTCCTGAGCTGGGCACCAGTACCGGCTTCAGCTTCCGCCTGCAAGATCGTGGTGGAAAAGGCCATGAAGCATTGCTGGCCGCACGTAACCAGCTACTGGGTATGGCACGTGAAAGCAAAGTACTAACACAGGTACGTCCGGATGGCATGGAAGACGAACCACAATTACAGATTGATATCGACCGTGATGCAGCTAATGCGCAAGGTGTTTCATTTAGTGATATCACCACTGTATTGAGTACAGCGCTGGGTTCCAACTACGTAAACGACTTCCCGAACAAAGGGCGTATGCAGCGTGTGATTGTACAGGCGGACGTTGCTTCCCGCATGACACCGGAAGACCTGAATAAGCTCACCGTTAACAATGCCCAGGGACAATCCGTACCTCTGTCCGGCATTATGAAAACCCACTGGATCACTGGTCCGGCGCAAACTGTCCGCTATAACGGTTATACCGCCATGTCTATTACCGGTAATGCAGCTCCGGGTTACAGTACTGGTGATGCCATGGCCGAAATGGAAAAAATGGCCAGCAAACTGCCGGATGGCTTTGGTTATGAATGGACAGGGCTGTCTAAAGAGGAAAAAGACGCCGGTAACCAATCTACCATCCTTTATATGTTCTCTCTGCTGGCTGTATTCCTTTGTCTGGCCGCACTGTACGAAAGCTGGACAATCCCGTTGTCTGTCATGCTGGTAGTACCACTGGGTCTGCTTGGCGTGGTATTGGGTACATGGCTGCGAGGCATGGAGAACGACGTTTATTTTCAGGTGGGGCTGATTACTGTGATTGGTTTGAGTGCCAAAAACGCTATTCTGATTGTGGAATTTGCCAAGGAGCTGCAAGAGCAAGGCAAATCTCCGTTGGAAGCGGCACTGGCTGCTGCTCATCTGCGTTTCCGCCCGATTCTGATGACCTCTATTGCCTTTATTATGGGCGTAGTACCTTTGTATTTTGCCAGTGGCGCCTCTTCGGCCAGTCAGCGTGCAATTGGTACCAGTGTATTGTGGGGGATGTTAGTAGGCACCTGTCTGGCCTTATTCTTTGTGCCCGTATTCTATTCAACTGTACGTAGTCTGTTCAGCAGAAAAAAGAACGACAAAGATGGTAATACGCCTGACAATGGCAAAAACCTGCCGATTACTGTAAACAGTGATGGCAGTGCCACCGTACAGCCAGCCGACCAGACAGACAAAGAGGATAAAGCATGAAACACATAGTAAAACCCACCCTGCTGGCTGCATTAATTGCCGGGGTATTGTCTGCCTGCTCAATGGCACCGCGCTACCACCAGCCGCAAGTCGAAATGGCAGAAACCTTTCCCCGTGCAGCCGCCAGCGACCAGCAGACTGGTTCCGTGGCAGCGGCCAATCTGGGCTGGCAGGATTACTTTGCTGATGAACGTTTGAAACAGATTATCAGTCTGGCTTTGACCAATAACCGTGATTTACGTGTGGCCGCTTTAAACGTAGAAGCCGTACGTGCACAATATGTTATCCAGCGTGCCGACCGCCTGCCAGCGCTGGCCGCTACCGGTAATGGTGGCCGCTCCCGTGTCGCACAGGATTTAAGCGCCATGCGTGATGCTACTGGCCAGCAAACCAGCTATATTGCTGAATCATATAACGTTGGTCTGGGCGTTACCTCATTCGAGCTGGATTTGTTCGGACGGGTAAAAAGCCTGTCTGATGCAGCTTTGAATCAGTATTTTCAGCAGAAACAGGTACGCGATTCTACCCAGATTAGCCTGATAGCCAGTGTGGCCAAAGCCTACTTTGATGAATGTATTGCTCAGGCACAAATGGATTTATCCAGCCGCGTATTAATGTCGCGTGAAGAAAGCAAACGCCTGATCGACCTGCAATTCAAATCGGGCGTAATTTCACAGGTAGAAGTAGACGTAGCCGAAGCGCAAATCGAAACTGCCCGTGCAGATTATGCAGCAGCCAAACAGGCGCGTGATCAGGCGCATAATGCCTTAACCCTGTTGGTAGGTAAACCACTGCCGGATGATCTGCCCGCAGCAGCACCATTAAGCCAACAGTTTGTAAATGCAGAACTGCCAGTCGGCTTACCATCTACCATTCTGTATCAGCGGCCGGATGTACGTGCAGCCGAATTTGCCCTTAAATCTGCCAATGCCAGTATTGGTGCCGCAAGAGCAGCATTTTTTCCACGTATTAGTTTGATTGGTGGTATTGGTTCTGGCAGCAACGATATTGGCCATCTATTCAATGGTCCAAACCGTACATGGAGCTTTACACCACAGATTACCCTGCCGATTTTCACTTGGGGGCAAAATAAGGGTAATCTGGATTTGGCTACTGCGCGTAAAAACATCGCTGTGGCACAATATGAGCAAACTGTACAGGCTGCTTTCCGTGATGTGGCTGATGCACTGGTGGCACGCGATTCACTTAAAAAGCAGTATGAGGCGAAACTGCGTGGCGAGCAGGCGCAAACCAACCGTTACAAACTCACCCAGCTGCGTTATAAACATGGTATCGCCAGCTCTCTGGAACAGCTAGATGCCGAGCGTGATAGTTATGCTGCCCAGCAGGCATTGCTCAGAACCCAGCAAACCCTGCTGGAAAACCGTGCTGATATTTATAAAGCATTGGGCGGTGGTCTGAATCAGCAAACAGTAGCACCAGCTGCAAATACTACCGTAACCACGACAACTACCACCACAACGACAACGGTGCAGTAATTGTCTTAATCAGGATGGCAGTATTACTTGCCATCCTTTTAGCAGCGCGGGCAGTATGCTGAAAATATAGCGCTGGTTAGCATCTGAACATGTTAGCCAGCCTGTATACGGAGAAGATTATTGCAGCCAATGCCTGATTTAACAGCAACATTTTTACCTGCTCGTGCTATACAAAATGATTTAACCCTTGAATAGATTCCGCTTTTCATGGTATAAATCGCGTTTTACAAAATTAATTAGAAGTTTGGAGTTAACCATGGCACGTGTATGTAAAGTGACCGGTAAGCGCCCGATGAGTGGCAACAACGTGTCACACGCCAATAACAAAACCAAACGCCGTTTCTTGCCTAACCTGCAATCACGTCGTTTCTGGGTTGAAAGTGAAAACCGTTGGGTTCGTCTGCGCGTTTCTAACGCCGCTCTGCGCACCATCGACAAATTAGGTATTGAAGTAGTATTGGCCGACCTGCGCGCTCGCGGTGAAGCTTAATCATATAGTGATTTAAGGATAGAGCAATGCGCGACAAAATCAAACTGGAATCATCTGCTGGTACTGGTCATTTCTACACCACTACCAAAAACAAACGCACCATGTCTGGCAAATTCGAAATCAAAAAATTCGATCCAGTAGTGCGTAAGCATGTATTGTACAAAGAAACCAAACTGAAATAATTGTTTCATAATGGTTTGAAAAACCTGAGCAGCTAATTGCTCAGGTTTTTTTCATTATGGATAATAAAACGCAAATCAGATTCACCAACTAAATAGCCGCACTATGGAAAATAACATGCATGAAGCACATATCGCCTTACAGCACCGTATTGAAGAGCTGGAAATACAAAGTGCGTTACAGGAAGAAACCATTCAGAGCCTGAGCGATACCATAGCCAGACTGCAACAAACCTTAGATTTACAACAGGCACAACTGCGCCTGCTTTACCAGCGCCTGCCGGACAGAGCAGATAGCGGTAGCGAACCATTTAATCCGGCAAGTGAAATTCCGCCACATTATTAAACTATTGAAACAGACAAATAGTAGCAGGTACAAGTATCGATTACCTTGCCTGAAAACGTTTAAATCGCAATACGGATTTAAAATTCAGGTTTAAAGCGAATGATTAAAAGTCTGTGCAATGGCGCTTCGTGCTAATCTGGAAATATCTAATGTAACTATCCCCTAGAATAGTACAGCATAAAAGTAGAAAATTCTCTTTATTAATCCATTGAGGATTTAAGCATGAAAAAAATGACTGAACATCAAATCGTATCTATTTTAAAAGAAGCCGAAGCCGGTATCCCCGTCAAAGAACTCTGCCGTAAATATGGCATCGGCAATTCAACTTTTTATAAATGGCGTGATAAATACGGTGGTATGGAAACGTCCGATATCAAACGTTTAAAGGAGCTAGAGGCTGAAAACCGTAAGCTTAAGCAGATGTTTGCTGAGCTGAGTTTAAAATCTCAGCTTCAGGAGGAAATCATAAAAAAGCTATAGTGCCTACTCAAACACGTAAAGCTTGGGCTGTACAACTGCAAGAAAGTCATTCTGTTACTATTGCCATGAGCTGCGCTATTGTTAGCTTAAGTCGCTGCGCTTACTATTATCAACCTAAATTACCGGATGATTCAGTGATTATGTCGGTACTAAGTGCTATTACCGATAAGCATTTACGCTGGGGCTTTCCTAAATGTTTTAATCGCATCAGAAAGCTCGGCTATAAATGGAATCATAAACGTGTGTATCGGGTGTATTGTGAATTAAAGCTTAATCTCAGGGTAAAGCGTAAACAACGCATTCCTCCACGAAGCCCAGAAAGGCTATCAGCACCCAATAAACAAGGTGAATGCTGGTCAATGGATTTTATGAGTGACAGCAGTCGCAATCAACAGCGTTTTAGAACCTTCAATGTGATA
>NZ_MEIO01000033.1 GCF_002777745.1 Snodgrassella alvi
TGTTCGGGTTGTTCGGGTTGTTCGGGTTGTTCGGGTTGTTCGGGTTGTTCGGGTTGTTCGGGTTGTTCGGGTTGTTCGGGTTGTTCGGGTTGTTCGGGTTGTTTGGATCGTCAGGTTCTGCTAGTTGAGAGCGTAAATACCAGTTGCTGTTCTGGCCATTAATATTGCCTTTGTACAAATGATATTCGTAAGCACCAGCATCAATATGGTCGTTTTGCAGATTAAAGGCATTGTTGGTACTGTTACCTGTAATGTTGATAATTTCTATTCCATCGGTGGTGCCGGTATCTGCACCAAGTCCGCCTATATTATTCATTCGAACTGTGGTTTGACCGGAGGCATTGCCATTGATAAACAATTTATCGGTTGCGCTGTTATTATCTTGAGATATGGTATCAAGGGAAATTGTGCCATTGTTACCGATATAGTTGCCATTGATGGTTAAATGGTCACCTGCTTGATTATTGTTTAGGCTGATATTACCGGAATTTGTAATGTTGCCGTTAATAGTTGTTTGATGTAGGGAGGGTGTGAGGGCTAGGGTTGCAGTAGGATTGATATTAAGGCTGCTGGTATTTAAGTTGCCGGTTAGGGTGAGTGTGCTTTGTTGTTGGAGATTAATATTTTCCCAGTTGCGGATAGCGATATTTCCGGCCGTTCCGTTGCTGGTCGATGATCCAGTCAATGGCTGGCCGATATTGAGTGTATCAATCATGCCATCTGTATTTTCGGTATCATCACCTCCGTCAAGTACGGTAATTGCTGATGTATCTGCTCCGCTGTTAATAGTTAAAGTATCACTGCCATTACCCAATGTGATTTCTCCTGTTACTTTGGATCCATTATTTAGGGTAACGATAGCGTTGTCATCAGCATCGCGGATGGCTATGCCTGAGGTGGCTTCAATATTGGCCCCACTATTAAGTGTGATTGATGTGGTGGTTCCGGCGTTACCACTAGTATAAATACCTGCGCCTGTACCACCCTTTACGCTTCCTGCTATGGTAAGGGTGTTATTTCCATGTGCGGTTCGGTTGAGAACATCAATGCCGTCTAGCGCTCCAGAAATGGAACCATTTGTCTGATTGACGCTGATATCTGTAGCTGTTTGGTTGTTTTCTGTGTGGATGCCATATTGGTGTAGGCCTTGTATGGTGCCGGAGGTGGTGATTGAGGTGGAGCCGGTTCCGTTATTGATGACGTATATACCGTTTAGGTTGGCGTTGATATTCTTTGCGTCGATGTTTAGGTTGCCTGCTGTATTTAAGTTTTGTGCAAATATACCGGTGCTATTGGCGGCGATAATATCATTACTGACAGTTATGGAGGTAATGCCTGTACCGTTGTTGGTGGTATATATGCCGTTCATTTTGGCATTTACGTTATCTGTTTTGATAATTAGGTCTTTGGTATTGCTTTTATTCTCAATATGAATGGCATCGCTGTTGGTTGCAGTTATGTTGCCTTTGGCTGTTATTAAGGTGGAACCGGTACCTTCATTAGTTGCATAAATTCCGCTTTGGGAACCCTGTACATTATGTGTGTTGATGGTTAGATCCTTACCATGATTGAATGCGTATATGCCGTTTTGATTGGTTGCGGTTATGTTGCCTTCTGCTGTCACTGTTGTTGAACCTGTGCCGAAGTTTGCGGCGTAGATACCATTATTTTTGCCGTTAATGGTTTTGGTATTGATGGTTAGATCTGTTGCGGTGGGGTCGTTTTCTGCATAGATGGCGTCACTATTGGCGGAGGTGACATCACCATTGATGGTGATAGAGGTGGCACCGGTACCACTATTTTTGAGGTAAAGCCCATTTTGACTGGCATTGATTGTTTCGGTTGTGACTGTCAGGTCTGTGGTGTTATTGTTATTTTGTGCATAGATACCATTGCTACCGCTGGAGGTGATGTCTGCTGTGGTGATAGATGTGGCACCTGTACCATAGTTTACTGCGTAGATTGCGTTTGTCTGGCTGTTAATGTTTTTGGTGTTGAGGGTGAGATTTGTGCCGGCGTTGCTCACTGAGATGCCAAAACCATTGGGTGTTGTCATATCTGTGGTTGTGGTTATGGATATTGCTGCGTTTTCTGAGTTATTAAGGGAGTATATATTTTTTATATTTGTATTTTTTACTGTAACTGCCAGATCGCCAGCTCCAGAATTGTTCATGATGGTTAATGTGTTATTTAATGGGTTGTCGCTAGTTGAAATATTGACTGGATCTGTGTTGTCATTTGCGATATAGCCATCCTGATTGACGGTGTACCCGCTATATGTTGATGGAGACGAGTCTGTTTCTTTGGTAATGCAAATTTTATTAGAAGATGAGGTAGAGCAGTTGGCATATACTTCGCTTGTTGAGAAAGAGATTATGCCGATAATTGCCATTAATTGAGCCAATGTTGTTTTTCTGAAATCTGGCTTTGGCATGGATGCTGTAATATATGTTTTTGTTCTGATTTGCCATTTGGGGTGGTAAGTTTTATCCATTTGAGTTTCCTGATTCCGTATGCTGAAGTTGTGCTGCCAGGGAAATATCTAGTCTGAGATAAGCCAATGTAAAGCTTTATAAATTAAATCTGCTTGTTGTATTCGACTACAAAGCTGGTTATTAGTCAAAATGTAAATTATTGAATTAATTTAAGAAAATATTATTTTTATTAATTTAAGTTTTTAGATGTTATTTTTAGTAGGTTTTATTTGTATGTTTTTATTGGCTGATTGCTGAATGTGGTTATCTTAATTATTACTGTATAGAGGTTGAGTTAATTTGGTGGATATCATGTTGTTTAATTTTGGTTTAATTTTTTAGTATTTTTTTACTTAATTTGTAGTGTGATTAATGCTGATATCTGCTTTGTTTTTCTTCAGATTTAGAAATTGATGGTTGATGCTATTGTGTTATCTAGATGTAAATATATTTGTGGTGGGGTATTGCCAGAATTATTTTTCTAAATAGTTTATGTATTTGAGTTGGTAATGAGGCTGGAAATGATTTTCGGAAGTTTATGTGATAGATCGGCAGAATATGGTGAAGTTGCCGATTTTAGATAGGATTGCTGATGTGAGTTGTTTGTAAGGCTGTTTATTTTTGCTGTATTAGGGCTGTATTTATTGGTTGTGCGTGTTTATATATATGAAGGGGTGCGGGCTGCTTTTTGGTATGTTGGTTACTGTAGATGGTTTATGTATTAGTTAGTTTGGATAAGAATATATAACCGGATTTTGGGGGATATTTGTGTGAGATTTAATGGTTAAGGATATATGGTGTTTATCAGTTAGTTGTTTATTGTGCAATTTTTGTGAGTGTATGTTGGTGATGCTGTTTTTAAGGATATGTTGGTTGGTTATGGTATCGGGCGCAGGTGGTTTGCGTGTTAAAATGGATATTTTGGATTAGAATAAGTAGTTATTTTCTGGTTGATTAATGTCACAGCTAGGCTAATGTTTTTGTTTGGTGGCTACAGGAAAAAACTAATTATTATGGTATAGGAATGCATATGAGTGAACAACATAATGCGTCGGTTGGTGGCGCACGCGAAGAGCAACTGGATGAAAATCAGATTATGGCAAACCGTCGCGATAAGTTGACGGCAATTCGTACACAGGGTATTGCGTTTCCAAATGACTTTAAGCGTGATGCTTTTGCTGGTGATCTGCATGAGCAGTATGAGCAGTTTGATAAAGATGTTCTGGCTGAAAGGGCTATTCCAGTTAAGGTTGCGGGTCGTATTATGTTGAAGCGTCATATGGGTAAAGCCAGTTTTGCCACGATTCAGGATATGACCGGACGTATTCAGCTATATGTTAATAATCAGGGTGTGGGTGAGCAGGTACATGATGCGTTTAAACACTGGGATCTAGGAGATATTGTTGGCGCAGAAGGTGAGCTGATGAAAACTAATCATGGTGAGCTGACTGTACGGGTATCATCTCTGCGCCTGCTTACTAAATCGTTACGTCCATTACCAGATAAGTTCCATGGGTTGGCTGATCAGGAGCAGAAATATCGGCAGCGTTATGTGGATTTGATTACTAATGAGCAGACGCGGGATACTTTTGTGAAGCGCAGCCGGATCATTCAGGCGGTTCGTAATGTGATGGTTGGTGAGCGTTATCTGGAAGTGGAGACGCCTATGATGCACCCTATTCCGGGTGGTGCAACGGCAAAACCGTTTGTAACACATCATAATGCTCTGGATATGGATTTATTTCTACGGGTAGCACCTGAGCTTTATTTGAAACGGCTGGTTGTGGGAGGGCTGGAGCGTGTATTTGAAATTAACCGCAATTTCCGCAATGAAGGTATGAGTACGCGTCATAATCCAGAATTTACTATGATGGAATTCTATGAAGCTTATGGCGATTACCGGCGTATGATGGATATGACGGAAAAGGTGATTCGTACGGCTGCTATTGAGGCTACTGGTAGTGCGGTAGTGAGTTATAACGGTAAGGAGGTGGATTTAAGCCAGCCGTTTGCGCGGATGACTATTGTGGAGGCAATCAAACATTTTAATCCGCAATATGCTGATGAGCAGTTGGCAGATGAGGTATGGCTGAAATCTGAAATTAAAAAGCTGGGCGGGTCTTTACCTGTAGCGCAGGGGCTGGGCAGCTTACAGCTGGCACTGTTTGAGGAATGTGCTGAAGCCCAATTATGGCAACCGACATTTATTGTTGACTATCCGGTAGAGGTATCACCACTGGCACGGGCTTCTGATACTAAACCTGGTTTAACTGAACGTTTTGAGTTGTTTGTGGTTGGGCGTGAACTGGCTAATGGCTATTCGGAATTGAATGACTCAGAGGATCAGGCTGCACGTTTTAGAGCTCAGGTGGCACAGTTGGATGCGGGGGATGATGAGGCTATGCACTATGATGCGGATTACATTCGTGCCATGGAGTATGGTTTGCCGCCAACCGGTGGTTGTGGCATTGGAATGGATCGTTTGATAATGTTGCTGACGGACGCGCAGACAATACGCGATGTGATTCTATTCCCACAAATGCGTTTAGAGTAAAGAAGTATAACGAAGTAAAGCCGCCGGACATGCTCCGTGTGGCTTTTGGTTTTTAGTAATCAGATTATCTGGGTGGCAGATGTTGCTGCCCTTCGGAATGATGTTTCTGTCTGTTGTCGTTTTCTACGGTGAATTCACCTTCGATAATATCGTTTTGATCTGATTGTGGTGCGCGGGAAAAAGGATGGCTGCTGGCGCTGGTTAAGGGTTTACCTTTGATGGGCAGCAGTAGCAGGGCGGCGAATATATCAGATACAAATCCGGGGCTGATAAGCATGATGGCTGCCAGTACGTAACGCAGTGGCCATAATAACTGGTAGATGGATACATTGCTGCCGGTGCGGATGGTAGCTACGGCAAGAAATAAGCCAGACAGGCCGATATTACGCAACATAAATACACCGCATGCACTGGATAGTATGATGAGAAGTAATGTCCAGCCACCGCCAATCAGATTACTAACCAGAATAATGGAAATAACTTCCATTGCTGCCAGTATCAGTAATGCCCAACCTATATATCGCATCTAAGTTTCCCTTTTTAGCTATAACAACTTTTATAGATGGTTGCAGGATTGGGTAATTCAATATGTCAGATTATAAAATGGACATCTGTACCTGTTGGCAGGGCGCTCTGGTGGCTGGCAGGTATAAGGGAAAGCTGTGTTAATATCAAATGCAGGGTAACTAAGCCCGTTATGCTATACGGATTATTATTAGGATTGTGATAGATTAATGATACAGATATGGAAGTTGTACGGGATATTGTGGCGGTTTGGTTTATGTTTAATCCCATGTATGGGATTGTTATTGGGTGGATGTAAGAGTAACAGTGTATCAAGCAGGGCACCGGTAATGAATGGTAGTGCACAAAATGGTTTTTACCGTGTGCAGCGTGGAGATACTTTATACCGGATTGGTTTACGCTTTAATCAGAATGTGAATACGCTGGTACGCTGGAATAATCTGGCTAATGCTAATGCAATTGAGGTGGGGCAACTGATTCGTGTGCGCAAGCCGGCAGCGGTGTCAGGCCGTCCGGCTGGAGTAAAACCGCCGTCTGGCCGTGTTGCAGGTCAGTCTGAAGCAGTGGCTACCAGTACGGCAACTCCTGATATTCGTTTGCAATGGCCGGTACGCGGAAAGGTAATCAGTATGTTTAATGGCCAGACGCAAAAAGGTATTGATATTGCTGGTAGCCGTGGTACACCAGTTAAGGCTGCGGCTGCGGGTACGGTGCAGTATGCTGGTGATGAGTTACGTGGATATGGCAGACTGGTGCTGATTAAACATACTAATAGTACGATGACTGCTTATGCATACAATGATTCGTTGAAAGTGCGTAATGGGCAGAGTGTGCAGGCCGGGCAGACGATTGCAACGATGGGTGACAGTGGTACGACTGGGGTAAAACTGCATTTTGAGGTAAGGGTGAATAGTCAGGCAGTTAATCCGTTGCGGTACTTGTCTGATTAGAAATGCTAGCTGGTGTTGGTGGTTTTTATTAATGGGCAGGTACTGTTTAGCCGGTAGGTTGATGGCAATGGTTTTATTTTATAATAGGGCAAATTTGAAGGAAGTGATATGAAAGAACATCGTGCCCGTAAACGCTTTGGCCAGAATTTCTTGCAGGATAAAAGTATTATTCAGGATATTGTGCGTGCGGTGCGCCCACAGCCGGAAGATACTGTGCTTGAAATTGGTCCGGGACTGGCTGCAATTACGGCACCTCTGGCCGCAGCTGTTAAGAAGCTGCATGTAATTGAGATTGACCGTGATATTGTGGCGCATTTACGTACTTTGCCATTTGCATCCAAACTGGTTATTCATGAAGGTGATGTATTGCAGTTTGATTTTGCTAGTGTACCTGGCAGAAAAAAAATTGTGGGTAATTTACCTTATAATATTTCTACGCCATTGTTATTTCGCTTTGGTCAATATGCTGATGACATTGTTGATATGCACTTTATGCTGCAAAAAGAAGTGGTTGAGAGAATGGTGGCAGGTGCGGGTAGTAATGACTACGGTCGTTTGAGTGTGATGTTGCAGTACTTTTTTGAGATGGAAAGTTTGCTTGATGTGCCACCACAGGCATTTACTCCTGCGCCGAAGGTAGATTCTGCGGTGGTAAGGATGATTCCACAGTGCGGTCGTATTGGAATTGCGCAGGATTTTAATCATTTTTCTGCTCTGGTCAAACAGGCTTTTCAACAGCGACGTAAAACCATTCATAATAATTTGAAGGGATGGGTGGAGGATGCAACATTAATGGCAGTAGGAATTGATCCTAGCTGTCGGCCTGAGCGAATTACGCCAGAGCTTTATGTGGCATTAAGTAATTATTTGTTGCAAAACGGTGTATCTATCGGAATGGTTGATGCAGACAGTTCCAGGATGTGGGGGAATACATGATTGAATTTAAAAATGTCCATAAATGGTTTAAGGATTTGCATGTTATTAATGGGGTAAATCTGAGTGTTGCTCAAGGGGAAGTGGTGGTTGTGTGTGGCCCATCCGGTAGTGGCAAATCTACGTTGATTCGTACTGTAAATCAGCTGGAAAAAATTCAGCAGGGTGAAATCTGGGTGGACGGGATTAATGTTGCTGATCCGAAAGCCGATTTAAATTGGGTGCGTACTGAGGTTGGATTTGTATTTCAGCATTTTAATCTGTACCCACATCTGACAGTTCTGGAAAATATTATTTTGTCACCGATGAAGGTGAAAAAACAAAGCCGTACAGAGGCTGAAGCTAAGGCACAGGAACTTTTGGCTAAGGTGGGGCTTGCACATAAATGTGATGCTTTCCCGCAGCAGTTATCCGGCGGGCAGCAGCAACGGGTAGCAATTGCACGTGGTTTGGCCATGGAACCACGGGTAATGCTGTTTGATGAACCTACTTCAGCCTTAGACCCCGAAATGATTGGTGAAGTGCTAAAGGTAATGAAGGACTTGGCACTCAGTGGCATGACAATGATGGTGGTAACTCATGAGATGGGTTTTGCTCGTGAAGTTGCAGATAGGATAGTATTTATTGATCATGGTGAAATTGTTGAAGAGGCTGCTCCAGAAGAGTTTTTCCAGCGGCCACAGCATGAACGTGCTCGACAGTTTTTGAATCAGTTGTTAACGCATTAGTATTGTGTTGTGACTGGATAGAGATAGGTTGATTGATAGACAGTCTGTAATAGATTATCCATATAGCCCCTTTTCATTGATGTGATAGGGGCTTTTTATTTGTATGGAATTTTATATAAGGAGTAAATTTACATAGGTAATTATTAAACTGAACAGTTTTATGTGCGGTATTTTTAACATTTATTTGAGTCAGTAACCCAAGCGTTGGCATATGGTAGAAACAAGCCCCGCCTGATTAAGGGTATAAAAATGTAAACTGGGTGCACCCTGTTGTAGTAAATGGTCGCACATCTCGGTTACTACATCTAGCCCCAGTGCTTTAATTGATGCAGTATCGTCAGCGTAGGACTGAAGTTTTAGACGTAACCAGCGTGGAATTTCTGCACCACATGTTTCAGAAAAACGAGCCAATTTGGAGAAGCTGGCAATGGGCATTATGCCTGGGATAATGGGAATATTCACTCCACGACTCTGTACTTCATCTACAAACCAGAAATAGCTATCTGTATTGAAAAAGTATTGGGTAATAGCTGAATCAGCACCAGCCTGGCATTTGCGCACAAAGTGGTTGATATCGTCTTCGGCACTGCGGGATTGCGGGTGAAATTCGGGGTACGCAGCGATTTCTATATGAAACCAGTCACCAAATTCCTGACGGATGAGTCCAACCAATTCATTGGCATAGCGTAAGCCTTGATGTCCGAAGCCTACGCCGGAGGGAACGTCGCCGCGTAATGCTACGATATGGCGGATACCCATGTTTTTGTAGGTTTGAAGCAGGCTGGTCATTTCTTCACGGCTGGCACCAATACAGGCTAGATGAGGTGCGGCAGCTACGCCTTCATTCATGATATCAGTAATGGTTTGCAGCGTACCGGCGCGGGTAGCTCCACCTGCGCCGTAGGTACATGAAAAATATTCAGGTTGATATTGACTTAGCTGCTTGCGGGTAATGGCAAGTTTACGCCGGCCTTCTTCTGTACGTGGCGGGAAAAATTCAAAGCTCAGTGGGGTGAAACTCATGATTAAACAGCCTCTCCAGTAGTTATTGGTAGATATCTAACCATAACGTTTCAGGCATGCTCAATCAATGCTTTATTGCATATTTTCTTTGAAAAATCCGTCAGTTATTATGAATAAAATTAATCCTCAGGTTTATGGCAGATTTTATCTGTGCCAATCAACAGGATTTGTTTTCAGTCTGGCGTCGTGAAAATTGAATACCAAGCTGTTTTAGTTTGCGATAAAGATGGGTACGCTCCAAACCTACTTTCTGGGCTACTTTGCTCATGTTATGTCCTTCCTGAGCAATGTGGTATTCGAAATAGCGCCTTTCCAGATCTTCACGCAATTCACGCAGAGGTAAGTCGAAATTAAAGCCAGTCATGCTTTCATGCGGATGATTATATTTAAACTGATTCAGGATAGTACTGATGGCATTAACATCGATTTCGCTATTTTCTGTTGTTAGCATCAGGCTTTTAACAACACTGCGCAGCTGTTCCAGATTACCCGGCCAGTCATACTGACGTAGTTCATTCAGGGCGGCTGTAGTGAATTTTACTGGCGGAATTTTCTGGCTTTCTGCCAGCTCTGTAGTAATTTGTTCTACCAGAAATACCATGTCATCCAGTTGTGAACGCAACGGGGGAATGGCAACGATTAGTGATGAGAGTGTGTTAAGCAGTTTGTTATCTTGTAATGGATCGGTAATCATTTCCTTGATTGGCCGACTACAAACGCAGATGATACGTACATTATAGCGATCTGCTTTGGTCAGGATAAAGCCGATGCTTTGCTGTGTGCTTTTGCCATATTGGGCAATATCACCTAGATACAGTATGCCTCCGGTGGCTTTTTGCAACAATTCAATGGGTGCATCAACAATTTGTTCTACTTTTGATGGTTCTACCCAAGGAGTTGCACTTTTATGGAATGAACGTGCAACCAGTTCAAAAGGTGAACCCAGTTCTCCAGTCAGCAGTACTGGGGTACTGAATTTAGCTATCCGTTCTAAGTGCTGATTTAGTTCTTTGATAGCAGGACTATGGCCGAGTTTGTCCAGTGACAGGTTCGAAGCAGCCTGCATCTGTCCATATTTCAGGGCACGGTCCACTGTGCTGAGCAGTTTTTGCAGGGAAATGGGTTTTTCTAGAAAATCCAGCGCTCCAATTTTGGTTGCTTCTATCGCCGTATCAATGCTGGCGTGACCACTCATCATCACTACCGGCATGGTTAGCTGACCAGATTTTGCCCATTCTTTCAGTAAGGTAATGCCATCACAGTCGGGCATCCAGATATCCAGCAATACCATTGCAGGACGGGTTTGCTGACGCAGTTGGCGGGCGGTATCAGCATTTTCGGCCGTGGTAACGGTATAACCTTCATCTTGCAGGATTTCCGATAATAAGTCGCGGATACCTACTTCATCGTCAACAATTAAAATATCACTGCTTCGCATTTCTATTCACCTGTAAGGGTAAGGTTATTTTGACACAAGCCAGTCCATTTTTCTGATTACTGATTTGGATCCGTCCGCCGTGTTCTTCAATGATTTTTTTTACTACTGGCAATCCCAGTCCGGTACCACCAGGTTTGTCTGTTACATAAGGGTCAAATGCATGTAATAACATCTCCTGACTAAATGTTTTACCATTGTTGCGTACATAGAAAAAAGTACCTTCGTTATTTAGTTCGGTCAGTACGCTGACTTCGGGTGAAGTATCAGCTGCGGCTGCCTCAACTGCGTTTTTTAGCAGGTTATGAATAACCTGACGTAATGCTCCGCTGTCAGCGTTAACATTTATTGCTATCTTACTCAAATTAACCGTAAATGTACAACTACTACCTTCGTAAAGTACCAAAACTTCGCGTATTAATTCATTTAAATCTAGATTTGTAAATTTTAAGGCTGGTGTGCGGGAATAATTACGGAATGCTTCAACCATATCTTTCATTGCTGCCACCTGTCGAATAATGGTATTAGTGGCACGGTTGAGAATCTGGACATCTGCTTCGCTGAGTTTGTCATGGAGTTTCCATGCCAGCCGTTCGGCAGATAATTGGATGGGTGTTAGTGGATTGCGGATTTCATGCGCCAGCCGTTGCGCAACCTCACCCCAAGCAGCTTCTTTTTGCGCGCGCACCAGAGTGGTGACGTCATCAAATACCAGTACAGTACCGCCGCCACTATCTTTGGGTAGTGGTGTGGCTTTGCCAAGCAAGATCAGAGTTTCGTCTTTGTGATTATAGGTGATTTGTACCGGTTTGTTCTGGTATTGTGTTGCCAGAATTTGCTGGAATACATCCGCGAGCATTGCTGCCTGCGGTCCTTGTTCGGCCAGTAGGTTGATGTTCTGTCCAGAAATTGGGTTCAGATTTTGTCCAAGTATGTTTTCTGCCATCTGGTTAAAAGTAATCAGGCAGTTTTCTGAATTAAGGGTAACTACGCCGGTAGTCAGGCTGTTAAGGATATATTCCAGATAATGCCTTGCGGCTTCCTGCTGTTCTCGTGAGTGGCGTAGTTGAACTGTCATATGATTAAACAGGCTGGTTAGTTTGCCCAGTTCGTCGTTGCGATAGATGGTTTGTTGTACATCCAGATCACCTTTGGCTACCGCTCGGGCTCCGTCTGCCAGTGACAGTATCGGTGCAACAAACTGGCGGGCAAAATATAGGGCTAACAGTAAGGCTAAAACAATTGCCAGCAAAGTGGCCATCAATAGGGTAGCTAGAAAAAAGGTTTGCAGGCTTTTTTTGGTAAAACTCAGTTCACCATATTTGGCACGAGCTGCCTCAATCAGAGTAGCATCCTGTGCAACTTTAGCAGGGATGGGTTGACGGAAAAACAACACATTGTTGTTATTGTGACTCGGTAAAATTAGCCAGCCCTGAGCATAAAGAATGTTATTGATACTTTCAATTTCACGTACTGAACCTGTGGTATGCAGCTGGTGTATCAGATTCTCGTTAAGTTCAGGTGTGGAAAGATGCAGTGGATTATATTCAGCAATAAGCTGGCTATTGTCGAGATTACGGATATTTAGCTGGCTGAACTGTTTGCTTTTGCCATTACTTTCAAGAATCGGTAAAAGCGGTTCTTCTAGGCCGTTGGCGGCAATCAAGGCAACCTGGATATTGGCTGCTCGGCGGACACTGTTATCCACTTCGTAATCCAGAGCGGATTTACTCAGACTAATACTACGGTTGAGTGCTTCTTCAGTATCGTTACCAAACCATGAATGAATACTGTGTGAAATAAACTGTGCGGATACGCCGAATAGGAACAAACCGGGTAATACGGCCACTAGTGTAAACATTGAGGCCAGACGCATGGCAATTTTGGAACCGAATTCATGCCGGTGCCGGCTTTGTAATAGTTTCCACCAGTAGGAACCGGCCATCAGTGCCAGTGTAAGCACTAACAGTGAGGCAAAGCCGAACGCAAACCAGAAGTATTGTGATAGAACACCAGTATTGCCAGTGGCGACGGCCAGAATATATAGGGTCACTACACAGAGCACCGCCATAACTAGAATTAGCCGTCTCATTTTGATTAATCCGCGTTGATAATAAGACGATGCCAGCCAGAATCCAGTTGCCAGCTATGAGAAGTCAGTGCATTGATTTGAAATGGCTTTGGCAGCTGGCTGATGCTTAGACTCAGGCGTACGTCGGCACGAACTTCTCCTGCTGATACACCACTGAGTGTACCGCTGCTGAGTACACGCCAGTTAGCTGCTGAACCAATGGCTCTAAGTGCGGTATCAAGAGTGTTGTACTCAGTAGAGAAAGTTGATCCCATGCTGACACGATAGCGACTGGTAAGTGGGTGATAGGCCAGTTTGTATTGAATAAGATTATCGCCAGTGATCAGGTTGTTAATCCTGTTGCGGTAGGAAGCGAGTGTAGGTGAGGTAAGCTGATAATTTAAGTCAAAATTTAATGGTACACCTTGAGTTAACGCCTGTTTTAACTGATCAGGTAGTTGAGTATTGAAACGTGTATTGATGGAAAGCTGACCATTACTGGTAATGTAAGCTTGAGCACGCGTAGAGCTAATGCCCTCTGCCTTTACTATGGTAATATTCAGGCAGAGAAGACAGGCAAAAAATAGACTAGATTTTATCGATAAGCGCGTAAAAAAAGCCATCTTGTCTGCTGTCCGGTAACAATACACGTGATTGACGCTGGCGGGCATCCGCATGTCGGGTTAAAAAACGGGTTAACTGTTGCTGATTTTCTTCCATAAAAATCGAACAGGTAGCTAAAAGCAAGCGACCACCCGATTTTAGTGTTAGCCACAGACTGTCTAGTAAGGCTTCCTGCTGTAACGCAGTTTTCCGGCTGTCCTGTGGCTGGCGTAGCCATTTGATGTCTGGATGGCGTTTTACTACACCTGAAGCTGTACATGGTACATCAGCCAGAATGGCATCAAAAGTGTTGTTATCATACCATGAGTGCAGCTCTTTTGCGTCAGCACAATGTAAGTGTGCTTGTAGCTGCAAGCGTTGCAGATTGTCCTGTACACGTTGCAGGCGCATGGGATCAATATCCAGCGCGGTGACATCACAGTTTGCCCATTCGAGTATGTGTCCGGTTTTGCCACCCGGAGCAGCACAGGCGTCCAGTATACGTTCACCAGACTGTGGATTAAGCATCGGGATAGCCTGCTGGGCTCCAAAATCTTGGACAGACACGTGACCGGCTGTAAAATCTGGCAGCTTCTGTACAGCTATTGCCTGTTGCAGCATGATACTATGGGTATCCAGAATTCTGGCCGGAATACCCGCAGCCGTCAATTTTACCAGATATTGTTCAGCATCTGTATAACGGCGGTTGACCCGCAATGTCATAGGCGGATGTTTCGCCATAGCTGTGACCATATTGTGCCAGTGCTGAGGATAATGCTTTTTCAGATAATTTAACCACCATGCAGGCAGATTGTAACGCGCTTCATTTTGCTTGAGTGCATTGGTTAATAAGGTTTCGCGTTCACGTAAAAAACGTCGGAGCAAAGCATTAACTAGCTTCTGGTAACGACCGCCATGCAATTGGCGAGCATGATTAACGGCTTCATTAACTACAGCATGAGTTGCATTGCGAGTAAAATGCAGTTGATATAAAGCAATGACGAGAAGGTATCTAATTTCTACAGGTGGTAAAGTCTTTGTCATTTGCTGCACAAGTTGTTGCAACAGACCTAAATGGCGCAGACTACCATGACTGAGATCCTGTAAAGCTCCTTTATCGGCAGCCGAAAGTTCTGGATTTTGTTGCATTACCTGAACCAGAATTTCGCTGAGATTACTTCCGCTTAATACTTCGCTTATGGTGTGGGTTGCCAGTTGCTGGACATGCGCCATGCTCATGCCTTGTTCTCCACTGATGTCAGTACTGTGCCCGGCAGTAAAGTATTGCCAGTCTGAAATGCTGCAATAGGCATGGCCCTGCTGCCAGCTTTCTGTATTTCCTCGATACTGATGGCGTCACGACCGCAGGCAATAATCAGTTCATGCTCGTTACTATGTAATACTGTGCCCGGTGCTCCAGTATGCGAAATAACTTGTGCACGCCAGATCTTAAGTGGTTTATCCTGCCAGACAGTCCACGCACCTGGTACCGGATTAAATGCACGGATTTTACGAACAATTTCCGTGGCAGGACGTGTCCAGTCAATTTGTGCTTCAGCCTTGCTTAATTTGTGAGCGTAGGTTACACCCGTTTCGCTTTGTGCAGTGGGGCATAATCGCGTGATCTGTTGTAAATCAGCAACAATGGCATTTGCACCCAGATGCATCAGTGCATCGTGTACTTCAGCCGCCGTATCATCAGTACCGATGGTATAGATGTGCTGGCTAATTACTGCACCAGTATCAAGACCAGCATCCATTTGCATAATACATACACCGGTTTTCTGATCACCTGCTTCAATAGCTCGCTGAATTGGCGCGGCACCACGCCAGCGCGGCAGCAGCGATGCATGAATATTCAGACAGCCATATCTGGGAATATCCAGCACAGCCTGAGGTAACAATAACCCATAAGCAGCAACAACCATTACGTCGGCATTCTGCTCTTGTAATATTGCCTGCGCTTCAGCCGTTTTCAGTGTAGTTGGCTGAATTACAGTGAGTCCATGTGTCAGTGCAGCCTTTTTGACTGCGCTAGGTTGTAACTTTAATCCGCGGCCACTGGGGCGGTCTGGCTGGGTTAATACCAGCGGGACATCAAAACCGGCAGCAACAATAGCATTAAGAGCTGTTGCCGCAAAATCAGGCGTTCCCGCAAAAATAACAGAAGGCTTCATGCAACAAATCCACAAAAGACACCATCTCTATCATTTGAAGATGGTGGTACAAATATCAGGGCTGACAACTGAGTTATTTACATTTTTTCGCGTGCGCGTTTTTTCATTTTGGTTTTGATGCGATTCTGTTTTAATGGTGACAGATATTCAACAAATACCTTGCCAGCGAGATGGTCCAGTTCATGCTGAATGCAGATAGCCAGTAGACCATCCGCTTCAAGTATGAATTTTTCACCATGTTCATCATATGCTTCTACAGTGATGCGCTCCGAACGATGCACTACCTCATAAATACCGGGTACAGACAGGCAGCCCTCTTCATATTCCGTATCACCTTCTCTGGCCGTAATAACTGGATTAATGAATACGCGCAGCTCGTTACGTTCTTCGGAGAGATCCATCACTACTACACGTTCATGAACATTAACCTGAGTTGCGGCTAGCCCGATGCCGCGTGCTTCGTACATGGTTTCGGCCATATCTTGTACTAGAGTGCGGATCCTGTCATCAAATTGAGTCACAGATTGCGCAACAGTATGTAAACGCTCATCAGGATATTGTAAAATGTTTAGTAGAGCCATTGTGTGTTTAATTCCTTGTTCAATCTGACCAGATTACATGATGGCAATATGGATTTTTTAAAGATTGTTGATATGGATTCAGGTAAACTGGTATTAATATCCATACTATGACATATAACAACCATTTAAAACGGTAATCTCCCTAAGGATACTTTACATGCATAAACATATTATAACCCTGCTGTGTACGTTGGGCATGGCGATATCTGCACCTGCAATGGCTGAGCTGAAATTACGTCCGGATGCGCCAACACAATATGTAGTGAAAAACGGCGATACTCTGTGGAGCATATCTGGTAAGTACCTTTACAGCCCGTGGCAATGGCCTCAACTGTGGGGTTCTAATCGTGCCCAGATTCAAAATCCACAAAAAATCTATCCAGGACAGGTTTTAACCCTTCGCTATGTTGATGGTCAACCCCGCCTTGGTTTTGACGACAATAGTGGTATTCCAACTATTAAACTACAGCCACGGGTGCGTAATATGTCGTCTGGTTATGGTATCAATACCGTAGATGTCGATTTTTACCGCATATTTATGCAACATCCGCAGGTAATCGACAAACAACAAACCAGAAAGGCGCCACGTCTTATCGCAGGGCCTGAAAGTCGCGTTATGTTTGCAACAGGTGATCGTGTATATGCTGATCGCCCATTAGAGTCAGGTAATTATTTGGTTTACCGGATCGAAAAAAATATTACCGACCCAGATACACATAAATATCTGGGGCAGTTAGTACGCTTCAGTGGTGAAGTGGCAACTCTGGCAGGACAAAACAGTGCTTTGGCTGAACGCAGCCCAAGTGAAGCTGCCAGCTTGCCCAAAGATGAATATTATACACGTGTGAATCCACTGATTAAATTACCTACACAAACCGCCCAGCCACTGGTTGTTACTAATACTGCATCAGAAATTAGTAAAGGTGATTACCTGTTAAAAATAACCGATGAGCATGATTCGTTCCAGATGATGCCTCATGCACCCAAGACTCAGGTTAAAGGCAAAATCATTTCTGTTATGGACGGAACCGATGAAGCGGGAACTTATCATACAATTACCCTTAATTTGGGAAGCAATGATGGGGTAGATAAAGGCACAGTAGTGAGCCTGTACAAAAAGAGCCACCAGCTTAAAACTGGTATACCTACTAATTCTGAAGCATCACACAGCGTAGTTAAATACCTGAGTATCCCCGCAGAGGAAGTAGGTTTGGCTCTGATTTATCGTGTTAGCGACAAACTATCTTCAGCTCTTATTATAAGTACGTCTAGTTCTGTGAAAGTAGGGGATATGGTGATGAATCCTGGCCACGATCTAGATGATGTGACCCAGCATCCACGGCATACTTCTAATTCATCAGAGAATTTGCGCTAACAGTTGTGGCAACAGGCAAATTATGGGCATTGCTAATTCATAAGCATGTTTAAATTATATTGTTGATGAATTTTTTTGAATAAAAAAGTGTGGATTTATCCACACTTTTTCTTTATGTGATTGGTAGCAATATGAATAAATTGCTGTAGAAATAAATGGGAAGACAAATTATCGATAGTTAAAGCAAATCATACTTTAGCCTGCCAGACTGTTTTAATAATGGCAATGATTTTAAGATAGGTAGTAAAACAGCGTATTTAGATGGGTTGGGTAATTATTATTTACGGATCAAATGTTTATTTATGAAATGAGTTTAATGGGAATATGTCTTATTGCAGTGTAAAACTAAGCCAAATTAATCACCCGTTTGTCCAATACTCGTGTGAAAATAACACTCATCATTATTTTATCGCTCTGTCTGTTTTTATCATTTCACAGACTCGTCAATCACATAGGTTTAATTTCTGACTAAAATGTTTTAGAATATGCAGTTTATTTGACTAAATTTTCCAGATATCTTAGCTATCTGAATAATGGGTATCTGCTGAGCATGGGGGATGCGGCTAGTGGCCAACAAGTAATTCGAATTCTAGTCGGACACATTGCACATTCCTGAGAGTATTCTTGTTTGTATCAATAATATTGAACTGAAATTCATATTTAAAATGAATGGATACCAATCAGTTGATATATTTCGATTATGCCTTAATCTCAGGCTGGTAAATCACGGTTTCAATTGCTTGCAATATAGAGCAATAAATCGTGATTGGCACAAAACTGGGTATGTTGGTTATATTGACTGCATACAAATACATTCAATCATTTTGAATAATCCATATTTTTCTTTTGTTTCAACGCCAGCCTATTTTCATTTGTAATTTTTTACTCGGAATAATATGAGTTGTTTCACTCCTCTTGTTGAAAATCAGACTGGTCACAATCCATTCTTTTATGCTAATGGTTTAGAGAAGTATATTATACTGTGTGATTTTGACGGTACTATCAGTGAAAAAGATGTTACGGATACCTTACTGGATCATTTCGGTAATGATCAATGTGCCTTATTAGAGCAGCAATGGCTCAAAGGCATTATTGGTTCGCGTGAATGTATGCGTCAGCAAATTGCTAATATGCAAGCCAGTCAGATTGAACTGGACAGCGTGCTGGCGCAAATCAAAATCGATCCTACATTTAGCGAATTTATTGATATAGCGCGGGAAGCACATTTGAATGTGCAGATTGTCAGTGATGGGTTGGATTATGCAATTCAGTCAATTTTGAAACGGTATAATCTTGATTTGCTGCCTATTTATGCTAATAGATTATTGCATAATCAACAACAAGGCTGGAAATTAGATTTTCCTTATACCAATCAACATTGTCTTAAAGCAAGTGGCAATTGTAAATGTCAGCATCGCCGGCAGTTGGCTGGTTTTCAGAAGATTTTTTATGTTGGTGATGGTACTTCGGATTTTTGTGTAGCCGACAAAGTGGATCTGGTCTTTGCCAAAGATAAGTTGATTGATTTTTGTCGGCAGCACGGCATTCATCACTACCCGATTAAGAATTTTGGTGATGTTGTGGCCATTCTACCCAATCTAATTAAAACATCGGTTGAAAATCACTGCCTGTCTCCAGCATAACGCTTTAATAGCTTATTTGTAATTATGATTCAAGATTCTTCTTATTTTTTACCTGGTAATCGCAATGGTGTACTTCTGATTCACGGTTTAACAGGTACACCAAATGAAATGCGTATTCTAGCCAAAGGGCTACATCAGGCAGGTTTTACAGTATATGCAATGCAACTTGCTGGTCATTGTGGTGACGAAGCTGATTTATGTCAGACCACATGGCTTGATTGGTATACCAGTGTGCAAGAGGCTGCGCAGTTTTTACAGCAACACGTTGATTGTCTGTTCGTTGGCGGATTATCGATGGGCGCATTACTGGCACTGAAGCTCGCAGCCGATCAGCCGGAGCTGGTAAAAGGTGTTGGCGTCTATGGGGTAACGTTTAAATATGATGGCTGGTCTGTTCCTTTTTGGGCAAAAAAGTGTTTTGTTTTGTTGCCGTTTTTTAAAAGAATTCATTTATTTCAGAAAACCTCTTTTATTGAAAAACCACCATACGGACTGAAAGATGAGCGTCTTCGTGCCACAGTCGCCGCCAGCATGTTCAGTGGTGACAGTGCCAGTGCTGGTCTGGCTGGTAATCCATTCCCAGCACTGGCGGAAATGCAAGTACTGGCTAAACTTATGCGGCAGCAGCTGTCACAGGTAATTGCCCCGTGTCTGATTATGCATTCCGGTCACGATGATATTGCCAATATCAATACCAATGCCCGTCTGGTAGAAAAGCATGTTAGCGGTGCGACCCAATTCGTAGTTTTGGATGATAGCTATCATTTGATTACCATTGACCGGCAGCGACGCGAAGTCATCAACCGGTCAGTTGCCTTTTTTGAGAATATCGCTCAGTCAGCTTAAGTGAATACTCATCTCATAGCAGAAAGAAATATCATATGACCCTGATTGTGTTCATCTTATGGTTTGCTAATATCTGTTTTGATACGCTTGGACAAACAGCGTTTAAATATGCAGCCATCGCACCAAACAACCGCAATGGTTGGTATTACTGGGTTGACCTGTTCAGAAATTATTGGTTATGGATTGGTATTGGTTCCTATGTCGCTGAATTTCTGTTATGGCTAGCGTTTTTAAGTCAGGTGCCTTTGTCACAGGGTATTTTACTGGGGTCAATTAATATCATTGTATTGATGCTGGTTGGGCGGGTTCTGTTTCAGGAAAAACTTACCAGTTTTCGGCTCACAGGCATGTTTTTTATCACCATCGGTGTAGTACTGGTAGGAGCGTCATAATGCGTAAATTTTATTTGATAGGTTTTGCGCTCTTATTATTGTTCGATACGCTGGGGCAAAGCAGTTTTAAACTAACTGCTATTCATGCCCAGCCACTCGAAGCCAATTTAGGCTGGATTATTCGAGTATTTACCCAGCCATGGGTCTATATTGCTATTGCTGGCTATATTGGGGCATTTTTTACTTGGATGATGTTACTTAAAAAAGCTCCTGTTGGTCCGGCATTTGCTGCCTCGCATCTAGAAGTAGTGACAGTAATGCTGGTTTCGGCTTTCTTATTTCATGAACATATTACAGCTATCCGTATTATTGGGGCAGTATTTATTGTGATTGGTATTATCTTTTTGGCTTTAGCTGAAAGAGAGCTCATACAAACCGAACACAGCAAAGATGATAAACCGTGTTAAATTTTCTGAGTCTGAATTTTAGTGCCATTTATGCCGTACTATTATGAAAACCCGCCTACTGCCGGTTTGCCGCTGAAATGGCGTGACTGGTGGCCGACACGGCAATCATTGCCAGAAACTGTCAGTGCACAATTACATTTGCCGCCATTACAGGTAACCTGTTCTGGTACGGCAGCGTTGATTATTGCCTTAACCGCACTGACACAACAACAGCCTCAACGCAAAACAGTAATTGTTCCGGCGTATACCTGTCCACTGGTGGCTTTGGCCATTCACCATTGCGGTTTGCAAATACAGCTATGTGATTTAAAGCCAAACAGTATTGATCTGGATACTGCGCAATTAACTACCCTGCTGAATGAGCATGTATTGGCTGTAATACCCACCCATCTGGGCGGACGAGTAACCGATGTAGCAATCGTTAAACAACTGGTACAGCCATATCAGATTAGCGTAATAGAAGATGCAGCTCAGGCATTGGGTGCTGAAGTTGGCAAGTATGGAGATATTGTATTGTTCAGCCTGGCTGCCGGTAAAGGACTAACCATATATGAAGGTGGTTTGCTAACCGCAGCTAATGCACAGTTATGTAGCAGTTTACAAACCATAGCTAATAAATTACTGCCGTGTCGGCTCAGGTGGGAACTATTGCGAACTCTCGAACTTTTAGGATATACCGCGTTATATAATCCTACAGGTTTACATTTTGCCTATGGTCATAGTCGGCGAAAATCCCTGCGTAAGCAGCAATGGATTGCAGCAGTAGGTGATAATTTTGATTATGCCATCCCTTTGCATCGGGTTAGTCGCCGACGTCAGAATGTTGCGGCGAATGCCTTGCAGCGCCTACCGGCATTTTTACATACCCTGCAACAACAAGCGCAGCAACGTATTCAGCAGTTACAGAATATTTCTGGTATACAGGTGATCGTTGATCAGCATGGTCAGGGAGTATGGCCATTTTTGATGGTGTTATTGCCTACGAGTCAGTGCCGCGATGCAGTATTAGATCAGTTATGGACCAGTCCCTTAGGCATAACCCGTTTATTTATTCATACACTGGCACAATACGACTACTTACGGCCAATTGTGCCAGCTGTGTCCATGCCAAATGCTGAAGATTTTGCAGCACGTATGTTAACTATTACCAATAGCCCATGGCTTACCGATACACAATTTTTTCGAATATGTCAGGTCATTCAGAATACTGTTTGCTGATACTGAGCCAAAGCAGTGAGCAGTTGTAGATTAACAGCATGGTGTTGCTCCTGCCATGCTGTCAATGTGGCAGCAGGAATTGGTTCCTGTTTATCCATTGCGCTGAGTAGACGCTTGAGCAAACTGGTGTATTGCCATTGAGATACTTCACCGGTAATGTCACTACCAACAATACGCTGATTCAGGGCAGTAATCACAGTCAAGAGATGCCCTATCTGCATGCGACCCTGATCCCAATTGGTTTGCACCACATTCTTATCCAGCACATCCTTATCAATCGAAACATATACTGGTTCGCTGGTTTGTTGTTGTGCCTGTATAAAGGCGCTAACCAGTTCTTCTGGTGAAGCAAAGGCGCGAAAAGCTTGTTGCAGCCCGATTTTTTCAGCCCAGCTAACCTGTACATCCATGCACCAGTAAGTTAATTTACCTTGAAACAATGGCGCCAGCCGATTTTCCCAACAGTGAGCAAGGCCAATATCATTTGAAGTAATACCCAGTACATGCACATGGCTGACAAAAGGCAATTGCGCCACATAGCTTACCCATGAACCACAATGAATCCCAAACAGATAACGCATATTATCTGGGTGATTATCAAAAATAACTACCTGTATCGGGTTGGCAGCACTGAAATACTGTTGTAAACGTTTAATCAATAACAGTGAAATATGGTGATAGTCACCACTACCCATCAGTACCGTGCCATAGCACTCAGGTATTTGCTGTGCTAGTTCAGCCTGTAACTGTTTGAATTTGGCTTGCGAACAACCAAAACGAATGGCTTCCTGCCATTGCCACAGTTCAATTCTAACTGCATCTGCTATTGAACCTGTACTGTGGTCAAAATCCAGAATAATCGTTTTATTCATGTTTTTTGCCGTCCTGACTATGTTGCTTACTGGTTTCTTGCCAGATTTTATCCTGCTCAAAACGACTACTCATTTTGCCTAATAAAACTCTCAAAACAGGATTACGGACATATACCATATGTTTAGTAAACGTGAACCGAGCGCCTAGAGACGCTTTCACTTGCGGATCAGTCCAGCCGGCTACATAAAAATCTAATCCATGCTGCCTAGCAAAATTCAGATTATAAAACCAACTCAGATAATACAGATTCAGTTTCCGTGCTAGAGGATAAACAAAGCCAATATATTTATCCACCAGCATATTATTCACAACAAAACAAATATTGTATCCAATCAATTGCTGTTGATAATGATAAGTAAAAATTCTCGCCTGATTGCTGCTATCCTGTAACAGCCGCACAAAAAATTCTCTGGTTAATAAATCAAAATGAATTTCACTTTGAGCATAAACATTCAAATATAACTGATAATACTGCTCTAAGACCGCCTCATCCTGAAAGCATGCATCTCCACTATGTAAACAACCAATTTCAACCAATGATTGCGTTTTTAACTTGCGCCGAAAATTTTTACGGCGCTGATAGGATAAGCGACTCAGATATTCATCAATATCTTGAAAATCAATGGGTACCCATGCCAAAGCCTGACCTTCTACCGCAATAAATCCCTGCTGCTGCAATGACTGAATCAGTGTGGCCGCATATTCATTTGCCTGAGTATCCAATAATGGCGATTGCTGCGGAATATCTTTTACAATCAGTAGCGGGTATTTTTTTCCGTAATTCTGTTTTATTTCTAAAGCTAATTGCTGTGCAGCTTGTTGTTGAGTGAATAAAGCATATTCAGATACCGTTGTGCCAATAAAACACGTAAGCGGTTGCAGAAAGCGTTGCCACCAGCGAAATAGCGGCCAAAGACGAATTTTCTGCTGAAATTCTGAATCAGCAGTAGTGAGTAAATCAAACCGTGCAGCAAAAGCAGGTACACCACCCGTAAGTTGCCAAGCAGTAAAATCCTGTGGAGGACTGGCCAGAAAAGTCTCCACCAGTTCATCCGGTTCCAGTTGCGTCAGATAATTCATAAAATCTCATACGGCAGCCGCCGGCTTAAATGCCAGCCAAGCTGCCATCTTACGTGGATTAAGCGTTTAACTCTTTTTTAGCACGCGTAATCAACTGATCTAGCAATTCAATGCCTTGATCAATTTCCTGTTTTGTAATATGCAACGATGGGGCAAAAGTAATCACATTCTTGTAATACCCACCAATATCCAGTACCAGCCCCATTTTTTGTCCTTGCCAGTCTAGATCACCAGACATGCCGATATCTACCATCTTGTCTACTAAAGCCTTATTTGGTGTAAAGCCGTCTTCAGTGCAGATTTCGGCACGTAGTGCCAGTCCCAGACCATCTACTTCGCCGATCTCCTTATGACGCTGTTCCAAAGTTTTCAAACCTTCAAGGAAATAAGCGCCACTTTCCATAACCATTTTTTCATAATCAGTTTCTGCCATCATTCTGAATACTTCTAGCCCTACGGCAGTTCCCAGTGGATTAGAAGCAAAAGTAGAATGAGTAGAACCAGCAGGGAATACCTGTGGGTTAATTAATTCTTCCCGTGCCCACAGACCACCGAGTGGATTCAAACCATTGGTCAATGCCTTAGCAAATACCAGCATATCCGGTTTTACATCAAAATGTTCAATCGACCACAGCTTACCAGTGCGGTAGAAGCCCATCTGAATTTCATCAACTACCAGCAAAATACCATACTGGTCTAAAACCTTTTTCAATCCTTTAAAATAATTACGTGGTGGCACAATATAACCACCCGTACCTTGTAGCGGCTCTATATAGAATGCAGCATATTCAGCCTGACCTGCTTTCGGATCCCACACACCGTGGTATTCAGTTTCAAATAGACGGGCGAAATCAGCCACCAGATGTTCCCCATATTCCTCAGCTGTCATACCTTTAGGGCGACGGAACGGGTAGGGAAACGGAATAAACATTGCGCGATCGCCAAAATGACCATACCTACGGCGATAGCGGAAACTGGAAGTAATAGAAGATGCACCCAGAGTACGACCGTGATAGCCACCTTCAAACGCAAACATCAATGAACGACCTTCAGACGCATTACGAATAATTTTCAGCGAATCCTCAATACATTGAGAACCGCCAACATTAAAATGCACCCGACCATCGTGGCCAAATTTGCATTTCATGTCCTGAGCAATGGTTTTTGCTAGCTCAATTTTGGTTGGATGCAAATACTGACTCGCACACTGTGGCAAAGTATCTACCTGCTGCTTTAACACAGCATTCAGGCGTTCATTAGCATAACCAAAATTACAAGCCGAATACCACATCTGCAAGTCAAGATAGGGTGTGCCATTTTTATCATACATATAGCTGCCCTCGCAGCCATCAAAAATTTTTGGCGGATTAACATAATGCACCGTATCACCAAAAGAACAATACTTTGCTTCATCTGCAAGCAATTGCACATCGTCCGGACGATTTTCAAGTATCTGAGCACTAGGCTTACTCATCATTAATTCCATTCATTCCAAATAAAACAGCTTATAAAAAAGTACAAAATCAATACTATTATATCCTGTTAAAGTATAAGACCTGTAGAAAACAATACCCTAAGGGTCAGATACCGTCATTCACTGTGACAAATAAAATTATATCGGCATTAAAACTAAAGACATAAAATCTAACAATATAAAGTGCTTAACGACTACAACAAAATAAATCGCTTACAAGTACATAGCAGTACCAAATTTTATACTTCACAACGATTAACATAATCAAGATAAAAACAGCACATCGTATGCTATAAAGTAAAAACAGCATTTTTACTAATATTTCTCAATCAATTAAACTAAAATCATAACAAACATACAATTAGCTTGGGTGCAACACATCCGCATACTAACACATCTATGAACACAGAATCTGACCGCATTCCCCATCCGAATTGGCTATTATTTGCTCTTGCAGTTGGCGGTTTCGCCATCGGTACCACTGAATTTGCAACCATGAGTGTTTTGCCCTATATCGCTAGCGGCTTACACATCAGCGAACCCATCGCAGGACATCTGATCAGTATTTACGCTCTTGGCGTTGTTATAGGCGCTCCTGTTATTGCCATATTTGGCGCGCGTTTCAGCCGGCGCAGCCTGTTACTGGTGCTCATGGCATTTTTTGCTTTAGCACATCTAGGCACCATGCTTGCTCCCAGTTATAACAGCATGATGTTATTTCGCTTTTTAAGCGGTTTGCCACATGGAGCCTATTTTGGTGTTGGCGCTCTGGTTGCTGCTGCCATGGTAACGCCAGAGAAAAGAACACAAGCTGTTGGATTAATGATGCTTGGTTTAACCATAGCCACTACCCTCGGCGTACCTTTAAGCAGCTGGCTCGCACAGGCGGTAGGTTGGCGTGTCGTCTTTTTCATCGTTGCTATACTGGCATCCATCACCGTCATTTTAGTGGCACTTTTTTTACCACCAAACTGTATGCAAGGTAGCGGCAGCAGTGCAGTGCGTGAACTCAGTGCACTCACCAATCGTCAGATTTGGCTGACACTAGCCATAGGTGCCATCGGATTTGGTGGCATGTTTGGTATATATGCCTACATGGCCTCCACCCTTGAAGATATTACTGGGATGTCACCCAAAAGCGTACCATTGGTTATGTGTCTGTATGGCGTAGGCATGACATTAGGTAACATCATCGTACCACGTCTGGTTGGCCGTCATGTCATGTCAGGACTAGCATGGTTACTGGTCTGGTCGGCTGTCATGTTAGCCTTATATCCTTTTGCAGTACATTATCCGTACTGGATATGCATACAAGTCGTCCTCATTGGCATGAGTGGCGCCGTAGGTACATTATTACAAATTCGCCTGATGGACGTAGCCAAAGATGCCCAAACTCTGGCTGCCGCACTGAACCATAGTGCCTTCAACGCAGCCAATGCCCTAGGACCTTATTTGGGTGGCTTAACTATTGCCGCAGGCTGGGGCTGGACCAGTACCGCTTGGGTTGGTGTTATACTGGCAATAATCGGCATAATTGTATGGTGGTTTACCGTATGTGAAGAAAAGCATACTAATATTAAAAGCCAGCTACCAAAATAATTTATTCCATAACTGCAACAAGGCAGATAACCATTCTCCCCAAAAACCTATCTAGCCTTAAAATATTAAATTATGAATAAAATTGTAATGTAAAAACGCGTAACTCAATTTGCAAATCATTGTTATCATTAATATTCTGTTTAAGCAACTAAAATTTATTTAGCTATTAACAATTAAACGGCAAAGGAAATAATAATGATCGATAAACAGTTACAACCAGAAGCAGAAATACCCGACATCAAACAGATAGAAAAACAAAGTGAAATCAGTACCGAAAAAAATACCAAACACAAAAAGTTAACGAAAAAGAAATACTACAAAGAGTTAGAAAAACTGCAAGGTGAACTGGTTGCACTACAAGAGTGGGTAAAATCTTCTGGGCAAAAAGTTTGCATCATTTTCGAAGGGCGTGATGGTGCTGGCAAGGGTGGAACGATTAAAGCAGTTACCGAAAGAATCAGCCCACGCATATTTCAGGTAGTGGCATTACCAGCACCGAGTGAACGCCAGAAAACACAAATGTACATGCAGCGATACATTCCCCATTTACCTGCAGCCGGGGAAGTTATTATCTTCGACCGTAGCTGGTATAACCGTGCCGGAGTAGAGCGTGTCATGGGATTCTGCACCGAACAGGAAAGCAAAGAATTCCTCGAAATCATCCCTTTTATGGAAAAAGCTATTATCAATTCCGGTATCATCCTGCTTAAATACTGGCTTGAAGTAAACATGGAAGAACAACACAGACGCATGCTCGGTCGTATTAATGATCCACGTAAGATCTGGAAACTTTCGCCCATGGATATCAAATCTTACAGTCGCTGGTACGATTACTCCCGTGCTCGCGACGAAATGATCATGGCTACTGACACCTCATGGGCTCCATGGTATGTCGTAGATTCCAACGACAAAAAGAAAGCGCGTTTAAACATCATCAAACACATACTCAGCGAAATTCCATACAAAAAAACGCCACGAAAAAAAGTCGAATTACCAAAGCGACAGGATAAAGGTGATTATCAAGAGCCCAACTACCCTTATCGTTACATTCCAGAAAAATACTAAACCCGTAACCAGCCAGATTAACTAAACAAACTGGCTGGTGCTCTCGTTACTCCCCTAATATCTATTCAAATCTATCTACGAAAATCACCCCATAACACCTGCATCGCGGCAATTGCCGCCAGCGAAGCTGTTTCCGTGCGCAATACCCGCGGTCCCAGACTGATAGCAGCAAAACCATGCCTGATTGCAAGTTCTTCCTCAGCATTACTCAGCCCGCCTTCAGGGCCTATTAACAACGTTACCGCCTGTGGCTGTGCAAACTCATTTAATGCCTGTGGTCGGCATAAACTCATCAGCAGCTTCAAATCATCAGTAGCCAAACCAGCCAATGCATTAGCCAAATCCAACACCGGCCGAATTTCTGGCACCCTCGTCCGTCCGCATTGTTCACATGCACCAATCGCAATATCCTGCCATCGCTCCAGCTTTTTCAACGCCCGTTCACCACTTAAACGCTGACTGCTACGTTCCGTCAGCACTGGCTGAATCAGCGTAACGCCTAATTCCACAGCTTTCTGGATGGTCATATCCATCCGCTCACTGCTTGAAACCGATTGTAGCAACGTAATCGCCAATGGAGACTCAAGCGTAACAATCTCACTGCCACGGATCTGCACATCCACATTTTTCTTACCCATAGCTGTAATTTCAGCTTGGTAAACAGTACCAAGACCATCAAACAATTCAATCAGCTCACCCGGCTGGCAGCGCAAAACCTGTACATGGCGCGCAGTTGCATCCGGTAAAGAAAACGTCTCTGAATGACAAATACTAGACGGAACATAAAAACGAGGCATAATAATGAAAAAATCCAATAATAATCAAACAAGCCAAATAGCAAGATTAGAAACTAATAAAATAAACTGCTTCCTGATTAAACCAGCCCTAACCACAATCAGCAACTTATCAGTTTTATTTATCAGCAAATATAAAATTCTGCCATACAGTCATTTATTGTTTCAGATAGAAGTAAAACAAAAGCACTAGCAAATGAAATGACAACCATATTGAAACAGTAAAACCATAATTAATAATAGGCCTGCCTATAAGCAACAGCGTAGACAAGCTTAATTAAGATATAGAAGTAACATATATATCTATATATAGATATAGAATTATCAAAATCACAAACTATACAACGGCAACATAAACATATAAGTCCAGACACAACAACTAAAACAGAAATATATATGGATAAAACAGCAGCAGATTAATCAGAAATACAGGAATGGCAGATTAATTAGTACTAAGGAATGACTGAGTAAAAGGGAAAAATTTAAATAGACAAGCGAAAATAGAGTCAAAAGCACTAAAAATAAAATATTAAAAAAACAGTCATATGCTATATTTTCCAAAAATAATCGGAAGAAGTTGTTGACAGTGGTACTTCGGGGGCGTATAGTTCGCCTTCTTCGCTGATGACGCGACACGAAACGAACTAAACAGTTTAAAGTAGAACGCAGTCGAAAGCAACGCTCTTTAACAGAACAGATTACCGATAAGTGTGAGTGCGGATAAGCCTCACACTGATTCAGAGAGACGAGATAAAAACATATCTTGTCAATAACTTTGAAGCAGACCAGTGATACTAAAGGGAACTTTGGTATTGCAACAAGCTAAGATTAAACATAAGAGTTTGATCCTGGCTCAGATTGAACGCTGGCGGCATGCTTTACACATGCAAGTCGAACGGCAGCACGGAGAGCTTGCTCTCTGGTGGCGAGTGGCGAACGGGTGAGTAATGCATCGGAACGTACCGAGTAATGGGGGATAACTGTCCGAAAGGATGGCTAATACCGCATACGCCCTGAGGGGGAAAGCGGGGGATCTTAGGACCTCGCGTTATTTGAGCGGCCGATGTTGGATTAGCTAGTTGGTGGGGTAAAGGCCTACCAAGGCGACGATCCATAGCGGGTCTGAGAGGATGATCCGCCACATTGGGACTGAGACACGGCCCAAACTCCTACGGGAGGCAGCAGTGGGGAATTTTGGACAATGGGGGGAACCCTGATCCAGCCATGCCGCGTGTCTGAAGAAGGCCTTCGGGTTGTAAAGGACTTTTGTTAGGGAAGAAAAGCTGGGTGTTAATACCATCCAGTGCTGACGGTACCTAAAGAATAAGCACCGGCTAACTACGTGCCAGCAGCCGCGGTAATACGTAGGGTGCGAGCGTTAATCGGAATTACTGGGCGTAAAGCGAGCGCAGACGGTTAAATAAGTCAGATGTGAAATCCCCGAGCTCAACTTGGGACGTGCATTTGAAACTGTGTAACTAGAGTGTGTCAGAGGGAGGTAGAATTCCACGTGTAGCAGTGAAATGCGTAGAGATGTGGAGGAATACCGATGGCGAAGGCAGCCTCCTGGGATAACACTGACGTTCATGCTCGAAAGCGTGGGTAGCAAACAGGATTAGATACCCTGGTAGTCCACGCCCTAAACGATGACAATTAGCGGTTGGGGTACTAGATGCCTTAGTAGCGAAGCTAACGCGTGAAATTGTCCGCCTGGGGAGTACGGTCGCAAGATTAAAACTCAAAGGAATTGACGGGGACCCGCACAAGCGGTGGATGATGTGGATTAATTCGATGCAACGCGAAGAACCTTACCTGGTCTTGACATGTACGGAATCTCTTAGAGATAGGAGAGTGCCTTCGGGAACCGTAACACAGGTGCTGCATGGCTGTCGTCAGCTCGTGTCGTGAGATGTTGGGTTAAGTCCCGCAACGAGCGCAACCCTTGTCATTAGTTGCCATCATTAAGTTGGGCACTCTAATGAGACTGCCGGTGACAAACCGGAGGAAGGTGGGGATGACGTCAAGTCCTCATGGCCCTTATGACCAGGGCTTCACACGTCATACAATGGTCGGTACAGAGGGTAGCGAAGCCGCGAGGTGAAGCCAATCTCAGAAAGCCGATCGTAGTCCGGATTGCACTCTGCAACTCGAGTGCATGAAGTCGGAATCGCTAGTAATCGCAGGTCAGCATACTGCGGTGAATACGTTCCCGGGTCTTGTACACACCGCCCGTCACACCATGGGAGTGGGGGATACCAGAATTGGGTAGACTAACCGCAAGGAGGTCGCTTAACACGGTATGCTTCATGACTGGGGTGAAGTCGTAACAAGGTAGCCGTAGGGGAACCTGCGGCTGGATCACCTCCTTTCTAGAGAAAAGAAGAGGGTTATTCGCATTCACACTTATCGGTAAACTGAAAAGATGCGAGAAGAGACTGAATAAACTGGGTTTGTAGCTCAGCTGGTTAGAGCACACGCTTGATAAGCGTGGGGTCGGAGGTTCAAGTCCTCCCAGACCCACCACTTATTTAAGGACGAGGGGGCATAGCTCAGTTGGTAGAGCACCTGCTTTGCAAGCAGGGGGTCATCGGTTCGATCCCGTTTGCCTCCACCAAGACTCTGTATGAAGAGGGAAGTTGAATCAGGATACTTTGGAAATTAAAGGTAGTTTAGTCTGAAGACAGACGAAGCAGAAGCTGGCTTTAATTTGCGAAGTAACGCATCGATCTTTAACAAATTGGAAAGCCGAAATCAACAAACAAAGATTGAGGCACAGGAAGCTGGTTCCGGAGACGGAGCCAAGTGGAAAGTGCTGAAAGAATTGGGTGATGATTGTATCGCTGAACAACGAAGACAAAAGGCGTTGTTCAGACAACCAAAGCAGTAAGCTTTATGAGAGTAAAGGCCTTAAGTCTGGATTCAGTCAACGGGATATCAGACGAAGTCAAGAGGTTCTTGAAATGATAGAGTCAAGTGAATAAGTGCATCAGGTGGATGCCTTGGCGATGATAGGCGAAGAAGGACGTGTAAGCCTGCGAAAAGCGTGGGGGAGCTGGCAATAGAGCAGAGATCCCGCGATGTCCGAATGGGGAAACCCACCATGTATAAGCATGGTATCCTGCACTGAATCCATAGGTGCAGAGAAGCGAACCCGGAGAACTGAACCATCTAAGTACCCGGAGGAAAAGAAATCAACCGAGATTGCGCAAGTAGTGGCGAGCGAACGCGTAAGAGCCTGTATATGATAGTCACTGAGATAGAAGAACAAGCTGGGAAGCTTGGCCGTAGAGGGTGAAAGCCCCGTATTCGAAATTTCAGAGGCGGTACTAAGTATACGAAAAGTAGGGCGGGACACGTGAAATCCTGTCTGAATATGGGGGGACCATCCTCCAAGGCTAAATACTCATCATCGACCGATAGTGAACCAGTACCGTGAGGGAAAGGCGAAAAGAACCCCGGGAGGGGAGTGAAATAGAACCTGAAACCTGATGCATACAAACAGTGGGAGCGGAGAAATCCGTGACTGCGTACCTTTTGTATAATGGGTCAACGACTTACATTCAGTAGCGAGCTTAACCGATTAGGGGAGGCGCAGGGAAACCGAGTCTTAATAGGGCGACGAGTTGCTGGGTGTAGACCCGAAACCGAGTGATCTATCCATGGCCAGGTTGAAGGTGCCGTAACAGGTACTGGAGGACCGAACCCACGCATGTTGCAAAATGCGGGGATGAGCTGTGGATAGGGGTGAAAGGCTAAACAAACTCGGAGATAGCTGGTTCTCCCCGAAAACTATTTAGGTAGTGCCTCGAGCAAGACACTGATGGGGGTAAAGCACTGTTATGGCTAGGGGGTCATTGCGACTTACCAACCCATGGCAAACTAAGAATACCATCAAGTGGTTCCTCGGGAGACAGACATCGGGTGCTAACGTCCGGTGTCAAGAGGGAAACAACCCAGACCGCCAGCTAAGGTCCCAAATGACAGATTAAGTGGTAAACGAAGTGGGAAGGCAGAGACAGCCAGGATGTTGGCTTAGAAGCAGCCATCATTTAAAGAAAGCGTAATAGCTCACTGGTCGAGTCGTCCTGCGCGGAAGATGTAACGGGGCTCAAATCTGTAACCGAAGCTGCGGATGCTAGGCAACTGGCATGGTAGGGGAGCGTTCTGTAGGCCGAAGAAGGTGTGTTGAGAAGCATGCTGGAGGTATCAGAAGTGCGAATGTTGACATGAGTAGCGATAAACAGGGTGAAAAGCCCTGTCGCCGAAAACCCAAGGTTTCCTACGCAACGTTCATCGGCGTAGGGTGAGTCGGCCCCTAAGGCAAGGCAGAGATGCGTAGTCGATGGGAAACAGGTTAATATTCCTGTACTTGATTCAAATGCGATGTGGGGACGGAGAAGGTTAGGTCATCGATCTGTTGGAATAGATCGTTTAAGCCGGTAGGTGGAGCACTTAGGCAAATCCGGGTGCTTAACACCGAGAAGTGATGACGAGTGTCTACGGACACGAAGTGACTGATACCACGCTTCCAGGAAAAGCCACTAAGCTTCAGTTTGAATGAAACCGTACCGCAAACCGACACAGGTGGGTAGGATGAGAATTCTAAGGCGCTTGAGAGAACTCAGGAGAAGGAACTCGGCAAATTGATACCGTAACTTCGGGAGAAGGTATGCCTCTGATGGTTAAGGATTAACTCTGTAAGCTATTAGAGGTCGCAGAGAATAGGTGGCTGCGACTGTTTAATAAAAACACAGCACTCTGCAAACACGAAAGTGGACGTATAGGGTGTGACGCCTGCCCGGTGCTGGAAGGTTAATTGAAGATGTGCAAGCATCGGATCGAAGCCCCAGTAAACGGCGGCCGTAACTATAACGGTCCTAAGGTAGCGAAATTCCTTGTCGGGTAAGTTCCGACCCGCACGAATGGCGTAACGATGGCCACACTGTCTCCTCCTGAGACTCAGCGAAGTTGAAATGGTTGTGAAGATGCAATCTCCCCGCTGCTAGACGGAAAGACCCCGTGAACCTTTACTGTAGCTTTGCATTGGACTTTGAAGTCACTTGTGTAGGATAGGTGGGAGGCTAAGAAGCAGAAACGCTAGTATCTGTGGAGCCGTCCTTGAAATACCACCCTGGTGACTTTGAGGTTCTAACCCGGATCCATTATCTGGATCGGGGACCGTGCATGGTAGGCAGTTTGACTGGGGCGGTCTCCTCCCAAAGAGTAACGGAGGAGTTCGAAGGTTACCTAGGTCCGGTCGGAAATCGGACTGATAGTACAATGGCACAAGGTAGCTTAACTGCGAGACCGACAAGTCGAGCAGGTGCGAAAGCAGGACATAGTGATCCGGTGGTTCTGAATGGAAGGGCCATCGCTCAACGGATAAAAGGTACTCCGGGGATAACAGGCTGATTCCGCCCAAGAGTTCATATCGACGGCGGAGTTTGGCACCTCGATGTCGGCTCATCACATCCTGGGGCTGTAGTCGGTCCCAAGGGTATGGCTGTTCGCCATTTAAAGTGGTACGTGAGCTGGGTTTAAAACGTCGTGAGACAGTTTGGTCCCTATCTGCAGTGGGCGTTGGAAGTTTGACGGGGGCTGCTCCTAGTACGAGAGGACCGGAGTGGACGAACCTCTGGTGTACCGGTTGTGACGCCAGTCGCATCGCCGGGTAGCTAAGTTCGGAAGAGATAAACGCTGAAAGCATCTAAGCGTGAAACTCGCCTGAAGATGAGACTTCCCTAGGGATTAAATCCCTCTGAAGAGACGTTCGAGACCAGGACGTTGATAGGTCGGGTGTGGAAGAGTGGTAACACTTGCAGCTAACCGATACTAATTGCTCGTGAGGCTTGACTCTATC
>NZ_MEIO01000034.1 GCF_002777745.1 Snodgrassella alvi
CCGGTGCAGCCCGATAAGCCGGCACAACCAGACAATCCGGCGCAGCCAGCCGAACCAGACAGCCAGAGCAAAGCGCCGAGCAGCGCCGAAGGTGCCGGTCAGACCGCAACAGCGGCAACCCCCAGCCACAAAACCTACCGCAACGGCCAGATCATCAGCCACCACGAAATCAACAACCAGAACGGCCAGATCATCGCCAATGGCGGCATCGACCTGACAGCTCATAACGGCCTGAATAACCAGGGCACCCTTAACCTCAACAAACTGCAAGTTAACGGTGCACTACTCAACAACAGCCAAGGCAAACTGCACAGCAAACAAGCCAACATCAACACCACCCGAGTAGACAACCACAGCGGCGCAATCAGCAGCAGCGGCCAGCTACAGATCACAGGCAAAGAACTGGACAACCGCCACGGGCGCATCCAGTCGGCCGAGCGCATCGTCATCGACAGCACCGCAGTGGACAACAGCGACCAGGGCACCATTGCCGCACAGCAACAACTACAAATCCACAGCCAACAGCTCAACAACAGCAACAAAGGACAACTGTGGAGCGGTGGCCATACCGAACTACACACAACCAGCCTCAACAACAGCAACGGTGCCATCGACAGCACCAGCATACAACTGAATGCCGACAACCTGAACAACCAGCAAGGTGCCATCCGTAGTGCCGGCACCCAGCAGCTGAGCATCCGCGACCAACTACAAAATCAAAACGGCCAAATCGGCAGCAACAGCGACCTCCGCATCACCGCCGGAGAGATCAACAACAGCCAAGGTAAAATCAGTGCCGGCAGCCATACCGAGCTGCACACCCACGCACTCAACAACCAAGAAGGCAGCATAGACACAGACAGCCTGACCCTCGAGAGCGACAACCTAGACAACCAACAGGGTGCCATCCGCAGCAACCAGCAACTGAACGCCCAGATCAGCCAGCACATCAACAACCAGCAAGGGCAAATCAGCAGCGCAGGTGACCTACAGCTTAACAGCAGCACACTGGACAACAGCGCGCAGGGTAAAATCATCGCTGGCAAACAAGCGCGCATCCACAACAGCAGCCTCAACAACCAACAAGGCAGCATCGATGCCGACAGCATCGAATTACAAACCAACAGCCTTAACAACCACAGCGGCGCCATTCGTACCAACCAGCAACTGAATGCCCAAATCAACCAGCAGCTGGACAACCGGCAAGGGCAAATCAGCAGCGCCAAAGACCTCAGCATTCACGACCAGAACCAGCGAAGCCTGAGCATCGACAACAGCGCAGATGGCAAAATACTGGCCGGCAACGACCTGAGCATCCAAAGCAAACAGCTCAACAACCCCGGCAGCATCGGTGCCGGTCGTAACGCCACCATCCAAGTGCATGACGACTTCAACGTTGATGCCGACATCAACGCTGGCAACCGCCTGCACCTGAGCAGTCAGGGCAACATCAGCAACAACCACACCCTCAGCGGAGGAGACAGCGTTGTCGTCAACGCCGCCAACATCGACAATCAGGCTAGCGGCATCATCCAGAGCAACAAGCATACCGAATTACAGGCCAACAACAGCCTCACCAACCGTGGCCTGATTAACAGCAACGGCACCACCCTGATACAGTCAGGCAACAGCATCACCAACATCGGCAGCGGGCGCATCTATGGCAACCATGTTGCCATCGGTACCCATAACCTAATCAATCAGGAAGAAACCATCGGCAGCGACAGCAAAGCCGCGGTTATTGCTGCGCGTGAGCGGCTGGACATCGGTGCTGCCAACATCATCAACAAAGAACATGCCCTTCTGTCGAGCGAAGGTGATATCGCCATTGGCGGAGCCCTCGACAAAAACCATCAGGCCACCGGCATGGCCGACAGCCTGATTAACGGCAGCGCGCGTATTGAAGCACAGGGTAACGGCAATATCGCCGTCAAAGAACTACACAACCTGAATAACCACTTTGCATTAGAAGAATACCTGGCCAATAAAGAAAGAATACAGCAATACAAATACCCTGGTCGCACCGAAAAATGGACTGAAGGAGTAGATGGCCATTTTAATTTTAACGATAGTCGAGCCAAATTTACCTTCAACGACGGCAGCACAGCAGTTGTTTACAACAAAAAAATGAGACAGGTTAAATGGTGGGACTTTATCCGTAAAACCTACAAACAACGTGTCAAAGAAAGCGATCCCGGCCAGATCATTATCGGTGGTAACCTGAATATCGCCGGCAGCCACTGGGAAAACAACAACAGCCAGATACTGGTTGGTGGCAACCTTATCGGCACAGACAACCTGCAACTGGACAATATCGAAACCAAAGGTCAGCAGCGCGTCGAGGATAAAGGCAAAGTAGGTTATATCCAGTATGAAAAAGGGGGGCATGCACACACAGGACACTATCATGCCCGCAAAGGAAAAGGTAGCAAATACAGCGATACCACCACAACCACCATCGATCTGGATCAGCCAGTCAGCATCGTCCAGCAGCACACAGCCATTGGTGGCAACCAGGGCAAAGCCAGCACAGCCAATCCAACCGGTCACGAAGCTGGCAACATAAAGAGTAACAACCAAACCAGTGTCAGCAACAACAATATTGCCCAACAGCAGCAACAAATCAAAACTTTAACCGATACCAGCATCAGACTGCCCAACAGCAGCCTGTACCACATCAACCCCAATAACAACGGCTATCTGGTAGAAACCGACCCCGCCTTTACCAACCATAAAAAATGGCTGGGCAGCGACTACATGCTCAGCGCCCTCGGTCAGGACCCGAACAAAATGCAGAAACGGCTGGGTGATGGCTATTACGAACAACGCCTGATCAACGAACAAATTGCCCGCCTGACCGGTTTCCGCCATCTGGAGGGCTACCAGAATGACGAAGAACAATACAAAGCCCTGATGAGTGCCGGCATCACCGCTGCTCACGAAATGAGCTTAGTGCCCGGCATCGCCCTGAGCGCCGAACAAATCGCCCGCCTCACCAGTGACATCGTCTGGCTCGTCAGCCAAACCGTCACCCTGGCCGATGGCAGCCAGCAAACCGTACTCGTACCACAAGTGTATCTCATGGTACGCGATGGCGATATCAACACAGCTGGCGCACTGATCAGTGCCAACAGCATCAGCCTGCACACCAACCAGGACATCAACAACCAAGGCAACATCGCAGGGCGCAGAATCGTTGATTTAGGGGCACAGAACATCAGCAACAGCGGCCTGATCAGCGGCGGCAAAGTTGCCCTCAATGCCAGCAACAACATCGACTTTAACGGCGGTGCAGCACAGGCCAGAGACCTGCTCAGCCTGCAAGCCAACCAAATCAACATCACCACCACCACCGCCACCCACGGCGACCAACACAACGGTGCCACCGTTATCGACCGCATTGCCGGCCTGTATGTCACCGGCAACAAAGACAGCATCCTGGCAGTAGATGGCAAAGCAGGCATCAACATCAATGGCGCCCAGATCGTCAACACCGCCGCTAACGGCCAAACCCAGCTGCGATCCAGCGAAGGTAGCGTCAACCTGAGCACCGTACAGATAGCCGACCACGAAACCGAGGGCAAACTCAGCGACCGCAACCACATGTCCCTGCATCACAGCGCCGAAATCGGCAGCCAGATTCTCGCACAGGGAGATATCAGCATCGCTGCCGGCAAACAAATCAACATTCGTCAGGGTGAAATCGACAGCCTCAATGGCAGCGTCAACCTTTACGGCAAACAAAGCGTAAACATTACCGAAGGCAGACAGACAGCCGATTTAGATGAAGCGTTTTACAACAAATCCAAAGGACTTACCTCCAGCAAAACCAACATCGACAAATATCAGGGACATCATAACGAAGCCGTAGGCAGCAGCATCAGCGGCAAACAAGTCAACATCGGCAGCGATCAGGACATACTGGTACGTGGCAGCAACATCATCTCCCACGACCAAACCATACTCAGTGCCGGCGGTAACATCAACATCCAGGCTGCCCACAACAACTACCAGGACCACGAATACCACGAAGAAAAAAAATCCGGTTTCACCGCCAGCCTGTCCAAAGGCGTGGCCAGCGCCGGCTATAGCAAATCCAAAACCCAGCTGGATCAGCAGGAACAAAACCACACCCTGACCCTCAGCCAGATAGGTAGCCTCAAAGGCAATACCATCATCCAGGCTGATGGCGACCTCAATGCCAGCGCCGCCATCCTCGGCGCCGGCAAAGACCTCACCCTGCAAGGTAAAAACATCAACCTGCTGGCCGATCACATTACCAGCGACCAGCATATCGACCTCAAAACCAAACAAAGCGGCTTCAGCGTCGGCTTCACCTACTCACCGACCATAGCAGCGGCCAGCACCTTCAAAGACGGCATGCGCAGTGGCGACTTCAGCAACAGCATCGTAGGCAAAAACATGCAGGCAGGCGAAGCCGCGTCCAGTGCCGTTCAGGCAGCCAACACCCCCATCGTTGCCACCCTGAATCACCAGCGTAGCCATCAAACCCATGACACATACAACAGCCAGGCCGTAACCACACAGGCCAGCGCAGGCGGCAACCTCAACATCATAGCCACCGACGGCAGCATCAACAGCGAAGGTGCCCGCCTCACCACCGAAGGCAACGCCCTGCTACATGCCAGAGACCACATCAACCTAAACTTTGCCCGCGACAGCCACAACGAACAGGCCAGCAGCAAAAGCAGCGGCTTCAACCTTGACACCCGCAAATGGTCGTCCCCAATCGGCGCAGCACACGACAAAGGCAAAGGACAAGGTCACATCGACAGCGCCCTTGGCACCCAGCTCTCAGCCGGAGGCACCTCCGTCCTCCAGACCACCAGCGGCGACATCAACATCATCGGCAGCAGCGTAGTTGCCGGCGGCAACAACACCATCAACGCTGCCCGCAACGTCAACATCCGCTCCAGCCAGAACAGCATCAGCCAGAGCGAAAGCCACAGCAGCAAAGGCTGGGGCTCAGCACAACTGTCTGATACCGAAAAATTTACCGGCTACATGAGCAGCAAAGACCAGTACAGCAGCAACAACGTCGAACAAATACGCAGCCAGGTAGGCAGCCTCAACGGCAGCGTCAACATCATTGCCGGCGAACACTACACCCAGCAAGTAGCCGACATCATCGCCGCCAACAACCTCAACATCATCGCCAAAGACATCACCATCCTCGATGATGCCAACCACGGCAGCGCCCACCAAAGCAGCAAAGACCTCAAAATCGGCAACTTCACCAAAGTCAGCTCCCCCCTGATAGACCTGGCCAATGCTGCCGACACCCTGCGCCAGAGCAAAGCAGATGACCGCACCAAAGCCCTGCAAACCATGGCCGCCCTAGGTCAGGGCTACACCGCCTACAGCAGCGTCAAAAACATCCAGGATGCCAGCCTCATCAAAATCGAAAGCGGCATCGGCTTCAAAACCAACAAAAGCAGACAGGACAGCAGCTACAGCCAGTCACAGGTCAACCAGCTCACTGCTGGCGGCAACATCAACCTCATCAGCCGCGAAGGTGACATCCATCTGCAAAACACCCAGGTCAACGCCAAAGACAGCATCAACCTCAACTCAGCACGTGACATCCTGCTTGAAGCTGGCCAGAATCGCCAGAAAGCCGATGGTAAAACCAGCAGTGCCGGCCTGAGCGTAGGCGTTGGCGCCGCCATCGGCGCCCAGACCGGCGTTTACATCTATGGCGAAGCTGGCGCCAGCCGTGGTAAAAACCATCTCGATGCCACCACCCACAGCCAGACCATCCTCCAGTCAGACAAACTGAGCCTCAACAGCAAAGGCAACACCACCCTGATCGGAGCCCAGGCCAGCGCCAACCGCATCGACGCCAACATCGGTGGCAAACTGAGCATCATCAGCCCACAAGACAAAATAGACCAGAAAATCAGCCAGAGCGGAGCCAACATCCGCCTGCAAGGCGGCTTTGGCAGCGTATGGGAAGTATCCGGCGGCGTTAACAGCAGCAACGCCTCCGGCCACCTCAACGCCGTCAACCAACAGTCCGGCCTCTTTGCCGGCAAAGACGGCTACCACATCAAAGCCGATAGCATCGACCTGCAAGGCGGCGCCATCGGTTCCAGCGCTGCCAGAGAGCACAACCAGCTCACCACCAACAGCCTCACCTTCAAAGATATCGAAAACCACTCCAGCTTCAAAGCCAGCAACACCTCCATCAACGGCGGCTTCAGCGGCAAAGACAGCACCATTCCCGGCAACCCCAGCTATAACCCCACCTTGCCACAACACGAAAGCGGCAGCGACCACAGCACCACCCATGCCACCATCAGCCCGGGACAAATCACCATCAACGGCAAAGCCACCAGCGTCGAAGAAATAGGCATCCACAGCGACATCGACAGCGCCCACAACAAAGTCAACCAACTGCCAGATCTGCAACAGATCATGGACAAACAACAGGCAGTAGCCGATGCCAGCGCCACCATAGCCAACAGCGTACGCACCCTCAGTGCCGATATGGCCAGAAAAGCCGATCAGGAGCGCAAGCAGGCACGAGAAAAAGCCGAGCAGGAACTACAAACCAACAACCCCGAGCTGTGGCAGGATTACAGCCAGCTCAGCGAAGATAAAAAACAACTCGTTCTCAGAGAAACCAGCAAAGACTACCGCGCAGCAGACGAACAAGCCCAGTCATGGGGTATCGGCGGCGGTAAGAGCCGTGCCCTGAATGCCGTCACCAGTGCCGTCACCGGCATCCTTGGCGGCCAAAGCAGCCTGCAAGCAGCCACCAACGCCCTCGCACCGTATGCGGCAGAGCTGATCGGCAAACAATTCGGCCATGGAGAGAACCAGAATCAGGCAGCGCAGCTGGTAGCCCATGCCCTGGTAGGCGCCATCAGTGCGAGCGTCAACGGCGGTAATGCCGCAGCCGGAGCCGTAGGGGCGAGTGCCGCCGAACTGGCAGCTCAATACCTGATCAAACAACTACCCAAAGATCAGTACCCTGAAGCCATAGACCCGAGAACCGGCGAGATAGACCCGAACCGCTTACCGGAAAATGTCAAAGCCAGCATCAGAGACCTATCATCAGCAGTAGCCACCGTATCAGGCGGGCTAACCGGTGGTTCACTGATTGATGCGCAGATAGCGGGAGTGGTCGGGCAGAATGCGGTGGAGAATAACCAATTTGACTTAATCCAGCTAATATCACCAGCATCAGCAGCGATGTTGTCCAAGGATGCAAAACACAGAGAGGCTATGAAACTAGCGCATCAAATAAGGATGGCGAGCTCAGCAATCACAATAGTTCAGGTAGGAGGTGGTTATGCAATAGCAGGAGTAGGATTAGTAGCTCCAGAAGCAATAGGAGCGATATACTCAGCATGTAGAGTAAATCCGGCAGGATGTACAGTTGTCACAGTAGAATCGGCAGATATACTAGCCGGACTGGCCACTGGAGCTGTAACGGTAAATAATTTACCGGCCTCAGCGATAAAATCGACAAGTAAGATTGGCGGGAAGTACGCGGAAGAGATTGGTCAGATAGGTAAAGAGGCTAGTAAAGATTCGGCTAAGACTGGAAAAGGAGCGACCAATGCAGGAGAATATCTTGAAGGCTTCAAACCATCACCAACACCTGCCGAATTAGTGCAGCAACAAGCAGGTCAAGCAAGTAAGGTTACAATAAATACCGAACACATTTTAAATGGTGAGATTAAAACTTATAAAGATGGAACAAAAGTAGGCACTGGAGGACATTACTTAAGAGATCCAAATATTAAAGTAGATAAATGGACTGGTGCTACTGATTCAAATGGTGTCTCAAAAGGTTATATATCAGTAAGAGATCCAGCAACAGGGAAATGGTATAAAAAGCAGGGGGAAACAACTTTTTTCCCAGAACATTGGTCTAAACGTCAAACTGAGATGGAAATTAAAAGTGCTTTTGAGAATTCAAAAAGAATTTCAAATACAGAGAGATGGGAAGGAGTTTCTACTAGCGGTCTAAAAATACAAGGTTACTATAAAAAGCCTAATGGTACAGGTGCGACTGCTTGGCCAATTTATAAAGGAAAAAAATAAAATGTTAAATGATCAAATTATATTCTGGTGGAGCGATTCATATTTTATTCCCACGGGAGGTAAACTTACAAAATATGCTAATAGTGAAAAAATATTTGGTTTTGGAGCAAGAGAAATTGCAGATTGGTTAGCATGTGATCTTCAATATTCAATAAACTCAGTCAATATTTGGATTAACAATCTCACCGATTTAGAACATAGCCGAGCACCCGATGGCATGTTTGGTATTGGTAATGCGCATTGGGTATTAATAAAGGGTGATTATGTGTTTATCGGCACTGAGTATGTCGAAGAACAGCAAGTTATCATGACTAGAGAGCAGCTTTTATATGTTCTAGAGCAATATAAGACTTTTTTAGAAGGAGATTATAACGATCCCAATAATCCGCCAGATCCTATTGATGTTGAATTTATAGCAGAAGGCCAAGAAGCTATTGACATGTATAACGGATTAGAAGGCTCCCAGCTGGTTCCTTACGCTTGTTAATTGGATCTCCACTTAACCGTGGAGATCATCCTCTTAGCAAGTAATATTAAAAAAGATTTAGGCTAAATCAACCTATACAACACACTAAATGGCAGGATTATAACCCACTCAGCGAAGACAAAAACAACAGGTACTAAACGCCCTCGCACCGTATGCGGCAGAGCTGATCGGCCAACAATTCGGCCATGAAGAGAACCAGAATCAGGCAGCGCAGCTGGTAGCGCATGCCCTGGTAGGCGCCATCAGTGCCAGCGTCAACGGCGGCAATGCCGCAGCCGGAGCCGTAGGCGCGAGTGCCGCCGAACTGGCAGCGCAATACCTGATCAAACAACTGCCCAAAGATCAGTACCCCGAAGCGATAGACCCGAGAACCGGCGAGATAGACCCGAACCGCTTACCGGAAAATGTCAAAGCCAGCATCAGAGACCTATCATCAGCAGTAGCCACCGTATCAGGCGGGCTAACCGGTGGTTCACTGATTGATGCGCAGATAGCGGGAGTGGTTGGGCAGAATGCGGTGGAAAATAACCAATTTGACTTAATCCAGCTAATATCACCAGCATCAGCCGCAATGTTGTCCAAGGATGCAAAACACAGAGAGGCTATGAAAATAGCGCATCAAATA
>NZ_MEIO01000035.1 GCF_002777745.1 Snodgrassella alvi
AACCCGAATAACCCGAATAACCCGAATAACCCGAATAACCCGAATAACCCGAATAACCCGAATAACCCGAATAACCCCGAAAATAGTAATAATTCCGCAAAACTGAAACCTACTTATCGTAAAGAGGTACCTCTGTATGCTGCCGTAGGTGCCCAACTCAGACAAACCGATATCATCATGCTGGGCAACATGCACCAAAGAATTGGCGCAACACCAACAACTGATGAGCGCATGAGCTGGGGACGAATCATCTCCGGTCGCACCGATATCCGGCAAGATGGCGTTTCTGATACCCATTCCAAAGGCAATTACATCGGCGTACAACTGGGCAGTGATATCTGGCACAACCAAAACTGGCGAATTGGTGGTTATCTAGGTTATATCTATAATGATCTTGATATTGATGGCTTTGCCAGCGGCATATATAACAATGTTGGGAAAAACACATCAAAATCTTACTTTATCGGCGCCTATAGTAACTATGTATATAACAACAGAGCCTATATTGATATCGTTCTACAAGGTGCACATCATCATGTTGATATCAAACCTAACGGTAACAACAACAGTACCCAGAAAGGTCATGGTCTCACCGCATCAATCGAAACAGGCAAACCATTTCCCATCAGCAACAGCAATTGGGAAATAGAACCTCAAGCACAAATAGTACATCAGTGGCTGGATCTAAACGATACAGATATCAGTGGCAAAACCAGTGTCAGCCACAATCACAATAATGCATGGTTGTTCAGATTAGGCGGACGCATGCAAGGCAACTATCAGCTTAACAAAGGTACCCTGCACCCTTATGCCCGCATTAACCTATTCTACTCACCTGATGGAGCAGACAGAACCACCTACCGCACCAACTTCGCAGCCACAACATTGCATTCGGGTTCTGCACATACCAGCACAGAATTGGCTATAGGTGCTAATTACAACATCAATGAGCGAGTAAAAATATACAGTGAAATCGGTCATACATGGTCAAACGGCGGTAATGCGCGAGTAAAAGCACCGCTAAGCGGTTCTCTAGGATTGAAAGTTAACTGGTAACCAAGCAAATAACCATATATATCACCATCAAGGTCAAATCCCTCAAAAAGGATTTGGCCTTTACTTATACAGCAGACAGCCAAAACCAAAAAACCTTTCGTTTCATTCTTATCCAAACCATAAGATCAGAAAAAGCGGCCATAAATACCAAATATATTTAATTATTTAACAACAATTACCCTGTTAAAAACATATTAACCTGATACCCGAGAATAATTAAAACATAACAACTTTATCCAGAAATATATTTTAAATCATCAATATACAACACAGTCCATTATCACAAATTGCATTTACAGCACAAAAACATTGAATCAACCAAAGGAAATCACCATGAATCAGCCCCATGAATACCCCACAAGCACAGCAATGAACACAGCTCTTGCTACTGCCATCAGCAATAACCTGCAACAAGCAGTTGCCCAGCGCTCTCAGGCATCACTGGCACTTTCCGGCGGACCTGCCGTTATAGAGCTGCTCCAGATATTAAGCCGCACCCCCCTACCTTGGGAAAAAATCTATATCACCTTAGTAGATGAGCGTTGGGTAGACAAAGAGCATGAAGACAGTAACGAACGTTTAATACGCACACATTTATTACAGAATCAGGCGAAAAATGCACATTTCATCAGCCTTAAAACCATAGCAGATGACCCTAGCGACAGCATTGATGAAACTCACATACGATTACAGCAATCCCTACCTTTACCAATAGATGTACTGGTATTAGGAATGGGTGATGACGGACATACGGCATCACTTTTTCCACATGCAAATAACCTCAGTAAAGGACTGGATATGCATTCCAACAAAATGGTTATTGATATGCAGCCTCTCACCGCACCACATAAGCGTATTACACTAACCCTGCCAGTTATCATTAACAGTCGACATCTATATCTCCAACTGGTAGGAAAAAAACAGCAGCAAGTATTTCAGCAGGCATTAGCTGGCAACGATACAGACCAAATGCCTATCCGAGCTGTATTACAACAGCAACCAAAAATACAGATTTATCTGGCACAATAAAAATGCGCCAGCAAAGCTGGCGCAATACCTAAAACCAAATCTCCTTTTACCACGAATAACGGTAATTCAGATTAACCCCGAGTTTCTGTTCGGTTTTCTGACCACTGGCATAATTAAGCTTAAAGTCAGCATGGTTATTCTGATCGAAATCCACACCCAGACCAGCTTCATACAAACCACTGTTACCAGCACCGGCAATACGCAGATTTTCATCATCAACAACAGCATGACCCAGCCTACTTTTATCATGCAGCCAATATGCACCTACATAAGGATTTAAACTTACCTTATTCAAAGCAAAAGACGTTTTAACTGTAGCTCCCAGCTTACTGCGATAGAAAGTAGTAGCGTTAGTATAACTATCTCCAGATAACCGCCCAACAGTCATCCCAAACTTCGGCGTAACTACCCACTTCTCATCCAGATTAAAATCCTTACCCAACTGTGCATTCAGACTATTTGCATGCCATGTAGAATTATCCATCTTACTGGCAGAAGTTTTCAGATGGCTGTATCGGTAAGCCGCATCTGCAAACCAGCTGCCGGCATTCTGCCAGCCAGCATAAATACCCGTAGTTATTGCTTTCAGATTACCATCTTTATAATTACCATTAAAATTTACACTCGAATGCCCCTGCCCCACAAAAGCACCCAGATATGTCTGGTTATTATTACCATCACCCAATGACAGAACATGATCATAACCTAATTGCAGACTATAAGACTTCTGCTTGAAACCTGCCGTAGTCAAACCGTCACTAGTGCCCGTACTATCAAAATGGTCATTAGCATAATTACTGTCCAGCCACAGATTATTATTACTCCGAGACTGTGATTTCAGACTAACGAGACGCGCATTCAGTGGTTCCTGTAGTTGATATACAAACTGATTGGCAGCCTGACGCATACTGATCAGCGAATTGGCAAAATCACTGATTTCATAATCAGAACCATGATGACTACTACCCAAAGACGCTGCGCCCTTATCATTGCTTAAAGCCCATTTATTATCATCTTCCTGATGGAAGAAATAACGGTATTTACCTGCATCTACATAATCCTGCACCATAGTGAACGAACCATCACCACCATTGGATTCAACCAGCGTTATTTTTCCATTCGGCGTTTTTGGTCGTTTACGGCTATCAGATACACTGATCTTATGCTCTCCATGTACCTTACCCTCAATCACAATCTTATCCGCCTGCTGATCTGCCAGACTGGTATTCAGATTAAACAAACCATTACTGCCACTCAGGTCACCATGAATCGTCAGCGTCTTGAATTGACCACCTTTACTAAAAGAAATACTGGAATCGTGAATATTTAGCTCATCCAGCTCACTATTGCCATTAATCAGCCAGGAAGATCCATTTTTCAGATTAAATATTAATTTTGGCGCTGGACGTAAATCCACATATGTCCGTCCTGCAAGTTCAGAATGATCTGCCGTTAGTATCAGTGGTTCTTGCGCTGCAACATCAGCATCCGACCGAGCATCGTCCTCATCATCATCTTCACCAAACAAACGATGATCATTTACAACCACCAAAGCATCTCTGGCAATCAAACTACTATCTTTAATATTAAAAACGTTTTTATCTCTTACATCGTCTTCAAAGCCTTGACGGCTAATTACACTAATGCCATAACCAGCATTAATCGTACTACTATCTACATTGATCTTACCGCCACTATCAATCACAAAGCCAACACTATTCTTATGGCTTAGATTGATTGAAGTATTCCTGATATTCGCCTCTCCCTGTTCATATGAATTTATGCCCATATTCCATTCACCACTCCCTTGTATATCCACATGATCCAGATTTAGTGTACCCTCAAATTGAACCTGAGCTGCTCCAGAAAGATAGCTGTCTTTACCTAAAATGATTTTATGGTGGTGTGCATTTAATATCCCTCCATAAATATCGTAAGCCTCAGAAACAGGCGCATTAATAATAAAGTCGGCCTGTGAATCAACATGCCCCTCATCTAATCGGATACCAGTAATATTATTCTCAGATTCTTTCGGGCCTCCTTTTAGCGTAAACTCCACTCCTTTAGGAATAATAACTCTAACAGAATCTTCTCCCTCAGCATATAATCCGATATCAACACCTGTAAAACTAACACTTTCCTTATTATCCGTTTCATAACCTGATTTCTCTAAAAAAGACAGATCCAATATAATATTTGTTCCTGGAGTAAATTCGGCTTTAATAGGAGGGGGATTTTGTACATTATAATCATTGCCAATATTAAACAAAGAACTATCCCACCTCTCTTGAAATTCTGCAGGAGTAGGCACCGCATTCTGATATTGCCCAGCAGCAATCTTCACATCACTGCCCAAAACTTTACCCGCCCCAATATCACACCCATTCCGTTCAGTGCAAGTAGTAGCAGCTAAACCATATGCAGACAATGACCCCAAAACAACCAGTAATATCATTTTAATTTTTGCTGGAGGAGAATTAAATTTCATAATTAACAACCAAATACGTTAAACTAGTAAGATTAAAATAATATACACAAATATAGTTAATATACGTAAATTAGATAACAAATAATTACGTTTTATATGTTTAGATACATTAAAAAGCATTTTATACTTCAATGTGGTTTGGATGATCACAATTTAACAACAATTTGGTAGTTATAATTAAATGTCTTACCGAGATTTTATAACTTCAACCATAAAAATTTATTCTGTATTGCTTAATAAACATGTCTAAACTAGCAACATAGATTCATGCACTGTTTTATAGAATAAATATTAATTTTAAGCAAAATATTTTTGCATAAACATACAGTAGTAAAGGCAGTTTTTTTAAAATCATTAAGCCTGAGTTTTAATAACCACCTAAACATGACTGAACATAAGATCGTAGCTATTTTAAAAGAAGCTGAAGCCAGTATCACCGTCAAAGAACTTTGCCGTAAATATGATCTGGGGAATTCAACTTTCTATAAATGACGTGATAAATACGATGGTATGGAAATCGCAGATATTAAACACTTAAGGAACTGGAAGCTGAAAATCGTAAGCTTAAGCAGATGTTTGCTAAGCTAAGCTTAAAATCTCAGCTTCAGGAGGAAAACATAAAAAAGCTATAGAACCAACTCAAGCACGTAAAGTCTGGACTATAAAAATTCAATAAAATCATTCTGTGACTATTGCCATGAGCTGTGCTATTGTTGGCTTAAACCGCTGTGCTTACTATTATCAACCTAAGTTACCGGATGATTCGGTGAGTATGTCGGTACTCAGTGCCTTCACGGATAGGCATTTACGCTGGGGCTTTCCTAAGTGTTTTAATCGCATCAGAAAGCTCGGTTATAAATAGAATCATAAACGTGTTTATCGAATATATTACCAGCTAAAGCTTAATCTCAGGATAAAGCGTAAACAACGTATCCTCCGCGAAGCCCAGAAAAACTTTCAGTACCGAATAAGCTAGGTGAATGGTGATCAATAGATTTTTATGAGTGACAGCAGTTGTCATCAACACAGATTTAGAACCTTCAATGTCATCGATAACTTTAATCGTATAGCATTAGACATTGATATTGCAGTCAGTTTAGCGGCTGGTAGAATTACCCGTTATCTGGATAAACTGACCAAATATCATGGTTATCTATTAAAAATACAGAATAGTTAACGATTTATAACACCGAAAGACCACATGAGGAATTAACTAATAATAACACCAATTGATATAGAACACTAAAACAAGCAGCGTAATTTTCTACGTGAGTTGAGTACTAAATATGGAATATTTACATACGAGCTCTAAAAAAGCTTTGGATAATGCCTGAATTGAGCAATATTTTCATTAATCTGATTATGCCCTGCACTATCTAGTGCTAACTAATCGGCACAGAGAAAAGTATCTATTGATGCACTAGAAAATGAAAGGTTGGCAATCTTTAGAAATGGTACAAAAGTATGCCCATTTGGCTCCAGAACATTTGGTCAAAGATGCAATAAAGATTGACAGCATTATGACAGGTGACTGTCACAATTTAGGCACAGTAAACAAATCTGAGGAGAAAGTAATAACAGTAGATACGATGCGTAAAATGTTGAAAGATATGGAAGAAAATGGTGGATTGATGGTGGGTCGTGAGCGATTCGAACGCTCGACCAACGGATTAAAAGTCCGCTGCTCTACCGACTGAGCTAACGACCCGAGAGCGCGCATTTTAGGTAAGAGTGCCACTGCTGTCAAGTCCTTTGTCGTTTTTCATCTAGGACAATACAGCAATTAAAGGTACTGCCACTGCCAACAACGCTTTTAATCTGTAATTAACCATTATGTTTAGCCAGAGTATATATAGCACTTGCTAGGCAAAGTCCAGTACTACCACTCTGGCATGAGCAGCCGGAATCCACTCGATAAAAACGCTCCATCAGATGCAGTATGTGTTCAGCAACAATTTCTGCTCCAATGCTATTACCCAGAAAAATTGCCTGCTAAAACTTATGCTGATATATGCTGATATTTGTGCACTTGTTAGCCGAATAATAATGATTTCCTGTGACGGCGTATAGCCTACAGCATTAAACAAAAGATTGCTGAAAGTATTATACAAATCCTATTGAATATCATTTATCCAGATATCTCTAGCTAGCTCACAGTGAAACCACATCCAAATAGAATATAACAACTCTTTCCTAAATCACCATTTCTATCCAAATCAATCGCTTTTATTTTCGATACAGTTAGCTTGCCTAAGCTTAGGCTTCTAATCTCGACTATTATCACTAACTAAGGCAACTATTCTATTCATCTGACACCCTGTAATTTCTAAGGCAGTAATACATTGTATACAGCAAAAACTAAAAAAAGCACCGCATTCGTATAAGCATTAAATTGTTTTATAAATAATTGCCGCTTACTTTTTCAACATAAACACATAAACCATTAATACATCAGCACATAACTAATACAGCTAGCTTATGTCAAAAATTACATTAATTAACTAAAAAACCAATAAATTAAATATATAACAATTACAACTATAATTCATTATCATTTGACTTATGTCAAATAAAAGTCAACTCAAATAACTAATTTATATCTATTTTTACTATTAAATACAAATAATATTTATCATTTCATTGATAACAAATATAAAAAATTGATTTATAAAAATAAATATTATTTTTAGATTTTCACGTTAATTAATTAATAATTACATACGAATTTGACAAAATTACATACAAAAATATAGTATGCAGTTCAAATTAATTTTATTTATTTAAAATTAATTTTTTTTACATACTTAAACCTATTTAAATAAAGACCCCAAAATGAACAAAATATACAAGCTCATTTGGAATAGAAAAGAACAGGCTTATACCGTCACGTCTGAACTGGTACGGAAACGCGGTAAAGTTACTGGGACAAAATTGGCAGCAGTGGTTGGTGCGGCCATATTATCATCTAATATGGCATATGCTGAATGCTCGTCGTGTATCGAGTCATCTACAGCATTTGAAAGTCAAGTCATACCTACTGCTATGATTTCTCTTGCGGATGCAAGTGATGACGTTGTAACAGAACAACCTAGTAGCGGCGAACAGCCTGACAGCAACGGAACTGGCGACAACAGTACCGGTTCTTCCGATGAAACCGGCAACGGCTCTGATGAAACCGGCAACGGTTCCGATGAAACTGGCAACGGTTCCGATGAAACCGGTAACGGCTCTGATGAAACCGGCAACGGTTCTTCTGATGAAACCGGTAACGGTTCTGATGAAACCGGTAACGGCTCTGATGACACCGGTAACGGTTCTGATGAAACTGGCAACGGTTCTGATGAAAATGGTTCCGGTGAAACCGGCAACGGTTCCGATGAAACCGGCAACGGTTCTGATGAAACTGGTAACGGTTCCGATGAAACCGGTAACGGTTCCGATGAAACCGGTAACGGTTCCGATGAAACCGGCAACGGTTCCGATGAAACCGGCAACGGTTCCGATGAAACCGGCAACGGTTCTGATGAAACCGGTAACGGTTCTTCCGATGAAACCGGCAACGGCTCTGATGAAACCGGCAATGGTTCCGATGAAACCGGCAACGGCTCTGATGAAACCGGCAACGGTTCTTCTGATGAAACCGGTAACGGTTCTGATGAAACCGGCAACGGTTCTGATGAAACCGGCAACGGCTCTGATGAAACCGGTAA
>NZ_MEIO01000036.1 GCF_002777745.1 Snodgrassella alvi
TTGATGATGAAGATGCAATCAGATTACTGAAATGTACGGACAAACCGGTATCTGTTGTTGAGCATTCTTTTTCACCAGCAGTAATGGCCTATGTGCTGGAGCATAATTTTGCTACTGATGATTTAGTAGATTTAATCAGTGAATATCAACAATACGATACCGATATTCAGGCGCTTATTAAACAGCAGGTGAATGAACATATTGAATCAGTTTCAATCGAGCAAAATACTCAGGCTTTGGAATTTATAAGGGTGTATTGTGATAAAGAAGCAGTATTGGATTATCTACAGAAAAACATTGCCGACTATGCGGATTTAATTACTGAAGATACTGAATTGTTTGATTATGATGAAACATTGCAGCTAGTTAATCTAGGGCTTGATGATGAAGATGCAATCAGATTACTGAAATGTACGGACAAACCGGTATCTGTTGTTGAGCATTCTTTTTTACCAGCAGTAATGGCCTATGTGCTGGAGCATAATTTTGCAACTGATGATTTAGCGGATTTAATCAGTAAATATCAACAATACGATGCCGATATTCAGGCGCTTATTAAAAAGCAGGTGAATGAACATATTGAATCAGTTTCAATCGAGCAAAATACTCAGGCTTTAGAATTTATAAGGGCGTATTGTGATAAAGAAGCAGTATTGGATTATCTACAGAAAAACATTGCCGACTATGCGGATTTAATTACTGAAGATACTGAATTATTTGATTATGATGAGGCATTAAAGCTGATTACAAAACCAATTGATGATAATAGTGCAATCAGATTACTGAAATGTACGGACAAACCGGTATCTGTTGTTGAGCATTCTTTTTCACCAGCAGTAATGGCCCATGTGCTGGAGAACAAATTTGATACTGATGATTTAGCGGATTTAATCAGTAAATATCAACAATACGATGCCGATATTCAGGCGCTTATTAAAAAGCAGGTGAATGAACATATTGAATCAGTTTCAATCGAGCAAAATGCTCAGGCTTTAGAGTTTATAAGGGTGTATTGTGATAAAGAAGCAGTATTGGATTATCTACAGAAAAACATTGCCGACTATGCGGATTTAATTACTAAAGATACTGATGTCATAGAAACATAATCTATTCGCTCAGGTGTCTGTTGCTGTTTACAACGAAAGGATAAAAATATATTAAAGGTATATTTATCGAATAAAATTATTTTATGGCTACCTGAAAATTTCAGAGTTGCAGAAAATAATATTTATGTTGGCGTATCATTACCTGTCTTTAGCCATAACAAACAAGCCTGCAAACATCGTTTGCAGGCTTGTCTATAATACTACAGTGCTTCTGGCTTAACCGCAGTTGGCCGCAAGAATAGTCTGCGGGGCAAGCTGCTGAACTTCATCTGCCGCCCATATCCTGCCTTCACTGCTACCGCCAGAGAAAGCGGCCATGGCACCTACCAACTGCTGCACCTGTGCGGCTGTATAGTGCACACCATCTGCCGTATGAATCTGATACTGCCTAAAAGACTCACCGGCAAACCAGTTATCCAGCCGTACCTGATCATTTGAACCAATATGACCGATAATCAGATCATCTCTATTCCGATTGAACCGCAATTCATTGCTACGGTAGTCGACAAAATCCAGAATATCTCCCTGTGCCGCATTGGCTGCCTGATCAAACACCTCATCGCGGCCATGACCAGCCCGGAATACATAACGGTCTTGCTCCCAGCTACCGCCAATCAGCAAATCATTGCCGCTTCCTCCTTCCAGAATATCCTTTCCGGCGCCACCAAATAACTGATCATCGCCGGCATCACCATACAGAATATCATTGCCGTCGCCACCATCAAGCAAATCATTGCCTTTATTGCCATGTAAAATATCATTACCACCATAGCCATACATCAAATCTTTGCCGACCGTACCAAAAAGCTCATTGGCTTCATTATTGCCTTCAATAATACGGTCATAATTGGCGGCATTATGATGATCAATCTTATCAACTATCCGCTGCAAAGAGCGTGTAATATAAGAATTGCCACCATTAGGCTGGGCAAATATCAGATTATTCATATCCAGGCTGTGGGCACGTCCATCCAGATAATAGCCAACCAGATAGATTGCATCACCATTAACCCCATTGGTAACCTTAATACCTTTCTCATAGGCACTGATGGACAAATTATCCAGCGGTACATTAATAATCACCGTCGACTTCCCGCTGTAATCCTCAATCGTTGTAACACCGTCACCCTTATTAAACACAAAGACATCATCACCGGCGCCACCATTCAGATAATCATTACCTTTGCCGCCATACAGCCAGTCACGTCCGTCACCTCCGTAAAGCCGGTCGTTGCCATTACCGCCGCGAAGATGATCATCTCCCTCATCCCCATGAAGCACATCATTGCCTTCGCCGCCCAGTATCGTATCATTACCGGCGCCGCCATAAATAATATCATTGCCACCGGCTGTATCTGCATCATTCACACTCATTGCATTACCGCCGCTGAGAAAATCATTACCATCACCACCATGGAGCACATCATTACCGCCACCGCCAAAAATGGTGTCGTTGCCGGTGCCGCCATCAAGGAAATCATTGCCATAGCCGCCATCTATATAATCATCGCCCTCTTCACCATAGATGGTGTCATTGCCCTTATCCTCCGGCCGGTGTTGTTTCGGATCTCCATAGCCCTGATCGCCGAATAAATGATCATTACCCGCACCGCCATAAATCAGATCATCACCCAGTTGCCCCTCCACCAGATCGTTACCATTGCCAGCATAAATAGTATCGTTATAGCTATTGTCTGTAGCCACAACATTCATACCGATACCACTGATGAAATCCCCTGATATCTGGTCGTTACCATCACCGCCATAAATGGTATCGCGGCCGCCGCCACCCAGTAATGTATCATCACCTGTACCGCCATCGATAGTATCATCGCCATAGCCACCGAAAATAGTGTCATTGCCGGCACCGCCGGAAAGATAATCATTGCCCGCCATTTCTGTATTCAGCTCATGATCATCCTCACAGGCATCGCCCCAGATCACATCATCGCCATCACCACCGATAATCCAGTCGTCGCCACCACCTCCGGCTAGCTTATCATTGCCGGCACCACCATCAATAAAGTCATTACCATGTTCAGTAATATCTTTATTTAACCAATCACCAGTAATGGTGTCATCACCATCATCGCCATAAAGTTCATCATTGCCGGCGCCTCCAGAAATCTTATCATCATCATCACCGCCATGAATCACATCATCGCCATAGCCACCATCCAGAATATCATTGCCGGCATCGCCCCATATATGATCGTTACCATTAAGCTCCGGATGAGGCTCTGTGCCTGAAGCATCGCCCCAGATTATATCGTCGCCATCACCACCATATAAATAATCATCACCGCCGCCACCAGAGATCTGGTCATTACCGGCTCCGCCATAAATGGTGTCATTGCCATGATATTTAGCGTCCAGCATTTCCCCTTTTTCATAACTGTCAGCATCGCCATATATATTATCATCCCCATTGCCACCAATAATCACATCATTGCCGCCACCGCCAGCTATTTTATCATCGCCGTCACCGCCATCAATATAATCATCCCCATGGAAGACACCGTCCAGCGATTCCTCTTTTTTATAACTGCCAACATCGCCATATATATAATCATCCCCATTGCCGCCAATAATCACATCATTGCCGCCACCGCCAACTATTTCATCATCGCCGTCACCGCCATCAATATAATCATCCCCATGTAAGGCGCCATCCAGAGAATTCAGAAATCCCGGCCTGAGAATACCATCGCCATGTATATAATCATTACCCTTACCGCCTACAATATGATCATTACCAGCCATACCATAGATAGTATCGTCACCCTGTTCTGTACTGCCCGATGCTACTGAATCACCCTCAATATAATCATTCAGATTACCGCCTACAATATGGTCATTGCCATCACCCCCATATAAATAGTCTCCACCCACATCCGCAGCATCATCACTTCCTTTATTAATACCAGAAGTTATCATCTGGCCTCGCTGATTAATATAGACACCCCAGTTTGGACCGGCATAAATCAGTTCTTTACCATCAGCCGGCATCTTCCAGCGCTCATCCGGGCGGACACGATTACCTATGGTTAAATGACTATTGGCCCAGATAAAATCATCACCGGCACCTCCCTTGATGATATCTGATCCGCCTCCCCCAACAAGTAAATCCGTGCCATCGCCGCCCAGAATAATATCGTTACCGCCCATGCCGTCAATCGCATCACCACCATCGAGGCCATTAATCTCATCGGCACCGTCTGTGCCCTTAATCACATCTTCAAACCCTTTTTCTATCACGCCATCGACAATGGCACCCTTAGCATTGCGATTTTTCCAGCCCCAGTAATATCTGCCGGCTAAACTCTTGTCTAGATCAAAGTGGCCTTCTTTGTGAATAATTTTTGTGCGCCAGTCGCCAACAATTTTATTGGTTTTATTATTGTTATTATTATTATCCTTGAATTTGGGCAGCCTGATACCAAGCCTGCCGCCGCTCATCTGCTCCCAGCCGACAATGGTTAAAATATCATTTTTGTTTTCCAGCGACTGAATCATCAGATCGCCAGTGATTTGATCCACACTTATACGCCATTTCTCATCGGATGAAATCCAGACATTATTTTCTTTTGCTGTCCATTTGTATCTTGACAGCTGTTGATCATTAAGAAAAATACTGCCCTTGCCGTCAGAATCATAAATCTTATCCTTGCCATCGCCGCTATTGAAATAATACTTATCATTACCATCGCCGCCCGCCAGAATATCATTGCCTGCGCCACCTCTGAGCGTATCATTGCCGGCACCGCCAAACAGATAATCATCACCATCACCGCCACTGATGTCATCATTGCCTTTACTGCCAAAAATCACATCAGCCAGATCACCACCCACTACCTTAGTAGTGCCATTGCCCAGCATCACCACCTGATGGGCGTCATCACCAGCACTGGCACCCGTACTCCAGCTTTGCCCGGTTTGCTCATCGCGAAATACAATCGCATCCTCTGCACCAAAGCCGTATTGCTTACGAATCGATTCAACTAATGATTTTTGTTGCAGATAGCTCGGGCGCCTAGAAAAAGCAACACCGTCATGTTCATGAAATTTATCACTTAACATCTGATTATATTCATCTGCCTGAGCAAGGCGCATTTCCTGAATCATCCACGTGCGCACCTTAATCCAGTCTTCGCCTACATCATCAATCTTCCGCGCCGTTGGCATCTTATCCGGATTCAATACCACCACCGGATTAAGCTGCATCAGTGCATTCAGATACAGCGATACCATTTGTTGATTGCCTTGTTTTTCCCATTCCTGCAACTGCGTTAATAATTTTTCCGGCAGCTCATCAATAAATGCCAGCTGGTATTTAAATTCAAACTTGCCCGGCTGCCCGGCAACTTCCTTGCGATGACCATTCACCGGATCAAAGACAAAACCCATCCCTTTATCAGCAAAATTATCGTGATTAATGCTACTTACCAGTGGATTGGATGGATTAATGCTATTAGTATTTAATATTGCTGCCATAATCCATTGTGTTACCGCCTTGCCGCCAGCTACGTCCCAGTTAAATTTTAATTGCTGTTTTGCTGCATTAGTGGTTTTCTGATTGGTAAAATGACGACCTGTATATTGGTCAGCTGGAGAACCATAGTCCTTGTACCATAAGTTTTCCATTCCTTCCTTACCAAACTCAGCCCAATAATCCTTTGCCGGGAGAAATCTGCTGGTATTATCTACCCACTTTTTCGCCAGTGCCTGATCAGCGCTGGAAATTGGCACTTTTTTATAGCAACTCCAAATCAGCATTTGTCCTGCAAGCCCCAAACCTGCTCCTATTGCTGTTATCTTAGCAGAGGTGTGAGGTTTACCAGTTAGTTTATCAATATAAATATACCCATTATGAGCATCTCTCATGATTTCGGCTAATCCAAAGCTCATTGCCCAGCTTGAAACACTGGTGCCTTCGGTTGCCCACATAGCCTCCCACACTTCTTCGACAACCTGTTCGCCTTTGATTTCGCGCCCACCAATCAGTTTTCCTGAAGTATAGCGTTCGATAAGGCGCATCGGTTCATACAGCGTCCAGTAGTTAATATCAACATTATTCTTGTCAAATACCTTAATATGGAATTCTTTCATTTGCTGATAGGTGATATCCTGGCTTACGCTACCCGAACCGGCCTTTTTCTCCAGCATTTCCAGATAGCCCAAGGCCATGTGGCGGCGAATCTTATTGGTTTCGTCGTCCGTTAAAATATGGTGATGCTCTTTCGCCACCGCCTGCATAAATTCCAGTGCGCCATTACCGGTAATGGTATCTGCGGATGCTACCCCGTACGCCCATTGAGCATAATGATAGCCACGTTTGGCCAGTCGCTGATACACTTCACCAACATCGGATAAATCCCCATTTAATATTTGCTCACGCCATGCTCTGATTTCAGCGGCCGATACTTTTTTTGCTTCTAACATAGTGCTCTCCTTTAAAATAATCAATAAGTTATACCACTGCTACAAACTATGCCTTACCAATCTGTTTGCCCAGCAGCCTGCCTTCTGGGCTTACGCGCCAGCTATCCAGTATTTTGATAATATTGCTCTCCATCTCCTGCCACTGCGGCAGATAGACACGGTTATAACTAATCCATACTTGGATATGCCAGTCATCGTTATAAAACATATGACTACAAAAATTTTTATACTGGGTAAATTCACACTTGATATAGGTTTTAATATTGCCGGCCTGATCTTTTTTGAGCAAAATATCCTTGGCATTGTCATCCCATTTCCACGGTTCACCGGTTTTTGGATCAATACCATTATTGGCACGATATACGGTTAAACCATACAGCGGTTGTTCCTGCTGGATATAGTCAAAATGGGTGATGTCTTTCGCCAATTTGAATTCATTCTGAACAGTGAAGTTAAAATTCAACGGCGTAGCATCATATTGACCATAGACACTTACGCTCGCCCACGGCAAAGGTTTGCCATACGGGATTAAGGTTTCATTATCGCGGCGATAATCCTCTTCTGTTTGCCGGAAAGAGGTATAAATATCGCCATCAGTGATGCGATACTGAAAACCAAATGATTCCATCGGCAAATCATAAGATTCCGGCGGGCGCTGGTATTTGGCTTTGATTTTCGGATCGGCAAAATCGCCCGGATCGCCCATATAGCGTGCCCAGCCATCAATCACGCCCGCGGGGATGCTGATGGAGTGAGTGCCGAGTTTGCCAATAGTATCGGCGCGGCCACGGCTATCGCGATTATAGAATGGTACCTGTGCCTGCTGTTCGCTTACAAAATAGTCACAGCTGGCAAGCAGCAATACCTGCCACAGCAACATCACAATAAGTAGACTTTTCCTAAATCCAGACTTCATAAGCAGCCCTGTTGTTCTATTTTATAGAGTAAAAATTAACATAAATTTTACAAAAAGAAAAGAAAAAGAAGGCGATTTTAAAAATTTTATTGTTTTAAATTAAATATTAAACAACAGTTCAATATTCATGTATATGCGCTGGATTAATAAATATTTACATTATACTAAGTTTAACCAGCGCAGCGTATCTTATTGGTTTCGTCGTCCGTTAAAATATGATGATGTTCTTTCGCCACCGCCTGCATAAATTCCAGCGCGCCATTGCCGGTAAAGGTATCCGCGGATGCTACCCCATACGCCCATTTAGCATAATGATAGCCACGTTTGGCCAGTTGCTGATACACCTCGCCAACATCGTTCAAATCACCATTTTCAATCTGTTTACGCCATGCCTGAATTTCGCTTTTGCTTACTTTTTTTGCTTCTAACATAGTGCTCTCCTTGAGATAATCAATTAAGTTATACCACTACTACAAACTAGGCTTTACCAATCTGTTTGCCCAGCAGCCTGCCTTCTGGGCTTACGCGCCAGCTATCCAGTATATTGATAATATTGCTCTCCATCTCCTGCCATTGCGGCAGATAAACACGGTTATAACCAACAAGAACTCTTATATGCCATTCATCGTTATAAAACATATGGTTGCAAATATTTATATGCTGAGTAAATTGACAGTCGATATAGGTTTTAATATTGCCGGCCTGATCTTTTTTGAGCAAAATATCCTTGGCATTAACATCCGATTTCCACGGTTCACCGGTTTTGGGATCAATGCCATTATTGGCCTTATATACAGTTAAGCCATACAGCGGCTGTGGCTGCTGGATATAATCAATATTGGAAACTTCTTTTGATATTTTAAAGCCTTCCTGCACATAGGCATTAAAATTCAGCGGCGCAGCATCATATTCACCATAGATAATGACATCGGCCCATGGAAAAGGTTTGCCATACGGGATTAAGGTTTCATTATCGCGGCGGTAATCCTCTTCTGTGTGCCGGTAAGAGGTATAAATATCGCCATCAGTAATCCGATACAGGAAACCAAATGATTCAATCGGCAAGTCATAAGATTCTGGCGGGCGCTGGTATTTGGCTTTGATTTTCGGATCAGCAAAATCGCCCGGATCGCCGATATAGCGCGCCCAGCCATCAATCACGCCCGCGGGGATACTGATGGATTGAGTACCTAGTTTGCCAATGGTGTCATAACGTCCACGACTATCCTGATTGCGGAATGGTTCCGACACTTGCTCAACAACTTGTGTTTCCGGTTGTTTGCCAAAATCTTGGTCACAGCCGGCAAGCAGCAATACCTGCCACAGCAGCGCCAAGATAAGTAGACTTTTTCTAAATCCAGACTTCATAAGCAGCCTTTTTCTTTATTTTTTAATACAAAAGTTAACACAATATTAATATAAAGAAAAGAGAGAAATTCAGAATTATTTTCAATTTTATTGTTTTAAATTAGATACTAGCCAATATTTATTAATTATCTAATCAGTATTATTTCAAGAAACCTTGCGCCCATTTGGCATAACCATTTTCAATCTGTTTACGCCATGCCTGAATTTCGCTTTTGCTTACTTTTTTTGCTTCTAACATAGTGCTCTCCTTGAGATAATCAATAAGTTATACCACTACTACAAACTATGCCTTACCAATCTGTTTGCCCAGCAGCTTGCCTTCTGGGCTTACCCGCCAGCTATCCAGTATTTTAATAATATTGCTCTCCATCTCCTGCCATTGCGGCAGATAAGTACGGTTATAACTAATTGATACTCTGATATGAAATTTATCATTATAAAACATATGACTACAAAAATTTTTATGCTCAGAAAACTCGCAACCCATATAAGTTTTAATATTGCCGGCCTGATCTTTTTTGAGCAAAATATCCTTGGCATTAACATCCGATTTCCACGGTTCACCGGTTTTGGGATCAATGCCATTATTGGCCCGATATACGGTTAAGCCATACAGCGGCTGTGGCTGCTGGATATAATCAATATTGGAAACTTCTTTTGATATTTTAAAGCCTTCCTGCACATAGGCATTAAAATTCAGCGGCGCAGCATCATATTCACCATAGATAATGACATCGGCCCATGGAAAAGGTTTGCCATACGGGATTAAGGTTTCATTATCGCGGCGGTAATCCTCTTCTGTTTGCCGGAAAGAGGTATAAATATCGCCGTCAGTAATCCGATACAGGAAACCAAATGATTCAATCGGCAAGTCATAAGATTCCGGCGGGCGCTGGTATTTGGCTTTGATTTTCGGATCGGCAAAATCGCCCGGATCGCCGATATAGCGTGCCCAGCCATCAATCACGCCCGCGGGGATGCTGATGGAGTGTGTGCCGAGTTTGCCAATAGTATCGGCGCGGCCACGGCTATCGCGATTATAGAATGGTACCTGTGCCTGCTGTTCGCTTACAAAATAGTCACAGCCGGCAAGCAGCAATACCTGCCACAGCAGCACCAAGATAAGTAGACTTTTTCTAAATCCAGACTTCATAAGCAGCCCTATTGTTCTATTTTATAGAGTAAAAATTAACATAAATTTTACAAAAAGAAAAGAAAAAGAAGGCGATTTTAAAAATTTTATTGTTTTAAATTAAATGTTAAACAACAGTTCAGTATTCATGTATACGCGCTGGATTAATAAATATTTACATTATACTAAGTTTAACCAGCG
>NZ_MEIO01000037.1 GCF_002777745.1 Snodgrassella alvi
CCACGTGATTCACTCGCTGTACTCTGGTGCTCAGTATTTTTTATTACCTGTCCATTCGGGGTTACTAACCTTCCAGCGTTTTGGTTGTATCTGGTCGTAATTGCTTTTATTTCATTTACTGATAATGCCTTACCTCGTTTTAGTGTCAGTGCAGTTATTACTGTATTAACACTCAATCCAGAATTATAAAGTGCATCTACTTGCTCTGCCATAGAGTACGACCCTATAGCCTGACCTGCAATCTGATACTGCAATACCCGCATTGCTATCTGCTGCTCAGATGCGCCTGACTGCCTCATTTTTTGCACTAAATTGGATAGTGTTATTTGCTGGAAGTCTGGATTGGCTATTACTCCGGATGGTGTCCATTTCTGGGCATCCATGTTGAATATGGGGGTGCTCCAGCCATCTTGGCTTTCGCCTGCACCTTGCATCATTTTGCTTGCATAGCTTGTTAACAATATCATTGATTCTTCAGTTGTTAATTCTCCGCTTCTATATAAGTCAAGTATGATTTTAGATGCCTGTTCGCTGGCTTCTATGTAGTCTTTTTTAACTTGCTGTCTGCATGCATCTGTTTTGCACTCATTATATTTTCTTTGGTAATCATCGGCATTTTGTACGCCGGCTTTTTTTAGTTTTTCGTTTATTTTTCTTTCTTGGGCATTTAGTTTGCTTTCGCCTTTGCTGTTGATGAGGGCGTTATTCTCCACCGCATTCTGCCCGACCACTCCCGCTATCTGCGCATCAATCAGTGAACCACCGGTTAGCCCGCCTGATACAGTGGCCACTGCTGATGATAAATCTCTGATGCTGGCTTTGACATTTTCCGGTAAGCGGTTCGGGTCTATCTCGCCGGTTATCGGGTCTATGGCTTCGGGGTACTGATCTTTGGGCAGTTGTTTGATCAGGTATTGCGCTGCCAGTTCGGCGGCACTCGCGCCTACTGCTCCGGCTGCGGCATTACCGCCGTTGACGCTCGCACTGATGGCGCCTACCAGGGCATGCGCTACCAGCTGCGCTGCCTGATTCTGGTTCTCTCCATGGCCGAATTGTTTGCCGATCAGCTCTGCCGCATACGGTGCGAGGGCGTTGGTGGCTGCTTGCAGGCTGCTTTGGCCGCCAAGAATGCCGGTAACGGCGCTGGTGACGGCGTTCATGGCACGGCTCTTGTTGCCGCCGATACCCCATGACTGGGCTTGTTCGTCTGCTGCGCGGTAGTCTTTGCTGGTTTCTCTGAGAACGAGTTGTTTTTTATCTTCGCTGAGCTGGCTGTAATCCTGCCACAGCTCGGGATTGTTGGTTTGTAGTTCCTGCTCGGCTTTTTCTCGTGCCTGCTGGCGCTCCTGATCGGCTTTTCTGGCCATGTCGGCACTGAGGGTGCGTACGCTGCTGGCTATGGTGGCGCTGGCATCGGCTACTGCCTGTTGTTTGTCCATGATCTGTTGCAGATCGGGCAGTTGGCTGACTTTGTTGTGGGCGCTGTCGATGTCGCTGTGGATGCCTATTTCTTCGACGCTGGTGGCTTTGCCGTTGATGGTGATTTGTCCCGGGCTGATGGTGGCATGGGTGGTGCTGTGGTCGCTGCCGCTTTCGTGTTGTGGCAGGGTGGGGTTATAGCTGGGGTTGCCGGGAATGGTGCTGTCTTTGCCGCTGAAGCCGCCGTTGATGGAGGTGTTGCTGGCTTTGAAGCTGGAGTGGTTTTCGATATCCTTGAAGGTGAGGCTGTTGGTGGTGAGCTGGTTGTGCTCTCTGGCTGCGCCGGAACCGATGGCGCCGCCTTGCAGGTCGATGCTATCGGCTTTGATGTGGTAGCCGTCTTTGCCGGCAAAAAGGCCGGACTGTTGGTTGACGGCGTTGAGGTGGCCGGAGGCGTTGCTGCTGTTAACGCCGCCGGATACTTCCCATACGCTGCCAAAGCCGCCTTGTACGTGGATATTATTTTTTGATAAGTTAATGTTTTATTTTCTGTTATGATAAAAGAATTTTGTTGTAGAATAATTTAAGAGATTCGTTAATAGAGTAAATATTGGCATTGACTCTTAAATTCAATAAATCTTCAATTTTAACTTTATCATTTTTAGTTTCCTTGAATAAACCATGGGTATCATTCAAATAATCAACTCCTGAAATTTGTGCTACTGCAATGAGAATCGATAACTGAACTACAAATAAAAAGCTTTCATTATTGAAGTGAATTTCAGTAATACTAAACTCATATATTTCTTTATCACTATGATATTCCCAATATTCATCTAGCATATATAAAATATACCCACCTTCTCCAAGTAGCATATTTTCTATAAATCGATATATTTTATTATCAGGTTCAATTATTTTTACTTCTTGCCCTTCAGAATTCTGAATAGAAATATTTAAAGGCTGTTTTGTTTCACCTAATAGAAAATTAAATATTTTTTGAGCATGTAAAGACAAACGATGTACTTCTATTTTCATAGGTTTAGTGAAAAAAATACTTAGAGATACACTCATTACCATCCCTTCGGTTTACTGTTTAAAACTGATTTTGGTTTTATGGTCACAAAACCGTCTTTGGTTTTAACGATAATTTGATTTATAACTCCTTGTTGCAATGCATTTCCACTTAAAGGTCCATTTTTTGCAAATTTAATTAATTGCTCACTGGACATATTTTTAGCGTCTACATACATAGTTGCATCCAATATATTAAACTCTTTACCTGTTTTATTTGCCTTACTAACATCCTGTAATATTGCTAATGGATTTGAAGATGTAATTTCCTTTAAACTCACAGGGAATTTTTCTCCTGAAGCAGCTGTATACCAACCATCAATAACAGGATAATCTGATGATGTTATGGCTTTACCATTTAACTTACTACCTACAGTAAGTTTTGGCACTCCTTCAAATCCTCCACCAAATTCATCAATTATTCTTTGAGCTTGTTGTATCTCGTGAGGCTTCAAATCATTTACTACAACTATTCCCTTACCAGCCTTAGCCGAACCTTTACTCGCCTCTTTACCTATCTGACCAATCTCTTCCGCGTACTTCCCGCCAATCTTACTTGTCGATTTTATCGCTGAGGCCGGTAAATTATTTACCGTTACAGCTCCAGTGGCCAGTCCGGCTAGTATATCTGCCGATTCTACTGTGACAACTGTACATCCTGCCGGATTTACTCTACATGCTGAGTATATCGCTCCTATTGCTTCTGGAGCTACTAATCCTACTCCTGCTATTGCATAACCACCTCCTACCTGAACTATTGTGATTGCTGAGCTCGCCATCCTTATTTGATGCGCTATTTTCATAGCCTCTCTGTGTTTTGCATCCTTGGACAACATTGCGGCTGATGCTGGTGATATTAGCTGGATTAAGTCAAATTGGTTATTTTCCACCGCATTCTGCCCAACCACTCCCGCTATCTGCGCATCAATCAGTGAACCACCGGTTAGCCCGCCTGATACGGTGGCTACTGCTGATGATAGGTCTCTGATGCTGGCTTTGACATTTTCCGGTAAGCGGTTCGGGTCTATCTCGCCGGTTCTCGGGTCTATCGCTTCGGGGTACTGATCTTTGGGCAGTTGTTTGATCAGGTATTGCGCTGCCAGTTCGGCGGCACTCGCGCCTACGGCTCCGGCTGCGGCATTGCCGCCGTTGACGCTGGCACTGATGGCGCCTACCAGGGCATGCGCTACCAGCTGCGCTGCCTGATTCTGGTTCTCTTCATGGCCGAATTGTTGGCCGATCAGCTCTGCCGCATACGGTGCGAGGGCGTTTAGTACCTGTTGTTTTTGTCTTCGCTGAGTGGGTTATAATCCTGCCATTTAGTGTGTTGTATAGGTTGATTTAGCCTAAATCTTTTTTAA
>NZ_MEIO01000038.1 GCF_002777745.1 Snodgrassella alvi
ACAGAATTAAAACAGAATGCATTGCAATGGAATAACAATATCGGAGCCTATGATGCCGCTCGAAATGGAGATGCTAAAAGGATTACCAATGTAGCAGCCGGTATTCTTGGAGAGAATTCTACTGATGCGGTTAATGCAGGCCAGTTGTTTAGTCTGTCTAACTCTACCTCAAGCGGTTTGAGCGATCTGGCCAGCAGTTTGAGTACAATTGCTGACACTCATATAGGTAGCCTGTCCAGTGCTTCCCAGAGCCTGAGTACCATAGGCGATAATATAGTCAGCCTGTCTACCAGCTTTGAGCAAACCAATGGCAGTGTAACTGCATTGCAGCAGAATGCATTGCAATGGAATGGTCAAGTCTATGATGCCACCCGTGATGGCAGTACCCAAAAACTGACCGGTATTACGGCCGGCCGGGTAGAAGCAGATTCAACGGATGCGATCAACGGTTCACAGCTGCACAGTCAGTCAACTGTGACACAGTCAGGACTGGATACTGCTGCTTCAGGCCTGAGCAGCCTGTCGGTGTCGACAGCAACAGGTCTGAACAGCCTGAGTTCCAGTATAAATTCCAGCCTGAGCAATGCTACTGAGGGTGTAACAGAATTAAAACAGAATGCATTGCAATGGAATAACAATATCGGAGCCTATGATGCCGCTCGAAATGGAGATGCTAAAAGGATTACCAATGTAGCAGCCGGTATTCTTGGAGAGAATTCCACTGATGCGGTTAATGCAGGCCAGTTGTTTAGTCTGTCTAACTCTACCTCAAGCGGTTTGAGCGATTTGGCCAGCAGTTTGAGTACAATTGCTGACACTCATATAGGTAGCCTGTCCAGTGTTTCCCAGAGCCTGAGTACCATAGGCGATAATATAGTCAGCCTGTCTACCAGCTTTGAGCAAACCAATGGCAGTGTAACTGCATTGCAGCAGAATGCATTGCAATGGAATGGCAAAGTCTATGATGCCACCCGTGATGGCCGTACCCAACAACTGACCGGTATTACGGCCGGCCGGGTAGAAGCAGATTCAACGGATGCGATCAACGGTTCACAGCTGGACAGTCTGTCAACTGTGACACAGACAGGACTGTCGACTGCTGCTTCAGGCCTGAGCAGCCTGTCGGTGTCGACAGCAACTGGTCTGAACAGCCTGAGCAGCAGCCTGAGTAGCAGCTTAAGCAATGCTAATCAGAGCCTGACAGAATTAGAACAGAATGCATTGCAATGGAATGGCAAAGCCTATGATGCCGGTCGTAATGGAAATATTCAGAAGATTATCAATGTAGCAGCCGGTACTCTTGGAGAGAATTCCACTGATGCGGTTAATGCAGGCCAGCTGTTTAGTCTGTCTAACTCTACCTCAACCGGTTTAAGCAGTTTATCAACAGCAGTTTCTGATATCGGCAGCATAAGCGTTTCTATGTCTACCGGATACAATGAACTGCTCAACAGTTTGAGCACAACGCAAGACCAGTTAGGCCAGCTGGAGACCAGCACCAATAACAGACTCACCAGTTTGGATACCGATTATCAGACTATCCACAATGATGTGGATAAGCTGAAAAAAGAGAACAGGCTGCAATGGAATAATGATCTAGGTAATAATGGTGAAGGTGGATTTGATGCCAGCAGACCAAACAGCCTGACTCGTGCTCCTTCTTATGGCAAGATTGTGAATCTGGCAGATGGTTCACTTGAGCCGGATTCGCATGAAGCAGTAAATGGCGGACAATTAAGAATAGTGAAAGACGATCTGCTCAGTTTGTCTTCATCTGCTTCAACAGGCTTATCTTCGATAAGCAGTATGGTACAAGATACACCAATAGCTCAAATTAATAATGATATTGGTAATCTGCAAGAAAATACATTGCAATGGAATGGTACAGCCTATGATGCCACCCATAATGGCACTGCTCAGCGCATTACCAATGTAGCAGCCGGTCGTGTTAGAGAGAATTCCACCGATGCCGTCAACAACCACCAATTGTGGGAAGTGAGAAATGATCTGAATAGTCTGTCTACAACGGTAAATAATCTGCCTACAGGAGGCAATATTTCCCAGGACGCTTTGAATAATCTGTCAGCATCAATTAGTACAAGCGTAGCCAACCAGCTTCGTCCCGTAGCAGAAGCGATAGGTACAAATTTACCTTCTTCTGGTATTATTCCTGCGCCTGACTACGAAATTTATGCTCCTAACGGAGAAAGGACAGTAGTACATAATGTACGTGCTGCGCTGGAAAACATACAAAATAATGGTGCATCGATGTATGCGAAGATCAACAGCAGCAAGCAAGCATCACAAGCTAAAGGTGAGGATTCGATAGCAATAGGCGGAAATGCGGTGGCTCAAGGTACCTCGGCAATTGCGATAGGTGATTCAGCGAGTGCGCCGGAAAGTAATAGTGTAGCGCTGGGTAAAGAGGCGAAAGTAACGCAGGACGGAGGTGTGGCTCTGGGTGCCGGATCAGTAGCAAACAGGGCTGGCGGCCGTGGAGTTGGAGAAGTGTATATACCACCGGAAGCGAAAGGCAACGACAGGCTGGTTAGCGCAATTGAAGCAACGAGAAGTAAAGAGTATGGAGCGGTATCGGTAGGAAATACAGAAGATGGACAATATCGTCAGATAACCGGCGTCGCTGCGGGTACGGAGGATACGGATGCGGTGAATGTGGCTCAGCTTAAAGGTGTTAGTAATCAGATTAGCAAAGTAAATGAATATGTTAATCAGTTAAATGACAATCTTCACCATGTTGAGCGCCGTGCCTATTCTGGTACTGCAATGGCAATGGCATTGTCTGGTGCCTATCTGCCGTCCCTGAGCTCTGGCGGACAGGCTGTTGGTATCGGTGTAGGTACATACCGTAGTTATGGTGCCATAGGTGTAAACTATAAGGCAGCAAGTAAAAACGGTAAAATTACGTGGGGTGCAGGTGTTTCCACTACTGGTAAAGAAGCAGCTGTTAACTCTGCAATCGGCTTTAAGTGGT
>NZ_MEIO01000039.1 GCF_002777745.1 Snodgrassella alvi
GAATATAGCCTATCTGGATACCGCCCTTGGCATATTATGGGCAGGAGATATTGGTACCGCAGCATTAGAAACTGCTGCGCTGCATGCCGACTATGCCAAAAACGCAGCCAGACACATAACAGCCGGAAAAGTTTACAAAATCACCTGCTCAGGCGCAGAAGCACAGTATTTTTGTAAAGACATCAATAATGTTAACGATACCATAGAAGCCAGTGATGCAAGCAAACTAACCAAAGAAAAAAATAAAAATGCCCCATTTGAAGGAACTGCTATAGAAATATATGATTACAACGAAATCATGGATGGCAAATCAGTATTGATTTCTAATCCGAGCATCTACAACAACGAAGAAGCCGCATTCAGAAATGCCATCAAACAAAATCCCGAAGCAGCAGCCAATGGCAATCTTTATGTAGTGGTCAACAACCCCACTGTAGAAGTTATCCCCGGTCTGGGCGAAGTCGGCTTTTATGCATTCTACGACAAACTCAACGAATGGATGGGTGGCAGACTGCCATTAACCAATGCAGAAAAACCAATGCAGCACTAAAATTACTGGCGCGAAAGAAACCAACACCACCATCAACAGTAATAACCATAGTCGCGGTTCACTCACAGACAAAGTCAGCAACGCCTATTTGCAGAATAGATTAAATGCAACTGACATACCGATCGAAAAAACCAAATTTTTAGGGCCAGCAGCAAATATAGCTGGACAATATAAAATGCTCGAAAAAAATGGCTACATTGATCCGGATGGCATTAACAGTACCTTATTTCTGGCTAACAACAGTACCGATTTTGTTGGTGGGCTGGTAGGCTATAATCCAGTAACCGCAGGGCAGTGTATCGGCAGCCCGCTAGGCTCATGTTATAGCCACAGCAGCTATAATGGTGACTACTATCTTAACGAGTATTTGAAAGATCCGGATGGTAAAGAATATATTGATAAAAACACCGGTAAAAAGATTAAAAATCCAGAATTTGACAAAATTGAAAAAACCGTAGTCAAACCTCAAGAGGATCAAAACGGACGTATTGTCAATCCAACCGTCGCCCGGGCGGTGGTCATTGATGCAGATGGGAATATGAATCTGGTTGATAGACAGGGTAATGTGACCACCTTAGATAAATGGACACATAGACCAATTAGAACCACCCAGATACCAATACATGAAGTTAATGGCAAACGTTATTTTAATTTTGAAGGAAAAAGATACCATGCAGATCCACCGCGCTAAACCAAAATTACTGCTTTTAACAGGCTTAAGTATACTATTAACCGGCTGTAGTATATCCGATTGGTATAATGGCTATTATGCGGAAAGAACCGCTATTATAAAAGCACATAAAGAAAGAGATGCTTACTACAATGCTGAATCCCCAGAAATGAAGGAACTGAGGAAAAAAAATGATGCATATTGTACGGAATTAGCCTCAAGGCCGGAAAATCGGGTTGTGGAGAGAGGTTATAAGAACCGAGTTTTTAATGAAGCAATGTATCGTGTTTGTATGAGAGAACGCGGAACCCCCACTTTTAGTACTTATGAATCAATGCAAGAGGCAAAACGGCGAGCTGAGCGAAGAGCGCGCGGAGAAATAATACCTGAGTATTGGTAAAGCGCGTGTGATAGTAGCATCATTTTTTATCTTATAAATAAAGAGATATCATGCAGATCCACCGCGCTAAACCAAAATTACTGCTTCTAACAGGCTTAAGTGTACTATTAACCGGATGCAGTATATCCGACTGGTATAATGGCTATTATGCGGAAACAGCCTCTATTAGAAGAGTACATAAAGAAAGAAATGCTTACTACGAAGCTGAATCCCCAGAAATGAAGGAACTGAGGAAAACAAATCAAACATACTGCTCTGATCTGGCCTCAAGGCCGGAAAATCGGGTTGCAAAAAAAGGTTATAAAAATGGTGTATCTAATACTCCTATGTATATAAGTTGTATGGAAAGACGAGGTACCCCAACATTTGAAACTTATAAATCAATGCAAGCGGAAAAACGGCGAGCTGAGCGAAGAGCGCGCGGAAAATGTATCGGTTCATGTTACAGCCACAGCAGCTACAATGGTCACTACTATCTTGACGCGTATTTGAAGGATCTAGATGGTAACGACTGTATTGATAAAAACACCGGCAAGCCGATTTCAAATCCAGAATTTGATATAATTTTAGAGGCACTGTAATAGAACCCAAAAAAGATCCAAATGATCAATATAACAATCCAACCCTAGCTCAGGCAGTGGTGATAGATGCAGATGGGTATTGTAAATACCCCAAACTTAGTACAAGATTCAAGTAGAAAATTATGCTGCTTGTTTTAGGGTTTTATATTCAATCGGCGTCATATTATTTAATGCTTCATGAGGCCTTTCCGTGTTATAAATGGTTAGCCATTCTTCGGTTACCTTTCTTGCTTGTTCCAGATTATTAAATAGATATAAATCTAGTACCTCTGTGCGATAGGTGCGATTAAATCGTTCAATATATCCGTTTTGATATGGGCTACCTGGTTGAATATAATCTATGGTTATACCATGTGACTTTGCCCAGTCGATGAATGTTTTTCCGGTAAATTCCGGTCCATTATCCACTCGTATTTTGAGTGGATAGCCATGATATTCGGCCAGTTTATCTAGGTAACGGGTAATCCTGCCAGCAGGTAAACTAACCGCAATATCAATGCCTAACGCCTCACGATTAAAGTCATCTATCACATTGAAGGTTCTAAAACGCTGTTGATTGCGACTGCTGTCACTCATAAAATCCATTGACCAGCATTCACCTTGTTTATTGGGTGCTGATAGCCTTTCTGGGCTTCGTGGAGGAATGCGTTGTTTACGCTTTACCCTGAGATTAAGCTTTAATTCACAATACACCCGATACACACGTTTATG
>NZ_MEIO01000040.1 GCF_002777745.1 Snodgrassella alvi
ATGGCGGCGATGGCAATGATACATTAAATGGTGGCAAAGGTAACGATATTCTTAATGGTGGTGCCGGTGATGACACACTATGGGGCAAAGAAGGTTACGATATCATCAATGGTGGTCCCGGAAACGATACTCTCTATGGCGGTGACTGGAACAAAGATCGGTATATTTTTCAGCGTGGACACGGACAGGATCTAATTGAGGATTTTGAATTTGATTCAGCAGTTCCCAAATATAATGACATTGTATTTGAAAATGCAAAACTGGCTGATGCAGTGTTCTCGCGTTCCGGTAATGATCTTGTGATTCATGCCTATGCTAATGAAGATTCGGTTACTTTTACCAACTTTTTTAATTATCAGATGCACACCCGTGCCTTTAATTTTATCTTTGATGATGAATCCATCAATTATCAAGAATTAATTGATAATGGTTATATCTTTACTTTACATGGTAATGGCACGCTTAATGGCTGGAAAGGGAAAGATATCCTTAATGGCGGCGATGGCAATGATACATTAAATGGTGGTGAAGGTAACGATATTCTTAATGGCGGCGATGGCAATGATACATTAAATGGTGGCAAAGGTAACGATATTCTTAATGGTGGTGCCGGTGATGACACACTATGGGGCAAAGAAGGTTACGATATCATCAATGGTGGTCCCGGAAACGATACTCTCTATGGCGGTGACTGGAACAAAGATCGGTACATTTTTCAACGTGGACACGGGCAGGATCTAATTGAGGATTTTGAATTTGATTCAGCAGTTCCCAAATATAATGACATTGTATTTGAAAATGCAAAACTGGCTGATGCAGTGTTCTCGCGTTCCGGTAATGATCTTGTGATTCATGCCTATGCTAATGAAGATTCGGTTACTTTTACCAACTTTTTTAATTATCAGATGCACACCCGTGCCTTTAATTTTATCTTTGATGATGAAACCATCAATCATCAAGAATTAATTGATAATGGTTATATCTTTACTTTACATGGTA
>NZ_MEIO01000041.1 GCF_002777745.1 Snodgrassella alvi
GCAGAAGAACCCAACCAGAGTGATATCGTAATTAGCTGGGCTCAGCGCACCGTCCCCTTACGTTTAAGCCTCAGCGTAGACGATTCCGGTAGCCATTCAACTGGGCGCTATCAAGGCGGTGCCACCTTATCGGTAGATAACCCATTAGGATTAAGTGATTTATTCTATGTCAACTACAACCATGATCTGGGCGGCAAAGACAGCTACTTCAGCGATGATGGCAAAACAGGCAGCGGAACCCATGGTTATGCACTGCATTATTCCATACCGGTAGGCAACTGGCTTATCGCCTATAACCGTAACCATTACCGTTACCATCAGGCAGTAGCCGGATATAACGAAAACTATGACTATAGTGGTAACAGCGACAATACCGATATAGGCATTACCCACATGCTATACCGCAACAGTCACCGCAAAACAGACATAACCGCCAAGCTATGGCGACGAGAATCGCACAACTTCATCAATGATGCCGAAATCGAAGTACAGCAACGGCGGACAGCTGGCTGGACAGTCAACCTGAACCATCAAGAGTATATCGGCAACGCCACCCTCAACTTAGGAATAGGCTACAAACGCGGCACTGGTGCGAGTAACAGCTTACGTGCGCCCGAAGAAGAATTTGGCGAAGGCACCTCACGCATGAAAATCATCAGCATAGATGCCGGCATACAATGGCCATTCAACATTGGACAACAGCACCTAAGCTATGACAGCAACTTTCACGGCCAGTGGAACAAAACCCCATTAATCACCCAAGACCAAATTTCCATAGGCGGGCGCTATACCGTACGAGGTTTTAATGGCGAAATGAGCCTGATGGGAGAACGAGGCTGGTATTGGAACAACAACCTCAACTGGCAATACAAAGCAGGACAACAAGTATATCTGGGACTGGATGTTGGCCACGTAGCCGGACCAGCCACCGAGATGCAGCTAGGAAAAACACTGGCCGGAGCCGTAATCGGCTTTAAAGGGCAAATCAAAGCGGGCGGACAATGGTACTACGACATCTTTGCCGGCAAACCCATATATAAGCCCCAATATTTCCGTACTCCCGGAACCAGCGTTGGCTTTAGCCTCAACTATTCCATATAAACACATCACAAACTAATAAACCAATATAAAAAGCATAACAGTATTTCTGGTTATTTCGCATGATAACCAGCTAAAAAAGTAATAGGAAAGATCATGAACAAAAACCGCTACAAAGTCATCTACAACAAACACCGCGGACAAATGGTAGCCGTAGCCGAAAACACCACCAGCACAACAAAAAGTACCGCCGAACACAGCAGCAGTAGCAGCAACATCATCAGCAGCCTGCTGGCCAAACTGCCCTTGTTAACCGGTTCCATCCTGCTCGGATTCGGATTATGCATATTGGTTCAAAATAATGTCATAGCAGCCGAAATTCATGCCGACCTGTCTGCCCCTAAAAACCAGCAGCCAACCATCCTGCCCAGCGCCAACGGCACCCCGCAGATTAACATCCAAACCCCGAGCAAAAGAGGCGTTTCCATCAACCAGTACCGGCAAATGGACATCGACCAGAAAGGCGCCATCCTCAACAACAGCCGCAAAAGCACCCAGACCCGTCAGGCAGGCTGGATACAGGGTAACCCATGGTTAGCCAAAGGCGAAGCCAGCATCATCGTCAACCAAATCAACAGCAGCAATCCCAGCCGTCTTAACGGCTACATCGAAGTAGCCGGACGGCGTGCCGAAGTCATCATTGCCAATCCGGCCGGCATCAACATCAACGGCGGCGGCTTCATCAACGCTGCCGGCGTTACCCTCACCACCGGCCGCCCCCAGATTAACGATGGACAAATCAGCGGCATACAAATCAACCGCGGCAACATCAGCATCAGCGGCCAAGGTTTAGATAGCAGAGACAGCGACTATACCCACATCCTCACCAAAGCAGCACAAATCAACGCTGGCATCTGGGCGAACCAACTGAACATCATCAGCGGCAGCAACCACATCAATGCCGAGAATCAGCACATCAGCGCCAACGAAAACAACACCGACCCCAAGCCCGGCATCGCCATCGATACCGGCAAACTGGGTGGCATGTATGCGGGTAAAATCGT
>NZ_MEIO01000042.1 GCF_002777745.1 Snodgrassella alvi
ATCGCCAACGGCAACATTGGTAATTCTCTGTGCATTAGCGGTGCCATGGCTGGCATCGTAAGCAGTGCCGTTCCATTGTAGGGCGTCTTTCTGCAAGTTGGCTACATTGTTATTTAAGCCATTAAGATTGCTGTTAATTGTAGTGATATTGGCATTGACGTTACTTAAATCACCGGCCTGATTCAATGTAGAAGACAAAGTACTGAGGCTGGCGGCAGTAGATGTTGAAACGCTGAAAAGTTGTCCGGCGTTAATCGCATCGGTGGAGTTTTCGCCAATCTGCCCAGCAGCTACATTAGTAATTCTCTGTGCATTAGCGGTACCATGACTGGCATCGTAAGCAGTGCCGTTCCATTGCAGAGCGTCTTTCTGCAAATTAGCTACATTGTTATTTAAGCCATTAATGTTGCTGTTAATGGTATTGATATTGGCATTGACGTTACTTAAATCACCG
>NZ_MEIO01000043.1 GCF_002777745.1 Snodgrassella alvi
ATCGCCAACGGCAACATTGGTAATTCTCTGTGCATTAGCGGTGCCATGGCTGGCATCGTAAGCAGTGCCGTTCCATTGTAGGGCGTCTTTCTGCAAGTTGGCTACATTGTTATTTAAGCCATTAAGATTGCTGTTAATTGTAGTGATATTGGCATTGACGTTACTTAAATCACCGGCCTGATTCAATGTAGAAGACAAAGTACTGAGGCTGGCGGCAGTAGATGTTGAAACGCTGAAAAGTTGTCCGGCGTTAATCGCATCGGTGGAGTTTTCGCCAATCTGCCCAGCAGCTACATTGGTAATTCTCTGTGCATTAGCGGTACCATGGCTGGCATCGTAAGCAGTGCCGTTCCATTGCAGAGCGTCTTTCTGCAAATTAGCTACATTGTTATTTAAGCCATTAATGTTGCTGTTA
>NZ_MEIO01000044.1 GCF_002777745.1 Snodgrassella alvi
ACCTGTTGCTGTCGACACCGACAGGCTGCTCAGGCCTGAAGCAGCAGTATCCAGTCCTGACTGTGTCACAGTTGACAGACTGTGCAGCTGTGAACCGTTGATGGCATCCGTTGAATCTGCTTCTACCCGGCCGGCCGTAATACCGGTCAGTTTTTGGGTACTGCCATCACGGGTGGCATCATAGACTTGACCATTCCATTGCAATGCATTCTGCTGCAATGCAGTTACACTGCCATTGGTTTGCTCAAAGCTGGTAGACAAGCTGACTATATTATCGCCTATGGTACTCAGGCTCTGGGAAGCACTGGACAGGCTACCTATATGAGTGTCAGCAATTGTACTCAAACTGCTGGCCAGATCGCTCAAACCGCTTGAGGTAGAGTTAGACAGACTAAACAACTGGCCTGCATTAACCGCATCAGTGGAATTCTCTCCAAGAATACCGGCTGCTACATTGGTAATCCTTTTAGCATCTCCATTTCGAGCGGCATCATAGGCTCCGATATTGTTATTCCATTGCAATGCATTCTGTTTTAATTCTGTTACACCCTCAGTAGCATTGCTCAGGCTGGAATTTATACTGGAACTCAGGCTGTTCAGACCTGTTGCTGTCGACACCGACAGGCTGCTCAGGCCTGAAGCAGCAGTATCCAGTCCTGACTGTGTCACAGTTGACTGACTGTGCAGCTGTGAACCGTTGATCGCATCCGTTGAATCTGCTGCTATATGACCAGCAGCCACATTGGTAATTATCTGTGCCTCGTCTGTACCGTGGTCTGCACTATAGCTGCCATCTTTCCATTGCAGCACATCCTTTTGTAGCGCCAAAACTTTTTCTTTGTTTGCTTGTAGATCTGCCGATACTTGACCCAGATTCTGGTTAGCTGATACAGACGATGAAATTGAATCATTCAAACTGTCCAACTGATTCTTAGCAGTAACGGACAGACTGGTAATACCCGAATTGGTGATGTATAGCTGCCCACCATTAACCATATAGGTAGAATCAGCAGAAAGATTTTCATCAGCAGCCACATGGATTATTTTATGCGCTTGGCCATCTTTATGACCAGCATTATAAACACCGTTTTCATACAGCAAAGCATCTCGCCGTAACGGAGTAATACCCTCAGATATTGAAGCACTTATGGCTGTAATTTTCGTATCTATTTCTGATAATTTTTTATTGACATCGGGTGAAAACTTGTTGATTTCTGAATTAAAATCATCGATGGCTGTAGAAATTGAATTAGTAGTGCTACTAATAACAGGATCTACTTTAGGCAGAGACTCGCTAATACTTGTAGACAGACTGTCCACACCGACGGGAAGAGAAGAAGACAGACTCTTTAACTGACCAAAATTGGCTGCATCAGTATCCTGAGTACCGGCCATCACATCGGTTATACGGCGTGTAATATTTGCATTTCCTACAGCTACCGCACCGGTGGTACTTTTCCATACGGGCGTGTTAGTGGCCGGATCAGTAGCTGTGACACTGCTATCGGGATTATAACCAGCAGTATTTCCTGCTCTATCCGCAACCGAACCGGCACCCAAAGCAACCGCGCCCTCAGCCGTGGCTTGAGCACCGTTACCTATAGCAACCGCATCAAGACCACTAACAATAGTTTGATTACCCAATGCTAAACCGTTGCCTGCGCTGACACTGGCATGATTACCAATGATAGTTGCACTGGCATCTGAGTTAACAATATCTATTTTATTATTATTACCAATAACATGTACACCAACATTGGCAGCAATGATATTGTTGTTACCAAATATGGCTGTGTCAGAAGCGGTAATAGCATCTTCAGAGGTTTTACCAGTATTGCTGTTACCCAAGGATAAGATATGGTTGCCGCTGATACGAGTTTTACCTGTAGCAGCTGTTTCCAGCGTACCGTCTTCTTGTTTGAACTTGGTGGCTGTTGCAGAGCTGCCGATAGCAATCGATCCCTCACCCGAAATATCATTATCGGAACCGATACTGATACTTTGCTTGCCTGAAGCTTTACTATTATTACCAATGGCCACTGCCGAATCCACACCGGCCTGAGATTGCACCCCTACTGCCACGGTGCTATTAGCAGAAGCTTTTGCCTGCAAGCCAAGCGCTACACTTCCGTTTCCATCAGCGGTAGCTACAGAACCTAAAGCAACACCAGACACACCTGTAGCCTGCGAAGAAATACCAATGGCGTTGGAGGCGCGGCCACCGGCCAGCGCTGCTATACCAAATGCCTGCGCTCCACCAGCTGTACTGGTAGCATTGGTACCAAAAGCAAGGCCATGATTACCGGTTACATAAGCTGCACAGCCAAGAGCAAACGAATTAATACCAAAGGCTCTTGGTAATAGGTTTGTCACGCCACCTGTATGTCCGTTTTGATAGCCTCCGTGACCGGTAGTAACCTGAGCAACCCAGTTTTCTGCAGCCTCTGTTGTACCATAGGGATTAAACTCTTTATTTCTAGCAGTAAATTTCCAATTCTGTGCAAAACGCAAATATTCCTCTAATGGAGTTAGTGCATTTGCAGCGTTTCCTATGGTCGAACGCGATTTAACATGATCTGCACCGCAATAAT
>NZ_MEIO01000045.1 GCF_002777745.1 Snodgrassella alvi
GGCCTGATGTCTCAGGCCAGTGCAGATGGTACTGTAGCACTGGGGGTACAGGCGGAGGCTAAAAATAATTCAGCTGTAGCTATTGGTAATTCTGCGCAGGCAACAGGTGAACAAAGCATTAGCATCGGTTCGGCTAATCAGGTTAGCGGCAAGAGGTCTGGTGCTATTGGTGGTTCTAATGCAACTACTCAGTATGACAAAGACAATGGTAAGCAGACTACTGCTGCTTCCGGTATGACTATTGTAACAGGTGACGGAAGCTATTCTTTCGGTAATCAGAACGGCACTATTGCTGCTGATAATACTGGTGTATTTGGTAACAGGAATACTATACAAACCGATTCAGAAGGTGTAAATAAAGCTGATAATATCAGAATATTAGGTAACGACAATACTGTTACTGCACAGGCTGGCGGTGCCATGATAGTGGGTAATGCCGCTAATGTAAGTGCTGCCAATGGTCTGGCACTGGGGAATAACACTCGCGTTAGTGGAGCTAATGGTGTTGCTATTGGTGCAGGTGCAATTGCCGAGGGTGAGAATGGTGTAGCCTTGGGCAGTGGATCAGTGGCTTCTGGCAATGTCGTGGCTATTGGCAATGCCAGCGCTGGTATCACCCGACAGATTACCGGACTGGCCGCAGGTACACTGGATACTGATGCTGTAAATGTGGCTCAGTTAAAAAGTCTGGATGCTTCCACATCAACCAGTATTTCTTCGCTGTCTTCTTCCACATCAACCAGTTTATCTGCGCTTGAAGATGATTTCACGAATTTGAGTACTTCTACTTCTTCAAGCATTCTTGAAGCTACAAAGGAACTGAAAAGTATTTCAACTTCTGTTGATGGCCACATTTCCTCTACTGGTGCTACATTAACCGAGTTGCAAACATCTGCTTCTACCAGTATTCTAGAGTTGCGAGATAATGCATTACAGTGGAATAATGAAGTACAGGCTTATGATGCAGCCCATCTTGCATCGGGAGCAAAAACAGCAAAAATTATTAATGTTCAAGATGGTGATATTACTACAAAGGATTCCACTGACGCCGTTAATGGTGGTCAGCTATATACAACCAATTCAAATTTGTCTAGTTTATCTTTGAGCGTTTCCAGCAGTATAAATGAACTATCAGATAAGCTGGTTTCCTCAAATACAACAGACATTATCAGCCTATCTACAATGGCCAGCAGCATTGGTGATACTGTTGGAAAGCTACAAAAGGATGCGCTGCAATGGAAAGATGGCAGCTATAGTGCAGACCACGGTACAGACAAGGCGCAGATAATTACCAATGTGTCTGCTGGCCATGTAACACCAGATTCAACGGATGCCATCAACGGTTCACAGCTGCACAGTCTGTCAACTGTGACACAGACAGGACTGGATACTGCTACTTCAGGCCTGAACAGCCTGTCGCTGTCGACAGCAACAGGTCTGAACAGCCTGAGTTCCAGTATAAATTCCAGCCTGAGCAATGCTACTGAGGGTGTGACAGAATTAAAACAGAATGCATTGCAATGGAATAACAATATCGGAGCCTATGATGCCGCTCGAAATGGAGATGCTAAAAGGATTACCAATGTAGCAGCCGGTATTCTTGGAGAGAATTCTACTGATGCGGTTAATGCAGGCCAGCTGTTTAGTCTGTCTAACTCCACCTCAACCGGTCTGAGCAGTCTGTCAAGTAGTCTGAGTACGATTACCGAAAACCAGATGGGTGACATGTCTGGTACTGTTTCCCGCTTAAATGAAAATGTAAGCAGTTTATCTACTGGGCTGAGTACTATCGATGGCAGTGTAACTGCATTGCAGCAGAATGCATTGCAATGGAATGGCCAAGTCTATGATGCTACCCGTGAGGGCAGTACCCAAACACTGACCGGTATTAAGGAAGGCCGGGTAGAAGCAGATTCAACGGATGCCATCAACGGTTCACAGCTGCACAGTCTGTCAACTGTGACACAGACAGGACTG
>NZ_MEIO01000046.1 GCF_002777745.1 Snodgrassella alvi
AAGCATTTACGCTGGGGCTTTCCTAAATGTTTTAATCGCATCAGAAAGCTCGGCTATAAATGGAATCATAAACGTGTGTATCGGGTGTATTGTGAATTAAAGCTTAATCTCAGGGTAAAGCGTAAACAACGCATTCCTCCACGAAGCCCAGAAAGGCTATCAGCACCCAATAAACAAGGTGAATGCTGGTCAATGGATTTTATGAGTGACAGCAGTCGCAATCAACAGCGTTTTAGAACCTTCAATGTGATAGATGACTTTAATCGTGAGGCGTTAGGCATTGATATTGCGGTTAGTTTACCTGCTGGCAGGATTACCCGTTACCTAGATAAACTGGCCGAATATCATGGCTATCCACTCAAAATACGAGTGGATAATGGACCGGAATTTACCGGAAAAACATTCATCGACTGGGCAAAGTCACATGGTATAACCATAGATTATATTCAACCAGGTAGCCCATATCAAAACGGATATATTGAACGATTTAATCGCACCTATCGCACAGAGGTACTAGATTTATATCTATTTAATAATCTGGAACAAGCAAGAAAGGTAACCGAAGAATGGCTAACCATTTATAACACGGAAAGGCCTCATGAAGCATTAAATAATATGACGCCGATTGAATATAAAACCCTAAAACAAGCAGCATAATTTTCTACTTGAATCTTGTACTAAGTTTGGGGTATTTACAATGAGTTTAATAAAAAATGGATTGAGGGACCAAATCATAATTTAAATCACGATAATCCCTCTTTACCAGTTTTAGTGCCACATTCAAGAGCAAGGCAAGGAGTGAGGTAAAATGAGACGTAGCATTAATATTTTATTAGTAGGTATTTTTTGTATTGGACTATCCGGCTGTTATGAATCTGTAGTCCGTTTTTGGAATGGGCCAGGTTGGGATTTCTCATCTGAAGCTGAGAAAAAAGCTAGAAAAGAATGCTTTGAAGAATTACGTTCACTTCCACGACCGAAGAATGAATATATTGGATCTAAAGAAATGCAGGACTGGTTAGGTAATGTATATGGTCCTGCAGAAAGAGAATGCATGAAAAGAAAAGGGTTTTAGATTCAAGCAAAGATTTTAACTATGTATAAGGAAAGAAAATAATGGAAAACAAGATGAAGTTTTTAGCGATGGCAAGTTTTATAGCATTATGTGGATGCGGTACCAATACCTCTGCTTACCAGAAACAATTGGAAGCCAATGGGCATACCAGCAGCCGAGTCATAGTTTATCCCGCTAACGAGAAATACGCACAAATTCCAGCTCAATATCTAGTAGATGAACGCGGACGTTACATAGATGAGAATGGCAATCTTACTGATCACCCCGTAGAAAATCCTTACTATCGAGATTATATGAAGCGTCATAGATAACGTTTTGAACATAACGGCCTCAGAACCGAAAAAAGCATCGAATTAGAAAAAGAAGGGCGCAGAATGGAGCAGAATATAGCCTATCTGGATACCGCCCTTGGCATATTATGGGCAGGAGATATTGGTACCGCAGCATTAGAAACTGCTGCGCTGCATGCCGACTATGCCAAAAACGCAGCCAGACACATAACAGCCGGAAAAGTTTACAAAATCACCTGCTCAGGCGCAGAAGCACAGTATTTTTGTAAAGACATCAATAATGTTAACGATACCATAGAAGCCAGTGATGCAAGCAAACTAACCAAAGAAAAAAATAAAAATGCCCCATTTGAAGGAACTGCTATAGAAATATATGATTACAACGAAATCATGGATGGCAAATCAGTATTGATTTCTAATCCGAGCATCTACAACAACGAAGAAGCCGCATTCAGAAATGCCATCAAACAAAATCCCGAAGCAGCAGCCAATGGCAATCTTTATGTAGTGGTCAACAACCCCACTGTAGAAGTTATCCCCGGTCTGGGCGAAGTCGGCTTTTATGCATTCTACGACAAACTCAACGAATGGATGGGTGGCAGACTGCCATTAACCAATGCAGAAAAACCAATGCAGCACTAAAATTACTGGCGCGAAAGAAACCAACACCACCATCAACAGTAATAACCATAGTCGCGGTTCACTCACAGACAAAGTCAGCAACGCCTATTTGCAGAATAGATTAAATGCAACTGACATACCGATCGAAAAAACCAAATTTTTAGGGCCAGCAGCAAATATAGCTGGACAATATAAAATGCTCGAAAAAAATGGCTACATTGATCCGGATGGCATTAACAGTACCTTATTTCTGGCTAACAACAGTACCGATTTTGTTGGTGGGCTGGTAGGCTATAATCCAGTAACCGCAGGGCAGTGTATCGGCAGCCCGCTAGGCTCATGTTATAGCCACAGCA
>NZ_MEIO01000047.1 GCF_002777745.1 Snodgrassella alvi
CTGCACATAGGCATTAAAATTCAGCGGCGCAGCATCATATTCACCATAGATAATGACATCGGCCCATGGAAAAGGTTTGCCATACGGGATTAAGGTTTCATTATCGCGGCGGTAATCCTCTTCTGTGTGCCGGTAAGAGGTATAAATATCGCCATCAGTAATCCGATACAGGAAACCAAATGATTCAATCGGCAAGTCATAAGATTCTGGCGGGCGCTGGTATTTGGCTTTGATTTTCGGATCAGCAAAATCGCCCGGATCGCCGATATAGCGCGCCCAGCCATCAATCACGCCCGCGGGGATACTGATGGATTGAGTACCTAGTTTGCCAATGGTGTCATAACGTCCACGACTATCCTGATTGCGGAATGGTTCCGACACTTGCTCAACAACTTGTGTTTCCGGTTGTTTGCCAAAATCTTGGTCACAGCCGGCAAGCAGCAATACCTGCCACAGCAGCGCCAAGATAAGTAGACTTTTTCTAAATCCAGACTTCATAAGCAGCCTTTTTCTTTATTTTTTAATACAAAAGTTAACACAATATTAATATAAAGAAAAGAGAGAAATTCAGAATTATTTTCAATTTTATTGTTTTAAATTAGATACTAGCCAATATTTATTAATTATCTAATCAGTATTATTTCAAGAAACCTTGCGCCCATTTGGCATAACCATTTTCAATCTGTTTACGCCATGCCTGAATTTCGCTTTTGCTTACTTTTTTTGCTTCTAACATAGTGCTCTCCTTGAGATAATCAATAAGTTATACCACTACTACAAACTATGCCTTACCAATCTGTTTGCCCAGCAGCTTGCCTTCTGGGCTTACCCGCCAGCTATCCAGTATTTTAATAATATTGCTCTCCATCTCCTGCCATTGCGGCAGATAAGTACGGTTATAACTAATTGATACTCTGATATGAAATTTATCATTATAAAACATATGACTACAAAAATTTTTATGCTCAGAAAACTCGCAACCCATATAAGTTTTAATATTGCCGGCCTGATCTTTTTTGAGCAAAATATCCTTGGCATTAACATCCGATTTCCACGGTTCACCGGTTTTGGGATCAATGCCATTATTGGCCCGATATACGGTTAAGCCATACAGCGGCTGTGGCTGCTGGATATAATCAATATTGGAAACTTCTTTTGATATTTTAAAGCCTTCCTGCACATAGGCATTAAAATTCAGCGGCGCAGCATCATATTCACCATAGATAATGACATCGGCCCATGGAAAAGGTTTGCCATACGGGATTAAGGTTTCATTATCGCGGCGGTAATCCTCTTCTGTGTGCCGGTAAGAGGTATAAATATCGCCATCAGTAATCCGATACAGGAAACCAAATGATTCAATCGGCAAGTCATAAGATTCTGGCGGGCGCTGGTATTTGGCTTTGATTTTCGGATCAGCAAAATCGCCCGGATCGCCGATATAGCGCGCCCAGCCATCAATCACGCCCGCGGGGATACTGATGGATTGAGTACCTAGTTTGCCAATGGTGTCATAACGTCCACGACTATCCTGATTGCGGAATGGTTCCGACACTTGCTCAACAACTTGTGTTTCCGGTTGTTTGCCAAAATCTTGGTCACAGCCGGCAAGCAGCAATACCTGCCACAGCAGCGCCAAGATAAGTAGACTTTTTCTAAATCCAGACTTCATAAGCAGCCTTTTTCTTTATTTTTTAATACAAAAGTTAACACAATATTAATATAAAGAAAAGAGAGAAATTCAGAATTATTTTCAATTTTATTGTTTTAAATTAGATACTAGCCAATATTTATTAATTATCTAATCAGTATTATTTCAAGAAACCTTGCGCCCATTTGGCATAACCATTTTCAATCTGTTTACGCCATGCCTGAATTTCGCTTTTGCTTACTTTTTTTGCTTCTAACATAGTGCTCTCCTTGAGATAATCAATAAGTTATACCACTACTACAAACTATGCCTTACCAATCTGTTTGCCCAGCAGCTTGCCTTCTGGGCTTACCCGCCAGCTATCCAGTATTTTAATAATATTGCTCTCCATCTCCTGCCATTGCGGCAGATAAGTACGGTTATAACTAATTGATACTCTGATATGAAATTTATCATTATAAAACATATGACTACAAAAATTTTTATGCTCAGAAAACTCGCAACCCATATAAGTTTTAATATTGCCGGCCTGATCTTTTTTGAGCAAAATATCCTTGGCATTAACATCCGATTTCCACGGTTCACCGGTTTTGGGATCAATGCCATTATTGGCCCGATATACGGTTAAGCCATACAGCGGCTGTGGCTGCTGGATATAATCAATATTGGAAACTTCTTTTGATATTTTAAAGCCTTCCTGCACATAGGCATTAAAATTCAGCGGCGCAGCATCATATTCACCATAGATAATGACATCGGCCCATGGAAAAGGTTTGCCATACGGGATTAAGGTTTCATTATCGCGGCGGTAATCCTCTTCTGTTTGCCGGAAAGAGGTATAAATATCGCCGTCAGTAATCCGATACAGGAAACCAAATGATTCAATCGGCAAGTCATAAGATTCCGGCGGGCGCTGGTATTTGGCTTTGATTTTCGGATCGGCAAAATCGCCCGGATCGCCGATATAGCGTGCCCAGCCATCAATCACGCCCGCGGGGATGCTGATGGAGTGTGTGCCGAGTTTGCCAATAGTATCGGCGCGGCCACGGCTATCGCGATTATAGAATGGTACCTGTGCCTGCTGTTCGCTTACAAAATAGTCACAGCCGGCAAGCAGCAATACCTGCCACAGCAGCACCAAGATAAGTAGACTTTTTCTAAATCCAGACTTCATAAGCAGCCCTATTGTTCTATTTTATAGAGTAAAAATTAACATAAATTTTACAAAAAGAAAAGAAAAAGAAGGCGATTTTAAAAATTTTATTGTTTTAAATTAAATGTTAAACAACAGTTCAGTATTCATGTATACGCGCTGGATTAATAAATATTTACATTATACTAAGTTTAACCAGCG
>NZ_MEIO01000048.1 GCF_002777745.1 Snodgrassella alvi
CCGTGGCAGGATAATATTGCCGGGCCGGATATTTTGATGTCCAAAAATGCGCAAGGTGAGATTAAAACCTATATTCAATGTGATTTTGTTGGCGAAGTTCAGCAATGCAAGCATCGATTTTATCTTGATAATTTACCCTTATTGATACGCATAACTTATAACCGCCAGTATTTGAAACTCTGGCAGCAAACCCAAAAAAATATAGCCGGCATACTGGATAGCTGGGTGGTTACGGATAAAGGCGCATTAATTAAGAAGCAGGCAGGGAAGGTGTAAAAATTCCTGCTGATTATGTCTGTTGGGAAGCAGGTGTCTAAACTACCGCTTTTAATAAAAACTGGCAGTCATCACTGGCAGAAAATCTTGCCATTTATTTTTATCAAACTATGCTTTTTCGCCATTAAATTCTACTTACCCCCACTACTGTGCATTAATCGTAAAAAATGATTGTTGCTTTCAGCTTACCATTTCATTACATAGATTAATTTTTGTATAACTGCTTATTTATTTTAGATTAAAACTGTGCTAATTTCTATACTCGTTGCTACAGAGGATACATCAGTATGAAGAGCATATTTAAACCGTATTTCAAGCTTATCTGTTTAAGCTGCCTGCTACTGCTGGCCGGTTGTGATGATAAGCAGGCTGGTGATAAAGCGGTGCAGCAGCAACCGGCACCTGTAGTGCCCCATCAGGACAGATTTGGCCGCTATGACTCTATTGGTAATCTGGGCGGTAAGCCGGTAAGTATCCCCGGCGGGGTGGTATTTACCTGGGTACGCTATATCGGCGACCCGGGCGATTTTGACTCCAGCAAACAAGCGCAAAAGTATCAGCGCCCGCCGATTACTTACCAATTGCCTATTGAAGGTTTTGATTTTCAGTACCGGCTGACAGATGGCGCGGTAATGAGCTATAGAGAGCAAACAGAAGAGGATTATCTGCGTGATAACAGAACTTTGATTCCAGAGGGGAAGCCGTTTCCATGGGGCTACACCATTGTTTACAATATTGTTGATCCACACCAGCCACTTAATTTTAATAAAGCACTGGCTGACGAATTACAAGCCACCAAGAAAGTCTGGCACTTTGACTATTTTGAACAACCACAAAAAATATATGGCTTAACTTATTTCAAAGCCAATAATGGGATTGATCCCAGCACCAATCAGCCGTGGCAGGATAATATTGCCGGGCCGGATATTTTGATGTCCAAAAATGCGCAAGGTGAGATTAAAACCTATATTCAATGTGATTTTGTTGGCGAAGTTCAGCAATGCAAGCATCGATTTTATCTTGATAATTTACCCTTATTGATACGCATAACTTATAACCGCCAGTATTTGAAACTCTGGCAGCAAACCCAAAAAAATATAGCCGGCATACTGGATAGCTGGGTGGTTACGGATAAAGGCGCATTAATTAAGAAGCAGGCAGGGAAGGTGTAAAAATTCCTGCTGATTATGTCTGTATTGTTAACAACTGATGAAAGAGATAAGAATATGTCTAAACCACAGGTATTAACTAAAGAGCAATTAAAAGCTTGGAGCGAGCAAATCAAAACCGGCGAGCTGTCGGCCATAGGAGAAGTGTATCAGGCGCTGGCCAAAAAGGGCTATGACTATGCCCACTGGGCATTTGGGGTGGCTACAGCTGATACCATCACCGGTAATGGCGCTTTGCAGTTTATGCAGGCCGTGGCTAAGGATCATAAACAAAAGCTCACTCAGGCGCGGGTTGACAGTGTACGGCGTGATATGGCGCTCGGCTATCTGGCCATGCTGCAAGACAAACTGGAAAACGGCAAAGGCGGTGAAGATATTACCTATTATGAAATGTTAGAATTTCATATAAAAGTGTTTAAAGACAATAAGCTGGATATCGGCTACTGGACGCTGTATACGCCGATGTCGATTATCCAGAACCATGCTTCGGCTACCGGCAGCAATGGTCAGGTGATTGGCGGTAAGCAGGTTGTGGAGAATATGTGGCAGCATATGCGGGCTACGCAGGGAACCGGGGTGACAGGCTCATGGGTAAGCCTGATGTTATACGGGGTGATGCAGGATGCGCAGAAGGGCTACATTTACGTGAATAAGTCCAACGGTGAGGTTGCACCATTAGACTATATTATCAAGACTGCTGCCTATTCAATTAATATTCCTATCGCTCATATTGTAGCAGGTACCCATGTGGAGAAGCTGGCTAATGTACTTGGCTATAAAAAGGTAGCAGTTTCCAGTGCTGAGCAGCAGCAGGCGCAGCAGTGGTGCAAAGACACGAATATGGCAGCTGCGTTCACTGCTTTTGCCAAGGAAATGGCTGGCGATAATATCCTTGTTTATGGCTCAACTCATACTTGGTATAAGGATTATGCTACGCCGGAAAACAGGCTTACCGGCAAGTTTTTTGCCAATCAGAATACTTCTGCGGCCACGCAAAAGCGGCTGGCCAATAACTGGCAACTGGTGGGCGGCGCAGGTATGACTAAATGGATTATCGCTGCGGTATTGAATGAAAATCTGGCCAATAGTTCCAGTGCGTTGCTCTCTTCCATTAATGAGACTAACTTTCTGGATAAAGGATTAGGGTTCGTGTTTGAGCCTAAATCCGGACACCGCAGGCCGGTAGCGGGTGCAAGAGATGAGTATGAATTCAGATATGAGCTGGAATATATTGATGCTACGCCGGATAGCGTGCTGAGTATTTTGCAGAATTTAACCAGTAATGGAGAAACAGCTAAGGTATCGCAGTATTTGCATGCGCTGTTGCAGTTGAATCCGGTGGTGGTATTGAATCCGGATTTTACACCACAGCAAAGAAGTGTGGATGATGTAGGTGAAGACTGGATTAAAATCCGCTGCTGGGCCATTCAGGAGATAAAATACGCTAAGGCAGTAGAACACAATGATTATGTACGCTCCCTGCTCAATGGGATGTCACCTACTCCGGCTCCCGAGATTGATATTAATCAGCAGCTAACCATGCATCTGCGGCAACAGAAAGAGCTGGTTGAGTCTATCCGGACGAAATATGGTTTTGGTAAAGATGATGTGATTCGTTTTCGTGATGAGAATACCGGCCTGAGCTGGGTGACCAATGGTGCAATAACTCAAGCCGGCCATGTGGTGATGATGCTTTCTGATAATGCCACTGGCACCTATTCTGGCAGTAGTTTAGGCGATGTGATTATGGGCGGCCGTGCCGATGATGTTATCGATGGCGGCGCCGGCGATGACTATTTATATGGTGGTGCCGGAAATGATACGTTGATTGGCGGTAGCGGCAATGATTTATTGTCTGGCGGTGCGGGAACAGACACTTATTATTTCAATGCAGGTGATGGGCAGGATCGCATTATCGATAGTGATGGTAATGGCCATATCTATCTGGACAATAAGATTTTTTCATCGTATCAGTGGATAGGGAAAGAGCTGAATGTATGGCAGTCAGAGGATAATAAATGGCAGGTATGGCTGAATAAAACCGGTGATTTATGCATTCAATCCCTGACAGACAATAAAGATATTCTTACTATTGAGGGATGGAAGGATCTTAAAGGAAATAAACTCGGCATTAATTTACCCAATATGCGTCCGCCTAAGGAAAAAAATAAAATTCTGGGCGACTGGCGCACGAAAATCATTCATGTAGAAGGCCATTTTGAAAAAGAGTTAGAGCACCGTAAAGGCCAATATCACCATGATTGGGATAAGCGCAATGCCGATGGCCATATTATTGATGGTAAACAAGAAAATGGCTTTGAGGATGTTATTTTCGGCACAGACAATGATGATGAAATTTGGGGGCTGGACGGCGGCGATGCTATTGATGGCATGGCCGGTGATGATGTGATTATGGGTGGCGATGGCACTGATCTGCTCGCAGGCGGCGGTGGCTCCGATACCATCAGGGGTGGTGCCGGAAATGATTATATTTTTGCCAATAATCATTTAACGATATATCCACGAAGGAAGCCGGATGAGCGCTGGCAGCTGCCGGATTTTAGTAAAAAACTGATTCATGCTGGCCCAAACTGGGGAGTATATCTTGACAAAGGCAATCATTTGAATATCTCCGGTATTAGCTACGACTGTTTTGATGAACCCATCCCTGCTTCGGGCGATATGTCATATGGTGGGGATTTTCTGTATGGTGATGAGGGCAATGACTTTATTGTCGGAGGCAATCTGAATGACTATATCGAAGGTGATTCGGTAGCACCGGGCAGTACGCAAGACGGAGATGATGTCGTTTTTGGTATGGGTGGTAATGATTATATTGTCGGTGGTAAGGGACAGGACATTTTATATGGCGATGGTCTTGTTAATCGAGGTCCTTTAAATCATCTTGCTGGCTGGGCTCATGGAGATGACCATATTGATGGTGGCGATGGTGATGATGAAATCATTGGTGGCGGTGGCAATGATTTGATTATTGGTGGCAATGGCGATGATTTTCTGTATGGCGATGATGGCGGAAAGACATTAAGAGAAATACTTAATAGCCAATATCATGGCAATGACACTATTTATGGCGGTGCCGGCAAAGACATTATTGCAGGTGGTGGCGGCGATGATTTTCTGTATGGTGGCAGTGGCGATGACATTATATATGGCGATTCTCCTGATGCGAATAGAAATTTTTCACAAATAAAATGCAATGATCATATCTGGGGCGATGACGGTAATGATCAGCTGTATGGTGGCTACGGAGACGATGTGATTCATGGCGGCGCTGATCATGACAAAATTTATGGCGGCCACGGTAATGATGAGCTTTATGGCGATGAAGGCAATGACATTATTTACGGCGATGATGCGAACACAAAAGAAATTCAGGGTGCAGACTATATTGATGGCGGCGCCGGCGATGATAGTTTAATAGGCGGCGGTGGAGACGACTGGATTTTCGGCGGCGATGGCGATGATAAGATATGGGGTGATGAGAATAAAAACTTTGTCGATGCAGACTATTTAATAAACGGCAATGATCATCTGTTTGGCGGAAATGGTAATGACATTATTGATGCCGGATACGGGGCTGATGAAGTTGATGGCGGTGAAGGAAATGATATTATATTCGGCGGCGGCGGTCATGATTACCTTTATGGTGGAAATGGTGATGATCTGATTGTCGGAGACTTCAATAATATTATTGGTTGGGGAATTGGTTGGGAAGGTTCTAGGAACCCTATTTTAATTACAACCGAAAATTCTAAATATACCGGCGATGATGTTATATACGGCGGAGAGGGTAACGACAGAATATATGGAGATGTTTTACAAGAATTAGAAAGTTTTTCTGGAAATGATGTTTTATATGGTGAAGGAGGAGACGATTATATTAATGGGGGTTATGGTAATGATTACATTGATGGAGGTATCGGCAACGACCTGCTGATTGGCAGTGGTGGTGATGATGTGATTTATGGTGGTAATGGTGATGATGTTATTTATGGCGACAGTAAAGAGCCTGTAAATAGCGCTAATGCAAAAACCAGTGGTAATGACGTTATCTTCGGAGGAGACGGAGACGATTTTATCAGTGGTGGTAGCGGCAATGATAATTTACAGGGTGATGACGGTAATGATCAGCTGTATGGAGGTCTGGGCGATGATAATTTATATGGCGGAGCCGGTAATGATCTGCTTAATGGTGGTAAAGGCAATGACTATCTGAATGGCGGTATGGGTGATGATATGTATGTAATTAAAAACGGCGACGGCATCACCACCATTGAAGACCATAATGGATTGTCTTATATTAAGGTTGATCAGATAAAGTCGCTTACTTTCAGTGCTTATAAAGACGGAATAGTGATTAAAAACGGGGTTAAAGGCGATATTATTTATCTGCTCGGCTATAATTTGAAAAACCGAGGCAAAAATTCTGATTTAGACAATATTATATTTACCGAAGATGGTAAGCATGGGCAGACTTTATTAAGCCTGATTACAAAACGAAAACCTGCTGATATGCCCCTTATTCCGCAGTTTGAAAAAGCTTCGGCTATCGATAATCACCCGTTCAGCTCTGCTGACAATAGTCTGCTTGATGATTCAGGCAATTATACCGCAGGCCTTGCCAGAATTCCTGTAAAGAATGCCGCGCCGGATAACCATGCCAGTGAAATTCTCAATTCCGGTTTTAATAATGCTGATGCGATGTTACTCCAGCAGGCAATGGCGACCATGAGTTCTGGACTTGCTGATAGCAGCATGGCAATATCACCGCCACAGGATAAACATTTAGATACTGCTAATAATTATCTGTGTATTTCGGCTGTATAAAAGCAAGTTTCTGTTCTGTTAATTTGAATTTATGCCTGTAACAACAGTTACAGGCTTTTTTTATGGACAAATATTGGCATCTGTTATCGATTACAGTAATCAGGATGTATAATATTTACCTGGTAAAACAGCAAATATTAAATTGTTAATTTAATTACGGAGAAATAACCCATGTGCCAGTTGTTAGGCATGGATTGCAATACCCCCACTGATATTGTGTTTTCTTTTGAAGGATTTCGTTTGCGAGGCGGGTTAACTGATCATCACGCTGATGGTTTTGGTATTGCTTTTTTTGAAGGCCATGGTGTACGCCTGCTTCAGGATGACAAGCCCTGTGCCAGCTCACCGGTAGCAGATCTGGTGCAGCAGTATAAAATTAAGTCGGAAAATGTAATTGCACATATTCGCAAGGCCACACAGGGACAGGTGCATCTGGTGAATACGCACCCGTTTGTACGCGAATTATGGGGAGAATACTGGGTATTCGCACATAATGGTAATCTGCGCCATTTTGCGCCAGCCAGAGGAGAATATTTTAATCCGGTAGGTTCTACCGATTCTGAACAGGCATTCTGCTATCTGCTTGAGCAGCTACGCCAGCGCTTTCGTCACAAGCCCTCGCGCGAGATTTTATTCCGTACAGTAGCAGAAATCACCAGCGAGCTACGCCAGTACGGGCTGTTTAATTACATGCTTTCCAATGGCGACTGGTTAATAGCCCATGCCAGCACCCTGCTTTTTTATATTATCCGGCAGGCTCCTTTTGGTAAGGCTGTTCTGGCAGATGAAGATGTGGCTATTGATTTTTCCGCTGTAACCACGCCGTACGATCGTGTGGCGGTAATTGCCACCCTGCCCCTTACCTGTAATGAACAATGGCAGCAACTGGCCATTAATGAACTGGTCATGTTTAGTCAGGGAGAAATTGTTTTGCGTGATTGTATTCAGCCAGCGCAATATATGAGTATTGAAGAAGGGCTGGCCATTGCATATAAAGCCGGTGTTAATATGTAATGTATTGTTGCAATAAATAGTTTACTGACTAAATGCCATAATTTTCAAACTGGCCGAAAATTAACAATTTTCGCCATATCCGCATAATTATCATTTATTTATTACTGAAAACCAGAGTGGGCTTATGCGAATCTTGTAAACTGATACATATAGATTTGGCTAAACTTGCCCTTATTTTTGAGATAATAAATTCTGATATGAATAAACAATATCCATGCGGATAATTCAACTACGGGCTAACTGATTTTATTGATAATCATAAAATATTAACAAACTGGCTCCTGATAGTTCAGGAGCCAGTTTATTCATATCATAAGCCTTGATTACAATACTTACTGTTCTAAATTACATAAAACCATATATCAGTATAGCAATTACCGCTACGGGAATAACAATCCGGCATAAGAATTTCCAACATGCAAATATTGCGGGGCTTAAATTCAATTCTTGCCGAATGGTTTCTTGCTGCATCATCCAGCCAGCAAAAATTATGGTACCCAAACCAGTTAACGGCAGCATAAGCTTACTGGTGACATAGTCCAGAAAATCAAAAATATTTTTTCCAAAAATAGTCACATCCTGCCACGCATTAAAGGATAACAGACAAGCAATGCCCAACGCCCAGATAACCACGCTACTAACTAATGTAGCTGACTTACGGCCTAAATGAGTTTTTTCTTCCAGCAATTCTACTGTTGGTTCCAGCAATGAGATAGAGGAAGTAAGTGCAGCAAAAGTAAGGAAGATAAAGAACAATATACCAATAATGGTGCCACCAGACATATTACCAAAGGCAATCGGCAAGGTAACAAAAATCAGGCCGGGGCCTTCAGCCGGTTGCAAACCGTTGGCAAATACCAATGGAAAAATGGCCATACCGGACAACACAGCCACGATTACGTCCAGAATTACCACGGTACGGGCAGTGGAAATCAGATTAACATCTTTGCCCAGATAAGAGCCGTAGGCCATCATGATGCCCATACCCAGAGACAGACTGAAAAACGCATGTCCCAATGCTGCCAATACTGCCTTACCAGTAATGGCAGACCAGTCCGGGGTAAACAGGAAAGCAAATGCCTTACCAAATGACGGACCACTGACAACGCCGGCATAAATCACCAGTCCAATCAGCAGGACACCCAGCCCCGGCATCATGATTTTGCATGAGCGCTCCAGACCGGCACCCACTCCCATAGCAACAATTAAGCCAGTAGCCAGCATAAACACAGTATGCCAAGTAAGCAGATGGTTTACACTGCCAAGAAATTGCTGAAAAACCAAACTGGTTCCATCGCCATGCAGTCCTTTAAAAGTACCATTGCCGGCAAGAAAAATATAATCAGTCGCCCAGCCACCTATCACACTGTAAAAAGACAATATCAGGAATGAACCAAGTACCCCAATAATGCCTACCCAGCGCCATGATTTAGACCGTCCTTCAGCAGCCGCTACATCTTCCATGGTATGAATCGGGTTTTTCTGTCCGCGACGGCCAATCAGCCATTCAGCTACCAGAATCGGCAACCCAATTATAAACATACAAATCAGATAGGTAAGCACAAAGGCAGAACCACCCATCTGACCGGCCATATAAGGAAATTTCCAGATATTACCCAAACCTACCGCTGAACCTGCTGCGGCAAGCATAAATCCCATCCGCGAGCTCCACTGTGAATGCGATTTTTTCTTTGTTCCGCCACTCATAATTGCCCTTTACTTCCTGATTCAAAATTCATAAAAAAATTCAACATTTAACTATATAATGTAAATTTAATCAGTAATCATGCCATGAATCGCTTTTTTGGACAAGAATTGATTGCTAATGCACCCTATTTCTAAGTATAAAATCTATTTTTTAGACATTATGTCCAAAATTATGCGTTTGTATTTCTGCATTTCACCGCCCACAGAGACAAACAACAATCGATGATTACAGTAAACGATGTTGTAGTGCTGGTAGTTTTGCGCGTACCGATTGCAGAAACTCAGCATTCAGCTCAGCACAAATCACGCCCTCACCTTCAGGTAATGAAGCCAGAACCTCACCCCACGGATTAATAATCAGGCTGTGGCCATAGGTACGACGGCCATTCTGATGCTGCCCGCCCTGTGCTGAAGCCAGTACATAGCACTGATTTTCAATTGCCCGGGCGGTTAATAGCGTATGCCAGTGTGCCTTACCTGTGGTATAGGTAAAGGCTGCCGGTAAAACCAGCACATCAAATGGGAGCTGGGCGCGGAAAAATTCAGGAAAACGCAAATCGTAACAAATACCCTGTGCTACCGCGATATTATCAACTTTCAGCTCTGGTACATCCATTCCCCGCAGTATGGTATCGGCTTCAGCATAATATTCATTGGCACCACTGTAACCAAACAGATGCATTTTGTGATAGAAACCAAGCAGCTCACCGGCACGCCCATACACCAGCATAGTATTAAGCACTTTGGTTTTGTCTGTACTTTGTAAAGGTATGGTACCTCCAAACAGCACAATACCCAATTCAGCCGCCAGTGTTTTTAAGGCAGTTTGCAGTGCGCCATCGCCAAATGTCTCTGCTACAGCTACTTTATCGGTATCGTTTTTACCCATAATTGGCCAGTATTCAGGCAAAACCACCCATTGCGCCCCTGCTGCGGCAGCCTGCCGCACTAAGCGCTGCATAGACTGGATATTTTCGGCAATGTCAGTGCCTGAAACCATTTGTACAACGCCAACATTGATATTGTTCATGTATCACTCCTTAAATACTGAAAAACTGATGCCATAACTGTAGCAATAAGATTATTTATAGCCTTAACTGGATTGATAAGCAAATAAATCAATATTTATTGTGATAATGCAGATAGTTGTGGTGATGGTAAAGCATTTGTTGAAAAAATGTTACTTTAATTTCTACTAATATATTAATATTAATTAATATATCTATACTAATATAAATATATTTTGACTTTGATATAAAGCTATTAATAGAATGATCATGAAGTTGAACAGAAGTTAATATTTAGCTGCTGCAACAGTATAAGAGGAGGAATAGACAGTAATACAAACCAAACCACTACTTTTAAATAATATCACCTGATTAGCTGATGATGCAGCTATATAAATAGTTACAGCAGAATTAAGTATCAATTTTTTCGGATTTACTCAGGAACAATCATAATGTATCTACAAAGCTTCACAATTAAAAATTTCCGCAAGTTCGGGGAACATGACAATGAAGTCATGTTTGTGAATTCTAAAGAAATATGCCATAACAATTCAGGACACGATACCCCACCACTGGTGTCACCCTCAAGTACGCTGATTATTGGCAAAAACAATACCGGCAAAACAACGATTACTCATGCTTTAACGATGCTTACTAACAATAAATTATCGATTAAATCCAGTGATTTTAATTTGAGTTATCTGAATAATTTAATAGATACTTATATAGCAGCCTATCAAAATGAAGACGAAAGCCCTCAACCCGATTTAAAAACGCCTTTAGAAACGCCGAAATTGGAATTTGAGTTAAAAATAAAATCAGATAATCCAGACGATGAATATATCCATAATTTATCTCAATTTATGCTGATTGGGAATGATTATGAGGAAGCAATCATTATTAAAGCTATTTACGAGGTGAAAGAAGAGGCTAATTTTTTTGCAGCGGTTAAAACCTTGGTTCAGCGAAAGCGGCAGGAACCATCTGGCAAGAATTCTGAAACGCCTAATGATGAAAAAGTAGATAAAAGAACGCTGCTGGAAGAAATCCTTAAATTGCTGGATGATAAAAATCAAACGGAATTTAAGTTAAGCTATAAAAATAAAATGGATCAGGAAGTAAAAAATTTTTCTTTAAATAAACTGTTGGAAATCAATTGTATTAAGGCTAATCGCCATCTGAATAAAAATGTTTTAACCGGTGTATTCAAGCGCATTGTTATTTCTTTATTCAGCGATGAAGAAAGTGATGGTTTGTTTAATCAGGAGCTGAAAGATATTAATGACATTATCACGGAAAAAGTAGAGCAAAAAAATAAATCGATTAGTGAGATACTGAGAGAAATTGAACAATTAAATCACATTGATATGAAACTAAGTGGTAATGTTACTAAAAACGATATTTTAGATAATCTGATTAAGTACAGCTTTAGTGATGGCGATAGCTATATACCGGAAGATCAGTTTGGTCTGGGCTATATCAATTTGGTTAATATTATTGGTGAAATCATTGACTATATTAATTCCTATGAAGAGAACAGTCATCGCAGCCGCATAAACCTGCTACTGATTGAAGAGCCCGAAGCTTTTATGCATCCACAAATGCAAGAATTTTTTATTAAACGCATTGACTTAGCGGTGAATAAAGCAATACAACAGAAAAAATCAGGAACTCCGACAATTCAGTCACTCAAATGTCAGATTGTGATCACTACCCATTCTTCGCATATTGTCAACAGTAAAATTCATAGCAGTAATTCATTCGATAATATCAATTATTTAACAACAGAAAACCGATGCAGCAAGGTGATACCGTTATATGATAAGTTATTAACAGAAAGCTCTCGGACATCCAACTCAAAATCTTCTAAAAAATCAGATGCTAAATCAGACTCAAACAATGGTTCATTAGATTATAAATTAGATTCTAATGATCTGCTGTTTCTGAAAAAACACATTAAATACAAAGTATCGGAATTGTTTTTTTCAGATGCAGTCATTTTAGTGGAAGGTACAACTGAGGAAATGTTATTAAATTATTTTCTTGAAAATGATAAAGATTTAAAGAAATATTATATTTCCATATTCAGAATTGATGGAGCATATGGCAAAGTTTATTTTCGTTTAATACAACAATTAAAGATACCTTGTTTGATAATTACTGATATAGATATTAAGCGGTATGACTGCGAGAAAAATAAAACATGTAAAAATTCAAAATGCCCAACATGCCAAGGTCAATCATCTGAACCTCAGAGATTTAAACAAATTACGTGTTTAAATAACAGAGAAACTACTAATGAAACCCTAAAATGTTTATTTGAAAATAATATTCTAAAAAATAATATGCAATATAAAGAACAAAAGAATATATATATTGTATTTCAAAAAGACCAAATTGAGGGGCAATATGCCACCAGCCTGGAAGAGGCAATTATTTTAACCAATCATGATAATGACATAATTCTCAAGTTATTATCAAAATTTTTTCCAAGAAAATCTAAAAATTTTATTATTGATAATAAAATTAAATGTGAATCTTCTTATGAAATTCAGCAACAGATTAGCCAGAATTGCGGCAAAACAGAGTTTGCCAGCACACTACTCTATAACATGATAATTTCAGATGCAAAATCACCATGTATTCAGTTACCTAGTTATATTGATGATGGGTTGAAGTGGTTAAAAAACCAACTGGCTAATCATTATGGAGAAAAAAAATGAGTCTGCAAGAGAATATACACAATGAAGAGCGACAACTAAAGGAAATATTCACAGCTATTGATGATGGCAAAAGCTTTATTGTTCACGCCGGAGCAGGTGCAGGTAAAACCTACACACTGATTGAATCAATTAAGTATATTTTAAGTCATAAATTAAATACTTTACGCAAACACAATCAAAAAATCATCTGTATTACTTATACCAATGTAGCCGTTGATGAAATCCGGCACCGGCTGGGCGAAAGCCAGTTTGTGCAGGTGTCAACCATTCATGAGATGCTATGGCAACAAATTAAATTGTATCAACAATATGAACTAGTTGAACTACATAAAAACAAACTTAAAAAGGAAATAGAAAATACTGAGTCGGAAATAACAAAGCTATTCTGTGATGTTAATCTGGCTTATCTCAATACTGAGAAAAATAAAGAATTATTCAGGCAGTTTGTACAGGAAAACAAAGACGAGTTTTTTAAACTGGAAAAGGAAAAAGCTAAAGCAGATAAATTTAGAAAAAGAATGTTTGAATTAGCTCAAACGATTGATTTGAAAAACGCTCTAGAAAATATTGACAATTTTAAAAAAATTTTTAAGCTTACTAGCCGGCTCAACAGCTATACACAAGCCTTAGAAAAAATAAATCATCCAGAAGAGCATAAGAGAATATCAGTTGAATATGACAGCAAGGCTAATTCTGATCGTCTGGCCTCAATGAAATTCAGCCACGATACATTGCTCGAATACAGCCTGCAATTAGTCAAGCAATATGATGTGTTCAGAAAACTGCTCACTGACCAATATCCTTATATTTTTATTGATGAATATCAGGACACTAATGAATCTGTTATCAGGTTGATGGCTTATTTACAGCAATACGCCCATCCGGAACGATGGCTGGTAGGGTATTTCGGTGATAGTAAACAAAATATTTATGATAGTGGTGTGGGTAATCATATTGAGAATATTTATCGGGAAATATCGGCCGAAGGTAAGGGGGAAATTAAGCTGGAAAAGATTGTTAAAGATTTTAACCGGCGCTCACAGATACAAATTATTAATCTGATTAATAAAATCAGAAATGATGAATTGACGCAAAAACCAATTGATCCAGATAGGACAAATGGAAAAGTTGAATTTTACTGCCTTAAAGCAGAAGCTGCTGAAAGAGATGAGGATGAAGCGATAATTGATCAGTTTATTGCACATCTTGTTCCATCGCTACCGAGAAATGAGCAAATCAATTGTTTGCTATTGCTTAATCGTTCTGTGGCCAGTATGAGTGGATTTGAACAACTTTATAACGCAATTGGAAAAGCAAAATTTATCCAATGGGATAACCTTAATTCCATGCTGCTTTCACGTATACTTAATAAATTGCATCCCGCAGTCCTGCGCCTGTATCAATTGGTCACAGCCTATAATAGTTTAAATAATCCGCACACTACTCTGTATGATTTATTCGGCAATACTCAGAGTAGCGTTACTTTTGCTGAGGCAGGTAAACTGGTGCAAATCCTTAAACAACAGCAACCACCTGCTACTTTAAATGAATTTATTCAGAATATTTCAACCAGATTAAATCAATTAGCTGAGAAAAAAAATAAAAGTGAAAATGACGCAATTAAATTCTGGCTGAAAAACTGCTTTGGGATTAATTATCCTAAGGATATAAAGCAAAATAATGCAGGTTTAGTAGACTTATCTTTTGCTGATTATTATATTGATTTTCTTCTGTATGAAGAAATGTATGGAAGCATTGATCATGCAGACACCGAAGTTGAAGAAACAGATGACGTGGTTGCCATTAATCAGCAATATATCAACGACATTCTGAACATTGATTTAAACCAATGGCTAAGCTGGGTAGCTTTTATTAATGATGAACATGCTAAACAGAAGCAAGTGATATACCATACCTATCACGGTACCAAAGGCAGTGAATATGACAATGTAGTAGTAATAATGAAAAATGATTTTGGCAAAAATAAAAAAAATAAATTTAAAAATTACTTTTCCAGCCTGTCTGCTGATGAGAACATTCAGGTTAGAGATGAGGAGGACAAAGAGCTGGAAAATACACGCAATCTATTCTATACAGCCTGTTCACGGGCACGTAAAAATTTATGGATTCTTTATCTGGATGATATTACTGAAATCAGAGATAAGATTGAATTGCTGTTTGGTACTGTTAATACATTTGAACCTGCCATAGAATAAGCAATTTTTTCATATAACTTTAATTATATTCAGATATTTTACTAAATATAGAATGGATTTTGGTTGCATCTTTAATGTGGATTAAGACAAAGATTGCAGTTTAGATTGGGGTGAGTAATTCAATATAATAATTTATTGATACTAAATATCAGTTGCAGAGAAATTCTGGATATTGTGCTTAATTGAAAAGCTGATATCCAGAATCATTCTTTAAACTAATCAGATATTTTACGACAGGCGCTGCTGGCATTGCTGGCAGATGCCGGTAAGTACGATATGTTCATCATTGAGCATAAAGCCGTTATCGGCCGCGCGCCGGCGCAATGCTGCCCATTCAGAGCTCAGGCTTTGTTCATCTACGGCGCCACACTGGTTACACACCAGTACAAAATCGCTGTGATGTATGTTGTCTTCCTGACAATGGCTGTCACATTCATGCTGTACGTGACGGCAGAGTATATAGCCGTTAACAGCCGGTATTTTATGCAATACGCCCTGCTCTGCCCAGAAATCCAGTGCCCGATAGGCGGTGGGCGGGGCTACGATGCTGCTGCTGTGCTGCTGCATATGTGCCAGTACCTGATAGGCTTTAATCACGCCGTTCATGTTTAAGACAATATCCAGCACCTGAGCACGTAGCTGGGTAACGGTTACGCCCTGCTCTGCGCACTGTGCCATGATACGTGCTTTATCTTCAGCTTTGGTTTGCCATGCTGTATTACTCATGCCTGCAAGCCTTATGCCAGATCACGGGTTACACTCAGGCCGGCAAAAGTTTGCGATACTGGCATGATTTCGATATGGTTAACATTCATATGGGCAGGAGTCTGATACAGCCATAATACGGTATTGGCGATATCTGCGGGTTGCAGATAGCTGATATTTTCATATACGGCTGCGGCCTGTTTGTCGTCTCCGCGAAAGCGCACATTGGAAAATTCAGTATCGCCACACAGGCCGGGTGCAATATTGGTGACACGAATGCGGGTGCCAGCCAGATCGGTACGCAAATTTAAGCTGAACTGGCGTACAAAAGCTTTGGTGGCTCCATAAACATTGCCACCTTTATACGGCCATGAACCGGCAGTAGAGCCCAGATTAATGATATAACCTGTATTTTTGGCTATCATGCGCGGCAGTATCTGCCGTGTTACATAGGTTAAGCCAAGGATATTGGTGTGAATCATGGTTTCCCAGTCGGCAAAGTTTGCTTCCTGAGCCGGTTCCATACCCAGTGCCAGCCCTGCATTATTCACCAGTAAATCAATATCCGCCCAAGTACTCTGTAAAGAAGCCAAGGCGCTATCGACACTGCTTTTGTCGGCCACATCCATTTGTAACGGTAAGAAGGCTGCGCCCAGCTCTGCCTGTAAATGGTGCAGTTTATCCAGCCGCCGTGCCGCGCCGATAACTTTATAGCCGGCATGAACCAGTACTCGACACATTTCCGCACCAAAACCGGCAGAAGCGCCTGTAATCAATATTGCCATATTCAGCATCCTTCTGTGTTATTCGCCAGATTATGTTTGTCTTCCAGCTACTAATCTTAGCACGTTCCGGCAGATTTTCTATTAAAGTAAGTAGCTGGTTTAATCAGCTATATAATATAAACCCCGTTAATGCTAACGGGGTGGTTAATTACAGACCAGTACTTACAGAGATTGCTGCATAGCCCATGAACGCAGTGCTCGGGCATCACTAACCCGGGTAGTGGAACTGGGAGAATTCAGCAGGACGATGGTTACTGGCTGATTCTGTACACTGGTCAGAAGTACCATGGAACGGCCGGCTTCACGGATATAGCCGGTTTTTTGCAGGGCAATCGGCCATGCGCCTTCGCGTATCAGTGCATTGGAATTGTGGTACTGCTCTATGCGGCCATTGCTGGTGTATACCGTACCGGAATTATCGGTTGAAAATTGTCGGATAAGCGGATACTGGCTGGCACCGCGTACCAGTAAAGCCAGATCACGTGCTGTGGCCTGATTACGCGGATCCAGACCAGTTGGTTCATAAAAGCGTGCATTGGTCATACCCAACTCGGCAACTTTATGGTTCATGGCTTCTACAAATGCCGGCATACCGCCCGGATAGGTACGTGCCAAGGCGTGGATTGCTCTGTTCTCACTACTCATTAATCCGATATGCAACAGTTCACGCCGTGTCATTACGGTACCAATGGACAGGCGGCTGGTTGAATTTTTCAGCCGGTCAATTTCCGCATTGGTGATGGTAATGGGTTCATTCATATTCTGGTTGGCATCCAGCACTACCATTGCTGAAACCAGCTTGGAAATGGATGCAATAGAACGTACCTGATTGATGTTTTTCTGGTACAGGATTTCACCGGTTTGATTGTTCATGATCAGTGCGGATTGCGAGCTTAATAAAGGACCGGCAATCTGGGCACGGGTTTCCAGATTGGCATCTGGATGATTGGTGATAAATGAGCTGAGGGTATCAGGCTGACTATCCATCTGCTTTTGTTCGATAAACTGACCGAGAACGTCCAGATCGTTAGCAAAAGCGGGGACGGCAAAAAATAGACTACTACTTAACAGGCTTACCCACTGCCAGCGACGCAGACAAGATAAACGTGACATGATAACTTCCTTTTTGACCCTGAATCAGGGTAATTTAATTCTCAATTAAGATGCTCATACTGAACGTAAGATCGGAACAGATAGTTCTGTTGCCTGCGATTAATAGAAGTTGTTAACGTCCAAATATTTAATTCAAAAAATCTATTTCTGTATCCAATTATAAGACAATTTTAATCACGGCCGGTACTTTCATTAGCCGTCCGGGTGGATAAAAGCTGTTTATAAACGATATTTTAACCAGATTTTCATTGCTAAACTGATTGCTGTAGTTACTAAAACTACAATAGCATTCAGTTTGATATCAGGCTAATAACACTATATACTCATTTTTTGGCTGAGTTTGGTTACGGTGGTTCATTCTGTATCCTGTCAGGCTCTCAATTATAAGCTCTATTTTCTCGATGAAATCCTGTTTATGAGTAAAGAAATTCGTTATTGTTCGTTTTGCGGGAAACCTGAAAACGAAGTTAAAAATTTGATTGAAGGTGAAAACGCATTAATCTGTAATGAGTGCGTAGATACATGCAATGAAATGCTACATAATCCGGGTGGTTCCTCTACAGAAAAAGGCATGTCAGCAGCTGCTGCTTCTGCCGGTCCGGATGCTGATACCAGTCAGGATAAACTACCTACACCAGCAGAAATTGTTGCCAATCTCGATCAGTATGTGATTGGGCAGGAAACGGCAAAAAAATCGCTGGCCGTAGCTGTATACAATCATTACAAACGCTTGCGTTTTGGCAAGGAGGAAGGTCAGGTAGAACTGTCTAAATCCAATATCCTGCTGATCGGGCCTACTGGTTCCGGTAAAACTTTGCTGGCTCAGACTCTGGCGCGCAAATTGGATGTGCCGTTTGTTATGGCTGATGCTACAACACTCACTGAAGCAGGTTATGTAGGTGAAGATGTTGAGCAGATTATCACTAAATTACTGGGTAAATGCGATTTTGATGTACAGAAAGCTCAAAGAGGCATTGTGTATATTGATGAAATCGATAAGATTTCGCGTAAGAGTGATAATCCTTCGATTACGCGTGATGTATCGGGTGAAGGTGTGCAGCAGGCTTTGCTTAAGCTGGTAGAAGGTACTATTGCTTCTGTACCGCCTCAGGGTGGCCGTAAACATCCTAATCAAGAATTCATTAATGTAGATACTACTAATATTCTGTTTATCTGTGGTGGTGCTTTTGCCGGTCTGGAAAAGGTTATCCGCCAGCGTACTGAAAAAGGCGGTATTGGCTTTGGTGCGGCGGTACACAGTAAAGATGAAAATACTAATATAAGCGAGCTGTTTCAAACGGTAGAGCCGGAAGACTTGATTAAATTCGGTTTGATTCCTGAGCTGATTGGTCGTTTGCCGGTAATTGCCACGCTAACAGAACTGGATGAAGATGCTCTTATCAATATTCTTACCGAACCTAAAAATGCATTGATTAAGCAGTTTCAGGCTTTGTTTGCGATGGAGGGTGTGGAGTTACAGGTTCAGCCCTCTGCATTGCGTGCTATTGCTAAGTTGGCTATGGCACGTAAAACTGGTGCCCGTGGTTTGCGCTCAATTGTGGAAAAAGCTTTGCTGAATACTATGTATGCGCTGCCTGATTTAACTGATGTGAAAAAGGTTGTGGTCAATCAGGATGTGATTGACAAAGGTGCAGAACCGGAATGGTTACTGGCTGATGGCAGTGCTTATAAAGCTGAAGCAGCAAGCTGAAATTTTGTCTGTATGAATAAAAAACCGGCTGGAATTTTAAAATTTCAGCCGGTTTTTTATTTGTTGAGGTAAATGTGATGCCGATTAAACTACAATGGATGCGGTACTGTGATATCGCTTTATCTGGCAAATATTTCAAGCCAGAGTTGAAATTATCGATATTTATAGGTATCGGCCAAACCACAAAACTTTGCCAATAATCTGCACATCATCGCTTTCGCTATCCAGCCGGATTTCAAAGCTCGGATAGGCATCGTTGGCAGAAATTACATTGACTACATTACCCGGCATTAGCTGTAGGCGTTTTACCAGCAAATTGTCGTTGATACGGAGTACATATAAGCCATCACGGCGAATATGATTCATTTGCTGCACCAGAATGGTATCCCCGTCATTGAGCACACCTTCCATTGAATCGCCTTTAACTGAAATAACTGATAAGCCACTGACTTCAGGACTAATCATTGAATTAATCCAGTCTTTGCGAAACGCCATTGTAAACATTGGCTTCTCATTGGCAACCAGACTGCCATGTCCGGCCGCAGCTTCAATCGCATACCGCGGTACGTAAACGAAGTCATCTGCATTTACCGGATTGCCCAGTGTATCATGGGCAGACTGAACAGGCTGTTCAGGAAAAGGCTCTCCTTCTCCGGTGAGCAGCCAATCGATACTGCATCCTTTTAATTCTTTGATACGCTTCAGGGTTTCTGCCTTGGGTAAACCACCTTCATGCCAGATACGGCTGAATCCGGCCATAGTCATATCAATGTCTGTGGCAATTTTGGATTGGCGCTCACCCGGCCATAATGAAGCCAGACGATCCTTAAATGTTTGCATACACAAACTCCAGCAATTTATTAGAAATATCGTCAGTTAATTAATTTTTATTATACTTGATTCTTAGAAAAATGAATAGTAATTATATATTTAAGAAAAAATTCTCTTGAATGTTTATTTTTTTCTAATTATTATAATAAAAAATAAATAATTTATTAGATTTATCTAATTTTTTGGAGTGGATTATGAAATTATTGAGTGTATCTGGGTTAATGGCTTTACTGGTGCTACTGGGAAATTTTTATTTTGCACCAGCCAGTGCCACTGCACCCTTAACCTCGAATACACTGATGCCAGATTGCCATCATCTAGCGCAATTAATCTATACTGAGATGAGTTCTGCTCAGATACGGGTAGCCAAAAGCTGTGACCAGCAAGAGGCAGCGCAAGACTGGATTAATACATATGGAAAAATGAACCATACTGAGCTAGTAAGGGCTATGGTTTATGAATCTTCCTAAATATTTTTTATTCTTTTGTTATGGAAATATTATATACAGCTACAGATCTGTTTTTGCATGCAGAGATATACGAGGCTGGCACTAAGCCAAATTTGTATAAAAGCCAGATTGACCATAATAATAGATCAATCTGGCTTTAGAGGGGTAAATCAGTATCCGGGGAAACTGCGCTAGAATTCAGATTTACTGCAATTAATCTGCGGCTTTCCAGGTTAGCTTTGCTAAAAGCTGCTGATGAATACCACCAAAGCCGCCATTACTCATCACCAGAATATGATCTCCCTGTTGCGCTTCGCCAGTGATGGCCTCAATCAGTGCCTGCATATCATGAAAAACTGCTGCTTTATCTTGTAACGGACTCAGCGCAGCAGTGACATCCCAGTCAACACCGCCAGCATAACAATATACTTTATCAGCCTCTGTCAAACTGGCTGGCAGTGCAGCTTTCATGGTACCCAGTTTCATGGTATTAGATCGTGGCTCTAATACGGCCAGAATGCGTGCAGCATTTACTTTCTGGCGTAAACCGGCAATGGTGGTGGCTATGGCTGTGGGATGATGGGCAAAATCATCATAAACAGTGATATTATTGACGATACCTTTGATTTCCATGCGCCGTTTGACATTTTCAAAACGAGCTAGTGCCGCACATGATTGCTGTACGGAAACACCTACATGGCGGGCTGCCGCAATGACTGCCAGCGCATTCATACGGTTATGCTGCCCCAGTAGTTTCCATTCAATATGGCCTACTTTCTGTTGCTGATATAGCACATCGAAGCCGCCAGTATCAGAGACTTCGCCTACTTGCCAGTCTTTGCTGGAACCAAAGCCTTCTACCGCAGACCAGCAGCCCTGTTGTAAGACTTCGGCCAATGCTTCAGACTTTTCATTGACAACAATCAGACCGTCGCCCGGAATGGTACGGATTAAATGGTGAAACTGGGTTTGGATTGCAGCCAGATTGGGAAAAATATCCGCATGATCATATTCTAGGTTGTTCAGAATTGCCGTACGGGGGCGATAGTGTACAAATTTACTGCGTTTATCAAAAAAAGCGGTATCGTATTCATCGGCCTCAATAACAAAAAAAGGGCTGCTTTCCGATGCGCTTGCGGACTGGTCTGCCAGAGGTATTTGTGGCAAGCGCGCTGATACAGCAAAATTCTGTGGTACACCGCCAATCAGAAATCCCGGTGCCAGACCTGCATCTTCAAGCACCCATGCCAGCATGCTTGCTGTGGTAGTCTTGCCATGAGTACCGGCCACCGCCAATACCCAGTGTTGTTGCAATATGTTTTCTGCCAACCATTGTGGTCCGGAAGTATACGGCAGATTACGATTGAGAATGGCTTCAACCACGGGCATTCCGCGGCGGGCAACATTGCCAATTACGTAGACGTCGGCAGGATAGTTTTCCAACTGCTCAGCTTCAAATCCTTCTACCACATCAATGCCTAAATCAGCCAACTGTGTGCTCATGGGCGGATACATTCTGGCATCACAACCGGTGACACGGTAGCCGGCCTGTTTGGCAATGGCGGCAACTCCTCCCATAAATGTTCCGCCGATGCCAATGATGTGGATATGCTGCATTTTCTGTCTCTACGCGGTAAAAACCTGCATTATAGACTGTACTTATGGTTACTACATGTATGTTTTTTATTTTCCGTATATTGTACTATTGTGAAAACGGATTTTATTGGAAATAAGCTTATTTTAAGCGTGGGCAATTTGATTATTGTCATTTTTTTATGATGATATGCAGTTAATAATCATAATTTAGCTATTCTGTGAATAGATTCTGCTTATGCTTGGTATGATTAAATTTTATTATTATGAGTATCTGATGATATAGCGTTCTAAAATATTTTTCAGATTACCTTTTTGCCATTTTGCTGTAACAATAAAGTTTGGTACTTTAATAGAGTATTTGTTTTGCTCATACGTAAATGTTAACTCTCCTCTGATAATGCCCTTCTTAAAGCTCAAATCAGTAATTTTTGTCATTGGGATAACGGTTATGGAATCGGTTAAATCTGCGCTTAGCGATAAACCTATTAGGATTATTTTTTCTGCATTGAAATAGATAAGCAGATGTTTGATACATAATGTAGCTAATCCCGAAAATAGTATATATTGCCACGCTTTTGCATTAATCATGCCATAAAGCACTGATGAACTGTCAAAAGAAGGTAATTGATGTTGTTCAAAATAGGTTTTGATGTGTTCCAACTTTAAGCCATTACTCATGTAAACCACCTTGTGTTAATAGAATCATATTCAGGATAAACATTATAATCTGATAAGCATAGATTTTGTATGAATTAGTTAAAAATTTGTTAACATATATTTTTCATATTAGTTGATATGACTGATTTGTATAACGAGTTAGAAATAATCAATTATTGCTGATGTGTTGTAGATTTATGTTTTTAGCAGGTTGAGTATATATTTCAATGGTATAAAGTACTCCTTGCTGTGACTGTTATGTCGCAACCAATATTGATGGTTTGGTTTATCCACAACTATGACGTTTTAGGTAGTATTTTTTATCTTCTTTTGTCGGCTATGTTATCAACAGGTGCGATACGCTGGATAAATACACATTATTCCTGTCATTACTGGGATGGTATTGCACATAAACTGTGGATAAGTAATTTAGATTATTGTTATCTATAAATTAAATTCCACTGCTTAATTTTTAGGCAATAATTTGTAATGAGATTAGATTTGATACATTCAGCGGGCTAGTCAACTTATAGATGGTGATATTCAGGTCATATAAATGCCTGTAATCAGCATTTGAATTTTCTGGCACTATGGTAGCCGGGTAAGTTTAGATGTGTGTATCTCTGGCCTGGCTTTGGAAAAGTGAAAATAGCTGTCAGACAAAAGAAAAAGCTGCCTTGTATGTAAGGCAGCTTGAAGGATGAACACTAAAAATCAATTTTCAGCCGGTTTTTGTTCCTGTGGTGCTTTTTCCAGCAGCGCTTTGATAGATAAACGCACGCGGCCGCGATCGTCGATTTCTAGGGCTTTAACTTTTACTTGTTGTCCTATCTGTAGATAATCGCTGACATTTTTTACGCGCTCGTGTGAAATCTGGCTAATGTGCACCAGACCATCCTTACCGGGTATTACTGATACAATCGCACCAACATTATTATCCAGAATCTTGATAACTGTACCTTCATATACTTTGCCTACTTCCACTTCTGCGGTGATTTCTTCAATACGGCGTTTGGCCGCTTCACCTGCTTCGCTGGTGCTGGCAGCAATGGTAATGGTGCCATCTTCGGCAATATTAATTTCGGTGCCGGTTTCGGCAGTTAGTGCACGGATGGTTTCGCCGCCTTTACCAATGACATCGCGAATTTTGTCCTGATGGATTTTCATGGTAAATAAACGCGGTGCATGGGCTGATAACTCCTGTGGCCCTTCTACGGCATCCTGCATCTGGCTGAGGATTTTCAGGCGTGCTTCTTTGGCCTGAGCCAAAGCAATCTGCATGATTTCTTTGGTAATACCTTGAATTTTGATGTCCATTTGCAGGGCTGTCACACCGGTGGTGGTACCTGCTACTTTGAAGTCCATATCGCCCAGGTGATCTTCATCACCTAGAATATCAGTCAGAACAGCAAATTTATTGCCGTCCAGTATCAAGCCCATGGCGATACCGGCAACATGGCTTTTCAGGGGTACACCAGCATTCAGCAGACTCAAACAACCGGCACACACGCTGGCCATGGAAGAAGAACCGTTGGACTCGGTAATTTCTGATACTACGCGCATGGTATAGCTGAAGTCTTCCACCTCAGGCAGAACAGCCAGTAATGCGCGTTTTGCCAGTCGGCCATGGCCGATTTCACGCCGTTTTGGTGCACCCATACGGCCTACTTCACCAGTTGAATAAGGCGGGAAGTTGTAGTGCAGCATAAAGCGATCGGTATATTCGCCGCTCAGTGCATCAATAATTTGCTCATCACGCTGGGTACCTAAAGTAGCGGTAGCCAGTGACTGGGTTTCACCACGGGTAAATAATGCTGAGCCATGAGTACGTGGCAATACGCCGGTTTGGATATTAATCGGGCGTACGGTGCGAGTATCGCGACCATCAATACGTGGCTGACCATCAAGAATCTGGCCACGAACAACTTCTTTTTCCAGATCTTTGAAAATACCGCGAATCTGGTTGGCCAGTAATGTATCGGTTTCTTCGGTAATCAGGGCTGCTTCTACGGCTGCCCACGCTTCATCAAGCTTGGCTGTACGTGCCTGTTTCTGTTTGATTTTAAATGCTGCATCGATGGTCGCTCCAGCTAGCTCGCGCACTTTGTCCATCAGAGTTTGGTCTGCAACCGGTGCCTGCCAGTCCCATACTTCTGGATTCACTTCGTCAGCAAATTCATTAATGGCGCGGATGGCGGCCTGCATTTGTTCATGTCCGAATACTACTGCGCCGAGCATGGTTTCTTCTGACAATACATCTGCTTCAGATTCTACCATCAGGACTGCTTTTTCAGTACCGGCAACAACCAGATCCAGTTGTGACTGGGTTAGCTGGGCTTTAGTCGGATTCAGTACATATTCGCCATTTACGTAACCAACGCGGGCTGCACCAATCGGGCCTGCAAAAGGCACACCTGTGAGCAATAATGCGGCTGAGGCGCCCAGCATGGCCGGAATGTCTGAATCTATTTCCGGGTCAACTGATACTACCATAGCTACAATCTGGATATCGTTAAAGAAGCCTTCCGGAAATAAAGGACGAATCGGACGGTCAATCAGGCGGCTGGTAAGAATTTCTTTTTCGCTCTGTTTGCCTTCCCGTTTGAAAAAACCACCCGGGATTTTACCGGCTGCATAGGTTCGTTCGAGATAATCCACTGTAAGCGGGAAAAAATCCTGCCCGGGTTTTACTTCTTTAGCAGCAGTGACTGCCACCAGTACTACGGTGTCGCCCATTGAGATTTTCACTGCACCGGCTGCCTGACGGGCAATTTCACCGGTTTCTAGTGTTACTGTCTGGTTACCGTACTGGAATGTTTTCACATGTTTATTAAACATACTGGACTTTCTGTTTTGTATTTTACAAAAGCCGCACCTGCTAAAAAACCTAACAATGTATACGTACCTACACACATACATAGGTAGGGTTTCTGGCTGGGCGAAATTTGCAAAATGATTATTAAATGAGGTTTATACGTGTTTGTAGCACCCACAAATACATTTTGTGTTATGGTCAAATTCTAACATATATTTTTTACCTTATCGCAAGCGCAATGACAGCCTGTTGGAATCTAGTTATTTAATTTATGTCTTTGCAGTCTTTTTTATGGCTAAAATATCAATATTCCATTAGACATTGAAATCATTTCTGGTAATTATCTAGAGATATTAAAGCTGGTTGTTTATCTATGGTAGAATAAATTTTTCTATGTAAATCAAATTGATTTAACCGGATCTGGCTGTACCGGTATCAATGTGGAACAATCTATGTCTGAACTTTTATATAAGAAACCAACTGACAGTGATGTTTTGTTATCAGTGGTGATGCATCCAGAAGATACTAATGCCAATAACACTATTTTCGGCGGGCGTATTCTGGCTCTGATGGATCAGGCGGCCTATGCGTGTGCCTGCAAACATGCCCGTGCTGTAACGGTGACTGCGTCTATTAATACAGTTAATTTCCGTACACCGATTTATGTTGGTGATCTGGTATCCATTAAAGCGCGGGTAAATTATGTGGGGACATCATCCATGATGATTGGTATCCGTGTGGAAGCAGAAAATCTGCTTACCGGAGAAATACGCCACAGTAATTCCAGCTATTTCACGATGGTGGCAATTGATTCTGCTACCGGCAAGCCGCAAACTGTACCCGGCCTGATTCTGGAAACACCCAATGAAGTACGCCGTTTTGTACGCTCATATACGCGTAAAATGGAACAACAGGAAAGTCTGAAAGATTTTCAGGTTAAAGCTTTCCATTTGAATAAAGAGCATCTGGACTGGTGTCAGACTCAGAATGCACGGCTAAATGCTGATTTGTATAATGAAATAGAATAATGCAGATTTGTTTGCATTTCTCTTCTGCCGGTGTGTAGTATTGATTTTTCAGCCTTGATTCAAGGCTATTTGCTCTACTTATCACCATATCCCTGTCTGGTGTTATTGCACAATCGCCAGTATGGATTTGAAATTAATGACTTTAGAGAATTTTTTAGCTATTGGTGACAAATACAAAGAAATTAGTAGCCTTAAAAGATTCGTAATTGCTCCAGCAGTTGAACAAATCAATACCAATATTGATTTTAATATTGATATTTCATTTAGAAAATGTAAGCGCAAAAATGCTAGATACAGCTAAGATTTAACCAAAAACAGGAAGCCAAAGCATTGGCCGATGAAGCTAAAGCAAAGCGTAAAGCCAGAACCATACAAAACCAAGTGGCAAAACAAAATCGCTTGATTATTGATTGAAGAACAGAAACAAGCTAACCAAGCCAGTGAATAACGAGCAGCAATTGACTGGGAAAATGTTCCAGTTGGCACGATATATCACGACAAGACTGGCAAGCAATGGCAGAAGGAAGTCAGCGGCTTCCTACATTATTCTGAAGACAATGCCAGTATTCCTCTGGTCAAATCGGTAAAGCTTTAGCATCAGGGGCACTCATACGAAAAGATGTACCAACGTCACAAATGCTAAATCTGGACTGAGTGATGAAGCAAACAGCCATATCAGGGCTGAAATTGCTAAAAAGCTGGTTGATAATCCGACAGCATTCAGTCTGGACATGGCTGCCACACTTTATCAGGCAATGACAGTCAAACCATTTTAATTGCGGTGGAATCTGTCATGAGTGGGTAGGAGAAGCCTTTGTGATTCGCCGTCCTCCTTATGTGGCGGTTACCGCTAACCCTGCCTATTCCCAAGCGTTTAGCGGCGCTAAGGTTAGTGAGATTCAACTAACATAAGGAAACATTTTAATGTACTCATACAAAAGAAAAATTCTGAATCTTGTCGACATTTCCATACCTGAAACAGACAGTACACAATTAAGCCATGATATTCACCAGGCGATTTGTGAGTTGTCTTATAGCTTGCAAGGTATTAGTTGTAGTGCTTATGCCGCTGCCTGCTCTTTCTGGCAGAAGATAAAATGTGGCTTGAAACAGGGACGCTAGAACAATTACAAGCTGTCTGAATCATAAGCGAGCTATTAAATTTTATGGTACATACTGAAGCGCGATTAAGTCATAGACTGTAAGCTAAACAAATAAAGCCCCGTTTGGGGCTTTATTTAATTTCACAAAGATTTTGCAGCTTGTTCCTGTTCATATCGCGCTATCTCATTATCAAACTCTTGTTTTTCTTGTTTGATCCTTTCAACAACAACGGAATAATCAGTACCTTATAAATAAGGTGGTGCTAATTCAGGACACAAATTATAGACAAGCATATTTATGTTAATCATATTACCTAAAGCTGTTCCACATGCATGAACAGTTAGATCAGGGTAAAAATGATATTTATGTCGTAGATCAAGAGCAAATTGATCAAGAGCCTTACCTAATTCATTAGCTCTCTGGTTAATCTCAACTAGTTGCTCATGAGAAAATTCTGATTTGTCCATATCCATTACCAATGATGATTCACCGCCTCGCCAGGTAAGTCAAAAATACCTCCACTATCAGAACCAAGACAACACGTATAGGCCGCATAACACTGATGAAACCCTATATTAGGAATAAGGCCTTCAGTACAGCGATTATATTGCTGGCTGCACCGTTTAAGCTGACTTGCTGAAAAACGCAGCAATCCTTCATTATCTTGTTTTTGATTCTGTTTCTTACTACTCAACATACTAGCTACACTAGAATGCTTTTGGTCAGCCGCGGTAGCAGTTACTGCTGATATACTTAAAGCTACCAGTTACTTAAAGCTACCAGTATTGATAAAGAAATTAAACGCTTTAACATCAAAATTCCTCCTGTTTACTAGAAGATAAGTAAATTTATAGCAAATCTAATTAAAATATAAATCAATATGTTAAAGTTTATTTTGTTTCAATTTTGTTACATACTTGGTTCGTCATCATCCTTATCATTACTCGGCGCAATCGCAACCCTTTTAGTTTTCTTCTGGTCAAGTACTCTGTCGCACGCTCAACCTATTCTCTACCGTTGTTTTAAGCTTGTTATAGGCATTCCGAAGGCTGTCTATGCTTCGGTCAATTACCACTGTTGCTCGCTCAAAGTAGTAAGGTACGATAAGGTATAAAAAAAGCCGTCTTTAAAAAGACGGCTTTTTTGGTCAAACGGGATATGCTTATTTACGCAGACCCAGACGGCCAATCAGTTCGCGATAGGTATCCGGTTTGGTGCGACGGATATATGCCAGCAAACGACGACGGGCACTTACCATTTTCAACAGACCACGACGGCTGTGGTGATCTTTTGGGTTGGCTTTGAAGTGGCCAGTCAGGTCATTAATACGGAAAGTTAACAACGCGATTTGTACTTCAGAAGAACCTGTGTCTCCTTCAGTACGCTGATAATCTTTAACGATTTGTGCTTTTTGTTCAACAGATAACATGTAATTCACTCTTACAAAAAAAAAGCCTTGCGGCAGACAAGTTGGCCAAGCTAATCATGTTGTGATTAACAACTACCAACTCCAATACGTATTTAACTTGCAGAAGCGGTATTCATCAGACGTAATACTTTCAAACGCCTGCTGGCAGCCTGATATTGCACCAGTCCGATAAAGCGCCCATTGGCAGCATAAATACGCAAGGGAGATATTGTGCCATAATTTTGCTCACAATGCACGGCTACACCGTGTTGTAACTGTAAAATATCTTTGTCGGTGAGGGTAACTGCCGGAAAATGTTGTACCAGTACATCACAGGGTAAGAGCCAGTTATCGCGGGCAGTTTCATCCTCACTGTTAATGGCTGCCAGTGTGTGTGTTTTTCCGATCATAAAACCGGCTGTTGCTGTACGCCGTAAGGCAGTGAGATACGCTAGTGTACCCATGTGTTTGGCCATATCTTCGGCCAGTGTACGGATATAGGTTCCTTTACTGCAACGCACATTTATTACCAGTTTAGGAAAGGCAAATTCCAAAATATCGATCTGGTAGATAGTTACCTGCCGGCTTTTACGTTCGATGGTGATGCCGGCTCGAGCATACTCGTACAGGGGTTTACCCTGATGTTTGATGGCTGAGTACATGGGCGGGGTTTGGGTAATTTCACCGCTGAAAGCTGCGATTGCTGCCTCTACTTGTGCCATTGTGATACTGGTATCAGCTGTGGCCACAATTTCACCCTCTGCATCGCCGGTACTGGTGGCCACTCCAAGATGTAATGTGGCTATGTAAGCTTTGTCGGCATCCAGTAAATACTGGGCAAATTTGGTGGCTTCACCAAAACACACTGGCAACAGACCAGTAGCCAGCGGGTCGAGTACGCCGGTGTGTCCGGCCTTGGCAGCACCATATAAAAACCGTGCTCGCTGTAATGCGCTGTTACTACTCATACCGCTGTCTTTGTCCAGCAGCAGCACTCCATTAAGGGCGCGTTTGCGCCGGCTAATCTGGTTATTCATAATGATTCTGATGTAATCCGGTTTCAGAGTAATTAAGCGTGCGCATAATAACATGCTTTAACCCATAGCTATGTCGTTAGGACTTTGCTGGCTAATATGATATAAGCTTCTTACGCTAAAGCAGGCTAATTTTGCATATTAATTTGTTTTCTTAACTTTAATACGCTTTCTGTTATGCTGGCTCTAGGCCATATTAGTTGATTTTTTACATTGATACTAATTCAATCTGAAATGAATAATTAAAATTTATTATAAATTCTTGTGCATATATTGTATCTGGCAAAAATTAAGTCTTACGCAAATGCTTAGTTTAGAGTTACAATTATTTAAGTTTTACTGCTGGTACTGTACTGATATATCTGTCAGAATTACTGCCAGATATAATTACACTCAATCCTGACTTAAGCGACAATTAGCCTGCGTGATGAAAATATTCACATTGTTAAAAGAATTATTTGTCATTTTCATTCAGGATGATGTTTACACTGGTATTGATTCTTTCCGGTGATTGATTTTTGTTGTACTGGTCTGACTGTCTGATAACAGAAATAAACAGGCCAAACATTTCTATCTTTACTGATGAAAAGGGTTCATTATGAAAGCAGCCGTAGTAACAAAAGACAAAAAAGTAGCCATTCAGGACAAAGCTGTACGTCCGCTGAAAGCCAATGAAGCATTACTGAAAATGGAATGTTGCGGGGTTTGCCATACTGATTTGCATGTTAAAAATGCAGATTTTGGTGATGTTACTGGTGTCACTCTGGGACATGAAGGTATCGGGGTGGTTACTGCTGTAGGTGAAGATGTTACTTCTTTAAAAGTAGGCGACCGTGCCAGTGTTGCTTGGTTCTTTGAAGGCTGCGGCCATTGTGAATACTGTAATAGTGGCCGTGAGACATTCTGCCGTGAAGTTAAAAATGCCGGTTATACCGTAGATGGTGGTATGGCAGAAGAATGTATTGTGGTTGCAGATTATGCTGTTAAAGTACCGGATGGTTTGAGTTCTGAGGCTGCCAGCAGCATTACCTGTGCTGGTGTAACTACTTACAAGGCTATCAAGGTATCTCATATTCAGCCTGGCCAGTGGATTGCAATTTACGGTTTGGGTGGTCTGGGTAATCTGGCTTTACAATATGCCAAAAATGTCTTCAATGCTAAAGTGATTGCCATTGATGTAAATGATAAGCAACTGGAGCTGGCACGGGAAATGGGTGCAGATATGACTCTGAATCCTGCCAAAGAAAAAGTAGAAGAAATCATTCAGGAAAAAGTGGGCGGCGCTTATGCAGCCGTTGTTACTGCGGTAGCCAAATCAGCATTTAATTCTGCTGTAGCTTCTGTACGCGCCGGAGGACGTATTGTTGCTGTAGCGTTGCCGGTAGATACTATGGATCTGAATATTCCACGTTTGGTGCTGGATGGTATTGAGGTGGTTGGCTCTCTGGTAGGTACACGTGAAGATTTGCGTGAAGCATTCCAGTTTGGTGCGGAAGGTAAAGTGGTACCAAAAGTAACCTTGCGTCCTCTGGAAGACATCAATGATATTTTTGATGAAATGACTGCCGGCAAATTCACTGGTCGTATGGTAATTGATTTCAAAAATGCCTGATTTTTAGCTAATCAGCAAAAAAGCCATAGTTTGACTATGGCTTTTTTGTTAATAGGAAATATGGTCATTAACAGGCTTCCCCTACCTGTACACCATTAAAAGTATCCTGAGCAGAAGCAAGGCTGGCTACCAACTGCTGTGCTGCCTGAAATTCAGGCGTTTGCATACTGGCAGCGTATTGTGCTGCTGTACCGTGGCCTGCAATCATTTGCCAGCGCTGTGCCAGCCGGCTGGTATTCGGCCAGACAAAACCGTCCAGTAAGTTATCTACCCAGTCTGGCTTGTTGCATACCAGTGCAATATCACAACCAGCGGCAAATGCATGCGCTGCACGCTGTTTAATATTGCCGGCGCTACTGGCACCTTCCATTGTCAGGTCATCAGAAAAAATCACGCCATCAAACTGCATTTTATCGCGCAGAACTTCTTCCAGCCAAATAGTGGAAAATCCGGCCGGTTCGGTTGGGTCAATTTTCGGATATACAACATGTGCCGGCATTAGTGCCGGCATGCCATGATGAATCAAATCATTGAATGGCTGAATATCATCAGCCCATAATTCTTCCCAGCTGCGTTTATCCTCAGGTAAAGTCAGATGGCTGTCGCCACTGGCAGCACCGTGTCCGGGGAAATGCTTACCACAGCAAGCCATGCCGCCACGTGCCAAACCACGCTGCACGGCAGTTGCCAGAGCGCTGACTACGGCTGGCTGCTGATGAAAACTGCGATTTCCGATAACAGCACATTCTCCCCAGTCCAAATCGAGCACAGGTGTGAATGACAAATCTATACCGCATGCACGTAATTCAGTAGCCAGTACCCAGCCTACTGTTTCAGCCATTTTATCGGCCATTGCTGCACCATGCTGTTCCCAGCACTGTCCCAATGTATGCATTGCCGGTAAACGGGTAAATTCTGGGATAAAGCGTTGTACTCTTCCACCTTCATGATCAACAGCCACTATCAATTCAGGGGTTCGTAGCACTTTAATTTCTGCAACCAGCTTGGTCAGTTGTGCGCGGGATTGATAATTGCGCCGAAATAGAATTACTCCACCAATTGCTGGATGGCATAAACGTTCACGTTCTGCGACACTGAGATGAAACTCTGCTACATCAGCCATAATTGGGCCACGAGCTAATGCTTTGGGTTGTGCTGACAACATAGATTTATTCCAGAAAATATTAAATGAATTAACTGTCTAGCCAGATTGAAAGTCGATTTCTCACCATAATTAAGCAATTGTGTACAGAAAAACTGCATTAAAGTGTGCATTATTATCTGCCTGATTAAACCTAAACAATCAAATCAGCAATAATTGATTGCAATCTTACTATCTGTATATGCTATATATCATGGCAGTATCAGGGCAATAAATAGTGTGTTACTGGCACGTCTGATTAACAGTGGTACGCTTTTACCACTGGCTTCTACCGCCTGCTCGAAATCATTTTCATCATGCACCAGTTTTTGCCCAACAGCCACGATGATATCACCACGGCGTAAATCCACTTGTGCAGCCAGTCCTCTGACTTCTTCTATCACCAGCCCTTTTGTTGTTACCCGCAAGCTCAGACCAAGGTGCTGTTCAGTAAAATTGATACCGTCAGTTGGCATAACGGCACTGGCTGTACTGGGTGAATTATTGATGGCCGGCGACATATCATCCAGTATGACTTTGATTTCCTCTTTTTTGCCTTTGCGCCAGATACCCAGAATAATTTGTTTACCCGGTTGCAGCAGACCAACTTTGACCGGTAAATCACTAGAACTATCTAGTTTTTCACCGTTTATACTTTCCACAATATCGCCTGTTAACAAGCCGGCCTTGGCTGCTGGCCCGCCGGCAATCACCTGAGTAATCAGTGCACCATGAGCTTTATCTAAACCAAAAGATTTTGCCAGATTATAGTTAACCTCCTGAATGACTACGCCCAGACGACCGCGCTGTACTTTACCTGTCATTTTCAATTGTTCAGCAACATTCATGGCCACATCAATCGGAATGGCAAAGGAAATACCCATAAATCCGCCACTGCGACTGTATATCTGTGAGTTAATCCCGATTACCTGCCCTTTCAGATTAAACAGTGGACCACCCGAATTTCCCGGATTGATGGCGACATCAGTCTGAATAAACGGAGTGTAATTTTCTTCCGGCAGACTGCGCCCTTTGGCAGAGACAATGCCCGCAGTCACGGTATTATCAAAACCAAACGGTGCGCCGATTGCTGCTACCCATTCCCCCACTTTTAAATCTTTTGGATTACCCGGCTCCACTACGGGTAATTCAGTGGCACTGATTTTTAATAATGCAACATCAGACTGAGTATCAGCACCGATCAGTTTGGCCTGAAATTCACGTTTATCATTCAGTAATACCTTGATGTTGTTCATGCCATTGACAACATGGGTGTTGGTAAGGATATAGCCATCTTTACTGATGATGAAACCTGAACCGAAATTGTATTCATCATCATTTGCCTGCGGTGTTTGCGGTACATTCGGTAAAAGATGCCTGAAGTACTCATAAAATGGATCATTATCAGGCAGAGCATCCGAGCTAACTTCACTGTCACCATCAATATTGCGGTTATCACGTGTTGCCTGAATATTCACTACGGCCGGACCCTGCTGGTCAACGAGCTGGGTAAAATCAGGCAATAGCATGGCTACCCGATTATTGTTGCCATCAGTGCCGGCAGGTATTTCCTTCACAAAACGCTGATTGGGGCTTTCTGTGCCAAACCAGTGTTCTAGCCGGTCACAACCAGCAGCTACTAATAACATTGACATAATTATAGTCAACACATATTTGCGATTTATCCGCATCAACATCCCTATCTTGTTTGTTTTCTTACACAAGCGGTTATCAATAATATTGTAGCGAAAAGAGGCGTTAAATTACACAATTACACAGTTAAAATTATCTTTGCCGGATATTCGCACAAATCGTTAATCAAACAATGCTCGCACACGGGTTTACGCGCTTTACATATGTAACGTCCATGTAAAATCAGCCAGTGGTGCGCATCTACCCTGAATTGTTTGGGTACCACCTGCATTAATTTATCCTCAACCTCACGCACGGTTTTGCCCGGTGCAAGGCCAGTACGGTTACATACTCGGAAAATATGGGTATCAACAGCAATTGTTGGCTGACCAAATGCTGTATTCAGTACCACATTGGCTGTTTTTCGTCCTACACCGGGTAAAGCCTCCAGTTGCTCCCTGGTTTGCGGCACTTCACCATCATACTGCTGCACCAGTATCTGGCAGGTTTCCAGCACATGTTTGGCTTTGGTTTTGTACAAGCCAATGGTACGAATGCAATCCATGACTTTATCCATGCCCAAGGCCAGCATAGCTTCTGCTGTTGGTGCCAATTGAAACAGGTGCACGGTACATTTATTTACGGATACATCAGTAGCCTGTGCCGAGAGCATAACTGCAATTAATAACTCAAATGGTGAGTGGTATATCAGCTCTGTGGTCGGATGCGGACAAGCGGCCTGCAAACGAACAAAAATTTCCTTGCGTTTATGTGCATTCATGAAATTCGACTATTATCTGTTTTTCTGTTGCTGACGAAACTGCCAGGGTGCAATTGCTCGGGCATTGTGCCACAAACCGAGACGGTTTTGGCGCGCCTTAAGCTGAGCATCCTGATAACGGCTAAAACCAAGGCGATCTTGCTGTTTTTTAGCAATAGAATTGTAATGCCAGGCATGACCCTGTTGTACCATCCATAAATTGATATCCACATTATTCAGCATAATTTGGCCAACTTCGCGCTGATACTGGTCGATGGCAACCACATTGACATCCACCGGCTTGCCTTCAATGCGTGCCTTTAAAGCGTCACGACTGGCCACTCCGTAGGCTTGTTTGATTTCCGGTGCATCTATATTAGCCAGACGCACTTTATGCATGTGTCCATCCTTGTCCCTGACATGTACTGTATCGCCGTCATGTACGCTATCAATGCTGCCAGAATAATGTCCTTTACTGGCTACCGCCCATTTCTTTCCCCTGTTACCTGTACCTGCCGGTCTGCCATTGAAAATGTCCTGCACAGAACGCACAATACTATCGGCTTTATGCACCCATTTTTCTAATGGTGCAATCATACTGTCCGGTAACCAGACTTTAGCTACTGTCAGAATAATCGCTATCCATACCAAAAGTTTACGCCATTTTGTCAAAATTTCTCACCTCTTTTACATTTATCAGAAACCATGTTCTGAGTATATTCTGCCAGCTCAACAGGCGGCCACCAGTTGCTGCCGAATATGCTGGCAACATGACAGGTGTTTTAAACAGCAGCAGCCAGTCCCCCTTTTAAGGCAACTGGCCACATAGTTATTAATTCAAAATGTTGTTACATACTGCTATCGCAGCGAATTTAAACTTTAGCTGTTAATACCTGAACGCCACTGCTGCAACCTAACACCAGCAAATCAGCTGCATGATGGGTAAACAAGCCATTCTCTACCACACCAGGTATAGCGTTAATTGCGTCTTCCATTTTAATCGGTTCGTTCAGATTCAGATTGGCTACATCCAGAATCTGATTACCATTATCGGTGGTAAAGCCCAAACGTAATTCTGGCTCACCACCCAGCTTCAATAATCTGCGTGCGACCAGTGAGCGTGCATTTGGAATGACTTCTACTGGCAACGGGAAATGACCAAGACGACTGGTATACTTGCTTTCATCGGCAATACAAATGAATTTTTCAGCAGCACTGGCTACAATCTTTTCATTTAATAATGCGCCACCACCACCTTTAATCATCTGCAATAAATGATTAATTTCATCAGCACCATCGATATATAACGGTAAACCATTAACTTCATTCAAAGTTACTTCTGGAATACCAAAGTTTTTCAGAGCCTCACTGGTCTGAACAGAAGTAGAAACCGCACCTTTGATTCTTTTCCTGCTTTGCGCCAGAGCTTCAATAAAGAAACGTACAGTCGAACCAGTACCAATCCCCAAATATTCATTTTCCTGTACATATTCCACTGCTTTTTCAGCGGCCTGACGCTTCAGCGCATCTTGTGCTTTCATACTTACTGCTCCTTCTTTACTCTGTTCAATATTCAGACAATATTTATCTGCATAAAAATTATAGCTCAAGCGCATACCAGATTAAACTGCTGTCAGTAAGACAATAGCCTGAGCTTCAATAGCTTCTTCCCGTCCCAGATAACCTAATTTCTCATTGGTTTTCCCCTTAATATTCACCGCTTCAAGGGGCAGATTCAGATCGGAAGCAATGTGCATTCGCATCTGGTCTATATAAGGACGCAATTTTGGCTGCTGAGCAATCACCGTACTATCGACATTGACCACCCGCCAGCCAGCAGCCTGTACAGCAGCATATGCACCACGCAACAGCTCACGGCTGTCTGCGTCTTTATTCGTAGCTGCCGTATCTGGATAAAGTTTACCGATGTCGCCTAAAGCCGCTGCACCCAGCAATGCATCGGTAATGGCGTGCAAGAGGGCATCGGCATCAGAATGGCCAAGCAAGCCCTTATCAAAGGGAATATTCACCCCGCCCAGTAACAGTGGCCTGCCGGCTACGAGCTGATGCACATCATAGCCCTGCCCGACTCTTATCGAATTCATTCAACGGTTTCCTGTTGTAAAAAATAGGTGGCTAATAAAGCATCCTGTGCACTGGTTAATTTCAAGTTACGTATATCGCCCAGCACCAGCAACGGTGACAGACCGAGTGCTTCCACCGCGGACGATTCATCAGTTATCACATCCAGATCCACCTGTGCCAGTGCTCTGGCCAGAATACCGGCACGGAACATTTGTGGTGTTTGCGCCTGCCATAAGCCATCACGGCTCACCGTACAGCAGACATGCTGCGCTGTATCAGCCTGCTTCAAGGTATCGGCTACCGGCAACGCCAGTAATCCGCCTACGGCATGATTATGTACGGCCGCAAGCAGACGCTGTACCGAGTCAGCACTCACGCAGCAGCGTGCAGCATCATGTACCAATAGCCAATCATTATCTTGTAAGTCAAACTGCTGCTGTGCATGCATAATGCCATTGCGCACTGTCTGTGCACGCGTGGTACCACCACAACGCAGAATATGCACATTTGATGGTAGTTCTGCCGCCGGATAGATGGTATCGATATATTCATCCTGTTCAGAGACCACAATCAGTAATAGATCAATTGCATTGATTTGTACCAGCCGCGACACAGTATGCTCAAGAACAGTTTTACCAATCAGGCTGACATACTGTTTAGGACAGGCTGCACCAAAGCGTGCTCCTACACCGGCGGCGGGAATCAACGCTACATGGCGGGTCATTTGGATTTATCCTCGGTATCTTGCTGCCACTGCCGCCAGACACAAGGCGCACCAGCAATTTTGTCCAACGCCTGCAAATAGTTTTCATGCTCAGCCAGCTCTTCACTACTGGGTGTCACTACCGGCAGTGCTGCATGTTTAATCTGATACTGGCCGCCGGCAGCCGGATTATTGCTGGTAGTAGTGGTGGCCATCAGTTCATCCACTAAACTGAACTGGCTGCGTGTCATAGCCAGATAAACTTCACCCAGTAATTCACAGTCAATCAATGCACCATGCAGTACACGTTTGCTACGGTCAACCTCCAGACGCGTACATAAAGCATCTAGCGAATTCTTCTGCCCCGGATATCTGTCCCGTGCCATTTTTAGGGTATCAGTGATATCGCTGGTAATGGTTTTCGTTCTGGGCATTCCCAGACGTTTAAACTCCATATCCAGAAAACCTTCATCAAACGAGGCATTATGAATAATCAGTTCGGCGCCACGTATGTAATCAGCAATTTGCTGCGCCACGTCGGCAAATACCGGTGCATTCATTTCGTTCAGCTTTTCCAGCGTAATCCCGTGGACAGCGACTGCCTCTTCAGGGATATCACGCTCAGGATTAATATACAGATGCAGATTATTACCAGTAAGGCGCCGGTCTATCATTTCCACTCCGGCAAATTCAATTAAACGGTCGCCATTGTTTGCTGACAGGCCAGTGGTTTCAGTATCAAGAATTATTTGACGCATATTGATGCTTTAAGCGGTTGAACACCGCAGACTTAAAACAACGATAATACTAAAAAATCTATGACTGCGCATATCTGCTGATTCAGTCGGCAGCAGATTTACCCTTTTAAGCCTGCATTTTTAACAGCATATGCAGGTAAAACCGGCACATACTCCAAATAAATGTCATATGAACCACTTGCCTGCAAACTTGTTACTATTTTTATCATTAATAAAATCAAATATATAATTACTAACTACTATTATTTTAGTAAATAATAATGAATATCATTTGCAATTATAAATTAATTTGTTTATGATGTACTTATGCTCACGTAACAACACAAATATTGACATATAACATGTTGAATTTGCAGAACATGTAAATCGATTTAAAAATAAATTGTTGCCTTTCCGACAATTTATTATGGCAGTTAACTATTGGTAGTGGTTTGTGTTCCTTTTTACGCCCCTTGTTTTAGGGGCGATTTTTTTGTTTGGCGATTTAAAAATATAAATTATGATCAATCAACCATTTGCGCAGACAAATATCAGCACATAAACAAACAAATGAGGCTGTTATCACTGCGGCTGATAACGCCCAGCCATGGCCTGATAAATCAGATTTTCATTCTGCAAAACGTTATAACGATTGTTCAATACATTTTGTGCGGAAGAATATTGCGTATTCAGGGCATCCAGCCAGTCACTGAGCGGATTAGTACCATACTGATAACGTGCATAATAATAGCGGCTATTTTTCAAATCGTATTGATATTTTTGCTCAGTATTGGTCAAAGAGGCGCGGCTAAGCTTATATTGCTGATAATAGCGTTCCACCTCATTGAGTGCCGTAGTCAACGATTGTTCGAAAGTTAATTTTGCACTGTCAAAGTCCGCCTTGGCCTGTTTATTCTGCCAGTACAGAGTTTGCCAGTCGAGAAACGGCAGATTCACATTGACGCTCGCTGTACCAACAGGAAAACGCAAAGCTGAAGCTGCCGTATCAGAACGCGAATTAACCGCAGTGCTCAGGCTGATACTCGGATACCAATTTCTCCGCGTAGCTTGTTGACTGGCATAAGCAGACTGCAAACGATACTCTGCCGCACGTAAATCGGGGCGATTGGCCAGTACTGACAACGGTACATCGAGATTTACCCCACTAAAATGAATCTGATCTAGTGGTGTTGGGCGAATATCTGCTTGCTCATTCGGACGTTGATTAAGTAAATTATGCAGATTTTGCACTACTTCAACCCGATTCTGTTGCAGTGAATTCAGACTGTTTTCAGCATTCAATAACGATTGTTCAGCATTGGTGACATTAATACTGCTTATCTTACCCACCTGATACTGTGCCTGCGAAATACGCGCAATCCGGCGGTATTGCTCAATGCTGTCTGTTGTCAGGCTGATAGCACCATCAATATAAGCCAAATGGAAATAGTTATCGACTACGCTGTTAATCAGCGACAATCGGCTTGCAGCCATATCCTGTTCACTGGCCTGATAACGCCAGATGGCTGCATTGGTATTCGCCCGGATTTTCTGCCACACATCCAGCTCATAGCTCAAGCCAAGCTGTCCGGTAAAGTTGCGGCTGGAAATGCCACCTTGCTTTAAATCTTTAGAGCTGCTGGCACCAAGTGAACCGTTGGCTTTAGGTAATAAATCCACACCTGTCAGCCGAGCACTGTAGCGCGCTTTTTCTGCGGTTAACGCCGCCTGACGTAAATCAGCATTATTGGTAAGCGCTGTGCTGATTAATTGATTCAGGGTGGCATCCTGATAGATTTCCCACCAGTTTGGATTAACCTGATATTGCGCTGCAATTTCTGCACTACTTAACATTCCGGCTGTACGCAGGCTTTGCTGCGGATAGGAAGTATGAGTAGCACACGCAGCTAACAATACATTTAAACTGAGCACCAGCACAGCAGTGCTTCTTTTCACAGAAATATTTTTCATCATGGTTACTTTAACTTCCAGCTTCAACCGAATCCGGGATGATAAATACAATCACCGCAAACATCTTCCCATACCCATAACTGCTAAATCCAGAAAAAGCAGGCTTAATCACGCGACAATGCATCAATCGGATTCAGTTGTGAAGCTCGTTTTGCCGGCATAAAGCCAAACAGTACCCCAATCACACTGGAACACAGCACTGCCATCACGATAGAAACCGTAGAAAACGACATAGCAAAATCGGTAGCCAGCAGATTAAACAACATACTGATAGCAAAAGAAAACAATACGCCTACCACCCCGCCAATCAGGCAAATCAGCACAGCCTCAATCAGAAATTGCTCAAGTATATTGTGCTGACGTGCTCCGATAGCCATGCGGATACCAATTTCCTTTACTCGTTCGGTGACTGACACCAGCATAATATTCATCACCCCGATACCGCCCACTACCAGTGAAATCAGGGCAATACTGGAAATCAACAGAGTCATGGTACCGGTGGTACTTTCAATAGTCTGCTTGATGGTATCGCTGTTACGAGTAAAAAAGTCTTCTGCGCCGTGGCGAGCTTTCAGTAACTCAATAATACCTTTTTCAGCCGTTTGCGAATTAACATTATCTTTTATCTTTACTGTTACCGAAGTAATGTATTTTGAACCAGAAATCCGGTTCATCAGCGTGGTATAAGGAGTATAAAGTTGTAAACTGTCACTATCCATAAAGCCATTATTATTCGGCGCTGTCACTCCTATAACCCGTAATGGTCGTTTGTTAAGCAGAATCACCTGCCCCAGTGGATCAGTGCCATCAGCAAACAGCTTATTTTTAGTATTGTTATCAATCACCACTACCTGACTGTTCTGAGTAACATCATCCTCATTAAACAGACGGCCTAGAGCAATTTTAATACCGCGTACATCGAAATACTGGTCGCCCACCCCATACAACTGAGCAGAAAGTGACTGATTATCATACGTCAGCGTGCCACTGGTACTTACTCCCGGCGTAACACTGTCAACATAATCCTGCTGTTTCAATACCTCTGCATCGCCTACAGTGAGAGTCTTAATCCGTGATGAACGGCGATCACCAAATCCGTAACCCGGATAGACTGAAACAGTATTTGTGCCCATAGCATTGATGTTTTCCAGAATTTTTTCCTGCGAACCTCGCCCCAAAGCCACCACCGAAACCACCGAGGCAATACCAATGATAATCCCAAGCATGGTGAGAAAAGAACGCATCTTATGCGCCATAATCGCCTGAATAGACATGCGAAACGATTCAAATAGCTGGTCGCGATAAAAATGCCAAGAATTATGTTCTTTAATACTTTCAATATTGCTGGGAGCAATAGTTGTATTTTTACTGTGGTCGGCGATAATACGTCCGTCGCGAATTTCAATCACCCGATTAGCATTAGCAGCGATGGTTGGGTCATGGGTTACCATTACAATGGTATGACCTGCATCATGCAGTTTATGCAGAATTTCCATCACATTCTGCCCGCTGCCAGTATCCAGTGCACCAGTTGGTTCATCCGCAAGAATGATTTCACCACCATTCATCAGCGCCCGAGCAATACTTACCCGCTGCTGCTGACCACCAGATAGCTCACTGGGACGATTTGCTTCCTTACCGGCAAGCCCGAGCTGCGCCAGTAATTCATCTGCCCGTTTCAGCCGTTCATCATGTTCCATACCTGCATATACCGCCGGCAGTGCCACATTTTCACGCGCATTTAACGAACTGAGTAGATTATAACGTTGAAAAATAAAACCAAAGCTACGGCGTCGCAAAGCAGCCTGCTCGTCCGCAGTCATAGCAGCAGTTTCCACACCATCAATTCTGTACGAACCGCTGGAAGGCACATCCAGACACCCTATAATATTCATCAGGGTAGACTTACCAGAACCAGACTGGCCGATAATAGCCACAAAATCGCCTTTTTCAATGTTCAGGTTGATATCCTTTAACACCTGTACCCGGTTTTCACCATGGCCAAACCAGCGATTAATTGCCTTAATTTCCAATAAACTCATGGCTTACATTCTCGAACCGCGCATTTTGGGTTCTCTGCTAACGCCATTTCTGGCCTCAGCACTGCTTAATGCAGATAGCACTACCTGCTCACCTTCCTTCAAACCTGATTTCACTTCTGTACGCATCCCGTCTGTAATACCAGTTTGAATCTGTCTGTCGAGTACCTGCTGATTATTACCCAGTACTTGCACTACCTTTTTACCTCGATGATGTCTGATGGCCTGATTGGATACCGTAAGCGCATTTCTGGCAGATTTCACAAATATATTATTCTGAGTTGTCATACCGATATGCAGCGCACCGTCATCATTCGGAACCAGTGCACGGGCATAATAATAGATAGCCGTATCAGTGGTATCAGTACTGGTGTTGTAACCGCCCTGTGACATCTTGGTTAAACCCGGATCTACTGCTTCCAGCGTAGCATTACGCACCTTACTGTTATCCGCCAGCGTTGTGAAAGTTAAAGGCATGCCTGCTTTAACCTTATTCATATCTCCCTCTGCAATCTGCATTTTATTCAGCATTTTGCTCAAATCTGCCAGTTGAACGATAGTCGGCGTATTCTGGCTGGAGTTTACCGTTTGCCCTTCCTCTACCGGAATAGAAACTACTGTGCCGTCCATCGGTGCAGTAATACGCGTATAACCCAAATCAGCTTCGGAGGTATTAATCGCAATCTGGGTTTGCCGGATCTGGGATTTCAACTCAGCCACATTAGCGCGTGCTGCCGCCAAATTGTCCTGTGCATTATCAAAATCCGCTTTAGAAGTAGCATCCTGATCCATTAACGCCTGTTCACGGCTAAACGCTCGCTGCTTCATTTTTAAAGTGATTTCAGCCGACACCAGTTGTGCCCGATAAGTATCCAGCTTAGCTTTATTGGTATTGAGTGTGTTTAACTGGGTGGTAGAATCGATATCAGCAATCAAATCCCCCTTTTTCACCTGCTGCCCCAGTTTGACATACAATTTTTTAATCTGGCCTGACGCCTGTGCTCCCACGTCAACCAGCTGGGCAGCGGCAATTTCCCCCGTAGCGTTGACCGTCTGAGTTATATCACTGCGGCGCACCTCATCAGTGACAAAATTCATCTGATTTTTGGGTTTAAAAAACAGGCTCCACAATATGGCCGCCAGCAGCACCAAAACCAGTAACCACACTACCCTCTTAACCCATTTTTTTTTCATATGCTTCATTATCCGTATAACACTCAAGCGTTTTTGCCCGATTGATACATCGCGGCAAAAGATTAAGATTGTAAAGGATGAAAACCATTATCATCAACTTATCTTCCAGATAATGCTGCAAATCTGCCATATACCAGATAAAATATATTGTTTATTAACCATTTTTCACCTTTTCTTAAAATATCTCATTTTCTTCAGAATTCAAACACATTGCGCTTTGACAATGCCAGCATAACCGATTAAGCTGCGCAGCTTTGCATTCACGGCATTGAAAATAAACACTAACCGTTTACAATCAAATCCATAATGTGCAGTATCAGCATACTGACAAATCATTCCGGCACATATCAGAAAGCAGTTTGGAATATACAATAATGACTAACTCAACCATTCGCCGTGCAGTGTATGCCGGCAGTTTCGACCCACCTACCAATGGTCATTTATGGATGATTCGTGAAGCACAGCCATTGTTTGATGAGCTGACTGTTGCTATCGGGATTAATCCGGAAAAAACTACAACATATTCAATTGAAGAACGTAAACAAATGCTGCGTGCCATTACCGCCAATTTTCCCAATGTAAAAATATCCTGCTTTGAGAATCAGTATTTGGTGAACTATGCGCGCAGTATAGGTGCGGATTTTATCGTACGCGGAATTCGTACTGCCTCAGATTATGAATACGAACGCTCCATGCGGCATATCAATCATGATTTACAGCCAGATATATCCACCATTTTTCTGATGCCACCTCGCGAATATGCCGAGGTTTCCTCAACCATGGTAAAAGGCATGGTAGGCCCGCAGAACTGGCAGGCCATGATACGCCGCTATGTGCCTGATGCTGTTTATGAAAAAATCATGCAAGATCATATGTACCATGAAAGCTGAACTGGCCAACTTTTAAAATTCAGCATCTGACTTTTTCTATAATATATAGAGGTATAAATAATGGCTTTCTGTTGAAACAAAAAGCCATTATTTATACAGATTTGATTCTAAATTATACAAGAAAAATTTCTATGTTCGGCTTTGCTGATATGCATTAGAAACCATGGGTACCCTTGCTGTACGCCTAGTTATTTTGCCAGCAAATGCAAGGCATGAATTTCCTAGTTTTCGGTGGCTTCAACAGTACGCCAGCACGAAACCGTAATATCCATGCCTTCTAAATTTCTTATACTGTCCGCACCTAAAAAATTTCTTTTATCTGAAACTAATTTAGTAATTTATATTTTATTTCTAAGTGACTCAGGCAGTCTTCACCTCGTCTAAAGATGAAAATAACATTATAATAATACGATCATCCAAATATTTTACTCATCTTTTAGCACTTTCATTCTTATTGTCGGTAACTATAATATAACTATTAGGTTGGCTAAGTTCAATTATGTTTCCATAAAACCTGCACACCACTTTACAAAAACTCTACCACTGCCATACAATCATCTTAGACACTGATTCTATTCCTTATTTCGTTTAAGTCATACAGGTCTGAGCCGTACAATAAGTTTCTCCTGTCTCACGTATTAGCAGACAAAATATTCTTACCATTATATCTATAAGGAGTAGCAGCACATGGCTTACCAATCTATCAACCCGTTTAACAACGAACTGATTAAAACCTTCACCAATCACACCGATGCAGAAGTAGAAAGCGCACTGGCTCAAGCCTATGCCCTGTATCAGTCTGCATGGGCACAACCTGAAAACATTGGCGACAGACAAGCCTTATTACGCCGTCTGGCCGATGTCATGACCCTGCATCAGGAAAAAATTGCCCGTATCATCACATTGGATATGGGTAAACGTCTGGCTGAAAGCCGCGGTGAAATTGCCTGTTGTATAGAAATAGTACAGTACTATGCCCAACATGGTGCAGAACTACTTAAACCAGTAGCTTACCCAAGCAAACTAGGTAAAGGCTGGGTGGAACATCATCCTATTGGCATTATTCTAGCTGTTGAACCATGGAACTTTCCGATTTATCAACTGATTCGCGTGATTGCTCCTGCAATGGCAGTAGGCAATCCCGTAGTAGCGAAACATGCCAGCAATGTACCGCAATGTGCGCAGTTGGTAGAAGATTTGCTGCGCGAAGCCAATGCACCAGCTGGTGCCTATACTAATCTGTTTGTCAGCCCGGATCAGATTGCTAACATTATCAGCGATCAACGAGTACAGGGTGTAGCCTTAACTGGTTCCGAAGACGCCGGCAGTATTGTGGCCGGACAGGCTGGTAGCAAGCTGAAAAAGGCTACCATGGAACTGGGCGGCAATGATGTATTCATAGTTACAGACGATGCCGATGTGGTAACTGCTGCACATACCGCAGTAGGCGGCAGATTGTATAACGCCGGACAGGTATGTACTGCGGCAAAACGTTTCATCGTACATGAAAAAGTAGCAGAACAATTTATTAAAATTGTTCAGGAAGACTTTGCCAAAGTGGTAATGGGCGATCCACTGGATGAAAACACCACGCTGGCACCACTTTCCTCACGTAAAAGCAAGGACAATTTGCAGAAACAGCTTGATGCAGCTATCGCTCATGGTGCTAAAGTATTGTGCGGCAATCAGCCGGCTGAAGGTAATTTCTTCACCCCTACCCTGATTACCGATATCAGCCGCGACAATCCTGCCTATTTTGAAGAATTCTTTGGTCCAGTAGCCCAGCTATATGTAGTTAAAAATGACGATGAAGCCCTTGCACTGGCCAATGATTCCCATTTTGGTTTAGGTGGCACCATTTTCTCCACAGATATTGAACGGGCGAAAAAACTGGCCTCCCGAATTGAAACCGGTATGGTATTTATCAACCGTATTGGCGACTCAGTAGCCGAATTACCGTTTGGCGGAGTAAAACGCTCCGGTTTTGGACGTGAACTAAGTGATTTAGGCATTAAAGAGTTTGTTAATCACAAGCTAGTAGTCATTGGACAGAAATAATTTATCCGTTTTACCCGTTTGAAAAAGCAGTCTGTAACTACAGACTGCTTTTTTAGCGGATTAAAAAGTATATTCCAGCTAATCACTTCTGCACATTAAATTCCACATTATCAGGCAAGTTTTTCGCTACAATCAATAACAAAAACGGATGCATCTGATAGCTCAACGCTGCGCCAGAACGGATGTGCAGATTTAATACCAGCTTGTTCTGAACTCGGTTTAAAGCCAGTGGTATGATATCTAGCTGCTGTTGTACTATTCCTGCATCAAATACCAGCACATCCTGAGTGGTGAAATCTATTGGGGTTGGTGTTCCAGTTCTACCCATGGTTGCAGCCATAGCAAAATAATGCGCAAACTCTTCTGCTGAAGTAATATGCCGCGGCACAGGCTCAGTTATTGTATTTTTAATAAAGTAATTTCTAGCCTGTTGGTAAGCAACCGGTATTGCTGTTTGATTCATACCCTGAACCGCACCAGTGGCTGGCAGAGTGGCTGAATAACTACAACCACACAGCGAACCAGCCAGTAACAAACCAGACAACATCGAGTAAACACAACAACGCATGGCATATCTCCTGTCAAGTTCAGTAAGAACAACTACTGCTTAAATGCCAGCCATGCCAGAGTCAGCCAGCCAGTTATCATTAATACCCCACCAACCGGCGTAATCGCTCCCAGCCAACGCGGCAGCCCCAAAGCCATCAGATACAGCGAGCCACAAAAAATAATCAGCCCCAGTTGCAACAAGCAAAATGGAGTTTTAACCGCAAATGACGGCACAGCTTTTACCAACACACCGAGTACCAGTAAACCCAGCGCATGCCAGAAAAAATACTGTGTAGCGGTATGCCACCATTCCAATTGCTGTGCACTGGCCGTATGCTTTAACCCATGTGCACCGAATGCTCCCAGCATTACCGCCAGAGCCAGATTACAAGCTGCCATACCTAACCACATAAATACCCCCCATTATTAACTCAGCCAGCAAGGCTGATTCTCTGTCCAGCCACATCATTCAGCCAGACAGCCATAGTATATAGGCCACAATTACGGATAACAAATCGTCTTATTGGCCAGATCTTAAATCTTTCAACAACAGCTACTGCAAATCCATACTTTTCATACCTGTTGCCAGACTGCCCTGACCACAAATAAAAACTGACCAATCTACCAGATTGGTCAGTTCTCAGCATTCAGCTTTATATTAACTTTCTTATCATATTATTTACAGCTAATACCAGCAATCTGTGGCGCTTTCGCCGTACCTACCTTAATTACACAATTGGTAGTGTTACTGCCAGATACAGTCAGATTACCGGCAGCCAGATTCATATTCAAAGGTTCTTTTACACCCATTTTTACCGCAGTGCTGGCCAGTTTCTGTATATCTTCCGGCGCATAATCAGTATTATTAGTCGCTATCTTGATATCCTTGGCACCAGCACTTACCGCTACCAGCAGCCCTAAAGAGAGCGTCAGCCCATTGCGTATCAATTTATTCATCGGACTCCTTTCCGAATAGAATATCCACTGAACATGCTAATACAAAAACGTAAGATTTTCCAGCAAAATTATTGCAATTTATTCCAAGCAAACAGCAATTACCTTACTCCCGCAATAATGCTTATATCCACACCAATATTATACTCTTGCCACAAATAAAAAGGCTGTATACCAAACCTCCGGTATACAGCTAACTAAGGGAAACTTGTAAATCGAGAAATAATCAATATGTATCAGCTCAGGCTAAATCAGTACATTATTTTCTGCTATTGCGACTGCTGGTCTAGGACATCCCTGTCCTGCTGATATTCGCCCCATAAAGCATTTACTATTCCTAACAGTACCGCAAAGCCAATTCCTAAACACCAAGCAAAATACCACATAAAACACTCCTTGATTTGTGCATTACCTACCAGCCATACCGTTGGCAGACAAAACTATTTTTAATATGCACTGTGATCATTCTTGCGAATCAGCTCACTGGTTACCTTACCACGCATTACTCGATAACACCAACTAGTATAAAGCAACACAATCGGTACAAAAATAATTGCAGCCACCAGCATCACAGTTAAGGTAAATTCACTGGAACTGGCATCCCATACTGTCAGGCTGGAACGCAGGTCAGTACTGGACGGCATGAGAAAAGGAAACATCGCCACACCGGCTGTACCGATTACCCCGGCCAACCCCAGCGCAGACAACCAGAATGCTATAAAGTTTTTGCCATTCTTAGCCAGTAACCATGCCAAAATAAAGCCCACATACGCCAATACTGGAATCAGTAATAGCAGCGGATATTGCTGAAAATTATGCATCCATGCACCAGCGGCAGTTACCACTTGCTTATGCAATGGATCGGGAGCAGCAGCAGGTAAATAACTTCCAGCCACAATACTATAGCCATCGATACCCGCATTAATCCAGATACCGGCCAGCGAAAACGTAACCACCACCACAATCAATGCAATTGTACTGGCACGCAGCGCACGCTCTCTTACCACATCTTCAGTACGCAAAGCCAGATAAATCGCACCATGGAAAATAATCATCGCCGCAGATACCACACCGCACAGCAGACTGAACGGATTGAGCAGCTCCCAGAATGTACCGGTATAGAAAGAACGCAAATCATCATCAAAATGAAACGGCACACCCAGCAGCAGATTGCCAAATGCCACCCCAAAAATCAACGGTGGCACAAAGCTGCCAGCAAACAGTAACCAATCCCAAGTGGAACGCCATAAAGAATTATTGATTTTACTGCGATAATCAAAACCTACCGGACGAAAAAATAAAGCCCATAATACCGCCATCATTGCCCAGTAGAAGCCAGAAAAAGCTGTTGCATAGGCATAAGGCCAGGCAGCAAAAATAGCACCGCCACCAGTAATAAACCATACCTGATTTCCATCCCAGTGCGGACCTACTGTATTAATAATCACTCGACGTTCATTATCGCTTTTACCTACAAACGGGAGCAGAGCGCCTGCACCCATATCCTGCCCGTCCATAATGGCAAAACCAATCAGCAAAACACCCAGCAACAACCACCAAATGAATTTCAATACCGGATAATCTAAGAATTCCATAGTTTACTCCTAATGCTCAGCTTCATTGGCGTAACGTCCCGTGCCCAGCGAGCCCGGCCCCTGACGCGAAAATCGTACCATCAGATACACTTCCACAATCAGCAATATCGTGTACAGCGTCACAAACCCGAAAATCGATCCCCAGATATTGGCTGCGGTCAACGAAGAAACAGACAGATTGGTTGGCAGTACCCCATATACTGTCCATGGCTGGCGGCCATATTCTGCCACAAACCATCCGGCTTCACAGGCCAACCACGGCAATGGCAAGCTCCAGAAAGCCCACTTGAGCAGCCAGCGCTTTTCAGCAAAATTATTTTTAACCGAAGCATAAAAAGCTACAGCCATCAACATCAGCATCAGAACGCCACACAATACCATAATGCGGAAACTCCAGAACATCGGAGTTACACGCGGGATAGTTTCCCGCGCTGCATGCGCAATATCGGCTTCGGTAGCCAGACGCACATCCGGCACATAAGATTTCAACAATAGTCCAAAGCCCAGATCATCACCGTATTGCTTCAGACTGGCCTGCGCCTGTTCATCTGTGCGGTTTTTTCGCAATGTTTCCAGTGCAATCACTGCCTCACGACCATTGCGGATACGCTCAATATTTTCGGCAATAATTTCTTTTATCCCCGGAATCTGCTTATCCAGCGACCGAGTACCAATCAGCCCCATTGCCCACGGAATTTTTACCGCAAAATCATTTTTCATTGCCTGTTCATTTGGCATAGCAATCAAATTAAACGAAGCTGGAGCCGGTTCTGTTTCCCACATAGCTTCCAGCGTTGCCATCTTAGTTTGCTGTGATTTACCAACCGTATAGCCAGACTCATCACCAAGCACAAGCACCGATAAAATTGAGGCCACACCAAAAGCAACGGCAATACGGAAACTTTTTTTAGCAAAGTCTACATCCTGACCTTTTAACAGATACCAAGCAGAAATAGCCATCACAAAAATCGAACCAGTAACATACCCAGCAGAGACAGTATGCACAAACTTGTTTTGCGCCACCTCATTGAAGAAAATATCCGCAAAACTTGTCATTTCCATACGCATAGATTCAAAGTTGAAATGTGCACCTACCGGATCCTGCATCCAGCCATTGGCTACCAGAATCCATAGCGCAGACAGATTGGTACCCAAAGCCATCAGTATCGTAACCATAAGATGGCCGGGGCGACTCAGCCTCTCCCAGCCAAAAAAGAACAAACCCACAAAGGTAGATTCCAGAAAGAAAGCCATCAGCCCTTCAATCGCCAGCGGCGCACCGAATATATCACCCACATAATGCGAGTAATACGACCAGTTGGTACCAAACTGGAATTCCATCGTAATCCCCGTTGTTACCCCCAGAGCAAAATTGATACCGAATAACTTACCCCAGAAGCGCGTCATATCCTTGTAAATCTGGTTACCAGTTAACACATAGACCGATTCCATAATTACCAGAATCCAAGTCATCCCCAGAGTTAGCGGCACAAACAAAAAGTGATAAAGCGCAACCAAAGCAAACTGTAGTCTCGACAGTTCTACCAAATCCATAGCCGTGTTTCCTGTTCCATATTAATAAATTCTTATTCGATAATTACATCTATAGTCACAGTTAGAAAACCATCCTGATTTAATAGAACAAGATGTACTATTCAAATTGGAAATATTAAACTTAAAATAAAAATTTCCTCATACAACTTCATATTTAAGCTTACATTAAAAAAGTAAAAATTAAAATAAATAAAACCTATATTAGATACATATGGTTAAATTTATGCAAAATTAATGCAAACATATAACAATTAATTATAAAGCAATGGATTTTTTATCATTTGCCTGTACATAATTAACTTGACCTAAATCAAACATATTATATTATTCAAAATAAAAACAGCCACAACAATGTGGCTATTAAAACACAAAAAGAATAAATAACTTAGAAAGAATATCTTCAACCTACATACAGCACCTGCGCATCAGGCCATGGATTCGTCTGGTGACTGGCCACAATCAGAATCCCATGTTGCTGATGCTGCTTCAACATCACAGCCAGCGCTATTTGAGACTGCTCATCGATACCAGCAAAAGGTTCATCCAGAATCATCAATGCATAAGGCCGCAGCAGCAAACGCGCCAGTGCAATTCGCCGCGCCTGCCCGCCAGACACCGCAGCACCGTATTCACCCAGAGGCGTATCCAGCCGCTCAGGCTGATTTCTAGCCCATTCAGCCAGTCCAACACTGGCCAATACCGTCCATAACTCATCCTCGGTTGCCTCTGCTTTACCCAAACGCAGATTTTCTGCCAGAGTCAAATCAAATATATCAAGCTGTTGTGCCAAATAAGCCACCTGCCCTTGCCATTGCCAGACCGCAAATGGCTGTTGATTACAGTACAATTCACCACTCACAGGTTGCAATTCATCCGCTAAAACAGACAATAACGTTGATTTCCCTGCACCCGATGCGCCCTGTAACAGCAGAATATCGCCATTAATCACATCAAAACTGATATTTTCAGCTCCATTCAGCGCCTCCGGCCAGCGCGCACACATGCCTCGCGCCTGTAAATGTAATTGAGCAGGCAAGGCAGGTTTGGCAGATTCCTGTAGGAGCTGTGGCGGCATAATAGCATTCAGACGCGCACACGCTGCCCGACACAAACCATATGTCATCATATTCATACCCAGTACCAACACCAATTCCGCAAATCCAAACACAGCCAGCAACAAGGCCAGCAGCATCGCTATCGATAAACCGCTATTACCACTTCCCTGCCACAACAAAATAGCTGCTGCTACCGCCAGACACACCTGCTGTAGCAGCACTACCTTCCCTGCCAGCTGTTGCTGGCGTAACTGACCACTTACATAAACCCCGTCTTCAGCAAAAAAAGCCGTAGCAAAACGCGACCATTGTTGCCACTGCAACAGTGCAGTTAATGCCTCCAGCGGTTGCAGCAAAGCTGTGCGCCGCTGTTCAGACTGTACAGCCTGCTGACTGCCCCAGTTTTGTCCGCACCACGCGGCCACAGCAGGAATTACTACTGTAGCCAGCAATAAGGGAATGCCCAGATACAATGCCAGCAACCCATCACCTACAATTGCGGTTAGGCCGAGAATGCACAGCAATACGATCAGTGCCCACAGCCATGGCAATACCATATTCAGCGGCCAGTTATTAAGAAGCTCAATGTCACTGAGCAAACGATGCATCTGGCGCACTGATGTCGATTGCTGCTGTTTACCTGCTGCCAGACGGGCAAATAGCCCACTGCGCAAATCGGCCAGTAAACCAAGTACCGCATCATGCGATCCCAGCCGCTCCCCATAACGGCCGGCGGTACGCACAATAGCCAGCAAACGAATAATCCCTGCCGGTGTAAAATAATTAAATGTATAGGCTGTTGCCAGACTCAGCAGTCCTGCCAGTCCGGCAGCAGTAATAAACCAACCGGATAAAGCCAACAAAGCAATACTGGCAATCGCTGTTACCTGTCCTAAAAACCATGCCAGTATCCAAGCACGCTTGCGACTCAGTAAAAGATTCACTAATTTTAACTGCTGCCCCGACCACAATAAATGATAGCGTCTCATCCTAATTGCTCCCGCTGGCCAGACAATATAATCTCCCGGTCTACCCACCTTGCGTAACTGACATCATGACTAACCAGCAGCACCGTTTTACCAATACTCAATCGCGCCAGCAACTGCATAATATCCGCCGCAGTCTGCGGATCCAAATGAGCCGTTGGTTCGTCCAGCAGCCACAGTGGCGCATTGCGCAATAGCATTTGTGCCAGTGCCAGCCTCTGTAGCTGCCCGCCGGAAAATCCTCGTCCGCGTTCTCCCAATAACGTATCCATCTGTTTAGGCAAACGCTGTACCAACTCCCACAGCCCTACCAGCTGCAATACCTGCCGCAACTCCTCATCAGTGGCACTGGCACTGGCCAGACGCAGATTTTCAGCAATTGATAACGGCAGAATCGGCGGAGTCTGCGCCAGATAAGCCACCGACTGGCGCAAAAGTGGCAGATTCAAATCAGCATAATTATGCTGATTAATCCACAAAGTACCCGAGTAAGGCGCAAAGCCCAGCAAAGCCTGCAACAAACTGGATTTACCGCTACCACTAACCCCGCTGAGCAGAACACGTTCACCAGCTTGCACACTGAAACTGAATTGCGGCAAACGGATACGCTTATCCCGTCCGTACACCACCAGATATTCTGCCCGCAAGCAAGGTGGTGTCTGTAACACAAAATCCACTTCAGCAGAGACAGCAGTCATATTATTTGCTACCTCATACAACGGAATTACTGCCTCTGCCGCCGCCTCAGCTTTAGCTTTGTCATGATAATCAGCCCCGAGCTGACGCAGTGGTGCATAAAATTCCGGTGCAAGCAATAAAATAAATAACGCGCCCTGATAAGGTACCGGTATCCGGCCATTAGCCCACGGCAACACACCCAACAGCCCCAACCCCAGATAAACCGCTACCAGCGCAATCGCTAACGATGCAAACAACTCCAGTACCGCTGTAGACAGAAAAGCCAGGCGTAACACTGCCACAGTACGCATACGATAAGACTCCGCTGCCGAATCAATAGCCTGCTGAGCCTGTAACTGCGCTCCTAAACGGCGTAACGTCGGCAAACCGCGTAACAAATCAAGAAAGCGCCCGCTTAAAGCGGACAGAGCAGACAACTGCGCCCGATTTTTGCGTGCCGCAGCCTGCCCCAGCAAAATCATAAAAACCGGCACCAGTGGCGCAGTAAGCAACAACAGAGCAGCAGCAAACGGACTATAAAAACAGGTTGCCGCAGCAATCAGTAATGGCATCAATACTGCTAACTGTTGTTGCAGCACATAGCGGCTGAAATAGCCATCCAAAGCATCCACCTGCTCCAGCACCAGCGTTGACAGCGCACCATCACTACCGTACTGGCTACGTTCCGGCCCCAGAAAAGCCAGTGCTTTTAATAACTGGCTGCGCAACTGCAACCGAATCGATACACTAGCACGCAACAGCAGCCGCTCCCGGGCATAATTCAACAACGGCCGCAACAACCAGCAAGCAAGCAGATAAGGTAAAAACTGCTGTAATGCCACCGTCCCATTCTCACCGTTAAGCCACAGAGCAAACAGATTGGCCAGAAGTGCACTTTGCACAATAATCAGTATTGCCACAGCAATCATCATTATCCATGCCATCCGGAACGAGCGGCGTTGCTGCTTTTGCCATAAGCGCAGATAAGACCGCGGCGAGGATACATATAAATTCTGTTCAGCCAACCTGCTTCTCCCTTTGCATAAAACATCTGTCCAAAACTATGCAGTCACAATCGCCTGTGGCGAAACCAGCCCAAGCTGCCAGTGCTGCACTGCCCAGTCAAGTAAATCAGCCAGACTATCCACCTGCGGCGCCTGCGGCAGCCCCAGATAAACCAGAACCTGACGCAATAAAGTCTCTCGCCGGCGCAGATCCAACGCCGGTGCCTGCGTCTGTTTCGACCATTTCTGCCCCAAAGCATTGGTTAAAAGCGGCAAATGGGCATAGCTGGGCTGAGGCAAGCCCAGTAACTGCTGTAAATAAATCTGGCGCGGAGTAGATACCAGCAAATCCTGCCCGCGCACCACATGATTAATTCCCTGCGCAGCATCATCTACCACCACAGCCAACTGATAAGCCCAGAAACCATCAGCCCGCAATAAAACAAAATCACCCACATCAGTGTTCAGGCACTGCTGCTGCCAACCTTGCACTGCATCAAAAAAACTGATTAATTCAGTACCAACCCGCAAGCGCCAAGCTGGTGCTTTATCGGTACACAAACGTTTATCCGTACCCAGCAACGCACAACGTCCGCCGTAAACAACCCCATCTACACCCATACCTTGAGCCTGCGCATGTACCGTTTTACGGCTGCAATAACACGGATAAACCAGCTCACGTGCACGTAACTGCGCCAATGCCGCCGCATACAGGTGATGGCGCTTGCTCTGATAAACCACCTCACCATCCCAGTGCAGCGCAAAAGCTTCCAGCGTAGCCAGAATAGCGGCTGACGCACCGGGCTTTTCCCGGGGCGGATCCAAATCTTCCATGCGCACCAGCCAACGCCCGTGCCGGCCACGTGCATCCAGATATGAAGCTACCGCTGTTAACAGCGAACCAATATGCAATAAACCAGTAGGACTGGGCGCAAAGCGCCCCACATACAACTCAGACACAGACCACATCCATCCTTAATACTGCCAGCACAGCAAATAACTTAACATTACCCTCGCAAAAGTACAAACCAACATGTCCTATTAGCAGCAATCTCAACAATATAAACAATTATTTATCAAAATTTTATTCAGAATTAGCATTTATTATTTTTACCTTTGCCATTAAAGCCACGCCAAACCTGAAAAGACAAACCATAAAAAGGTATAATCAACCCTATCTGAACACATTGACACACCATGATTAGCACCGAATCGCAACTGCTTGTTATTGACACAAGCACCAGCTATCTGTCACTGGGAATCTATCAGAATGGGCATACCCATAGCATTTACGAAGCAGTGGGTGCGAAACAGTCCGAACTGATATTACCGCGCATCCAACAATTATTAAACACAGCCAGCCTGACACTGGCGCAGCTAGATGCCATAGTATATGCACAAGGACCAGGTGCCTTTACCGGATTACGCATCGGGCTGGGTGTGGCTACCGGTCTGGCACTGCCGCACAACCTACCCCTGATTGGCATACCCTGTCTGGACGCCGTGGCAGCACTGGTACCCAACCAACCGTGCGTACTGGCTGCTACCGATGCACGCATGAACGAATTGTTTTTTGCATGGTATGACACCCAAAAGCACAAATGCCTGAGTGATTATTTAGTTGGTTCGGCCGATAGCATCCGGCTGCCGGCCGGCCAGCATACCGCTACCGGAGTGGGTAATGCCTACGCTCTCAATATCACCTTACCGGTATCTGGGCAGAATCTCATGCCCAGCGCACAAGAATATGCCCAACTGGCCTTATCCGGCCGCTATACCACTACCGATGCCGCCCATGCCAGCCTGCATTATGTACGCAACAAAATTGCATTAACCGCTACCGAACAGGCAGCCAGACGTGCCGCAGGTAAAACAGCATGAATATCCGCGCCGCCACCCTTGCCGACATCTCCGCGTTGCAAATACTGGAGCAACAATGCAATCCCTCGCCGTGGTCAGCAACGCAACTCACCAGCAGCATTGATGCATCACAGCCCGTGTGGGTAATCGACCTGCCCGAACACGGAATTGTCGCCATGCTGGTCTGGCAAAAACTGCCAGATGAAGCAGAAATCCATCTGCTCAATACCCATCCGGCACATAGACGACAAGGGTATGCACAACAATTACTCGGGCACTTATTTCAGTGGGCACAGCAGCAACACATCAGCCGCATACTGCTTGAAGTTCGTGCCAGCAATTGCGGCGCATTACAACTATATGAACACAATGGCTTTGAGCGTTGCGGCCTGCGCAGAAGCTATTATCAGAATGGCGACGATGCCGTGCTAATGGAAAAAATATGCTAGACAGCCGCTATCTCTACTTACATGAAGCAATGGGTCTGGGACCCATGTGGTTATCACAGACCGCATACCTGATCGTTCCAGAATCAGCCCCAAAAAATACCGAAACAGACAGCGCGCCTGCTCCAACCGGCCAACCTGTATCCGCCAGTACTGACAGGCAGCAAACCATAGCTGCAACCCAGACAGCATCAGCGCGCAAATCCATCCCGCAGGCAGTTAACCAGCACCGCGCCGCCTTGCAGCAAATTATCAATCAGTCTCGCCCTGCAACCGTGCCAGAGGTACAAACAGCAGCAGGCAACAACATCAATATCAACAGCAACAAGCCCATACCGGATGAATTCAACATCAGCTTCGATGCCATACCCGCCTCACTGGCAGCCTGTACCCGTTGCAATCTCCATCAGGAACGCTGTACTCCACTGCCCGGTTACGGTGCCAGCAACGCACGCCTACTAGTGGTTAGTTCCAATCCAGCACCACCAGATGACAGCAACCAGCAGCTTTTCAGCGGTGAAGTAGGCAAACTGCTTAACAACATGCTGGCCGCCATCAATATGACTACTGAAGAAGTATTCTATACCAGCCAAGTAAAATGTGCGCCCAACGTCAGCCTGCACATCACAGCCGAACACCTGCACGCCTGCCTACCCTATCTGAGCGCGCAAATCGAACACATCAGGCCGCAGGCCGTCCTGCTGCTTGGTCAGATATTCAGCCAGATCGATCAGAACACACTGGCACAAAATCTACACAATATCCCATTTGTTATATGCCCTCATCCGGCACGCTTATTGCGTCAAAGCCATTTAAAAGCCACAGCATGGGCTGCGCTCAAAAAATTGCGTAATTATTTACAATAATCTGCCTCAAAAAAACAGTCTTAATCAAGGATAAGTCCGCACAAGCCAAACCATCTATGTTAAAATATGATAATAAAATTTTAAATAAATAAAATCAATACATTATGCATATTTCTCTTGGCCCTGTCGTGATGATACTATTGGTAGCTGTTTTAGCCGCCATCATCTGTCGCCGTTTACACATTCCCGCTATGCTCGGCTATCTCGTGGTTGGCTTTATTGCCGGCCCGGGCTGGCTGCATCTGATCAACCAGAATCATGCCACCGAATTTATCGGCGAAATCGGCATTACCTTCCTCATGTTCAGTATCGGACTGGAGTTTTCCATTGGCAAACTTAAAGCCATGCGTCGGCTGGTACTCGGGCTGGGTGGATTACAGGTTGCCCTCACCCTGACTGCCCTCTTCATCATACTGGGCGTCATGGGTATCCAGCTTACATGGGCATTTACCCTAGCCGCTGCCATGACCATGTCGTCTACCGCCATCGTTAGCCGCATCATGGTAGAGAAAAATGAGCTAGGACAACACTACGGCCATATGATTATGGGTGTATTGCTCATGCAAGACATTGCTGTCGTACCACTGATGATTCTGTTCCCCGCGCTGGCACACAGTAGTGACGGCCTGATACTACAGATGGGCAAAGCCCTGCTCACCATGGTAGTGGCACTTGGCCTATTGCTGGTAGTCGGCAGCAAAATCATGCCAGCATGGTTTCGCCTGATTGCACGTACTAAATCCAGCGAACTGTTTATGATTAACGTATTACTGGTTACACTGGGCGTTGCCTACCTTACCCAGTTGGCTGGCCTGTCGCTGGCATTGGGTGCATTCGTAGCCGGCATGCTCATATCCGAAACCGAATACCGCTATCAGGTAGAAGATGATATCCGCCCTTTCCGCGACATCTTGCTTGGCTTTTTCTTCATTACCATCGGCATGAAGCTCAACATACAGGTATTGCAATCAAGCTGGTTAATGATACTGGCACTATGTGCACTACTTGTCATCCTCAAAGCACTAGTATTACTTGGCATTTGCCGTTACATGAAAGAAAACACAGACGATGGCATCAAAACTGCACTGTATCTGGCACAGGGCGGTGAATTCGGCTTCGTGATACTGGCCATCAGCGGTGCACTGAAACTCATCTCACTTGAGCTGCAACAGGCAGCCATTGCCGCCATCCTGCTTTCCATGATACTGGCGCCTTTTATCATGAAAAGTGCCGATCAAATCGCCAAACTATTGGTTAAACGCAGTTGGGACGAACAGGCTGTTGACTTGCAAAGCATACTGGTTGACACCATGAACAAATCCGACCATATCCTCATCATCGGCTTCGGTCGCTGTGGTCAAAGTATCGCCCGCATTCTGCAACAGGAAGACACACCCTACTATGCTATCGATCTGGACGCCGAACGCGTGGCCACCGCCAAAGCAGCCGGTGAACCGGTTACCTTCGGAGACGCCAAAAGACAGGAAGTATTGCAGGCAGCCGGATTAAAACGTGCCAATACCGTACTTATCACCATCAACAACATGACCGAGGCCAAACATATCCTCAGCAACATTATGTTGATTGCCCCCACCATGCCGGTAATCGTGCGCGTCACCAGCGACGACAACATCCCCGTCCTCACCAATATAGGCGCAGACGATATCGTTTCCGATGAAAAAGAATCCAGCCTCACACTGGCCAGTCAGGCACTGTTAAGCTCAGGCAAACCGTTTGACGAAGTTTATCAAATCATGCAGCGCATCCGCCAAGACCGCTATCAGGCACTCGAAGGCCTGTTTGCTGGCAGTGATGACGAAATTTCCAATGAAAATGTACATTACTTCCGTCAGGCATTCACCCTGCCACCAGATGCCTTTCTAGTGGGCAAAAGCATAAACGACCTGCCACTGGACAAACTGAATATAAAACTGCTTTCCGTACGCCGCAACGCCCACCAGCTACGCGAATTTAATCCCGACTTCAGTTTCAAAGCCGCAGACACACTGGTAGTACTCGGCCTCAGAGACAAAGTAATTCTATTTGAAAACTGGTCACTACAGGGAACAAGCTAATTTTTTCACAACCAGCACTTGCCAACAGACAATATATCTGGTTTAATACCGACTTTCCCAAGCACGGGTGATTAGCTCAGTTGGTAGAGCGTCTGCCTTACAAGCAGAATGTCGGCGGTTCGACTCCGTCATCACCCACCAGTTTTCTGTTTTATGCACAGCATGAAACTTGCGCGGTGGTAGCTCAGTTGGTTAGAGTACCGGCCTGTCACGCCGGGGGTCGCGGGTTCGAGCCCCGTCCGCCGCGCCAAAAAATAAAAAAAGCACAGCAAAAGCTGTGCTTTTTTTATTATCAACTAAAACCAATTATTTCAAATTAGCCGCTTCTGCTAAAACATCAAAACTGCCAACAATAAAACCATCAGCCTTACCCCTATACACCTACCCCCGCTAGTTACAGCACTTTCAAACAGACAATATACATATCCATCAAAACAAAATCATCTATTCAGGGCTGCTAAACTTTAACCCACCCATACCATCTTCGCCTCAAACACAAAATTATACCGTATACACCACATACACCATTATCCTGTATAATTGTTAAATTATGTTTAATACACTATTATTTATAGAAAAAACATAAAACCCCTTATTTTTATTCCGAGGATCGTATACATTTAATCACACACCAATCAAACGATTTACAACAAACCAGAAATAAGCAAGAAAGGTTTATCGTGGGAAATAACGATTATCTGATAGAAGTTAAAAATGTTTCCAAAAAAATTAAAGGCCGGCAAATTTTGGATAGCATTTCATTCAAAATTGCACCCGGCCGGATTATGGGTTTTTTAGGTCCTAATGGTGCTGGCAAAACCACCATGCTGAAATTGCTTACAGGTTTAATGTTCCCCACCTCAGGGGAAATCAAAATCTGTGGCCATGACATTCAGAAAAGCTTCGAACAGGCTGCATGCAATCTGGGTACCATAATTGAAAACCCTGAATTTTATAATTACATGTCTGGTCTGAATAATCTACAGATATTTGCTGACATGAGCCGTCTTTCAATCAGTAAAAATGAACTGATGCAAACTTTAGCCACTACCGGACTTAAAGGTGCTGAGCAGCAAAAAGTTAAAGGCTATTCTTTAGGTATGCGACAAAGATTGGGCGTAGCAAATGCTACCATTCATCGGCCCAAAGTATTAATTCTGGATGAGCCCATGAATGGCCTCGACCCCGAAGGGATGAAAGAATTCCGCAACCTGATGAAAAACTTTATCCGCAATGGAAACAGCATCATTATTTCCAGCCATCTTCTCTCTGAGCTACAGGAGATAGTGAACGACATAATTATCGTTAACCGCGGCAGACAAATATACACAGGAACAATGACTGATTTCCTCAGTAAATCCAATAATATCGTTCACATAGAAGTGGGCGGAGATGTATTACTGGCAGAAAAAATACTACAAGAAAAAGGATATCAGGTTAACAACCAGCTCAATAGCCTTGAAATCTCAATTAACCAGAATGATCGCGACCCACGTGCGGAAATTGCCAAACTACTGGTCGAAAACAATATCCCCTTAATCGGCTTAAAGCTGACACATTACTCTCTGGAAGACTCATTTCTCAATACCATTAACAGCGATAATCAAAAAAGGGCTAACTAATGAAATTACTGATTAATGAATGGCGTAAATACCTATTCAACGTCCGCAGCGTAATTATCATACCTTTAATAATATTTATCTTATTAATTATTTATTTTAGCACAATAGGTTTTATATTTTCGAAGACAACACGCTCACTTTCCGTTGACGATTGTAACAAGGTATTTTTTTATGGCATAAATATTTGTTACTATTTTATCAATTTTATTGCTATTATTTATGCTTCCAGTATTCTGAGCTCAGAAATATCCAGAGGTACAATTAAATTTATCCTCACACGTCCTTATCAACGTTACAAAATACTACTGGCAAAAATTGGAGCGATAACGATATTAATGCCATTGATGCTGATTATATTTGTAATCTTCACTTTATTATTACAGTTACTAACACTACACCATTTGCCAGAACTTAGTATAATAATAAAATATACTAAGATATATAGCCTATACATATTAGGAATTACAATATTTTTTACTGCATTTGCTCTAATGCTTTCTTCTCTGACCAGCAGCCCCGCCTTTGTTACCGGTTGCTGTATTGTGTATTATTTCTTTGCTGATGGTCTGTGGGCGTTAATCAATTTAATTTATCTTGACCTACCAACAGATGGATGGTTATATAAATTATGCCCTTTAAATATAAAGAGCTATTTATTTAAATTAATGACAGATGCAATCGAAAACCCTATTCATAATGAATTCTATATAGCCTTACTGGTCGATATTGTCTATGGATGCATTTTCTTTCTGATAGCTGTGCTGATATTCAGACGGCGTGATATTTCATTAGCCAGTTAATTGCCATCTTACTCAAACCACATACAGGCCAGATTGTAAAAAACATTTTTAAATCATGAGTATCCAACCCACCTTTTCCAGTCTGGCCTTTGATGGTAATATTTTGTTTAAAATATATCAATATAATCCAAATTTGTAACCATAAACTCTTGTAGTATATATACACAGAAAAATTATTAAATCTTTTGAGTAATGGCTGGTTTATTTCTTATATAATTTTTATTTCTATACTTTCGAATATCTGATTTTAATCTATTACGCTTATAATGTTTTAAAAGTGGAGAAATTTCAATGTGAATTTTTTAACCTCTTCATCATTTTATCAGCACTTTTTGGATGATATTTGCTATAATATAATACTCTTCCTTGAACACTTTCAAAATTTTTAACTACAAATTTCATATCCTATTCTTGAAAATGTTGCTCTAATTGATACAAAGCAGCTCTTATATTTGCTCTTTTTTTCTTTGGAATTGATAATTTTGATTTTACTATATTAATCTTGTTTACAGTAAGTGACCTAGTTTTACAACTAGGTGCTATTGATCTTTTTTCACTCTGTAAACTGAATTGATAAGCTCTTATCATTCCTACTACGATTCTATGTACTTCATTTATATCTTCTTTTGTTTTTTTAGATAAGGAGGAAACACTTATATCATCAACAAATCTGGTATAAACAAAATTTTTATTTCTTAATTTTTGTACCACGTTAACTTCTGAACGATAAAAAACCAAATTTGCAATATACGAACTACATGGAGAACCTTGCGGAACTTGATTATTGACGGTTGTTAACTTTGCCAGTACATGAGATACCTCTGCAGAAAAATGAAAAAAGTTCTTAAATATATCAAATACATGTTCATAAGTAATAGCAGTAAAGAATGATTGAATATCAAAATTACAAATAACTTCTGCATTTAAATGTTGAGATATATTAGTGTAGGTATCTCTATTAGGAAGAGCTCCATGTAAAAAATCTGGATAAGAGACTACTTTAAATATTTTAGAATTTAATCTTTTAAGAAAATATTTTAATCGTGGTTCACATAAATAAATTGGTCGGGGTTTACCGTTAGATTTAAGTATTGGTATAGATCCTTCATAAAGAGAGTTTATATTTTCTAACAAATAAGTTATTTTATTACAATTAATATTAAGATGCTTGACTAAGGATTCGATTGACTGAATGCCAGCTAAGGGGGATTTAAATTGTAAATTAAGCATTATTTTTAATCGAATTAATTATTTGTTCATCAAAAAGTTTTGCAATATTTGGCGATAAATTTAATTCACGCTTATCTGATGCTAAATATACTAAAATTTCGATAGGTACACCTAGAGAGTTAGAAATTTTTTCAATAGTATCTAGAGTAGGCTTTCTTTTATTATTCTCTATCAATGAAAGATAGGATTGGGATAAATTAGTCCGATTTTGCAACTCTTCTAATGAGATATCTTTTAATACTCTACAAAATTTTATTGCTTTACCGATATTCATTAATATTTTCCAAAACGAATGTAGGGCCTGCCCATATTTAGCTGAAGTATTTTTCAATTGCCTCACTGATGACCTCAATAATATCCATTACTTTCGCTATACCATTTAAATATGGCAGTAATGAAAACTTACTTTTGTCTTCTTTCAGTTGCAAAAGAAAACCTTCTAGCTCTTTCCGAGCAGGGTCGCTAATCGTATTCGACTTATCTGCAAGAATTTTTTCAATCAAACAAATAAGGTCTTTAATTTCATTTTGTTTCATAAAATCTCCATAAGTTAATATAAACTGGGCAAAACACCTGCCCTGGCGATTTCAAGTATTGTTGCCGGTTTAGTACGATTAGCAACCACAGAAGCCCACCTACACACGTTACGTCCAGACCCTGGCACTTTTTATATATGCTCAACTACTACCGACCGTCTTCCGCTATCCAGTTTACTTCGGACGACGAACTACGCCTGTTGCTCGCTGAAGCTGACATATAAAGCAAATATCCACAATGTGGCACCCAAAATGGGTTAATTCTCCACAACAATACTTAAAACTAAGAGATTCAAAATAAAATTAAAGATCGAAATGGACGGTTCATCCATCAATGAAAGTTATTATATACAGCCCCTAGAAACTGTCAATATTATTTACTATTAGTAATAATATTGATATCACAAAATTTAAATTTTTAATCTCAAATAGATTTTTATTTAATTTATTAGATAAAATTTCCTCTACAAAATTTACCTTAATAGATCATAATCAATATCTTATTTAGAAGCAGAATATTGATGAGAAAGTCTATATAATGTTTAATTTAAAGCTGCATCTATCTGTATAATTATTAATACTTTTTCTATGCAGAACGGTTTATTAGCTAGGATAAGGGAGACAATATGTGTAATCAATTACCGGTTCAGCCGGAATATACGCTGGGTAATTCGGCTATTTATAGCCGGCATCTGCCCACGATTAAGCAACTGCAATATTTTCTGGCGGTATGTGAGGAAGGCAATTTTCGCAAGGCTGCCAGCAGGCTGGGGATAAGCCAGCCACCACTATCCATGCAAATTAAGACGCTGGAAGAAAAACTGCAAACCACACTATTTGTACGCAATACCCGTTATGTGCTGCTTACTGCACAGGGCAGGCAATTTCGAGATAAGGCCAGAAGCTGGCTGCAAGGTTTATCGCTGACAATAAGCAATATCAACCCCTACTCTGCTGACCGGTTAACAATTGGTATTACTAAAATTCTGGGATTTAATTTTATTCCGCTGTTCTATGAATTTAGTAGCCGTTTTCAGCAGCACATTGATTTGTTGCAGCAGGACTATTCTTCTAAGGAGCTACTGGCTGAATTCAATAAAAATAATATTGATTTGGTGATTATTTCTGATTATAAACATGATAGTCATCAGGCCGGCAGTTTATTTGTCTATCAGGAAACCATGCTGCTGGCTTTACCGGAAAACCATCCGGCCTGTGCGCAGGAAAAAATAGATTTAAATACAGTGGTGGATTTACCTTTATACTGGTGCAAACGCTATCAGAATCCAGCTTTATACGACCGGATGCAAAAAATAATTAGCAAATTACCCACTCCGCTGGTATTGCAGCAGAAATTGCATAATTTTTTAACTATGCTGATGGAAATAGCCATGGGCAGGGGTATGCTGTTGCTGCCAGCATCAATGGCACAGGCTCATGTGCAGGGAGTGGTGTATAAAAAGCTGACTGCAAAATATGAGCAGCAGCTATTGATGGATATGCATCTTCTCTGGCATAAGTCTGCGGCAGAAAACACGACTATTAATGCGATGATTGAGTACTTTAAGCTTCACCATACGGCCTCGGTGGCATTATAAAGGCTTTGCATACCGCTATGCTAAAAGATACTTTAGTTTGATATGTTTTTTATATCAATAATTTTGTATTTCTCTTCTCAAGTTGAATTATTTACTATCAATACCAGCAATAAAGCATCTGCCTAACTTGAACTAAGTATAAGGAATACTGGATAAAGCAATTCAGGCACAATTAATTCTGATAGGATAATAAATAATGACTCATTCTTTACCCCAACGAAAACTTGGTCAGCATCTTACTGTCTCAGCCATTGGCTATGGCGCTATGGGACTGAGCGAATTCTATGGTGCTGTGGAGACAGCACATGCACAAAAGATATTGCAACAAGTAATTGATTATGGTGTTACTTTGATAGACACAGCGGATATGTATGGCCACGGTGAAAATGAAAAGCTGATTGGTTCGGTATTGAAAACGCTGCCTGATTCTACCCGCGCGCAGCTCACTATTGCCACTAAATGCGGTATTGATAGAAGTAATACCACCGGCTATAGTCGCAATATCAATAATCGTCCGGAATACATTAAGCAGTGCTGTGATGATTCTCTGGCCAGACTGGGTATTGAGCAAATTGATTTATTTTATATTCACCGCATTGATCCCGATACGGCGATTGAGGATACGATGCAGGCTCTGGCTGAGCTGGTACAGGCCGGCAAGATTGCCCATATTGGTTTGTGTGAGGTTTCTGCTTCGGTTTTGCAGCGTGCCTGTACTATTTATCCAGTTGATGTGGTGCAAACTGAATATTCGCTGTGGACACGTGATATTGAAGATGAATTACTGCCTTTGCTGAAAAAATCAAATATCGGTCTGGTGCCCTATTCGCCACTGGGACGCGGTTTTCTCACTGGCCAGATTCAGAATAAGGAAGATTTGGCCGAAAATGATTTCCGCCGTACCAATCCGCGCTTTCAAGATAGCAATCTGGAACATAATAAACGGCTGCTACAAGCATTAGAACCCATGACTATCAAATACAATTGTACTATGGGGCAGATTGCGCTGGCATGGTTGCTGGCACAATGGGCACATATTGTACCGATTCCGGGTACCAAAAATGAGAAATACTTGCGCGAAAATAATCAGGCCAGCTTGTTGCAATTAGAAGAATCGGATGTCAATCTATTAAATGATCTGAAAAACAGTATTCAAATTCAAGGAGAACGGTATACGCCTGAAGGAATGAAAGGTATCTTCTGAATTTAGGCATACTTATTTCTGAGTAAGTGAATAAGCAGTAACTACCTCGCCACTGGATTTAATCTGTGGCGGGGTACTGTTAAATCAATGGCTGATAATTAATAATGATTTAATTGCCTGACGCTGATCCATTGCCTGATAGGCAGCCTGAATATCGGCTAAGTCAAAGCGCTGGTTAAAGACTTTGCCCGGCTGAATTTCTTCATTCAAAACTGCTTGTAGCAACAGGTTTTTATCATATGTGGTAACGCTGGCAATACCACCACGCACACCTATATTACGCCAGAAAATATCGCCGGTATTGATTTCAGTCTGCTGTGGTACGCCTACACAGCCAACAATGGCGCCCGAGCGCGCGACTGCAATGGCTGTTTGTAAAGCTTGTTTGGTACCTACACATTCCAGTACGGCATCTGCTCCAGCCTGACTGGTGAGCGCTAATACTTTTTCAACTGCATCATCACCTCGTTCCGGTACTATATCGGTAGCACCGAACTCCTGCGCCAGTTGTGCTCTGTCCGGATGCCGACTCATGGCAATAATACGTTCTGCACCACGCAATTTCGCTGCAATGACACCACACAGGCCAACTGCACCATCTCCCATGACAACTACGGTATCACCGTTTTTGACTTCGGCACTGGCCGCTGCATGATAGCCGGTAGCCATAACATCAGCTAAGGTGAGCAATGAATTCAGCACGCTATCGGAATAATCCTGTGGCTGGCCGGGAATTTTAACCAGCGCCCAGTCTGCATTGCTAAAACGCAGATATTCTCCCTGATAGCCACCATTGCCGCTCTGCTCCTGATTCTGGCAATTGCCGTCAAACCCGGCCTTGCAGGCAGCACAATGTCCACAGCCATGGGTAAAGGGTACAATAACAAAATCACCGCTCTCGATATGCGTCACTGCATGGCCTACAGCTTCGACGATACCGATGGCTTCATGCCCGACGGGGCTTTCGGTTTTGCGCTGGCTGATTCCGCGAAACCACCATAAATCTGAACCACAAACACAGGCACGGACAATACGGATAATGGCATCGGTAGGCTGCTGGATAACAGGTTTATCCATTTCTCGTATGGCTACTTCACCGGGCGCAACAAATACTGCTACTTTCATGGTTATCTTTCCTTAGCTGTTGAATTAAATCATCTTTGCCGTTAGTTTATAGCGGTTTAATCATCATACCATGCCAGCTGATAAAGAATAGATTCGTTTTGGTTATGATATTTTAGACTGTGGCTTATAGCAGGTATTGATGGAACAACAATGCTATTGCTACAGATAAGATATTAGATACACAAAATACTTTTAATTAACGGATTAAACATTAATTTTATATATTCTGATATATTTAGATTTATGCTTCTGTTTATATTCACTTGGCCTGATTTGTATAGTACTCATGTGTTATTACTAACTGAATCTGATGCAGTTATATTGTGGCAACTATGCTATGGATATGTTTTTTTGTGTATGATTATGTCAAATATTATGTTGTTAATCAGTGCATATGGCAGAAAAAATTAATTGTGTTTCTATTATATACCGCTATATTATTTATATATTCAAAAATAAATAATATTTTTATTCCTAAATTATTATCATTCTATTAATGAGTTTATATGGCTAATAGATATAAAAAAAGTGTCGTATTGTTTTTGGGTTTATCACTATTTAGTTTTATTGTTTATGCTCAGTTTTTTGATCAAAGACAAACAGGTGCACAAGAGGTTGGTCAGGTTGTCGATCAGTTTAATGGTGTCAATGTATATTACAATGGGCAAATAAGTCATGTTAGCGGGCGTAATCTAACTAAGGATGGTTACAATTTAGGACAAAAATATCAATGTGTTGAATTTGTAAAACGCTATTATTATGAGCGTTTCAAGCATAAAATGCCCGATAGCTATGGCCATGCTAAAGATTTTTTTGATGCTTCGATTGCCGATGGCCATATTAATCCAAAGCGTAATTTGCTACAGTTTCATAATGGTTCGCCAACTCAGCCAAAAGTTGATGATATTATCGTTTTGGCTGGTCGCAAATATGGTCATGTTGCCATTATAAGTAAGGTTAGTAATAATGAAATTGAAATTGTGCAACAGAATCCAGGCCCTAACACGAGCAGTCGCGCTACTTATCCATTAATTTATAAAGATGGATTATGGAAGATTGATAATTTCCGTGTATTGGGCTATTTACGTAAAATCTGAAGTCATGACTATCGATGCTTAGTACGCCATTGATTCAAGCAGCTACATTGATATACGCCTGCTGGAATTGCAATTAATATTTAATTGTCATTTACCAGTGGCACAAATAAAGTCTGCTGTACACAGGTTTCCTGAAAACCTTCAGCTGTTTTATCGATTACCCATAAAAACTGTACGCCACCTTCATCCAGCGGCAATACCATACGACCACCTATTGACAGTTGCTGCAATAAAGGCAATGGTACTTCTTTCGGAGCAGCAGTAAGAATAATGCCATCAAATGGTGCTTCCTGTGGCAAACCAAGATAGCCATCACCACACACTAACCGAGCATGAGCCAGTAAATGCACCGCACGCAAATTCTGTTTGGCACGTTCATGCAGCGGGCGCAGGCGCTCGATTGAATAGATTTCACGTAAACCCAGCGCTTGCAGAATCGCTGTCTGATAACCACAACCAGTACCAATTTCCAGAATACGCAGGTTATTGTTTATCGACCGTTGGCTAAACAATAACTGTGTCATCACTGCTACAGTATAAGGCTGGGAGATAGTCTGCCCCAGACCCAGAGGCAGGGACATATCATCATAAGCATGAGAGCGCAGTGCTTCTTCAACAAACACATGTCGCGGTACAGCTGACATGGCAGACAACACTTCAGCACGGGTGATGCCCATCTGCCGCAGTCTTTCCACCATCCGTGCACGCCGGAATTCATAGCCAGTCCAGCTTACGCCCTGTCCCACTGCCGTCACCACTGTATATCTTGCAAAAAGGTGTTTACAGCATTCATTTGCTGATAGTTAGTTAAATCAAGTGTCAGCGGAGTAATGGTAACAAAACCTGCTTTGTTGGCACTAAAATCAGTATCCTGCCAACTAGTATCAGCAGCCCCCACACCCCCAATCCAATACATGGTTTCTCCACGCGGGCTATTAAATGGCACAATACACTGTTCATGATGCCGTCGTCCCAGTTTTGCTACCTGATAGCCCTGCACAGCCTCAGCATTAATTGCCGGTATATTAATATTCCATAAAACCGGTTCTATAGCTGGCTGTGCACACACTTGTGCTAAAACGGTATTCACCGCTTTTTCAGCCGTAGCCCAATACTGACCACTGCGATCGTTAATAGAAAATGCCAGAGCAGGGATACCCATTAAAAATGCTTCGGTAGCGGCGGCTACAGTGCCGGAATACAAAACATCGTCACCCATATTAGCACCGTGATTGATGCCAGACAGAACTAAATCAGGTTTGAAATCAGCCATGGTATGCAAGGCTACATGGATACAGTCAGTTGGTGTGCCATTAACATAATAAAAGCCATTGGAAGCTTTCTTAATAGACAAAGGGCGATTTAGAGTAAAAGAATTACTTACCCCACTCTGATCGTTTTCTGGTGCCACTACTCTTACTTCGGCAAACTGTGCTGCCACCTTGGCCAATAAAGCAACCCCTTCTGATAAATAGCCATCATCATTACAAATTAAAATTTTCATAACTATCCAATTCAAAAAATCTGTTCTGTTGCCGTTATATCTTCAGGCCTGTTTATTCCGTAACTGCCAGCCAAGCTCATTTACTTACCGGAAAATACAGCTACTGTGAATACACAGAACCGCCAGCACAAAGCAGGCATTATTCCACATACAGCCAATATGCTTATTCACTGCTTGCTATCCGAATATGATTTTTCTGCGTACTCACAATTGCTGGAACGCAAATACACCAGCGTCCTGCCCGATAACTAATTATAAGGGTTTATATGCATTCTGGCAGCTTTATCCGCAATTTTGCCCTACCACTCTACCATCCCGTACAGATATTTGTATGCAGATCAAACGTTATAAACAGTGCTAACAGGCAAATCATACCGTATAGCAACATCATACTATTACAAATAGCATAAATGTAAAAAACGAACCCTTCTGGTTCGTTTGTGATTTAGTTCTGTGCTGGCACAGCAAAAGCCTGAATCAGCATAAAAAAACTATTGTCCCGCTTTAACCTGCTGAAACAGACGTACCGCCAAACGAACAGCATCCTGAGACTTGGGCGATACCACAAAACTTTTATCCAGCACTTCCTGTGTGGGAAATATGCTCGGATCGCTACTGATTTCACTGTTCATCAACGCCCGTGCCGGTTTACTGGCCGGCGCAAAAGTCACATAGTTACCATTTTTCGCTGCCACTTTCGGATCGAGTGTGTAATTAATGTATTTCAAGGCATTGGCTACATTCTGGGCATCTTTGGGAATCATAAAGGAATCAATCCAGATTCCAACTCCCTCCTTCGGAGCCAGTACCTGTAAATGCACTCCGCTTTTAGCATCTTCAGCACGTTTTTTAGCAATATTCAGATCACCGCCATAACCGGTGGCCACACACAGGTCACCGCGTGCCATATCATCAATATAGCCGGAAGAGCTGAAGCGTTTCACATCATTACGTACGGATTTAATCAAATTGGTAGCAGCACGAATATCATCCGGACTACTGCTGTTTGGGTCTTTACCCAGATAATGTAAAGCCAGTGGATAAAGTTCGGTAGGGCTATCAAACAGCGAAATGCCACAGCTTTTTAGTTTATGTGTGTAAATAGGATTAAATACCAGATCCCACAAATTATCCGGCAGTTTGCCATCCAGTGCCTTTTCTACCAGCTCCGTATTAATCCCAATAGTATTCATACCCCAGAAATACGGCACGGCATATTTATTACCCGGGTCTACCTTATCCATCATCTTCAGCAGTCCCGGATCAATATTATTGTAATAGGATAGCTGACTTTTATTCACCGGCTGATATGCACCAGCCTTGATTTCGCGGCCTACATTAGCAATAGACGGTACTACCAGATCATAGCCGGAACGGCCAATCAGAATCTTGGCCTCAAGAGTTTCGTTACTGTCGTAATAATCATAACGAACCTTGATTTTATTTTCTTTTTCAAATGCTTTAACTGTATCCGGATCAACATAATCCGACCAGTTATAAATATTAAGCTGGTCAGTTGGATTCATGACTGCATTACTGGAGGCAGCATTTTTATTTGCATTACCGGCATCCGAGCAGGCAACCATCAGCACACTTACGATGGCTGACAATACCAGTGATTTTTTCATACACGATTTCCAATTTGTATGCCCATTGTAACGGGGAAGCAAGTATCTATGACGTGCACCAGCACAGCCACCACTAAACCGACATTAAACTGTGAAATACCGCGTCATGCAAGAGTATTTGGCAAATTATTACAGATTGGCAGTCGATAAAAATACAAAACAGCAATTTTTACTCAGAAAATCAGACGAAAAAACCAGAATAATCCTCCAGCCAACACAACAGATACCGGCAAAGTGAGTACCCAGGCTATAACCAGATTGCGGACAGTCGATTTCTGTAAGCCGCTTTTATTCACAGCCATGGTGCCGGCAATTCCGGAAGTCAGCACATGCGTAGTGCTCACCGGCAGACCAAAACGGTCAGCAGCACAGATCAGTGCAGCAGTTACCAGCTCGGCAGAAGCACCCTGTGCATAAGATAAATGGGTTTTACCGATTTTTTCGCCTACAGTGACCACAATACGCTTCCAGCCAACCAAAGTGCCCAGCCCCAGTGCCAGTGCCACCAGTACCTTTACCCATACCGGAATATATTTAGTGGCATAGTCAATCAATACATGATATGCATTTAAACTATCCATCTGTACCGCGCTCAGCTTATATTGGCGCTGCAAAGCATTTTTTTGCAATAAGGTTAAAGATTCGGAAACCAGATACATATCATTACGGATATTCCCTACCTGCTGAGGTGGTAAATTGCGCAAGCAATCGCTTTTACTCACATTATGCTCAACGATTCGTACCAGCTGTGCCAGCGCAGCCAGTTGCTCCGGCGTACCCTGCTTATCTTCCACCAAAGCCGTTACCTTAGCACGCGCATCCGTACCTGCCGGCAACACCAGCCCCGACGGCAGCAAATCCTCAATGGTTTTCTGTGCTGCTCTGGAATTGGCAGAAAATTTCGCCCATTCCTCTTTTGGTACGGCATGATTGAGTGCATATGCCATCGGCACAGTGCCAATCAGTATCAGCATAATCAATCCCATGCCTTTTTGCCCGTCATTCGAACCATGAGCAAAGCTCACTGTAGTACAGGTGAAAATCAGCAGCAAACGAATCGGCCACGGTGGCGGTGCCTCATTTTCCGGTGCCCTGTACAACGCCGGGATACGCAGCAACATTTTCGATAAAAATAACAACAATCCCGCAAGAACAAAGCCTAATAGTGGAGAAAATAACAGCGACTCACCCACATTAATTACCTGACTCCAACTTACGCCACTGGTACTTCGATCTGCCGACATCAATTGATTAGCCACACCTACCCCGATAATCGAACCAATCAGCGTATGCGAACTGGAAGCCGGCAACCCCAGCCACCATGTACTCAGGTTCCAGATAATGGCAGCAGAAAGCAAAGCAAAAATCATTGCATAACCAACATCACTGCCCATGTGCAGAATCAATTCCACCGGCAGCAAAGAAATCACCCCATAGGCCACTGCACCGGTTGACAACAACACACCAAGAAAATTAAAAGCTCCTGACCAGATTACAGCTGTATTAGGTTTAAGTGAATGCGTATAGATTACACTGGCCACCGCATTGGCTGTGTCATGAAAACCATTCACAAACTCGAATGCCAGCGCAATCAGCAACGCTACTGTTAATAACGCATATACCAGCAATGAAGAGCTTGGAATAGCGTGCAAATCATGGCAAATACAAACACCAGCATAAGCCAGACCGCCAAGTAATATCAGCAGAAAAAGAATTTTACCTACTTTACCAGTTTTCATGGATGCAGACATAATTGCCCTAGGCGACGAAGTCGCAGACGAAGCAGACACAGTTTACTCCCTATTACCAAATACTATCGTGACTTATTGTAAAAGAGCAACATGACAACCTTACGACAGGCATAAATTAATTGCAAAATTAATAAAATGCAAATCAAGCCTGAGTGGATCAGCGGGTTTAATTGTAATCACGTGATTTTTATCTATCCCATATATAACCAATGAAAAAAACAAATAAAGAATAACCAACAGGTATCAAAAATAATACAGAAAAACAAAATATAATGACTAATCTGCATTTGGGGCCTGATTATCAGCCCCAATTTACAACATAAAATATACCCAGTTATGGATTAATCAAATAACTCACCTTATGTGCTTCAGTAGGTAACGGAACCTCCCATTTATTTAATAACCGCTGAATGGTTTTATTTGGCAAAGTCGAATCACGTGCTGAGTTACGACGATACAACTCTTTTTCAGGTTGTTCAATATAAACAATTTGCACACTAGCATGATAAGCGTAAAGCAAATCAAGCGCTTTTTGACGCATTTCTTGCGATAAATGGGTTGCATTCCAAATAAAAGACTGCTTAGATCTCAACCATTTCCTTACTTTAGATAAAACAAATTGTGTAACCAACCCTTCATTTTCACCATACTTGAGTTTTAGTTCAGTTCTAGCATCATCATAAGAAGCAACAGACCATGCTGGATAATGCTGACTAATCCAACTATTTTTACCCGAAGCAGGTAAACCAGCGAGCATAATCACATTAGAACCTTCTTGTGGAAATAACGCATAATCGGGTAACACATTACTGCCCCGAAAATATTGCATCCGAGTATAATCATCAACAAACTGACGCGGGTTATATAAACACCCCTCCTCAAGTGCTAACTGTTTAAACAGTTCAACTTCATCAAGTGCTCTTGTTTTATCAGCACAGATACGACCTTCCATATCTGCCTTAGCCTGCACACATAGCATCCAGATCGGCAACTGCCACGATAATTGATGGATAACATATTCAGGCGATTTCTTTTTTTGCTTATCACTTAAAGCATAAAAAGGCACTTGATGTACTCTAATAATGCGGCAAATTTGCTCCCGTAAATCAAACGGCACACCCATTCGCCATAATAATATGCGACTGCGAATTTCACCTTTTTTCGAATGACGTGGCTGGCTAATTTTACCTGTAATGTCGTCAATCACCGTCGTTTCAGGTTTGGCTATATCATGCAATAATGCAGTCATAAATAGCACAAACTGATGATCTTCTGTTGCGTTAGCAAATTCAGACTGAGCTAATAGCGCTCTTACAACCATCTGAGTATGAGTCCATACATCGCCCTCACCATGATAAACAGGATCTTGTGGCGTTGTTATCAAACTATTTAACTCAGGAATACAAGTTAGCCATGGGCTAAAATCATCAGTTAAAATTGTGTGCGCAATTTGTTGCTTTAATACAAGGTAATTCATATCTTACCTCCATTAACCGAACAACCATACCAATTCACCGTTAATTGCGGTGCATACAGATCAACACCTTCAGCCAGTTGATTAGGAATAAAAGGCTGTTCCGAATGATGCTGACCTGCATCTAAAATCGCCTGCACAAAATCGCATCTAATCCACTTTAGGCGATCAACCGTTTGCGTGTCTGACTCGACTTTCAGATATAATCCCTCCATCAAATCAGAACCATCGCATTGTTGCCAGGCCTTGGTTAAATCAAGCTTTTCACGCAACACAATTTGCTCAAAACATGCTCTCCAATTCGCCGTTTTAGCTAAAGATTCTTTAACCAAAATCAATAAATCGCTCAACTCAGAGGGTGCCATCCCTGCAAATAAAACAGGCACCGATAAAACAGGACCATTGGCTAATAGCTGGTGGCGTTTTAAGGTTGATAGAAAACAGTTTTGTTGCCTATCCCAAATATCAAACTCACAAAAATAGTGAGGCAATGCATCATAAAAAATTGCATGTTTTTTATGCAACCATTCACCATAAAGAATATAACGATCTTCTAATCGCTCTAACAGCCAATTTTCATGCACGCAAGCCCAATGTTTTAACAAATTAAATTGACGCTCTCGTGAACCACCAATTAAATAATGTCCCCTAGATTGAAGCAACAGTTCACCACTGGCAGAAAAACTAATCGCGCAGTTCGCACCATCAAGCTTTTCTTCAACAACAATATACTGTCCTACTAGTTGATTATAAGGATATTGCCCATGTTCACAGTCTCCAAACTGTAAACGAGAGCTTTCCAAGTGGGGTGTTCGTGGATATTTAATTAATTCTAAATTTTGAATACAATATTCCATTGTCATTATGTTTTCTCCAAAAAACAAAAGAAAACCGACAAGGCAAAAATCTACAGATTGAATTACAACAAAGAAGCTTGAAAAATACCAAGCGAAAGAATAGAAAGATACCGTGTCGGCATTAAGATAAAGTGTTAACTACAGGCATTTTGCCCCCTCACTATCATAAAAATTTTAGATTGAAAAAAACGGCGCCATTATCATGAATTGTTAATTAACTGTCAAGTTTAGTGATAAAAAATAGTCAGTTATATTAATCAATCATTTCTGATACAGTATCGTGAATTAGCTGTAACCCTCCAGCTTGCCCCAAACTTAGATGAAACAACAACAAATCAATTAAATCACAATGACAAAGTAACACACAGAATTGTTAAAACAAAAGCAATACTCATAAAATCGACCGCTGAATTAATCGCAAGTCATAAAGATGATCAATTGTAACAACCAGCAATCGCTAACCCAACAATTGATAATGCCTTTAAGTAAGAAACAGATCCAAACAAAACCTTATTTCTTCTTGAATTAATTATGTAAAACATGAATAAAGCCAAAGCAACACCTAACTGTAATTCTTGTTGTAAATCAATTCTCAATCACAGCTAATCTGCTTACAGACAGTCGCACACCTGCGCCAGCATAAAATTCAGCTATACCTGCTTACAACAAACTGAACAAAAAGTTTGCAGAAGTGTTACCAAATCAAAACCATAATAAAAATGCTTACATTTCCCACCTAGGCAGACCAAACACTACGAAATAATAATTTATATCCAACTACCTAACCTGATCACAAGCAAAAATTTTCTTAACTCAGCCTATTACCTTAAATTACGATTATTAGAATTAAAGGTATAAACATTGACGTTAATATCTTTATTTTTTTAAAGTAATAGCCAGCATAGCAAATTGTACATATCAGAATTAAAAATTAATAACATTTACTCTTTAACATAAAATAACCGCACACATACCATCAAATTTATTGCAACCGCACTTACATATCGAGGAGAAATTACATGCATACATGGGTACAAAGTTACTCCGCATTAGGCAACAGCATTTATCTCACCCTGCTGGCTGCCCTATTGCCGATCATCTTTTTCTTTGTGGCGCTTACACTACTGCGCATGAAAGGACACATTGCCGGTGCTATCACCTTGATTCTGGCAATCATTGTGGCAGTTACTGCCTACAAAATGCCACTTACACTGGCTTTATCTTCCGCGTTATATGGTTTTTTCTACGGTCTGTGGCCGATTGCCTGGATCATAATTACCGCTGTCTTTCTCTACAACCTCACCGTCAAAAGCGGCCAGTTTGACATTATCCGTGCTTCTATTCTTTCCATCACTGAAGACCAGCGTCTGCAATTGCTGCTTATCGGCTTTTGCTTTGGTTCTTTTCTGGAGGGCGCAGCCGGCTTTGGTGCACCCGTTGCCATTAGTGCAGCACTACTGGTAGGGCTGGGTTTCAAACCCTTATATGCAGCAGGTTTGTGCCTGATTGCTGATACGGCACCGGTTGCCTTTGGTGCACTGGGTATTCCGATTCTGGTGGGTGGACAGGTTTCCGGCCTTGACCCGTTTCATATCGGCCAGCTTGCCGGCCGGCAATTACCCATGATGTCTATTGTGATTCCGTTCTATCTGATATTTATCATGGACGGAATGCGCGGTATTCGCCAGACTTGGCCAGCACTGCTGGTTTCCGGTGTTTCCTTCGCCGCAACCCAATTTATCACCGCCAATTTTATCGGGCCGGAATTGCCGGATGTCACCTCAGCACTGGTAAGCTTGGTATGCCTGGCACTTTTTCTACAAAAATGGCAGCCTGAACAGATATTTACCTTCAACGGCATGCAGCAGCCAAACCAACAGCGCAGACCAAAAGAATATAGCATCAGACAAATTGCTCAGGCATGGTCGCCTTTTGTTATCCTGACTATCTGTGTCGCCGTGTGGACAATTAAACCCCTGCAAGTCTGGTTTAACTCATTCAGCCTAATCAAAATTCACTGGCCAATGCTGGATAATCTGGTGATTAAAACCATACCTATCGTTGCGGAAAACACCCCCATCGCTGCCGAATTCAAGCTAAATCTGATAGGAGCAGTAGGCACATCCATTCTGCTGGCAGCCATCATTTCCATATTAATACTGAAAATAAAACCGCGTCTGGCTGTCGATACCTTCAAACACACCCTATACGATTTGCGCTATCCGATACTATCGATTGGGCTGGTACTGGCGTTTGCCTACGTAGTTAATTACTCCGGTCTGTCATCAACCCTTGCATTGGCGCTGGCCGATACCGGTAAAGCCTTCCCGTTTTTCTCACCATTTCTTGGCTGGGTAGGTGTTTTCCTCACAGGTTCCGACACCTCTGCTAATGCCCTGTTTGGTGCTTTGCAAGCCAATACCGCCTTGCAGGTAGGCATGGATCCCGTACTTGCCGTTGCTGCTAATTCAGTTGGCGGGGTAACCGGCAAAATGATTTCACCACAATCCATTGCCATTGCCTGTGCCGCAGTGGGACTGGCCGGTAAAGAATCTGACCTGTTTCGCTTCACCGTGCGTCACAGCCTGTTCTTCTGTGTGATTGCCGGCCTGTTTACCCTTGTACAAACTTATCTGTTTCCATGGACACTAACCTTATTTTAATTGTCTGTCGCACAAAAGCCCGCTCAACAAAGCGGGCTTTTGTTTGGTAGCAGCAACATCTATTTTAACCACCGGTTTTCGCCATAATGCGCACAATCTTGTCTGGCTGCTCATTGAATTCATGTTTTTCCGGCTTCAGATCCACCGCCTGTTTAATCGCAGCCTCCAGCTGTGCATCAGAACAGTTTGCCGCCAATAATGGCTTCAACGCCATACTCTGCTCCTGCCCCAGACACAGATACAGAGTACCATCCACAGACATGCGTACCCGATTACAGGTAGCACAGAAATGCTGCGAACGCGGTGTAATCAGCCCCAGAGTAAAACGACCATCGACACTTTCCCAGTATTTGGCCGGCCCGCCTCCGTATACACGCCTGCTTTCATGTAGCTGATATTTAGGACGCAGATTCTCAATCAACTCCAGCAAATTAAAATATTCCAGCTTCCGCCCGCTTACGCCCATCGGCATCACCTCAATCAGGCGCAGGATAAAACCATTGGCAATACAGAATGCCACCATATCCTCAATATCACCGGTATTCACCCCCGGCAGCGGCACCATATTAATCTTAATCTGTTCAAAGCCTGCATCCCGTGCTGCCTGCAAACTGTCAATTACTTTATCAAAGCTATCTTTGCCGGAAATCTCCTGCACACATTCACGTCGCAATGAATCCAGACTCACATTCAGCCGGTTTAGTCCTGCTTTACGTAAATCTTGGGCAAAACGTTTAAGTTGCGTACCATTGGTAGTTAACGACAAATCTTCTACCCCGGGCAAAGCTGCCAGCCGTGCCACCAGTTCCGGCAGATTCTTACGCAATAACGGTTCGCCGCCGGTTAAACGAAATCGAGACACACCCATGCGGGCAAATGCTCCGGCCACACGCTCAATATCCGCAAACGACAGCCAGTTAGCCGGCTTTTCAAATTCCGTAAACCCTTGTGGGATACAATAAGTACAGCGTAAATCGCATTTATCCGTTACCGAAATGCGTAAATAATCAATACGTCTGTTGAAGCGGTCAATCAGCATGAGAAAAGTAAGCGCCTGTAAGAAGGAAAATCATTTCAGAAATAAAAAATTAGACAAATAGTTGGAATAATTAAAAAAAAGGCTGCATTCTATCCCATTTTACTCCTTAAATCCAATCGCATCAGCAACAGCCATCTGCCACAGAAAGAAAAAACACGGCATAATAAACGATTATTGATTGACCTATGTTTTTATCATGATTACCGTGATTTATCTGGCACGCTTTGCCGAAGAGCTTGGCCTGACTCAGGAACAGCTATCTCCAGACTTTACCGACAGCGATGCCCTTTTAGCCTACCTGCGCCAACGTGGTGCCCCATTTAGTGAAGTGCTGGCTGCCGGCAAAGTATACAAAATTGCCGTCAATAATATCATTCAGCATGGCTGTGCTGCCCTCAAAGACGGTGACAGCATAGCCCTGTTACCACCGGTAACCGGAGGCTAAAATGCAAACTCGCATACAGGTACAAAGCGAAGATTTCAACCTCAGTAACGAACTGGCTCTGGCTGAAGCCAGTGCACCAGACTGTGGTGCTGTAGTTAGCTTTATTGGCAAAGTGCGCGGCAACGATAACCCGCAGCAACCACTCAGCCACCTTCACCTTACCCATATGCCTGAAGTAACTGAACATGAAATCAGCAAAATCATCGCTCAGGCAGCAGAACGCTGGTCACTACCCTATGCCTGCGTCATTCACCGTATAGGCAAACTGCCGGTAGGTGCCCAAATCGTACTGGTGCTCACTGCCAGCGGCCATCGCGAGCATGCCTATCAGGCCAATCATTTCATCATGGACTACCTGAAAACCGAAGCACCATTCTGGAAAAAAGAATGCTTTGCCAACGGTGAACAGCACTGGGTAGAAATGAAACACAGCGACCAGCAGCGCACCCAGTCATGGCAATAGATGCACAGCTTGGCCTGATTATCCTTGCCGGTGGCCTCGGTACCCGTGTTGGCGGTGCCAATAAGGCACTACTGCCGCTTCACGGCCAGCCGCTACTGGCACATATTCTGCACCAGCTTGGCCATTGCAGCGACCACATCATTATCAGCGCCAATCGCGATATCACACAAATACAAAACTACGGCTATTCCGTGTGCCAAGATTTGCCTGCCTATACCCAGATGGGACCACTGGCCGGCATCATCAGTGCAGCACAAGCCTTACCGGAACACATCGAATACCTGCAAATCGTACCATGCGACCTGCCTTTACTAAACGCAGACATCATCACTAGCCTGTATGAAAAGCTGCATAACCAGCCTGAGCTAGATATAGTCTGTGCCGCCGACACCAGCAATCTGCACCCTATCGTCTGCCAGATGCGCCGGCGCCACCTGCATCATATCCAGCAACAACTTAACAGCAGCGGCAAACACAGCGTACGCTCAATTATCCAGCCTTATCGCCACGCCATTGTTACTTTTGCCGATAGTGCCCCGTTTACCAACTATAACAGCAGCGCAATGTTTACCAGCACGCGCAGTGGAGCAACAACCTCATGATGGATTTTTATCAGGGACAAGAAACCCTACTACAACAGGCCAGCCGTATAGTCGACAGCGAAACCGTACCCCTTAATCAGGCTGCCGGCCGCATTCTTGCCCAGCCGCTTATTGCTACTGCCGATGCCCCTGCATTCGACAACAGTGCCATGGACGGCTATGCCATCTGCGGCCTAAACTGCGTCGAATGGCAGCTTATCGGTACCGCGGCAGCCGGAGACACCCAGCAGCTCACCCTGCAACACGGACAGGCCGTACGCATCTATACTGGCGCTGGCATTCCTTTAAATACCGATGCAGTAATCATGCAGGAAAACACCAGTGTTAACGGCAATACCCTTAGCAGCACTCGAGCACCCGCCGCCAGTGACAACATCCGCAGACGGGGCGAAGAGCTGAAACAAGGTGCCATCTTACTCGAAAAAGGCACCCTGCTAAACGCACAAGCAATCGGACTAGCAGCCTCACAAGGTGCAAGCGAATTACATGTATATCAGAAGTTGCGCGTAAGCGTATTTACCACCGGCGATGAACTGGTAAGCGGTAATAACCAGCTACAACAGCATCAGATATACGACAGCAACCGCCCTATGCTGCTGGCCTGCCTGAGCGAATATGCGTTTATCGAAATCATCGATGGCGGTATCCTGCCGGATAAGCTCGACATCATCACCCAAACTCTTGCCAAAGCCGCAACCAACAGCCACAGCATCATTATTTCTGGCGGTGCCTCAGTTGGCGATCGCGATTTAGTCAAACCGGCACTGCAACAACTAGGCAATATCGAACACTGGAAGCTGGCGATAAAACCGGGTAAACCCTTTGGCTGGGGTAATATTCAGCAATGCCGTGTTATGCTCCTGCCCGGCAATCCCGTTGCCAGCTTTGTCACTTTCAAATTACTGGGCATACCTGCACTGCAAAGCGCTGCCGGCCGCCATATTCTGCAAGCACTGCCCGAATGCTATCAGGCCAAAGCAGCCTTCGCCATCACCCCCAACCAGCAGAAACGGCGCGAATTCCTGCGCGGCACCATCCGCTTCACCAACAACGGCCCTGAAGTACAGCTATTGGCTAAACAAGGCTCGCACATGCTTTCCGGCTGTGTCGATGCACAAGTATTAATCGACATTCCCGCCCAAACTGATATCCATCAAGGGCAATGGGTGACGGTTTATCCGATATAAATACCGGGTTTAATCAGTAAAGCAAATAAACAAGCCTATGCTGAACACAGGCTTGTTTATTCAGAAAAAATAACTTTAGCATTATAAAAGAGTCCGACCTCAATCTATGCGTAAAATTATATATACATAATAACAAAAGAACATATTTGCCGATTAACGAATATCACGCATCATCTTCGGCCATCCATTTTTCAGCTAACCATTGAAATTCAGAAAATAATCTGTCTCTTTGCTCTCGTTTTCTTAAAGCTCTTACATATAATTCCAACTTTTCCCAATCCTTAATGATCAGCGAACGCTTCATGCGTTTATAAATTTCTTCATCAAATGCACCTTCTTTAATACCGGCAGCCATGAATTCGTAATTATTTAGCACATCAAGTATCGCTTGATTTTCTTTTTCATTTGCCAATAAAGATTGCGCACCTATGGTATTAAAATCTGCGTTATTTTCTTTTAATTTAGCATACATCAAACGCGAATTAATTAAAGTAGCATCCCTTTTATCAGCAATCACTGCGTCAACGGTTGCCCTTTGTTTCCATTGAATATCATTACTCGTATGTTGCTTTCTTAACGCCCTAATCTGAGAACCAGCAAATATAGCAGACGCAACAATGGCTATTGTTTGTAACCAATAGCCAATTGTCTCACCTAAAAATCTAAATGTTTCCGTTTCAAGTGACATTAAAAATCCCAGCCCTCACTGTAAATTTTTCTCTTGCTCATAATACAATCCATTTCCTGATTTTGCCATTTCATCATATTGCACTGATAGAATAAGTTTATTTTTATAAATTATATTTCAAATTTTTAGTTTACATTAAAAAAGACATAAGCATATTCCTATATATCTATTTGTTGGAGATTCAAACGTCTCGAAACATACTTATTACAGCATTACTGCATGTATTATTATCACAATTGTGATATTAGTCAACAATTTTATAATCAAAATATTATTAGACTATCTATAAAACCATAACCACTTTATAATCAAATGAATAATTAAAAAATAAAACTTAAGATCCAATCCATTCCCAAGATCAGCCTTTTTTGAATAGTTAATAAAAACATTATTAACATTTTTTATTCATACTTTACAAATAAAAAACCCTTGTATAGAATTAGCCCACTTTCCTGAATCGTGCTGCTGCAGGAAAACAGTAATCAACCTCCCAAAAGGCGGAGGACGCTTTTTATTGTTTCCTAGGTGGCAATGATGTCTACATTTACTCGTTTACAAAAACGTTTATCCCGACTCGGAATTGAGAGTCATTTTTATAATAATATCTATACTTTTAATCAACAAAATACTACTGCTCAAGTATTATTACCACAGGCTTTACCGTTAGAAGAAAAAGCGGTAAAACAGTTACTGGATTTTGCATCGGTAAACGTACCTAACAGCTTAGGACACGTGTGCGCAGCACGAGCAACGCCCGATTTTCATCCGGGAGCGATTGCACCAGTAGGCAGCATCGTGGCAACAACAGAAGATTTAGTTATTCCGGCAGCCATTGGCACTGATATCAACTGCGGTATGCGCCTTTTGACAACCGGTTTAAGCCATGATGAAGTGAATGAACAAAAATCAACCATTATCGCGCAGCTTAAACGCGTATTATTGCAAGACGAGCGTAATATTCCTGTTACTCCACAATCCTTTCAAGCATTGTTTGATGAAGGCATAGCGGCATGGATAACAGCATTACCACAACAAGGTTTATGGCAACACGTCAATTTTAAGCGGCTACTGGCGGAAATTAATCAAATATCAGGGCAGTCATTAATCACAGCGGATAGCAAATACGCACCGGAGGCCTTTTTTGAGCCACGAAGTATTATCCGCCCAGCAAGCTTAGGTACAGTAGGCTCAGGTAACCATTTTGTTGAGTTACAAATTGTTGATGAAATCCTTGATCGACATTTAGCTTATCAAATGGGATTAAAGAAAAATACTGTTGCAATAATGATTCATACCGGTTCACGTGATGTGGGATTTTATATTGGCAACCGCTGGCAAGATAAAGCCAAAGCTTTATGGCCAGTAAATAAAAAATATCCAACATCAGGATTATTTGGTTTAGTAGATGATGATGCACAAAATTACTTGCAGGCAATGGGTGTTGCAGCACGTTATGCATGGATTAACCGAATCGTCATCACCGAATTGATACGTAAAGAATTAATGGCGATTTTCAAACAAGATAATAGCCAATTAATCGTTGATATTCCACATAATATTATCTTACCTGAGCGTGGAATGAATATTCACCGTAAAGGAGCCACACCAGCCAATAATGGCGAAATTGCATTAATTCCTGGCTCAATGGGTGACTACTCTTACGTAGCACTTGGCAAAGGGAATCCAGACTGGTTATGGTCTTGCTCACACGGTGCAGGCAGAGCAGAAAGACGGCAATCAATGCGTAACAAAAAAGTAGTATCTGATAGGGTTGATTTGCCATGGCAATGTATTACCCTAAAAGAGGAACGTTTACGAGAAGAAGCACCTGCCGCCTATAAACCGATTACACCAGTAATCGAAGCCCAAGAACATGCCAATTTAATTCAGCCAGTAGTAAAACTTAAACCCTGGATTACTTTTAAAGCGTAATCATACAAACAGCCCAAGCCTTGTAGCTTGGGCTGTTTGTATACTATTAACCGATAAAACTCATACGCCATCAAAATTGATATTAACTAATATCAGCATGAATTTTATACATTACTAAAAAATATGATTGCCAATGATTAAATAATTTCTCTTTTATCGTCTTACTATTCTTTTGCTTTAATCAATTATCAATATAAAAATTAGCCTATTTTGTGGACAGATTAGCCTATGATCATTTAAATGAAAAATATCAAAATTTTTTTAATACTTCAGATTTATTCTTTTTTCCTGAATAATTTTTTATCTCTGCCATCCCTCCTGCTAGAATAAACAAACCTTCTGCAACACCATAAAAATTAAGTATTCCAGAGAGTGCTTTAGCATACATCATTGGTAAGCTTATAGCCGGATTATGAGAATCATAGATTATCTTTTCTGGCATAGTTTCCTTTGAAGTCCAGCACCCTGCTGGAGATAGCGTATCTCTCCCCTATCTAAACCAAAATTTTCGCTAAAAATCATTAAATCATGATTAGTATAGTTTCTATCACCAACCTAAAAAGAATAGTGAAAATGATAAATGGGGGGTACTGATAGATTTAGTGGATACGTTTTCTGGATAAGCATATATGGTTTGCTTTCCGATAAGGCGCTCTCTCGGAGTACAATTTAGGAATAATGAATATTTAGCTTTATTTGCAATGGGATATAACATTTTTGTATGTTATGGATACTATTAACAATACTTTTTACTCTAAGCACAGTAGAAAAAAGGTCGATTGCGCTAAAAAAATTTCTCTGGTTTTGTCATTGCAGATATCTATTTGTTGGTCAAAGGATTATTTATGCATTAAAGCTGTTTAGCTCCTGATTCGCAATCTGAACTAAACAGCTTCCGGTTAATTTTAATGTCTGGGTACTTTACCCATCAGTAAAAACGGATTGGCACCACCACGTTGCCAGCCTTCTTCATTTAGCAATATATCCAGTGCTAAAGAAGCCAAATCATCGGCAATCGGGTCGGCATACTGTTGTTTGGCCAAACGATAGCGTTTGCGATAGGCATGGCAGCTTGGGCAGCATTCAGCTTCCGCACCAGATAGTACGCCCTCTTTTGCCTGTTCGATACGATGTACGCCTAAATCGCGGCTATTATCACAAAAGCTACACCGTGCCCGCACACTGTGCCACCGGCTGTTGCATACGCCGCAGCACAGATAGCGCAGCCCTTCAAGTTCACCATGTCCGATTATCACCGCACCTGCGGCATCAGTACCACAGCATGGACAAAATCCGAGCTCAGGTAATGGTTTGACTGCTGTAGCTGCTAAATTCAGCGCAGCATGGGTATAGATAATCTGCACTACGGCGTTTACCCAAATCTGATAATCCTGCTGCGCCACGCCAAGCTGCTGATTTAATGCCTGCTGGCACAACTGGCTGCGTTCTTCGCTGCTAAGCTGCAATAATTCTTTCCATACCTGTGCGGCTGTTGGTGACAATTGCTGTTGCAGTAGAGTATGTAAATCTGTAAACAGGCGGCCAGTTAAATCATTATTGGCACTTAGTAAGGCTGGAGTAAGCGGAAATTCATCCGTACCTGCTGGCGGTAGTACCCATTCGGCTTCTGCATAACGCTCCAGTAAGGTTTGCTGGGCAGTGCATATGGCAGCAAGGAACTGTAAATATGGCTGCCAGTCGCTGCTGTTTTCGGCGGCGAGCTCATGCAGGCGCTGTGCACGCTGGCTGAAAATATCGGCCTGAGGCTGCTGCCAAAACGGTATATGAAAAAATTCTTGTGCCTGTATGGCTTCTGGTGTTACTTGAGTTTTCATGTATCTATGCTATCAGGTAATGGCTGCTCATCATGGTGCGATTGTGCGAATACCATTATCGATGATTAAAATAACCAAGTTTAACTAAAATTATGCATTCTGTCTGGATTGGCTGCCGACTATTTTGCCTGTACTGTTGAAAGCTAATGGCAGTAATGGCTGGTGCAGCGTTTTGCACATACGGATAAGTTATCAGCAGACAATAAAAAAGGTTCAGATATCTCTGAACCTTCTTAGTACATACACCGGATTATTTAATACCTAGTGATTTTTCATATGCTCGCGCTTTTTCATCATCAAAATCGTGTTCCCAGCGCGAAATAACCAGCGAAGCCAGCGCATTACCAATTACATTCACTACAGTGCGTCCCATATCCAGAATACGGTCGATGCCCAGAATAAAGCCCAGCCCTTCTAACGGAATGGAAGTAGTAGCTAATGTAGCAGACAATACTAAAAATGATACCCCCGGCACACCGGCAATCCCTTTGGAAGCCACCATCAAAGTAATCACAATCATCACTTGGTCAGTAACAGACAGGGAAATGCCATATAGCTGTGCCAGAAAAATAACAGCAATACTCTGATACAAAGTGGAACCATCCAGATTGAATGAATAACCGGTTGGTATCACAAAGCTAGTAATGGATTTCGGCGCGCCATATGCTTCCATTTTCTCAATCATTTTTGGCAGCGCGGTTTCAGAGCTGGAAGTTGAGAAAGCAACAATCAGCTCATCTTTTAAAATTTTGATAATGGTAAAAATATTAAAACGGCAGAAATAGGCTACGCCTCCCAGTATCACCAGTGTGAACACAAACATCGCCAGATAAACAATAACAATTAGTTTCATCAGCGGAATAAGTGAACTAAAACCGAATTTACTGATGGTAACGGTCATCAGACCAAATACACCAATCGGCGCATAGCGCATAATCATGTTGGTGATTTTAAACATCACATCTGAAATGACTTTCAGAAAATCGGAGAAGAACAGACGCTGGTTGTCAGGCAACTTGGTTAAACCCAGACCAAAGAATACACAGAAAAAGATTACTGGCAGGATTTCGCCTGAGCTGAGAGAATCAAAGATATTATGTGGAATCATATCCAGAATCATTACAACCAAACCATGCGGTTTCTCGGCTAGAGCCTCACTTTTCTGTACATACTGGGTAACATTGCTGTGTTGCAGGTTGGAAATATCAATACCGCTGCCCGGGTGAAACAGATTACCAAAGAGCAAACCTACACCAATGGCAACGGTGGTAATGATTTCAAAATACAGAATGGTTTTACCACCCAGTCTGCCCAGGCTTTTGGAATTACCCAACCCAGCAATCCCCAGAGTCAGGGTGCTGAGGATAATAGGCAGCACAATCATTTTAATCAGGCGGATAAAGATATCGCCCATTGGCTGTAATACATTGATTACCCAGGATTGATAGGTTTTGTAGTACGGGTGTGAGGGATCTGCAAAAGTATGCAGATACAATCCTACTGCAACCCCCATAATCAGGGCAAAGAGAATTTGCCAGGCCAAATTACGGCTATATCGTTTGATAATCGATAACATAGTCGTCCTTACTGTAATTGGTAATATAATTCTTATTCACTCTAACAAGCAAAACAAAACAATTAGAGTATACCCTATTATTTTTTGTTTTAAATATGCGTTAAGGATGAAAAAATTGAGGATGGGTATAAATTACTTGGCGGTTATGGCGCGCAAAACCCACCAGCGTGATATTAGCCTTGTGAGCTAAATCAATGGCATAGGTGGTAGGCGCAGATATGGCCACGATACACCCGATGCCGGTTATTGCTGATTTCATTACCATTTCAAAACTAGCGCGACTGGACAATACCACAAAACCCTGCTTCCAATCCACTTTTGCATGCAGTCCCCACCCAATAAGCTTGTCTAAAGCATTGTGCCGACCAATATCTTCACGCACGGTTACAATCCTGCCAGACGTATCAGCCCACGCTACGCCGTGAACTGAACCGGTTTGGGCGCGCAACTGCTGATGATGGTTAAAATCAGTCAAAGCACGCCCGATTATGCTAAAGTCGATATGCTTTGTGCGTAATACCGGCTTCAACTCTGGTTGTACCGTTGCAAGACTGTCGATACCACACAGACCGCAGCCGGTGCGCCCGCTCATCTGGCGGCGGCGGCTTTTCAGGCGGTTAAAAGCAGCACTGGCCAGCTCAATTTCAGCTACGATGCCATGCTGATATTCGCTGATTTCAATGGCGTAAATCTGCTCTGCATCTTCAATAATACCTTCACTTAAGCTAAAACCCAGTGCCAGTTCGGCAACATCAACAGGTGTGGCCATAAGCACTACATGGGATATACCGTTATAAACGAGAGCTACTGGGATTTCGGCACTGACATTGTCACTGGTACTGTTGCACTGTCCGGCCTGTGCCACCCAGACAGTATGGCTTTGTACGGGTATATGATTCATGGGATTTCTTTGTCTGCACGCAGGCAGTAACAGGATAAAACCATCCTGAGCAAAGTCAGAACAGAAAAGGAGATAAAGTTTTACTGTCTGTATGGCAATAGCCATACAGACAGTGCTGCCAGATGCTTCCGGCCGGATTAATCGCTGCTCTGCGAATCAGAACTTTGCTGTGCTCTGGCTTCTTTTTTAGCCATCATTTCCCGATACCAGCGCGGATGATGTTTTTTCGCCCATTCCTGAGTAACCACTCCTTCTACCATGGCAGGAATAGTGCCTTTAATCCACAATGCGGCATAAACATGGACGATGATGCCAACAATCAGCAGGATTGCCGAAGCAGAATGCACTAGTAAAGCTATACGCACTACCCAGATGGGGAAATAACCGGAGAAAAACTGCCTCCATGCTACCAGTCCACTGATTAATAACAACGCCATGCTGATAGTCATCAGCCAGAACATGCACTTTTGTCCTGCATTGTATTTTCCGGTATCGCCAATTTCCTTACCCAGCAGTATATGCTTGATGCCTAATAACCATTTGATGTCGTCACGTTCAAAAAAGTTATATTTAACGTAGCGGAAAAACTGGATAAAAAAGCCCAGAAACATCACCACTCCGATGAACGGATGCAGTATACGCGCCAGTTGCGGGGAACCGAATACTTCGGTCAGCCAGAAGAACGACGGATAGAAAAAACCCAGTCCGGAAACTGCCAGCAGTACGAAACAGCCAGCTACAACCCAATGATTAAAACGCTCAGATTTTTTATAGCGTTGAAGTAATAATTTTTTCATTATGCGTCCCCCTTGTCTTTGAGGATTTCACCGTCACGATTAAGAACCTGTTCTTCATCGTCATCCGGGCGATTCGGGCCAATGGTGATATAGTGCAGCCAGCCTGCAAAAGCGGCGGCAGCAATACCAAAAGCTGCTATTGGTTTGAGCATACTTTTCCACAACTTGACGGTAGTACTGATATGCGGATTATCTGGCAGACCGTGGTACAAGCTGGGTTTGTCGGCATGATGCAATACATACATTACATGCGTTCCTCCTACGCCCTGCGGGTCGTAGAGCCCAGCATGTTCGAATCCGCGCTGTTTCAAATCCTTGATGCGTTCACCAGCCAGAGATTTCATGTCTTCCTTGCTGCCAAAATGAATGGCGCCGGTAGGACAGGTTTTCACACAGGCAGGTTCCTGACCAACAGCTACGCGGTCGGAACATAAGGTACATTTATAGGCGCGGTTGTCTTTTTTCGAGATACGCGGAATGTTGAAAGGGCAACCTGAAATACAGTAGCCGCAGCCAATGCAGTTTTCCTGATGAAAATCGACAATACCGTTTTCGTACTGCACGATTGCCCCCGGAGACGGACAGGCTTTCAGGCAGCCGGGATCGGCACAATGCATACAGCCATCCTTACGAATCAGCCACTCCAGTTTGCCGTATTCTTCAGTTTCAGAAAAACGCATTACTGTCCAGCTATCAGCACTCAGGTCAATCGGGTTGTCGTATACGCCATGATTGGTACCGATTTCGTCACGAATATCGTTCCATTCTGAACACGCTGCCTGACAGGCCTTGCAGCCTATGCAGGTAGAGACATCAATGAGTTTGGCAATTTCAATCGGCTTGCGTGCCTGTGGCAATGGCGTAAGCTGATTGGTCGCAGAACGACGTTTAATATCTAAAGATTGTAAAGCCATGACTTATTCCCCTCACGCTTTTTCGATATTGCACAAAAAGGTTTTGTATTCTGGTGTCTGCGTATTGCAATCACCAACAAATGGTGTAAGCGTATTGATGAGGAATTGTTTTTTCTCACCAACATTTACCCAGCCACCATGCAGGGGAATACCTATTTGATGTACTGTCTGCCCATCAATTTTCAGAGGACGTAGGCGTTTGGTTACTACAGCTTTGGCCTCTACCGAGCCGCGCTTTGTACTGATTTTAACGGTATCACCTTTGGCAATATTTTTTTGTGCAGCCAGTTCCTCACTGATTTCGACAAACTGTTCCGGCTGAGCAATCATTAGTAATTTCACTGATTTAGTCCAGAACTGGAAATGTTCGGTCAGGCGATAAGTAGTGCCAACAAAAGGAAAATCATCTTTATGACCAATGCGCTCTTTAACGCTGTCAAACAGACGTACCGCTGGTGTATTCAGTACTTTCGGATAAAGCAGATTTTTACCAATTGGCGATTCAGTGGGTTCATAGAATGTCGGAAATGGGCCATCTACCAGTTTCTTGGTACAGAACAGGCGGCCAACACCCTCTTCATTCATGATAAATGGGTTCATATTGGTATCAGGTGCCTGATCGGCTTTGTAATCAGCCACATCAGCACCCACCCACTTGCGGCCATCCCAGTGAATCAATACTCGCTCGGGATCCCAGGCTTTACCGGATGGATCGCAGGAAGCTCGGTTATACAGGATGCGACGATTTGCTGGCCATGACCACGCCCAGGCTGGTGTATTACCCAGTCCGGCATTACTGTTATCACGCCGTGCCATCTGATTACCGTTTTTGGTCCATGAACCGGCAAAAATCCAGCAGGCACATGCAGTAGTACCATCATCGCGTAGCTGAGAAAAGCTATCCAACTGCCCACCTTTAGGTACGATAATATTGCCTTTTTGGTCTTTGATATCTGCTAAAGCCCAGCCATTGGATTCCTGTGCCATTTCCTCCGGCGTAGGCGAATGTGCTACTTTATACGGCCAGCTCAGGTTAATAATCGGTTCGGGTACTTTACCGCCTTCTTTTTCATACAGTGCTTTGATGCGTAAATGCAGCTCTGCCAGAATTTCAAGGTCGGCTTTAGCCTCTTCTGGCGCTTCGGCACCGGCATAATGCCATTGCAACCAGCGTGAAGAATTGACAATAGATCCGTTTTCTTCCGCAAAACAAGGTACTGGCAGGCGAAATACGGTGGTCTGGATAGTAGATGGATCTACATTATGCGCATCACCATGATTTTCCCAGAAAGTAGCAGTTTCTGTGTTCAGCGGATCCATCACTACCATCCACTTGAGGCGTGAAAAAGCTTCAACAATGCGATTTGAATCCGGGAAAGAACCCATGGCGTTAAAGCCTTGTACCAGCAGGCCGTGCATCTGCCCCTGATACATCATTTCTGTCATTTGCAGCACATCATACATCTTGTCCCATTTTGGCAGCCAGTCGTAGCCCCAGTCATTTTCTTTGGTGGCATTGTCACCGAAGAACCATTTAAGCAGGCTAACCATAAATTTGGGAGTATTGCTCCAGTAATTGAGCTGCCCCGGACGCAGAGCTGCCGGCGTTTGTACTCTTAGATAGTCGGAAAAAGTAGGATTTTTCTTTTCGTTGGGCAAACTCAGATAGCCCGGCAGGTTGGTAGAAAGCAAACCCAGATCAGACAGTCCCTGAATATTAGAGTGACCACGCAGGGCATTAACGCCACCGCCAGCCATGCCGATATTGCCAAGAATCAACTGAATCATCGCCATAGTACGGATATTCTGCGAACCATAGGTATGTTGAGTCCAGCCTAATGCATACAGAATTGTACCAGCCTTGTTTTTTGCCGAAGTGGCTCCCAAAGCTTCGCAGACCAACAGAAAATCTTTGATTGGCGTGCCGGTAATTTTATGCATCATTTCCGGCGTGTACTGGGCATAATGCCGCTTCATTACCTGCCATACACAGCGCGGATTTTTTAGAGTCGGATCTACTTTGGCATAGCCATTTTCGTCTAATTCATATGCCCAACTGGCATTATTATAGACAGCGCTGCCTTTGGCGCCTTTCGGTGCTGCCGCCGGTGCCTGTCTGCCGTCTTCAGCAGTGTAATCAGCGTGTCCCGAAAACAAACCTTCATGAAATCCATAGCCATCAGCCACAATAAAAGAGGCATTGGTATAATTCTTAACATAATCCCATTGCACTTTATTGTTTTTAATCAGCCAGTTAATTACCGCACCTAGAAAAGCAATATCGGTACCGGAACGAATTGGCAGGTAGTGGTCGGCCACGGAAGCTGTACGATTAAAACGCGGGTCACACACAATCAGTTTGGTGCCCTTCTGTTTTTTGGCTTCAATGACCCACTTAAAACCAACGGGATGCGCTTCAGCAGCATTGCCGCCCATCACCAGAATAAAATCTGCATTCTGGATATCTGTCCATGTATTGGTCATGGCACCACGGCCGAATGTAGCTGCTAACGCAGATACAGTCGGGCCATGACAAACCCTTGCCTGCGAATCAGTACCAACCAGCCCGAGCGAACGCATAAATTTCTGCGTCAAAATGCCAGTTTCATTGGAGCTGGCAGAGGCACACAGCATTCCCAGACTTTCCAGCCGGTTTACGGTAACGCCATCAGCGTTTTTTTCAATCAGATTGGCATCCCGTTCATCTTTAATCAGGCGCGCAATGCGATCCAGTGCCTCATCCCAGTTGATGTCTTTCCACTCATTGCTGCCCGCTTCGCGTACCTGCGGGTGCAGCACGCGATTTGGGCTGTTCACAAAGTCAATCAGTGATGCGCCCTTAGGACACAGACTGCCGCGACTGACAGGATGATCTGGGTCTCCTTCGATATGAAAGATTTTCTTTTTGGCGTTTTTGGCGCCGTCACCCAGGCTATATAACAACGTACCACAGCCAACTGAACAATACGTGCAATTATTGCGTGTTTCTGTTGCCCGTAATAATTTGTACTGGCGGACTTCAGCAAAGGCAGTGGCTGGCGCCATGCCCATAACAGCCAATCCTGTAGCGCCGGCACCTGCTGCGGTAACCTTAAAAAACTGGCGTCTTGTCAGGTTCATGTGTGATGGTTTCCTAATGAAATTATTTTTATTTATTGTAGAGAATCAAATCTCGTACAGCTTACCAAGTATGCTAGAAAGTTTATTAATACTAACATTTAACTCCATTATAATACTTTATTTAAACTATTATATAAATTTATCTGCATTTTTTAATATTAATAAATAATTACACTTTTTTTTGAAAACCCTTTATTTACCTTGCTTATAGATTGTTTTTATTTAAATAATATGGTTATAGCGTTGGCAAAAAAATTAAATTGGTTACTTAGTAAATTATTTCATCTGCAAATTAATGCCCAGTATATAGTATGATTTATAATTATTTTTACTTAATATTACATAAAAGCTTTAAATGCAATATGACTGCTATTCGTTATATAGTAAGATATATTTCGGAACAATTTTCCCTTATAATCAGCATAATTCGACCCAACTGGGAGAACAATGCATTTTAACCAAGGACAAAATATGCGTCATAATTATGTTCGTCTGAAAGTCATCATGACCACAATCAGCCTGTTCGTGGTTAGCAATTTTTCTTTTGCCGCCAGCATCACTGTCTCCGCTGCCGCCAGTCTCACCAATGCATTCAATGACATTGCCAAGGCATATCAGCAGCAATATCCGCAAGATAAAGTTCTGCTCAATTTTGGTGCGTCCGGTTCTCTGCTACGGCAGATGCAAAATGGTGCTCCGGTAGACGTATTCGCCTCGGCAGACCAGCAGACTATGGATCAGGCACAGGTCAAAAATCTGGTGCACGCACAAGACAGAGTTAATTTTGTGAATAATACTCTGGTACTAATTACACCGAAAAAAAGTGATTTAACTATACGCGGCCTGCCAGACCTGCAACATAGTGGTATTAAACATATTGCACTGGGCAATCCCGCTTACACACCAGCCGGCCGCTACGCGCAAGCAGCAATGGAACAAGCTCAGGTATGGAGTAAGGTTCAGCCTAAAATCGTTAACGTAAACAACGTGCGACAGGCATTGGATTATGTAGCCAACCAATCTGCCGAAGCCGGTTTTGTCTTTGGTACGGATGCAGCCATTATGCCGGATAAGGTCAGCGTGGCCGCTACTATCCCTACCAGCAAACCAATCAGTTATCCTATCGCCAGAACTGTAGCTAGCAAGGAACCAACTGCGGCTAACCGTTTCATCCACTTTATTCAGTCAGCTAAAGGCCAGCAGATTCTTAAGCACTATGGTTTCCAGAGCGCACACTGAATATTATTGCTGCCGGCAGTAATCACCTTAATTGCCTGAATTTTTCATTTCAAGGAGAAATAATGACTGCGGCCTGGATTGCCCTTGCCCTGTCGCTTAAAATTGCCTTGTGGGCAACGGCCATCAATCTGGTTTTCGGTATAGGTGCTGGCTATGTACTCGCCCGTAAAGCTGTATGGGGACGGGAACTGATTGATACCATCCTCACCCTGCCAATGGTGATGCCACCAACGGTACTGGGCTATTATTTACTGGTATTGATTGGTAAAAATGGTTTTATTGGCCAGTGGTTACAGCATTATCTGGATATTAATCTGATTTTTACCTGGCAGGGTGCAGTAGTAGCAGCCACAGTAGTATCGTTTCCACTGATATTTAAACCGGCGCGTGCTGCATTTGAAAGTCTGGATCCACAGCTGGAACAGGCCGCCCGTGTTTTGGGTATCAGTAATGTCGGTGTTTTCCTGCGCATCACTCTGCCACTGGCCTGGCGCGGTATTCTGGCCGGTGTATTACTGGCATTCGCCCGCAGTATGGGTGAATTCGGCGCTACACTGATGGTGGCTGGCAGCATTCCCGGGCAAACACAAACTCTGTCCATTGCTGTATACGAAGCAGTACAGGCCGGTGATGACCATCTAGCCAATACACTAGTACTAATAATATCTGTGGTATGCATTCTGATATTACTGCTTACCAGCAAACTTTTATCCGGCAAAGTACCCATGCACAATCTTAAATAACTAAATGCTTGATTCGGACAATAATACTCCTGCTTGTGTATTGCTTCGTTTCTGCCTATTTTTAATTCAACCAGTGGCTTATGTTAGATTTCAATTTCCAGAAAATCCTCCGGCGTACTGATGGCAGCAAATTTACTCTGGATATCCGCCTGTCCAGTAAAGCACCACGTAATATAATTATGGGTGCCTCCGGTAGTGGAAAAAGCCTGATGTTAAAAGCCATTGCCGGCTTGCTGACCCCTGCGCAAGGCCATATTATTGTTAACGGGATTATCTTATTTCAGGCGCCACACCTGAATCTTAATCCACAGCAACGTAAGCTTGCCTATGTTTTTCAGGACTATGCTCTCTTTCCGCATTTGAATGTACGCCAGAATATAGCCTGCGGTATCCGACATGGTTTATTCAATCCGCGCAAACGCAGCCGATATCCGGAAGTGGAACACTGGTTGGCAGCCATGCAGCTTAGTACAGTGGCAGAACAGTATCCGGCACATCTGTCTGGTGGCCAGCGTCAGCGTGTGGCTCTGGCACGTGCGCTGATTGCACGGCCGAATGCCATTCTGCTGGATGAGCCATTTTCTGCACTGGATACCCAATTACGCGCGCAAATGCGTTCAGAACTGGCTAACTGGCAACAACAGTTAAATTTACCCATGCTACTGATTACTCACGATCCAGAAGATGCTGCTGCTTTTGACGCTCAAATCTGGCACATGGATAATGGACATTTATATTCAGCCTCCCAGTAGTAACAGCCATTATGAATGAATTCAATCTAGATACTGAACTGATTCCGACCATTAACGGCCAGCGAATTGGTAACAGCAAACGGATTGCTCTACTCGAAAATATCCAGCGCCATGGCTCGATCACTCAGGCGGCTAAGGCCGTACCCATGAGTTATAAAGCAGCATGGGATGCCATAGATGCGCTAAATAATCTGGCACCACAACCCTTAGTATTACGCCAGACTGGCGGTCAGGGTGGCGGCAACAGCGTTTTAACCGCCTTTGGTGAAGCCTTTTTAAATTATTACCATACCATGCAGCAACGCCATCAGCAGTTACTTCTACAACTGCAAGGCAATACCGACCGCAGCCATTATGGCTTATGGCAAAAAATGAATCTGGATTTAAGTGCCGATAATCAGCTTGCCGGTATCGTTAGCCGAATCATTGATGGAACAGTAAACCATGAAGTGCATCTGCGTTTAAGCAGCGGGCAAGAACTGATAGCTATGCTTACTCGGCGCAGTTGTGAACAGATGGAACTGGCTGTCGGTGTTGAAGCACTGGCACTGATTCAGGCTTCTGCCATTATGCTTGCCCGCCCTGAGTCCAATTTACTTATATCTGCACGCAATCAGCTTAATGGACAAATACGTCATATTGATACCGGTGCGGTTAATAGTGTTATTACGGTAGATTTAAGTGCTGCGCTTAGTCTGACAGCCAGTATTACCCGTAGCAGCGCCGAAAATATGCAACTTAATACCGGCAATGAAATTATACTGTTAATTAAAGCACCAAGCATTATTCTTGCCCGCCTGCGCTAAACCGGCCACATATTGCTGCATTGACAATTCACCATATCCTCACAGGCAAGCATCAATATGCTCTGCCTGATCCGCAGCCTGAAAAATACTGAAGCCAGAATAATCCTGTATGTATCTGGTATCAGATTATTCTGGCTTATACTAATGCACGATAGCCAAGCTATTTGCGACTAGTGCATATTCTCTCTTTGTTTAAATCTGTCTTTTTAAGCCGCAAATGTATTGTAAACCCTATAGATATGTATTTTAAGGCTTTTGTCTAAATTTTTTCAAAAAAAACTTATATATATCATTTCATCACCATATGTTGGCCATTAATATCAATAATCATATTAATTGTGCCAGATATATTATTTCGCCAGCAGCCCGAAAATATTATGTTAAACTTTCCATCTTATTTAAACCGGTAGCCACAACCACCTTTTGCATCAGCCATACTCATAACCAGAATTAGACCATACCAAACACAGAGTATATTAATTTCTAGCGCAGGATAACTTCATCTGCCAGCTCGTTTACTCCCGCATGTTTACGCGGAAAATACTGTACCAGCAACTCTGTCAGCTCATCCAATCCGGCACTCAAACCGGCTATATAATTTTGCTGCTGAAATGCCTGCGTAATATGATTACATATCTTTTGCCACTCTCTCGTGTCGACACAGGTATTAATACCTCGATCTGCAATAATTTCCACTGCACGGTCTGCAAACAACACATAAACCAGAATGCCACTCTTTTCCGTAGTATCCCATACACCCAGATGGCTAAACCAGTACCGAGCGCGTTGGCGTGCTGTAATGTGGTGGCACAGACTCGCAGTATTAAGACTGGACTCAATCACAAACCGCAGTTGTCCGGTATGCCGCTGTTCAGAACGCGCAATCTGTTCAGTAAGCTGTTGCAGAGCCAGTACCGGGAAATAGACACTTACCCGCTGGCGTGGATGTATCCAGTGTCGCCAGAGCCGAGGCCACAACCTCATATTCAGTTTAGTTGTACTCATATAGCCCATTCTTTCCTGTGTATCTGATTTGGTAGGATAACACTACAGGTTAATTTAAGAGTGTATGTATTTTAATTTTCTAAATCAACACCATAATAATTAAGCAAATAATTACACATATACAGGCTTATATCCGATAAAAAAACTGGCTCACCATTTTGCCTATTACGGCTTTCAGTATGGCCAGTTCTTATCAAATTTATTGGAAAAGATGGATGTATTTTATCCGTAGATGAAAAAGCACATACCGACAATGCACAACTAACATCCTTATACAATCAGTATAAATGTTCAGATTGTTTTTAATGACATCAAACACCATACATCTTTTATTAATTGACTCGAGTTGAAAAATTTTTAGCAAAAATACAAAATATATTTATAAAATCAACACTTTATCAGCCAAACAAAAACCCGCATGTAACCAGAGCATTACAGTGGTCACACTTATCCAGCAAGTTGCTAAACGAATCCACGTAACTGTTTTATATAAGCATACGCAGCCTGTATGCGCTGGGTATGCTCGGTTGCCCGCTGTATCTCAGCTGGTGATAATTTCTTTTTAACCAGTTTATCCGGATGATATTTATTCATCAGACGGCGGTATGCCTGTTTGATTTCATGCACATTGGCATTTGCCGAGACTCCCAGTACCTGATAAGCATCACCGTCATACGGCTCCTCAACTGGCGGCGGCTGTCTATTATTCTGTTGCTGTTGACGATATTGCTGCTGCTGTTGCCACGATTGTTGTTTACGCTGCTCATATCGTTCACGCTGGCGTTGCTGTTTCCATTGCCCATTTGTCTGCCAGTAATGGCGATATTCATTGCCCTGCCCATGTACTGTCTGGCTGGCAAAAATCAGCATTTGCGCATAAGGAATACGGAACTCATCCGCTATAATATTTAGGATATGCCGTTCATTTTTGTGTAGCCGGCCATCTACTAGTGCAAGTTCGAGTATATGTTTACAAAACCACATCAAACCGCGCTTGTCATGACTATAGGCACGATACAATTGGCCAAGACGGGCTCTAAGCGGATAATTTCGCATTTGTCCCATATTGAAAGCATAGCGTGCCAATACTTCCATTTCTGCGTCTAACTGTAATTTCTTAGTCATTGCATAAATATGCGATCGGTCCTCCTCAGAAACATGTCCTTTGGCAGCGCAGACTTGTCCTGCCACCTCAAACAACACCACCAAATACAGATTTCTGTCTATAGCAATTGATGCTTCAGTACCATCATCAACAATATGCACTGCATACAGATAAAACAGAATCAGTATGACCAGCACAATATCCACTAGCATGCCACCAGTACCAAAGCGCATGGGCAAATACCACAACAGCAGAAAACAAATAATAAACCCGATTTTAGACATGTATGCCTACCAGAAAATACAATACATAACTCATGTAACAAAGCAAATATCTGTATAGAAATTTAGTTAAAACCTGATAAATAATCGGCATTTCATATCTACCCTGATTCACTCTGTCCAAATATTATTACCAGCTTCCAGAGGCACCACCACCACCATAGCCTCCACCGCCACCGCTAAAGCCGCCTCCAGAACCACCGCCTCCAAAAAAATCATTATCTTTATTGTTACTGTAACCACCAATAAATACATTACCGGCAAAAATAAAGGCCACTATAAACGAGAGAATGGCCATGAGTATCGCAACGAACAGATTCCAGCCAATATACCAACCCAGCGTTAATACCAGAAACGCCACGATAGCACTGCCCAGCGTATTACCAAATATATTTTTTAAAAATGCACCCGCTACAAATACCAATAACATTGTTTCTATTAACATAGCGGTAAAACTGTTTGTTTGCTGAGCCTCAGGCTGCTGTATTGCTGGCAATTTCTCACCGTTAATCAGTTTCTCCAGTATATCCACTGCCTGTCGTACACCACCATCTGTATTATTCGCACGCAATTGTGGGCGCAATACATCATCTAGTATACGTTTAGCATAAGCATCAGGAATAGCCCCTTCCAGCCCGCGCCCGGGAGCCAGAAACGTTTTGTGTTCATCACGCACCAGTAATAACAATACTCCATCATCAATTCCCTTTCGCCCGGGTTTCCACGTACTCATCACCCGAGTGGCGTAATCAAACGGTGTTTCCGGTGCAATAGCTGGTACAGTTAATACTATAATCTGGCTGCCATGCTCCCGACTGAACGTCAGCAATTGTCCATTTAAATCTTTACGGGTGTCTGGCTGTAACATATTGGCCGTGTCCATTACCGGAGCAGTCAAAGCTGGTACCGGTGCCAGATTTTCAGCAGCCGGTGCCAGCAAGGCAAAGCAACAGCCCAGAATCAATAACAATAAATTGCGGGCAGATAAGCGGATTGTATTCATGATTTTCACCTTGTTGCTGTGCATGCAGCATTCATGCCGGCCAAACGGTTTCTAGCTGTAAACAAATATTTGTGCCATATTGTGGCCACTAAAATAGCAATAGCACAAGTGAAACGTCAAATCAGCAAACAGTACCTAAATATTCAGACCCTGTGCTTACATTCATACATGGCTAGTTTTATAGTCTGGCAATAAACACATCTTTTATATCAGAACAACCTTGACATGAAAACAGAATAGTGCCATTTGCAATTGAAATGTGCAAAATACGGAATTAAATTAAATTTAATACAGCCTTACAAATAAAGACCATTCAGAAACACAGAAATGCCGATAAAAATATTGATACTGCTGCGATTACTTCTCCTCAAGCCAACCTGCAACACCATCATTAGCCTATAATGTAGAATTATACTGTTTAGCTTATAGCAACGGATAGCGCACACTGAACAACAATCCGGTACGACAAGGTATTTCCGGTATACTACCAATATTTAATTTTAATTGAGTAAATCCTCACTCACATTGCCAGTGGTTAAAAAATCCGTAAATACGCGTCTAACCATAGTAAAATTCCGAACAGTAGAGCAAGCTGCAAAACAATCCCCTAGCATGTAAATCATTCCCTCAGGTGCCTCAGGATTACAAGGTGCTACTGGATTATAAAATGTTCTGACATCATAACCCTCTTCAGTTTCTTCACCCAGTAATACCATATAAGTCTGAATATCAGTTTGATGATTATCGGAATACAAAGTTATTTCCATACCAGGTGAAGTTGGTTTACTTTTCGACTGCTTCCACAGACTCAGAAAGCCATTATTGGTTCTCAAAATTTCAAGATATTATTGCATCTGATCTTCATTAGGATTTTCAATCCGAGGCAGATAAACCTTATTCATTTGTCTGAAAAAATTCAACCAGCCTTTTCGTTTCCTATCATAATAAAACCCATACAATTTATATATACATTGTTTTTCACCGTTGTTTATTCTCAAAAAATATAGATTAATATTCAGACAACTGGCTGTTATCAAACCGGCAGGCATTATTATGAATAATTCACTATATGCATAGTCAGGAAGTTAACGACACCATGGTCAGACAGATAATAGTGCAACTGAATTATATATTCTGCAACAACCAAGATTTTTGCCTGAATATGCAAGATTGAATGCTATCGAACTGGTACAAATCTGTTTTACTACAAACTAATTTGAGCTGATTTAACAGAGAAACAGCCAGTTTATACAAACTGGCTGTCTGATATTGAAATGAACCATCAGGCTGGTAATAACACTAGAATTCTACCTGCGGTGCCTGTTTCACAGCAGCTTCATTTTCCGGTACGAAGTTTGGCCGCACATGCATCCCAAACACTTTGGCGGTAATATTATTCGGAAAGGAGCGCAATGTAGTGTTATAAATCTGCACCGTTTGAATATAGCGGTTACGTGCCAACGCAATGCGGTTTTCCGTACCCTCCAGCTGTGCCTGTAAATCACGGAAACTCTGGTCAGCTTTCAGGTCAGGATAATTTTCACTTACTACCAGCAAACGGCTTAGAGCACTGCTCAGATTACCCTGAGCCTGCGAAAACTGCTGTATTTTTGCCGGGTCTTCTGCATCGCTACTGGTCATATTCAGACTGCCAACACGTGAACGGGCATTTGTTACCTCAGTTAGAACCTGCTGTTCATGTTTGGCATAACCTTTAACCGTATTCACCAAATTGGGCACCAGATCGGCACGACGCTGATACTGGTTCAGAACTTCTGACCAGGCAGCATTAGCGGCCTCATCCTGAGATTGCATTGTATTATAGCCACAACCACTAAGATTCAAGACCAGAATAAATACGCTTAACCAGCCCATTAATCGTTTATACATTGTAAACTCCAGTACCTATTATTGTGTCATTTTAACATGTTATCGTTACTTTTTACGCCATAAGTAGCGCAATCTTATATATCTTAAGCTATAATTAATGCAAAATAATAAAAATCATTTTAACCAAACTGTAAAGGATGTTATATGTTCCCTGAATATCGAGACCTGATTAGCAAATTAAAGGCGGAAAATAATCATTTTGCCAATCTATTTGAAGAGCACAACCGACTGGATGATAAAATAACCGGTCTGACCAATAACCCAGTTACCAGTGGTCTGGATAATCTGGACGAACTGAAACGGGAAAAATTGCGTCTTAAAGACGAGATTTATGCCATGCTGCGTGAAGCAGACGGTAAAGCCTGAAATGGTTAAACCAGTAAAAAACCCTGCTAAAAGCAGGGTTTTTTACTGGTTTAACCATTATTCTGCAACAAAGCATTAAACCGCTGCTGAATAACAGCAGGAAAAGAAACTGCCCTATTGCTTTGCTGGTCAAAAGCCACAAATGCAACCTGTGCCTGCACCACTATCTGACCTGTATTTTTCAGCGTAATAACCTGACTTACATCCACTTTGCGGGGTTGAACTTTGCTAAAAGCGGTAGTAATCAGCAAATCATCGCCGAAACCGGCACTGCGCCGGTAACTGATATTAATATTAATCACCGCCATACCACAGCCGGCAGCAGCAAATAATGGTGTTAAGCCAGCTTCATCAAAATAATGCCAGCGCGCCTCTTCCAGAAATTCCAGATAACGCGCATTGTTAACATGCCGGTACACATCAAGATGAAAACCACGTACCCGAATTTCAGTTTGATGCCCTTGAACCAATGGCTGCTTTATTTTTTGCTTTAAGTCCTGCATATCTTAATTATTCCAGCATAGTCCAGCCAATAGTTCCATTCGCACGCAAAGGAATCAGGCGTTCATGACCATAAGAAAAGTATGGCGGTATTGTACGATTACTCTTCACCAGTGTGATTTTATCTGTATTGGGAGTCAAACCATAAAAAAGTGGGCCGTTTTCAGCAGCAAAAGCCTGCAATTTATCCAGTGCTCCAGCCTCTTCGAATGCCTCCGCATACAGTTCAATAGCGGCAAAAGCACTAAAGATACCCGCACAACCACAGGCAGATTCCTTACTCGTCTGTGCATGAGGAGCACTATCCGTACCCAGAAAAAATTTATGTGCCTGCTTACCACTAACAGCCTGTAACAGTGCCTGTCGATGACTCTCGCGTTTAAGTACAGGCAGACAGTAATGGTGCGGTTGCATTCCACCCACAAGCAAGGCATTGCGGTTATAAAGTAAATGTTGTGGTGTCACAGTAGCCGCAATATTTTCACCAGCCTCAGCCACCAGCCTCGCTGCTTCTGCGGTAGTAATATGCTCAAATACCAGTTTCAGACTAGGCAAACGCTGTAATAATGGCTGTAACAGCTCATCAATAAAAACCGCCTCACGGTCAAAAATATCAATTTCACTATGAGTTACCTCACCATGTACCAGTAATGGCAAGCCTAATTCAGCCATCGTTTCAAGTACCGGTAATAAAGCCCATAAGTCACTGACACCTGATGAAGAATTAGTTGTCGCACCAGCCGGATATAGCTTGCACGCTATGATCCCTGCCGCTTTGGCCTCACGAATGAGTGCCGGTGTGCTTTGGTCAGTCAGGTATAAAGTCATCAGTGGCTGAAAATGACTATTAGCCGGTAATGCAGCCAAAATACGCTCACGATAGGCCATTGCTGCCGCAACTGTGGTTACTGGTGGTTTCAGATTTGGCATAATCAGTGCACGACCCATTTGCCGCGCACTGAACGGCACTACCGCTTTTAAAGCTGCCCCATCACGTACATGAAGATGCCAGTCATCGGGTCGGGTTATAGTAAAAATCTGCATCTGCATCCGTTTCATTAACAGGCTGTTACATAGCTCAAAAGGCAGTTGGTTAACACTGCCGCTTCTCCGGCACATCAATTGAAAACAAATTGTAAGTAATGGTATTAAATCACAGCCACATAGACTTTAGCGGTGCTTCACCCACATTATCATTATACCGTCATCCTTGTTTTGCAGATGCAGTAATTCATGTCCGGTCTGGCGACAGAAAGCCGCAAAATCATCAGGCGCACTTTTATCCGTTGCCAGTACCTGCAAAACTTGCCCAGCATCCATCGCGGCCAAGGCTTTTTTGGCACGCAGAATCGGCATGGGGCAACTCAAGCCGGTTACATCTAAAATAACATCACTATGTGGTTCGCTCATAAGCAGCTCAGCACAGATTATTGTAAAATATGATTATACAACGTGCATGCAAGAGACCAAACACTCTTTTTGGTAAACAGATGCGTTCACCACCAGACTAATAAGAATAGCGCATCTGTAGTCAAATGCGTTCTGCTACTTTAGCCTTTCACACACACCACCTGCCGCAAACGGTGCACAATCTCTACCAGCTCATTCTGTGCCGTCATGACAGCATCAATATCTTTATAGGCCATCGGAATTTCATCAATCACACCGGCATCCTTTCGGCATTCAACATGGGCAGTGGCCTGAATCTGGTCAGCAATACTAAACTGTTTTTTGGCAGCGGTACGGCTCATTACTCTTCCAGCACCATGCGAACAGGAACAGAAACTGTCTGCATTGCCCAAACCTCTGACAATATAACTTTGTGCCCCCATCGAACCGGGAATAATGCCCAGCTCGCCTGTTCGTGCTGAAACCGCGCCCTTTCGGGTAATAAAAACTTCAGCGCCAAAATGCCGCTCTTTCTGCACATAATTATGATGGCAGTTCACTGCGGCCAGATGTGTGTTAAAGGACTTGCTGATTACCTTACGTAACGCCGCAATCACATTGTGCATTATGGTTTCACGGTTTAAGCGCGCAAACTCCTGTGCCCAGTGTACGGCTGAAACATAATCTTCAAAGTGTTCAGTGCCTTCACGCAGATAAGCCAGATTTTCATCCGGCAGATTCTGCATATGCACCTGCATATCTTTTTTCGCCAGTTCGATAAAAAAAGTTCCAATGGCATTACCAATACCGCGTGAACCACTATGCAGCATTATCCACACCCGCTCGACTTCATCCAGACAGATTTCAATAAAGTGATTACCGGTACCGAGCGTGCCCAAATGGCGATAGTTATTGGTATTGAGAAATCGCGGATATTTGGCGGTAAGCTGCTCAAATCCCGGCAGCAGCTGCTGCCAGTACTGATCAACCACTGAGGGCGGATTCTGCCAGCTACCCTGATCGCGGCCGCGATGTCTGGGTGTTAGCCCGTGTGGTACTGCTTTTTCGATTTCCTGCCGCAGCACCAGCAAATTATCTGGTAAATCAGCCGCCATCAGTGAAGTCTGCACCGCCATCATGCCGCAACCAATATCCACACCCACTGCGGCCGGAATTACTGCTCCAAGTGTAGGAATAACGCTGCCAATAGTGGAACCTTTCCCCACATGTACATCAGGCATAACCGCAATGTGCTGGAAAATAAATGGAAGTTGTGCAGTTTTAATCAGTTGTGCTTTGGCTTTTTCATCTACCGGCACCCCTTGAGTCCACATTTTAATGGGTTTGGCCTGTTCCGCTTGCAGTAGATTATATGTTGTCATTTTACCCCCTTGTTACTGCTTTATTTTCATTAATCTGGTTAATTCAGACTAGCTGCCAGCTTATCGCAAGCATATAGCATAATTTTCGAAATATTGTTGTCAATCAGTAACACCGTGCCAGCGCTATTAACCAGACAGTTATAGTACAGTCATGACATACACAAATCATAGCTAAACTAAGTTCAGCGATTTTCAACTATTGATATCGGCAGGATTAAATAACATTGCCGTCAAATCAGTGTTATTAAAACTCAAGGCAGATCTATTTCAGTATTGCCCGATAAGGTCAGAATAACAGCTTTAGTTTTGAGCTAGCTCCAGCATCTCACTGGCATGATTACGTGTGGTATCGGTAATGGTTTCACCACCGAGCATACGCGCAATCTCATCCACTCGGCCAGCAGATGTTAACACCTTGATCTCGCTAACTGTCTGTCCCTTATTATTGTGTTTGCGCACCTGCCAGTGCTGCTGGCCACAGGCAGCTACCTGCGGTAAATGGGTTACAGCCAGTACCTGACGGTTTTGCCCCAAACTGCGCAAAGCGTGACCAACAACATCTGCCACAGCACCACCAATGCCGGTATCAACTTCATCAAAAATCAGCGTGGGTACTGCATTGTACTGGCTGGTAACCATTTGCAGTGCCAGACTAATGCGTGCCAGTTCACCGCCGGAAGCCACTTTACTCATAGCGCGTAAAGGTGTGCCCTGATTGGCCGCCACCTGATACTGTACCTGTTCCAGACCATGCAAAGACGGTGAAGCGCTTAAAAGCTCAATATGAAAGCGTGCACCTTGCATAGCCAAATTCTGCATATGCGCAGTAGTTTGCTTTGCCAGCTTTTTAGCCGCCTGATGGCGCTTTGCCGATAAATGCTGAGCAGCCTGCATATATTCATTTTTGCGCTCAGCTACCCGTGCATGTAATGCTTCAATATCCGCAGATGCTTCCAGTTCATTCAAAGCAGCTTCAATCTTTACCAGTTCTTCAGGCAATTGTGGTGGTTCCAGCCGGTATTTGCGCGCCATGCTCATTAATTCCTGCATCCGCTGCCCTTGCTGTGCCAGCAGATTTTCATCTGTCTCAACACTGGCACTGGCTTCGCGCAGATAAGCGCTGACCTCTCCCAGCTCGGCCTCTACTGATTCCAGCAATACCACACTATCGGCAAAAGCAGGCGCAGCCTGAGTTAGTGCTGACAGTTGCTGCCGGCAGTGATACAAACGGCTTTGCAGACCATCATCACCATTAAGTATTTCTTCCACACTGGCTGCTGTTTGCAGGATATCTGCCGCATGTACCAGTGCATCATGACTCTGGCTGAGATTTTCCCATTCATTTTCCTGTAGATTTAATGCATTGAGTTCATCAAAGCGCCATTGTAACCGCTCACGTTCAATGTTCAGGCTTTCTGCCTGATTCTGCGCTTTCTCCAGCTCACGTTCTGCATCATGCCAGCGCTGATAAGTTTCGCGTACCTGCGCAACCTCCTTATCCGCACTAGCAAAGGCATCCAGTAATACACGTTGTGCTGCTTCACTGTTTAAAGAATGATGAGCATTCTGACCATGAATATCAATCAGTAATTCACCAATCTGGCGCAACTGGCCAAGAGTAACTGCCTGATTATTGATAAAACTGCGGCTTTTGCCTTTTACATCAATTATGCGGCGAATACTTAGCTGTGTTTCATGTTCATCCAACAACCCTTGTTCTTGCAATAATTCACATGCCTGCGGAACATCGCCAACATCAAACAAGGCAGATAACTGCGCTTCTTTGGCGCCATGACGAATCTGTCCATAATCAGCCTTATCGCCCAGCAACAGACCTAAAGCATCCAACGTTATCGATTTGCCTGCCCCAGTTTCACCTGTCAAAACAGTAAATCCGCCTTGAAAACTCAGATTCAGCTCATCGACAATCACAAAGTCACGCAAAGACAACGCCAGAAGCATAAACAGCCTTTCTTAAAGAAAGTATTAATGATTTACGTCAGATTTTAGTATTTTTTAGGAGAACGGGAAACTATTTTTTAGAAAAAACTAAAATTACCAATAATAAATTTCGATTTTATTAACTTCTTACCACAATTTTCTCATTATTACTGAAATACCACTTCCTGTTCAATAATCAGAGCTGCCCGTAAAAGCCCATCTTAGCCAGATGCGTTTCTAATTATGTAGGTATTACGTGTCCGTTAGCAGACACTTAGACCAGCTGGTCACCCCAGTGCAGTTTCTGGCGTAGAGTTTTGTAATACTGGTAATTAACCGGATGAAGAATCCTGAGAGAATTGCGATAACGATTGATACGGATTTTATCCATAGTATGTAAATCAAAAAATGCCTGCCCGTCAAAATGAGCACGTGCATCACTGCCTTTAGTAATCAGCACCTCGATTTCACTGGTATCACTCACTGCAATCGGTCGATTTGACATCGACTGTGGACAAATAGGTACCAAACTGAAAGCACGCAAAGTTGGTTGCAAAATCGGACCACCGGCAGCCAGAGCATACGCAGTTGAACCAGTAGGTGTAGACACAATCAGACCATCCGAACGCTGAGTGTAGACAAACTCCTTATTGATAAAAACTTCAAACTCAATCATCTGTCCCAGTGCTCCCCGACTGAGCACCACATCATTCAATGCCAACGAATGATAAAATTCTTCATCAGCGCGTACTACAGTAGCTTCCAATAAAATGCGCTCTTCAGGTACGTATTTACCGGTAAGCATCCCAGACAGCTCAGTAATCATCTGTGCTCGTGGCACCTGTGTCAGAAAACCCAGATGTCCCTGATGAATACCAATCAGCGGTACCCGGTATGGTGCCAGCTTGCGTGCAACCGACAGCAGAGTTCCATCCCCCCCCAGTACTATCACCAGATCGCAGCGCCGCCCCATTTCAGATTTTTTAATAATGTTACAACGTTGCAGTTGTACTTGATTAATCTGATTATCCGCCCATGCCTCATTATCCAGATACACCGAAAGACCTTCATCGCATAAAAAAGCAATGAGTTCATCCAATACTGTACTCATCATCGGCGTTTGCGGACGGGTTACTATCCCGATATGATTAAACTGGCTATACATGAAAATGGTCGTTCCTGACAAAGTAACTCACTCTAATACAACTACAACAAATTTTGTTCTGTTAATTATAAAGCGTAACGCATTAACATACGTGTGTTATGTAACCCCTCACACATAATGAAAACTTCACAGCTACAAGAAAAATTAAACATTATCATCAAACTGGCTGCAAATAAATTCTAAAATTGATCAATAGCTTTACCTATATCCGCAGCCTGCTGATTAATTTCAACCAGTTTCTCATGAAAAATATCTTGTTATCCATACATATCCTATTTTCCACATATCTGATCCGTATAATAATTTCTGTACAGCTTATAAAATCACACACTGCCGTAGCATAAGCCCTGACGGATGTAACAGCAGCGGATAACGCTAAACATTACTTTAAACGATCTATAAAAACACTGGTGCGGAAAAATGGCGCAGATGATTTGGTAAAAAACAGGCTATATTATTTTATATTTATATACCTATATAAGAATAAGAACTTTGGATTGTTTACTTTTTCCTTTGTCTTCCTTACCTTTATCACACCGAGACCCCAGTAGCCACAAGTATTGCACACTATTTTCATCACTACTAAAAAAATCACCAAACCAAAAACAATGTGTGGCCTCTCTCAACATGATTTATACAACAAAAACGCCAATACAAATTACCCGCATTTCAAAACCTATTTCACCCAATTGATTTATATAACATAATCCAATAATTGTATATAACACATTCTGTATAAAAAAATAATTCAGATCAATGCTCATCATTTTTCATAGTATATTTAGATTGTGAAAATTTTTTATGTTGTGTGTAATCTGTCGCTGAAAAGAGCAGATACCGCTACAATAACTGTTTAAGAAATATGGTTGCTGCCATGGCTACTTCCCTACCCAAAGTTTTTGCGCTGCTCGGTCCTACTGCCTCTGGGAAAACCAGCCTTGCTCTGCGTCTGGCTGAACGGTTTCCGATCGAAATTATCAGCCTGGATTCTGCATTAATATATCGTGACATGAATATCGGCACAGCCAAACCCACCACAGAAGAATTACAGACAGTACCTCATCATCTGATTGACATCATTTCACCTCTGGAAAGTTACAGCGCTGCCCAGTTTGTCAGTGATTGTGTGTGTCTGGTACAGGAAATCCATGCCCGTGGTCATTTTCCCTTACTGGTGGGCGGCACCATGATGTATTACCACGCCCTTACACAGGGACTGAACAGCCTGCCCGAAGCTAATACCCAAATTCGTGCTGAACTGAACAAACTGAAACAGCAGCATGGCATGGATTATTTATATACTCAACTGCAACAGGTAGACCCAATAACCGCGGCACGCCTGCCCGCTGGCGACAGCCAGCGCATTGAGCGAGCGTTAGAAATCTATCATACTACCGGCATTCCCATGAGCAGCCATCTGGCCAGACAGGAAAGCCAGCGAGCACCTGTAGAGGTATGCTCATTAGCACTGGTTCCCAGCGATCGTGCCCGTCTGCGCATACAGATTGCCACCCGCTTTCATTCAATGCTGGCACAAGGATTTATAGAAGAAGTTGAAGCACTGCGCCTGCAATATCCCGACCTGCATTCCGATCTGCCATCGATTCGCTGCGTTGGCTACCGGCAAGCATTCAATTATCTTGATGGCATAACTGATTACAATACTTTCGTGGAAAGCGGTATTGTCGCCACTCGACAACTGGCCAAGCGGCAGCTGACATGGCTGCGCAAATTGAATCCAAACTACCAGCTTGATCCTTTTGATCCGGCTAATCTATATGTACAGACTGCACAGTTTATGCAGCGTTTTTTTGCCTAATCTTATTTATTTTATAAAAGATTTCTGCAATGACGGCTTACGCAATAATATTAAAATATTGTGTAAACATCTCATTAACTGGCAGCAAAATTCTTTTACAACATGATGTATTAATTAAATTAATAGATTATTAACCTGTAATTGTTTGTCTGTATAAGTGGATATATACCCAATTCATCCCAAGGCAGAACAGCAAAAGACGATTATTTACAGTAAAATGCAGTCCGTTGTTACAGTCATTATGTCATTACATTCATCACAAATTGAATAAACGGCAAAGACAAATATTTATCCTCCACGCCTCACTCTGGCCAGATAAGGGTCAGGCATTTTCGATTTAATAAGGAGAAAACACGATGTCCGTTCAGGATCGCATCCGTTATACCTCACTTCATTCCCGTCTTATGTCTGCTGCTCAGGCTGCTACCCTGATTCATCATGAAGCTAATGTTGGCATGAGCGGATTTACCGGAGCCAGCTATCCCAAAGTATTGCCAAAGGCTATGGCTGATTTTGCCCGTGCCGAACATGCTGCCGGCCGCCCTTACAAAATTAATGTCTGGACAGGTGCATCAACTGCCCCAGAATGTGATGGCGCTTTAGCTGAGGCTCATGCCATCAATCAGCGCTTACCATTTAATACCGACCGCCACATGCGTCAGGAAATCAACAGTGGCGAGGTAAACTTCATTGACATGCACTTATCACATGTTGCTCAGCAGGCATGGTTTGGTTTTCTGGGACACATGCATGTAGCCATTATCGAAGTACTGGGCATTACCGAAGACGGCATGTTGATTCCATCTACAGCCATTGGTAACAACCAAACTTGGCTGGATATGGCTGACAAAGTGATTCTGGAAGTGAATACTGGTTTGCCAGTTCAGATGGAAGGCATGCACGACATTCCTCAAAACAATGCCATCCCGCCACACCGTACACCGATTAACATGACCCGTGCGGACGATCGTATTGGTGAAAAATACCTGAAAGTCGATCTGAACAAAGTTGTTGCCATTGTAGAATCCAATGCACCAGACCGCGACAATGTATTTAGCGAACCCGACGACAAATCCAAACAGATTGCCGCCTATATCGTTGACTTCCTGTCTCAAGAAATCAAAATGGGACGTTTACCCAAAGAAATGCTGCCGATTCAGTCTGGCGTGGGTAACGTAGCCAATGCTGTACTGGCAGGTTTATTAACCGGTCCGTTTGAAAATCTGTACGGCTATACTGAAGTATTGCAGGACGGCATGCTGGATCTGTTACGTGCTGGCAAAATGACCACAGCATCAGCCACAGCTATTTCTCTGTCTGCCAAAGCATTCCAAGAATTTGCAGAGAACATTGATTTTTACCGTGAACGCATCATTCTGCGTCCGCAGGAAATTTCCAATCATCCCGAACTAGTACGCCGTCTGGGCATTATTGCCATGAATTCCATGATTGAAGCGGATATTTACGGCAACATCAATTCCACCCATGTAATGGGCACCAGCATGATGAATGGTATCGGTGGTTCGGGCGACTTTGCGCGTAACAGCTTCCTCAATTTCTTCGTTACCCCGTCTACCGCCAAAGATGACAAAATTTCCTGCATCGTGCCAATGGTATCTCATGTAGATCATACCGAACACGATACCCAGATTATTGTTACCGAACAGGGTCTGGCTGACTTACGTGGTCTGGCACCACGGCAAAGAGCCAAAGTGGTCATCGAAAAATGTGCTCATCCTGATTATCGCGACCAGCTACAGGATTACTATGATCGTGCCCTGCACACCGCAAAAGGCATTCATACTCCTCATATTCTGACTGAAGCTTTAAGCTGGCATGAACACTTCCTGAAAACCGGTTCCATGAAAATGTAATTTAGGATCGGATAATAACCAGACAGCCCTGTTATGACACAGGGCTGTTTTTTTATTATCTTCTCATTCATTTATATACAGGCATAACTGATTGATAACGACTTCCCACATGACATCTTATTTTCATTCCGTTTCAACCACAGCTCCATAACAGTTATTCCAGACTACATAGAGGTTTTCAATCCCAACATAGTTAACAACAAAATCTGACGGCGTTTATGAATCAGCTTCATCATGACCCATTATCAAATTCAGCCACACGCGTATCACTATCAGTTAAAATAAGCACGATTCATATCTCCTGCTGCATTCAGCAAACTCTTTATTTCTTTACTCTCATAAAGGAACGACTGCCATGTTTTCCAAAGCGTTAACCATCGAAAAATTTGACCCGGAACTGGCCTCTGCCATTACCCGAGAAGACCAGCGTCAGCAAGATCATGTGGAGCTGATAGCATCGGAAAACTATGTAAGCTGCGCCGTAATGGAAGCTCAGGGCAGCCAGTTAACCAATAAATATGCCGAAGGCTATCCGGGCAAGCGCTATTATGGCGGCTGCGAATATGTAGATGAAGTAGAGCAGCTAGCCATTGACCGTCTAAAAGAATTATTTGGCGCCAGCTATGTTAACGTACAGCCACATTCCGGCTCTCAGGCCAATCAAGCAGTATACGCCAGCGTACTGCAACCGGGTGATACCATTCTGGGCATGTCGCTGGCTCATGGCGGCCACCTGACTCATGGTGCCAGTGTCAATATTTCCGGTCGCCTGTATAACGCTATTACCTATGGCTTGGATGAAAACGAAATCCTTGACTACAATCAGGTGGAACAGCTAGCACTGGAACACAAGCCAAAAATGATTGTTGCCGGTGCTTCTGCCTATGCACTAGAAATAGACTGGGCGCGTTTCCGCGCAATTGCAGATAAAGTGGGTGCCTATCTGTTTGTAGATATGGCACACTATGCCGGACTGGTAGCGGGTGGTGAATATCCAAATCCGGTACCCTTTGCCGATTTTGTAACCACTACTACCCACAAAACCCTGCGTGGTCCGCGTGGTGGTGTGATTATGTGCCGCAATGAAGAACATGCCAAAGCACTGAACTCAGCCATATTCCCTTGCCTGCAAGGCGGCCCACTAATGCATGTAATTGCCGCCAAAGCGGTAGCATTCAAAGAAGCATTGCAACCTGAATTCAAACAATATGCCCGCCAGATTAAAGCCAATGCCAAAGTACTGGCAGAGACATTGATTGAGCGCGGTTTACGCATTGTTTCCGGCCGCACCGAAAGCCATGTGTTTCTGGTTGACTTGCAGCCGAAAAAACTCACAGGCAAAACTGCTGAAGCCATTCTGGGACAGGCACATATTACCGTCAACAAGAATGCTATCCCCAACGATCCCGAAAAACCATTTGTTACTTCAGGTATTCGCTTAGGTACCGCAGCTATTACTACCCGCGGTTTCACCGAAACCGATACTCGCGCACTGGGACACCTGATTGCCGACGTACTGGACAATGCAGACAATGAGCAGGTAATCTCAGAAGTTGCTCAAAAAATACAGGAAATCTGCACTCGATTACCTGTCTATGGTAAATAAACAACAACATTAAATTATTAATATAGTTATTATTGATTAGCACCTAAAGACTACCTATACTCATAACAGACTAATACACAATCAATTCAATGATGTATTAGTCTGTTTTTCTATTGAAAGAAACATTGCTATTTGTTTCCCTACAGGAAACCTAGCTTTAACCAATCAAGCATTATCTAATTACTGATAATGTATTAATATGTGTACATGACAAAAGCAGCATACATGACCTGCTTTTAACAATTCAATTTACCTCAATAATTAATTTTGAAAGGAAACAAAATGAAAAAATTAGTTTCTACCGCTTTATTGGCTGCTTCCTTAACCATGACTGCCGGTTTTACATTGGCTAATAGTAACAGTGACTCCACTGATATTCGCAATTTCAGCGAGGCTACTGCCCAGAATGGCCAGAACAACCATGTTTCTGCATCCACCCCAGACAATACCCCGTACCGTACTCTGGATACCTATTCTGGTAACCACTAATATCCATAGGCTGCTACAATACAAAGCATAACAAAAGTTATGCTTTGCAATTATGACGGCTGGTAACGCAATAACCATCAATACTATTATTTTCTTTATAGGATTTACTCCACTTTTAATGTCTTCTTTTAAACCAGTATTTGATGTCGGCCTGCTTGTTGGATTTTCTTTATTTCTAAGTGGAATATTAACAATTTTTTCACTTATCCTCTTTACACCAATTATTTTTTACAAAAAAGAAAACAAACGTTCACAACAGAAACTTATAACGGAGATAGCCAAATGAAACATTGTATTATTTATGCACATCCCTATGAGCTTAGTTTTAATCATGCTATTAAGGACAAAGTCATTAGCCTTATCAATAGTCGTGGAGAACAGTATAATTTGATTGATTTGTATCAGCAACGATTTCAGCCAGTGTTGTCTACTGACGATTTTATTGCACTGCAAAACAATACAGTCAATGATGATGTAAAAAGTCATCAGCAATTGGTAACTGAAGCTGATAATCTCATCTTTATTTATCCTATATGGTGGTTTGGCCAACCTGCCATTTTAAAAGGCTGGATTGACCGAATATTTTCTTCAGGCTTTGCCTATAGAGATGATGAAAATGGGTTCACTCCACTATTGACGGATAAATCTGCAACGTTAATTGTTACGCTTGGTTCTACACAAGAAGTACTTTTGCAACATGATATGAATGATTTCATGAAAAGTATGATTGTTGGCACATTGAATCTAGTTGGTATAAGTAATGTAAATTGCCAACAGCTTTATGAGGTACCTACGTTAACAGAAGACGAGCGTCAAACTATGCTAGACAATATCTCTATTTAACCATTTTTATTTTTAATCTAGCAATAGCTATAATTGCCATCAAACTGTAAAATTGTAATACACTCAGTCTTAACTAACTCAATAAATATAATCTTCTTATGGCCATCATAATCAACAAGTGTATTGTCACTAAATAACCACAAATCATATATCTATTTCGTTTCATTCATATACACTTAAAATATTAACAGCATTAGCAAACAATTGTTTATCTTAATGAACTTAAGCAGAGTAAAACAATAAAAATTTTATCTGCTTTATAGATATCTATATTTCATAGAAATAAATAAATGTTGTCATCAGGTTGATTAAAATTGTTTTATCATAATGCCATTAACAGTATAAATATTGAAATCATCAAGACTACCTTTCTATGGACAAAGCAAAATTCCAATCCCAAGCACAACGAATCAAGACAAAATTAAGTCAGGCCAGAAAAGCAGATAAAGAATTTAAAGTTTTCGGTGCAGACTCCCATAAATATCAGCTTAATAAACCCATCAGCATAGAACAGGTTGCTGCTATTGAACAAGAATATGGTTTTCAATTGCCACCGTGCTATAAAACTTTTATTACCCAAATAGGTAATGGAGGCAGTGCTAACTCTGATGCTGCGGGCCCCTTTTATGGAATTTACTCACTACAAAGAAGCATTGATGAACTGGACGGCTTTAACGCCCCTAATGGTGTACAACGAGCCTGTATCATTTATCCATTCATGCCAAATGACTATTGGCAACAACAGCTACATGTAATTAAAAATAATGATTTTATTACAGAAGAGTATGATGCCGAACTGGCCAAAATATATGGTGGGATTTTACCTATTGCCAGTCAGGGATGTGCTTATATAAACGGCATAGTTTTGCAGGGAGAGCATACAGGCAAAGTTGTTAATCTCTCATTTGACCATCAACTGCCAAAATTTACTTTTGAAGCTAACTTTCTTGACTGGTACGAACGCTGGCTGGATGAAGTGATTTCAGGCGAGTTATCAGACCCGAATTCTGGCTGGTTTGGCTATTCGGTAGCCGGTTCTGAAAAGCAATTACTCGAAAAATATTTTGTATCTGAGTGCAATGAATATAAGTACTACTGCTTGGAAGCGTTATTGCTTAAATCCACTATCTCATCAAAAACATTCAAAATACTGGAAAATCAGTATCACCTGAATAATGCCGATTTGAAGCGCATCAGCTTACAGGTTATGGTTAATTTCTCTTATCCGAAAGCCAGAAATTATCTCCATGAATACTTTAATACTGAACCAGAATTTGTTATTAAACTGCTGTACTGGTATGGTAAGAAAAAAATCAGTGAGTGGATAGAAATATTACATACCTCTGTCCCTCAATTTAAGGATGCTGAAGCTTTCAGATGCTTTGTACATATACTGAAAGAAAGTAAAACCAATTATTGTCAAATAATCCTGCCATTTACTGCACATGCAGACCGTGAAATGCGTGCAATCGCTTTTTCTGCTTTAGATTCCCTGAACAATAAAACTAAAAAAAACCTAATAAACTATTTCATTTCTGGGCTTACTGATACAGATCGGCAAGTAATCTATAACACATTAGTAGCATTAGAAGGTATCGTTGACAGTAGATTGCTTAAATACTATCAGGCTATTGCCAAACAAAATGTTGATGAACAGAAAGATAACGCAATATTATATCGATTAAATAATTGTCTGACTTATTTCAAATTAACAAACAAGACCATTTTGAATATTAATACAGATAATTATAAAATTAAAAAATGGTTTCAATTCTGGAAAAAACCATAAATTGTTTATGTGCAATCTTCTATCTGTATCCTCGTGATAGATTATCTTTGGATTATGGATGAGTGTAATGAATTGACTTAATATAATTCAATTAAGTTAACATCTCAGACAATTGATTCAATAACAAAAGCTATCCGCTTATATACTTTTCATCTGGCAGAAAGTAAATATAACATTTTGATTACAAAAATTTATTTAAAAAATCACTAGCTAATAATGATTTTACCTCAGCGCCGTACTTCTATCATTGTCACAGGATTAAGATAAGGATTCCTTATTTTTCAGGAGTATAACATGGGTTTACTGTGGACAATTATAGTTGGCTTTATTATCGGTCTGATTGCCAAACTGGTTTACCCCGGCAGACAGCAATTAGGTTTAATTGTGACCACTCTTCTGGGTATTGGTGGTTCATTACTCGCTGGTTATGTAGGACAGGCATTTGGCTGGTATCATGCGGGCGAGAAAGCCGGTTTGATAGCTTCAATTGTTTTTGCCTGTATTATTTTATTTATTTACGGCAAAATCAAAAACCGACAGATATAAAAAAATGGTGATGGATTTAAATCCATCACCATTTTTTCAGACAACAGCAATACTATTTCTTGGTCTGAACTTTTCCCAGCCCCTTATCACGCAACTGAGCAATCGTGGCATCAATCCCCTGCTGCTGAATTAACTGATCAAATTGATTACGATATACCGTTACCAGACTGGTACCATTCACACGAAAATTGTAAATCTTGAAAACACCATTAGAATAATACATTTGGTAACCAACAATATAATGCTTATCATTGGCACTAACAACCTCAGTAAATGTTTCCAGCTTATTATTTCCCTGATTCACTACTTTCGGTAATACCTTTACCGTAGCATTACTGGCGCCCATTAATGCCGAATGTGCATAAATGCGCACAATCATACTTTTAAACGCCGCACTGAAATCCTGCCTCTGCTGCGCCGTAAATTGCCGCCACGGTAAACCTACTGCTAAAGCGGAGATGCGTTCATAATCCAGATACTGGTCTGCATAGCGTTCAACCTGACTGATTCGCTGCTGCTCATTCAGACTTTTGTCACGTACCACCGACAGTACTGCATCTACGTTCTGTTGTAATTGCTGTTGTGCCAGTTGTTCCTGTGCTACAGCAAACGTATATACTGAAAACATCAACATCCATGCAGTTACACAAGCTTTTACATACTTCTGCATTTTGATTCTCCTATTAATAAGCAAAAAAGCGGTTTATGTTATTCACCACCCATAAACCGCCTGCTATTTTCATCTGCAAAAAACTTTACACTGCTTTAGCTGCCAACCAATCTGAGACACTGGCCAAAGCCGATCCCAGCGCGGCTATATTCTGCCCACCTGCCTGCGCCAGATCAGGACGACCACCTCCCTTACCACCAACCTGACTGGCAACATAATTAACCAGCTCACCAGCCTTGACTGTTTTGCTAAGTGCCTTGGATACTCCAGCAGTAATGGCAATTTTACCGTCATTTACGGCTGCCAGTAACACCACAATATTATCACCCTGAGCAGTTAAATCGGTAGCTATATCACGCAAGGCACCACTATCGGCATCAATCTGGCTAAGTACAAGCCGTGCCGTACCCACAGCTTGCGCCTGAGCCAGTAACGCCGTACCAGCCTGTCTGGCCAACTCGCTTCTAGCTTCGCTTAGTGCTTTTTCCAACTGTTTACTCTGGTTATGCATGGCCTGTAACTTGGGCAGCAGGTCCTCGGCTGTCTGCGCTTTTACTTCAACCACGGCTGCTTTGAGCAATTCTTCCTGCTGTTGCACATACTGCAAGGCATTTAATCCGGTTACCGCTTCAATACGGCGTACGCCTGCTGCAATACCACTTTCCGATATAATCTTGAAAAGCCCTATATCACCCGTACGCGCAACATGCGTGCCGCCACACAGCTCGGTAGAAAACTCACCCATACTCAGCACACGTACTTCATCACCGTATTTTTCCCCAAACAGCGCCATCGCACCGGCTGCAATAGCGTCATCAAAGCTCATATTTTGCGCACATACGACCACATTGGCCACAACTGCCTGATTCACACGGCGTTCTACTTCAGCCAGTTGTGCTGCACTTACCGGCTGAGAATGCGAAAAGTCAAAGCGGGTACGTTCAGCATTCACCAGTGAACCCTTCTGCTCAACATGTGTACCCAACACCTCACGCAAGGCACGATGCATCAGATGAGTAGCACTGTGGTTACGCATACTGGCTTCCCGCAGCGCACTATCCACCTGCGCGGTAACCACACCACCCACTTTCAGGCTGCCAGACAGCATCTGCCCAAACTGACCAAATACCTTAGCCTTGATTTTCTGGGTATCATCCACCTGAAAACGATTTTCACCAGCGAAAATATAGCCTGTATCACCAGTCTGACCACCGGATTCTGCATAAAACGGGGTGAAGTCAATCACTACTGTACCAGTTTCACCAGCATTTAGCTGCTCAACTGCCTCACCGTCTTTATACAAAGCCAGAATCCTACTTTCATTCTGTCGTTGCTGATAGCCGGTAAACTCTGTATCAGCGCCTTCATAGGCCAACTGCGTATTAGCTTTGAAATTCTGTGCAGCGCGCGCACGAGCGCGTTGTGCCGCCATTTCACGCTCGAAACCAGCCTCATCAAGATTGATATTGCGTTCACGTGCGATATCGGCTGTTAAATCATATGGAAAACCATAAGTATCATACAGCTTGAAAATCACCTCACCAGCCAGTGTCTGGCCACCGTCCTGCAAGGCATTTTCCAGCAGAGCCATCCCTGTTTCCAGCGTCTGTGCAAAGCGGCTCTCTTCCTGTTTCAGAACATCACTGATTTGCGCCTGTTTTTCAACCAGCTCAGGATAGGCTGTGCCCATTTCCTGCACCAGATCAGCTACCAGCAAATGGAAAAACGCCTGTTTACAGCCCAATTTATAGCCATGACGTACGGCGCGACGAATAATACGCCGCAATACATAACCACGACCTTCATTACTTGGCAATACACCATCGGCAATTAAAAAGGCACAGGAACGAATATGGTCAGCAATCACTTTCAGGCTTGGTATATCCTGACTATACGGTATGCCTACCACCCGTGCCACCGCATGAAGCAAATGCACAAACAGATCGATTTCATAATTGCTGTGTACATGCTGCAATACTGCTGATACTCGTTCTAACCCCATACCAGTATCAACCGAAGGTTTGGGCAGCGGATTCATATTGCCGTTCTCATCACGGTTATACTGCATGAATACACAGTTCCAGATTTCAATGAAACGATCGCCATCCTCCTCCGCACTGCCCGGAGGGCCTCCCGCGATATCCTCACCATGATCATAAAAGATTTCCGAACAGGGACCACAAGGACCGGTATCACCCATCTGCCAGAAATTATCCGAAGCGTAACGTGCGCCTTTGTTGTCACCAATGCGGATAATTTTTTCTGGTGGCAGACCAATTTCATTTAACCAGATATCATAAGCTTCATCGTCATCAGCATATACTGTCGCCAGTAATTTTTCCTGCGGCAGATTCAGCCAGTCCTTGCTGGTGAGAAATTCCCAAGCAAAATGCAGAGCATCCCGCTTAAAATAATCACCAAAGCTGAAATTGCCCAGCATTTCAAAAAAGGTATGGTGGCGCGCGGTATAACCTACATTTTCCAAATCATTGTGTTTACCGCCAGCGCGTACACATTTCTGCGCGGTTGTCGCGCGGCTGTACGGACGCTTGTCAAACCCCAGAAACACATCTTTAAACTGATTCATACCCGCATTGGTAAACAACAGGGTTTTATCATCCTGTGGTGGCACCAGCGAAGAAGAAGGCACAATCTGATGGCCCTTACTTGCAAAAAATTGAAGAAATTTAGAACGTAATTCTGCTGTTTTCATGGTAGTTTCAATTAGACGGGCAATTAATCGTATTCAGGCAGTCTGCATAAACACAGACTGCCTGAATATGGATATTAAAAACAGGACGCTGATTAATCCATCTCAACCATCACCCTTGTTAAAATCATCTGCTTATCTTACCGCAGTTTTACGCATAAGCCTACCTGAATAGCCTAAATTCCATGCCAAAATGACAATTCCAACAACAATACTGCTTTAATACGGTATAGTTAGCCTTAAAGCAAACAGAATGAAGTTACAAAGACGGTAATAACACGTAACTATGTTAGCCTGTAATTGGTGCATCTTTGAAAAGGACAAACATGAAAAACACAGCCTGCCTGAGTTTATCCGGTTTGATTTTATGTATTTTGACCGCATGCAGCGGTTCACATGATAACAGCAATCCACAACAACCAGCTTCTGCTGCGATAGCCAACAATGCCGGTACTTTAAGCGATAGCAAAACATTAAAAATATATAATTGGTCAGATTATGTCGACCCAAAAACTATTAGTGAATTTGAAAAGAAATACGGCATCAAAGTCACCTACAACTTTTATGACAGTGATGAAACGCTGGAAAGTAAAATTCTTACTGGACAATCTGGTTATGATATTGTCGGACCATCCAACTCTTTCGTTGGCCGCCAGATTAAGGCCGGAGCTTATCAGCCACTGGACAAAGACCAGTTGCCAAACTGGAAATACATTAACCCGAAATTACTCGATTTATTGAAAGACGTCGATCCCGGCAATCAGTATGCCGTACCCAACTATTGGGGCATGAATACCATTGCAATCAACATCGAGAAAGTCAATGCTGCTCTCGGTGACACCCAGATGCCGCAGAACAGTTGGGATTTAGTCTTCAACCCAGAATACACCGACAAACTGAAAAATTGTGGTATCAGCTATATGGACAGTCCAGTAGAAATGATTCCACTTGCACTGCACTATGCCGGCAAAGACCCCAACACTCAGAACAAAGATGATATCGACATAGCTGCTAATATCATCAAAGCCAATCGCAGCAATGTATTGCGCTACTCTTCTTCCGGCTATATCGATGATCTAGCACGTGGCGATGTCTGCGTGGCCATCGGCTTTGGTGGTGATTTAAATATTGCCAAACGCCGCCGGCTAGAAGCAACCGGCAAGAAAGATATTTTAGTACTGGTGCCTACTCAGGGCGTTTCCCTGTGGGTAGATACACTCACCATTCCCAAAGATGCAGCCAATCTCAAAAATGCCTATCGCTACCTGAACTGGATACTGGAACCACAGATTGCAGCCAGAAACGCCAATTATGTTTCCTATGCGCCATCCAGCCTGCCGGCAAAAGAGCTGATGAAAAAAGAATACCGTGAAGACAACAGTATTTTCCCATCAGATGAAGTTCTGGCCAACAGCTATCTGGTTCTACCAGCCAAATCCGAAACACTGAAATATGAATTGCGCTTATGGCAGAATCTGAAGGCAGGTAAATAACTGCTCTGACTAATATCAGATTTACAGCAAGCCCCTCAGAAGCAGTGGGCTTGCCATTTATTGCAGCTACATAAAAGACATAATGCACCTACTGGCACAGCTCAGGAAACTTCTTCCATGCCTGCGATAAAGTCGTACCATTAGAATAAACATTTACCATGCTTCTCGCCATACCAGCTTTAAGCACATCTATCTGCAAGCCTTCTATCTGCGTAAACGGATTCACCAGTGCCAGAGTCTGGCTGCCATTAGGATAAGAGCTGATTTTGTAAAACTCCCGTGGCAAATTAAAGCGGGACTGTAATTTATCGTGCAAGCACTTACTCACCTCAATTGCCGGCCGGTTAATACTCAGACTGGCATCAGGTAGTGCTGTACGTTCAGGTTTCAGCACCGGTACATCTCTCGCCACGACCACACAACGGAAACTATTTGCGTTAGAAGACTGACTAGACTGCAATAGAACTCTTGCTATTGCCTGTGAATCACATTCACGCTCTTCAGAAACAGAAACAGCAGGAGTTACCTGATGAGCACACCCCACCAGCAGACTTGCGCACAGGCATGGCCACCACAATATTTTTTTCCACAACATACTTACATTTCCATAATCTATATTTAGGTTCTAATCATTCAGACAAACGATATTTTGTGCCGACAAGTTATTACTGGCTGTCTGAACTAAATAAATTTATATTAATTTCAGGATAATACTGTGCCGCTTGGCTGATAATTGTTTTCAACTGAATAAAAACGGCTGTATGCCAAATGTTATATCGAAAACAAAATCGCTATAATAACAGGCATATTCAGACACACACTAGTTTTATCATGATTTTTTCTACCACCAATCCCGTCAAAACCGTTACTCTGGCTTTAACCGGAGCCTCGGGCATGCCCTACGCCAAACGGCTTCTGGCCTGCTTATTACAGGCCAATATCAGAGTATGGTTACTGTATTCACAAGCAGCCCAGATAGTCGCTCAGCAAGAAATCAACTGGCATTTACCCACCAATGCCAAACAATGTAACGCAGCATTATGTGCAGAATACGCAGTCGACCCATCCATGCTTACCGTGTTTGGACGCGATGAATGGTTTGCTCCTCCCGCCTCCGGATCCAATCCTGCCGATGCAATGATTATCTGTCCCGCCAGCATGGGTTGTGTAGCGGCTATTGCCGCCGGTACTTCAGACCATCTGCTTGAACGCGCTGCCGATGTTTCTATTAAAGAAAACCGGCCGCTGATTATAGTACCGCGTGAAACACCATTATCAGCAATTCATCTAGAAAACATGCTCAAACTAGCTCGTTTAGGCGTATGCATCCTGCCACCCGTATCAGCTTTCTATCAGCACCCCAAAAGCATTGAAGACATGGTGGATTTCGTGGTAGCCCGCATTCTGGATCAATTACGGATTCCGCATCAGCTAATTCCGCGCTGGGGCGAAGAAAATAATTCTTGACACTACGAACAAAATGTTTTAAGGTTTAGAAATGAAAAACACAATCACTTTCTCTTTTGCTTATTATTGGTACCACACCTCGGTGCGGTGCTTTTTTGCGTTTATTTAAAACCTGTCAGCAAAATAAAAAGTGAACCGCCCGGCCAATCCGAGGCGGTTTTTTATTGCCATAAACGCCTCAAACAAAAAAGGCATTAAAAATGAATCAACAGCTACTGGAGAATAAAATGTCCGCTTCACCATCAATACAGTTACAACAATCTGCATCGCCGATACCACAACTTCAGCGCTGGTACATGATTGTTGATGGGAACCAGCACCGCAGCGACCTGTGCCGGCTACAGCCACAGTTTCAGACAACATTTATGCTCAGCGAAGCACTTATTCCACAGTTGCGCCTGGTAGCAATGTTAATTGCCGCACAACGACTTGGCTTTAACCAGCCTACTCCAGATATCATTAGTGAAGAAGCAGATTGGTTTGCCGCACGCATTCTGGTAATGGGCGTGAGGATTTTCCATCTCGACATTACCCTGATTCCAATGTTGAAAACAGCCAATAGCCGTGCCCGCAGTTTTGCGCAAAAACATAATCTACCTTTTACTCAGGCACAAATGCGCATGAGCCTGCACGCCGGCCGCCCTGAACAGATGTTGATTATTGAGACCGAAACCCAATGTGAAGAAGATAAGGGACTAGTACAAAACAGCTTGCATTTTGCCCATAACCATTGCCTGACAGAAAGCAGCATACTGGCAGCCTGCCATAAATAATAAACCAGCATTAATATTATCAGCCTAAAGCAGTCTGCGCAGCTTATGACTCACCTTATAACGAGCATAAAGCGCAACCTGCTGCAAAAACCTTTCCAGCTCCTGCGCAGCAAAATTTGCGTGGATAAAATAACAGCCATCGCCAGTAATCTTATAGATAGCCTGTACCGCTGCAAATGTACCTACCAACTGCTCCAATTCAGCAAACCGACTATTATTCATGTAAATCGTAATAAACTGCTCAGACGGACAGTGTTCAACCAGAGTGAAACGCTCAATCATCCCACTATCAAGCAGATTCTGCACTCTCAAACCTACCGCCTGTCCGCTCAGAAATACCTTCTTACCTATCTCTTGCCATGACATCCGGCTGTTCATTTTCAACAAATCCACAATTGCCCGATCTTTTTTATCCATACTTTCATCCTGAAAACAAATCGCGCTAACCATTTTCATCAGCCTATTTCGTCAGGTGCTCTAGCAGCACATAATAAAACCATCAAAAATCACCAAGAAACAAAAAAATGAAACAAGCACTTATTATTATTGATGTACAAAACGACTACTTTGAACAAGGTAAAATGGAGCTGTATAAGCCACAACAGACATTAGAAAAAATATTAAAACTACGTCAACATTTTCGCTTAAACCAACTACCCGTTTTCTATATCCAGCATTTCAATACAAAAAAAGGAGCCACTTTTTTCCTGCCTGAAAGCCATGGTGTAGCATTACATCCACAATTATTACCCATAGCCAGCCATACTGAATTTATCATTCCCAAAAGCCACCCTAACAGCTTCTGGCAAACAAACCTACATCAACAGATTAAGCAACAAAGTATCGAACAATTGGTTATCTGCGGCATGATGACACATATGTGCGTTGATTCCACCACCCGCTGTGCGGCCGAACTCGGTTATCAACCCATTCTCATTGCAGATGCATGTGCCACACGCAGCTTAGAATTCAACGGTACAATTACCCAGGCACCAGACGTACAAAACAGCTTTCTGACTGCACTCACTTCTTTTGCCAAAGTGCAATCTCTGCAACAATTTACCCATTAATTATTCAAAATTTCATTCCTGCCACTGTCCAGCCAGCAATTCATGGTATAAAAATACACCTGTTTATTGCATCATCTCAGCAAAATAAACAGGTGTAAGATAAAACAGCACCCGCCCTTGAATTCAGTATTCAGTGGGCAAGGCACCTTTTACGACAAACAGAATCAGTTACCAGTTTCGTGCCTTACATTGGCAGGAAACGGCTCGGATCTTGTGGCTGGCCATTCTCACGTAACTCGAAATGCAATTGTGTACGTTTTGCATCAGTATTACCCATTGTAGCAATCTGCTGGCCACGTTTTACCTGCTGACCTTCCTTTACCAGAATACTCTGGTTATTACCATAAGCTGTCAGATAAGTCTGATTATGCTGCACAATAATCAGATTACCATAACCACGCAAACCATTACCGGCATATACAACCTTGCCTGAGGCCGCAGCCACTACAGACTGGCCGGCACTGCCACCATAATCAATACCTTTACTACTGCCACCATAGCTTTGCAGAATACTGCCAGCAGTCGGACGCTGCCATTCAATACCGCTCACACTGCGCACACCGCCAGTGCTGACAGTTTTACTGGTCGATACCGTAGTAGAACTGGATGGCGTAGTTGTCGTAGTAGTGCTGGTAGTTGTGGTTGCATTAGGTGTATTTACCGGAGCAGTCACGGTCTTTGTCGTATTTCTGCTGCCAGATGGCGCCACATAACCAGCTGGTTTTACCCGTAACACCTGTCCCAGCTTAATATTGTTATCAACTATATTATTCCATGAACGCAGATTATCCTGAGTAATCTGATAACGTTTTGAAATATTAAATACCGTATCACCACGCTCTACCGTATGCGTAGCGGCATTAATATCCACCGGTGAATAATTGCCTACATAACCAGTAGATGTACCTGTATTAGGTGTATAGGCTGGAGCAGAATTTGCCGGTGGAGTATAGGGAGGAGCGGCACCATATGGATTATCGGCAGTGGTAGCGGCAGTACCGGCTTCGCTGCTGCCCGTTTCTGTCGGTGCTGCCGGTTGTTTGAAAAGAGTACAAGCACTCAATGCCAATACTAGCAAACACCAGCCGGAACGAATCACGTTTTTTTTCAACATAACGGTTTACCTTAGATCATTGCAATATACAGGGGGAGCCAGCGCAACAGCGGCGGCAAAAGCCAATGCAGACAGTATCATAAACAATGCTCAGCATTGTGTAAAATAGCATCAAGCATAAATTATTTTAACACGTCCTCATAAAAGTGTTTATTGTGATAATTTTTTAGCTGCAATTGCCCAGTCATATAAAGCCTTCTTGTTTTCGCCGCTAATCTGCGCCGCCAGCATAGCTGCCTGCTTGGTTGGCAGTTCCTGTGCCAGAATCTGCATTACACGAATAGCCTCAGCTGATAAATCAACATTCTTTTCTACCTGCGCCGGATGCAGCACCAATACCATTTCACCACGTTTCTGGTTAGCATCTTCATGCAGAATTTTCTGAATCTCCGCTACCGTTCCACACAAATACGTTTCATGGGTTTTACTGATTTCACGTGCCAGCATCAGGTTGCGCTGAGGATACAACAAGGCCATTTGCGCCAGCGTATCAATAATCCGGTGTGGCGTTTCAAACATCACCACAGGATAGGATACCTCCCGCCAATCCTGTAGGCGCTGCTGCCGTTCACCACTTTTAGCCGGCAAAAAACCAGCAAAGTAAAAATCTGACTGCGTTACCCCAGCCACACTCAAAGCTGTCATCACAGCACTCGAACCCGCTACCGGCAATACCTGATAACCAGCTTCGCGTACCCGCGTTACCAGCCGTGCACCGGGATCACAAACAGCCGGCGTACCGGCGTCAGAAACCTGTGCCACTACCTGTCCGGCCGCCAGAGCAGCAATGATCCGCTCCGCCATACTTTGCTCATTCTGTTCACGCACACTGATCAACCGTGCTGAAACACCATAAGCACGTAGTAACTGCTGCGTCACTCGCGTATCTTCCGCACAAATCAGATCAGCTCGAGACAATATTGCCAGAGCACGAAAACTCAAATCGGCCAGATTACCTATCGGAGTAGCCACTACATAAAGGGTTTGCGGTACAATGCTGGTAACAGCTTTCTGGTAATGGGCTTGCATTCATCAATCCGTAATCTGGTTCAATATAAATAAGGCTTCAAGTTGACCACTTAGCAGCAGACAGCCTAAAGTTATTACTATACCACGATGTAGTTACGTTCCAGTATTAATGCATAACAGCTGGTGCCCATACACAGACTAGATTGCCTCGGCAGTCGAACTGGCTGAAACTCGGCATACTATTTCAGTACTGTATAATATGACCCAGAACACAAAACACATTGCCTGCACCCGCATTAATTAACACATTAATTTATATGACAGAATCCATCTCCGTTCATCAACACTTTACCGATAGCGCCCAGCTTCTGAATGAATGCGCAGATTTACTGGCAGAACCAATTACCGAAGTTGCTCAGGGAATCCTGATGGCCTTGATGAGTGATGGCAAACTGCTTATTGCCGGCAATGGTGCCTATGCATCTCTGGCCAATACACTGGCTGCCTACATGGTTACGCGGCTGCAACAGGAACGCATGGCACTGGCTGCATTATCTCTATGCAATAACCCCTCCGTACTCAGTGCATTAACCAGCATCGAACCCAACGACCTGTTTACCAAACAGATTCATGCACTGGGTAAACAACATGATATGCTTTGTGTCCTGTCAGCAGATGGCCAGAGTATCAATCTTGTTAATGCAATTAAAACAGCACACGAACGTGATATGCGCGTACTGGCGATCACCGGCGGAAGCGGCGGTGAAGTAGCTGGAGTGTTACGCGATGACGACCTCTGGTTAAATGTACCCGGCGACCATCCCTTGCGCGTACTGGAAGCTCATCAAGTAACCATTCACGCCTTGTGCGCACAGATTGACCAATTATTGCTGGGTGGTTTATAACCAGCAACAACTCCATTTACAGGTGTATCTCATGAAAAAATACTTGACTGTTCTAGCACTGGGGATGTCTCTCATTACCACCCTGACCGGATGCCCTGCCGTTTTAGTTGGCGGCGCCACTGTTGGCACTCTTTCAGCCATCGACCGGCGCACCACAGGTGCACAAACCGATGACAAAATAATGGAAGTACGCATTCACGACGGCGCCATCTCCTATCTCAACAGTCAGGCACAAAAAAACAACTTTCAGCCTACATTATCAGTCATCAGCTACAATCGGCAAATCCTGCTGCTTGGTCTGGTAGCCAGTGAAAACGATAAAAATCTGGTAGAACGCGTAGCGCGTGCACAGCCAGCAGCACAGAAAGTATATAACTATATTGATGTAGCCAGCCAAAATCGCAAATTGAATCATGTTACCGATGATACATGGATTACTTCAAAAATCCGCTCCAATCTGCTGAACATCAAAGGCGTATTTCCAAAACATGTCAAAGTAGTTACCTTTAATGGCGTAACTTACGTAATGGGCATCCTGACACCAGAAGAACAACAGGCAGCTACAACGGCCATCAGTACCACATCAGGTGTGCAGAAAGTAGTTACCCTGTACCAGACTTTTGAAAACGCTCCAAATCCTACAACGGTAAATCCCTGATACCCAAACATTGTGTTGCGACAAAACCAAGTGCATTAGACTGTTGCAGCAACACACAGCTAGCAACTGATTAGCGTAAACTAAAATCTGCGTATAATAATCTTCTTATACAAGACTATATCCCTGAAGGATTACCAAATTATGAGCACCAAATCCACCGCACCCGAAACGAAAAACAAAAAAAGCGCGGTCAAAACTGGTCTGAGTACTTTCAGCAAAATTCTGCTAAGCCTACTTTTCATTCTGGCCATTTTTGTTGTCTGGTTTGTCTTTCACGCTTGGCAAGTTCTAAATACCACACCTGAGACGATCAACTATGCCTCACAGACCAGCTTCGAAATACTAACACCAAACGGCGCTCCCGGATCCAACAATAGCACCCAGTCACCTGTATTTATTCCCAATCCAGCCATCACCGCTACTGATAACAGCGAAGACATAAGCGCTGCCTCAGCGCCAGCAGCTACTGCTGTTACCTCTGGCAAAGAAAACACCCAACCAAGAGCAACAGCAGAAACAGTAGAAGTACAGGAAATACAGCCGCTGGCACCAATTGATGAACCGACAGGCACCAGTAAAGACAGTAATCCGGACACCCCTGCCACTCCAGAGCCAGCAACAAAACCAAAACGAGCAGCCAATAGCACTACTAGTGGCAAACCATTAGATAATCTGTTTTAAACAAGCACCATTTACTGCAAGCAACTGCGCCCATCAAAAAAGATGGGCGCAGTTGCTTATTACATCAGAAACAGATAAGTGATGCAGAAATTCATATCCATACATCTACTGCCCGAGAGTTCAGCCAAAACTTGTGCAAACTACCGATTATAGACAACAAAAAACCTGCACAGAGAAAGTCAGCTGCAATATCAACACTACAGCACTTATACCCCGCTACAGCTCAGAAATTACCCAAACCCTTATCCCCATACATATTATTGATAAGGATTTTCCAGCGCTGCCATCAGCTCAGCCAAATAAGCACGCAACTGCTCTTCCTGACATCCCATCAGCAACCCGTCTTCAAAGGCTTCCTGTGCCAGCTCGTAAATCTCCTGCATATTCTGTTGCATCACCTTAATTTTCTCAGTGCAAGAGACCACATTACCCGCATCATCCACCCATCTAGGCATCGGAGGTAAAGACTTCATCAATGTTTCACCCTGCGTGCCGTTACAAAGGCTCGTGCCCAGTAACCCTGTTCAATACTAGTAATCTCAATATTCTTGCCTGTACGTGGCGCATGAATCATTCTGCCATTACCAATATACATACCCACATGCGAAATTCCACGACCACCGGGGCTAAAAAACACCAGATCACCCGGGAGTAAACCATTCCGGCTGACTGCCTCACCTACCGTAGCCATCTGACGGGAACTACGCGGCAACGTAATACCCATACTGCGCCGGAAAATATATTGCATAAAGCCACTACAATCCAACCCGCTGGTAGGTGAATTTCCACCAAAATGATAAGCCACACCCAGCAAACCCATCGCATTCATAATCAGGTCACTGGCATCATCACCTGTACGCACGGCCGGTGTAGAGGTTCGGTCACGAATCAATTGTTCCAGTGCGGCATTATCAAGCCCCTCAGGCGCCGCCATTACTGGTGTAATCAAAATGAAATTGGCACACAAACACACCGTTGCCGCTTTCATTAATGCTTTTATCCACTTCATGCCCACATTATTCCATCTATTCATCACACAATTCTGCTATCCTGTAAACAGCCATTGTCTGGGAGATCATCATATGTTTTCACCCAATTCATCTCGCATCAGCGATTGGGCGCGTATGCGCGAAATTCTCACTATTCTGGCCAAACATGGCCTTGGCGAATTTCTTGTTCGTATCAAATTACCGAGGCGCTGGTATAAACATTCCGACCCATCAGATCAGCACCAGCGCTATCTAAGTACACCGCGGCGACTCCGGCTCGCCTTTGAAGAGCTGGGACCAACATTCATCAAATTAGGACAAATTCTGGCAACCCGCGTAGATGTCTTCGGAGAAGAATGGACAGAAGAATTTGCCCATTTGCAAAACAACATACACCCTCTTCCCATCCAAGACATTAGAAACATCATTCAGGCTCAGCTCAGCCAGCCACTGGACAGCATCTTCAGCTACATAGAGGCACAACCTGTTGGCAGCGCATCCATAGCACAGGTTCACCGCGCCACACTTACCACTGGCGAACAGGTTGCCATTAAAGTCAAGCGGCCGGGTATTGAATCAACTGTTAGGGCAGACCTGCGTATTCTCAACCACATAGCACAGCTACTCGAATCAGAAATACCCGAATCCAGACGTTACTACCCAGTACAAATGGTGCAATACTTTGCCCGTTCACTGGAAAAAGAAACCGATCTGTCTGCTGAACGTCGCAATATGCAACATTTTTCCCGCCTTTACAACCTCCAGCAGCAAATCCATATACCCCAAACTTATGCGGCGTATTCTAACCGTCAAATACTGGTACAAGAATATATTGACGATACTTTACTTAAAAATCTTATCCTCAGCAGCTGGAACAAACAACAGCGGCATAACCTCGCCGCCACACTGGTCGACATCATACTCGACATGATATTACAACATGGTCTGTTTCATGCTGATCCACATCCGGGTAACATATTAGTACGAAATGATGGTCGCATCACCCTGATTGACTTTGGACTGGTCGGCCAGCTTAGCCAGCAGCGTCATCAAGAACTCATCACCCTGATACACGCCCTAATCGAACGCGACCAATTTGCCCTACAATATGTCCTGTCCAACTGGGCACAGGGAGAAACCATCAACGAAGACCAGCTCGGCAGCGATGTATTGGAAATGCTGCTCAACTACGAACACCTCAACAGTAGCGAACTGCGTATCAGCAAGATTATCAATGATATCACCCATATTATCCGTGAGCACGGCCTCACCCTGCCAGCCGACCTTGTTATCCTGTTTAAATGCCTGATTACACTGGACGGCGTCATCAAACAGATAGATGGAGACTTTGAACTATTAAGTCATGCCCAAAGCACCGTTCAAAACGTACTGCGTAACCGCTTTAACACACATACATTCTGGCGCCACAGCAAAATGCAGATGCATCTGTTATCCCAGATAATAAACACCTTGCCACAAAACCTGTTACACCTGAACAAACGCATCCAGCACGGTCAACTGCCCGTCAGCCTCAACATTCAGCACATCGACAAATTCAACAACCAACTGGATAAAGTTGCCAATCGCCTGACCATGGGCATCGTCACCGCGGCACTTATCATTGGTTCCTCCATAGTCATGAACATCAACGCCGGCCCGAAAGTATTTGGCCTGTCGTTTTTCGGACTGATTGGCTATCTGCTGGCATTCAGCAACAGCCTGTGGGTAATCTGGTCAATCTGGCGTTCAGGACGGCACTAAATCAAACGCACAGACCAAGCCTGCCCCCTGTTAGAAACCAGCAGATTCCATTAAAATATCCACTTAAGCAGAGTAAATACCATTAAACTGCACAATGTGTTATTAACAGCTAAATAACCACGTGGTTCGGAATCCATCCCACGCAAAAAAACTAGGAGCCTTACTATACATGTATCAGCCGTATACAGCGATATTCCTCATCTATCCTGCAACTCTCCCTCCATGCCAGTAAAGACGAGGAAATATGTTTAAAATCGCCAAAGAATTTCAATTTGATGCCTGCCACATGCTTGATGGCCATCAAGGCAAATGTCATAACCTGCACGGTCACACCTATCGCCTGATTGTCGAAGTCAGCAACCAGCTCCACTCACAAGGTTCCAGCAAAGAAATGGTAATGGACTTCGCCGATATCAAAACCATCATCAACCAGCACATCATCAGCCAGCTTGATCACGCCTATTTGTATGACCAAACCAACAGCAACGAATGCAGAATCGCCACCCTGCTTCAGCAAATGCAGCGTAAAGTATTTGCCTTCCCTTGCCGCACCACAGCCGAAGGTATAAGCCGTTTTATTTTCAATCAGCTAACTGCTCATCTGCCTGTATCCAAAATTACCCTATGGGAAACACCCACCTCCTATTGCGAATACCAGAATACCAAACCATGACCCAGTTTAACATCGTTGAAATCTTCGAATCCTTACAGGGTGAAGGCTACAATACCGGCATGCCTGCAATTTTCATCCGGCTGGCCGCCTGCAACCTCAGATGCCCTTGGTGCGATACAGACTTTATGCACTATCAAAGCATGTCCCTGCAACACATCCTTAATACCGTCCGCCAATATCAGAGCAAAAACATCATCATTACCGGCGGCGAACCCACCATCCATAAAAAACTACCATCACTCTTACACAGGCTCAAACAGGAAAACTACTATCTCGCCATAGAAAGCAACGGTCTGGGCATCGTAGATCCGCACATCGACTACATCGCCCTAAGTCCCAAATTTCATTACCGCCAGCACTATCCATTCCCAGCACAGAATCAGGCTGATGAAGTACGCATCGTAGTAGAAGACCACCCGGAATTCATCGCATTCTGCCTGAAAATCGAACAGCATATTCAGGCCAGACACTACTTCCTCTCCCCATGTGAACAAAACAATCAATTCAACATGCTCACCACCTTACAGACACTTGGTAAACTCAACCAGCACCGGCACAGTAATAAATGGTTGCTCAGCCTGCAAACTCATAAACTGGCCAATATCGAATAACTCGCACATAGCATATATCTCAGAACTATTGACAACAAACAAATCAGCCTAATATCATAAACAATACAGCTTAGATCAGAATTAAAATCAATATATTTTTCGTAACAATGCATCCTCGCTGTGCATTTATGCCAACAATTGTTACAATATAATCAACTTAAGAAATTATTTACTAACAAAATTATAGAGAACCTTTTTATGCAATCACATAACAACTACGACTTTACCCAACTAGGACAGGTAAGTGAAAACCAACAACTAATTGTCTTGCGCAAAGCCTACGCCCTGCTCGGACTATCATTCCTGCCTTGTGCTGCCGGAGCCTATGCCGGTGCTTCTGTAAACTTTTACTCCCTGTTCAGCAACTCATGGCTGCCGGTTGTTGCTTTCCTTATATTCGCCTATGGCTTGAGTTTTGCCATTGAAAAAAACCGTTACAACAATGTAGGCATTGCCCTGCTCATGGTGTTCACTTTCGGTATCGGATTTTTTGTCTCCCCGCTTTTACAATTCGCGCTAGCCTCTCCCATTGGAAGTCAGATTGTCGGCATGGCAGCTATGATGACAGCGGGCGTATTTCTTACCATGGCAACCATAGCCCACCATTCCAAATCTAACATGAACGGAATTGGTCAGTTCCTGCTCGTAGGCGCAGTTGTCCTAATCATCGGCATGATACTGAACATGTTCCTGCAAATACCTGCCCTGTCATTAACCATTTCAGCCGGTTTTGTTATCTTTAGCTCACTCATGATTATGTGGCAAATCCGCACCGTTATCGCCGGTGGTGAAGACAGCGCAACCAGCGCCGCATTAACCCTCTTCATCTCCCTATACAACATATTTACCAGCCTGGTACACATTCTGCTGGCCATTATGGATGATCGCTAACCAACCATATCAACCACGAAACTGCCTGAATCCAATGGAAATTCAGGCAGTTTTTTATTTAACCGCAAACATACACACAAAGCGCGCATAGCTACATCGCTACCCACACACCCCATTTAACACCTCATTCTCTTATAATAGCCTTTTACATAACAGACAAACATGAACCAAACCATTCACTGGACAGAACAAAGCCAGAACATGCATGCCATCTGGGGGGGTGATAGCCGCCATCCGGCACCTGATCATATACAAGTAATCAGCCAGAGCAATGCTGAACAGGCTCTGCATCTTATGCGTCAGAACATAGCGCTACTGTGGCGTGGCGATTACCATCAGGGCAAACAGCTACTGGCTGCAATCAAAAAACGCGTCCACAGCAAAGCCCGCACCCATACCGATTTTCACAAACATCGCCTGCAACAAGCACAGCACAGCCGCCTGTTCCAGCAACTATTAGTAGAAATCCAGCCACAAGGCCAGCTCAGAAACGGCCGAGCACCCAATGTTGCCGCCGCACTTAGCGATGTTTTCGGCAGCCCCAATCAGCACACCCTCCTCCTACCCCTACATTTGCTACTCGGCTACATTGGCGCCCATGAATGGCATAAAGCCGGAGTTACCATACCTGCCTTAAATGGACAAAAAATCCATGTCCCATATGGCGTTTTTTCCCCGGTACGCGGAGAATATCTCGAACTCGTTGCTCAGGCCAAACTACCAGCTCCCTGCCACATTGCATGGGACATCGGTACCGGCAGCGGCGTACTGGCAGCCATACTGGCACAGCGCGGTATACCCCATATCACAGCCACCGATAACAGCACACGTGCCATCGCCTGCGCCCAAGCCAACATACAGCGCTTAGGATTAACCGAACAAATTCATATTCAACACACCAGCCTGTTTCCCGGCGGCAGCGCAGACCTCATCATCTGTAACCCGCCATGGCTACCCGCCAAACCAAGCAGCGACATCGAAACCGCACTGTACGACCCGGGACACCAAATGCTACAAACATTTCTTACCCACGCCAAAAATCACCTTACCCCGCATGGACAAGTATGGCTAATCATGTCGGATATCGCCGAACATCTGGGTTTACGCCCGGCAGAAGCATTAGAGCAATGGATAAACACCGCTGGACTAAAACTGATTCACAAAACCGATATCCAACCCCAGCACCCGAAAGCACACCAACATCACCAATCCCTTGCCAGTGCCCGTAACCGCGAAATCACCTCCCTGTGGCAACTGGCAGCCAAATAAAAACAGGCAGCTGCATCATCATATAAACAGCAACAGACAAAATTCTTAATAAAATATATATCATTTGAATAATTAGATTAATTCCTGAGGATCTAAAGCCCAACAACTTACAACAAGCCAAAACTAATTAACCAATAGCGATTTTTCAATCAATATTAGGCTTATCTCCACTTATAGTTACGTGACCAAACACGCCTCAGTCGTCATAATATGTAGGCCTGTCCATTTTTCTTCAGAAAGTGCCGTTGGGTATTAGCCTCATTTATTATTTCGGTAATACGATACTCATTACCCTGTTTTCTGGTAAATTAAACACCAAATTGCAATCTATATTTATCGTATACAAATAACCAGCTACCATTTTATTAAATGGTAGCTTACAGATTTAATATCTTTCACCAACTTTTTTCATCTTTACCATATTGATTTTTCTAATATATATTCTAACTTATTATTTTGTTTTCTGGTTTTTCCTAAGTAGTACCAAAGTTAGTCCCGTTATTATTTTCCAAACTATTATCCACCGCCATGCGCCCAGCCTGATTATCCTGAGCTACATCCGCCATACTGCCACCAACAACCGCTCCGGTCGCGGCACCTGCTAGCCCCGCTATGGCTGATACCGTGGCTTTTTCTTCTGCGGTTAAATCTTTTACATCCTTTCCATATAGCCATTTCGATATAACCGGTGCCGTTGCCTTCGCTCCTGCTGCGGCTACTGCCGCTCCTACTACGGCATCATGAGCCACCAAATGTGCTGTATGCCTTCCGCATCTTTGCCTTTGAAGTACTGCCCAATTTGATACGATATGCTGGAATGGCTGTGGCGGCGATAATGCCGCCCTATATTATTGGTCGGTGCGACCAGTCCTGCACCGATAGCATTCAGTATTAGCCCGCTGGTATTCCATTGCGCCAGTTCTTTTTCATACTGCGCGCTGCTCCGGGCTAAGATTTTCTTGTTTCAGTTTTTCTTTCAGCTGATCTTTTTTGCTGTTGATCATCGCTGAGATAGCCTGCATGTTTTGGCTGAATTCCCGACTCACTTCGCGCTGTAAAACCAGCTCTTCCTGCACTTTATCTTTGTCAAAGTTATTGCTCAGATAGCCGGCTTTATCGGCATAGTTGTCGCTGGTCGTGTCGGTGTAAATGCCGGCGATGGTTTCGGCGGCACTTTTGCCGGTTTTCTGCTGCTGAGCGGCTTCATCGGTGATGATGATGTTGGTGTTGATGCCGATGGGTGGTGCTGCTGTCGTGCCCACTGTCGCTACCGTAACCTACGGTATTACTGGCTCCAGTACGACCCTGATTGGCCAGTTTAATGCTATCGTTCTGGCTTGGCTGGCTTTGCCCCATTGAGGAACCGCTGATGCTACCTCCGGCACCTATGCCGATACTGCTACCACTATAGTCGCTGTGGTTTTTGATATCGCTGCTGGTGAGGCTGCCAGTGCTTAGCCGGTTTTTACCTGCCGCTTCGGCGGCCTCGGTAGAGGTGATGATGGCGCCTTTAAGGTCGGTATTGCCTTTGACTTTGATCTGATAGCCATTGTCACCGGCAATGATACCGCTCTGTTCGGTGACACCGGCGTAATCGGCTTTGATTTTGCTCTTGCTGTAGTTGGCTGTGCCGGATACGCCATAGCCTACGGTCACTTGGCCGCTGATGTTCTGCTGTTTGCTGTTGTATTTGGCGGTGTCTTGCAGGCTTTCGATGTTCAGTTCAGCTGCATCGATGCTGACCCTTTGCCAATAACCTGGGCTCCTCTGATGTTGGTGGCACCGCCGCTGATAAAGCTGGTATTACCGCTGGTGCTGCCCATGAAGCCGCCGTTGATGGAGGTGTTGCTGGCTTTGAAGCTGGAGTGGTTTTCGATATCTTTGAAGGTGAGGCTGTTGGTGGTGAGCTGGTTGTGCTCTCTGGCTGCGCTGGAACCGATGGCGCCGCCTTGCAGGTCGATGCTATCGGCTTTGATGTGGTAGCCGTCTTTGCCGGCAAAGAGGCCGGACTGTTGGTTGACGGCGTTGAGGTGGCCGGAGGCGTTGCTGCTGTTAACGCCGCCGGATACTTCCCATACGCTGCCAAAGCCGCCTTGCAGGCGGATGTTGGCTCCGCTCTGGCTGATTTTCTGGTCTATTTTGTCTTGTGGGCTGATGATGCTCAGTTTGCCGCCGATGTTGGCGTCGATGCGGTTGGCGCTGGCCTGGGCTCCGATCAGGGTGGTGTTGCCTTTGCTGTTGAGGCTCAGTTTGTCTGATTGGAGGATGGTCTGGCTGTGGGTTTGAGCATTAAGGTGGTGGTTGCTCATTCAGGTATTTTAGCAAGTAGCTCGTCAATCTTATCTTTACCTTATGAATGAAGTTTTAGATACTTCTCGATTCTATAAAGCTGTATGAATTAGCGTAGCCATTCCATTTTACCTACAGTTTAAAGTGAAGATTAAATTAACTTAATAAATCTCGGCTAACATCACCTGTAATATAAAAAGATTTAAAAGCATTTATTACAATATCATAATTATGTGTCAAATGCCTTGCATCCCAATTATCGCCTAAGATATCAATCATTTCACCTTTTGCTAATTTATTAAAATAAGAACGAACGATATATTCACTTCCATTATCTTCACCTAGCGTAAGTAAGTATTGATTTTTATCGCTTAAAACCTGTAAAGAAATAGCTCCAATTTCATTGTCCAGTCTATCTAAAGTTATACTGCCACTATTATTCTTTAGTAATTTTAGATAATATCCAATAGTGGAAAGATCAACTAAATGGGTATTACCACCATCATCATTAATTATCCATGATAGAGAGAATTTCATAATTATTCACGCTCCCGTAAAGTTCTCATACCTGTTTTCCAATATAAAGTTTTTCCTGTTTTTTGTTCATAAATAGTTAATGATTTTACTCCAGCTTTTTCAGCAACTGCGGCTATATCTCCTCGACAATATCCACATACAGCTTTCCCAGTTACAGTCATACTCATATCAGCGCCTTTAGCAACTCCTGCTTTATGCGCTTGATGAATTGCACCTATTTCAGCATGAGCAGGCGATATTAGCTGGATTAAGTCAAATTGGTTATTCTCCACCGCATTCTGCCCGACCACTCCCGCTATCTGCGCATCAATCAGTGAACCACCGGTTAGCCCGCCTGATACGGTGGCCACTGCTGACGATAAATCTCTGATGCTGGCTTTGACATTTTCCGGTAAACGGTTCGGGTCTATGGCTTCGGGGGACTGATCTTTGGGCAGTTGTTTTGTAACTCTATCATAACAAAATTACAAATAGCAAAATAAAAACCCCACTATTTAAGTGGGGAGAATTAAATTAACTCAATAAATCTCGGCTAACATCTCCTGTTTCTAAAAACTCTTTAAATGCTTGTATTACCAAAGAAAAATTTTTGGTGGTAGATACAATAGCAAACGGTTCACCTAACATGGGAATAAATTCTTTAGATCCTGATTCATCATTAAACGTTCTAACTTCGATATCACCATCTTCCATATCTGTAGCAAATAAAATCATATAAATATGGATCAAAGTTTCATGATTATCTGAATAAAGAACCATTTCATAAGGCATAAATTCATCTTCTAAATCATTTCTTAATATTAATTTTCCATTATTAATTTTTAATATATCTAAATAATTATTTAGATCAGTTATTGTTGGCATCTCTATTGGAATAAGTTGAATTCTTTCACCATTTTTAAAATAGTATCCGCCTATTTCAAAATTAATCATTTCTTTTTAACCTCTCTTAGTTTTTTCATACCTGACTCCCAATAGTAAGTTTTAGGTAACTTTGTTACTTCATCAACCGCGTGAATCGTTACTGATTTTGCATTGGCAGCCTTTGCCGCTGAAACAATATCAGAGCGACAATAATTACATACATCTTTTCCTTTTACAGTGATTTTCAAATCAGCTCCTTTAGCAACTCCTGCTTTATGCGCTTGATGAATTGCACCTATTTCGGCATGAGCATTAGACATATTACTATTTGGCAACGGTAGATTATTTGTTTTACCTTTATCCATCAATTTTTGCTCTTTTGATTTTATTTTATCAGAAATTAAAGTTGATTCATTTGCATTTGCTTTATCTATAGGTCTAGCTGTTTGATTGGTATCTACAAACTTATGACCATTAACCTCCAGTTCAGCTGTTACTGTCGGTTTTGTTGTATTCGTCGTGCCTTTTCCAGCTACCTGTTCAGTCTTATGCGCACCTTATACCTTACCTTTTCCACCGCTCTGTGTCGCCCCACGTGATTCACTCGCTGTACTCTGGTGCTCAGTATTTTTTATTACCTGTCCATTCGGGGTTACTAACCTTCCAGCGTTTTGGTTGTATCTGGTCGTAATTGCTTTTATTTCATTTACTGATAATGCCTTACCTCGTTTTAGTGTCAGTGCAGTTATTACTGTATTAACACTCAATCCAGAATTATAAAGTGCATCTACTTGCTCTGCCATAGAGTACGACCCTATAGCCTGACCTGCAATCTGATACTGCAATACCCGCATTGCTATCTGCTGCTCAGATGCGCCTGACTGCCTCATTTTTTGCACTAAATTGGATAGTGTTATTTGCTGGAAGTCTGGATTGGCTATTACTCCGGATGGTGTCCATTTCTGGGCATCCATGTTGAATATGGGGGTGCTCCAGCCATCTTGGCTTTCGCCTGCACCTTGCATCATTTTGCTTGCATAGCTTGTTAACAATATCATTGATTCTTCAGTTGTTAATTCTCCGCTTCTATATAAGTCAAGTATGATTTTAGATGCCTGTTCGCTGGCTTCTATGTAGTCTTTTTTAACTTGCTGTCTGCATGCATCTGTTTTGCACTCATTATATTTTCTTTGGTAATCATCGGCATTTTGTACGCCGGCTTTTTTCAGTTTTTCG